>NZ_JBIUTJ010000003.1:0-861341 GCF_044741845.1 Streptomyces sp. NPDC088097
AAACAAACAGAAAACCAGATACCACTCCCAGACAGCATATCAAAAGGGAGGTCATGATCAGGGTGGACGCGGTGTGGGCCAGGAGGTAGAGGGCGATCATCTCCCGTACGTACGGCGTGTGGGCGTAGTGGGTGTCGAAGTCGCGCAGTCGTTCGTCGGGCGCGTCGCCGAGGTGGAACAGGGCGAACAGCGCGACGATCACCGCCGCGTACCAGCCGACGCACCAGCGGGTGGCCCGTCGGATGCGCTGCGGGGATCCGCCGCGCCAGTTGATGAGCAGCAGGATCCCCGAGCCGGAGCAGGCCATCAGCAGCGAGTAGACGAGGGGGGCGGAGAAGTTCGCGACGCCGGTCAGTTCGTTGACCCGGGCGATGGTGGGGGTCGCCGCGAAGAAGAACACGGCGACGGTCGTCACCAACAGGGCCGTCACCGACCTCAGCAGGGGGTCGTGCGGGTTGCGGAGCAGGCCGGGTAGACGGAGCAGACCGGCGGGCGCTCCGAACAGTACGGCGACGTAGAAGCCCGTGTCCGACACCGTCAGCCCCGCGGGCCGAGGTGGCCGAGGGCCGCCCCGATGCGGCCCGATGTCGTCGTCCGGTCGGGTGTGGCGGAGGGGCCCGGCCGGAGCAGGTGGCGCAGGGCGTGGGCCAGTTCGAGGCCGTAGCGTTCGGCGGCCTCCTCCTCGCGCTCCTGGCGCCGGGCGGCCGATCCGTCGGGTTCGAGCAAGGCGGGGCTCTGTCGTCCGGCGACGGCGAGGACGGAGGCGACGACCCGGCTCAGGTCGGTGTCGTGGTGGAGGAGCCGGCCGGCGGCGGAGCCCTCGGCCATGTGCTGGTGGCAGTGGCCCAGTTCGAGGTGGCGCAGTTCGTGTCCGGCGATGATGATCTGGTGCTCGGGGACGGTGCGCCGCTCGACGACGACGAGGTCCTGGGCCCCGAGGTCCAGGGCGAGCCCGCTGGCGGTGCCCGGCGGGAACGAGGTCGTACGGAAGCCGATGGTGCGGCCCCGGCGTTCGCCCATGGCCTCGCAGAGGGCCTGACAGATGGTCTCGCCCCGTGCGGGCGCCTCCACATGGGCGACGGCGTCCACCAAGGCGCCGATCGACCGCCGGATCCCTCGTTGCCCGAACACCGGTCTCCCCCCTCGCCTCTGCTCCCCGGCCGCTCCCCCCGCGACCTCGCTTCACGATCTTCTCACCCCGGGGCGCCGGGCGGGGAGGGCCGGCCCGAAGGGGCGGGGTGGGCGGCCTCGTGAGGAGGCGGAGCGGAGGGGCGTCCGGTCAGGTCAGGTCCGGTCGGGTCGGTCCGGGGGGCGGTCAGTCCCCGGGGCCGACCGGGTCCGGGGCCGGGGTACGGGCGCGCAGGACGAGGTAGGCAGCGGCGGCGCAGACCAGGACCGCCATGCAGGC
Organism: Streptomyces sp. NPDC088097; assembly: GCF_044741845.1. NCBI lineage: Bacteria > Bacillati > Actinomycetota > Actinomycetes > Kitasatosporales > Streptomycetaceae > Streptomyces > Streptomyces sp. NPDC088097. The sequence goes on from NZ_JBIUTJ010000003.1 coordinate 1,409, forward strand.
GATGAACACCAGCCCGGCTCCCTCCAGGCCCATCGGCCCGGAGAGCACGCCCACGCCGATCACCGGGAGCGAGATGCCGGTGTACGCCACCACGAACAGCGTGGAGATCACCGCCGCGCGGCTCTCCGCCGGGGAGGCTCCGGCGACGGCGCCCAGCGCGCCGCGGAAGGCGAGCCCCTGGCCGACGCCGCCGACCAGGGCGCTCAGGGCCACCAGGAGGAGGAGGTCCCAGTGGAGGGCCGCCGCGAGGAGGCCCAGGCCGACGAAGAGGATCGCGCAGCCCAGGGGGAGGGAGACGTCCGGGCCGGTCCGGCCGGCGGCCAGCTGGCCGCCGATCGAGGCGAAGAAGGCCAGGGCGACCACCAGACCGCTGACGGCCCGGTTGTGCACGTCGAGGGACTCGGCGAGGAAGGCCGGACTGACCGCCGTGAACACGCCGAACAGCGCGAATCCGACGAACGAGGCGAGCGCCGCGGGCCAGAAAGCCGCCCGCACCTGTGGGGGCAGGCCGGGCTTCTGGGGGCGTACGGCGGCGAGCGGCCGGCGTTCCCGCACGGTCTCGGGCAGTCGCAGCAGCACGGCGCAGGAACAGACCACCAGAGCGAGGTGGACGACGAACGGGAGGCTCAGCGGCCACGGGGCGTACTGCGCGAGGATCCCGGCCAGCAACGGCCCGCACCCCAGACCACCCATGTTCGCTGCGGTGGCCACGAAGGTGGCCCGGGCGCGTCCGCCGGAGGGCGCGAGGTCCATCACGTACACGGTGGCGGCGCCGGTGAACAGGCCGGCGGACACACCGGAAAACAGCCGACCCGCGTAGAGCCACGGCGTGCCCGTGGCCAGCAGGAAGCAGATGGCGCTCGCCGCCGCGAAGCCGAGGCCCGCCAGGAGCACGGGCCGCCGACCTACCATGTCGGAGGCGTTGCCGGCGAGCAGCAGGACGCCGATCACGACGAAGGCGTAGACGGCGTAGACGACGGTCACCGTCAGCTCGGAGAATCCGAATTCCTGCTGGTAGAGGCTGTAGAGCGGGGTCGGCAGCGTGGTGCCGGCCATGCACACGGCGAACACCGCGCCGGCGAGCAGGCACGGGCGCCATCCTCGGTGATCACCGTCCATCCGCTGACGTTAACCCGCCACGCCTGCGCGGCGGCGGCGACGGGCCGGGCCGCTGCGGGCGCGGCGCGGGGGCCGGCCCCCGCGCGGCGGGGCTGTCAGTCGACGGGTACGACGAGGTCGGCCCGGTCGCGTCCGGGGGCGATCAGGCGGGCGTTGGCCTCGTCCGAGCGGGCCACCCAGGCGCGGGCGCGGGCGGGGTCCTTGCCGTGGCGCACATGGCGGTCGACGAGCCGACGGACCCGCAGGGTGTCGTCCGGGGCGAGGAACCAGGCCTCGTCCAGGAGGGGCCGGATCCGACGCCACTCCCCCGCGTCGTGCAGCAGGTAGTTCCCCTCGGTGATCACCAGGGGGACGGCGGGATCCACCGGAACGCTCCCGGCCACCGGCTCCTCCAGGGTGCGGTCGAAGGCGGGGGCGTAGACGGTGCCCGTGTCCCCACCGTCGCCGGGGCTCGCGCGCAGGCGCCGCAGCAGGGCCGCGTAGCCTGCCGCGTCAAAGGTGTCCGGGGCGCCCTTGCGGTCCGTCCTGCCCAGCCGTTCCAGTTCGACCCGGGCGAGGTGGAAACCGTCCATCGGAACCACCACCGCCACTTCCGGCCCGAGGGTCGCGGCCAGCCGGGCCGCCAGCGTCGACTTCCCGGCGCCCGGCGGCCCGGCGATGCCGAGGATCCGCCGTCCGCCCCGGGCCGCCAGGGCCCGGGCCCGCTCTTCCAGCTCCGTCGTGTCCACGTCGGCATCCTCCCCCGACGGCTCCCTCAGCGGGACGGCGGCCCGGGTTCCGGCGGCGGGCGGCGGGCGGCCAGAGCCGTGGCGGCGCCGAGGAGGGCGAGGGCGAGGAGCAACGGGGCCCACGGCGACCGGGCGCCTTCCACTTCCGAGGAGACCCGCCGGTCGGGGTCGTAGGCGACCCGGAGTCGACCGCCCGGGGCAGCCAGACGGTGGTCGTCCTTGAGTTCGCTCGGGTAGCCGCCCGGGCAGCGCAGGACGTGGCGGTAGACCGTCCTGGTCGGAGGTCCTCCTTCGCCGAAGGAGGCCTGGGGCTTGCCGTGGACCTCGACGACGGCGCAGTCGGCGACCTCCCCGCGCACGGCGACCCGGTCGGCGACGGCCACCGTCGTCAGCAGCCCCAGCGCGAGCAGGAGGGCCCCGAAGAAGCCCGCGTTGCCTCCGACCAGCCGGAAGCAGGCCGTCGTCGCACCGGCGATCAGCACGGCGCCGATCGGGACGGCGACGGCCGTGGACGGCGCGGTCGCGCCCGCGAAGCACCAGTGCGACCACCCGTACACGGCGGCGGCCGCCGCCACGGGCAGCGCCGCCGCGGTCGTGCCCCGTACCGTCCGGTCCATGTCCACCACCCCCGGAAGGGGACGCGGTGGAGCCCGGCCCCGGTTGCCGGCCGTGGCGACGCCCGCGTTGTGACAACCCCCACCCTCCCTTGACCCCGCAAGGAAGGGTTACCTAAGTTCGAGGCATGGCCCCCCACGACCCCACCCCTCCCACCGGCCCCGACGCGTCCGGGCTGGTCGACTTCTCCGTCGATCTCTCCTCGCAGGAGGTGCTGCGACGGGCCCAGGTGATGGCCGCTCTCGGCCCCGACTGGGACCCCGTCGAGGTACTGCTCGGCGAGGAGGCCGCGTACGACCTCCTGTACTCCGGCCTCGACGCGGAGCAGCAGCGCCTCTACACGGACCTGGTCGCCGCCGGTGTGCTGCCCGCGCGCGGGGACGGGGGCGGCCGTGTTGCCCCTTGACCCGCAGGCCGATCCCGGACGCCGGGCCTGGGTGGCGTGTCCGCGCTGTGACGACGTACGCGGCTGCGCCCCCTGCGAGGAGCGGCGCACCTGCTCCGCGCACTGGCGCTACCTGCTCTCCAACAACGGCAGCCTGCTGCACCTCCAGTGCCCCGGCTGCACCCACGTCTGGCAGCACGAGACGGGCTTCGGAGCCACCCGCTCCCTGTGGACCCGCGTGACGAGCGGCCTGCCCCGCTTCTGACCGGCCCGCTCCGCACGGCGATCGAGCGGTCGGGCCGAGCGGCGGGGCCGAGGCGGATCCCGGTGCTCAGTCCCTCGGTGGTGGCGGTGGGGCCGGGTGTGCGCCCGGGGCGAGGTGGGCCACCACCTCGGCGAGGTCCGCGCAGACCTCCGCGATCCCCCGGCGGATGTTGTTCTGCTCGGTGACGAGTGCGGCCAGCAGCAGGCCCGTCAGGGCCGCCGCCCCGTTGAGGGCCTGGAGGGTGACCATCACCTCGAAGAGGGTGTGCTGCGCGAAGGGACCCGCGTGGTCGGTGGCTGCCGAGATCGCCAGCACGCAGACCATCAGGGCGCAGGGCGCCGCCCCGGCGAGCTGGAAGCGGGCGGCAGCCCAGATGAGCAGCGGGAAGACGAGGAAGAGGATCGAGAGCGGGCTGCGGGTGGCGACGAGCGCCATGGCCGCGGCCGTGACGAAGAGGATCACGGCTTCGGCCACCCGATAGGGGTCCCTCGGCATCCTGGCATGACGCAGGACCAGCAGCAGCGGGGTCACCAACAGGACGCCCATCGTGTCCCCGGCCCACCAGGCCGACCACACCGGCCAGAACTTGGCCGCCGGCAGGTTCCCGGTCAGCACCAGGGTCCCGGTGCCCGCGGTGGCACTGATCATCATCGGCACCAGACCACCGAGGAAGACGAGGGCCATCCCGTCGCGGAGCCGGTCCAGCTCGGGCCGGAAGGCGACCCGGCGCAGCAGCGCGTACGCGCACAGCGGCGCGAGGGTGTTGCCGGCGACGATGCCGAGGTCCTCGGGGTTGAAACTGCTGAGGCGCTCGACCGCCAGGTAGGTGCCGAGTGCGAGACCCGGCCAGATCCGCGGACCCCACCAGAGGAGGCAGGCGACGGCGATGCCGGTCGGTGGCCACAGGGGGGTGACGATGGCCCCCTGGACGGTCACCTGGCGGAGCAGCCCGAGCCGACCGCTCAGGTAGTAGGCCGCGGCGACGGCGAGGATCTGCAGCAGCGCCAGGGCCGGACGTCGCCATTCCATGGTGCGCATCAGAGCATCAGACAACAGGCCGGCAGTCCCGCGCCGGCGTGACACGCGGTTACGGGGCGTGCGCGGGCCCGTGACTGAGGACGAGGACCGCGGCGTCGTCGGCGTGGCCGGTGGAGTCGGCGACCCTCATCACCTCGGCGGCCAGCCCGTCGGGATCGCCGCCGGGGTCCGCGCGCAGGATCGCCGCCACCTGTTCGAGGCCCTCCTCTATGGGGAAGGACGGGCCCTCGACCACGCCGTCGGTGAGGAGGACGAGCGAGCCGGCGGCTTCCAGCCTGCGGCGGGCCACGGGGTAGACGACGCCGGGCACGGTGCCGAGCGGGGGGCCTCCGGCGTCCTCCGCGACACCGGAGCGGCCGTCCTCGGTGGCCCAGACGGTGGGAACGTGGCCGGCGCGGGCGCTCTCCAGCATGCCGGTGGCCGGGTCGAAGCGGAGCAGGGTGCAGGTCGCGAAGAGTTCGCGGTCCATGGCGAGGAGGACCTCGTTGGCGCGGCTCAGCACCTCGCCCGGGTCGGCCACGACGGCGCCCACGGCGCGCAGGCAGATGCGGACCTGCCCCATGAAGGCCGCCGCCGCGACGTCGTGCCCCTGTACGTCGCCGATCGAGAAGGCGAGGGCGCCGCCGGCCACCTCGAAGCCGTCGTACCAGTCCCCGCCGATCTCCAGACCGGTCCGGGCCGGGGCGTACCGGGCGGCTGCCCGCAGGCCGGGGAGGCCTGGGAGGGTCGCGGGCAGCATCTCGCGCTGGAGCGCCTCCGCCAGTTCCACCCGGGCCTGCTGGAGCTCCGCGCCCTCGCGCGCCTGGGCCGTGAGTTCCCCCAGCATGGTCAGCAGGTCGGCACTGCCCGGCCGGGAACGGCGGCTCACGGCGCGCCCCGGGGCGCGCCGCGGCGTGATGCGCCGCCGTGCCCTCTCGCCTCGTCCATTGGATCGTCCCCGCTGTCACCGCGTGAAAGGCCCCTGCCGGCCGGGTTCATCATATTTCGACCCGGCCGGCTCCGCTCGGGCCGGCGGTCGCGGCCCGCGATACCGGTGTTGGCGCGGCGTGCCGGCGCGCGGGCGGGGCCGGGAGGGCGGGCTACGCCGAAGGCCGGTGCGCGGGCCTCCGGCGGGCAGCCGGCGGTCAGGGCAGGGGGACTCCGCGGGCGGTGGTCCAGAGTTCGTACCACTCCTCGTGCGTGAGGACGGGCTCGGCGAGCGCCGCGTCGCGACAGGCGCGGATGCGGTCCGGACGGGCCGTCCCGATGACGGGCTCGATGCCGGCGGGGTGGCGGCGCAGCCACCACAGCAGGACGGACTCGGGGGTGGTGTCCTTGCGCTTGGCAAGATCCGCCAAGAGCGCGGCCGTGGCGTGCTCGGCGGGGGTTTCCTGACGGCCGGTGAACCGGCCTTGGGCCAGGGCTCCCCAGGCCTGGAGGCGGATGCCGTGGTCGGCGCAGTGCTCCAGGGTGCCGAAGGGAAAGCCGTTCCCGGTGGCCCCGGAGGTGTTGAGGAGCACCCCGGCCTCGACCCAGTCCCGGCTGTGCAGGCTCATCTCCAACTGGTTGGCCACCAGGGGCACGTCGAGCCGGTGTTGGAGGCGGGCTATCTGCGGGGCGCCCATGTTGGAGACGCCGAAGGCGCGTACGAGGCCCTGGCCGTGCAGGGACATCAGGGCAGAGGCGATCGAGTCCGGGTCGGCGAGCGGGTCGGGGCGGTGCAGGAGGAGGACGTCGATCACGTCGGTCCGCAGCCGGGTGAGGCTCTCCTCGACCCGGCGGACGATGGTCTCTCCGCGCAGGTCGTACAGGCCCGGGCGGCCCTCGCCGCCGAGGCGGATGCCGCACTTGGTCTGGAGGGTGATCCGCTCGCGCAGCCCCGGCGTCCGGGCGAGCACCTCGCCGAAGACGGCCTCGGCCTTGCCGTGCCGGTAGATGTCGGCATGGTCGAAGGCGGTGATCCCGATGTCGAGCGCGGCCCGGACCGCGGCCTCCGCGGCGTCGATGTCGGCCGGCGTGTGGGGGCCCGGTTCCCAACTGCCGCCCAGCCCCATGCATCCGTAGATCAACCGTCCGCCCCTTCGGTCGCTCCGGCCCGTTCCCGAGCCCGTGTCCGCGCTCTTGTCGGTGCCGGCGTTCTTGTCCGTGCTCGTGTCCGTGTTCGTATGCGTCGCCACGGGGCCAGCGTAGGGGCAGGGCGGGGAGCGGGCGGGGCCCGGATGGGACGAGCGTGCGAACTTTCCCAAAGAAATACTGCAAAATATCTTTTGGAAAGCCTCTTGCCGTCTCTAACCTCCTCCCATGACCGGCGAAGACCAGCAACGCGTCCTCGATCCCGAACGGGACACCGCGGCCCTCAAGGCCCTCACCCACCCCTTGCGCATCCGGCTGCTCGGGCTGCTGAGGCAGGACGGCCCGGCCACGGCGAGCGAACTGGCCGCCGTGACCGGCGAGTCCTCCGCCTCCACGAGCTACCACCTTCGCGTCCTGGCGAAGTACGCCTTCGTGGCCGAGGCCGAGCACCGGGACGGGCGGGAGCGGCGTTGGCGGTCGGTGCACGCCGCGACCACCTGGAGCAACGGCGACATGGAGGCCTCCCCCGCCAGCCGGGCCTTCCTCGCCTTCAGCCGCCGGCGCCAGGTGGAACACCTGGCGGCCTCGCTCGCCCGCCACGAGGCGGACACGGCGGCCGGTCGCCTGGCGCCGGAGTGGGTGGAGCCGTCCGGGATCAGCGACCTGACGCCCCGCCTCACCCCCGAGTCCCTGACCGAACTGTGGGAGGCCATCGACCGGAAGCTGACGGAGCTGACCGCCCGCGACGCCACCGATCCGCGCGCCGCGCAGGTCGTCTTCATCGCGGCCGGACTGCCCCTCGCGGGCCGGACCCCCGGTCGCACGGAAGCCGACGGCGCAACCGACCGGGACGCGGCGGGCGGGGCGGGCGAGGCGCGGTGACCGGCTCCCTCGACCCACGGGCGGCGCGCCGCCGCTACGTCGCGACCTGTGTCCTCTTCTGGTTCCCGATCGGCCTCGCGGTCACCCCGCTCATCCTGCTCTTCACCCAGCGCGGCCTGGCCCTCACCACCGTGGCGGGCTGTTTCGTCGCCCACTCCCTGACCGCCGCACTCCTCGAACTGCCCACCGGTGGGCTCTCCGACGTGCTCGGCCGGCGCGTCGTGCTCGCCACCGCCGGGATCCTGAACCTGGTGGCCTTCACCGTCCTGGGCCTGGGCACGGCGCCGTGGCTGCTCGCCGTCGGCATGGGCCTCCTCGGCGCGGGGCGCGCCCTCGCCGGCGGACCCGTCGAGGCCTGGTACGTGGACACCGTCCACGCGGGCTCGGGCAGCGAGGTCGGCGAGGTCGGCGAGGTCGGCGAGGTCGGCGAGGTCGGCGAGGTCGGCGAGGTCGGCGAGGTCGGCGAGGTCGGCGAGGTCGGCGAGCAACGCTACTCCGAGTCGGAGTCCGAGTTGCGGACCGGGTTGGCCCGGGGTGGTACCGCCACGGCGATCGCGCTCGCCGCCGGCACCCTGCTCGGCGGGGGTCTGCCCTGGTTGCTCGGGCTGTCGCCCGGACTCGTCTCCGGCTTGGGCGAGTTCACCGGCGGGCGGGTACTGCCGCTCTCCGTACCGCCGTTGCTGGCGGCGGTCGCCCTGTCGGCGTTCATGTTCCACGTGCTCACCGCCCTGCCGGAGCCCGCCGTCCGCCCGAGCGCCACCCCGCGCGCGGTGGTGGCGGGAATCCCGGCGACCGTCGCCGAGGGGCTGCGCCTGGGCGGGCGGGACGCGCTGGTCCGGCGGGTCCTGCTCGGGGCGGCGGCGACCGGCTGCGCCCTCGCCGCCGTCGAGCTGCTCACCCCGGGGCGGGCCTCGCTCCTGACCGGCGCACCCGAGTCCGGCGCGATGCTCTTCGCGGTACTGGCCTGCACCGGCTTCCTCTGCTCGGCGGGCGGCAGCCACCTCGCACCGCTCACCGCCCGATGGGCGGGCGGCGGCGAACGGGCCGTGCTGGTCGGCCTCGCCACGGGCGCTACCGGCCTGCTGCTCCTCGGGGCCACCGCCGCGTTCTCCGGCCCCCTCGCGACCGGCTGCGCCGCCCTGGCCTACGCGGTGGTCTACCTGGGCCTGGGCGCGGCGGGCCCCAACGAGAACGCCCTCCTGCACGGACGCGTGTCCGGCGCGGGACGCGCCACAGCGCTCTCCGTGCAGTCCCTCGCCCTCCAGGCGGCCGGCGCCCTGACCGGCCCCGCCGTCGCGGCCCTGCCGCCCGGCCCGACACCCTGGATCGCCTCCGGCGCGGTCCTCTTGGCGGGATCCCTCCTGTGGTTGCGCCGACCGACCCCCGCCCGGCTCCCCGCCCCCGCCCCGCGGGACCTCGTGGCGGGCGGCCGGTCGGAGCGGGGCGTGGCGTAGGGCCCGGCCGCGACCAAGGCGCTCCGTGGGGGGGATCCGCATATGATCGGCCGATGTACGTCACCCCCCGGGTCGAAGTGGCCGCGACCGCGAACTCGCCCCGCCTGGTGCTCCGTTCCTGGCGGGAGTCCGACGCGGACGCCCTGTGCGAGGCCCACCGGGACGTGACTTTGCGTCACTACTCCACCCACCACCTGGACACCACGGCCGACGCCCTCGCCTGGATCAGGGACCGGGAGGTCGAACGGGCGGCGGGAGCCGGCTTCGCCTTCGCCGTGACCGGTGCGGAAGCGGGAGCCGACGGCCCGCGACCGCTGGGCAACGTACTGCTCAAGGGCGTCGCCGTCGGCAAGCCCACGGCGGAGGTCGGGTACTGGACGGCGCCGCACGCGCGCGGGCTCGGTGTGGCGCCCCGCGCCGTGGAGGCCGTGACGGCATGGGCGTTCGAGACGTTGCGGCCGGCCGGGCTGGAGCGCCTGGAGCTGCGGCACCAGTCGGACAACGAACCCTCCTGTCGGGTCGCACTGAAGTGCGGCTACGCCCTCACGGGGATCCTCGCCCCCCATCCGCCCGACTTCCCCCTCGACGGACACCTCCACGTCCGGCGGTCGGACGGCTGAACCCGGACCCCGGAGTGCCGGACCGTCAGGAGCGTTCCACACACGGCCGGTGAGAGGCCCCACAGTGTCGGGGCGCACACGCTCCGATCAACTTCCGTAAGCTCGTGACCAGCGCGTTCGGCCGTCAACTGGGCTCGTCCAGACCATGGTTTCCGCCATTCCCGGGTCTACTCCACGGCGGATCCGGCGGCCGGACGCCATGTACCGGATTCGATCGAGTCGAGGATCAACGTGCTCCTGCCCCCCACCCACCGCCGTCTGGCCGTCGGCGCCGCCCTGTTGGCCGTCGTGGCCGGTGTGGCTCCCGCCACCGCCGCGCAGGCCGCGCCCGCCCCGGCCGCCCGCACCGCCCCGACCGGCGGCTCCCTCCCGGCTCCCGATCTCGACGCGCTGGACCAGGCGCTGCTCAACACCCTGGCCGCCGGAGCGCCGGGCGCGATGGCCAGGATCACCGATCCCTCGGGCGTGCGGACCAAGACCGAGGGCGTCCGCGACAGGGTCACCGGCGAGGCGATGGACACGCGGGCCCGCTTCCGGATCGGCAGCGTCACCAAGACGTTCTCCTCGGTCGTCCTGCTCCAGCTGGTGGACGAGAAGAAGATCGAGCTGGACCGGCCGGTCAACGACTACCTGCCGGGTCTGCTGCCCGACGACCGGATCACGGTCCGTCACCTGCTGACCCACCGCAGCGGTCTGTCGGACTACACGAACGCGATGTTCTACCAGACCGTTCCGGGCTTCGAGGCGGTGCGCAACAAGGTCTTCACTCACCAGGAGCTGTTGCAGCTCTCGCTGGACGAGCCGCGGACCACCGAGCCGGGGGTCTCGTACAAGTACTCCAACACCAACTTCGTGGTCGTCGGCATGCTCATCGAGAAGCTGACCCACCACAAGGCGGCCGACGAGTACCAGCGCAGGATCATCAAGCCCTTGGGGCTGCGCGACACCTCGTACGTACACCCCGACACCCGGATCAAGGGTGCGCACATCAGCGGCTACCTGACTCCGGACGAGGCCGGCGCCCCCTTGGTCGACTCCACCGAGCAGACGGTGTCCTGGGCCCAGTCGGCCGGGGCGATGATCTCCACTCCGGCCGATCTCAGCACCTTCATGTCCGCGCTCCTCAAGGGCAGGCTGCTGTCGTCGACGTCCCTCGACGCGATGCTGACGATGACCCCGACGGACGCCACGAACACCCGCTTCTACGGGCTGGGCCTGCGCCGCTACGACCTGTCGTGCGGCGCCTCCGTCTACGGCCACACGGGCACCGTGCAGGGTTTCTACACCTACGCGTTCACCACCCGCGACGGGAAGCGCAGCATGACCGCGATGGCGAATGTCTCCAACCAGGGCGCGGCCAACACCGCTCTGGGCGGCACGCTGGAGGCGGCGTTCTGCGGCAAGAAGCCGGCTCAGGCGACCGCGCGCGGCTTCGCGGCGGGCGCACCCGCGACCGGTCCCGCCCCGGCAGCCGGTCTCGCCCCGGCCGAGGTGGACCTGCCGGAGCGCAACTCCCGCTGATGGTTTGACCGTTCGACGGGTCCCGCCCCGGCTCCGGCCGGCGGCGGGACCCGCTCAGAGGTCGATCCAGTACCGCCGCTTGGGGCCGATGAGGGTCTCGCGGACGTCCTCCAGCACCCCGCCGTTGCGTTCGATGGTGCGGGCCGAGGCCTCGTTGTCCGGGTCGCAGGTGAGCAGGACCCGGTCCATGCCCATCAGGCGGGCCTCGTGGAGGACCTCGGACAGGGCCCAGGTCGCCAGACCGCGACCGCGCGCGGAGGGCCGCACGCTGTAGCCGATGTGGCCGCCGGCGTCGAGGAGGAACGCGTTGAGGTGGTGGCGGAGGTCGATCGAGCCCAGGAAGGTGTCCCCCTCGGCGATCCACCAGGAGGTGGCGTGGACCCGTCCGTGCTCCAGGGGGACCGTACGGTCCCCGTACGCGCGCAGGCGCTCGGTCCAGGCGGCGAAGCCCTCGGGGGTGGACACGTCGTCGTCACCGTCGAGCGCCGCGCCGGCCATGTGGGCGTCGGCGCCCCACTCCTCACCGGCGGCGAGCCAGGAGGCGTACAGGCGGGGCGTGGGGGAGATCAGCTCGGGCATGTCGCCGACGGTAACAGTCGCGAGATCCGACGACGCAATCCCGTGGGGCGACGCCCACGGCCATCGGCGCACGTCAGCGGCGTGTACCAGAGGCGCACGGGTGCTGTGCGACGGTGCCGCGCCTCAGCGGCCGTCCGCGTAGGGCGCCCACCGGGACAGGGCGAAGCCCGGGCCCTCGCGCCGGACCTCGACGGCGCCCGGCCCGCCGAAGTGCGCCGGCACGACCAGCTCCCTCTCCTCGGCGGCCCGGCCGAGGATCCTGTGGCGCGTCGCCGCCGCCCCGGCGGGGTCCATGCAGAAGCAGCTGTTGTGGTCGGGGTCGAGGATCTGGACGGGGCTGTGCAGGAGGTCGCCGACGAAGACCGCCCGCTCGCCGCCGGAGTCCAGCCGCAGCACGGCGGAGCCGGGGGTGTGGCCCGGGGCCGACTCCAGGGTGAGGTGCTCGTCGATCCGGTGGGTCCCGTCCCACAGCACGGCCTGGCCGGCCTTGACCACGGGCGCCACGCTGTCCTCGTAGAGCAGCCGGTCCAGCTCCCGCAGCCCGCCGCCGTAGTCGTGGTCCGGGCCGAAGTGGAACGCGTCGGCGGCCGGGATCAGGTACCGGGCGTTGGGGAAGGTCGGCTGCCAGTCCCCCGCCCCGTCTCCGGCGTCGTGGGTGTTCCAGCCGACGTGGTCGGCGTGGACGTGCGTGTTCACGACCACGTCCACGTCCTGCGGGCGCACCCCCGCCCGTGCGAGGGCGCCGAGGAAGTCCCCGTTCCAGTGGTGGAAGGGACCGCCGCCCGGCCGTTCGCGTCCGTTGCCTACTCCGGTGTCGATCAGTACGGTCCGGCCGCCGCTGCGCAGCACCCAGCTCTGCAGGGCCATCATGGCCATGCCGTCCGCCGGCCCCACGTGGTCCGGGACGAGCCAGTCCGCGTTCTCCTCCCACACCCGCTCGGGGGCGTCCGGGACGAGGTCCCGCGCGGGGAGGAACGACCCCTGCCACTCGACGACCCGGAGGACCTCGACGTCCCCCAACACCATGCTCTGCCCGCTGTCGTTGTCCATGGCCCCGACTCTAGGACGGGGTGAGCGAGTCTCCCAATGCCCGACGGGCTCACCGGGATACGCGAGCCGCTCATCGCCCGCGCGCTTAGGGTGGCCGGATGGATCTGGTGAGCGATGCCATCGCGGCCGTACGGGTGGGCCGACCCTCCTCCAACCGGGTTCGGGTGGACGGGCGTTGGTGCGTACGGCTGCCTCCGTACGAGGGCGCGGGCTTCCACGTGGTGCTCACGGGGAGTTGTTGGCTGCTGCCCGACGGGGGTGAGCCGATCACCCTCGGCCCGGGGGACGCGGTCCTGCTCCCGCACGGGGCGGGGCACGTGCTCGCCGACGGGCCGGCCGACGCGCGGACCGTGGCGCGGGCGGCGTCGTTCGAGGAGTTCACGCGAGGTGCGCGGGACGACGCCGCCTTGGCGGCGGGTGCCACGGGGTCGGGCAGAGTGGAGTTGTTGTGCGGGAAGTACCGCCTGGACCGCAGCCGGGCGCACCCGCTGATGGCCGAGCTGCCCGAGGTCGTGCACCTGCCGAACCGGGTCGGCTCCGCTCCCGAACTCCGTGCGGCCATAGGCCTGTTGGGTCGTGAACTCGACGGGCGACGGGCCGGTTCGGAGATCGCGGTGCCCGGTCTGCTCGATCTGTTGCTCGTCTACATGATCCGGTCCTGGACGGCCGGGGCCGGCGCCGGCGTCGGTTCCTGGTCCGCCGCCCTGGGCGATCCCGTGGTCTCGGCCGCCCTGCGGGCCCTGCACGCGGATCCGGCCGCGCCCTGGACGACCGAGCGACTGGCGGCGGAGGCGGGGGTCTCCCGGCCGACGCTGGCCCGCCGGTTCACGCCCCTCGTCGGCCGCCCGCCCATGACGTACCTGACCTGGTGGCGGCTCCACCTGGCGGCCGCCCGGCTCCGGGACACCGAGGACTCCCTGGGCGCCGTCGCGCGCCGGGTGGGGTACGGGACCCCGTACGCCCTCTCGCACGCCTTCAGCCGGGAATTCGGCACCACGCCGGGGCGGTACCGGGCCCAGCGGGCGAGGCCGGCGGAGGTCGGGGCGGGCTGAGGGTCGGGGGACGGGGGTGTGGCGCAGCACCGGCGCGGCGGCGAACGGCTGTGGTGGCTGCCGCCATGAGGGGCCTCGGCGGTGTGGTGGCGGTGCACGTCGGCCGGGTGGTCTCCCGTCCGTAGGGTTTCGCCCATGACGAGCGGATTGCCTCCAGCGCCTGCCCCGACGTCCGTCGACCTGACGGGTCGCGTGGCCATGGTCACCGGTGGCGGCGGTGGCATCGGGCGGGCCTGCTCGGTGGCGCTGGCCGCCGCGGGGGCCTTCGTCCACGTCGCGGACGTGGACGGGGCGGCGGCGGAGTCGGTCGCCGGGCTCGTCGGCGGACGGGCCCACACGGTGGACCTCGCCGACGCCGAAGCGGTGGCCTCGTTGCCCGCCGGGATCGACGTCCTGGTCAACAACGCGGGACTCCAACACGTCGCGGGCATAGAGGAGTTCCCGCCCGAGCGGTTCGAGCTGATGCAGCGGGTGATGGTGACGGCGCCCTTCCTGCTGATCCGCCGTTGTCTCCCGCACATGTACCGGGTCGGCTGGGGCCGGGTGGTGAACGTCTCCAGCGTGCACGGACTGCGGGCCAGCCCCTTCAAGTCGGGATACGTCACCGCCAAACACGCGCTGGAGGGCCTCAGCAAGGTGACCGCGCTCGAAGGTGCCCCGCACGGGGTGACCAGCAACTGCGTCAACCCCGGTTATGTGCGCACCCCCCTGGTGGAACGTCAGATCGCCGATCAGGCCCGGGCGCACGGGATCGCGCCGGAACGGGTGGTGGCGGAGGTCCTGTTGCGCGGTTCGGCGATCAAGCGCCTGATCGAGCCGGAGGAGGTGGCCGCCGTCGCCGTGTGGTTGTGCGGTCCCGCCACGGCACACGTCACGGGCTCGTCGCTGCCGATGGACGGCGGGTGGAGCGCCGCCTGATCGCCCTCGCGCTCGGGAGCGCGGTCCCGGATCGGGTCCCGATCAGGTCCAGATGATCGTCGGTGGGCGCACCGAGCCGCACAGGGGTGCGCCCCGGGCGTCGCTCAGCGCGAGGTTCCCTTCGACGGTCCCCCGCTCCGGGGCTCCGGCGGGCAGGTCATCGAAGTAGAGCTTCGCCCGGCGGAACATGACGAACTCCCCACCCGGCGGCCGGTCCCCCCAGGTGAGGTAGAAGAACCTGGCCCCGCGGCGGCCCTGCACGTGGGGCCCGCGGTGGTCGAGCGTGCCGTCGGGGGCGGCGACCACCGTGACGGCGAACTCCCAGACGGCCCCGGCCGCGTCACCCGGGACCAGCCCATCCGGGTCCCGGCCCCGCTGGACGGCGACGTGGACGTGGCGGAGCTCCCCGAAAACCCGTCCGGGGAGGTCGCGGCCGGTCACACGGACGGCGAGTGTGGGCATGCGCGCCACTCTACGAGTCCGGGCGGACCCCGGGCGGACGGATCCGCGGGGGCACGAAGGCACGGGCACGGGGCACGGGGGCCGGGGCACGGCGACGCGCGGGGCCCTCCAACCGTCCGGCTCTGTACCACGGCCGACGGGGCCGGGAGACTGGTGTCATGCCGTCATCCGTCGAACCGATCCGCGCCGACCCGCCCTCCTCGACGCCGCAGCCGCTGCTCACCCAATCCTGGCTCGACCTGACCCTCCTGCACTGGGCCGTCGATCCCGAGCGGGTCGCTCCGCTGCTGCCGCCCGGTACGGTGCCCGACACCCTCGACGGGGTGACGTACGTGGGCCTCGTCCCCTTCCGGATGGACGGCGTGGGTTGGTTCCGCCTGCCCGCCGTGCCCTACCTGGGCAGTTTCCCCGAGACGAACGTACGGCTGTACTCGGTCGACCCGCTGGGTCGGCGCGGGGTGGTCTTCCGCTCCCTGGAGGCCGCGCGGCTGATCCCGGTGGTGTTCGGCCGCGCGGCCTTCCGGCTTCCCTACCACTGGGCGCGGATGTCCGTCGCCCGCTCCGGCGACGTCCTCACGTACACGAGCGTCCGCCGTCGGTCCGGATCCGGCTCGGACCGCTCCGGCGCGCGCTCGCGGATCCGCGTACGGGTCGGCGGGCCGATCGGGGAGCCCACGGAACTGGAGCATTTCCTCACCGCCCGCTGGTGCCTGCACACCGGCTACCCGGGCGGCACGCTCCACCTGCCCAACGCGCACCCCCGCTGGCCGCTGCACCGCGCGGAGCTGCTGGACTGCGAGGAGGACCTCGTCGCCGCGGCCGGGCTGCCGGGGCCCTTGGGCGCGCCCGCCAGCGTCCTGTACTCCCCCGGCGTACCGGTCCGCTTCGGGCGACCGCGCCGGATCCCCCGTCCCGCATGACCGCCACGACCGGTCCGTCGTGACGGTGGGCGCGCCGCAGATGATCAGGGGGCAGCGGGAGGGTGCACGGCGGCCCGGACCCGGGGGAAGTTCAGGTACGCGCAGGCGAGCAGGGACAGCCAGGTACAGGCGAAGAGCCAGCCGCCGATCACGTCGGTGAACCAGTGGACGCCGAGGTACACCCGGGTGAGGCCGACGGCCACGCCCCAGACCGCGATGAGGGCGAGCACGACCCGGGGCACTCGGCGGCCGGACAGCAGGAGCGCGGCGATCACCAGCCCGGCGGTCATCAGGCCGGTACTGCTGTGGCCGGACGGGAACGACCAGCCGGTGGCGTGGGTGGCCCAGTCCGCGAGCGGGGGCCTGTGTCGGGTGATCAGGATCATCGTCGTGAAGCGCAGGGTCTGACCGACGGCGAGGCAGAGTACGAACACCGCGGCGGAGCGGATCCGTTGGCGGGGGGTGCGGCCCACGGCGGCGCCCGCCAAGGCCACGGCCGCGTACGGGACGACCTTGGTCCCGGTGGAGGTGACCGCCCGGGCCCACGCCGCCGCGGCGGCGGGCCGGTGGTTCAAGGCCCAGACGTGGAGGGCCTCGTCGCCCGGGAGCGGAGCCCCGCGCGCGTGGAGCACCCAGACCGTGAGCAGTGCGAAGAGCAGCGCGGCGACCGCGGCGACCCCGGCGGCCACCGCGACCCCCACGGGTCGACGGGCGGTGCGGGGACCTCCGGCGGGTTCGGCCATGCGGTGCGGCCCTCTCGTGCACGGTGCTCGGGCGGGGTCGGGACGAGGTCCACTGAACCCTAAACGATCTGCCCCCTCCCGCCCGGTACCCGGCACGGGACCGACCCGACCCGGGTCGGGTCAGGAGCTGTGCGCGGTGGCGGTCAGGAGCCATCCGGTGCTGCGGAGCCGGACCGCCCCGGCGCTCTCGTGGGTCTGGAGCCGGGCGGTCAGGCGCGCGCGGGCGCGGGTCCGCGTGGCGGGGTCGACCGTGCTCAGGATGTGGCGGCCGGGCCCGGTGTCGAGCAGGAAGTCCGCCGCGTCGCCGGCGGTGGCGCCCCAAACCCCCGACGCCCGGACGTGTTCGGCGCGGACGTCCCGGAATCCCGCCGCGCGCAACAGGGTGGTCGAGGTGTCGGGGTCGGAGAGGGAGAACATGCCCGGACCGCCCGTGGCCGCGAAGTCGCCGATCGGGAGGATGTCTCCGAGGGCCCCGAGAGCCGTCAGCCAATCGTTGCCCTCGGGCTCCGCGGCGCTCAGGAGTGCGATGCGGCCGCCCGGTCTGAGGGCGGAGGCGATGTGACGGAACGCGGTGGCGGGGTCGGAGAAGTACATGATGCCGAACCGGCTGATCGCGACGTCGAATTCGGCCCGGGGCAGGGGGTGGACCTGGGCGTCGCCGTGGGTGAAGGAGACGTTGTCGAGGCCTTCGTGTGCGGCGAGGGCGCGGGCCCGTTCGAGCATGGGGCCGGAGAGGTCGAGGCCGAGCGCCCGTCCGGGGGCGGCGGCCCGGGCCGCCAGGCGGGTGGTGGCTCCGGCGCCGCAGCCGATGTCGAGGACGTTCTCGCCGGGTCGGATCGACGCGGCGGCGAAGAGGGGCCGGTCGAAGCCGGCGTTGACCGCGTTCCAGCGGTCGTGGTGGGCGGCCCAATGGGTGCCCTCGTAGCCGTTCCAGGCCCGCGCCTGGGCGGTGTCGGTGATGTTCCGCATGCGGATGGGACCTCCGGGAAGAGGGAAGGCGCCCTAGTATGGGCGCATGCCCAAACAGTATGGGCGCACGCCCATACTGGCAATCCCCCCAGTCCAGGAGGAAGTTGATGTCACCACGCGGAGTGGCCATCGAGGATCTGCGCGAGAGGCTCTTCGCGGCGGCGGACCGGGTGCTGGCCCGGGACGGGGCGGCGGGGCTGACCAGTCGGGCGGTCACCGAGGAGGCCGGCTGTGCCAAGGGGGTGCTGCACACGCACTTCGCCGGCCTGGACGAGTTCGTCGCGGAACTCGTCCTGTTCCGCTTCGCGTCCGCGGCCGCGCTCTGTGAGGACCTCCCGTCGAGGGCGGGCACGGGCGCGGTGGGCGAACACCTGGCGGGCGTGGCGACGGCGGTGCTGACCTTGGATCCGGGACTGGTGGGCCTGGCCGTGACCCGCTCGGCGGCGGCGCAACGGGTGCGGAGCGCGTGGGAGTCGGGAGCCCCCGGCTTCGCCGTCGTCCAACGGGCCGTGAGCGACTACCTGCGCGCGGAGCGGGACCTCGGGCGGGTGGCGGCCGACCTGGACGCGGAGACCGTCGCGCTGGCGTTCGTGGGCACGCTGCACCACCTGTTGATGACGGGCTCGGCCCCGACGGAAGGCGGAACGGCTTCCCGGGACCGGGTCGAACGGCTGGTGCGGACGCTGGTCCGTACGGCCTGAGGCGGGCCGCGCGGGCGGGGCAGCAGGCCTCCGGCGTGCCCACGAGGGGCACAAAGGGGGTTCGGCTCGGGACCTTCGGCGCCTCGGCGTTCCGTCGACCTGGCCGACACTGAGGGCAGCCGGGGGGGCGAAGGCACTCCGGCGACCTCCGGCGCGTCCGCGTCCCCGGAGGACGGACGAGAGCAACCGAGGGAATCAAGGATGTCCTACCGACTGGTCGCGACCGACATGGACGGCACGCTCCTGGGCCCCGACCACCTGCCGTCCACACGCTCGCGGGCGGCCCTGGGGCTGCTGGGGCCCGCCGGCGCGACCCATGTGGTGGTGACGGGCCGCCCCGTCCCGCTGATCCGGGAGGTGCTGCGCGACCTCGACTACGAGGGCCTGGCCGTGTGCGGTCAGGGGGGTCAGATCTTCCACGTCGGCCAGGACCGGCTGCTGTCCTCGGTCCTCATGGACCGCGATGTCGCCCGCCGGGCGCTGGACCGCGTCGAGGCGCGGACCGGGGAGTTGGCGTTGAGCGTGAACCGCGACGGCCTGGACGGGGAGATGCTGGCCGGACCCGGGTTCACCCTGGGCGGCACACTGCCCATGACCTCGGTGCCCCGGGGCCCCGAGCTGTGGGCCGAGCCGCTGAACAAGGTCACCATCCAGCACCCGGTGCACGACGACGACACCCTCGCCGCGCTCGCGGTCGAGGCGGCCGGCGATCTGGTGGAGGTCATCGTCACCGGCCCCGGCATGGTCGAGCTGACACCCCTGGGCATGACGAAGGCCTCGGGCCTGGCCTGGGCGGCGCGGCGCATGGGCCTGACCGCCGCCGACACGATCGCCTTCGGGGACATGCCCAACGACATCCCGATGTTCCGGTGGGCGGCCCACGGCGTGGCCATGGACAACGCCCACCCGGACCTCAAGTCGATCGCGGACGAGGTCACCACCTCGAACGCCGAGGACGGGGTGGCCGCCGTCCTGGAACGCCTCTACGGCGGATCCCTCGCCGGCGGATCCCTCTGCGCCTGACCCTCCACAGCGGATCCCTCAGCGCCTGACCCTCCACTGCGGATCCCTCCACGGCGGGCCCCTCCGTCGCCGGGCCCCCCTCCGCCGCCAGGATCCCGCGTCGGCGGCCCGGTCAGACCTTGCGGACCACCGAGGACTTGAGCTGCATGGGGCCGAAGCCCTCGACCTTGCAGTCGATGTCGTGCCCGTCGACGCCGTCGACGAGGCGGATGTTGCGCACCTTGGTGCCGGCCTTGATCCCGCTCGGGCTGCCCTTGACCTTCAGCCCCTTGACCACGGTCACGGTGTCCCCGTCGGCCAGCACGTTGCCGACCGCATCCTTGACCACGCGTTGCTCGGCGGCTTCACCGGACTCGTCTGAGGCGGCGGGCCACTCGTGGCCGCACTCGGGGCAGACGAGGAGGGCGCCCATCTCGTAGGCGAAGGTGCCGGAGCATTCGGGGCAAGGGGGCATCGGGTTGTCAGTCACCGAGTCAGTATATTTCGGCCATCGCCCCCTTCCGTTCGACCGGTCCGTTCGACCGGCCCCCTCGACCGGTGCGTTCGACCGGCGCCCTCGACCGGTGCGTTCGACGGCAACGGTCATGTCGAGGCGCGGGCCGAGGGCCGATCAGGTTCTTTCGGCCCGGCCGGGTAGTGGGCCCCCCTCGCCGGTGGCAGTCCTGACGCGTTCGGCTCACGCGGAAAGGGATGCGCCCATGTGCACTCGGATCTTGTGGAACACCAACCGCCACGCCGTCCTCACGGGTCGGACGATGGACTGGCCGGAATCGACGGAACCGGTCCTGACCATCTTCCCCCGAGGGCTCGCGCGTGACGGCGGCGCACTGGGGAACTCCACGGTCGTCGCCGAAAACCCACTGCTCTGGACGAGCCGACTCGGCTCCATCGTGACGACCGTCTACGGCGCCGGAACGGCCGACGGCCTCAACGAGGCCGGCCTCGCGGCGCACATGCTGTACCTGGACACCACCGACGTCGGCCCCCGGGACCCGGCGAGGCCGGGTCTCCAGATCGCCCTGTGGATCCAATACCTGCTGGACCTCGCCCCCACCGTGGACGAGGCCCTGGCCCTGCTCGACACCTTCCAGTTGGTTCCGGTCGAGATGCACGGCTTCCGGGCCACGGTGCACGTGGCCCTGGAGGACGCCTCGGGCGACTCCGCGATCATCGAGTACATCGGGGGCCGACGGCGGGTGCACCACGACCGCGGCCACACGATCATGACGAACGAGCCCGCCTACGAGGAACAGCTCCGCCTGCTGCGGGAACAGGTGCGGATCGTACGAGCGCTCGGCCACGACCAGGCCGGCAGCGAGGTTCCCGTACCCGGGAACGTCAACGCCGTCGACCGCTTCCAGCGCGCCGCCTACTTCGGCGCGCTACTGCCCGAGCCGGCCGACGACCGGCAGGCGGTCGCCACCATCCTGGCCGTCACCCGCAACGCCTCGGTGCCCTTCGGCGCGCCGTACCGCGAGGGGAGGTTCCGGACCTACAACACCGAGTACCGCACCGTCTGCGACCTCACCGGCAGGCGGTACTTCTTCGAACTCACCACCGGCCCGAACCTCCTGTGGGCCGAGCTCGACCGATTCGACCTGTCGCCCGGCGCCCCCGTCATGACGCTGCGCCCCGACGGCGTCGACCTCGTCGGGGACGTCTCGGACAGGTTCACGTCCTCGCCCGCGCCCTTCTGAGGCGCCCGGCCGCCGGGCCGGCAGCGCACGGGGGCGCGGGCAGCGGGCACACGAAGCGGCGACAAGATCGGGCATACGACTCTTCTGCAAGTGTTTATTGCGGGGTCGAGTCTGTTTTTTGCATAGGTTCATAGACTTCCTTCATTCGGAGTCGTAGCCTCCCGCGTTGAGCCACTTCCGCTCCCCGCCGATCGAGCCGCAAGGACGTGCGTGCCCGTGCCCCAGTCGCCGCAGAGTCACCCTCCGACCCCCGATCAAGTCCGCGCCCTCAGACGGCGGGGCGCCGCCGTCTTCCTCGCCATGTCACTGACCGCCACCGCGGCCCTCACCGCCCTGACCTTCGGCAGCGCCCCCGCCGCGCACGCGGCCGGGGTGCCGGCGCCGTCGCCGGTCGGCATACCCGGGCGGGGCGCGACCGTCCCGTTCACCGAGTCGGAGGCCGAGTACGCGGCCACCAACGGCACGCTCATAGGCCCCGACCGCCTCTACGGCCGGCTCCCCTCGGAGGCGTCCGGCCGGCAGGCCGTCACGCTGAACGCCGTCGGCCAGTACGTGGAGTTCACCCTCGACAAGCCCGCCAACGCGATGTCCCTGCGCTACAGCCTCCCGGACACCGGGGACGGCAAGGGGCGCGACGCCACGCTGGACGTGCGGGCGAACGGGCAGTCGGTGAAGACTCTCGCCGTCACCTCCAAGTACAGCTGGTACTACGGCGGGTACCCCTTCAACAACAATCCCGGCGACACCAACCCGCACCACTTCTACGACGAGTCCCGCACCCTGCTGGGCTCCACCTACCCGGCCGGCACCAAGATCCGCGTGCAGGTGACCTCGACGGCCCAGTCGCCCACCTTCACCGTCGACCTCGCCGACTTCGAGCAGGTCGGCTCGGCCGCCGGCAAGCCCGCCGGGGCCCTCGACGCCGTCGCCGACTTCGGGGCGGACCCGACCGGGGCCACCGATTCCACGGCCCGGATGCAGGCAGCCGTGGACGCGGGCCAGGCCCAGGGCAAGACGGTCTACGTCCCGCCGGGCGACTACACGCTCTACGACCACGTCGTCGTGGACGGCGTCACCGTCCAGGGCGCGGGCCCCTGGTACACCGTCTTCGGCGGTCGCGACCCGGTCAACCGCAACCGCGCGGCCGGCTTCTACGGCAAGTACGTGCCCGGCGGCGGCTACACCGGCCCGGTACGGCCGCACGAGGCCAACGGCCCGAGCAAGAACGTCACCCTCAAGGACTTCGCGATCATCGGCGACATCCGCGACCGGATCGACGACGACCAGGTGAACGCCCTGGGCGGCGCGATGTCGAACTCCACGGTCGACAACCTCTGGATCCAGCACGTCAAGGTGGCGGCCTGGATGGACGGCCCGATGGACCGTTTCACCATCAAGAACAGCCGTTTCCTCGACATGACGGCCGACGGCGTGAACTTCCACACCGGTGTCACGAATTCCCGGGTCACCAACACGTTCGTGCGCAACGCCGGTGACGACGGCCTGGCCTCTTGGCCCCAGGACAAGCCGAACACCGACATCAGCTTCGACCACAACACGGTCGTCCTGCCGATCCTGGCCAACAACATCGTCACGTACGGCGGCAAGGACTTCACCATCTCGGACAACGTCATGTCCGACACCATCAGCAACGGCGGCGGCCTGCACATCGCCAACCGCTACCCCGGGGTGAACTCCGGCAAGGGCACGGCCGTCGCGGGCACCATCACCGCCGCGCGCAACACCCTGATCCGTACCGGCAACAGCGACTTCAACTGGAACTTCGGCGTCGGCGCGATCTGGTTCTCCGGCCTCAACGAAGCCGTGCAGGGCGCGAGCATCAAGATCTCCGACACGGACATCCTCGACTCCTCCTACGCCGCGATCCACTCGATCGAGGGTCCCATCAGCGGAGTCGAGTTCAGCAACATCAACATCGACGGAGCCGGGACCTACGCCATCCAGGCCCAGTCGAACATCGCGATGAAGTTCACCAACGTCACCGCGAAGAACATCGCCCAGGCGGCGACCCCGATCCACAACTGCATCGGGGCCGGCCTCCAGATCACCGACGGCGGCGGCAACTCCGGCTGGAACACCGGGCAGACCTGCTCCGGCGTGTGGCCCGCGCCTGTGTGGACCAACGGGGGCGTGCCGAGCGGGCCGACCACGCCTCCCACCAGTCCCCCGACCACCCCGCCCACGACGCCTCCCACCACTCCCCCGACGACGCCCCCGACCACCCCGCCGAACGGCAACCTGGCCCAGGGCAGGCCGGCCACCGCCTCCTCGGCCGTCCAGTCGTACGCGGCGGCGAACGCCGTCGACGGCAACGCCTCCACCTACTGGGAGAGCGCCAACAACGCCTTCCCCCAGACGCTGACGGTGGACCTCGGCGAGGCCAAGCGGATCGGCAAGGTCACCCTCAAGCTGCCGCCGCCCTCGGACTGGTCCGCGCGCACCGAGACTCTCTCGGTGCTCGGCTCGACCGACAACGCGACCTGGTCCACGCTCCGCGGTGCCGGGGGCGTCACCTTCGACCCCGCCTCCGGCAACACCGCGACGCTGACCCTGGATCCGGCCACCGCCCGCTACGTCCGGCTGAACGTCACCGCGAACACCGGCTGGTCGGCCGGCCAGCTCTCCGAATTCGAGGTCTACGCGGCCGACGGCGCCCCGACCACGCCTCCCACCACCACGCCCCCGCCCACCACCCCTCCGGCCGGCACCAACCTCGCGCGCGGCCGGAGCGCGACCGACACCACCCACACCCAGGGCTACGTGGCCGGCAACGTCACGGACGGCAACGCCGGCAGCTACTGGGAGAGCGACAACAACGTCTTCCCGCAGTCCCTCACCGTCGACCTCGGCGCCACTCAGACCGTCGGCCGCCTGGTGCTGAAGCTCCCCGCCGCCTGGGGGACCCGTACCCAGACGATCACGGTGCTCGGGTCCACCGACAACGCCAACTGGGCGACGCTGAAGGCCTCCGCCGCCCACACCTTCACCGAGGGGGCGAACACGGTCACCGTCACCTTCCCCGCCTCCGGTGTGCGCCACCTGCGCCTCACCTTCACCGGCAACACCGGCTGGCCGGCGGGCCAGCTGTCGGAACTGGAGGCGTACGGCTCGTAGGGGGAGCCGGCGCCGCCACTCCCGCGCCACCCCTCGCCGGAGGCCGGCCCGGAGTCCTTCCGGGTCGGCCTCCGGTCGACGTCGCGGGCCCCCGTCCGGGTGACGTGCGCACCGGATCCGGCCGTGCCACGCTGGTCGCAGGCCCGGATCAAGCCGTCCGGGCGGCCCGCCGAAACGATCGGGGCCCGCCGTGATGCGAGGAAGAGACTCCCGGTCCCTGCGGCGCCGCCTCGGCGCAGGCTGCGGGGCCCTGCTGCTGGTGGCGCTGACCTCGGGCGCGGCGACCGGGCCGACCCCTTCGCCGTCCGACGACGCGGGCTCCGACCCGCTGGACCCGCGCATCACCGCGATCATGCGGAAGCCGGAGTACCGCTACGCCCAGTGGGGCCTGCTCGAACGCGACCCGGACGACGGGCGCGTGATCCACAGCCTCTACCCCGGGCAGCTCTTCATCCCCGGGTCCACGGCCAAACTGTTCAGCGTCTCCGGCACCTGGGACTCCCTCGGCGCGGAGCACCGCTTCGAGACCCCCGTCTACGCGGTCGGCGAGCGGCGGGGCGCCACCCTCACCGGCGACCTCGCCCTGGTCGCTCAGGGAGACCTCACGATGGGCGGCCGTACCCGCCCGGACGGCACCGTGGCGTTCACCGATCTCGATCACACCTACGCCAATGACATCCCCGGCGCCACCCTCACCCCGGAGGACCCCCTCGCCGGGATCGACGCGCTCGCGCGACAGGTGCGCGGCTCCGGCATCACGCGTGTCGAGGGCGACGTCCTCGTCGACGACCGTCTCTTCTCCGCCGCGCCGATCCTCGACCCCACCCCGGATCCGCTGATCATCAACGACAACCTGATCGACCTGCTGACGACCCCGGGGGACCGCGTCGACGCCCCGGCCCGCCTGGATTGGCGGCCGAAGGTCGCCCCGTACGACGTGTCCTCCACGGTCAGGACGGTCGCCGCGGGCGGGCCGACGGCCGTCACGGTCACCCCGTCCGCCGACGGGACCCGGATCCGTCTGTCCGGGACGATCGCCGCGGGCGCCGCTCCGGTCCTGCGGGTGGCTCCCGTCGCCGATCCGGCGGCCTTCGGGCGCACCGCCCTCATCGAGGCGCTCGGTCGGGCCGGTGTACGGGTCACCGCGGATGCCGCGGGTCCCAGCCCGGCGGGCGAGCTGCCGCGTACCTACCGGGGCCGGCCGCGCGTGGCCGTGTACACCTCGCCGCCCTACGAGCAGTACGCCCGGCTGATCCTCAAGGTGAGTCACAACCTGGGCGCCAACCTCGGGATCTGCCTGATGGCGGTCAAGGCCGGCAGCCACGACTGCATGGCCGGATTCCCGGTGCTGGCCGGCTTCCTGGACCGGGCCGGCGTCGACCGCGAGCAGGTCCAGCTCTCCGACGGCCGGGGCGGCAACCCCGTCGACCGCTCCACTCCGCTGGCGCTGGCACAGATCCTGACCCACTGGCTCGGCACGTCCGAGGCGCGGCGCTTCCGGGAGGCGCTCCCCGTCCTCGGCGTCGACGGGCTGCTGGCGGAGAACTGCCGCGACTGCCCGGCTCGGGGCAAGGTGTTCGCCAAGACGGGGGCCGCCGCCGGGTACGACGCGCTCAACGACCGCATCGGCGTCGGAGCCATCACGATCGCCGGGTACCTGGACAAGGGCGACGGCCACCACGACGTGTTCTACGCCGGGGTCACGGGCGCCTCGACGCCCACGACCGACCCCGCCGGCATCGTGGCCATCGCGAACGACCTGGCCATGATCGCCGCCTACCTCCAGGAGGACTGAGCACCCAAGTGCGACCCCCGCGACCGCCCCCGGTCGCTCAGTTCGGCGTGAGGGCCGTCAACTGCCGGGCGATGACGGCGGCGGAGGGGAAGGTGGCGCCCAACGCGCCCACGCGCTTCCAGTGGAGGCGGCCGTCCGGCGCGACGACGAACACGGACCGCCGCAGCCCGATGAGCGGGGCGTCGATGCCGAAGGCGCGGGCGACGGTACGCCCGGGGTCCGCGAGCAGGGGGATGCGCAGTCCGCGTTCGCGGGCGAAGCCCTCGTGGCTGTCGAGGTCCTGCGGGCTGATGCCCCAGACGGTCGCGCCGCAGGCCTGAAGTGCTTCGAGGCCGTCGGAGTAGGAGCACAGCTGCTTGGTGCAGACCGGGGTGTTGTCGCCGGGATAGAAGGCGAGCACGACCGGCTTTCCGCTCTGTTCTCCGAGGGTGTAGTCGGCGCGTTCGAAGCGGTCCTCGACGAGGACTCCGCCCGGCAGGGAGAAGTCGTTCACGACGTCCCCCAGTGCGGGAGTACGGCCCATGACGTTCGTTCCTTCGCTAGGGGGAGCCGGCCCTCGTGTTGGCGGTCGGCGGCGAAATCGTAGGCGCCCGTGCGCGCGGGCGGTAGCCGTCCCGGCCTCTTATCACGCGGGACGACGCCGGCGGAGCACCTGGGACGCGAATGGGCCGACTGCACACCGATGCGCGCCGATTTTCCCATCACTTCGCGGATTCTTTGCACAACCAATACGTATCAGATGCCCCAAGGGAGCGGGCGGGAGCCGGAGATCAGACAAAACTGTCGGCCGTCAACACCGTGCATCTCTTCGAAAGCAGGACCGACCCGGACATCTGATCGCCCCATGCCCCACATTCGACCGCGGAGGTAGCACGATGTCCCTTTCCAGGACCGACTCCCGCCAAGGCCCCGAGGCCTTCCGGTTCATGTGCCGCGCCACCGAATTCCGGCTCCCCCAAGCCTTCTTGATCCTTTCCCTGCTGACGGCCGTCACCGTGACCGGCCCGGTGACACCGGCCGAGGCAGCGGACTCGTACGGCGCCAAGGCCGTGATGGTGGCGGCCTCCAAGGAAGGCTCCCCTTATGTCCGCGGCGCCACCGGGCCCCGCCAATTCGACTGCTCCGGGCTGACGCTCTATTCCTTCCGGAAAGCCGGAAGGCAACTGCCGCGCACCGCCGAGCAGCAGTACGAGCACACGTCACGCATTCCGCGCGAGAAACGCGCGTTGGGTGATCTGGTGTTCTTCCCCAACGGCTCGACGATGGAACACGTGGGAATCTACGCGGGCGACGACAAGATCTGGCACGCGCCCCGCCCGGGGACCCGCGTACGCCTCGAACGCATCTGGAGCGGCGACGTCCGCTACGGCCGCGCCTCGTGAGTCCGGCGGCGCCGCGAGGGTGCGGCGGCGGCCTCTACAGTCGGGCCAGGATTCCGGGCATGACCTCCTCGACCCCGTCGGCCAAGCGCTCGAAGTCCTTGCGGAGGAAGGGTTCGGCGAGCCTGAGGAGGCCCTTGAAGTCGAGGCGGGCGCGGTAGGTGAGCCGCGTGGCGCCACCCTCCCGCGGCGTCAGGACGAGGTCGTCGGTCGTGGTGACGGACTTGTTCTCGCCGACGAAGGTCAGCCGGTTCTCGTCGAGCCGGACGAGCCGGTAGGTGAGGCGGGTCTCACGGCCGCGGAAGACCGACACGTTGCTCCAAGAGGAGCCGACCCGGACGGGGCCGGCGTCGAGGCGCTCGCACGTCTTGGTGCCCGGATCCCACTCCTCCGTCCGGGCGAAGTCCTTCAGGTAGTCGCGCAGGACGGACGAGGGCCTGGCGACGGTGAACGAACGCTGCACGGCGACCACGAGGAGCTCCCCTGACGAGTGACATGGCTGACCTCTCCTCTTCGGTGCCGACCCCCCGCGCGGATGCGTCCCCCGCGGATGCGTCCCGCGCGGATCCCCCGGGATCAGGGTCGACCGAGCATCCGCGCCCGCAGGCTGTCGTAGACCGGCTCGCTGCGCATCCAGTCCGCCGTCAGCGTCGCGGCGAAACACGCCGTGAACAGGGCCAGGAGCAGGGTCGTCGCCCCCGTCATCTCGACGGCGAGCACGATGCCCGTGACGGGCGCCCGGACGCAGGCGGCGAACAGCGCGGCCATCCCGACGACCGCGAACGCCGCCGTCCCGGACCCGGACGCCGGCGCCGGGCCCGAGCCCCACCCCGGCAGCAGGGGCAGCGCGACGGCGTGTACGAGGGCTCCCCAGAGGGCGCCCAGCGTCAGCATCGGGGCGAAGAGCCCGCCGGGCGTACCGGCCGCGTAGCTGAGCGGGCCGGTCAGGAACCGCACCACGAGGCAGCCCGCCAGGACGGTGGCCGTGAGCGCGCCGCCGGCGAGCAGCCGCTCGCTCAACGTCTCCCCGCTGCCGACCAGCAGGGGGTCGACGGCGAGCAGCAGCCCCACGACGGCGCCGATGAGCGCCGCCCGGACGACGGGGTCGACCCGCGTGAGGTGGTCGCCCCAGGCCAGGGCGCCGACGACGAGGTGGTTGTACCCCGCGCCGAGGACCCCGGTGGCGGCGCCGAAGACGACGAAGACGGGCAGGAGCACCAGTGGCGGGGCGGCCGTGTGCGGGACGTCGAAGACGGGCCGGTCGCCGACGATGAGGCGGGAGCAGCTCACGGCCGTGGCGACGCCGATGAGCGTGAGGAGGACCAGGCGCGCCCGGACGGCCCGGGTCACCTCCTCGCAGACGAACAGCACGCCGCCCAGCGGCGCGGTGAACGCGACGGCGAGGCCGGCGCCGGCGAGCGAGGTGTGCAGCAGCCTGATGTCGTCGGCGTGCATCCGGACGCGGCGGCCCGCCTCCGCCCCGATCGCCGCGCCCATGTGCACGGTGGGGCCCTCCCGCCCGAGCACGAGGCCCGATCCCAGGGCGATCACGCCGCCCACGAACTTGGCGGGCAGCAGCCTCAGCGGCTGGGGTTCCCGTTCGGCGCGCCACACGGCCTCCACGTCCTGGATGCCGCTGCCCGCCGCGAGCGGGACCCACCGGGCGATCGCGCAGGCGACGGCGGCTCCGGTGGCCGTGAGCGCGACCGGGAGCAGCCATCCGGGGCCGGGGAGCCTTTCGGAGGTGTCGAGCAGGGAGGCGCGCAGTACCTCGGCCCGCGCGAGGCACCAGCGGAAGGACCCGCCGACCAGGCCCACGAGGCAGCCCGCCACAGCGGCGACGAGGTAGGCGAGCGGCCCGCCCGCGGGCCGGTCGCGGGCGGCACGGGGCACGGGGGGCACACCGGGCATACGAGGACCTCCGCCGGGCCGTGGTTCGCGTCGGTCCGAGCCTGTCCCGCGCACGCTGCGAGCGGGCGGAGATCCCCTCGGCCGCGCCCAAACCGTCCCCGACTGGGCCAATGGGGGCGGGGGCCTGCGGGAGCGGGGGCGGAGCTACGCCGTGGCGCTGCCGCGGCCCGCCGTACCGCCGTTCGTGGGCGGGTGGAGGGGCCGGGCCGGGAGCGCGGTCAGGGCGCCGGGCGTGGGCAACGGCGGCAGGGAGGGTTCGTACAGCCAGGCCGTGAACAGTTCGTCCAGCGGCTCGACGGCGTAGCGGGCCGCGTGCGTGGTGAAGGCGACGGTGGTCGCCACGCCGTGGCGGTGCACGGCGGCCCAGTCGCGCAGCATCCGGAAGAAGGCCCCGTCGCCCAGGGCGCAGCGGACCGCGTGCACGACCAGGCCCCCGCGCTGGTAGAGGCGGTCGTCGAACATGAGCTTGCGGCCCGGGTCCGCGAGGAGGAGGTCTTGGGGCAGCGCGGCCAGCAGGCGGTGCGCGGCGGTCGCCGCCTCGTGGGCGGGGCGGCCGCCGGAGCGTTCCGCCCAGAGCCATTCGGCATACTTGGCGAAGCCCTCGTTCAGCCAGATGTGCCGCCAGTCGGCGATGCTCACGCTGTTGCCGAACCACTGGTGGGCGAGTTCGTGCGCGACGAGGCGTTCCGAGCCGCGCATCCCGTCCACGTGGTTGACGCCGAACAGGGAGAGCCCCTGGGCCTCCACCGGCACATCCAGTTCCTCGTCGGCGACGACGACCGCGTACTCGCCGAAGGGGTAGGGGCCGAAGAGTTCCTCGAACAGGCGCATCATGGCGGGCTGGCGGGCGAAGTCCCGGGAGAAGCGCGCCAGCAGGTGGGCCGGTACGTGGGCGCTCTGCGGGACGCCGTCGAGGCCCGGGTCGCCGAGCAGCACCGTCTGGTACATGCCGATGGACAGGCCGACCAGGTAGCTGGAGGTCGGGGCGGGCTGCTCGTAGACCCAGGTGGTCGTGGAGGCCCGGGTGGTGCGGGTGAGGAGCCGGCCGCCGATGACCACCGTGTAGGCGGAGGGCGTGTTGACGGAGATCTGGTACGAGGCCTTGTCGGCCGGGCGGTCGTTGCACGGGTACCAGGAGGGGGCGCCGACGGGCTGGCTGGCCACCAGCGCCCCGTCGGTCAGTTCCTCCCAGCCGATGCCGCCCCAGGGGCTGCGCACCGGCTTGGGGTTGCCCGCCCAGTGGACCTCCACCGTGAAGGCGGCGCCGGCGGGCAGCGGCTTGGCCGGACGGACGCGGAGCCTGCCGGCCCGATGGGTGTAGTGCGGGGCGCGTCCGTTCACCAGGATCCGGCCCACCCGGAAATCGGCGAGGTTCAGATCGAACTCGGTGAGCGGGGCCCGCCCGGCGATGGCGCTGAGTCGGGCCGTCCCGGCCAGCCGGTTGGGGCCGGGCCGGTACTCCAAGGCGAGTTCGTACCGGTGCACGCGGTAACGGGGGTCGCCGTTGGCCGGAAAGTACGGGTCCGCTGCCGCTGTCCTCTGGCCGTTCACTGCCGCTTCCGCTCCCTGCGCTGTGCTCGTAGGCCCGGTCAGGACCGCCACGCCTCGATCGGATTGCCCAGCCAGCGGGTGTCGGCCGGGACGGTTTCCCCGGCCATCACGAGAGAGGCGGGACCGAGTGTGCTGCGCGCCCCGACCGTGCTCCCGGGCAGGACGATTCCGCCCGGGCCCAGGGTGGCGCCCTCGCGGAGGACCACAGTATCCGTCCTCAAGATCCGGTCGTGGAAGAGGTGGGTCTGGAGCACGCAACCCCGGTTCACGGTGACCGCGTCGCCCAGCTCCACCAGGTCCGTCTCGGGCAGCCAGTAGCTCTCGCACCACACGCCCCGGCCGATCCTGGCGCCGAGGCCGCGCAGCCACAGGGCCAGCAGGGGGGTGCCGGGTACGGATCCGGCCAGCCACGGCACGGCCAGGACCTCCACGAAGGTGTCGGCCAGTTCGTTGCGCCAGACGAAGCCGCTCCACAGCGGGTGCTCTCCGGTCCGGTGGCGGCCCACGAGAAGCCATTTCGCGGCGACCGAGACCAGGCACGCGGCGGCCCCGGCGGCGAGCAGGACCGCTCCGGACAGCAGCGCGGTGCCCCAGGTCCCCAGGGCGGTCCTCGTGACGAGGGCGCAGAACGCGCCGACGGTCAGTACGGCCAGCGCCGCCGAGCAGAAGACGGGCACGAGCCGGCACAGCTCCACCAGACCCCGCGCCCACAACAGTCGGGCGGGCGGGTCGTAGGTGCGGCTCTGGTCGGAGTCCGCCGCCGCGCGCGGGAGCCGCACGGGCGGCAGGCCCAGGTACGAGCTGCCCTTCTTGGCCTTCTTCGGGGTGGCGGACAGCACGCCGACCAGCCCGTCGTCGGGGACGTTGCGGCCCGGGGCGGTCATGCCGGAGTTGCCGAGGAAGGCCCGCCGGCCGATCTCGGAGCGCCCGATGCGCACCCAGCCGCCTCCCAGTTCGTACGGAGCGGTCAGCGTGTCGTCGGCCAGGAAGGCGCCCTCGCCGACGGTGGTGAGGCTGGGCAGCGCCAGCACGGTGGACACCTCGGCGCCCCGGCCGATCTTCATGCCGAGCAGCCGCAGCCACACGGGGGTGATCAGCCCCGCGTACAGCGGGAACAGCGTTTCGCGGGACAGGTCCATCAGCCGGGTGACCGTCCAGGCCTGCCAGGCGATCCGGCTGTGCGTGGGGTGGTTGCCCGTACGCAGTCCCAGGCTGAGCAGGCGCACGGAGACGAGCAGCAGCAGGGCGTACGCGAGCCCGAAGGCGAGCGCTCCGGGCACGACGGCGAGGAGTGCTCCGCGCAGGGCGTCGCCGAAGTCGGCGTCTGCGGGCACGAACCCGCTCAGCACGAGGAGGGCCGGCAGCATGGAGAGGAGGGGCAGGACCGTGAGGCAGAAGCCCGTCGCCCCGTACATGGCGCGCCAGTGGACCGACCGCGGCGGGCGCTGCGCGGGCCAGTTCCGCTTGGCCTTGCCCAGTTTGGCGGCGGGCGCTCCGGCCCAGCGCTGGCCGGTCGGGACCTGTCCGACCACGGCGGACCCGGGGGCCACCTCGGCCCGCTTCCCGACCCGGGCGCCGGGGAAGAGGATGCTGCGCGTGCCGACGACGGCGCCGGCGCCGACCTTGACGGGGCCGATCTCCAGGCGGTCGCCGTCCAGCCAGTACCCGCAGAGGTCCACCTCGGACTCCACGGCGCAGCCGCGGCCGAGCTTGAGCAGGCCGGTGACCGGCGGCAGCGAGTGCAGGTCCACCTCGGGGCCGATCTTGGCGCCGAGGGCCCGGGCGTAGCGTTCCAGCCAGGCCCCGGTGAGCGAGGTCGCTCCGGCGCATTCGGCGAGCCGTTCGGCGGTCCACAGCCGAAGGTGCACGCTCCCGCCGCGCGGGTGGCGTCCGGCCTTGACCCCGCGCAGCAGCAGGCGGGCGCCGCCCGCGGCGATGGCGAGACGGCCCGGCGGGCTGAAGAGGAGGGCCCCACCGGCGACGACGAGCCACCAGGAGGCGGTCGGTGCCCACGGGTAGGGGCCGAGGGTGTGCAGGACGTTGCCGAGGGCGAGGAGCGCCACGGTCCAGCGCAGGCCGACCAGGGTGAACAGCGGGAGCAGCAGGAGGGACTGCGTGACCTGGGCGCGCACCGGTACGGGGGCGATGGTGCGGGCCGTCCCGTCCCCTTGGACGGACTTCTCCAGGCGCCTGGCGAGCTTGCGCAGTGTGGGCTGCTGGTAGATGTCGAGCACGGCCGCGCTCGGGTAGCGGGCGCGCAGCCGGGTGGTGAGCTGGGCGGCGGCGAGGCTGTTGCCGCCGATGGCGAAGAAGTCGTCGGCGGCGCCGGTGACGGCCACGCCGAGGGTCTCGCTCCACTGTTCGGCGAGCCAGGCCTCGGTTCCGTACAGCTGCTCGGTGGGGCCGGTGGCCTCCTGTTCGGGCAGCGGCCAGGGCAGCGCGTCGCGGTCGACCTTGCCCGAGGTGCGCGTCGGCAGTTCGTCGACGGGGGCGAGCAACGGGACGAGGGCCGCCGGGAGTTCGGCGCGCAGCCGCTCCACCGCCGCTGCGCGGTCCCAGCCCTCCTGGGTGACCAGGTAGCCGACGAGGAGTTGGTTGCCGCTGCGCGCGGTGCGCACGGCGGCGGCCGCGCCGGCGACGCCGGGCAGGGCCTGGAGGGCGGAGTCGACCTCGCCGAGTTCGATGCGGCGTCCGCCGAGCTTGATCTGCTCGTCGCCGCGGCCCAGGAACACCAGTCCTTCGGGTTCGGCGCGTACGAGGTCGCCGCTGCGGTAGGCGCGCCGCCAGCCGAGGGATTCCAGCGGGGCGTACTTCTCGGCGTCCTTCGCGGGGTCCAGGTAGCGGGCCAGGCCGACGCCGCCGATGACGAGCTGGCCGCTGCCGCCCATCGGTACGGGCTCGCCGGACTCGTCGACGACGGCCAGCTCCCAGCCGTTCAGCGGGAGCCCGATCCGGATCGGTTCCTCCCCGGTCAGCAGCGAGGCGCAGGCGACGACGGTGGCCTCGGTGGGGCCGTAGGTGTTCCAGACCTCGCGGCCCTCGGTGACCAGGCGCTGGGTCAGTTCGGGCGGGCAGGCCTCGCCGCCGAAGATGAGCAGTCGTACCTCGCCCAGGTCCTCGGACTCCCAGAGCGCGGCCAGGGTCGGGACGGTGGAGACCACGGTGATCTCCTGGTCCACCAACCAGGGGCCGAGGTCGGCGCCGCTGCGGACCTGGGAGCGGGGCACGGGCACGAGGCAGGCGCCGTGGCGCCAGGCCAGCCACATCTCCTCGCAGGAGGCGTCGAAGGCGACGGACAGCCCGGCCATGACCCGGTCGCCGGGTCCGATCGGCTCCTCGGTGAGGAACAGCTCGGCTTCGGCGTCCACGAAGGCGGCGGCGCTGCGGTGGCTGACGGCGACGCCCTTGGGCTTGCCGGTGGAGCCGGAGGTGAAGATGATCCACGCGTCGTGTTCGGGGCCGGGCCGTGCCGCGGGCGCTGTCGCCGCCGCTGTCGACGGCGTGATCGCGGTCGCCGTCGCCGTCCCTGGCGCCGTCCCTGTCGCCGTCGCGGCGGTGTCCGCTCGGCCGGTGGTGTCGATGCGTCCGCCGCCGCTGAGCACCGCCCGCACCCCGGCCTCGCCGAAGACGAGGTCGGCCCGCTCGTCCGGGTCCTCGGCGTCGACCGGCACGTAGGCCGCTCCGGCGGAGAGGACGGCGAGGATGGCCACGTACAGCTCGTTGGTCCCGGAGGGCACCCGTACGCCGACCCGGTCGCCGAGTCCCACTCCGGCGGCCGTCAGGGCGCGCCGGCGGCGTTCGACCTCGACGGCGAGCGCCCGGTAGGTCAGACGGACGGCGCCGTCGTCGAGGGCGAGTTCGTCCGGGCAGGCGTGCACGGAGGCCTCGAAGACGTCAACGAGGGTGCGCGCGGGGGCCGCGGGGCCGGCGGAGAACCGTGCGGACTTGCCGGACCCGTCATCGCTCCGCCCGTCGTCGCTCCGCCCGTCGTCGAGCAGAGTGAGTTCACCGCGCTCAGGTGTGGCTGACATCGGCCCTCGTGTCTCGTTCCCGGAAGTCCGGGTCGCCGGCGGAGCCCGGGTCTGCCCAGGTTGTTCCGGTCCGGCGCCAAACAGCCCTCCAGTCTAGTGCGTCAACGAGGATTTACCGGCTGACGTCTTGCGCGTGGCCGGGAAGGAACGGTATTGCGAACGTCCGGAGTCGTGGTGTGCGGCCGGGCACACGGCGTCACGTCGCGGCCGCGATGCCACCCGCCGCGGGCGCGTCCCGGCCATGCGGTGCGGGCTCCCGCGGCCCGCGCCGGTACCGTTCGGGGCATGGTTACCCCGACCGGCGCGGCGCCGTGACCGACGCTCCGCACGACCCCCTGACCTCACGCGACCCGTACCCGGGCTATGCCCGTCTGCGCGGCGTGTCCCCGGTCCAGCGGGTCCCGAGCGGGTCGAAGGGGCGCCACTCGTACCTGATCACCGGTCACGCGGAGGCCCGGGAGGCCTTCGTGGATCCCCGGCTGTCGAAGGACACCGCCCGCTTCTTCGCCGGGCGGCCCTCCGGGCGCGATCTGCATCCGGCCGTGTCCCGGAACATGCTCGCGAGCGATCCGCCCGACCACACGCGCCTGCGGGCGGTGGCGGCCGGGTTCTTCACCAAGGGGCCGGTCGCGGGGATGCGTCCGTACATCGCCCGGGTCGTCGACGCCCTGATGGACGGGTGGGAGCCGGGGGCACGGGTCGATCTGGTGGCGGGCCTGGCCGCGCCCCTTCCGGTCACGGTCGTCTGCGAGTTGCTGGGGGTGCCGCCCGCCGATCGGGACCTGGTGTCCGGCTGGTCGAACGACCTGTTCGCCGCCGGGGAACCGGAGTCCGTCGACGCCGCGTCCCACGCCCTCGGCGACTACATGACCCGGCTCGTCGACACGGTGCGCGGCGCCCCCGGCGACGGGCTGTTGCACGCGTTGACCCGGCGGGGTGAGGAGGGCTCCCTCGATCGGGACGAGGTCGTCTCGCTGGCCGTGCTCCTGCTGGTGGCCGGTCACGAGACGACGACCGCCTTCCTCTCCAACTCCGTCCTCGCACTCCTGCGCGACCCTTCGTCGCTCGCGCGCCTGTGCCGGGACCCGGACCTGATCGCCGGCTCGCTCGACGAACTGTTGCGCTTCGACTCCCCCGTGGGCACCGCCACCTTCCGCTTCAGCACCGAGGCGCTCCGGCTGGGCGGTACGGACATCCCGGCCGGCGCCCCGGTGCTGATCGCTCCGGGGGCCGCGAACCGCGACCCGGCCGCGTTCGCCGATCCCGACCGGCTCGACCTGGACCGGGACGCGGGCGGCCACGTGGCCTTCGGCCACGGGATCCACCGCTGCCTGGGGGCTCCCTTGGCACGGGCCGAGGCCGAGATCGCCCTGCGGGCGCTGCTCACCCGGTTCCCCGGGATGGCTCTGGCGGTCCCTGAGGAGTCCCTCGTGTGGCGGCGTACGCGTCTGATGCGGGGTCTCGGGGAGTTGCCCGTCGTCCTGTAGGCCGCCGCGTCAGAGCACCTTCGAGAGGAAGGCGCGGGTGCGGGGATGGCGCGGGTCGTCCAGGACGGCGGCGGGCGGGCCCTGTTCGACGACGGTCCCACCGTCCATGAACACGACGGTGTCGGCGACCTCGCGGGCGAAGCCGATCTCGTGCGTCACGACGATCATCGTGCTGCCGGCGCGGGCGAGGTCCTTGATGACGTCCAGGACCTCGCCGACCAGCTCGGGGTCGAGCGCCGAGGTCGGCTCGTCGAAGAGCAGCACCTTGGGTTCGAGGGCGAGCGCGCGGGCGATGGCCACACGCTGCTGCTGGCCGCCCGACAACTGGCGCGGGTAGGCGTCGCCCTTGTCGGAGAGGCCCACGCGCTCCAGCAGTCGACGGGCACTCTCCAGCGCCTCCCGGCGGGGGCGGCGCAGGACCGACACCGGGGCCTCGACGAGGTTGTCCAGCACGGTGAGGTGCGGGAAGAGGTTGAAGTTCTGGAAGACGAACCCGATCCGGGTCCGCTGCCCGAGCACCTCCTTCTCCTTCAACTCGTACAGTTTTCCTCGCGATTCGCGGTAGCCGATGATCTCCCCGTCGACGCCGATCCAGCCCCGGTCGACCTTCTCCAGGTGGTTGATGGTGCGCAGGAGCGTGGACTTCCCCGAGCCGGAGGGCCCGAGGACCACCGTGACCTCGCCGACGCGGACCTGGAGGTCGACTCCGCGCAGCACCTCCAACGCTCCGAAGCTCTTGTGGACGCCCCTGACCTCGACCATCACCTCACTCACGTGTGCTCCGCCGGGTTGATCTGCGAGGTGTCGATCGCGGAGGCCGTGGTGCCCCACTTCTCCAGGATCCGGGCGTAGGTGCCGTTCTTGATCAGCTCGTTGACGGCGGCCTGGAAGGCGGGGGTGAGCGGGGAGCCCTTCTTGAAGGCGAAGCCGACGTCGAGGCGGTGGTACTCGCCGAGGAAGGTGGTCCGCGCGGCGGGTTGGGCCGCCTGGTACCGCAGCCCGTTGATCGTCGACATGACCACGTCGATCCGGCCCTGCTGGAGGGCGGTGGTGACGGCGCCGGGGTCCGAGAACACCTTGACCTCGTACGGCTTCTTGCCGGCGGCGGCGCACACGTCCTTCCGGGCTCCCAGGGTCTTCTCGAAGGTGGTGCCCGCACCGGTGCCGATGGTCAGACCGCAGAGCTGGGTGAGGTCGGTGACCTGTGTGGTCAGGGTGGTGTTGCCCGTCTTGACCGCGAAGCCCTGGCCGTCGTTGACGTAGGTGACGAAGTCGATGGTCTTGAGGCGTTCGGTGGTGACCCCGAAGTTGCCGGTGCCGAGGTCGTACTTGCCGCTCCCGAGGGCGGGCAGGATCGTCTCGAAGGAGGCGTCCTGGTGCTCGGGCTTGATGCCGAGGACCTTGGCCACGGCGTCGGCGATGTCGATGTCCAGACCGGCGGGCGGCTTGTCCTGGCCGTTCGGGTAGTAGGCCGAGGGCGGGGCTCCGACCGAGTTGCCGATGCGTACGGTGCCCCGCTCGCGGACGTCGGCGGGCAGGAGCGCGGCGATGGCGTCCACCCTGCGCAGGCCGGCGACGGGGTCGTCGGAGGGCGCGGGAGAGACCTGGGCGCCCGCCACCGCCGTGTTCCCTCCGTCGGAGCCGCAGGCGGTCAGGGTCAGGAGCGGCAGGAGGGCGAGGGCGGCGGCGGTGCGCAGGCGGGTGCGGATCCCGTTCCCGGGGGTGTTCACGGCGGGGCGGCCTTTCCGTTGCCGGACGTGGGGCGTGTGGGGAGGGAGGGGCAGGGGTCTCGCGGCGCTCACCCGCGCACCGCCGAGAGGGTGGCGTGGCCGGGGGCACCGGCGTCCCCGGCTCCGTGCTCCGCCGTGT
This sequence comes from Streptomyces sp. NPDC088097, assembly GCF_044741845.1. NCBI lineage: Bacteria > Bacillati > Actinomycetota > Actinomycetes > Kitasatosporales > Streptomycetaceae > Streptomyces > Streptomyces sp. NPDC088097. The sequence continues at coordinate 39,360 of NZ_JBIUTJ010000003.1, forward strand.
GCCGCGCCTCGTGCTCGGCGGCCTGCTCGGCGGCCTGCTTGGCCCCGCGCTCCGCGTCGCGCTTGGCGACCTCCTCGCGCACGAGCGGGATCACGTAGCGGCCGAAGTCGACGGCGTCGCCCAGCAGGTCGTAGCCCCGGGCCGAGAGGATGTCGACGCCGAGGTCGTAGTAGTCCAGCAGTGCGCGGGCGACGGTCTCCGGAGTGCCGACGAGGGCGTTGGAGTTGCCCGCGCCACCGGTGGCGGCGGCGGTCGGCGTCCACAGCGCCCGGTCGTAGCGCTCCCCCGCCTCGGCGATGGCGATCAGCCGTTGCGATCCGGTGTTCTGCGGCGCCGGGGCCTCCGGGACTCCACCCCGGTGGTGCGAGGGAACGATGCCCGTCTCGCGCCGCTGCCGGATGGCGCCCACCGTGCGGTGCGCCTTCTCCCAGGCCAGTTCCTCGGTCGGGGCGATGATCGGGCGGAACGCGACCTGGATGCGGGGCGGTTCGGTGCGGCCGGCGGCCTCGGCGGCGGCCTTCACGGCCTCGATCTGCTGGGCGGTCTGCTCCAGGGGCTCCCCCCACAGGCAGTAGATGTCGGCCTCCGCGCCCCCGACGGCGTACGCGGCGGGCGAGGAGCCGCCGAAGGAGACGTTCGGGCGCGGCTGTTGGACGGGGAAAACATCGCTGACGAAGTCGTGGAAGCGGTAGTGGTCGCCCTCGTGGTCGAACGCCTCGTGGCTGGTCCAGATCTTCTTGACGATCCGGATGTACTCGCGGGTGCGGGCGTAGCGCTCGTCCTTGGTGAGGGTGTCGCCCTCCCGGCCCTGCTCGTGGTCGTTGCCGCCGGTGATGAAGTGCACGGCGAGCCGGCCCTCGCTGATCCGGTCGAGGGTGGCGAAGGTCTTGGCGGCGTAGGTGGGGTAGGAGACGTTGGGCCGGTGGGCCAGCAGGATCTGGAGGCGTTCCAGCCTGCTCGCGATGTACGCGGCGGCGGGCGCGGGGTCCGGGGATCCGGACCCGTAGGCGAAGAGCACCCGGTCCCAGCCGTGGTCCTCGTGCGCCCGGGCGAGGCGGAGCGTGTACTCCTTGTCGAAGGCGGCGCCGGAGCGGGCGGTGGTTTCGGAGCCGTCGTTGGTGGCGGCGATGCCGAGGAATTCCACGGGCATGGGTGGATGGCCTTTCGGGAGCACGGCGGAGCGCGTGCGGGCAGGGTGAACCCCCGTCCGTACAGCGGTATATGTGGAATCGTCAGATCGCCACACGGCGCGTGACGACGCGGGGTGTCGGGGACGATCGGGTGGCGGCAGCGCACGTCCCGCGCGCGGCACCGCGCCCTCACACGGGTCGTGGCCCGTGTGCGGAAGGGGTGGCGCGAAGGGAGATCTCGGCCCGCGACGGGGTCACCGAGGGAGGGAAGGGCCGATCAGGCAGCCCGCTGCCGCATCAGGCGCAACACGCCGCGGACCACACCCGACCGAAGTCGATGTAGTCGCGCGAGACCAGGCGCTGATGGGCGTTCATGGGCCTACTTGACCAGGAGAGCCGGTCTTCGTCAAGCAATCGGCCCGGATGCCGGACCCGTGCGGACCACCCGACGTCCGCCGTTGACACGGCGTTCACACGGACCGGTTCTCACGGCTTTCGGGGCTCTCGCGGTTGACACGGCGACGCCGTGGGCGCATACGATCGGCTCAGGTCCGGCTCCGCCCCGTGCGGAGCCCTCCGGTCGCGTTGAGGGACGCGGCGCGCGTGACGACAGCTCCACGAACCCGGCGGCGCGTGCGCCGCCGGGCGGTCATCCCCGCCCGCGATCCCTTGCCTGGAGAGCCCCCTCATGGCCACGCCTTCCGACGTCTCCGAAGCGACCGAACCGGTCGCCGAATCCCCGGCCGCGCCCCGCGTCGGACCCCCTGATCCCGCTCCCGACCTGCCACCGATCGTCCCGCGCCGGCACGTCGGCCGCCGGATGTCCGCCGCCGTCGCCCTGGCGTTGTTCGCGATGGTGGTGGCGTCCGTGATCCGCAACGACGCCTTCCAATGGGGCGTCGTGGGCGCGTACTTCAGCACCTCCGCCGTGCTCCACGGACTGCTGCTGACCCTGTGGCTGACCGGTGTGGTGATGGTGCTCGGTTTCCTCTTCGGCACCGTGCTGGCCGTGATGCGACTGTCCTCGAACCCGGTGCTGCGGACGCTGAGTTGGGGCTACGTGTGGATCTTCCGGTCCACACCGCTGCTGGTGCAGTTGCTGTTCTGGTTCAACATCGGCGCCCTGTACCCCACGCTCGGGCTCGGCATCCCGTACGGCCCGCAACTCTTCACCCTCCAGACGGTGAACCTCCTCGGCCCGACACTGACCGCGGTCATCGGCATGACCCTGCACGAGACGGCGTACGCGGCCGAGGTGGTGCGCGGCGGGATCCTCTCGGTGGACCCCGGGCAAACGGAGGCGGCGCAGGCGCTCGGCCTGAGCAGGCGTCGCACCCTGCGCAAGATCGTCGTCCCGCAGGCGATGCGGTCGATCGTGCCGACGGCCGGGAACATGCTGATCGGCACGCTCAAGGGCACCAGCATCGTCAGCGTGCTGGCCGTGCACGACCTGCTGTATTCGGTTCAGCTGGTCTACAACCAGAACTACCAGGTCATCCCGCTGCTGCTGGTCGCCACCGTCTGGTACATCGCGGTCACCACGGTCCTGTCCGCCGGTCAGTACCACGTCGAGCGGTACTACGCGCGCGGCGCCTCCCGCAGCCTGCCGCCCACGCCGTCACAACTCCTGCGCGTCCGGCTGGCGGCGCTCCGCTCCCGGCTCCGCACGGTCACCTCGTCGGCCGACCGATAGGTCCGGTCGGTCGGCCGACGTCGGGCGAGGATCCGGGATCCGGGATCACTTCACGGTGACGGTCACGGTGGGCGAGGTGGCTTCGCCGGCGGTGACGCGGAGTTCTTCCTTGCCCTTGGTCTTGAAGGCGTTGTCGAGGGAGTAGCTGGAGCCCTGCTTGATCAGGGTGTTCGCATGCAGGGTCGTCCACTTGCTGCCGTTCTTGTGCTGCAGGACGACCTTGGTGCCGATCGGCAGGCCCTTGGTGCGGCCCGTGAAGGTGACCTTCTCGCCGGCCTTGACCTCGGTCGGGGTCGCCTTGAAGGTGATTTCGCCGGTCGCGGACTTCGAAGCGGACTTCGAGGCCGACGGGCTGGGCGTGGCCGCGGCGGACGCGGTGGTCGCCAGGCCTCCGGCGGTCAGCAGTGCGGCGGACAGCAGGCCGGCGGCGGCCATGCGGGCGATGTGTCGTGGTGTGGCCCTCACGTTGGACTCCCGTCTCGACGGATTCCCCCACGGCTGAAACCGCTCCGATGCTAGCGGCGGCCGCCGCGACCCGGCGACTCGATCAAGAGGAATCCCTGGCCGGAGGGGGTGCGGACGCCGTGTGGAGGGGCGCCGGGAGGCGGCGGGGAGCGGCCCGGGAGTGCACCGCACCCTCGGGGAGCGGTCCCCGCAGGCGCGGTCCGCGGCAGAGGCACGCCGGGCCCCCCGCGGTGCGTGGCGAAGGCGCGGCGCGAGGTCTCCCGTCGGCGGGCGGCGCTGCCGACAGCACCTCCCGGAAGCCCACGTCGAGGGCGCTCTCGCCGCTGCCGGGGAAGTCCGGCGACGACGACCGCGTCGCGGGTGGCGGTGCGTCCGGGCGCCCGTGCCCGGACGCGCGCACCGGTCCCACACCGTGCACGCCCCCTCCCCCTGTCGGAAGGTTCGGCCAAGGCACCTCGGGCCGCCGGGGGCCGCCGATGACCTACTTGCTCATGGCGAAGCGCATGATCGCCAGCTCGTCACCCTGCTTGATCTTCCCCGTCTCGTTGATCACTTCCAGCTTCCAACCGGCGCCGACGCGTATGGCCTTGGCCACCGCGCAGCCGTTGTCCGTGCTGAGCAGGCTCGGCCAGATGTCGGCGACCTGCTGGGCGCTGCCCCCGGTGGCGTCGTACACCTTGAAGCTGATGTTGCGGGCCTTCTGGAAGGAACTGCCCTTCTTGTATGCGGCGGCGACGAAGACGATCGACGTGATCTGCTGCGGTACCCGCGCGAACTCGACCGTCACCGTCTCGTCGTCGCCATCCCCGCGCCCGGTCTGGTTGTCGCCGCTGTGGATCAACGAGCCGTTGCCCATCGGGTCCAGGGAGTCGAGCCCCGCGAGGCGCACCGGGTCCGTGCCCTGCATCGCGATGGCGAGCAGATCGAGGTCGGTGCCGGTCTTGCGCCGAAGCACGCCCATCACCCCGCCGCTGCTCCCGGCGGTGGGGTCCCAGGACACCCCGATGGACAGGTGCGTCACTCCGCCCAGGTCCGCCGGGCCGTCTTCCTTCTTAAGCGTGATCATGCGTGGATCATCCTCCTGGTGACCTGAATGCGACACACACGAGTGTGCCTGGCGCCTCTTTCGTCCTGCACACCTGGAACGCGTCCCGGTGCTCCTTCGGTTCCCCGAAGGGGCACGAGTCATCCCCCGCCGGCCCGGGAGGTACCGTGCGTGATCGGCCGGAGGCGGTCCGGTCGAAGGCGACGGTACGAGGGGTGTGGGCGATGAACGACCCGGCAGCGGTGGTCTCCGCGTTGCGGGCCCGGGCGGCGGAGCGGCCGGAAGAGGTCGTCCTGCTCGACGGGTTCACCGACGCGGAGCTGGACGCCTGGCCGGTCGAGGTGCCGGAAGCACTGCGACGGGTGCTGCGGGAGGTCGGCGGGGTGGAGACCGAGGAGGGGGAGTACTCCTTCGGGCCGCGCGGCCGGCAGGGGTTCGAGGACGGCTGCTGGACGGTGGGCGGGCTGGAGTTCGGCGAGGGCTCGCTGCTCGTCGCCGCCGGACGGGGCGACTGGGGGCCGGTCGTCGCCGTGTACCCGTACGGCGACGACCCCCGGGTCACCGTCGAGGCGCCGGAGTTCCTCGGGTGGCTGGCCGGGTTCGCGGCGCGCCCGGCCGAGGAGGCGGACGGGCGGGCGCCGGCGCCGGAGCTGTTCGTCCCGGCCGTGCCGAGCGTGGCCGCCGCCGAGGGCCCGGACGCCGAACTGGCGGCCCTCATCGGGCGCGGTGACCCGCTCACCGACCTGGTCGACCTGCGGGAGCTGCCCGGCTACCCCTGCGGGGTGGGCTGGGAGCCCTACTTCTCCACCGCGTACGCCACCGCCGACACCGGCAGCAGCGAGGTCCGGTTCCGCTTCGTCGGCGACGGCCGGGTGCTGCTGCTGCGCAGCGTGGTGAGCGGCGACTTCCTGGGCCGGCCGGTGCGGCGGCACGCGCAGCCCGAGGACGCCCCGCACCGGGCGGTGGTCGAACTGCGGGAGCTGGCCGCGCGGTTCCCCGGACGGGTCGGGCTCGACGGGGGCGGCTCCGACGGGGACATGGACGCCTGGCCCGTCCCGGTGCCCGAGGACGTCCGGGTCGTGCTCCGCGAGATCGGCGGGGTCGCGGTGGCGGGCCTGCCCCGGCTGAGCCTGCTGCCGAGCGCGCCCGAACTCGCCGTCGACCCCGAGCTGCACCGGATGCTGGGCGGCGACGGGACGTACTGGCCCCTCTCCCTCGTCCGCTACGGCCGCACCCGCGCGCTCGCGCAGGTCCGGATCGAAGCGACGACCGGGCAGTGGGGCTACGTCGTCTCGGTGCCGGCCGATCCGGCGGGGCTGCGCAAGTACCCCGAGGTGACCCTGGTCGCGGAATCGCTGCCGGCGCTGCTGCTGTCCTACGCGCGCCGGGCCGAACGGCTTCTCGCCGCCACCCCCGCTGGCGCCGGCCACGCCGATGGGCCGTGGATGGTTCCGAACACCGGCGAGCCGTGGCCCCGGCCCGCGCCCGTCTCCGAGTGGGCGGCGTCCCGGGACCCGCTGTTGGCGCGGGCGGCGGCGCAGCTCCCGGACGGCGCGTACGCGGCCGACCTGCGGGACGTACCGATCCCGAGCGACCTGTGCTTCCACCGGGCGCGGGGGTGGCCGTACTCGGCCCGACTGGACCGCCTGCACTTCCCGGCCGGCGGCCGGCTGGCCGGCGCCTCGCGCCGGACCGACTGACCGACCGCCGGACCGCCGCCCTACCGACCGACCGGCCGGCCGCCCGTGCGGTCGGCCGGCCGGTCCGACCCGCGGGCCGGTGTGCCTACGGCGCCATCTCGTACGCGCCGGCCAGCGCCTCGACGCGCTCCCAGACCCGGGCGGAACGGGCTTCGTCGGCGACCGGACGCCGGACCGCGCCGAGGGCCCAGGCCTGCTGCGGCTCGGTGGCGGAGTCCTTGCCGTGCAGTTCGACCGCGTGAGCGGAGAAGTCGCGCACCAGGACGGCGAACAGCTCGTCCAGCACGTCCTCGTCGAGGCCGGTCAGGCGGGCCTGCTCCAGGATGAGCTGACCGTGCACGACGAGCGCGAACAGCTGCCCGACGGCGAGGAGGAGGTCGAGGTCGCGGCTCTGCGCCTCGTCCGGGGCCGCGGTGGCCACGAACTCGCACAGGGCGTCCGCCTGCTCCCGGAAGCGGGCGACGTTCGCCAGGGCGGCGTACCCGTCATAGGCGGGGCGCCAGTCGTGGAAGCGCACGGACCCCAGGCCGCGGGCCGGCCCCTGCCTGAAGAGGAAGGAGTCGTCGGTCGCGTCGTGACGGGTGGGTACGGGGGCGTACTCGACCGGTTCGAGCAGGTGGTTGCGCATGAACTTGAGGATCAGCGCGAGGTTGACGTGGACCGTGCCCTCCAGCTTGGGCAGTCCGCGGATCTCGACGGCCGCCTGGGCGAAGTAGGTGTCCTTCTCGAAGCCCTTGGCCGCGATGACGTCCCACATCAGGTCGATGACCTTCTCGCCCTCCGTGGTCACCTTCATCTTCGTCATCGGGTTGAAGAGCAGGTAGCGGCGGTCGTCGGGACCGGCCGAACGGAAGTAGTCGACGGCGCGGTCGCTGAACAGCTTCATGCCGACGAGACGGACGTACGCGTCGGACAGCTCCCGGCGCACGTGCGGGAAGGCGGTCACGGGACGGCCGTACAGGACACGGCCGTGCGCGTGGGTGACGGCCTCGTACATCGCGTGCTCGCAGATGCCGATCGAGGCGGTGCAGAGGTTGAACTTGCCGACGTTGACGGTGTTGAGGGCCGCGTCGAAGGCGGCGCGGCCGGTGTGCAGGACGTCCTCGGCGGACACCGGGTAGCCGTCCAGGCGGAACTCGCTGACGTACTTGGAGGAGTCGACGACGTTCTGCACCAGGTGGTACGCGGGGTGGCGGCTGTCGGCCGCGAAGAACACGTATCCGTCCGGACCCTCGACGTCGCCGCGGCGCCCGAAGACCGACACGAGTCCGGCGGCGTTGCCGTTGCCGATGTAGTACTTGGAGCCGGTGGCCCGGAAACCTCCGTCGCCGTCGGGCTCCAGCAGCATGTCGGTGGAGTAGATGTCGGCGCCGTGGGTGCGCTCGGACAGGCCGAAGGCGAAGACCTCGCCCTGGGCGAGGAGCCCGGCGGCGCGGTCGCGCGCGGCGGCGTTGTCGCTCTGCCAGACCGGCCCGAGGCCGAGGACGGTCACCTGCCACGCGTACCAGTAGTCGAGGCCGTAGAAGCCGAAGACCTCGTTGAGCGCGGCGATCCGGGCGGTGTCCCAGCGCCGGGCCTCCCGGCCGCCGGCGGCGGAGGCGGGCGTCAGGAAGGTGGCGAACAGCTCCTCCTTGGCCGCGAACGCGAGGAAGTCGCCCAGCCAGGCGCGGGAGCGGTAGTCCTCGATGAGCCTGCGCTTGCCGCGGTCCTCGAACCAATCGACGGTGGCGCGCAGCAGCCTGCGGGTCTCGGGGTCGAAGTGCGCCGGGTCGTAGGTGCGCGGGTTGAACAGCAGGGCGTCGGCCATGGAGGTCCGCCTTCCGGGGTGGGTGCGGGTCGAGGGGTCGGGTATGACGGGTGGGTCTGGTGTGACAGGTGCGATCGGTGGGTTTCAGGCGGGCGGGAGGTCCGCGCCGATCCGGTGGAGATCCGGGCCGATCCGGTGGAGGGTGGCGAGGACGTCGTCGAGCCAGGCGATCGTCATCCGTTCGTACGCGATGCCGCCGCGCAGCACGACGTGTTGCAGTTCCCGGCCGGCGTCCAGCGGCGTGGCGGTCGCTTCGGGCCCGGTGAAGTCGCGCAGTTCCCCGGCGAGGTAGTGCGCGAGGCGGTCGCCGTGGACACGGTGGTGCCGCTCGACCTCGCGGATCAGCGCGGCCGGCCGGTCGAAGGCGGCGCCCCGGATCTTCACCGCGAGGTCGTGGCGCAGGCTCTCGGGTTCGATCGGCTCGTGGAGCCACTCGGCGAGGGCCTCACGACCGGGGCCGACGACGGAGTACTCCTTCTTGTCCGGCCTGCCCTGCTGCGCCACCTCGCGGACGACGAGCAGGCCGTCGCCCTCCATGCGCTTGAGCACGCGGTAGATCTGCTGGTGGGTGGCGGTCCAGAAGTAGCCGATGGACCGCTCGAAGCGCCGGGCCAGCTCATAGCCGGAGCCCGGCTTCTCCAGCAGCGAGACGAGGATCGCGTGTTCGAGCGCCATGCTCCGATCCTGCTATGCACCTTGTTGCATAAACAAGCGGCGGCGCCCGGGTGAGACGCGGCTCACCCGCGCCGGGGCCCGCCGTCCCGGCGGATTCGGACGCGGCGACCTCGCACGGGGGGCGGCATCCCACGTGAATGAATCTTCAACTGTCATGCGCCGCAATCGAGTTGACGCCCACCCGTGGCGAGCGGCCGGCCGCCCGCATGGCATGATCGACCTTCCCGTTACCAGTCGGTAATAACCCTGTTCTCCCCTCCGAAGGTCACACCCACGTGCGCACGCTCGCCAGACGTCTCCTGCTCCCCGGCCTCACCACCCTGGCGCTCGCCGCCACCGGCTGCTCCTCCCCCGGGCACACCGCCGCTACGGGGACGGGAGGGGCCGACGGATCCGCCACGGCGGCCCCGGCGGCCGACGGCCCGCGACGCCTGGACGTCGACCCCGCGCCGCAGGGGTCCTCCGCCCCGAGCGCCATCGCCCGCACCCGTACCGGCCGGGACGGGCCCGAGAAGTCCCGGCTCCGGCTCGCGTCCTACGACAAGGCCGCCGGACGGGCCGTCATATCCGGGGCCCCCTCCGGGCCGACCGGTCCGCCGGACCGCTCCCCCGCGCCCGGTTCGTCCGACGCGCCGGACGAGCCGGTGGCGGTCGGGGACGTGATAGCCAGTGCCCCGGCGCCCGGCGCACCGGACGGCCTGCTCGCGAGCGTCGCCGAGGTCGTGGGGAGGACCGACCGCGGCACCGAGGTCAAGACCGTGCCCACGACGCTGGCCTCCGCCCTCAAGGACGATCGGGCCGAGGGCAAGGTCCCGGTGGACCCGTCCGCCGTCACGGTCGAGCCCCTGATGAAGGGCGTCACCGTCTCCTGGGCGAAGAGCGGGGACGTCCGGTTCGGCCCGAACGGCGCGCGGTTGCCCCTCGGCAACCTGCGGTTGGACGTGAACGCCGCGGTGGACACCGCCGAGGGCGCGCCCGCCTCGGCCGGGGCCTCGGTCTCCGGCTTCGTACAGCTCGCCCCCGAGGTGGAGTTCTCCTACGACGGCGGCCGGGGCGGCGCCTCGGGACCGCACTCGGGCTTCCTCGGCATGAGCGGCGACTGGTCCTCGCAGTGGGAGCTGAAGGGCCGCGCCGCCGCGAGCACCGGGGCGCCGAGGCGGATCCCGTTCGCCAAACTGCACAGCTCCCCCGTCATCCAGGTCGGCCCGGTGCCCGTCGTCGTCACCCTCGACCTGACGTGCTACGTCCAGGTGGAGGCGGACGGCCGCGTCACCCTCGACGTCCGCCAGGACGTCAAGGGCGACTTCCGTGTCGGCGGCGGCTACGCGTCGGGCCGGGGCTGGACCCCGGTCAGCACTTCGACGGTGCGGAGTTCCCCCGTGAAGGCCGAGGTCACCGCGGCCGGTCGGGTCAAGGCCGCGCTCGGCGCCGAGGCCTCCGTGGGCCTGTACGGGGCCGTGGGCGTCACCGCCGACTTCGCCCCGTACCTGCGCGGCGAGACCGGCGCCGGGGCCACCGCGTCCACCGACGGCAAGGCGACGGCGACCGCCTCCTGGGCGCTGCACGGCGGCTTCGACCTGAGCGGTCGCCTCCAGCTCGGACTCTCCCTGTTCGGCACGCCGGCCATCGAACACCGCGTCCCGCTGGGCACCCTCCACCGCGAGTGGCCGCTCGCGAGCGGCCGCGCCGGCGGCCGGTGACAGCGGGCGCGTGCGCACGCACAAGGCGGCGGTGACGAGCAACGAGGCGGTACTCGACGGCGGGCGGCCCATCGAAGAGCGGATCGACCGGCTCGCCCGGGCGTGGGTCGAGGACGGTCGCGCGCGGGACCACCTGGTGACCGGCACGGCGTTCCACGCCGTGTACTGCTGGTACCTCAGGCACCGGCCCGAGGGGCACGCCCCCTCCCGAGCCGCGTTCGTCACCGCCTCCTAGGACGCCCTCGGCGGGGGCGTCGGCTGGGAGAGCGTGCTGCGCGGGCGGGTCGCCTGCGAGGGCTGTGGGGACCGCTACCTGCTGGAGAACATCGGGCGTGCACCGGACGCATGCGGTACGCGTGCTACGCGTGCGAGCCCCACGACTCGTGCGCCGGCGAGATGCTCTGACGAGGCCTCCCGGGCCTCCCAACAGGCGTGTCCGCGCGAATGTCCCGTGGAAGACGCCCGCGGCGGGGTAGAGAATCCGCATGGAGCAGAGCGACGAGGAAACAGACCCGTCCCACCGGGTGCCGGAGGGTGTCGACGACCGGACGGTGGCCGCACTGGGAGCCCTGTCGAAGGCCCTGGAGACGACCGAGCGGGCCCGCGGCCACCTCTACGGCTTCCACCAGCTGACCGGCACGGCCGACTTCCAGCTCGACGACGCCGTCAGGCTGCTGCGGGAGGCGGGCCACGAGGAGGCGGCGTCCCGGGTGGAGCGCGAGATCGTCGGCCGCAACGTCATCCCCGGGCACTGGACCTTCCAGATCGTCGAGGCCTACAACGACACCTACTACCGACCCTTCGCCGACCTGGAACGGAGCCTCGTCGACTCCCTGGCCGACGGCCGCGACCACCTCCACGAGGCGGGGCTGAAACGGGAGCGCCGCGGTTCCCCCGATGCCGACCGCCCGGAGCCGTCATCGGGCGCCTGAGCCGGCCCGTCCGGGCCACGTCCGCGTGCCACCGGGTTCGGGCGGGCTCCGGTGGGCAGGCGCGACCCTGTGCGCGCCGGACCGCACCGGCGCCCCGACGACAGGGAGCAAGCATGGGTACCCCTCCCAACGATCCCGTTCCTCCGAACCCGACCCCGGCGCCCGGCCCCGGCCCCGGCCCGCAGCCGGGCCCGCTGCCCGGCCCGGTACCGGCTCCCGGCGGCCCCGATCCCGTGCCTCCGACCCCGCCGCGGCCGGGTCCCGACCCGCGCCCCTCGCCCGCGCCGGGGCCCGGCCCGCAGCCGCAGCCGGGGCCGCTGCCGGGCCCCGTACCGGCTCCGGAGCCGGTTACCTGAGGTAGAGCGCCCGCACGACCACATAGGTGGGTAAAAGTCCGTTTGCAGTGGGTATGTACCCCTGGAGACATCGCGACGGCCTCCGCCGCGCCCTCCCGGGCCGGCCCTCACCCGTCGGAGGGCACTCATGTCACCCACCCGCAGCGAACCGGTACTCCCCCGCCACGGCGCGGTCCTTGTGGACGGCCTCGACGTTCCCGAGGACCTGCTCGCCGTAGGAACCGACGAGGCGCGCACCCTGTCCAGCGCGCTCTTCCGCCGCCTGGACGGGCTGCGGGAGGGCACGCCGGAGTACTCGTACGTGCGCAACACCCTCGTCGAGCTCAACCTCAGCCTGGTGAAGTACGCCGCCCGCCGCTTCCGGGGGCGGAGCGAACCCCAGCAGGACATCGTCCAGGTCGGCACGGTGGGCCTGATCAAGGCCATCAACCGTTACGACGTGGAGCGCGGCGTCGAGTTCGCCACCTTCGCGCTGCCCACCATCACCGGCGAGATCAAGCGCTTCCTCCGTGACACCAGCTGGGCCGTGCGGGTCCCCCGGCGGCTCCAGGAACTGCGGCTCGACATCGCGAAGACCGGGGACGTCCTGGAGCAACGGTTGGGACGTCGGCCCACCGAGCGGGAACTCGCCGAGTGCCTCGGGATCACCGACGCCGAGCTGGCCGAGGGCCGCCGGGCCGCGAGCGGCTACACGGCGGGTTCGCTCGACGTCCCGTCGGGCCAGGGCGAGGAAGCGGCCCCGTTGACCCGCTCGCTGGGCGTGGAGGAAGAGGCGTACGACCGCATCGAGTGCCTGGAGACGCTCAAACCGCTGCTGGCCGGGCTCGGCGAGCGCGACCGGCTGATCCTGTCCCTGCGGTACGGGGACGAACTCACCCAGGTGGCGATCGGCGAGCGGCTGGGCATCTCCCAGATGCAGGTATCCCGCCTGCTGAGCCGGATGATGCGCACGCTACGGGCCGGGCTGCTGGCCGAGGACGACGCCGAGGACCCCGAAGACCACCCGGGCGACCGGGTCGAAGCCGAGGTCCGCGAAGCCTGAGGGCTGTCGGACGAAGCCTGAAGGCGGTCAGACGGGGGATTCCACTTCCACCCACACGCACTTGCCCGGGCCCCCGTCCACGACCTCCCAGCCCCAGGTCCGTCCCAGTCGCTCCACGATGAGCAGTCCGTGGCCGCCGGGCCTGGAGGGGTCCGGCCGCTGCCGGGGCTTCGGTGCGGCAGGGCTCCCGTCCGTCACCTCGATCCGGAGCCGGTCCCCCGAACGCCGCAGCACCAGGGACGTGGGGCCGCCCGCGTGCAGGCACGCGTTGGCCACGACCTCGGAAACCAGCAGCAGGGCGTCTTCGAGGACCTCCGGCCCGGCGCCGTCGGCGCTCGGCGGCCAGTGCCACTCGGCCAGTGCCTGGCGGGTGAAGTCGCGGCACCGGGTGACCACGTCCTTGACGCCGTCGATCACCAGTCGCCGGGTCAGCTCGGATGACCGGCGCTCGTCCATGTGCGCTCCTCCGCTACGCGCGCTGGGGCGTTGCCAACGCGGATTCCACATCGGCGTGGAGCGGGAAGAGCCGGTCCGCGCCGGTGATGTGGAACATTCGTTCGACGGGCTGTCGCAGGCCGACCAGCTCCAGGCTGCCGCCGCCCTCCCCGGCCGCGAGCCGACCGCGCAACAGGACGTTCAGCCCCGTGGAGTCACAGAAGTCGAGGCGGCTCACATCCACCAACAGGCGCCCGCCACCCTGCCACGCGCCGTCGAGGGCCTGACGCAGGGGGTCGGCGGTGTCGTGGTCGAGTTCGCCCGCGAGGACCAGGAGCGTGGCCGCCGGAAGGGCCTCCACCTCGACGACGAAGCGTTCTCCGATCGCCTTGGACATCGTTCGCGCACCCCCTCCTCCGTTCCGGGGAACATTCGGGTGCCTCGCGCCTACCCCGCTCCCTGCCGCCCAATCCGCGCCCATCAGACGTCGTCCGGTGCGCGGGCGTCCGGTGGGAGGCCCTCCGGTACGTGGATGTCCAGGACGCAGATGTCGTCGCGGTTGCCCGGGCACTGCGCGGCCAGCGTCCGGGCGAGGGTCTCGTACCGGCCCTCGCGCAGGAGGCGGAGCGCGGACGCGGCGAGCCGTTCGAGTCCGGCCCGGATGTCCTCGCCCGGCTCCTCCACCAGCCCGTCGGTGTAGAGCAACAGGTGGTCGCCCGGGAGCAGGTCGATGACGGCCTGCTCGTACGAGGCCTCGAAGGCGGCTCCGAGGAGGGGCCCGCGCGGCTGTTCGAGGAAGGCGGCCCGGCCGTCGCGGATCAGCAGGGGAGGCAGGTGCCCGGCCCGTACCCAGACCAGGCGCCGGTCCCAGGGCTGGTAGCGGCCCATGACCATGGTGGCGGTGGCGCTGCCGGCCGGGTCCGAAGCGGTGTGCAGCAGGAGGGCGTTCAGCCGGCGCAGTACGTCGGGCAGCGCAGAGCCGGTGACCGTCATCCCCTTCGTCGTGAACCGCAGCTGGGCCATGGTCCCGACGGCGGCCAGCCCGTGACCGGCGACGTCCCCGACCACGAACAGGGCGCTGTCGTCGGGCAGCCCGATGGCGCTGTACCAGTCCCCTCCGACGTTGACCCCCCGGTCGGCGGGGACATAGGCGACGTCGACGCAGAGGCCGGCCAGTTCCAGGGACTGCTGGGGGATCGGCAGCAGCGTGTCCTGGAGGGTGGCGGCGAGCGCCCGTTCGGCCTGGAGCATGCCGCGCTGGAGGAGGACGGCGCGCTCGCTCTCGCGCAGTGCCAACTCGGCGCCGCGCTGCGCGCTGAGGTCCTGGAAGAAGCCGTGCACCTCCACGGGGGTGCCGTCGGCGTCCGTCTGGGCCTCGGCGACGATCCGCAGGTGGCGCACCCCGTGGGCGGTGCCGATCCGGAACTGCCGGTCGACGGCCTGCCCCTCGCTCAGCAGTCTCCGTACGGCGGAGGCCAGTTTCGGCACGTCGTCGGGGATCAGGTGCCCGGGGAGTTCCTCCAGGGTGACCGGCCCGTCGCCGGGATCGCGGTCGAAGATGGCGTACACCTGGTCGGACCAGGTCACCGTGTCCGTCGCCAGGTTCCAGCCCGCCCAACCGAGGTTGCCCAGCCGCTGCATGTCGGCGAGCCGGCGCGCCTCGCGCTCGCCGGTGTCGTGCCGGGTCCAGGACACCACCAGGCGGTCGCCGAGTCTGGAGGCCCGGACCGAGTAGACGGACCGCCGCGGGACGCCGGCGTTCACCTCCTCGTAGGTGAACGGCTCGCCCTCGTACGTGGTTCCCGTGGTCAGGGTCTCCTGGTAGCCCTCCCACAGCGCGGTGCCCGCGACCGTCGGGTACGTCTCCAGGATCCGGAGGCCGACGAGTTCCTTGCCGCGCCGCCCCGCCACGTCCACGGACTCGGGGGCCGCCGCGTCGATGCGGTAGTCCTCCAGCTCCCCCGCGGTCGAACGCAGGGGCGTGAGCAGGGCCGCGGGTCCGGCCACCGCCTCCAGGACCCGCTGGACGGCCGTCACGTCGGCGCTCTCCCGGGCCACCGCGGCACCGGCGTCCGGGGGCCGCTCCGGCGGGCCGAGCGGGCCCGCGCACAGCCGGACCGCCCGGCGCAGCAGCGCGCGGGTCTCGGCCGCGAACGGACCCGGCCGGGTCCGCAGGAGGCCGATGGCGGCGGTCGCGGGGCCGTCGGCGGGCACGGGGAGCCAGGCGCGGGACGGCCAGCGCTCGGGCGGGTCCCCGATCAGCAGGTAGCGGTGGGCGTCCCGCGCGGGATCCTCCAGCCACAGAGCCCGCCGTCCGGCGATCGCCTCGTGGGCGGCGATGCCGCTGAGCGGGGGGACGTGGCGCCACCGCGCGGCCAGCGCCTCTTCGATGCCGGCGCGGCCGATCAGCTCCAGGCTTCCGGCGGGGGTCAGGGCGTAGATCATCACCGCGTCCACGCCGGTGGCGGCGCCGAGCACCCTCAGCAGGAGCTCCGCGATGTCGTCGCCCCCGTGCGCCGTCGCCAGGCCGTCGGCGAGCCGGGCCGGCAGCGCGCGCGACGCGGTCCCGCCGTCGGGGCGGTCGGGGCGGCGGGCGGAGGCGGCCTCCGGCCTCGGCGGTGCGCCGGTGGGGTGGGTGGCCGTGGGGTCGGCGGCGGTGGGGTGGGTGGCCGTGGGGTCGGCGGCGGTGGGCGTCGGGGCGAACGGGGCGGCGGGTCGGGAGGCGAGCCGACCCAGGGTGATCCAGCACTCCTCCAGCAGGGTGTGGCCCCGCTCGCCGGCGCGGGCGAGGAGCATCTCGTACGCCGTGTCGGCGGGGACCGCCGCCCGGGCCATCAGGACGCCCTTGGCCCGCTCGACCACGGCCGTGGTCGCGGCGACGCCCTCCAGGTCGACGATCTCCGCGCGCAGCCTGGCCACCACCTTGGCGAGCGCCAGCACCTCCGGTGCGGCGCCCTCTCCCGCGGGCCCGGCATCGCCCTTCACTCCTTGAGCATGGCACGGGGGCCCACGGCCCGCGCATGCGTCGCGCGCGGGAAGGTCTTCGGCCGCGGGGTTAGGCTCGGAGCAAACCACCACCGCGCGAAAGGGATGGTGCGCATGTGCCGCTGGCTCGCCTACTCGGGTTCGCCCATGCTGTTGGACGCCGTGCTCTACCGTCCGGAGCACTCGCTGATCAACCAGAGCCTCCATGCCCGCATGGGCGTCGAGGCGACCAACGGTGACGGTTTCGGCCTCGGCTGGTACAGCCCGGACGGCGGCGACGGCACACCGGCGGTCTTCCGTGACATCGCACCGGCCTGGAACAACCGCAACCTGCGCGAACTCGCCGCGCACGTCCGCTCGCCGCTGTTCTTCGCGCACGTGCGCGCCTCGACGGGGTCGGCCGTCCAGGAGACCAACTGCCACCCCTTCCGTCACGGACGCTGGCTGTGGATGCACAACGGGGCCATCGCCGAATTCCCGCGACTGCAGCGGGACCTGTGCATGGCCGTCGACCCGTCCCTCTTCTCGTCCATCGAGGGTTCCACCGACTCCGAGGTGATGTTCTACCTGGCGGTCACGTTCGGCCTCGACCAGGACGTCCCGGGTGCGGTGGCCAGGATGGCGGGGCTGGTGGAGCGGCTCGGCAAGGAACACGGCGTGCCGGAACCGCTCCAGATGACGGTGGCGGTGAGCGACGGGGAGCGGGTCTGGGCGTTTCGCTATTCCAGCCAGGGCGCGTCCCGGTCGCTTTTCTACAGCAGCCGGGCCGATGCCGTCCGTCACCTCCACCCGGAACTGAACTACCTCCGGGAGGTCTCCGACGCGAGCCGCATCGTGGTCTCCGAGCCACTGGGTGATCTGCCCGGCATGTGGAACGAGGTTCCGGAGGCCAGCTACGTGGTGGTCCCCTCCGTGGCGGACACGGACTACCTCCCCTTCCTCCCGGACCCCGGCTGACGGGGTCGGAGTGAGGGTCGTTCCGGGGGGTATGCGCCCCCCACGGGGCCGCGCGCGAGCGCCCGACCGGCCACGTGACCGGCGGCGCGACCACGTGATCGGCCCCACGCCCGGTCCCTGCGGATGCCCGACGCCCGGCCCCTACGGATGGAAGGGCCCACCCATGGCACAGACCGTGTCCACCCCTGCCCCCACCACCGCCGGCCCCGACGGCGCGGTACTCCCCTCCCCCGCGCCCCTCGCGGACGCGCTCGTCCCGGCCGCCGCGCTCACGATGGGTGTCGAGGAGGAGTTCCTGCTCGTCGACCGTCGCAGCCGGGCCCCGGTGGGGCGCGGGCCGCGCGTCATCGAAGCCGCCTCGTACGCGCTCGGGCCTCTGGTCCAGCCGGAGTTCTTCACCGCCCAGGTGGAGGTGTGCACCGACCCCACGGCGAGCCCCGCCGAGCTCCGCGCCCAACTGGCACGGCTGCGGGCCGAGATGGTGCGCGCGGCGGCATCCCAGCACTGCCTGTTGTCGGCGACCGGCACGCCCGTCATAGCGCCGCAGCATCCCCTGACCGTCACCGGTGATCCCCGCTACCGGAAGATGGCCGCGCACTTCTCGGAGATCCTCGGGAACTACGACCGGGTGGTGTGCGGGTGCCATGTCCACGTCGGGGTGCACGGCCGGGCGGAGGCCCTCGACTTGGCCAACCGGATGCGCCCCTGGCTGCCCTCGCTCCAGGCGCTCGCCGCGAACTCCCCCTTCGACCGGGGCAAGGACAGCGGTCACGCCAGTTGGCGGGCGGTGGAGTACGCGCGCTGGCCGACCGTGGGACCCGCGCCGGTGCTCGACGAGGCGGAGTACGAGAGGGTGGCCGACGCCCTCGTGCGGAGCGGAGCCGTGATGGACCGGCGGATGATCTACTGGTACGCCCGCCCCTCCGAGCACGTGCCGACGCTGGAGATCCGCGTCGCCGACGTGAACGCCCGGCTCGACACCGTCGTGCTGCTGGCGGTCCTCGTACGGGGGCTCGCCGCCACCCTGCGCCCGGAGGCGTGCGAGGGCGTCCCGGCCCCGAGCCTGGGGTTCGCGCGGCTCCACGAGGCCCACCGGCTCGCGGCCGTGCACGGTCTGGAGGGCCCCGGTCTGGATCCGATCGACGGCATCGAGCTGCCCGCCTGGTCCCTGGTCGAGCGGCTGCGCGAACGGGCGGCCCCCGGGCTCGCCGCCGCGGGCGACCTCTCCCTCGTGGACTCCCTGTTGGACGGCCTACGCGCCGAAGGCGGCGGGGCGGCGCGGCAGAGGGCCGCCCACCGCGGGCACGGACGGCTGAGCGATGTGGTGGACGCCCTCGCCGAGACCGTGGCGGCGGCCTGAAACGACGTCGGCCTGGTCGGCCCGCGCCGGAAGGGTTCCATCCGTTTCCCGCCGCGTTTGCCGTGGGGCGGCCCGGGCAAACGCCGGAGCATGCCTGAGCGCACCGGAGTGAAGACGGACACCATCACCACCGAAGTGCCCGCGCGGCTGGACCGATTGCCGTGGTCCCGATGGCACTGGATGATCGTGACGGGACTGGGCACCGTCTGGATCCTGGACGGGCTCGAAGTGACCGTCGTCGGAAGCATCGCGAGCCGGCTCTCCGAGGACGGCAGCGGGCTCTCGATCACCGACGCCCAGGTCACCGGAATGGCCGCCGCGCTCTACGTGGCGGGTGCCTGCGCCGGCGCGCTGGTCTTCGGTCGGCTCACCGACCTGTACGGCCGCAAGAAGCTGTTCCTGATCACCCTCGCCCTCTATCTGACGGCGACGGCGCTGACGGCCCTTTCCTTCTCGGTCTGGTGGTTCTTCCTGTTCCGCTTCCTGACCGGCTTCGGCATCGGCGGCGAGTACGCGGCCATCAACTCGGCGATCGACGAGCTGATCCCGAGCAGGTTCCGCGGGCGCGTCGACCTGATCATCAACGGCAGTTTCTGGATCGGAGCCGTCGCCGGCGCCCTCCTGTCGGTGCTCGCCCTGAACACCGACATCTTCCCGACGTGGCTCGGCTGGCGCCTCACCTTCGCCCTCGGGGTGGTGCTCGGCCTGGTCATCCTGCTGGTGCGGCGCCACGTCCCCGAGAGCCCGCGCTGGATGTTGATCCACGGCCGGGCCGAGGAGGCGGAGACGCTGGTGGCGGAGGTGGAGAAACGGGTCGAGGCGGAGAAGGGCATCCGACTGCCCGAGCCGGAGGAGTCCATGACGGTGGCCCAGAGGGCAAGCGTCGGCTTCGGCGAGATCGCGAGGACGGTCTTCGGTTCCTATCCGCGACGCGCCGTACTGGGCCTGTCCCTCTTCGTCGGTCAGGCCTTCCTCTACAACGCGATCACCTTCGGCTTCGGCTCCATCCTCGTCACCTTCTTCGACGTCTCCAGCGGGGTGACGGGCTACTACTTCGCCGTGATCGCCTTCGGGAACTTCCTCGGCCCGCTGATGCTGGGGCGCCTGTTCGACACCCTCGGGCGCCGGCCCATGATCTCGGGCACCTACATCCTGTCCGGACTGCTCCTCTTCGGCACGGCCTGGCTGTTCGGCGCGGGGCAGTTGACCGCGCTGACCATGACCGCCTGCTGGTGCGTGGTGCTGTTCTTCGCCTCGGCCGGGGCCAGTTCGGCCTACCTGACCGTCAGCGAGATCTTCCCGATGGAGACCCGTGCGATGGCCATCGCGTTCTTCTACGCCATCGGCACGGCGGCGGGCGGCATCTCCGGCCCGCTGATCTTCTCCGGGCTGACCTCCAGCGGGAAGGTGTCCGACGCGGTGCTCGCCTTCTGCATCGGAGCCGCACTGATGGTGGCCGCCGGACTGGTGGCCGTCTTCTACGCGGTCGCCGCCGAGGGCCGGTCCCTGGAGCAGATCGCCACCCCGCTCTCCGCCCGCCCCGCACCCGATTCCGCTTGAGTCGCGCGCGAGGGGGCAGGGGCGGGACGTACGGACGGAAAGGAACCCGCAGGTGACTCCTACGAACCAGACCACCGAACACGACGCGGCACGAACCGATGGCCCCGGACCCACGCCCGGACGGACGGATCCGGTCCCTCGCGACCCCAAGCCCGCGCGTCCCGCCCCGAAGCCCCACGACCCCCGTCCGGCCCACGCCCGGCCCTCGCCCGAGGAGCCGCCCGCCGTGCCGGAACCGCCCGACTGAGCGGGAATCCCCAGGGGACGAACCCGTACGGTCCGGTACGAATTGCGGGCCCGCTGCCGCGCAAGCAGAGTGGCAGCACCCCCAATCAGGAAGGAACGACCCCGTCATGAGCAAGGCAAAGGGCAAGGCCAAGCAGGTCAAGGGCAAGATCAAGGAAAGCGCCGGCGGCGCGATGGACAACACGCGCATGCAGGCGGAAGGCAGCGCGGAGCGCATGGAGGGCAAGGCCGAGGAGACGATGTCGAAGACCTCGGACAAGATGAAGAAGGCCAGGGACAAGTCCTGACCCCGTCCCCCGCCGGGACACCTCGGCGGTCCGACCCGTTTCCTCGCTCTTGCGGGCGTGTGCCGAACACATGCGCGGGCAGTAGCCCGGCATGAGCCTTGAGCACCCCGCCAAGAAGCACGGTGACGGACGGATCGGCCGCTTCGAGAAGCTGGCCGAGCTCGCGTCGAACTTCACGAGCTCGGCCGGCTTCTCCGCGTTGTGCGTGCTTCTCGTGGCGGCCTTCCTGGCGGTCCACTTCGCCGGCCTCTCCACGAGCTGGCAGCTACTCGTCGGGGACACCATGGCGGCCGTCTCCCTTCTCCTGCTGGCCCTGTTGAAGAACTCCGAACGCCGCGCCGAACACGCGATCCAGCAGAAGCTCGACGCCATCGCCGCCGCCCTGCTGGAACGACAGCGCGGCGAGCCGGGCCGGGCCTCGCGCGACCTGGAGAAGGCCATCGGCATGGAGGACGAGGTCTGAGCCGCCGCTTGCCGGACCTGCCACCCGAGTGCCCCTGGAGTGCGGGGCGCGAGGGGCTGTTCTAGCGTCGGACGAGGGAGGGGAAACCTGCCGAGACGGTCCGGGGCGGGGCCCGGTGGTCGAAGTCGGCCGTGCGCGCTCGGCGCCGTTCCACGCGGACCCGGCACTTCCAGGTTCCGGGCCGTGACGATCCCGGAGAGCAGGTGCGTCCCATGCGCACGTCGACCCGTATCGCAGGTGTCCTCACCGGCCTGACCCTCGCCCTGGGCGGCGCGGCCTTCACCGTCCCCGCGGCCCACGCGGACGTCTCGTCCTGCATCAACCAGGTCGAGCGGGAACTCCAGGGCGGCGAGGCCCCCGCCTCCGTCCGGGCGGCCTGTGCCAAGGGGGCGAGCGACCACACCGGATGCGTGACCAGCCTGACCCAGGGCAACGGCGTGACGAACGGGACCGCGGTGAGCGCCTGCCGGGTGGCCCCGTAGGCGCCTCCCACCTCCGACCCCCACCTCACGGCGGGACGGCCCAAGGGCTGTCCCGACCCCGCGCGCCCACCAGGGATTACGGGACAGCCCTTAGCGGACCCGGTGTGACCGGGGGCGGCGGACGGTAACGCGTACCTCCGCCTCCAGGAGTCGCGGGGCCAGGAACAGCCGGACCTCGCGCAGCGGCCGACCGGTCGCTCCGGCGATCACCCGGCGCGGGTCGGCGGTGTCCTCGACGACCAGGCGGACCCTCAGGCGCGGCCGGTCCGCGGTGCCGTGGAGGCGTACCCGGGCGGACGTCACCCCCGGCACGCCCTCCAGACGGCGGGCCACGGCCGAGGCGACGGCGCCGCCGCGCAGGAGGGTCCCGGAGGCCCGCAGGGGCAGTCGGGCCAAGATCCGGTGCCTCCACTGGAGCGCGAGCAGCGCGAGCGCCGACACCGCCCCGGCGGCGAGGAGGGCGGCCACCGATGCCGTCCGGGCCCTGCCGGGCAAGCCCCACCACCAGGTGCGCGCCGCCGGTTGCCAGGCGGGCCCGACGCCGAGCAGGGCCTGCGCGGCCGCCAGGAGGACCACGGCCGCGCACAGCAGGACGAGCCGGTTGAGGAAGGTGCGCGTGTGGTTCACCGGCGCACCGTGACCCTGGTCCGAGGAGCGCGGCGCAGCCCCAGGTCCGCCACGGCGGCGGCAGTGGCCTCGGCGACCAGTGCCCGTGCCGGGTCCGGGTCGCCGAAGGCGAGCGCGGCGCGCACGCGAAGGCGCCGGCGTCCCATCCGTACGCGGGCGCTCCCGATGCCGGGGACCCGGGTGACGGCGGCGCCCACCAGACGCCCCGCCGACCGGCGGTCGATGACGGCCCGCGCCCCGCACCCGTCCGTCGCCAGCACGAGGTCGCGGCGCCGACCCGGGGTGACGGCCAGCACCAGCGACCACAGACCGAGCAGCGCGAGCGCCCCGCCGAACCACGCGGCGGCGCCGTTCGAACCGAGGACGTCGATGTGGACGTGCCCGTCGAGCACCGCGAACGGGTGTCGCACCGACCCGACGGCGGCGGCGCATCCCAGGACGGCCGCCGCGAGTAGGACCGTCGGGCCGCACCGCTCGGACCACGGCCGCCCCCTCACCCGCCCCGGCTCCCGGTCCGCGGGGTCCGCGGCGGGTCCCGCGTCGGCGGGCGCGGATCCGGCCGGCGCGGTCAGCTCCCGGACCCCGACCCGTGGCGACGGCACGAGCAGACCGGTCAGGTGCGCGGTCCGGGTCGCGACGTGGCGCTGTACGTCCCGTGCGGCCGCGTCGGCCGACCCGCCGTAGGGCAGCGCCAGCCGCAGCGAGACCACCGCCCTGTCGTGGCGTACGGACGCCTCCCCGTCCAACACCGCGCCCCCGGAGGGTGCGACGGCCTCGTGGGCGGCCCGCTCGGCGATCTTCCGCACGGCCCGGTCGGCGATCGTGGTGACGCCCCGCCCGCCCGGTGTCACCTTCGGCTCCGGTCACGGGCGACCGGCAGGTCACGGAGGTCCATGCCCTCCTCCAGGCGCGCGCCGACCCAGAATCCGAGCCCGCCGAGGGCCGTGACCAGGAGGAAGGCCCCGAACCCGCCGAACCACCCCGCGAACGCCAGCGCCATGCCCACCAGCAGCCCGAGTACGTCCTTGCCCATCTCTTCGACTCCGTCCACAGCATCCGGAACCCGTGGCGGTCGTGCCCCGGGCCCGCTCACATCACGTGCGACTCGCGCGAGGCGCGACTGGGGTGCCCGTGACTCACATGACCCGTGACTCCCCCGACGCCTCACCGGCCGTGTCCTCGTCCGGCAGGTGCACGTCGTTGACGGCCACGTTCACCTCCACGACGTCCAGCCCCGTGATCCGCTCGACCGCGGCGATCACGTTCTCGCGGACGTCGCGGGCCACGTCCGGGATCGCCACGCCGTACTCCACGACCAGCTCCACGTCGATGGCCACCTGCCGCGCCCCGACCTCGACCTTGACCCCGCGCCCGACGTTGGGGCGTCCGCCGGGCACCCGGTCGCGCACCGCGCCCAGGGTCCGCGAGAGGCCGCCGCCCATGTCGTGGACGCCGGGGATCTCACGGGCGGCGAGGCCCGCGATCTTGACGACGACGATGTCGGCGATGGAGGTCCTGCCGCGCGTCGGCGCCGGTTCCGAGACGCCGCCGTGGCCGGCGCCGAGGGTGGTGGCGAGGTCCTCGCGAACGTCGCCGGACGGGGCCAGTTCCTGGGTGCTCATCGCTGCTCCTTCTCGTCGGGCAGCCCGGACGGGGGCTGCCTACGTCTGACACTCCGGAGAGCCGTTTCGTTACGGGCCGGGCCCGTTCGGCACGAAAGGATGGATTCGGCGGATTTCTCGTGATCGCCCGTCACAAGCGCGTGCCGGGCGGTGTCTGACGGAGTGGACGCGAGAGGAGCCGCCGCGTGACGGCACAGCGGGACCACGAGCCACACCGCCTCGACCCGGTGGAGCGGCCCGACGACGCCCTGCTCGCCGTCCGGGCGGCGGAGGGCGACGAGGAGGCCTTCGAGGAACTGGTGCGCGGCCACGGGTCGGCCATGGTCCACCTGGCGTACCGGTTGCTCGGCGATCGGACCGAGGCGGAGGACGCCGTCCAGGACGCGTTCATCAGCGCGTGGCGCAAGCTGCCCGAGTTCCGCGGCGAGGCCGGATTTCGCACCTGGCTGCACCGCATCGTCACGAACCGCTGCCTGAACGTGCTGCGGGCCCGCCGTCCGGTCACCGACATCGACGACGTCCCGGAGCCCGTCGCCCCGGAGCACCAGAGTTCCCCGGCGCGCGCGGCCGAGTCCACGGCGGCGGTCCGCGCGCTGGGGCAGGCGATGGCCGGGCTCTCGGCGGAGCAGCGTGCCTGCTGGGTCCTGCGTGAGATCGAAGGGATGCCGTACGAGGCCATCGCCGAGGTGGTCGGCATCACCCAGGAAGCCGTACGTGCCAGGGTCTTCAGGGCACGCCGCTGTCTGACGGAGGCGATGGGCGCATGGCGATGAACGAGATCCGTCCGCCGCGGGACGAGGGCGGCGAGGACCCCGACCACGAGGGGATCCTGGCGTGCGGCAGGGACCTCGCCGACCTGTGGGACAACCAGGGAGCCGCCTCCCGTCCCGCCGATCCGCACACGGCCGGCTGCCCGGACTGCGCGGCCGCGCTGGAGGACTTCCGGTTGCTGCGGCACGCCGTGTTCCAGGAGCGGCGGGAGTGGCACGAGCGGCTGGGCGCCGCCGACGTGGACGTGGACGCCGCCCGGCTCACCGCGAGCGTCATGGAGCTGGTGCGCACGGAACTGCGCCCCGGTCGGACGCTCCCGCTGGGCGAGGCGGACGAGGACGCCTGGATCCACGAGGCCGTGGCCGCCCGCGCCTTCCGGGCCGCCGCCGAGCGGGTGCCCGGGGTACGGGCCGGCAGTTGCCGCGTCGGTCCGGAAGCGGACCGCCCCGACACGGGGACGCCGGCCCGGACGCCGGTACGCGTACGGATCGAGGTGACGCTCGGCATGTTCCGGGACCTGCGAGGGGCGACCGACCACGTCCGGCGGGCGATCGCGGAGACGGCGCAGCGGGACCTGGGCCTCCGGGTCACGGCGGTCGACGTCGTGGTCACCGACCTGCACCAGGAACCCGAACCGCAACCGGACGCGAACACCGACGAGCACGAGGACGAGGACCGGCGATGACGGCGACGCACGGCGGCGAGCTCACCCGGGCGTTCCTGGCCGAGGCGGTCCTGGCCGTGCCCGGCGTCGCGTTCCTCAGGCCCGGCCTGGGCGAGCGCCTGCGCGCCGGCGCGGCGTCCCGGGCGGGGCGCTCGCCCCGGCGGACGTCCGGTGACGGCTCCTCGGGGATCCGGATCGGCGGGCCGGCCGGCGGCGGGCCGACCGCGGTCGAGGTGCACGTCGTCCTGCTGCGCGGACACCGGGCGCTCGACGTGACCCGGGCGGTGCGGGAGGCGGTCCTGGCGGTGTGCCCGGCCGAGGCGGGCACGATCCCGGTCCGCGTCACCGTGACCGGGATCGTGTGACCGGGATCGTGTGAGGCACAGCTCTGGGGCTGGGGGGCGGTCAGTCGATCCATCCGGGGAGGTACGTGCCCAGCAGGACCAGCACGATCACCCAGGCCGACAGGGTCGCCGCGGCGGCGCCCAGACCCGGTTCCCACGGGGCGGGTTCCGGTCGCGGGAGGTCGGCCGGCGGGCCCTGGCGCGGCACCTCCCCGGTGCGGACCTCCCCGGTGCGGACCTCGCCGGACTCCCGGGGATCGGGCACCTGCGCGGCCGGCCGAGCGGGCCGACACCCGTCCGGGACGACAGGCTCGCTGCGGGCCTCGGCCCGTTGGGCGAGGCCGAGCAGGAAGCGCCGGTAGGCCTCGCGCCGCGGACCGGTGGGCGCGGTGCGTCCGGACTCCCAGGAGCGGACCGTGGCCGCCGTCACCCCGAAGGCCGCCGCGACCTGCCCGGGGGTCAACCCCCACGACTCCCGGAGCCCGCGGCGGTCGTGGGGGTCGGGGAGGGGGTGCTTGTCCGCGCGTCGCGCCGTCCGGAGCGACAGGGTGCTCGAAGTAGTCATGACCGTAGGACAATCCGTCCGGACCGCCGTGATGGGCAGCCGCCGGAGATCACCCGTACGGCCGCCGCCGGGGCCTTCCGCGCGGGCCTCCGCGCCCTCCACCGTCCCCTATCCAGGCCGGGCCACTGGGCCGTACGGACCAACGGGGGCGTGTTCGCGCCGGTCCGCCGCACCTGGGGTGGATAGTCGTTCGGTGTTCGGCGGCGAGGGCCGCCGGATCAGGCCGAGGCGATACAGGGAGTGTGGTGGCGATGGTCAAGAAGGCGTTGACGACGTACGCGTTGGCGGTCGGCGTACTCATCGGGCCGTTGGGCACGGCGGGTTGGGCGGCCGGCGGCCACGAGAGCACGGAACGCGCCCGGGCGGCGGCGTACCCGGTCGGTGTCGTGGAGTCCCGCGCACCGCTCAACGTCCGCGAGAAGCCGACGGCCTACTCCGAGGTCGTGAAGCAGCTGCACCCGCACGAGCGGGTTCTCCTCGCCTGCCAGAAGCGCGGGGGTTGGGTCGACGGCAACCCCGTGTGGTACCGGCTGCACGGCTCGAAAGGCTGGGTCTCGGCGCGCTACGTGCACAACCTCCAGCCGGTCCGCCCCTGCTGAGGTCCGGACCCCTCCCGGGAGCCGATCGCGACCACCCCCCGGCGCCGCTCCGACGCTCGCGCGGCACCGTACGCGAGACGTGGGGGCGCGAAACGCCGGGCGGCCCCGACGCCCCCCGCGCGGGGGATGTCGGGGCCGCCGGTCCGGCCGTGCGCAAGATGGTCAGGTGTGCGGGATGCCGAAGGGGGCGGTGGGGGCGTAGTAGTCGCCCAGCTCCTCCCGGTACCCCGGGTCGCCCAGGTGCTTGTCGCGGTGGAACTCGGGGGCGTCCTTGATCTGGCCCATGGTCCGGTCGACGAAGACCGTCCGCTCCTCCGGGTCGATGCTGACGACGGTGCTCGCCGGCAGCAGGACCTCCTTGCCGAAGATCCAGACCCCGGTGTCCACCACCAGGTAGGCGTCACCGACCTCGTCGGAGTGCTTGTCCACCTTGCCGATGCCGCCGTCGGTCGCCTCGACCTTGTATCCGGTCAGATCCGCACCGGCCAGGGGGCCGGCGGTCGACTTGTAACTCCACACATGCTCAGTCACGCGAGAACAACTCCTCCGGTCGACGGAGGACGGCGAAGGTTCCGCCGCCCTTCCTCATTCCGTAAGTCCTGCGAGGCGGCCGTCGTCGCGCCGCCCCGCACCTCGCGTGCCCCGTCCCGGGGGCCTCATGCGTCGCGGACACGATCCGGAACGGTCACCACTTGTCGTGGCAGTTCCAATGGCCCGGCACCCAGTGGCCGACGGAGTGGCCCGGCACCCAGTGGTTCTGGTACCAGCCCTTGCCCTGCCAGCCGGGATGCCAGTGCCCGTGGTGGTCCTTGTAGCCGGGGTGCCAGGTGCCGGGGTGCCACTTCTTCTCGTAGTGGCCCTTGACCCAGCTCTTGCCCCAGTGACCGCGCTCCCAGGAGCAGCGGTCGTGACCGTTGCGCTTGTCGTGGTCACCGTTGTCACCGCGGCCGTTCTGACGGTTGTCGTCGTGACGGCTGCCCTGGCCCTTGCCGTTGCCCTGGCCCTTGCCCTGGCCGTCGCCGTTGCCCCTGTCGTCCGTGGGGGCCGAACTGGTCACGGAGGGCGTCACGGTCGGTGTGGCCGACGCGGTGCCAACGGCTCCGAGGAGGCCTCCTCCGGCGAGTAGGCCAGTCGCGGCGACACTGGCGGCGATATGACGGAATCGGATGGAAACGGTCATGATGTTCATCTCCTGCACATCACGCATGACCAGCTGACCAGCCCGGGTCGAGCGGTCCTACCACCCATTCGCCGCCGCGAGTGCGAGGGATTGGCCAACCCTTGCATATGCATAAAAGTACGAACATTCTACCCAGCAGCAGGCTCCGTGGCCTATGCGGTGGCGGCGAGCGTGAAGGAGTGACCCGCGGGGTCGCTGAGCAGCCGGGTGTCGCGCGGCCCCTCCGTGTCGGTGGCCATCGGCCGGGCTCCGAGCGAGACGGCCTCCCGCTCGGCCTCGTCGAGGTCCTCGGCGTGGACGAGGATCCGCAGGTGCGCCTGCTGCGAGTCCTCGGGGCGCGGCCAGCTCGGCGGCGCGTATCCGTGGTCACGGCGGACGGCGAGGTGGACGCCGCTGCCTCCCACCACCTCCACCAGGTCGGGATCCTGCGAGACCTTCACGTCGGCGCCGAGGAGCTCCGCGTAGAAGTGGGCCAGGGCCTGGGGCTCGGCGCAGTCCAGTACGAGCACGCTTGTCTTCTTGACCGTCATGGCCCGCGCTTGCCCCGCGCCCGTGACCGCATGCGGTACGGGCCACCACCGGGCGTGAGGCATGATCGGGGCATGTCTGAACGGATCATTGCCGCCTGTGACGGAGCGGCGAAGGGGAATCCCGGGCCCGCCGGGTGGGCGTGGGTGATCGGGGACGCCCAGGGGCGCCCCGAGCGTTGGGAGGCCGGGCCACTGGGCCGGGCCACGAACAACGTGGGAGAACTCACCGCGCTCCAGCGGCTCTTGGAGGCGGTGGAGCCCGGTCGCACCGTCGAGGTGCGCATGGATTCCCAGTACGCCATGAAGGCCGTCACGCAGTGGCTGCCCGGGTGGAAGCGCAACGGGTGGAAGACGGCGGCCGGCAAGCCGGTCGCCAACCGGGAGCTGGTGGAGGCCATCGACGCGCTGCTGGAGGAGCGGGACGTGGAGTTCCGCTACGTCCCCGCCCACCGCGAGGACGGTGACCACCTGAACGCGATCGCCGACCAGGCCGCCGGCGACGCCGCGCTCAGCCAGGAGCCCGCCGGGACCGCCCTCGGCCACACGACGGTGCCCGTCCCCTCTCCGACCCGCAGCACACCGGCACGCAGCACACCGGCACGCAGCGCGCCGACCCGCGGTCGCTCCGCGCGTCAGGGCGACTCCGGTTCGACCCCGTCCGCGAAGGCCGGCGGCGGCGCCCGGACCCGTGCCTCGGTCAAGGCGAAGTTCCCCGGGAGCTGCCCGTGCGGCAAGCCCTACGCGGCCGGCGACACCATCGTGAAGCTCGCCTCGCGCTGGGGCCACCCGGACTGCGGCGCCGAGGACTGACCGGTGGAGGCCGCTCAGGCGCGCCGGGACGGCACGGCCATCACCAGGGCCTCCTCCACGGAGGCCGCAGAGGCGAACACCCGGTCGGCGCCCGTCACTTCGAGGAGCCGAGCGAGGTGCCCGGGGGTGACTCCGGCCAGGATCACCGGCCTGACCAGGACGGGCTGGAGCATCACGCTGAGCGCGGTCGAGTCGGTGAACGTGACCGCCGTGACGTCGAGGACGTAGCGGGCCACGCCCTCGGCGAGGGGATCGAGCGCCTCCCGTAGGCCCCCGAGGTGGTCCATGTCGAACTCTCCCGCCATCACGACGACGCGCGCTTCCCCGTGGGTCGCGAATTCGACGCTGCCGGGCGCGGAGTTCGTGGCCATGTCCTCCCCCATCCTTGGTCGGTCCTGCTTGCAGGACGAATCTACTGGAGTGCGGGAGCCCGTGCGGCACGGCGGACGGGCGGGTACGGTGCCTCGCCCGCGCCGCGCGCGAAGGGGCGGTCGACCACCGGCGGGGGAAGGTGCCGACCGCCGGCGGGGGCTGACCGGCGGGCCACCGGGCGCGCGGGCACGAAGACGACGCGCCGGCTCCGCCGGTCCTTCGGGCCCACAGACGCCGGGACGGCCCTTCGCGCACGGCGACCCTCCCGCTGGGGAGGGCGGGAGGGGCGCCGGCCCGGGATCGTCCGGAGCCACACCATATGCACGAGCCCGGGTCGACGGACAGGCATATGACATCAGCATTTCGGGACGGCCCTCAGGCCCCCTCGTCGTAGGTTCCCGCCTCCACTTCGAGGGCGAGCTGCTGGAGGACCTCGATCGAGGAGACGTCCGTGCGGCCGGCGTCATGGGCCATCGCGAGACTCGTGAAGGCGAGGCTGAACCCGGCCACCATGGTGTGCAGGGCCGGGCCCAGTGCCTCCGCCACGAGGCGCGCCACCTGCCGTGGGGAGGACTCGGCGGGCACGCTGATCGAGGGCAGCATCTCGTTGAGCAACTGGGTGGCGACTCCCGCCACCGCCTCGGGTACGTCGTCGTCCTCGCCGGCTTCCGCTGCCCGGCGGATCTCCTGGGCCTCGGTGAGGATGCCGATGACCCGCCTGAGAACCTCTGCGCGTTCCATCCTCGGAGGGTAGCCCGCACCCGCCCCGCCGGTGCCCTCTTCGGCCGCGTCCGGCGACCGGCTACGCGGCCGACGCGGCGGGCTCGTGGTCGCAGGCCACGACGAGGAACGCGTCCCGTTCCAGGCACATGACGACCGTCACCGCCTGGCCGCGCGCGGTGCGTTGGGCGGCGTACTCCTCGGCCGGGCGGCTGCCGTGGGGCCCGCCGGCGGGAAACCATTCGAGAATCCTCGTAGCCCTCACTGCCAACACCTCCGCTGACCGTCCCGGTGATCCTTGCGACCGTATGCCCCCGATGCGCGGGGCCATTCCCCGCCGGTCACCGGCCCGTCCGGGGCCCTGCTCGACGAGGTAGGCCTCGTGCTCGACCATGTTCCCTTCCCCGCGGGCCCCGTCAGGTACGGCTCGGGGCGCGGTGGAGAAACTCCAGTCGCTGTTGCGCCAGTTGGACGTGGCGGGAGTCGAGGGACGGCAGGGCGCGCAGGAGGCGGATGAGTTCCGGGGCGGCGCCGATGGCCGTCTCCGGGTCCTTGACCCGGGTCCAGCA
Organism: Streptomyces sp. NPDC088097; assembly: GCF_044741845.1. Lineage (NCBI taxonomy): Bacteria > Bacillati > Actinomycetota > Actinomycetes > Kitasatosporales > Streptomycetaceae > Streptomyces > Streptomyces sp. NPDC088097. The sequence goes on from NZ_JBIUTJ010000003.1 coordinate 70,053, forward strand.
GTAGAGGGCGCCCGTCGCCGCCGCGTGCACCTCCGGCGCGTCGGGGTGGTGGGCCGCGAGCCGGATCCGGGCGGCGCCGGTCCACAGCTCGGTGGCGAGCCCGAAGCTGCCGGCCATCCGGGCGAGGTCGGCGCGGATCTCCAACCAGCCGGTCGCCTCGGCCGACCCGTACCCGGTGTTCCGCAGTACGTACTGCTCCCAGGCCTGCGCCAGAGCGGCGGCCTCGACGTGCCGCCCCGAGGTGGCGAGGGCGTGGATGTGCGGCCGCGGATCCCGGACGGAGTCACCGCCGGCGTCCGCCGCGGCGGCCCGGCCGGGGGTGGGCGGCTCGGGGGTCTCGGGCCTCCCCGGCGTCCTGCGCGCCTGGCCCGGCGCGGCGAGTTCCCGGGCGGTCGGGAGCACCAGGGCGCCCGGCGGCAGCGCCGCCGCTCCGGCCGCCAGGGCGTGCAGCCGCAGGTTGTCCGGGCGGGTGGGGTTGCTGCCCAGCTGGTCGATCCAGCGCCGGGTGTAACCGCTCACCGCGTTGCCGCTGCCGGCGAAGCCGGGCGGGGAGACGACCCCGTAGACCTCGGCCGACGGGGACGCGGGCAGGCTGCCGTACTCCCGCAGCAGGGGCCACGCCGCCTTGTCGGCGACCAGGTCGACCAGCACGGTCGTCAACCCGGCCGGACGGCCGCGCAGTTCCACGCCCAGCCACTCCCAGGGCAGCCCCGTGTAGCGGACCGAGGCGGCCGTCGTGCCGGCGAGGGCGAGGTGCAGCCGGCCGCTGCGGCGGTCCACGGTGAGCCGGCCCGACAGGTAGACCAACAGCGGGCCCGGCGTGGCCGCGGCGGTCCGCAGCCGGGTCAGGACCAGGTTCGGATCGCGCGCGCCGTCGAGGTACGTCGTGTCGCAGGGGAGGTCGCTGTTCAACAGCATCGAGACCGGTACCACCCCGAGGGCGGCCAGGTTGGCGCTCGGCGCCACCTGAACGGTCCGCCGGTGCACCGCCGTACTCCCGGCTATGAGGAGTACGTGGCCCCGCTGCTCCAGACCCATGGTGTTCTGCATGACCAGACCGTACTCACACCGCGCGGCCGGGACCGCACGGCCTCCCCGCCCCGGCGGAACCGGGCGTTCGGGCAGCGGAACGGGTCGGCCCCCAGGGCCCCTTCCGCGGGATCGCGGACGGCCGGTGCGCGGCGGGGCCGGCTTCGCCCCGTCGCCGGCTCAGTGTCCGAGTTCGCGCTTCAGCTCGGCCTTGTCCATCGACGAGCGGCCGTGCAGGTTGCGGCGCTTGGCCTCCTCGTAGAGCTGGTCGTACGTCGGGCCCCGCGCCCCGGTGTGGGAGCGCCGGCCGCCGCGCTCGCCGGAGGACATGTCGCTCAGCGAAAGGTCGGAAGCCGTCTCCGATTCGCCCGCGCGAGCCCGCTCCTTGTTGACGGTCCGCGCCGCGATCTCCTTGGCGTGCTCGGCGCTCTCGCCGCGCTTTTCCGCGCTCTCCTTGATGTGTTCGTACTGACGTTCGCGCTTGGGGCTGGACCCGCGAGGCATGGTCGCTCCCTTCGTAAGGTCGCCCGTACGGGCGCACCGGGCGCCTACCCGCGCTCCCCCACCACATTCGGCGCTCCCGCCGTTCCCGACGCCCCTCGGGCGGGATGACGGCTGCGCCGGAATGCGGCCCGCGTGCGTGGCACCGAGGATGGGCCCGAGCACCCCGCCCCTCGACGCCATCAGGAGATGAGCCGTGCTGGAACGCAAACTGCGCAAGGACCGCACCGAAGTGACGTTCATCCTTCCGGGCGACCGCCCGCCCGGCCCCGTCAGTGTGGTCGGGGACTTCAACGGCTGGCAGCCCGGCACCCACACCATGCGCCTGCGCCAGGACGGCAAGCGGGCCGTCACGATCGAGCTGCCGAGCGAGCGCACCCACTCGTTCCGCTACCTGGCGGCCGGGGACTACTGGTTCAACGACGACAGCGCCGGTGACCAGGACGGACCCAACAGCCGCCTCCACACCTGAGCCCCACCGCCCCGGCCGCCCCCCGGCCGCCCGGAGCCCGCTCCGGTGGTCAGTCCTGGGCGGTGTAACGGATCCTTGCCCACAGGGGCAGGGCGAACCAGCACAGCAGGTACCAGGCCAGCACCCCTCCCACGAGGTAGGGCACGAGGGCGTTGTGCGTGGCCACCCGCAGGACGAGGAAGAGCGCCGCGGTGCACGTGACCAGCAGGAAGAGCAGGCCCGTGAAGGTCAGCCGCGCCGCCCACGCGACGGCCTCGGGCTTGATGCGTCGGCCCGAGACGATGCGGTGGAAGGCGACCGGCCCTATGAGCGCGCCGGTCGCCAGCGAACCCATCACGACGGTCACGATGTAGATCGTCTTGTCGGTCTGCGCGAGCCCGTGAAAGGTGGGAGTGAAGGCCACGGTGAGCAGGAACCCGAAGAGGATCTGGACACCCGTTTGGGCGACGCGGATCTCCTGAATGAGTTCCTGCCACTGTCGGTCGGCCCGTTCGTCCGCGGTCTCGTCCCGCCCGACCTCGGTGCCGTCCGCCATGAGGCCTCCCTTGCCGCGTGCCGGTCTGGTCACGCTGCGCCTACCCCGGAGCCGACGCCCCATGCTCCGGGGACCGGAACCCACCGTGCCGCAGCGGCCGGACCCCATGACCTGCGGGGCGGCCGGCGTCCAACGGGTGGAAGAGGCCGACGGCGAGGACGCCGACGGGGCAGGATCTCCAGCGCAACCGTAGGAACACCCGTGTGGGAGAGAGCGCTGCCGTGACGATCGTCGACGTCCCCGGATCCAAGTCCATCACCGCCAGGGCCCTGTTCCTGGCCGCGGCCGCCGAGGGCACCACCACGCTGGTGCGGCCACTGCTGTCCGACGACACCGAGGGGTTCGCCGAGGGTCTGCTCGCCCTCGGCTACCGCGTCGAGCGGCGCCCCGACCGCTGGCTCGTCCAGGGCTCGCCCACCGGCCCAGCGGCGCGGGAGGCGCGGGTGTACTGCCGCGACGGCGCCACGACCGCCCGCTTCCTGCCCGCGCTCGCGGCGGCCGGCCGGGGCGACTTCCGCTTCGACGCCTCCGCGCAGATGCGCCGCCGCCCCGTCGCCCCGCTCACCCGGGCGCTGCGCGGCCTCGGCGTCGAGGTGCGCCACCTGGAGGCGGAGGGTCACCACCCGCTGGGCATCACCGCCGACGGCATCGAGGGCGGTGAACTCACCCTGGACGCCGGGGAGTCGTCCCAGTACCTGACGGCCCTGCTGATGCTGGGGCCGCTCACCCGCCAGGGGCTGCGGATCACGGTCACGCGGTTGGTCTCGGCGCCGTACGTGGAGATCACCCTGGCCATGATGAGGGCCTTCGGGGTGGAGGTGGAGCGACGGGACTCGCCCGAGGGGGAGGTGTTCGACGTTCCGCCCGGCGGGTACCGCGCGACCACCTACGCCATCGAGCCCGACGCCTCCACCGCGAGCTACTTCTTCGCCGCGGCGGCGCTGATGGGCCACGAGGTCACGGTGGCGGGCCTGGGCCGCGGGGCCCTTCAGGGCGACCTGCGCTTCGTGGAGGTGCTGGAGCGCATGGGCGCCCGGGTGCGCGTCACCGACGAAGCCACGACGGTGGCGGGCACCGGGACGCTGGACGGGCTCACCGTCAACATGCGGGACGTCTCCGACACCATGCCCACGCTCGCCGCCCTCGCGCCCTTCGCGTCGGGGCCGGTGCGGATCGAGGACGTGGCCAATACGAGGGTCAAGGAGTGCGACCGCCTGGAGGCCTGCGCGGAGAATCTGCGGCGCATGGGCGTGCCCGTCCGCACCGGGCCCGACTGGATCGAGATCGACCCCGCCGCCCCCGGACCGGCGGAGATCGCCACGCACGGCGACCACCGGATGGTGATGTCCTTCGCGGTGGCCTCGCTACGCACCCCGGGCGTCACCTTCGACGATCCGGGGTGCGTACGGAAGACCTTCCCGGGCTTCCACGAGGCGTTCGCGGCGCTGCGCGAGCAGTGGCAGGGGCTCGCGGCCCGGCGCTGAACGGGCCCGGGGGCGTCAGAGGTGTCCGTCGGCGGCGGCCCCGTGCCGGGTCGCCGCCACGTCCGTGACGTCCAGGAACACCTGGTCCAGCTCCTGCCAGCGCTCGCGCACCTCTCGGCGGATGCGCACCATCGACTGCTCGACGGTCTCGCTGTCGTAGCCCGGCGTCAGGTCGACGCGCGCGGCCACCATGACCGAGTCGGGCCCCAGGCGCATGGTCAGCAGGGCGGTGACCGTGTCGATCTCCGGCTGCTCCGTGAGGAAGGCGCGCACCTCGCGCTGGACGGCGGGATCGGCGGCCTCGCCGAGCAGTTGCCCGCGGGCCGCCCGGCCCAGCGTGTAGGCGACGTAGACGAGCAGCACCCCGATCAGGATGGACGCGCACGCCTCGTACGCGATCTCCCCGGTCGCCATGTGCAGGACGATGCCGACGATCGCCAGGATGACACCGGCGCACGCGGTGCTGTCCTCGGCCAGGACCGTCCGCAGGGCGGGGTCGTGTCCCGCCCGGATCTCCGCCGACACGCCCCGGCCACCGGCCCGTGCGGCGCGGCGCACCTGGAGCACGGCCCGGGCCAGCGAGGTCCCCTCGGCCGCGAGGGAGAGGACGAGGACGGCCAGGCCGATGAGGTAGCCGTCGCGCGTTTCGGAGCCTCCGTTGCGGAGGGCCTCGATGCCCTGGAAAACGGAGAAGCAGCCGCCGGTGACGAAGATGCCGACGGCGGCGAGGAGGGACCAGAAGAACCGCTCCATGCCGTAGCCGAAGGGGTGGCGCGCATCCGCGGGCCGCCTGCTGCGCTTGAGGGAGGCCAGCAGGAAGACCTCGTTGAGGCTGTCCGCGATCGAATGGGCCGCTTCCGAGAGCAATGCGGGGGAGGCGGCCACCACGCCGCCGATGCCCTTGGCGACGCAGATGACGAGGTTGGCGGCGAGGGCCACCCAAATCGTCTTGCGCGTCTCGGTGTCCTTGCCCTCACCATGGCCCTTGCCGCCGCCCCCGCCCTGGTCCCCGCCGTGGTCCTTGCCGTGGCCCTTGCCCGGCGGGTCGGCGGCCGGAACGGGGTGCTCACCGGCCCCCGGCGGCGCCGTCGTCATCCGCCGACGACCGCGCGCACGTGCTCGACGCTGCCGCAGTCGGTCCCGAGCTGACGCTCCCGCTCGCGCAGGAAGGCGGCTCCGAGCTCGGCCCTCCGCTCGTCCGGCACGTTCTCCCTGGCACCGTTGAGGATCGTCCGCTCCTCCTCGTCGAGGTGGTGGGAGACGGCCTTCACCAGGTCCTCCAGCCGCGAGTCCCATGCCTCGGAGCCCACCTCGGACACCTCCAGCAGCGCCAGGAGCGCTTCGTTGCCCTCGGCGTGTTCCTCGGCTCCGTGCTCGACCTCTTCGTTGTCGACGTCCTTGAACCGCTTCAGGGCGCCGTACACCTCGGTCTCCTCTGCCTCGCCGTGCGCGATGAGCAGGGCGGAGAACTCCGCGAGGGCGCCCGCCCGGTCCGACTCCACACTGCGCATGCGCCGGAAGAGGTCCTCCATCGTGCGGTGGTCCTTGAGGATCAGCGCGACGACGTCCTGGTTGTCCTGCGTGTGCGCGGCCATGCCACGTCCCTCCTCGTCGGGTTCGCCCGGGGGCTTCACAGGGCGACTGCTCGCCGGCGGCGCGTTCAAACCCCGTCGCCGGGGACACCCCCCGTCCGCCCGGCGCCCCGGGGTTTGCCCGGCGTCCCCACGGGTTTGCGCGGCCCGCACCCGGGCAGCCGCGCATCGAATACGAAGAGCCCCCGGACGGAGGCCAGAGATGTCAACCAATACGCTGATAGCCGTCATAGTCGTGGCGGTCGTCGTCGTCCTCGCGCTGAGCGCCCTCATGTGGAGCTTGGCCCGACGGCGACACCTACGGGAACGGTTCGGCCCGGAATACGACCGCACCGTCGAGGAACAGGGCGACAAGCGGTCCGCCGAGAAGGACCTGCGTGCCCGGGAGACCCGTCACGACCGACTCGACATCAAGGAACTGCCGCCCGAGCGCCGTACCCAGTACGTGGACGCGTGGACCGGCGTGCAGCAGCAGTTCGTGGACCGGCCGGAAAACTCGGTGTCCGAGGCCGACGAACTGGTCACGCGACTGATGGGTGAGCGCGGCTATCCCACCGACGGGTACCGCGGGCAGTTGCGGGACCTGTCGGTCGAGCACGGCCGCACGCTGGAGGAGTACCGGGCCGCCCACGCGGTCAAGGTGCGCAGCGGTGCGGGAGAGGCGACGACAGAGGAGCTGCGCGGGGCGATGGTGCACTACCGCGCCCTGTTCGAGGAGCTGCTCTCCGACCAAAGGAGCCGTTGACATGCGAAACCGCGACGAAGAGGTCGGGCGGCCGTCGGAGCCCGCACTGACGACGGAGGACCTCGCGCGGCCGGCGCCTCCCGCCGACGCCGACCGGGAGTCGGCCGTCTTCCCGGGCGAGGCGACGGGTGGGCGGGCCGCCGAGCCGGCACGCGCGCCGGGCGGCGAACCCGGCGACGACCGGCCCTTCGGGGACCGGCCCGTCGAGGGCGACCGGGTCGAGGGCCGGGAGGCCGAGCAGACGCCCGCCTTCGGTCGGGACGGGTTCGGGCAGGAGGCCGGGCAGCAGTCCGAGTTCGCTCCCGAGCCGGTACCGCGGACGGACCGCGACCCCGAGCGTGAGGACGAGCCGCTGCTGGGCGCGGCGGAGGCGGAGCGCTACCGCACGACGTGGCACGAGATCCAGGGCCGGTTCGTGGACGATCCCCGAGAGGCCGTGCGTTCGGCGGACACCCTGGTGGCGGAGGTCATGCAGACCTTCGCGGGCACCCTCGCCGAGCACCGCAGCGGGCTGGAGAAGCAGTGGGACAGCGGTGAGGAGGTCGCCACCGAGGACCTCCGGCAGGCACTGCGCGCGTACCGCTCGCTGGTGAACCGGCTGCTCGACACCTGAGCCGGCGCGGTGTCCGGGGGCCCCGTGAACGCGACCGGGCCCCCGAGAGCGGACCGCGCGGGACCGGAGCGTGCGGGACCGGAGCGTGATCGGAAAGGCGAAAGGGACCCGGCGGACATGTCCGCCGGGTCCCTTCTCCATGTCGTACGACCGGGGTGGCCACCGATCGTTGGAGGTCGACAGGTTCCCTGCCGGGTCACGACGACCACCCCGGCACCCACGCCTCTGCCCTGGAATGGCCGTTTCATCCCAGGACACGGGGAATCCGAACAGAGCCGGACCGAAGGGGATGCGCACGCGATGCCGGGTAGCGGTGGGGTATGGGAACCCCCTCCGCCGGCGGATCGGCCGGGCCCGCGCCCCTGGGCCGGATCCGCAGCGCGGTCCGTCGTGCGCGGGCCGGACGGCGCTGGGGGCTCGTACGGGACATCGACCTGTGGCAGCGTGCGCTCGGGTTCGCGGCCCTGGGGTTCCTGACGCTCGTACCGCTGCTGATCGTCGTGTCCGCGGCCGGCCCCGGCGGTGGACAGGGGTTCGCGCACTGGCTCGGGGACGGGCTCGGCGTGTCCCCGACGGCCCGGAAGGAGATCGAGGGCCTCTTCGCCCTGCCCGGCCAGGCCTGGCGGAGCACGACGGCGCTCGGCCTCGCGGGGTGGTCGTGTTCGGCGGGGCGCTGGTCGGCCGGCTGGTCCACGAGGCGCTGAGGCGGCGCGCGGATCGGCGGGTCCTCTAACCCGGCCCGTGAGGGGCGTCGGGGCCGCGGCTCCACGAGCCGGCCCCTCCCGCCGCGGTGGCGTCCGCGACGGGAGGGGCCCGGCGGCATCCGTCAGGTGCGGTAGGCGAAGTAGGTCGCGTTCGGGTACGAGGCGACGAGGCTCGCGAGCGACTTCCGGTACGTGTTGGTGGAGTGGTAGGTGACGTACGGCATTCCGGCGCTGCTGCGGTAGGTCACCATCATGGAGTGGTCCTTGGACCCGTCCTTGTTGAAGTCCACCTGGAGGATGTCGCCGACGTCCGTCTGGTAGACGTTGGCCAGGTTGACGGCCCGCTGGTTGGACAGCGTGAACCAGGCCCACTCGTTCGCGCCGACCCAGGAGTCGGTCTGGCGGGCGTTCTCGTAGGACCAGTTCCGGTAGTCCGAGGTGGATCCGGGGACCGTCTTCCAGCCACCGGCCTTCAGGGCCTGGCTGATGAAGTTGGTGCAATCGCCCCCGGCGCCGGTGAACTTGCGGTACGCGGGGTTGTAGTTGCTCCAGTACTTCTCCGCGTACTTGGCCATGGCGGCGTAGTCGTAGGTGCCGCCCGCCTTCGCCTTGGGCTTGGGCGTGGCGGGGTACTTGGTGGCCGCGGGGGTGCCGTCGGGGTACTGATTGCCGTCGTCCTTGACGACGTTCTGCTTGGCCGCCACGGGCTCGTTGACCGCGACGGGGCCGTTCTCCTGGGACTTGATGGAGTCCAGTTCCCAGCCTCCGCCCCGCTTGCTGGTGAGCTTCAGCTCGTAGCGCGTACGGAAGTCGGTGGTGGCCGGCTCGTCCCCGCGCACCTTCTTGTAGGTGAGCGTGGACTGCTCGGTGACCTGGACGGTCGCCTTACCGCCGGTGATCGTGGCGCGGTCCACGGAGACGCGGGTGTCGGCGCCCGTGTAGGCCTCGCCGAGGTCCGCCAGCCGGGTCCTGCGGGAACGCAGGGTGGATATCGCCGCGTCCTCGTCCTTCTTCAACTGGGACGACATGCGCGTCTTCGCCGCCGCCGGGGCGGAGTTGCGGTGCCCCGCCCGGTCCTCGACCAGGGCCTGGGTGCGATGGGAGAGCACGTCGTCGGCCATGCGCGCGAAGGTGTCGGCGGTGGCACGATCGGCAGCCTCGGGGCCGGTTCCCGCGCTCGCCGAGTAGGCGAACAGGCTTCCGGACGCGAGGGCTACGGTCAGGGCCGCGATGGCGGCGGGCCTGAACCTCTTCGGTATCACTTGTTTCCCCTTGTCACCCGGTCCACACGAACCGGGCACGGAATCTTCGCACAACTGGACGGCTCTTTCGTCCCGTTCCGCTTCGAGGCCACCCCCCGGTCCCCGGTCGCCCCACACGCCGCCCCCTTCCCTCCGCTTCCCCACCGGTAACCGCCCCCGGACGACGAGCGGGCGGCGCCGGACCGCCGCCCGCCGGTGCGGGTCGTACTGCATCGGGGGGAGCGGGGCGAGGCGTGCGGCGGGTGGTGGGGGCGCGGGGCCCATGCTGGACTACCCGGCGGTACTCACGACATCACAGCCACGGTCGGCCGCCCCCACCCGCCGTGCGCACCCCGCGCCGCCCGGAACCCACGGAGAACCATGGCCGAGCCCGCCGCCCCTCAGGCCGCCGTCCCCCAGGCCACCGCCGCGAAGTTGCTGCGCCGGCCCCGGTTGTGGCTGGTGCCCACGATCCTCACGGGGCTGCTCGCCCTCCTGCTGTCGTTGTTGTACATGGGCGGCATCGTCAACCCCAACCAAGAGTTGCGCGACCTGCCCATCGCCCTCGTCAACGACGACACCGGCAAGCCGCCCGCCGGGCAGCGGGACAACCTGGGCGCCCAGGTCACCAACGCCATCCTGGCCGACACCGGCGGCGGCAAGTCCGAGTGGCGCAGGCTCACCCGGAAGCAGGCCCAGGATCAGCTCGACTCCGGCAAGGTCTACGGGGCCCTGGTCGTCCCGGCGGGCTTCACCGACGACGTGAGCGCGCTCACCACGCCGGGCGCCACCCGAAAGCCGACGATCACCCTGCTCACCAACCCCGGCAAGGGCAGCCTCGGATCCTCCCTCGCCACTCAGATCACGACCAAGGCCGCGCGCCAGGCCTCGCAGGCCATCGGCGGGCAGCTCACGGCGGCGGTCGGCGACCGGGCGACCCCCACGGCGAAGCTGTTGCTCGCCGACCCGGTGAACGTCGTCACCCAGGTCGGCCACCCGATCGGCACGAAAAGCGGCCTCGGCCTGACGGCCTTCTACTACACCCTGCTGCTCGTACTGGCCGGGTTCATGGGCGGCAACGTCATCAGCAACGGTGTCGACACGGCGCTCGGTTACGCGGACAACGAGATCGGCCCCTGGCACACCCGACGCCCGACCGTGCCGATCAGCCGCACGCAGACCCTGCTGCTGAAGATGGCGATGACCGCGGGCATCACCCTGCTCAGCTCCTCGCTGGTCCTGGTGGCCTGCGTCGTGATCCTCGGCATGGACGCCTCCCACCTGCCGCTGCTGTGGGTCTACTCCTACTGCGCGGCCCTCGCCGTCGGGCTGGGCGTGCAGGCCATCAACGCCGCGTTCGGCGGGATCGGCCAGCTCGTGTCGATGTTCGTGTTCATCGTCCTCGGCCTGCCCTCGTCGGGGGCGACCGTGCCCCTCCAGGCGGTCCCCGGCTTCTACCGCTTCCTGTCCCACTTCGAACCGATGCGGCAGCTCAGCGACGGGGTGCGAGCGATCCTCTACTTCGACGCCTGGGGCGATGCCGGCCTGACGCGGTCGTGGGTCATGATCGCGATCGGTACCGTCCTGGCCCTGTTGTTCGGCTTCGCGATGACCACGTACTACGACCGCAAGGGGCACAAGCGGCTCACGCCGCAGCCCGCCTGAGGTCGTGCAGCGTCGTAGCGCGGCAGCGCGGCACCGCTACCGCTTTCGCTCTTCACTTGCCGACGGTGTTCATCAGGATGATCGCCGCGAGATCGCAGAGGATCACCGCGACGACGCCGAGGATCATGGCCCAGGCCTTGCGCGACTCGTCCATTTCCACGGGTCCACCTCCGGTCCTCCTCCATGATGGACCGCCCGCGCCGGACGGGCGCGCGGAGCCGGACGGGGCCGAGCGAGCGGGCGGCCCGGACCGTGGGGTCGGCGCGCATCAGCAGGGCGTAGAGGGCGGCGGAGACCAGCATCCCGGCGGGCAGGGAGAGGTCCACGCCTCCGAGGGCGGCGGCGACGGGGCCGGTGTAGAGGGTGTCGACGCACAGGGCCGCCGCGCCGATGCCCGCGCCGAGGGCGAGGGCCCCGGCCCCGTTGAAGCCGGCGGTGTACCAGAAGGGGCTGCGGGGGCTCTCGTCCGCGAGGGCGAGGCCGTCGTAGCGGCCCCGGCGCAGCACGACGTCGGTGGCGTAGACGGCCATGAGGGGGCCGAGGAGGACCACGATCAACTGGAGGGCGTTGCCGACGGTGTCGAGGAGGCCGGAGACGAGCAGGCCGTACAGGGTCAGCGCGACGGCGACGACGCCGTCGAAGAGCACGCTGACCGAGCGGCGGATCCGCAGGCCGACGGCCTGGAGGGCGAGGCCCGCGCTGTAGGCGGTCAGGGCGTTGACGGCGATCGTGCCGAGGACCACGGCGAGCAGGAAGACCGGGGAGAACCAACCGGGCAGGAGGTGCTGGAGCGCGTTCTGCGGGTCGCTCATGTCCACCGCGGTCGCGGCGAAGGCACCCAGGGAACCGACCACGACGCTGGGCAGGAAGGCGCCCAGGGCCGTCCAGCCGGCAACCGCCGCGGGCGGGGATGTGCGGGGCAGGTAGCGGGAGAAGTCGGCGCTGGTGCCGTACGACAGGGGGGCGGAGGCGATCAGGGTGGTTCCGGCGAGGAGGACGGCCCATTGGCCGGCCCCGGTCGGCGGCGGCCCGGCGGGCCGGTGGGCGAAGTCGGTGTGCGCGATCACCGCGAAGGCCACGACGGTGAACACCGCGGCCAGGGCCAGGGTGATCGGAAGGTAGATCCGCATGATCATCGCGTGGCCGTACACGCTGATCACGAGCGTGAGCGCGGCGATCAGCACGATCACGGCGGCCTTGACCGCGCCTACCGCGGTGATGCCGGTCAGTTCCACCAGGGCGAACGCGGCGGTCGCGGCGGCGGCCAGGTTGAGGGCGAAGTAGCAGACGGAGACCAGCCAGCCGCCGATCGCGTTCATCACGCGGTTGCCGATGACCCCGTACATCGCCCGCGTGATCACCTCGCTGGGCGCGCCGGCGGCCGGCCCCGAGGTGGCGACGAGCCCGGTGAGCAGCCAGAACAGGTTGCCCACGAGGATCACGGCCACGGACCGCCACAGGCTCAGGCCCATGAGCACCAGCGCGGCGCCGATCACCAGGCTCAGGTAGTTCACGTTGGCCGCCGCCCAGACGGCGAAGAGGTCACGGGGGCGGCCGTGGCGCTCGGAGTCGGGGATGTGGTCGATGCCGTGGGCCTCGACCCGGCCCGCACGCTCCGCGGCCGGTCGCGGCGGCGGGGGCGGGTCGGGGGCGCCGCCCTGGTCCGGGGGCGGGTCGGGGGGCGTGGACTCCATGGGGGCCTCCGGTGTGCTGGGCGCATGCCCTCCGTGACGAGGTCCCGCGCGCGGAGTTCCGTGCGGAGGAGCCGTACGTGACGACCCTCCAGATCCTCGTGGCGCTCGACGGCCCCCGCGCCCGCGCGCACCCCGACACCCGCGACGGACCCGGCGCGGTCACCCGACTGGCGGTCATCGCAGCGGACCGCGACCCCGCCCTTCGGCGCGGTGGGGTGGGCGGGCCCGGGCGGGCGGCTTTCCGTTCGTGTCGCCGCGCGCATCGGTGGGCGGGACGTGGAACCGTTTCCGCATGACCGAAAGCTCGACGCCTTACATGCCCGCGGCCAGGGTCACCGTCCTCGGACCGCAACCCGGCCACCCGCCCTTCCGCATCGTGGAGGTGGACGGGGAGTTCGTCGGCAGGGCCATGTCGATGACGGACGTGCTCCTCATCGCCTCCGAGGCGGGCATCACCATCCACGACCTCGACGACCTGGAGGCGGTCCACTGGGTGGGCGGCGGCAAGTACGTCTGGGCCCTGCCGTAGGGCCACGCCGTAGGGCCCCGCCGTGAGGGGCCCCGCCGTGAGGGGCCCCGCCGTGAGGGGCCCCGCCGCAAGGGCTCTCCCGCATTCCCAGGAGGCCGGGGATGATGGCCCGGTGTGGGTCGAAATCGAGGCGGTGCGGCAGGACCCGGCGACGCCCATGACGGTCCGGGTGCGCTCCGCGGTGGGAACCGTCGTGGTGTTCTGGCAAGGCGCCACCGTTGCGGTGGCCGGTGATCACCACGTCGAGTGGACCGTCGATGAGGACATCGTCTGGTCGCTCAACGCGGGACCGGCGCCTTCCGCCCGGTCCGAGCTGTCGGAGGACGGCGACCGCATCGTCTTCCAAGGGCGGCTGAGTCTCACCGAGGACGGTGCGGCCGTCTTGGACGTGGGGGGAACGTTGATCCTGTTCGACGTCGCCGGGCCGTCGCCCCCGGACGGCGCCGATGGGGCGTGGATCCAAGTCCGCGTCGGACGGGGCGATGTCAGTGTCTGGCCCCACCAGCTGTGACGCGCCCTCGACGACCCGGCGCCGGGGGAACGTCTCCGGTGGACCTACCGGGGCGCGGCGGCTGCCGAGTCCGGTGACCGATTCCGGCACGCGCGCGTCCGAGACCGTGAGGGGGATGCCGAAGGGCCGACCTTCGCTGAGACCCGACCCGAAGTCCGGGTGGAGGGCCCCCGTCGAGCCGATCGAGGCGTCGTACCGGTCGGAACTCGGGTGCACGGGCAGCTCGTTCGCGGGTGCGCGCCAGGAGCTGTCCGGCGCGGAGGTCTCGCACTCCGTCCGGGCATCGGGCGGATCGCCGGAATCCTGTCGTGTGGGGGCCGTTCAGCTGCACGCTTCATGGGCATCGCCCGTCGACCGGGACGTTTCAGCCTGCTCCCCCAGCGCAAGTCCGCGGCCGTGGGCACGCTCCGGCCGGCGTCAGGTGACCCGTTGGACCCGCTGGCTGGTCAGTTCGTAGCGGGCCGCGAGGACGGCCAGTTCGCCCGCCGTGATCCTCGCGGCGAGGTCCGGCTCGGCGGCCAGCCGGGACCGCACCAGCCGTGCGTTCGCGGTGACCGCGGCGTCGGTACGGGCCTCCCCGCGCAGCCGGTGGTCGATCGCCGGGCGGATCTGCTGTCCGAGGTAGCGCAGCGGGCCGGGCAGCTCCGCCCCCTCCTCGTCGGCGTGGACGGCGGCCGCCACGGCCCCGCACGACTGGTGGCCCAGCACCACGACCAGCGGAATGCCCAACTCCAGCACCCCGTAGGCGACGCTGCCCAGCACCGCCGCGTCCAGGACCTGGCCGGCCGAACGCACGGTCATCAGGTCCCCGAGCCCCTGGTCGAAGACCAGCTCCGGGGGCACCCGGGAGTCGACGCAGCCCAGGACCACGGCGAAGGGGTGCTGCCCGGCCACCAGCTCCCGGCGGATGGTCCGCGTCTCGTCGGGATGCCGCTCGTGGAGGGTCTGCCAGCGGAGGTTCCCCGCGACCAGCTCCCCCAGCGCCGCCCGTGGTGTGGACGGCCGGGCGCGGGGCGCGCGGGGGCGGCCGGGGGGCGGGGCGTCGGGTGCGCCGGCGGCGAGGCCGGCGCCGATGGCCGCCGCTCCCGCCACGGCGGCCCGGACGAACCGACGCCGCCCCGGGGTCCGCCCGCCGTCGTGGCTCTGCGCATCGGGGGTCACGCCGCCACAAGCTATGCGGAGCGGGCCTCGGAGGGTCCGGCGCCGGAGCCGATTTGGCCCTACCTTGGGACAATCTTGGGTAAAACGCGCACGGCTCGGCGGTGCGACCACGCCCCCGGGAAGGGGCCCGCCGCATCAGGTCAGGTCAGGTCTTGCGGTACGTGTACGCCTCCCCGGCCGCCGAGGCGACCGCGTCGAGGGGGGCTCCCGCCGACGCGGCGACGACCGCCGCCACCGCGCCCTCCACGAACGGTGCGTCCAGCAACCGCGCTCCGGCCGGCAGCTCGTCGTCCTCCAGGAGGGCCTTGACGGTCAGGACGGCGCTGCCGAGGTCCACCAGCAGGGCTATCCCCGCGCCGCCGTCCACTTCGCGCGCGGCGGCGACGATCCGCGCGGCGCTCGTACCCAGACCGCCGTCGGCGGTACCGCCCGCCGCGGCCACCGGGACCACCGGACCGCCCGCCGCCAGCCCCCGCGCGAGCTCGGCCACCGCGTCGGCGACCGCGGCGCTGTGCGAGACCAGTACGACGCCGACCGGCCCGGATCCCGCGCCGGTGGCGCCCGCTCCCGGCTGCGCCGCCGCCCCGGCCCCCGCGCCCGCCTCCGCCCCCGTCATGACGCACCGCCCGCGCCGGCGCCGTCCGCGTCCGCGGTGTCCGCCAGCGCCTCCAGCAGCAGCGCCGACGAGGTCGCGCCCGGGTCCTGGTGTCCGATGCTCCGCTCCCCCAGGTAGCTGGCCCGGCCCTTGCGCGCCACCAGCGGGATCGTCGCCTCCGCGCCCTCTTCGGCGGCGTCCGCGGCCGCCCGGTAGGAGGTGGCGAGGGCGTCGATCGCCGGGGTCCAGGCGTCCAGCATGGTCTTGTCGCCCGGCGCGGCCCCGCCCAGGCGCGCCACCGCGTCCACTCCGGCCCGCAGGGCCTCGCGCAGCTCCTCGTCACCGACCTCGACCCCGTCACCGAGTTCCTTGCCGGTGCGCCGCAGCAGCGTCCCGTACAGCGGTCCCGAGGCGCCGCCGACGGTCGAGATCAGGGTGCGGCCGGCGAGCTGGAGCACGGCTCCGGGCGTGGCGGGGGGCTCCGCGTCCAGGGCGGTCCGGACGGCGGTGAACCCGCGCAGCAGGTTGCTGCCGTGGTCGGCGTCCCCGATCGGGGAGTCGAGCTCGGTCAGCCGGTCCGCCTCGCGCTCGACGGAGGCCGCCGCGGCCACCATCCAGCGCCGGAAGAAGTCTGCGTCACGCATGGGATCTCCTCGCCTCGCCTCGGTCCACCCGGTCCCCGCCCGCCCCGTCGCGGCCGGTCAGCACCCCCACCGCAGCGCGGGCGTCCTTACGGGCGCGTCCCACAGCCGCAGCAGTTCCTCGTCCGCCCGGCACAGGGTCACCGAGCATCCCGCCATGTCCAGCGAGGTGACGTAGTTCCCGACGAGCGTGCGCTCCACGGGCACGCCCCGGGCCGCCAGGACCCGCGCGACCTCGGCGTGGAACCCGTACAGCTCCAGCAGCGGCGTCGCGCCCATGCCGTTGACCAGCGCCAACACCGGTCCGTCGGCCGGAGCCACCTGTGCCAGGTCCTCCAGTACGGCGCCCACCGCGAAGTCGGCGATCTCCCTGGACGGCATCATCGCGCGACGCTCGCGGCCCGGTTCGCCGTGGATCCCGACGCCGAGTTCCAGCTCGCCGTCGGGCAGGTCGAAGGTCGGGCTGCCCTTGGCGGGGGTGGAGCAGGCGCTCAGGGCCACGCCGAAGCTGCGCGAGGACTCGTTGACCCGTCGGGCCAGCATGGCGACCCGCTCCAGCGGGGCGCCTCCCTCGGCGGCGGCCCCGGCGATCTTCTCGACGAAGAGCGTGGCCCCGGTGCCGCGCCGCCCGGCCGTGTAGAGGCTGTCGGTCACCGCGACGTCGTCGTCGACCAGCACCTTCTCGATCCGGATGCCGTCCTCCTCCGCGAGTTCGGCGGCCATGTCGAAGTTGAGGACGTCGCCGGTGTAGTTCTTGACGACGAACAGCACCCCCTGCCCCGCGTTCACGGCGCCGGCAGCCCGGACCATCTGGTCGGGCACCGGCGAGGTGAACACCTCTCCGGGGCACGCGGCCGACAGCATCCCGTACCCGACGAAACCGCCGTGGAGGGGTTCGTGTCCGGAGCCCCCGCCGGAGACCAGGCCGACCCGGCTGCCCTCCCGGGCGTCGCGCCGTACGATCACCCGACCTTCCACGTCCACGTCGAGTTCCGGGTGGGCGGCGGCCATCCCCCGAAGGGCATCGGCAACCACCGTCTCCGCACTGTTGATCAGCATGTTCATCGGGTACCTCCCGGGTGGCCGGTGGCGGTCGGCGGGCGGCTGTGACCGCACGCCTCACCCCAGTGTGCGGCCGCACCAGGCGTGTCCGCGAGGGTGCCGTTGAGGGTGCCGTTCCCGCGGAGGGTCGAAACGGTCCCGCGTGCATGGGTGCCATACGAGAGGGAAGATATTCCGTATTGCACCGCTTTTTGGGGGATTCGGCGCAGTACGACTGCCGGCCCTCGGGCCGACGAGAAGGGGGCCCCCATGGCCAACCGACTCAAGAATTCAGGCCTGATCGGCGAACTCTCGGCCGAGTTCGCCGGCACCATGATCCTCATCCTCTTCGGATGCGGCGTGGTGGCCCAAGTCGTGGCCGGCGGAGCCCTCACCGATCCGGCGGGCGGCCTCGGAAACCACGACAGCATCGCCTGGGCCTGGGGCCTCGGCGTCACCCTCGGCGTCTACGTCGCCGCGCGACTGAGCGGCGCCCACCTGAACCCGGCGGTCACCGTGGCCCTGGCGACGTTCAAGGGCTTTCCGTGGCGCAAAGTGGCCCCGTACGCGGTGGCCCAGACCGCCGGCGCCTTCGTGGCGGCCATGATCGTCCGGTGGAACTACACCGAGGCGCTGGCGAAGGCCGACCCGGGGCACACGATCAAGACGCAGGTCGTCTTCTCCACCCTGCCGGCCAACGGCAACCCGAACCTGCCGGTCACCGAGTGGGGAGCGCTGCGCGACCAGGTCATCGGCACGGCGATCCTGCTGCTGCTGATCCTCGCGGTCACCGACCTCCTCAACACACCTCCCGGCGCCAACCTGGCCCCGTTCATCGTCGGCCTGATCGTGGTCGCGATCGGCATGGCCTGGGGCACCAACGCCGGATACGCGATCAACCCGGCACGTGACTTCGGCCCCCGGCTGGCCAGCTTCCTGACCGGCTACGGCGGAGCGTGGCGAGATCAGTACGGGCACTTCTACTTCTGGGTCCCGATCATCGGCCCGCTGATCGGCGGCGTGCTGGGAGCGGGTCTGTACAAGTTCTTCATCGGTCGGTTCCTGCCGACCGCCGAGCCGGAGCCCCCCGGCCGGATCCCCGCCCCGGACGAGTCGTGAGCGCGTCGTGACCGGCGACGGCGACAGAGACGTGACCGGCGCAAGAGAGGAGGCCTCCCATGGCTGACTTCGTCGGAGCAGTGGACCAGGGGACCACGAGCACCCGTTTCATGGTCTTCGACCACGCGGGCAACGAGGTCGCGAGGCACCAGCTGGAGCACTCCCAGATCCTCCCCCGTGCCGGGTGGGTCGAGCACGACCCGGTCGAGATCTGGGAACGCACCAACTCCGTGATCCAGAACGCCCTGCGGCACGGGAACCTCTCGGCTTCCGACCTGGCGGCCATCGGCGTCACCAACCAGCGGGAGACGACCGTCGTCTGGGATCCCCGGACCGGCCGTCCCTACTACAACGCCATCGTCTGGCAGGACACCCGCACCGACTCCATCGCGGCTGCGCTGGAGCGTTCAGGACAGGGCGAGGTCATACGCCGCAAGGCGGGCCTGCCACCGGCCACCTACTTCTCCGGGGGCAAGATCCAGTGGATCCTGGAGAACGTCGACGGCGTCCGCGAGGCGGCCGAGCAGGGCCACGCCCTCTTCGGCAACACCGACTGCTGGGTGTTGTGGAACCTCACCGGCGGGCCCGACGGCGGCATCCACGCCACCGACGTGACCAACGCCAGCCGCACCATGCTGATGGACCTGGAGACCCTCGACTGGGACGACGAGCTGCTGGGCTTCTTCAACGTCCCGAGGTCGATGCTGCCGACCATCAACCCGTCCTCCCACCCGGAGGCGTACGGTCGCACCCGCACCTCCCGGCCACTGCGCGAGGCCATCCCCATCACCGGCGTCCTCGGCGACCAGCAGGCGGCCACGGTCGGCCAGGTCTGCTACGCGCCCGGCGAGGCCAAGAACACGTACGGCACCGGCAACTTCCTCGTCCTCAACACGGGCACCGAGCTGGTCCGCTCCCAACACGGCCTCCTGACCACCGTGGCCTACCAGTTCGGCGACGAGCCGGCCGTGTACGCGCTCGAAGGGTCCATCGCCGTGACGGGCTCGGCGATCCAGTGGCTGCGCGACCAGCTGAAGATCATCAGCGACGCCGCGGAGAGCGAACGACTGGCCCGCACCGTCGAGGACAGCGGCGGCATCTACTTCGTCCCCGCCTTCTCGGGCCTGTTCGCCCCGTACTGGCGCTCCGACGCCCGCGGCGCCATCGTCGGCCTCGCCCGCTACCACGACAACGGCCACCTGGCCCGAGCCGCCCTGGAGGCCATCTGCTACCAGAGCCGCGACGTGGTCGAGGCCATGGAACAGGACTCCGGCGTCCACCTCGACGTGCTCAAGGTCGACGGCGGCGTCACCGCGAACGACCTGTGCATGCAGATCCAGGCCGATGTCCTCGGCGTCCCCGTCAGCCGACCGGTCGTCGCCGAGACGACGGCGCTCGGCGCCGCCTACGCCGCGGGTCTCGCCACCGGATTCTGGCGGGACACCGACGAACTGCGCACCCACTGGCAGGAGTCCAAGCGCTGGCAGCCCCAGTGGTCCGAGGAGCAGCGCGCGGAGGGCTACGAGGGCTGGAAGAAGGCGGTGGAGCGGACGCTCGACTGGGCCAAGGTCGAATAGGCCCGCCCGAACAGGCCGGTCGTACAGGCCGGGTCGAACAGGCCCGGCCGAACGGGCGGCCGAACAGCAGCACGCGAAGGGGCGTAGGAGCGCTGGGGCGCAGCCGAGGGGAGGGTCGAGGGGGGAGGAAAGGAGAAGACGATGGTCGATCCTGCGGCTCTCTCACCCGAGGCACGCACCCGGGCCCTGGCCGACATGGCGGAGGGCGAACTCGACGTCCTCGTCGTCGGGGGCGGCGTCGTCGGCGCCGGAGCCGCCCTGGACGCGGCCACCCGGGGCCTGCGGGTCGGGCTCGTCGAAGCCCGCGACTGGGCTTCGGGCACCTCCAGCCGGTCCAGCAAGCTCATCCACGGCGGCCTGCGCTACCTGGAGATGCTCGACTTCCGCCTGGTGGCCGAAGCCCTCAAGGAGCGCGGCCTCCTGCTGCGGACCCTCGCCCCGCACCTGGTACGCCCGGTTCCGTTCCTCTACCCGCTGCAACACCGGGTCTGGGAACGCCCGTACGTCGGCGCCGGCGTCCTGATGTACGACACCATGGCGGCGGCCTCCGGCCAATCCGGCGGGCTGCCGCACCACCGCCACCTGCTCAAACGCCGCGCCCTGCAAGAGGCCCCCGCCTTGCGCTCCGACGCCCTGGTCGGCGCCATCCAGTACTGGGACGCCCAGGTGGACGACGCCCGGCACACCATGTTCCTCACCCGCACGGCGGTGGCCTACGGGGCGCTGGCCGCCAACCGCGCCCGCGTCAGCCGCTTCCTGCGGCAGGGCGAACGTGTGGTGGGAGCGGTCGTCACCGATCTGGAGACCGGGGACGAGCGGCCGGTACGGGCCCGGCAGGTCATCAACGCGACCGGTGTGTGGACCGACGACACCCAGGCCATGGCCGGTACGCGCGGCCAGTTCCACGTACGCGCCTCCAAGGGCGTCCACCTGCTGGTCCCCCGCGACCGGATCAACTCCCGTACCGGGCTGATCCTGCGCACCGAGAAGAGCGTGCTCTTCGTGATCCCCTGGGGGCGGCACTGGATCATCGGGACCACCGACACCGACTGGACGCTCGACAAGGCGCACCCCGCCCTCAGTTCCCAGGACGTCACCTACCTGCTGGACCACGTCAACAGCGTCCTGACCACGCCGCTGGCGCCCGAGGACGTCGAAGGCGTCTACGCCGGCCTGCGGCCGCTCCTGTCCGGCGAGGCCGCGGAGACGAGCAAGCTCTCCCGTGAGCACCTGGTGGCCCACCCCGTCCCCGGGCTGGTCGTCGTGGCCGGCGGCAAGTACACGACGTACCGGGTGATGGCCAAGGACGCGGTCGACGAGGCGGTCCGCGGCCTGGACGAGAAGGTGCCCGACTGCACCACCCAACGCGTCCCGCTGCTCGGCGCCGACGGCTACCCGGCCCTGTGGAACTCCCGGCACCGCCTGGCCCGGGCCTCCGGACTGCACGTCGCCCGGATCGAGCACCTCCTCAACCGCTACGGCTCCCTGGTCCACGAACTGCTCGCCATGGTCACGGCCGACCCCTCGCTCGGGGAGCCGCTGCCCAGTTCCGACGACTACCTGCGGGTGGAGGCCGTGTACGCGGTGACCCACGAGGGCGCACGCCACCTGGAGGACGTCCTCGCCCGGCGCACCCGGATCTCCATCGAGTCCTGGGACCGCGGGGTGGACGCGGCGCGGACCGTCGCCGAACTGATGGCGCCCCACCTGGGCTGGGACCGGGCGCACCGGGACCGCGAGGTGGACCACTACACGAAGCGGGTGGCCGCCGAACGCGAGGCTCAAGAACAGCCGGACGACCGCACCGCCGACGCGGTCCGCCTCGGCGCCCCCGACATCATCCCGGTCAACTAGGGCACATCCGCCGGGCGGTACCGGGCGGGCGGTGGCGTGATCACCGGCAGGTGATCGAGAAGGGTACCGGGTTGGAGAGGGTGCGGGTGGGGCTCTGGAGTTCCACGGCCATGCCGGTGGTGAGGGTGCCCGCCTTCGTGTAGGTGGTCAGGCGTATGGTGTCGTGGCCCGTCGGGTTGGCCTTGTCGCCGATGGACAGGGTGCGCCAGTGCGGATCCACCACCGAGCCGTCCCCGGACACCCAACGGTAGGAGATCAGCGTCGGTTCGGATGCGGTGAAGGTCGCGGTGAACGCCGGGGCCCGGCCCTCGGGGGTCGGGCAGCTGCCGGTGTACGTCGTGTTCGCACCCGCCACCGACATTCTTACGCCCGAACCGGTCGCGGTGTCCGCGTCGTTGCCGGACAGCGCGTAGGTCAACCCGCCCGCGGTCAGTGCGCAGGCCGCCACGCCGGCCGCGACGAGGAGCGCCGCCGTACGAGGCCTGCGGGGCTGGGCGGAAGTCGCACGCGCCTCGGCGGCTTCGACTCGGGCGGGCCCCTCGGTCACGGGTTCCGAGGTGGTCCCGGGCGCGGTCGTGGTGCCGAACTCGGTCGTGGCGGTGCGTGCGGTGGTGGCGGTGCGCCCGGTCGTGGTGGTGGGTTCGTTCGTGGTGGTCGGGGTCGCCGTGGGGACGGGTGTCGTGGCGGGGACGGGTGGCGTGACGGTCGGCAGGATGGGGGCGGCGGTCGTCGTGGCGTCGGGTTCGTGTGCGATGTCCCGTAGGGCCATCGCGGCTTCGGCGGCGGGAGTGCGTTCCGCGGGTTCCTTGCGGAGCAACCCGGCGATGACCGGGGCGAGAGGGCCGGCGCGGGTCGGCACGGGCGGTTCCTCGTCCACGACGGCCCGCAGGGTGCTCAGCGCGGTGGCGTGCCGGAACGGGGAGATGCCCTCCACCGCCGCGTACAGCATGACGCCGAGCGACCACAGGTCCGACTCGGGGCCCGAGGGGCGGCCCAGCGCCCGCTCCGGCGGCAGGTACTCGGGGGAGCCGACGAGCTCGCCGGTCATGGTCAGCGCGGTGCTGCCCTCGACCACGGCGATACCGAAGTCGCTGAGCACCACTCGTCCGTCCTCGGCGAGCAGCACGTTCGCCGGCTTGACGTCGCGGTGCTCCACCCCGACGGCGTGCGCGGACCGCAGCGCGCTCAACACGTCGGCGCCGATGCGCGCGGCCTGCCGCGGGGTGAGCGGCCCCTCGTCCCGCAGGAGTTCGGCCAGCGACCGGCCTTGGACCAGTTCCATCACGATCCAGGGCCGGTCCTCCTCCATGACCACGTCGTGGACCGTGATCACGTTGCGGTCGGGTATCCGGGCCGCCGCCCACGCCTCACGTTCCAGCCGGCTGTACATCCGCGCGACGTCCTCGGCTCGCAGCCCGGCCGGGGCCCGCACCTCCTTGACGGCGACCTCCCGGTGGAGAGACTCGTCGCGGGCCCGCCACACGGTGCCCATGCCTCCTTCGCCGAGGCGGGACAGCAGTCGGTAGCGGCCCGCGATCAGCCGCTCCCCACCCGCCGGACCGGATGCGGGTGTGGCAGCGGTGGCGGCCGTGCCTCGGGTGGTGGCCCCGGCCGTGGACGCGGTGGTGGCCGCGGTCGTGGCCTCTGTGGTGGCCTCTGTGGTGGCCGTATCCGGCCTGGTCGCCGCGGTGGTGGCCGCGAGCGCGGTCTCCATCACGGTCTCGGATTCCTCGATGCGCATGGGGGCGGTTCTCCTCTTGTCGCCGGCCGACGCACACACCACGTACGGATCGGGCCCCTGGTTCAGCACGACTCAAAAGATTCCAAGAAAATGATTGAACCGAACACGTTCTCGATGACGTGTTGCTGTCGTACGAACAATCAGCAGCGTCATTTCAAGGGGTGTGGAGTGCCATCGGTCATAGTCGGGCGCACGGGTCCGTTCACCGGACAGAGCGTGGTTCTGGGCAGCGAGCCCCTCAGCTTCGGGCGCAAGAGCGACAACAGCATCGTGATCGTCAGCCCCAACGCCTCCCGGCTGCACGCCGAGATCCTCACGGAGGACGCCGGGTTCGTCCTGTACGACCGGGAGAGCCGCAACGGCACGTTCGTCAACGACCAGCGGGTCACCCGTCACGTCCTGCGGCCGAACGACTGCGTCCGTATCGGTGATGAAACGTTCCTGTACGAGGCGCAGGACGCCCTGGAGACGGTCATGGACCTTTCCCTCCTGGACGTCCCCCGGGCAGGCACCGCGGACCCCGGCATGCTGCGGGTCACCATCACCGGCGGTGGCCCGGTGGGCCTCGCCTTCGCACTGGCCCTCGATGAGATGCTGCCCGGACGGACCGCCATCACCCTCTACGACGGGCGCTGGACCAGGAAGGGTTCCTCGGTCGTCTGGAAGGACGAGACACAGGGCAACTTCCGTCGCCAACAGGTGGTGACCGTCCAGAGCCGGCAGTACCTCGCCCTGTCCGAGGAGGTGCTCTCCGCGCTGTTCGACGACGGCGCCTACTCGGAGATGTGGCCCGTCGGCCCGGACTCGGTCGACGGCCGGCCGCCCCGCAACATCCGGATCGCCCACATCGAGGACCGGCTGCTGGAACTGGCCAACCGGAGGGCGGCGATCCGACTCGTTGCCCGGCGTTTCGACGTGACGGAGCAGCAGAACCGGCTCACGCAGGAGCACGTCCTGGTGGTCTGCGAGGGCGGCCGCTCCCGCACGCGTGAGCACTACGCCGACCGCTTCGGCGCGGCCGACGCCTCGATCTACTCCCTCGACGGCGAGCACCTCCAGGACGTCGTCCTGGGGCTGCGGGTGAAGTCGAGGCTGCCGGACCCGATGAGCGTGCTGCTCACCGTGTCGCAGAACCGCTTCCTGCTCAACTCGCTGCGCGGCGAGGGCTTCCTGAACATGCGGCTGACACGGGAGGAGGCCAAGAGCGTCATCGGCATCGACCCGATCCGCCACGTCTTCGAGGAGTGCATCGCCGCCCGCCCCTGCCTGATGAGCCGGCAGGAGGAGGACAACGAGTTCCGCTGCCCCACCCACGGCACCCTCTTCCTCCCCGCCCTGCTGCGCAGCTCGCCGCTGTGGAAGGAGATCCGGCAGGGCCTCAGCCTGTTCGGGGTGGCCGAGGACGACCTGTCGGCGATCACCTCGTTCCGGCTGGACATGGTGCAGCGCCCGCGATTCACCGCACAGCTGCACCGGCCCACCGCGACCAGCCCCGGCACCTACGGCTTCCTGCTGGGGGACGCGGCCAACGCCATCCACTTCTGGCCGGGTCGCGGCCTCAACAGCGGCCTGGCCTCGGCCACGTCACTGGCCCGGTCGCTCAGCCGTGCCTGGCAGGGGAAGCCGTTGCGGGACGCCGACTTCATTCGGCACGAGGCAGCGATGTCGATGCTCCAGTACCGGCACAAGAGCCGGGCGTGGAACGCCATGGTGACCACGGACGACCAGGGCGTCACCCGTGCCATTCGGGACATCATCGCGCGCAGCGCGGAGGCCGGGGCGGGCGCGGGGGCCGGTTCGCACACCGCGGACGGGAGCGACCTGGAGGCGCTGCTGGACCGGATGGCGGGGATCCGCGACCGACTGGGGTCCCGGCTGCCGGGCCTGCCCACCGACGAAGAACTACGCTCCCATCTCGCGTCCATCTCCCCGGCCACCCTCAGCACCCTGCGGGAGAGCGGCGCCTGGGACACGCTGATCGTCGGCGGTGAGGAGGCCGACATCGACCTCTTCTACCAGTCGGACTCCCCCGTCTTCGTGCCCCGCCCGGCGGACCCGCGGAGCCTTGTACGGCAGCCGCAAGCCTGAAGGGGCGATGCAAGTGGTCCGCCTCGGACAGGTGGGAGTGCCTCAGGCGGAGCGGAGGTACTGATCGGCGCCGCCCGATGGACCGCCGGTACACGGACCGCCGGTACGCCGGGTGCGGCGCGGCCCCCGCGGTCAGGCGGTCAGGCGGTCAGGCGGTCAGGCGGTCAGGCGGTCAGGCGGTCAGGCGGTCAGGCGGCGCCAAGGTGCTGGATGTGGCGCCCGGCTGGTTCGTGGACGGGCCAGCCGGGATTGCCGGTCTCGGCGAACCGTGTCCACGAGTGGTGCATGCGCGCGGCGAGTGGGGCGGGCGGTTCGGCGTTCCCGAGGAGCCCTCGGGGGCCGCGCAGCGATGGCAGGGGCAAGCAGTCGAAGACGAACGGCAACTCCATGACATGGCAGGCGCCCAGTTGCCCGTCGATCGCGTCGGAGCGCCAGTCGAATGCGTAGCAGTACGTCCGTCCGGTCGCGGCGCCGGCGTGGGCGGCGGCCATCCGCCGGGTGCCGTCCGTGAACAGCCCGTCGCCGAGGATGGCGGTGCGCAGATCGGCGGCTGAAGCGGCGGGGCGCCGTGTCCGGTAGGCACGCACGGCTTCGTCGGGATCCCGGTGGAACTTGGCCGCGGTGTTACGGACATCGGCATCGGTGGTGTTCGCGAGCAGTCCCGGCGGGGCCAGGTAGAGGGCCCCCTCGTCGCGATTGGCGCCGATCAACAGGTCGATCTCGCTGCCCTGGC
Organism: Streptomyces sp. NPDC088097; assembly: GCF_044741845.1. Lineage (NCBI taxonomy): Bacteria > Bacillati > Actinomycetota > Actinomycetes > Kitasatosporales > Streptomycetaceae > Streptomyces > Streptomyces sp. NPDC088097. The sequence continues at coordinate 95,918 of NZ_JBIUTJ010000003.1, forward strand.
CGGCGGCGACCGCGGTGGCCGGCTGGTCCTCGCCGACCAGGCTGAAGGAGGTGATCCCGCCGAGCGGGTCGTGGTGGGTGGGGGTGCGCAGGTCCAGGCCGGTCAGGCCGGCCGTGACGGCGACGAGGTGCTCATCGGGTACGTCGGCCAGGGCCTTGGCGGTGGGTTCGAGGTCCAGCCCGCGTCCGACGGCCGCGGTGACGATGCCGGCCTGGTCGGGGGTGAAGGCGCCGGTGCCGCTGCCGCTCTGGATGATCGCCCGTCGGAACAAGCCTGTCGATGCCGGGTCGGCGAGGACGCCGCCGACGATGATGGCTCCGGCGGACTGGCCGAAGAGCGTGACGTTCCCGGGGTCGCCGCCGAAGCCGGCGGCGTTGTCCCTGGTCCAGTGCAGGGCGGCCTGGACGTCGAGCATGCCGCGGTTGTCCGGGGCGTCGGGCAGGTACAGGAAGCCGGGGATGCCCAGGCGGTAGTTCACGGTGATCAGCACGACGCCGTCGCGCGCGAAGGCCGTGCCGTCGTAGAGCGGTGCACGGTTGGAACCCGCGACGAACCCTCCGCCGTGTACGAACACCATCACCGGTCGGGGCGTCCCCTGCGGCTGCGGGGCCCAGATGTTGACGGTGAGGTAGTCGTCGCCGCGCTGCCAACCCGGGCCGAAGTAGGGCGACATGTCGAGGGTGCCGAAGGAGTCCCGGGCGGGCTGGGGCGCGGTCGGTCCCGGCCTCGTGGTGTCACGGATCCCTGTCCACCGTTGGTGCGGGGTCGGCGCGGCGAACCGTTCGCGGCCGACGGGCGGTGCGGCGTAGGGCACGTCGAAGAAGACGCTCCCGTGTTCGTGGCGGCGACCGCGGACGGGGCCTGAGGTGGTGGTGACGGTGGTGGGATCGGCGGGTGTCATCTCTGCTCTCCTGGTTGCTGGTTGCCGGTTTCTGGTGGGCGGTTTCTGGTGGGCGGCTGCTGATTGCCGGACACCGGCTGCCGGCTGCTCAGGTGGGTGCCGCCGCTCCGGGGTGGCCGGAGCGGCGGCGGGCTGGAATCGGGGTCAGTACCGGGTGATCGGCGCCCACTTCTTGATCGCGAACCCGCTGCCCTGGTGCTCGACCTCCAGGGCACCGTGGCCGCTGAAGTGGGCGGGCAGGACGAGGGCGCCCTGGTCAGCGGCCCGGCCGAGGAGCCTGCGGCGGGTGCTGCGGGACTGCGCCGGGTCCTGACAGAAGCAGCTGTTGTGGTCGGGATGCGTGACCTGCAAGGGGGTGTGCATCAGGTCGCCCACGAACAGGGCCCGGTCGCTGCCGGAGGTCAGCGTGACGACGCTGGATCCGGGCGTGTGGCCGGGGGCCGCTTCCAGACGCAGGCTGCCGTCGATGGTGTGGCCTTCCTCCCACAGCCGCACCTGGCCCGCGGCGTGCACGGGGGCGACGCTGTCCTCGAAGACGTTCTCGTTGACGCCGCCGGCGATGTCCGGGTTGTTCGCCGGGTTCCAGAACTCGAAGTCGGCCTTGGGCATCAGGTAGGTGGCGTTCGGGAACGTGGGTACCCAGTCGCCGTCGATCAGGCGGGTGTTCCAGCCGACGTGGTCGACGTGCAGGTGGGTGTTGATCACCAGGTCGACGTCCTCGGGCCGCACCCCGGCGCGTGCGAGGTTGCCGAGGTAGTCCAGCCGCAGGTGGTCCCACGCGGCGACGGCCGGGCGGGCCTTGTCGTTGCCGACGCCGGTGTCGATCAGGATGGTGCGGCCCTCGCTGCGCAGCAGCCAGGTCTGCATCGCCACATGGACCATGGCGTCGTCGGCGCCCAGGTGGTCGGGCACGAGCATGGCGCGCTGGTCCTTCCATGCCTGCTCGGGCAGGTCGGGGAAGAACTGGTCCGTGGGCATGATCGGCCCGCGCATCTCCTCGATCCGGGTGATGGTGACATCGCCCAGGGTGATCACGTGGGTGTCCTGCATGGTGCTTCTCCGTTCGGTGCGCGGGCTGGGGGTACGCGGGGGGCGAGTGCGCCGGCCTTCGAGTGCGCGGACTCGGAGTACTCGCCGGCCTTCGAGTGCGTGGGGTGGCGTGACGGGGCGTACCCGTCGACGGGTACCCGGTCGTTCGGGGACGAGCCGCCGGTACATCTCCTCGCCGGGTCGGTGCCCGCGACGCTCAGCGGTTCAGGTGGGCGTGGAGCAGGTTGGGGTCCTGGGCAGTGACGTAGGCGGCGCTCGTCACGTAGACGGATTTCCCGCGCAGGGCGATGGCCGTGGGGTTCTGCAGGCCGTCGGCCTGGCTCAGCACCGTGGAGTGGCTGCCGTCGGGCTGGACGAGCGCGACCTGGCCAGGGCCGTTGAGGGTGGCCAGCAGCTGATCGCCGCGGCCGGTGAAGGCGAAGTCGTCGATCCCCGGCAGGCCGGTGGCCTTGGTCCGGACTCGGCCGGCGCGACCGTCCGGGAGGACGGGGATGCGCAGTACGGTGCCCTTGTCGAGGTTGGTGACCCAGACCGCACCGTTGTGGATCTTCAGGCCGTTGGCGCCGAGGAAGCCGGCGGGGGCCAGTTCGGGTGCGGTGGACCAGGCGATGGGGGTGCCGCCCGTGGTGGGTACGCGCCAGATGGTGCCGAGCACGGAGTCCGTGACGTAGAGGGTACGGGTGCGCGGGTCCAGGGCCAGGCCGTTGGGCAGGCCGCCCGCGGGCAGTGCGGCGATCCGCTGCGGTTGGCCGCCGGGGCGAAGCCGCCACACGCCGGTCAGGTCGGGGGTGCCGGTGGCGTACAGGAAGTACAGGGTGCCGTCGTGGGCACGGACGATTCCGACGGTCAGCGGGAAGCCCAGGGCCGGGGTGTGGATACCGCCGTCGGCGGGCTCGGGCAGGGTGGCGAGGATCCGTGTGGTGCCGTCGGGGGAGATCTCGGCTATCTGGCGGGCCTTGGCGAAGGTGACGTACGCGACGCCGCCCGGTGCCAGGGCGAGGTTCTCCGGCGTCTGTCCCTTGGACAGGTCGAAATGCGCGGCGATCCGGGCGCGGCTGAGGGGGGTGGGCTCGGCCGACGCCGACGCCGACGCCGACGCCGGAGCCGATGCAGGAGCCGCCGCCGATGCCGACGTCGGAGCGATCGCCACGGCGGCGGCCGCGACAAGGACGGCCGTCGACACTGCGGACCGGGAGAGTTTCTTGAACATGGTTCCTTCACTGGTTGCGGGCATGCGGCAGCGATACGCCGACGCACGGGCGGGGTGGGACGGGTGGAGGGGTCGGCTCGGGGGCGTGCGACCCCGGAACTGCTCCCGGCGAGGATCGGTCGAATGACGGGCCGACTGACAAGCCGAATGAACGGCCGAGCAACCGGCCGTCGGCCGTACCGGGTGGGGACGGGGTGCGCGCCGTTGTCGGCCGAGCGCCCGGTGATGTGGTGGGAGGTCAGGCAGTGCCGGCCCGGGGCCCCCTCTGCACCTGGTCGGCCGCGACGGTGTCCTGGGTGATGCTCTGGGCGAGCAGGGCCAGCGCGGCCCGCGAGGACGAGCCCGCCTCCGTGGTGGCGACCACCGTGTGGGGGCCCGACCCGTGGCTCATGGTTTGCTGAACGACGGTCAGCGGGCCGATCGACGGGTGCCGCATCTCGTAGGTGGCGACGGTGCACTCCCTGACCCGATGATCGGCCCACATCGAGGAGAACTCCGCACTCCTGGCGCTCAGTTCACCCAGCAGCGCGTGCAACGCGGTGTCCTGCGGGTGCTGGGCGGCCACCACGCGCAGGTTCCCCACCACCGCCCTGGCCTTGCTCGGCCAGTCCGCGTACAGGTCGCGGGTGTGACAGTCGAGGAACACCAGTCTGGCCATGTTGGGGCGCTGCCCCGGCAGGTCCGGCGCACCACGGTCCAGGTGCCCGGCGAACAGCGCGTGACCCAGGCGGTTCCACGCCAGTACGTCACTGCGCAGGCCGAGTACGATCGCGGGGACGTCGGCCAGCACGTCCAGCAACTGGGCCGTCGCCTCCGTCACTCGCTCCGGCGCGGGCCGCCGGCCCTGTGTGCGACGCCTGTCCGCCCGGACCAGGTCGTGCAGGTACCGCCGCTCGGAGTCGTCCAGCCGCAGAGCCCCGGCGATCGCGTCCAGCACCTCGGACGACGCGCTCAGCGACTGCCCCTGCTCCAGGCGGGTGTAGTAGGAGGCGCTGACCCCCGCCAGCAGTGCCAACTCCTCGCGTCGAAGCCCCGGTACACGTCGGCGCTCCCCATAGGTGGGCACCCCGACGTCCTCGGGGCGCAGCTGGGAGCGCCGCGCCTGCAGGAAGTCCCCGAGCTGCGATTTTCCGGTCATGGATCCGAGTATGGGCCGACTCGAAACGCGCAGCCTGCCCCAGCTGTGGATAGGCACCGGTGGGTCTGGCTCCCCGGTACGACCGGTGATGACGTGGGTGTCGCCGACCCGGCACCCCGTCCCATACGCACCCGGTGCACGCACCCAGGAGGACGCCTTGAGCGCCACCACCAGCGAACACGACCTCTTCGAGACCCTGAACGCATCGGCCTACGCCTTCACCAGACGCGCATGGGTCGATGCCGCGCCCGCCCGGGTCTATGGCCTGGTCAGTGACGTGTCCGCGATCGGCCGCTGGAGCCCCAACGCGACCGACGTCACGTTCGACCAAGGCGCCGGTCCTCGGGCCGGCGCCTGGTTCAGCGGCCGCAATCGCAAGGACGGCAGGGAATGGACCACCCGCTCCCAGGTCGTACGAGCCGACCCCGGCAGCGCCTTCGCCTTCGTGGTCGGCGGCGCCGAGGACGGCATCGTGCGGTGGAGCTGGACCTTCCACCCCCAGGGGCGCGGAACCGTCGTCGAACAGTCCTGGCAACTCCTGCGCCTCGACCCGGTGCTGGGCACCACCCACGGCGAACTCGACGCACTCCGCTACTACATGACGACCAGCGTCGAAGCCACCTTGGTCTCCCTCGCCCAGTGGATCGCCGAAGAGTGAACTTCCGGGGGTGGTGTGCCTTCGTCGATGCCGGCGCGCGGTGCCGGGCGCCGCGGCCCCGGCAAGATCCGAAAGAGACGGCCCAGGTCGTCTCTTTCGGATCTTGGCGGTGAGCCCGGCAAGATCCGAAAGAGACTGCCTAGGGACGCATACTCAGCGGCCGTCCCGTCCGCCGCCTTCCCTACGCTCGCGGCGGCGTCGGCCCAGGGCTCCCGCCAAGCCGATCAGGCCGCCGGTCAGCGCCCCGCCCACGAGGATGCGCAGCAGGTCTTCCATCGGGTTCTCCCGTCTCTGGGTCACGTACGAACGGGACACTAGCGACGGGACGGTCGCCCTGACTTGGACGAATTTGACCTGCCCGCGTCTTTGACCTGCCCGCGTCGCGTCGCTCACAGGGCGAGGGCCCCCTCCGCGACGCGGGCGAGGGCCATCCGGCCGGGAGTGGTCCCTGCGAGGGCGCGGAACTCGCGGTTGAGGTGGGCCTGGTCGTAGAAGCCACAGGCGGCGCTCACCTCGGTGGGGTTCGCACCCTCGCGGGTGAGCAGCCCCACGGCCCGGTCGAAGCGCAGCACCCGGGCCGACGCCTTGGGCGTCAGGCCCACCTGTTCGGTGAACCGGCGCACCAAGTGACCCTGGCTCCACCCCACTTCGGCGGCGATCCGACCGACCGGGATAGCCCCGCCGGCGTCGGCCAACAGCCGCCAGGCCTCACGCACTTCGGGAGCCGGGTCGGGGCCGCGCTCGATCCGCGCCGACAACGCGACGTCCAGCAGGTCGAACCGGGCCGCCCAGTCGCGGGTGTCGGTGAGGCGCTCCGCCAGCACGGCGGCCGCGGGTCCCAGGACGTCGTCGAGCCCGACCACCCTGTTGGTCAACTCCCTCATCGGCACGGCGAACAGCCGGTAGGCGCCCAGCGGGGTCAGCTCCAGACGGATCGCCTCCTGCCCGCCCGGATGGTCACACACCCGGGGGCCGTCCTCCAGCCCCGCGACGAGCGAGCCGGTCACCTGCCCGTCCGCACGCGCTTCCCCCAGCCGGTGCACCCGTGCGAACGGCTCCCCCAGGCTGATCACCACGACCGCCCGGCCCGTGGGAACCAACCGCACCCGGTACGGGGTGGTCGTCGCCTCCCAATACCCGGCATAGCTGTGCACGAACGGCCGCAACCGGGCCGGCCACGGCCGGCTCACCCGCCACCGGGCACCCACCCGGGTCATCCGAACCCCACGACCGACCACGCCTGCGCCTGACCGCGTACCTGCGCTCACTCCCGCTCCCGCCCCCTGGTTCCTGCCGACGGACAGCATCCCAGAGGGGAAGGATGCTCCTGCGACCTGCAGACAGGTCGCCACGTAGTGCCACATGTGGCACCGGTGGAGCCAAACACACGCCTGGCTCAGCAGGGAGCCAACGCCGCGCCACCACATCCCCGCAGGTCAAACGCCCTCCACACAGTTCGAACCCACCCCTCCCCCGCCAGGGCCTTGCGTATGGCGCGCTGGTCCACCTCCTCCTTCAAGCGCGACCCCATGTAGACGGATCGGCGGCACGACGACGGCTCCGCCCTCGCGAAGAGGACGGAGCCGTTGTCGTGGCGGGCCGGGAGCGCGGCCCGCGGGGTCAGGCGTGTCGGTGCGAGCGACGGTTGCCCGTCACGAGGCGGTAGACGGCGAGGAGGATGACCGAGCCGACGATGGCCGCGATCCAGGTGGAGACGTCGAAGAAGCCGTCGATGGAGTCGACACCGAAGATGACCTTGCCGAGCCAACCGCCGAGCAGACCACCGGCGATGCCGATCAGCATCGTGATGATGATGCCGCCCGGGTCCCTGCCCGGCATAAGAGCCTTGGCGATGGCGCCCGCGAGCAGCCCTATCAAGATCCAAGCGATGATGCCCATGACGCTTCTCCTACCTCGTCGTGTCCAGCCGTTCTCATCGCATCGTCTGCACCGTCCCGCCGCTTTCAAACGGGTGTGGCACCCGCCGAAACGCGAGCGGCGATCCCGGACCGGACGCGCCGCCGAAGTTCATCCGCACGTCGACTCGCTGCGCCCCCGCCTCGCGGCCTCGCGGCCCTGCGGGACCGCGAGATTCGGACGGATCCTCCGTCGGAGCGGCCGGTTTCGGCCTTCGGACGGTAGGCGGGGGTCGCCAGTGGGTGATCACTCGCTTTAGGGTGGTCGGTGCAGCTGGTTCGCCCCCGTCCGCCAGGCGGGGTGCGTCGTAAGAGGGAACCCGGTGGGAATCCGGGACTGCCCCGCAGCGGTGAGTGGGAACGACCGCCGTCATGAGCACTGGACCCGGGACGGGTCTGGGAAGCGACGGCCAGTAGGTGCCGGCCCCCGTGGCCTGCGTGCCCGCGAGTCCGAAGACCTGCCCGTTGCCCGCACGCGACCGTTTCGCGTGCGGAAATCTCGGTGACCTCGTGGGCGGGTCGGCGTACACAGCGAGCGGCACGCGCGGCTTCCCTCCGCGATGTGGGCCGCCCGTTCTGTCGTTCCTTCGCGTCCGCGTCCCGTCTCCGGGATGTCCAGGACACATCTCGCGAAGGAGAGTTCCGTGACATCGAAGCCCGCAGCCGCGGCAGCACGAGCCACCGTGTACGGCTACCCCCGCCAGGGTCGGAACCGGGAGCTGAAGAAGGCCGTCGAGGGCTACTGGAAGGGCGGGGTCAGCGCCGAAGCCCTCCGGGAGACCGCGGCCGACCTGCGCCGTTCGAACTGGCGGCAGCTGGCCGACGCCGGCATCGACGAAGTGCCGACCGGCGATTTCTCGTACTACGACCACGTCCTGGACACCAGCGTCATGGTCGGCGCGGTCCCCGCACGCCACCGCGCGGCGGTCGCCGCCGACGCCCTCGACGGCTACTTCGCGATGGCCCGGGGAACGCAGGACGTGGCCCCGCTGGAGATGACCAAGTGGTTCGACACGAACTACCACTACCTGGTTCCCGAGCTCGGCCCGGACACCTTCTTCAGCGCCGATTCCACCCGGCAGGTCGCCGAGCTGAAGGAGGCCCTGGCCCTCGGACACACCGCCCGCCCGGTCCTCGTCGGCCCCGTCACCTACCTGCTGCTGGCCAAGCCCGCCCCCGGCGTCGCGGACGACTTCCAGCCGCTGACCCTGCTCGACCGGCTGCTCCCCGTCTACGAACGGGTCTTGGCCGACCTGCGCGCCGCCGGCGCCGAATGGGTGCAGCTCGACGAGCCCGCCCTCGTCCAGGACCGCACCCCGGCGGACCTGAACGCCGCCGCCCGCGCCTACCGCGACCTCGGGAGCGCCGGCGACCGCCCGAAGCTGCTGGTCGCCTCGTACTTCGGACGGCTCGGCGACGCCCTCCAGGTGCTCGCCGCCGCCCCCGTCGAAGGCCTGGCGCTCGACTTCACCGACGCCGCCGCCGCGAACCTCGCCGACCTCGCCGCGGTGGGCGGCCTCCCCGGCAAGCGCCTGGTCGCGGGCGTGGTCAACGGCCGCAACATCTGGATCAACGACCACCAGAAGGCGTTGACCACCCTCGGCACGCTCCTGGGTCTCGCCGACCGGGTGGACGTCGCCGCGTCCTGTTCCCTGTTGCACGTCCCGCTGGACGCCGCCGCCGAACGCGACATCGATCCGCAGCTCCGGCGCTGGCTTGCCTTCGCCCGCCAGAAGACCGGCGAGATCACCACCCTGGCCCGGGGACTGGCCCAGGGCACCGGCGCCATCGCGGCCGAACTCGCCGCCAACCGCGCCGACCTCGCCTCCCGCGCCTCCTCCGCCCTGACCCACGACCCGGCCGTCCGCGCGCGGACCGCCGCGATCACCGACGCCGACGGACGGCGCTCGCAGCCCTACGCGCAGCGGACCGCCGCACAGCGCGCCCTCCTGAGCCTGCCGTTGCTGCCGACGACCACCATCGGCTCCTTCCCCCAGACGAACGAGCTGCGCGCCGCCCGCGCCGACCTGCGGGCCGGACGGATCGACGCCGTCGGGTACGAGGACCGGATCGCCGCCGAGATCCGCGAGGTGATCGCCTTCCAGGCGAAGGTCGGAATCGACGTCCTCGTCCACGGGGAGCCCGAGCGCAACGACATGGTGCAGTACTTCGCCGAGCGGCTCACCGGCTACCTCGCCACCCAGCACGGCTGGGTCCAGTCCTACGGCACCCGCTACGTGCGCCCACCGGTGCTGGCCGGGGACATCTCCCGTCCCGAGCCGATGACCGTCCGCTGGACGACGTACGCCCAGGCGCAGACGGCCAAGCCGGTCAAGGGCATGCTGACCGGGCCGGTCACCATGCTCGCCTGGTCCTTCGTACGCGACGACCAGCCCCTCGGGGAGACCGCCCGGCAGGTGGCGCTCGCCCTGCGCGACGAGGTCGACGACCTCGAAGCCGCCGGTACGTCGGTCATCCAGGTCGACGAGCCCGCCCTGCGCGAGACCCTGCCGCTGCGGGCCGCCGACCACGCCGCGTACCTGGCCTGGGCCACCGAGTCGTTCCGGCTCACCACCAGCGGGGTCCGGCCGGACACGCAGATCCACACGCACATGTGCTACGCCGAGTTCGGCGACATCGTCCGGGCCATCGACGACCTCGACGCGGACGTCATCAGCCTGGAGGCCGCCCGCTCCCACATGCGGGTCGCCGACGAGCTGGCCGCACACGGCTATCCCCGTGAGGCCGGCCCCGGTGTCTGGGACATCCACTCGCCCCGCGTCCCGAGCGCCGGGGAGGCCGCCGCCCTGCTGCGCAAGGGCCTCGCGGCGATCCCCGCCGAACGGCTCTGGGTGAACCCCGACTGCGGTCTGAAGACCCGTGGCTGGCCCGAGACCCGCGCCTCCCTGGAGAACCTCGTCGCCGCCGCGCGCGAGGTCCGCGCGGATCTGACGACCGACCGCTCCTGACCCGGTGGCGGGTCCGGGACGGACGCCCGCCGGGCCGTCCGCCCCGGACCTGCTCCTTCGGGGCCCTGATCAGCGGGTTAGGGTGCGGGATGCCCTACGCGCCCCTCGACCTGTCCGCCGTGGACCGTCTGCCGCTCCTGTCGCGCGTGGAGGACGGCCGGACGTTGCCGATGCTCCTGTGGGTGCCGGGGCACAGCCGGCGCATGATCTCCAGCGCGCCCCTGGGCGGCGGCATCGGCGAGCGGCACTGGGTGCTCAACGCGCAGGTGGCGCACGGATACCGGCGGACGGATCCGGACGTCCACCTGGCCGCACTCGCGGCGCGCGCCGGAGCGTCGGGGCCGGGCGTGGGCCTGATGACGGCCGCCTCGGTCGCCGATCACGGCCGCGCCTCGGACGGCGGCGTGTGGGCCCTGGCGTCCGCCGGGCTCGGTGTACGGGGCTGGGCCGCCGACCCGGCCCCCGGCGTCCCGGGGCCCCGGTCGGCGGGGACGATCAACATCGTGGTGTCCGTACCGGTCGCCTTCTCCGACGCGGCCCTGGTGAACGCGGTCGCGACGGCCACCGAAGCCAAGGTGCAAGCCCTGCGCGACGCCGGGGTGGACGCCTCCGGCACTCCGACCGACGCCGTGTGCGTCGCCGCGCCGCATCCCGCGGCCGGACGACCGGGCGAGCCGTTCGCCGGCCCGCGTTCGGTGTGGGGCGCGCGGCTGGCGCGGGCCGTGCACGAGGCCACGTACCACGCCTGTCTGCGCAGTCGTGGCCCGGAACGGCCGCTCGCCCCGGGAGGGACGAGCGACCTGGGCGGGGTCAGCGGTGGGTGAAGTCCGGCGACCTCGACGACCGGCAGCTCGTGATCGAAGCCGTGGTGGAGGACGCCGAGGCGAAGATCGCGGTCTTCGCCGCCCTGGACAAGATCGTCGAGGACCACGAGGCCGTCCTGGCCACCAACACCTCGGCCATCCCCGTCATGCGCCTGGGCATGGCCACCGGCCGCGCCGACCGCGTCATCGGCCTCCACTTCTTCAACCCGGTGCCGGTCCTGCCCCTGGTGGAGATCGTCGCCTCCCTCCACACCTCGGCCCGGGTCAAGGCCGCGACGGAGGCGTTCGTACGGGACACGCTCGGCAAGACCGCCGTCCACGCACAGGACCGGGCCGGCTTCGTCGTCAACGCCCTGCTCGTTCCGTACCTGCTGTCGGCCGTCCGCATGGCCGAATCCGGCTTCGCCACGGCCACCGACATCGACTCCGGCATGGTGCTCGGCTGCGCCCACCCCATGGGCCCGCTGAAGCTCGCGGACCTCATCGGCCTCGACACCGTCGCCGCCATCGCGGAATCCCTCTACGCCGAGTTCAAGGAGCCCCTCTACGCCCCGCCCCCGCTCCTCCTGCGGATGGTCCAGGCGGGGCTGCTCGGCCGCAAGACCGGCCGCGGGTTCCACACGTACGGCCGGGACTGAGCGGGATTCCCCTCCGAGACGGGCATCGCGAGCCGTACGATGCGTTCTGCTCCGGCCCTCCACGGCCGGACCCACAACCGCACGCGCGCACAACCGGGGGCAGCCGGTGGGAATCCGGCGCCGGCCTCACCGGCCCCGCCGGCCTCACCACGTTCCGCCGCGGTCGACGGGCGTCAGTGAGGTGTATGGAGCGGGGCGTTCCGCGTCAAGGTGGCGTCAGGGGGGCGGGCGCGAGGTGCGGGGCCGGGGATAGCTTCGGTAGCGCGCCCCGGACCGCCTCCCCGCGGCCGGGGCGCCACCCATCGTTCGTGGTTTCCCCAGGGAGAGCGCCATGTGTCTGTTCCGGTACGAAGACGACCCCGAGCCCGAGGAACCCGTCCCGGCCGGGCTCCTGTACGTGCCCGTCCGGCCGGGAAGCGCGGGCGCGGCGGGGACGGTGATCCGGCTGTTCCGCACGCCGTTGGGCCTGCGCACGGCCGTCGGTTTCACCCGTGTGGAGCGACTGACCGCGACCCTCGGCGACGGCCAGGCCCGCGTACGCCTGTCGGAGTCCCTCCTGCGGGAGTTGTGCGCCCCGCTCGGCGCGGAGCTGATCACCGTCGACCCGACGCTGTCGGCTCCCGCCGTCACGCCGGCGACCCACCGGCCGGACCGGGACCCGGTCCGCACCGTCCGAGCCTGAAGGGGGAACTCCATGACCGTCACCGCTCTGCCCGAGGTCGCCCCCGGCGCGGACGACCTGTCCGTCTGGCCCGCCTCCGCCGACCGCCTTCCGCACGGTGGCCTCGCCGTCGGCGGGGTGTCCCTCGCGGAGATCGCCGACCGGTTCGAGACGCCGGTGTACGTGTTGGACGAGGGCGAGGTGCGGGCCCGCTGCCGTGCCTACCGCGCGGCCTTCCCCGACGCGGACGTGCTGTACGCCGCCAAGGCCTTCCTGTCCCGGGCCATGGTCCGCTGGGTCGACGAGGAGGGGCTCGGCCTGGACGTGTGTTCGGCGGGCGAGCTCGAACTCGCCGTCACCGCGGGCTTCCCCGCGGACCGGGTCGTCCTGCACGGCAACGCGAAGTCGCCCCGCGACATCGAGGCCGCGCTGCGGCTCGGGGTGGGCCGGATCGTCATCGACAGCTCGTCCGAGACGGCCCGGATCGCCGCCGCCGTGGGCACGGGCGGATTCCAGCGGGTGATGGTCCGGGTCTCCCCCGGGGTCTCGGCCGGCGGCCACGAGAAGATCCGTACGGGTACGGACGACCAGAAGTTCGGCCTCTCCCTCGCCGACGGCTCCGCGCAGCACGCCATCGCCCGGATCCTGGGCCAACCCCAACTCGAACTCACCGGGTTGCACTGCCACATCGGCTCCCAGATCACCGAGGTCAGACCGTACGTCACCGCGGTGCGCCGGATGGTGGGGCTGATGGCCCGCATCCGCGACAGCCACGGCGTCGTCCTCCCGGAGTTGGACATGGGCGGCGGGCACGCGATCGCCTACCGACCGGGCGAGGCCGCCCTCGACCCCGCCGTCCTGGCCCGAGGGCTGCGCGCCGAACTCGCCGCGAGCTGCGCGGCGGCGAGGCTGCCCGTCCCCCGCCTCGCCATCGAGCCCGGCCGGGCGGTCGCCGGACCGGCCGGGGTCGCCGTCTACCGGGTGCTCGCCGTCAAGCACACCGGGGAGCGGGTGTTCGTCGCCGTGGACGGCGGCATGAGCGACAACCCCCGACCGGCCCTGTACGGGGTCCGGTACGCGCCCCGCCTGATCGGCCGACGGAGCGCCGCCGGGGCGCGTACGGCCACGGTCGTCGGGCGGCACTGCGAGGCGGGCGACGTCCTCGCCGCCGACGTGGAGCTGCCCGGGGACGTCCACCCGGGCGACCTGCTGGCCGTTCCGGTGGCCGGCGCCTACCACCTGTCGATGGCCTCGGGCTACAACATGGTCGGCCGCCCGCCCGTCGTCGCCGTCCACGAGGGCACGGCACGCCTCCTGGTGCGGCGCGAGACCCTGGCCGACTTCCGCGGCCGGGACATCGGGGGGTAGGCCGTACCGGCGCGGGTCGCCGGTCACGAAGCGGCGCGGGGCCTCGCCCGACGGGCGTACCCATACAGCAGGAAGGGGCCGGTCGAGCACGACGCGGCGGTCTTTGGCGGAAGTTGCGCAACCCGATCGCGCTCGTCGTGGGCGGGGCTAGCGTCCAGCACTGCGGTGGGGGCCCGTCCCCCACCGCTGAGCCCCAGAACCCCAGGCGGGCCCGGCACCCCGTCCGACCTCGGTCCCGGCGACCGGCGCGGACGCCGCCGACCGGCGCCGCCGATGACGATCGCCCCGGAGGCCGCCCCTCATGCCCAGCGGATCGAGCCCCGCGAGGATGTCCGCGGTCGTCCTGACCCTGGTCGCCGTCCTGTGCGCCCTGGTCCTCGGCGGGGCCGGCCCCGCCCCCGCGCATGCCGGCCTCAGCGGCTCCGACCCCGCGGACGGCGCCGTCCTCGACACGGCCCCGGAACGGATCACGCTCACCTTCACCGAATCGGTGAGTTTCCCCGACGGGGCCTTGCGCGTGCTGTCGCCGAGCAACGAACGCGTCGACCCGCGGCCGCCGCAGCACGCCGACGGCCGGGACGACACGGCCCGGGTGGCACTGCGCGGGAACCTGGCCCGGGGCACCTACACCGTGGCCTGGCGGGTGGTCTCCGCCGACGGTCACCCCATCTCCGGCGCGTTCACCTTCTCCGTCGGGAAGCCGTCCGGGACCACCGCGGTGGTGGCGGGGACCTCCCCCGCCGACACGTGGGCCGGCCGGCTGTACGGCTTCTTCCGCTACGTCGCCTACAGCGGCCTGGCGTTGCTCGTCGGAGCCGCGACGTTCGTCCGCGTCTGCTGGCCGGCCGCGGGCGGGATCCGCGGGCCGCGCCGCCTGTTGGCGGGCGGCTGGGTGGCGCTGGCGACCTCGACGGTGGCCCTGTTGTCGCTGCGCGGCCCGTACGAGAGGGGCGGCCCCCTGTCGTCGGCCTTCGACCCGTCCCTGTGGGGCCGAACGCTCGCGGGGAGGCCGGGAATCGCCCTGGGCGTGCGGCTCCTCCTGCTGGCGCTCGCCGTCGTGTGGTGGCGGCGGACGCCCGTACGAGACGGTGTCCGTGCGCGGTTCGGCGCCGGAGCGGCCCTCGCCCTGGGTCTGGCGCTCACCTGGGCCGCCGCCGAACACGCCTCCGCCGGCATCCAGGTGCCCCTCGCCGTCCCCGTCGCCGTGCTGCACCTGCTGGCCATGGCGGTGTGGTCGGGCGGTCTGGTCACCCTGCTCGGCGCCCTGCGCCACCGAGGGCCCGACGGTCGTGAAGTCCCGGCTTCCGCGATCACGCGTTACTCGGCGCTGGCCTTCGCCGCCGTGGTCGTCCTGGTCGGCACCGGGCTCTACCAGTCGTGGCGTCAGGTGGGTTCCTGGGAGGCCCTGTCCACCACCTCGTACGGCAGGATCCTCGTCCTCAAGGTCGCCGCGGTGGTCGTGGTGCTGTGCGTGGCGGGCCTCTCCCGACGGTGGACCGCCCGCCTGGTGGACGGGGCGACGGAGCAGGCGCTCGCCCGGCCCGTGCGCATACGTGTCCCGCAGACGGTCGGCGCGCCCGGTGCGTCGCCGGGGCCGGATGGCGACAGGGCCCCGGCCCTTCGCAGCGGTTCGGGCGACGGCGGCGAGGCGCCTGACGTCGACGCGGCGCTCCACCGGCGTCGGCTGCGCCGCACCGTGGGTGTCGAGGCGGCGGTCGCTGTCGTCGTCCTGGTGATCTCGACCGTGCTGACGGGGACCCAGCCGAGCCGAGCCGCCGCCACGGCCGCCGCCGCCGCGACGTCCGCGGGGCGGGAACCGGCGGTGAAGGTGGTCACGATCCCGTTCGACATGGGGACGGCGAACCACCACGGCACGGTACAGATCACTCTGGGACCGGGGCGCGTCGGCGAGAACACCGTGGAAGCGGTGGTGTTCACGGCGGACGGCGGCATCTCCACCGTCCCCGAACTGCGGCTCGCCCTGACCCGACGCGACCTGGGGATCGGGCCGCTCGACGCGAAGCTCAAGGACCGGAAGGGCTACTGGGCCGCCTACGACCTGAGGCTGCCGACGGCCGGCCCGTGGGACCTGGCCCTCACGATCCGCACCACCGACATCGACCAGGTCACCGTGAACGCCACGGTCGGCGTCACGCCCTGACGGGCAGCAGCGCTTCGGGCCGGTACGAAGGCCGCACCGGGCGGGCGCCGCGGGCACGGGGGATAACTCCGCCCGTGCGCGCGGCGCCGCCCGGTCGGTCAGGCGTTGACGCAGGTGTTGCCGAACGCCGGGTTCAGCAGGCCGATGACGCTGACGGAGTTGCCGCAGGCGTTGATCGGGATGTGGATGGGCACCTGGATGAGGTTGCCGGACAGGACGCCCGGCGAGCCGATGGCCGCACCCTGGGCGCCGGCGTCGGCGGAGGCGATGGACGCCCCACCGATCACGACGGCGCCGGCGGCGAGGGCGAGGCAGGCGCTCTTCAGGACACGTGACATGGGGATGTCTCCTTCAGGAGGGTGTGACCGGCCGCCCCGGGCGGGCCGCCGTACGGCCCCGTCCGGGCCCGCACCTGCACTTCGTCATGGCCTGCCATCCGGCTTGGCGGTGGACGCGATGTTCCCTCGCACGGGTGACGCTCCGCCACCGGGCACGGCGTCGGATACCGTGGGGTGTCCACGCAATACCGGTCAAGCCGGTCATGGCTTCGAGAGGCGTCTACCGGTGCACGGTGAGTACAAGGTTCCGGGCGGCAAGCTCGTCGTCGTCGATCTGGAGCGCGAGGGGGGCCACCTGCGCGACGTACGGGTCTCCGGCGACTTCTTCCTCGAACCGGACGAGGCCCTCGACGCCGTCAACGGGGCCCTCGAAGGTGCTCCGGCCGATGCCGACGCCGCCGCGCTGGCCGCTCGGATCACGGCCGCCCTGCCGCCCGGCACGCACATGTACGGGGTGAGCGCCGAGGGCGTCGCCGTCGCGGTGCGCCGCGCCCTGGCCCGGGCCACCGAATGGGCCGCGCACGACTGGCGGCTGGTCCGGATGCCGCCGCAGGAGCCGGCCCTGCACATGGCGCTGGACGAGGTGCTGACCCACGAGGTGGCCGCGGGGCGCAGGCCACCGACGCTGCGGGTGTGGGAGTGGGCCGCGCCCGCCGTGGTCATCGGCAGCTTCCAGTCGCTGCGCAATGAGGTCGACCCGGAGGCCGCGCGACGGCACGGTATGACCGTGGTGCGCCGGATCTCGGGTGGCGGGGCCATGTTCATCGAGCCGGGCAACACCATCACGTACTCGCTGTCGGTGCCGGAGTCGCTGGTCTCGGGGCTGTCGTTCGCCGACTCCTACGCCTACCTCGACGACTGGGTGCTGGGAGCCCTGGGCGAGATGGGCGTCAGCGCCTGGTACCAACCGCTGAACGACATCGCCACGGAGGCGGGGAAGATCGCGGGCGCCGCGCAGAAGCGCATCGTGTCCGGCAAGGGGGCCGTGTTGCACCACGTGACCATGGCCTACGACATCGACGCCGACAAGATGACCGACGTCCTGCGCATCGGCCGGGAGAAGCTCTCGGACAAGGGCACCCGGAGTGCCAAGAAGCGGGTGGATCCGCTGCGTCGGCAGACGGGGCTGTCCCGGCAGGAGGTCATCGACCGGATGGTCGCCGCGTTCCGGGGCCGGTACGGGCTGACGGACGACCCGGTGAGCGCCGAAGAGATGGCCGGGGCGAAGGAGTTGGCGGCGACGAAGTTCGCCACCGAGGAATGGACCGCGCGCGTCCCCTAATAGGGCGGGGCCGTGGGTCGGCGCCGGACCCGACGGAACGGGAATGCGCGCGGTCGGGCGCCTCAGGAGTACTGGCACACGGTGACCCAGCCACCGGGGACGCTCACGCCGCTCTTCGCGCCGCAGCCCATCTTCGTGTAGGTGGGCTGGACCATGTTGTAGTAGTGGCCCCAGTCCGCGTACGAGGCGCTGTCGGTGTCGTAGTTGGGGCCTGCCGCGTCGTAGGCGCCCTTCTCGGCGGCCCATTGTCCGACGGCTCCGGGCGGTCCGACGCTGGAGATGTTCTCGGCGACGTTCGCCGTGCTGTGGTTCAGCCGATTGCCCGCGGCGGACTTCGGGTCGTCGGCCCATCCCTGGGCCTGGGTGGCGAGTCCCGCGTCCCACGTGAGGGGCGGTTGGCCGTTTTCCTGGCGTATGCCGTTGGTCTCGGCGAGCATGGCCTGCTGCTCTCCCGGACTGATCGCCTCGGGGAAGCCGGCCGAGGACGCGACGGTCGCACCGGCGCCTCCGGCCAACAGGAGGCCTCCGGCCAACAGGGCCGTCGAGGCGGCGGCCGCGGCGCGGCGGGGGATTCGTGTGAGGTTCACTGCGACCTCCAGGTCGCGCGGAGGGCATGCGGGAGGAACCGGCTCACGTCACGGCGATCGCGCGAACGGGTCGCACAGTGGAAGCGGGTCGCACAGCGGAAGCGGGTCGCACGGCCGGTTCGGGGCGATGGCGGGACACGACCATCGGCGATGCGTGCTGGTGCGTGCTCGGGTCGGCGGCCGTCCGGCCGCCGCCGGTGGGTCCAGCTCGTCCCAGTATCCCCTCGGCCCGGCGTCGGCGCACCGCGTCTGCCACCGCGCAGTGGCTCACCTGCGGTTTCGGTGGGGGTCCGACGCCCGGGGCGCCACCGGAGTGCGATCAAGGCGGACGAGGGGTGCGATGGAGTCCCGGGGCCACGGCCGCTCCGGCGCCACCCCCATCTCCCGGCCGCGGAACGGCGGTGATCGGCGTGACCCCACGCACCGAGGACCCGACCCGACGGACCGGCTCGCGCCGCCGGAGCGTCACCTTGTACGGCGCCCTCGCCCTCCTTCTCACCCTCGCCGTCGCCCCCGCGGCCCACGCCGGCTCGGGCGGTTCCGCGGCGCCCGCGGAGCGCTGCACCCCGGGGTGGGTCTGCGGCTGGACCGGCCCGTCCTACACGGGTGTCGTGAGCCTCGTGGCGCAGGACATGCCGCGCTACCCCGAGACGACCGCCTACGTCGGCTTCAACGACGCGGCCTCGGTGTGGAACGCAGCCGGCTCGCAACGCGTCGGCGGCGAACCGCGGGTGCGGTGCGTCACCGTGTACAACCGCCCCGACTACAAGGGACGCGCACTGACCGTTGCCCCGGGCAAGGGGATTCCGCGGCTTCCGTCGTCCTTCGGCCACGTCCACTCCAGCCGCTTCCACACCTGTCGGCAGCCGTAGCCCTTCGCCGACGGCGCGGCTCGGCTCGGCTCGTGGTGCGGCGCACCCGGTCATACGGTGGAAGCAGCAGGAGGCGCGCCCCCGCGACCGATCGCTCGCGCCGCTCCGGCCACCTCGCCCGCTTCTGCGCGAAGGGAACTCCCATGCGTACGAGGAACCGTTGGATCCGTTGTGTCTGCGCCGCCGCGTGCACGGCGCCGCTGCTGGTCATGGGCGGTGCGGCCGCCGCGAGTGCCGTGCCCGTGTCGGCCGCCGCCTCGGTGTCGGCGTCCGTCACCCCCCTCACCGTGCGGGCCTCGTCTCCGGGCGAGATCCTCAGCCTGGTCAACGCCGAGCGGGCGAAGGCCGGTTGCGAGCCTCTGAAGGCAGACCCGCGGCTCATGCAGGCGGCCCAGGCGCACGCCGACGACATGGCGGCCAACGGGCTCACCGGGCATGACGGCTCGGACGGGTCCAGCGCGCTGTCCCGCATGGAGAAGGCCGGGTACTCGCCGGCGGGGCAGTCCTCGGAGAACGTCTCCGGACCGGGCTTCGACTCCTCGAAGGCCCACGTCGACGGTTGGATGGCCAGCGAACGGGGCCACCGCGCGGCGATCCTGAACTGCGCGTTCAAGGAGACGGGGATCGGGACGAGCGGGCAGTTCGCCGTGGAGGTCTTCGCCGTCAGCGCACGTTAGCCCCCTCGGGCATCACGGGGAGGCCGAGCCGAGACCATCCTGGAAGGCAGGTGCGTTCCCATGCGCACAGTGACTCGAATCGCCGGTGTCCTCAGCGGCTTGGCCCTCACGATGGGCGGCGCGGCCCTCGTGGCCCCCGCCGCCCACGCGGACATCCCCGCCTGCACACGTACGGCCACCCAGGCGGGGGCGGACCTCAACGACGCGGTGCTGTCGGCCTGCCACCGAGGTGTGAGCGGTGACCTCCAAGGCTGTGTGGCCGGGCTTACCGGGGCCGGGGTCGCGGGCGGCGCCGCGAACGGCGCCTGCCGGGCAGCGGCCCACGAACCCCGCTAGCGTCGAAGGTGGGGGCACGTCGAGCAGCCCGGTCCGGTGCGGCACCCCCGGGATCCGCACCCCCACCCGTCCCGGCTCGACGCCGGAATTTTCGCGCGCTCCGGAACATCCAGGTCCCGGGCGGCGACGACCTCGGAGAGCAGGTGCGTCCCATGCGCACGTCGACCCGTATCGCAGGAGTCCTCACCGGCCTGACCCTCGCATTCGGCGGTGGCGCGGCCCTCATGGCCCCGGCCGCCCAGGCGGACGTCACCCAGTGCATCAATCAAGTGGAGCGCGAGCTGCAGGGCGGCGAGGCACCGGACTCCGTCCGCATGGCCTGCTACGTGGGCCTGACCGGCGACCACGAGAAGTGCGTGAGCGGCCTGACCGAGAGCAGGGTGTCCGACGCGACGGCTGCCGCCGCCTGCCAGGCCGCCCCCAAGTAGGCCCTGGTCAGCACTCCGAGCCCCAGCCCGCCGGGCGCGTGCGGAGCCATACGGTGGTGTCCGCCGGCAGGA
The DNA here is from genome assembly GCF_044741845.1 of Streptomyces sp. NPDC088097. NCBI lineage: Bacteria > Bacillati > Actinomycetota > Actinomycetes > Kitasatosporales > Streptomycetaceae > Streptomyces > Streptomyces sp. NPDC088097. Next base: position 116,004 of record NZ_JBIUTJ010000003.1, read on the forward strand.
GTGTGGCGCCGTTCGGGCCGGGCCGGAGCGGGCCGCTGCTGAGCAGGACCTCGGCGTCCGCCGGCAGCGGCTGGAGCCCGGCGAAGTTGGTAAGGCAGCGGAAATCGGCGCCGGGGCGGTCGAAGCCCAGGGTGTCCGGCCCCGTGTCCGTCCAGGTCAGGGTCTGTGGCAGGGCGGCCAGGCCGGCGCGGCGCAGGGCGAGGGCCTCGCGGTAGAGGGTGAGGAAGGAGTCCGGGTCGCCGTCCTGCGCGGTGACGCAGAGGGCGGCCCATGCGGGGGGCTGTGGCAACCACGGGTCGGCGGCCCGCGGCCCCGGGGAGAACCCGAGGGACGGGGTGTGCCCCGCCCAGGGCAGGGGGACCCGGCAGCCGTCGCGGCCCCGGTCGAGGCCCCCGGAGCGGACGAACGTCGGGTCTTGGAGGACCGCATCGGGCAGGTCCTGGACCTCCGGGAGGCCGAGTTCGTCGCCCTGGTAGACGTAGACGCCTCCGGGCAGGGCGAGGGTGATCAGGGCGGCGGCCCGGGCCCGCCGTCGGCCGAGGGCCGGGTCGCTGGGGTCCAGGAGCCGTTTGTCGCCCATGTCGAAGGAGGTGTCCTCGCGCCCGTAGCGGGTGACGTGGCGGATGGTGTCGTGGTTGGACAGGACCCAGGTCGGCGGCGCGTCGACGGTCCGGTGGACCTCCACGGTGGAGTCGACGACCTTGCGCAGCGCCTCGGCGTCCCACGGGCAGCAGAGGAAGTCGAAGTTGAAGGCGGAGTGCAGTTCGTCGGGGCGCAGGTAGCGGGCGAACTGTTGGGCCTCGGGCAGCCACACCTCGCCGATGAAGGCCCGCTCGCCCGGGTAGGAGTCGAGGATCCTGCGCCAGCCGCGGTACACGTCGTGCACGGCGTCCACGTCCTGGTAGGGCAGGTCGCTCGGGTCGGGGCTCGGGCCGACGTCGGGGAGGCCGGGCTTCTTGGCGAGGCCGTGCGCGACGTCGATGCGGAAGCCGTCGACGTCGCGGTCGAGCCAGAAGCGCAGGATGTCCTCGAACTCCGTCCGCACTTCCGGGTGTTCCCAGTTCAGGTCCGGCTGTTCGGGGGCGAACATGTGCAGGTACCAGGGGCCGGGGGCGCCATCTGCCTCGGTGACGCGGGTCCAGGCGGGGCCGCCGAAGTACGACTGCCAGTCGTTGGGCGGTAGTTCGCCGTGTGCGCCGCGGCCGGGGAGGAACCAGAACCGGTCGCGTTCGGGTGACCCGGGTCCGGCGGCGAGTGCCCGCGGGAACCAGGGGTGCCGGTCGGAGCAGTGGTTGGGGACGAGGTCGACGATGACGCGCAGTCCGTGTTCGTGCGCCTTGGCGATCAGCTCCTCCGCCTCGGCGAGGGTGCCGAAGAGCGGGTCGATGTCACGGTAGTCGGCCACGTCGTAGCCGGCGTCGGCCATGGGCGACACGTACCAGGGGTTGAACCAGAGTGCGTCGACGCCGAGTTCGCGCAGGTAGGGCAGGCGGGAGCGGACGCCGGCGATGTCGCCCACGCCGTCGCCGTTGCCGTCGGCGAAGCTGCGGATGTAGATCTGGTAGATCGATGCGTGGCGCCACCAGGGCGCTGCCTCGGGGCGGGGGGCGGCGGTGTCGGGCACGGCGTCTCCTGGTGGGGTTCGGGGTGCCGCGGGGTGGCGCGCGGCTGCTGCGGAAGGCGAAGGCTGTGGAGGTGGTGCGCGGCGGCAGGGGCGCGGGCCGGGTGGGGTCCCGCGCCCCTGCCGCCGGGGAGTGGCTACCAGCCGGAGTTGCCGGCGCCCCGGTTGACGGTGAAGCCGCCCGCGAGGCTCAGGCCGCCGCTCGCGGCCTCGGTGACCGTGACACCGCTGAAGGTGCCGGACCCGGCCGCGTTGATCTCGATGCCGTAGGTGCCGGTCTTGGCGATCCGGTTGTTCTTCACCGTGAGGTCGGAGACGTTCTTCTGCCAGGAGACGAGCAGGCCGCTGTAGGTGCTGTCCAGGATGTCGTTGTCCTGGAGGAGGACCGGTGTGGTGATTTCGGAGGCGTCCGCGTACACCCACAGCGCGCCGAGCTTGCTCTGCCAGTTCGGCTCGTAACCACCGGTCCGGGAGAGGGTGTTGCGCTGGACGGTCGCCGGTCCGCTGAAGGGGATGCCGAAGCGGGTGCTGACGGCGATTCCGGAGGCGCCGGTGACGGTGTCGGCGATCAGGTTGTCCTCGATGCGGTTGCCGCTGCCGCCGTAGATCGCGGCTCCGTTGGCCAGGAGGGGCAGTTGGACGGTGTTGAGGCGGAGCACGCAGTCCGTGACGGCCGAGGCCTCGGACCACATGGCGAGCGCGTCGTCACCGGTGTTGCGCACGCTGCTCTGGGAGACCTCGCTGCCGGAGGTGCCCTTGTGGAGGTTGACCCCGTCGGCGTAGGTGTCGCGGATGCGCAGTCCGGTGGCGAGCAGGCCCCGGGTGGGGGCGTCGATCCACAGGCCGACCTTGCTGTGTTGGATCCACACGTTCTGGAGCGTGGAGCCGTTGCCGAAGTCGCCCTCGACGGCGGCGTCGCTGTTGGCGTCGTCGCGGTGGTCGGCCCCGCCGTTGAGGGTCAGGTCCTGGACGGTGTTGGTGCCGCCCCGTCCGAAGAGGCCTCCCTTGCCGTTCTTGCCGCGCAGGGTGGTGTGCCATTCCCCGGCGCCCCGCAGCACGTTTCCGGCGAGGTCGACGTGGCCGGAGATGTCGTAGGTGCCGGCGGGGAGCCAGAGCCCCTTGCCCTGGCCCTTGGCGGTGACGAGGGCGCTGTTCAGGGCGGCGGTGTCGTCGCTCCCGTCGTTCGGGGTGACGCCGAGGGTGGTCGCGGAGACGAATCCGGTGCCGGGCATGGCGGCCGGATCGGGGGCCGTCTCGGTTTCCACGAGGTCGATCGCGTAGGAGGCGGCGGTGTCGCCGGCGTCCTTCTGGAACTTCAACACCGTGCCGGCCGGGAAGGTGCCGGTGAGGGTGCGGGTCTCGTCGAAGAAGCGGTGGGCCTCGCCCTGTGAGGGGTCGTTGCCGTAGGGGTAGGCGCCGTAGACCCAGCTGTACTTGGAGGTGAGGGCGAGGTCCTTGGTGTGGGTTCCGTCGGCGTAGAGGCTGAGGGTGGCGTTGGTTCCGGTGCCGGCCGCGTTGTCGGGCATCGAGTACCGCACGGTGACGGCGTTGGTGGCCTTGGTGAGGGTGAACTGGACGTACTCCCCCGTCTGGTCGAGCACGACGGCCCGGCGGCCCGAGGCCTCGGAGGCGAGCGTCTTGTAGGTACGGTCCGCGGCCGTGACGGAGGCGTTGGTGACGCCGGCCTCCGCCTCGTAGGTCGTGTACGGGAGGGTGGCGCCGCGGGCGGCGTTCGGGGTGGATCCGGTGACGTCCACGCCGTCGAGCTGGAAGTCCCCGTTGTCACCGGCCTCGGTGCGCAGGGTGAGCGTGTTGAGTGGGGCGCGCAGGGGCGCGTCGGTGGTGAGGGTGGCCCAGGCGCCCGAGGTGGCGGGGAGGGTGAGGCGGCGCACGGGGCTGCCGTTGGCGTGGAGGGTGACGGTGGCCGCGTTCGCGCCGGGGGTGCGGTAGCGGACGGCGACCTGGCGGGTGCCGGCGGCGGGGGCGGACACGGAGAAGGCGGCGCGGGCTCCGGGGGTGGTGAATCCGGTGAGGTAGCCGGTGCCGCCCGATCCGGCGGAACCGGCGACGGTGGGGCCGCCGGAGGCGAAGGCGGTCTCGGCCTGGTGGGTGAGGGTCACGGGCGGATCGGTGGGTTCCGTGGTCGGGGTGGTGGGGGTGAGACGGTCGATGTTGACGTTGCCGGAGTCGGTGGTGGTGAAGCTCAGGGTGACCGTGTTGGCGCCCTTGGCCAGGGGCAACGACTCCTGGAGCGTGCCCCAGGTGTCCCAGTTCGCGGTCGCGGGCAGCGAGATCTGCCGCACCTTCGAGCCGTTCGCGTACAGGCTCAACGTCTGCGCGCCGCCCGTACCGTTCGCGTACCGGATCGCCACCGACCCCGTACCCGCCGACGCCGACGGCACCGCGAACGCCACCGAAGCACTGCCCTTGTTCCCGTCCGTGAAGCCACCCACATAACCACTGCCGGTGAAACCGGGATGCTCGGACTCCGCCCGCACCCCACCCGACAACACGGCCGACTCGGCCTCCAGGGTGACGGTGGCGGCGTGGGCGGCGCCGGCGGCGGCGAGCGGGAGGCCGAGGCCTGCCGTCGCGAGGGCGGTGAGGAGGAGGGGGGACAACAGGCGGGCGGTGCGGGTGCGGGTTCCTCGTACAGAAGGCACGGCGTCGTGTCCTTGTCTGTCGGTGCGCTTCCCGGGGGACGGGAGGGCGCGGCGGGGATCGCCGCGGTGGTCCGTCACCGCGGCGGTGTGGAGAGGGGAAGCGGGGAGGGGCCGGGGCCGGGTCAGCCCTTGAGGCTGCCTGCGGTGAGGCCGGAGATGATGTGCCGCTGGAAGAGCAGGAAGAGCACGAGCAGCGGGATGCTCGCCATGACCATCCCCGCGAGCAGTTGGTTGGCCGGCATGAATTCGGCCAGGCGGTTCAGGGCGACGGTGATGGGCTGTTCGGCCTCGTCCGGCAGGACGAGCATCGGCCAGAGGAAGTCCTTCCAGACCCCCACGACGGCGAAGATGGAGACGACCGCGAGCACGGGGCGCGACAGCGGCAGGATCACCGAGGCCAGGATGCGTACGGTTCCGGCGCCGTCGATGCGGGCGGCGTCGATCAACTCGGTGGGGACCTGGTCGAAGAACCGTTTGAGGATGAAGACGTTGAAGGCGTTGGCCGCTGCGGGCAACCAGATCGCGAACGGGGTGTTGATCAGGTTCACGTGGACGAGCGGTACGTCCACGACCGTGAGGTAGGTCGGCACGAGGAGCGCGGAGACCGGCAGCATGAGGGTCGCCAGCATCATGCCGAGGACGACGTTGCCCAGCACCGGCCGGAGCTTGGAGAGGGCGTACGCGGCGCAGACGTCGATCACCAGCTGGAACAGCCAGGCCCCGACGGCGAGCGTCACGGTGTTGAGGAAGTATCCGGCGAGGCCGACGTTGGTCCACGCCTGGCCGTAGCTCTCGGGGTGCCAGGTGCTCGGCAGGAGCGAGGGGTGCGGGTCGGCCAGTTCCGCCGAGGACTTCAGTGCGCCGGTCACCATCCAGTAGAGCGGGAAGACGAAGGCCAGGGTGAAGCCGATCAGGGTCGCGACGAGGACGAAGCCGTGCAGGAAGCGGCCGACGGGCCTGGTCAGTTCGGCGGGTGCGATCAGGGAGCGGGCGCGGGATTCGGGGGTGGCCATGTCGGTCCTTTCAGCCCTTGTTTCGGGTCAGGCGCAGGTACACGCCCGCGAAGAGGCCCAGGACGACGAAGAGCAGCGTGCTCATGGCGCTGGCCAGTCCGAAGTCGTTGTAGACGAAGGCGTAGCGGTAGAGCAGGAGGAGGATCGTGACGGTGGCGTCGTTCGGGCCTCCGCCGGTGAGGACGAAGGGTTCGACGAACACCTGCATGGTGCCGATGACCTGGAGCAGCAGGGTGATCAGGAGGATGAACCTGACCTGCGGGATGGTCACGTGCCACAGCCGGCGGCGGATGGACGCCCCGTCGAGTTCGGCAGCTTCGTAGAGTTCGCCGGGGATGCCGCCGAGGGCCGCCAGGTAGACCAGCGTCGTTGTGCCCATGTTGGCCCAGGTGGAGACGAGGACGAGCGAGACCATCGCGAGGTTCTCCGACTCCAGCCACTGTTGGGCGGGCAGGTGGAGGACGTCGAGGACCTTGTTGAACAGGCCCGGGCCGGGATCGTAGATCCAGCGCCAGAGCAGCATGGTCACGATCGGCGGGAGCATCACCGGGAGGTAGACGGTCAGGCGCAGGTAGGACTGGCCGCGGCGCAGTTCGTTCAGGACGACCGCGGTCACGAAGGGGGCCGCGAAGCCGAAGACGAGCGCGAGCAGGGTGAAGTAGCCGGTGTTGCGCCAGGCTGTGGCGAAGAGCGGGTCCGCGAACAGGCGGCGGAAGTTGTCGAGGCCGACCCACTCGGCGGGTTGGGCGAAGGTCACCTGCTGGAAGCCGAGGAGGACGCCGCGGACGATCGGGTACCAGGCGAAGAGCGCGAAGCAGATCAGCGCGGCGGACAGGAAGAGGTAGGCGACGAGGTTCTCGCGCAGCCGGCGCACCCGGCGCACCCGGTCCGGGGCCGCTCCCGCGCGCTTGGCCGGGGCGTGGACCGCGCCGGTCGGGAGTGCGGTCACGTCACTTCACCGTGGCGAGGATGCCGTCGGCCCGGGCCGCGGCGTCCTTGAGCAGCTGGGGGATGTTCGCGTCCTCCTTGGTCAGGACGGACTGCATCACCCCGTCCAGGACGGTGTAGATCTGCTGTGCGTTCGGCGGCTCGACCTTGACCTCGACCTGGGGGCTGCGGTCCACGAACGGCTTGTAGTTCTGCTGCGGCACGTTCGCGTGCGCGGCGTGGATGGCGTCGACCTTCTGCTGGGCCGCGCCGCCGAAGAGATTGGGCTGCGGCAGGCCGATCGGGACACCGAGTCCGGAGAACTTCGTGACGTTCTCCTCTTCCCGGTCGGGGTTGAGGTACTTCCACTGGACCCACTGGAGTCCGGCCTTGATCTTCTCGGGTGAGGCCTTGGGGTTGAACATGAAGCCGTCGCCGCCACCGAGGGTCGCGCTGCCGGGGAGCGCGGCAAGGCCGAACTCCTCGTACTTGCGCTCGAACTGCTTGACGATGGTGGGGATGTTGTCGGGTCCGGCCATGTACATCCCCAGCTTGCCGGAGCCCATCATCTTCTGGACATCGGCTATCTCCAGCAGTTGGCGACTGCCCATGCTCCGGTCGGTCCAGCGCATGTCGTGGAGGGTCTGGAGCGCCTTGTGGCCGGCGTCGCTGTCGAAGGCGGCCTTCCACGTGCCGTTCTGTCGGGTCGCGACGTCGCCGCCCATCGAGTAGAGCCAGGACGTGAGGTGCCAGCCGCCCTGGTTGTTCTTGCTGTAGTCGGCGTAGCCCACCGTGCCGTCCCCCAGCTCGCTGATCTTCTTCGCGGCGGCGCGGACCTCTTCCCAGGTCGTCGGCGGCTTGTCGGGGTCGAGGCCCGCCTTGCGGAACAGCTCGCGGTTGTAGACGAGGCCCATGGAGTAGTTGCCGGTGGGCAGCCCGTAGGTCTTGCCGCCGGCGTCCTTGAACACCGCCTGGAGTTCGGGGCGTACGTCGGACAGGTACGGGACGTCCGCCAGGTAGGGGGTGATGTCCGCGGCCTGGCGGCGCTGGATGAGTCCGGCGGGGTCGGTGAAGTAGACGTAGTAGACGTCCTCCAGCCGGCCGCCGGCCAGCTTCGCAGCGAAGGTCTTGGGGTCCATCTGGCCTTCGCGCGCATCTATCTTGATCTTCGGATGCGCGGCCTCGAACTGCTTGACCAGGTCTTCGAAGTCCTTGCGGTCGTCGGCCTGGGTCTTGGCGGGCATTCCGTTGACGGTGATCGTCACGACCCCGTCGGCGCCGCCCGCGGCGTCGGGTGAGCCGCCCGATCCACACGCCGAGAGGGCGAGCGCGGCGACGACGGCGGTGGACGCGAACAGGGCGCGACGTCTGGTGATGCCATCCATGGAACGGTGCCTCCTGGCTTCGACTGCGGACACGACGGCGCCCCGGGGGAACGGGGAACGGTGTCCGCGTCAGGTCGCGGCCCCGAGGGCGACTGCGACGCTGAGCGGGCTTCGATGGCGCGACAGTAGAAGTCGTGAACGCAAGAAGTCAATAATGTTACGCAAGAGATTGGAGCCCGTCACGGAAGGGCATCACACACAGTGACGTGCACCGGGGGCGGGTTCGCGCGGACCTCCCGGCACGCGCGAAGAGGGCCCGGCCGTGGCCGGACCCTCTTGAACACCTCCACGGGGCCCTCTCCGACCCCCCGCCCGGCCCCCTGCCGACCCCGCCGTCACCCCCGTGCGGGGGGCCTCGCGGTCGAGCCCCGCACGATCAGTTCGGTGTCGAAGAGGACCTCCGTGCTCCCCGCTACACCCGTGCGGATCTGCTCGGTCAGGAACTGCACCGCCGCCGAGGCCATCGCCGCGACGGGCTGCCGGGCCGTCGTGAGCGGCGGGTCCGTCGCCACCATGAACAGGGAGTCGTCGAACCCCACGACGGACAGCTCCGCGGGGACGTCAAGCCCCCGCCTGCGGGCGCCGCGGATCGCGCCGAGGGCCAACGCGTCGCTGGCGCAGACCACGGCCGTGACCCCGCGCGGCAGCAGCTGGGCCAGGGCCGTCGCGCCGCCCTCCATGGAGAAGAGGGCGTGCGCGACGAGCGCCCTCCAGTCCTTCGCGGGCACCCCGCGCCGCGCGTTGAAGGCCGCGTAACCTGCGATTTTACGGACGGACGGCACGTGTCCGGACGGGCCGACGATCATTCCGATCCGCTCGTGGCCGAGGGCCGCCAGGTGCGTCAAGGCCTGCTCGGCGGCTCCCGCGTCGTCCACCGAAACCTGGGCGACGCCGGCGTTCTCGTCGGCCGGGTTCACCAGGACGACGGGGATCCCGCGCTGTCGCAGGGCGCGGCCCTGGGCCTCGCCGACATCCGCGTAGCTGGCTCCCACGAAGACGATTCCGCCGACGTTCTGCTCCAGCAACATGTCCACGTAGTGGGATTCGCTGACCCCGTCCGCCGTCCTCGTGCACAGCACCGGGACCAGGCCGTGACCGTTGAGCAGGCCCGCGAGGACTTCCGACGTCGCCGAGAAAACGGGGTTCTGCAGGTCGGGCACGACCAGTCCGATCAACTGGGCGCGCTCCCGCCGGAACCGCACCGGCCGCTCGAAACCGCACACGTCCACGGCGGTCAGGACGGCCTCTCGGGTGGTGGGTGACACGTCCCGATTGCCGTTCAGGACGCGACTCACCGTAGTCGTGCTGACGCCGGCCATCTCGGCCACCTGGGCTAGCCTCTGGATGCTCACGTGCGCACCGTACCAGTTGGGTACGCAAAAATGAGCCCCACTTACGCAAATTACTTGCAGAGATGACATGCGCTTGCGTGCCCTCGGCGCCCCGCGCGCCCCGCACGCCTCTCTCCGCATCCACGCGCCCGTTTCCGTCGCCCACTCCCCCGTCCGACCTGCGCGTTTACGGAAGCAATACTTGCCTTTGTCAACTTTTTAGCCCCAAATCGGCCTCTCGATTTGCCTGGAGCAACCACCTTTTTTACGGTTGCCCAAAGCAACCACATCGGAGGTGTGATGGCCCGGCAGGCGCAGTACGAGGAACTGGCTCGCGAGCTCAGTGCCATCGGATCCGTGAAGAGGGACATGGGGCGGATCCTGCCGCACGACTGCCCGGCGGCCTCGGCCGCCGTCCTGGCCCTCCTCGGACGGCACGGCGCCATGCGCATGAGCAGGCTGGCCGAGCTGCTCTCCGTGGACATGTCGGTCACCAGCCGCCACGTCGCGCACGTCGCGGACCGGGGCTGGATCGAACGCCGCCCCGACCCCGCCGACAGGCGCTCCCGGATCCTCCACCTCACCAGCACCGGGCAGGACCGGCTCGACGAACTCTCCCGTCGCACCTCACGGCTCCTCGCCGACCGGCTCGACGACTGGACCGACGAAGAGGTGCGCCTGCTCATCCAGCTGATGGGCCGGCTGCGCACGAGCTTCGGCGACGGCCGCTCCCCACAGCGGCCCGCGAACACGGCAGAACCGATCACCCGAACACCCGCATGAAGAACGTTAGGAAGCCCATGGCAACGAACACACCGATCGGTGTGCGGGGCTCGCACGCCAAGCACGGAGCCGGCGACGCCGCCGCGCCGATGTCCCACCGCCAGATCATGGAGGCCCTCTCCGGGCTGCTGCTCGGCATGTTCGTCGCGATCCTGTCGTCGACGATCGTCTCCAACGCCCTGCCCGAGATCATCGGCGACCTGGGCGGCGGACAGTCCGCCTACACCTGGGTCGTCACCGCGGCGCTGCTCTCCATGACCGCGACCACACCCCTCTGGGGCAAGCTGTCGGACCTTTACAGCAAGAAGGCGCTCGTACAGATCGCCCTCGTCATCTACGTGCTGGGTTCGGCCGCCGCCGGTCTCTCGCACAACGCCGGCATGCTCATCGCCTGCCGCGTGGTGCAGGGCATCGGCGTCGGCGGCCTCTCCGCCCTCGCGCAGATCGTGATGGCCGCGATGATCTCCCCGCGCGAGCGCGGCCGTTACAGCGGCTACCTCGGCGCCGTCTTCGCCGTCGCCACCGTCGGCGGCCCGCTGCTCGGCGGCGTCATCACCGACACCTCGTGGCTCGGCTGGCGCTGGTGCTTCTACGTCGGCGTGCCCTTCGCGATCATCGCGCTGATCGTCCTCCAGAAGACCCTCCACCTGCCCGTCGTCAAGCGTGAGGTCAAGGTCGACTGGGGCGGCGCCTTCTTCATCTCCGCCGCCGTCTCCCTGCTGCTGATCTGGGTCACCTTCGCGGGCGACAAGTACGACTGGATGTCCTGGCAGACCGGCGCCATGGTCGGCGGATCCATCGCGCTCGGCCTGCTGTTCCTGCTCGTCGAGAGCAAGGCCTCCGAACCGATCATCCCGCTGCGCCTGTTCCGCAACCGCACCATCGCGCTCTCCTCGATCGCCTCGCTCTTCGTCGGCGTCGCGATGTTCACCGGCACCGTCTTCTTCAGCCAGTACTTCCAGCTGGCCCGCGACAACTCCCCGACCATGTCGGGCGTCATGACCATCCCGATGATCGGTGGCCTGTTCGTCTCGTCCACCGTCTCCGGCCAGGTCATCACCAAGACCGGCCGCTGGAAGGCGTGGCTGCTCAGCGGCGGCGCGCTCGTGACCGCCGGCCTGGGGCTGCTGGGCACGATCCGCTACGACACCACCTACTGGCACATCGCGATCTTCATGGCGCTCCTGGGCCTCGGCATCGGCATGATGATGCAGAACCTCGTGCTGTGCACGCAGAACCAGGTGGCCCCCTCCGACCTCGGCTCGGCCAGCTCCACGGTGACGTTCTTCCGTTCCCTCGGCGGCGCGATCGGCGTCTCCGCGCTCGGCGCGGTCATGGCCAACCGGATCGGCCACTACGCCCAGGACGGCCTCTCCACCCTGGACCCGAAGTACCAGGCCGCCGCGGCGCAGAGCTCCGGCGCCATCCCCGACATGGACAGCCTGCCCGCTCCGCTGCGCACCGTGATGGAGAGCGCCTACGGTCACGGCATCGCGGACGTCTTCCTGATCGCCGCGCCGCTGGCCCTGATCGCCTTCATCGTCGCGATCTTCATCAAGGAGGTCCCCCTGCGCACCTCGGGCGGTCTGGCCCAGGCCGCGCAGTCCGAGGACACCGCCGCGACCCCCGCCACCGCACCGGCCGCCCAGGCCCTCGTGCCGCAGGCCAGGACGGAGTCGGCGGCCGGGAGCGCGGCCGACGGCGGCCGGGCCGTGCGGTCCGAACGTGAAGGGGCCGAAGCGCAGCAGGCCGCCGCGGGCTCCGTGGCCACGATGACGAACGAAGGGTCCGGACCTGTGAACGGTGGTACTCCGGTACACGGCCACGTGCGCGGCGCGGAGCACGCGCCAGTGCCGCGGGCGGCGGTGACGCTGATCTCGCTCGCGGGACGGCAGCTCGGCCGGTCGGTCGCGCAGGCCGACGGCTCGTACTCCGTGGAGGCTCCCGGCGACGGCTCGTACGTCCTGATCGCCTCCGCCGACGGCTTCCAGCCGCAGGCCTCGACGATCGTCGTGAACGGCGAGCCCCTCGCCTACGACATCCTGCTCAGCGGCACCAGCGGCCTGGGCGTGCTCGTACGGGCCGCCGGCAGCGGCGCACCCGTCGAGCAGGCCATGGTCATCGTGACCGACGTGCGCGGTGACGTCCTGGCCACCGGTACCACGGACCGGCAGGGCGAGTTCACCTTCACCGACCTGGTCCCGGGCTCCGTGACCGTCGCGGTGAGCGCCCCCTCCCACCGCCCGGCGGCGCTGCCCGTCGAGGTCGCCGGCGTCGGCGTCACCCGTGTCGAGGTCGAACTGAGCGCGGGCGCACGCCTCCAGGGCGTCGTACGGGCTCCGGCCGGACCGCTCGGCGACGCGCGGGTCACCCTGGTCGACGCCGCCGGCAACGTCGTGGGCACGGCCCGGACCGGCGCGGACGGCGCGTACGCCTTCACCGACCTCGGCGGCGGCGACTACACGGTCATCGCGACGGGTTACCCGCCGGTGGCCACGGCCCTGACCGTGGGCGGTCCGGGCGTCGACGGGCACGACATCGAACTCGCCCACCCCGGGGAGTAGCCGCCCTCCGGCCCGTGGGGCGCCCCGGCGAGGGCGCCCCACGGGCCGCGCGGCTCCGGAGCCGGTTCCGACTCCGGCTCCGGCTCCGAGCCGCTCGGCACGACCATCGAAAGACCTCGCAGGGAGACAACGGCATGGCACTGACCGCACGGATCCGCACGCGTGACGGATGGGCCGTATCGCACGCGGTCGTCACGGTGACCGACACGAAGGGCGCGCAGGTGGTGCGCGCCGAAGCCGACGGCGAGGGCGCCGTGCGCGACGCGGTGGCGCTCGCGCCGGGCGCGTACACCGTGATCGTCACGGCGGTGGGCTACGCGCCCTCCGCGTCCAGTGCGCTGGTGACGGCGAGCGGGCGCGCCGAGGTGGGCAACGTGGTCCTCGCCCGCCAGGGCGGCACCGAACTCCCCCCGCCGGGCCCGTGGACGATCGACCCGGCGCACTCCTCCGTGGGCGCCGTCGCGCAGCACCTGGGCATCTCCAGCGTGCACGGGCGGTTCACGGAGTTCGGCGGACGGATCGACATCGATCCGCAGGAGGTGTCCGCGTCCCGGGTCGAGGCGGTGATCAACGCCGCCTCCATGGACACCGGCAACGCGATGCGCGACGGCCACCTGAGGTCGGCCGACTTCCTGGACGTGGAGACGTACCCGGAGATCACCTACCGCTCGACGGGTCTGACCCCCGCCGGGTCCGACCGCTGGAGCGTGCACGGCGAACTCACCCTGCACGGGGTCGCCCGGCCCGTCGACCTCGACCTCGCCTACCTCGGAACCGGCGCCGATCCCTGGGGCGGCACCCGCGCCGCCTTCCGCGCCACCGCCGAGCTGCGCCGCGAGGACTTCGCCATGAACTACAACCAGGTGGTCCAGGCGGGCATCGCGGCCATCGGCACACAACTGCGGGTGGAGCTGAACATCCAGGCGGTACAGGGTGACGCGCTGCCGGGCTGACGACCCGGGCCGTGCGCGGGGGCAGGGCGGGCCCGCGCGCGAGGCGGGGGCGGGCCCGTGCGCGGGTGCCCGGCGTCAGACCGCGCCCGGGTCCTGGTAGACCGCGTCGAGCGCGAGATGGGCTCCGCCTCGGGCCGCGGCGCCGAACCCCAGGGTGGAGAGCCGCACTTCGCACGCTCCGGCGGCGGGTGCCATCACACGTGCCCGGACCACTTCGCGGACCCGCTCCAGCATCAGGTCCCCGATGTGCGTGAAGTACCCGCCCAGGACGACCGTGTGGGGGTTGAGGACGTCGGCCAGGAGGCCCAGGCCCAGGCCGAGGTCCTCGGCCACGCGGGCCAACGCCTCGCGGGTGCGCGGATCGCCGTCCCGCGCGCGCCGGCGCAGCTCCCCCAGGCGGGTTTCGAGGGCGACGGTCGGGTCGTGGACCGGGTCGTCCTCGTCGGCGGCCAGGCGCAGGATCGCGTCCAGGCCGACCATGACCTCCCAGCACCCGAGCCGCCCGCAGACGCAGGGTCGGCGCTGCGGGTCGAGGGGCATGTGGCCGACCTCGCCCGCGAAGCCGGTGGCCCCGCGCAGCAGCCGGCCTTCGCTGATGATGCCGGCGCCGATGCCGCGTTCGCCGGTGATGCACACCATGTCGGACACGTCCTCCCCCTGGACCAGGGCGTGTTCGGCGAGGGCGGCCAGCTTGGCGTCGTTCTCCACGACGAGCCCCGGCGGCGTCCCGGTCAGGCGGGCCAGGAGTCCTTCGCGGACGGGTACGCCGCGCCAGCCGAGGGCGGGTGCGTAGTCGACGGTGCCGGCGGCCGCGTCGATGACGCCGGGTACAGCGAGGGTGAGGCCGACGGGGCGGACCCCGTCGTGGTCGAGCGCGGCGAGGCAGGTCCGGATCGCCGCGGCGGTGACGTCCAGGACCGCTTCGGAGCCGGCTCCGGCAACCGCGACGGCTCCACGGTGTTCGTAGGCGCGGTCCCCGCTCAGGGTGAGGGCGAGGACGTGGACGTAGCTGGTGCTGATCTCCACCCCGATGCCGCAGATGTCGCCGCCGTCGAGGTGGACCAGGGTCCCGGGGCGGCCCACGGCGCCCTCCCGTTGCGCGGGTCCTTCGCGGACCAGGCCCAGGGCGACGAGTTCGGCCACGAGGCTGGTGACGGTCGGCTTGGGCAGGCCGGTCTCGGTGGCGATCCGGGCCCGTGAGCGTGGCCCCGCTTCCCCCAGGATCCGCAGCACCACAGCGAGGTTGGTGCGCCGGATGGACCCTCGGTCCCGGGGGGAGGAGGGGCCGGCGGAGGTGCCGGTGCGGGCGGCGGGCGGTGCGGTCGCCGTACCGAGGTCGGTCATCGGGTCCTCGTCTCTGCGGGAGTCGGAGGGGGCCACGGGGCTGCCGGTCGGCCAAGTGTCCCGAAACGAGGGGCGTTTGACACGGCGTGCGTCCTGGTGTCTTGACAGCCCTCGGATTAGTTCGGATTCTAGCTGAACTAATTGCGCGCTGCCGTGAACCCTCCATCCCCCCATCGACCGGGACCCTCGGCGAGACACCGCCGGGGCTCCGGACGTCTCACCCCCCGGGCCGACCCCGTCAGTACCGACACGCGGTCCGGGCACGAGAGGAGCACCCGTGCCCGCCCTTTCCCGGACGACCACCGTCGGCGCCGCCCTCGCGGCCGTCGCCACCCTGCTGCTCGGCGGGCCGGCCGCCGCTCCGGCCTCGGCCGGCCCCTCCCCCGGCCCTTCCGCGTACACCGTCTCCATCGGCGCGAAGGGTCCGTGGACCCACCCCGACGACACCCCGGCCGGCACGTACATCGACAAGGACGGGACGTTCTACTACCAGTCCGCCCACGCCCTGTACGGCGCGAGCGACCCCCGCAAGTGGACGTTCTCCACGGGGAGGGACTTCGACTCGGCGAAGCGCTCCGGCCCGATCAGCGACGCGGTGAACCCCGCGAACTCCGCCGACCGCAACAACGACACGACCTGGCGGTGCAACAACAGCCCCACGGGGCGGGAGGCCACGTACGCCCCGGGCACCTCGTCCTACGCGCAGAAGAACTACTGCGACCTGATGGGCGTGTGGGTGGACCCCGACACCGGCGACTGGTACGGGCTGGTCCACAACGAGTTCACGCCGAGCCCCTTCGGTGACGGCCTGCACTACGACGCGATCGACTACGCCGTCTCGAAGGACCGGGGTCGGACCTGGGACATCAAGGACCACGTCCTCACCTCCCCGTACAGCACCGAACGCGGCGACGCCTCGGCCTTCCCGAACCAGACCTACCACTACGGCAACGGCGACGCGCGCCTGTTCGTGGACACCGCCTCCGGCTACTTCTACGTCTACTACAACTCGCGGGTGATCCCGAAGGGCGGGGTCCCGGGAGGCTGGACGGACGGCAGCCGTGCGCACGTCGCCCGCGCCCCCATGTCCGCCAAGATGGCGCCCGGTTCGTGGAAGAAGTGGTACGACGGCTCCTGGTCCCAGCCCGGAACGGGCGGCCTGGAGAGCAACATGGAACCGGTGGGCGCCGGCAACACCACGGGCTACACCCCCGTCGACCACGACTACGACCCGGCCAACACGGGCAGCGTCGCACAGCAGCAGGCGGCGGGTGAACTGCCTGCTAAGTCGCCTCTGTTGACGATGAACATCGCCTACAGCGCCTACCTGGGCCAGTACGTCGGAGAGCCCGAGGCCGTGGTCCAGGACGGCAGCGAACCACAGCGCTTCTACGTCACCGACGACCTCGCCACCCAGAAGTGGAAGCTGGTCGGCGACTCGGGCGACTACCGGACGGGCTCCTGGTACCGATGGATGCTCGACCCGGTGAACAAGACCGGTTCCACCATCGTCGGCAAGACGTTCCGCAGCTACTGCTCGTTCTTCTGCTCGGGCGGCGCCGACGGCGAGTACTACGACACCGTCATCGGGACCGGCACCCCGGCCGCCCCGGTCACCGCCGGCCGGTCCTACTCGATCGCCAGTGGCGCGGGCCGCGTCTTGGCCCAGGTCTCCGGGAGCACGACCACCACGTCCCAGACCTCGGGCGGCTCCTCCCTGGCCACGTGGGTCTTCACGCCCAACGGCGACGGCTCCTACCGCATCGCCAACGCCTCCACCCACCAGTTGCTGGGCGTCAACGCGAAGAACGACGCCGGACGGGCGTGGGCGGCCAAACCCACCGCGACCGACGCACCCACCAACGGGCCGACGGTCGGTCAGCAGTGGTTCGTCATCCCCAACACCACGGCCGACGGCAAGCCCACCGGCACCCACCGGCTGGTGAACCGCTACAGCGGCCTCGCCCTCGGCCTGTCCGCCGCCCAGGGCCGGCGCGCCGAGACCACGCCCGTGCGCGCCTGGACCGACACCACCGGCTCCCCGGTCGGTGGTGCGCGCACCACCGCCGAACAGACCCTCACCCTCACCGTCTCGGGCGCGGTCCACAACCTCTGACGGGCTCCCGTAGCCCATCGGGGAGGGGAGGGAGCGAAAGGCCGCTCCGTGGGAGACGGGCGGCGGCCGGCGCATGCCGTTGGACGACCGCGCATGGGTCACCGAACGCCCCCGCCTGCTCGGTTGGCCCACCTGGCGCGGCGACCAACCCCACCTGACGGGCGCGGCCCGCGCGTAGCGGCAGCCCCACCGCTTCAGAGGGCGCGGGCCCGCCGGTACAGGAAGGCGGCGACACAGGTGAGGACGACGGCAAGACCGGCCGGCACCTGGACGAGCACGTTGATCGACATGGGCACGTGCTCCACCGTCGAGCCGTCGGAGTAGACGCAGGCGTTGCGAAGGGGCCAGTGGTCCTGGTTCAGCCTCGCCAACTGTGCGCCGGACGCGTTCCGGTCCTCGCACAGCGCCGGGAACGGTCCTCCCAGAGCGACCGTGAACCATCCGTAGCAGTACACGGCGGTAGCCGAGAATGCGGAGATCAGGGCGAGAACCGCGCAGATCCTGGGCCGTGAACGGGGCGGGTTCCGCAGCATGAGAACGAGCACCAGGATGCACGCCGGCGCGGCCGCCCCGCTCACGAGGAGGAGCAGACCCGTCAAAGGCATCGACATCGCGCCCCGGTCCTAGTCGGCGGCGGGCAGGTGGGCTTCGCTCGGTCGGCCGTGCGGGGCGCGGAGCGTGTCCCGGTTCGCGGGACGCGTCCGTTCCGCCCACGCGGCCACCGGAGGGCCTGCCGCCCCCAGAGCCGCGAAGAACACGCCGAGCAGCAGCCAGCCCGTGTGTCCGAGTCCGAGGACGGCCGCGGTGAGGATCACCGGGGCCAAGGCCTGTCCGGCGTCGAAGCCGATGCCGAAGAGGCCCTGGTACTGCCCTTGGGCGTGGTCGGGGGCGAGACCGAAACCGAGTGCGAAGCCGCCCGAGGACTCCCACACCTCCCCGAGGCTGTGCACGCAGACGGCGAGGACGGCGAGGCCTGGTGCGATCCAGGCCGGCACGTCTGCGGTCAGGGCCATCAGGGGGCAGCTGACCAGGAAGAACAACCCGGCGAGGCGGAACGCCCGGCCGCCCTGGCGCGGTGTTTCCACCCGGGAGCCGATCCTGCTCTGGAGGAGCACGCACACCCCGCTGTTGACCGCGTAGACCGCCGCCACCGTCCAACGGGGCGCGTCGGTGTGCGCGGAGAGCCAGATCGGCAGCAGCAGGGAGACGGTCTGGTACTGCAGTCCCATGGCTCCGTAGAGCGCGACGAAGGACACGAACGGCCGGTCGGCGAGGACCGCCCAGCCGCGGTGCTCCTGGGGCCGGGGCAGGGGCCAGTAGTTCGGGACGCCGATCAGGCCGACCAAGGCGGCGCAGGCGAAGCTCGCGGCGTTGGCGAGGATGAGCGCCGTGTAGGCGGGTCGGGTGTCGACCGATACGGCGAAGCCGGCGCCGAGGGTGCCCAGGACCACGCCGAGGTTGACGAACGTACGCAGTCTCGCCCTGAACGCGGCCGGACGTTCGCCGCCGGCTCGGGCGATGAGCGCACCGCCCGCCGCCCCGCTCGCCGTCGCCGCCAGCCGGTCCAGGGTGGCGATGAGCGTGAACGTGAGCCAGCTGTGGATGAGGACGAAGGCGGCCATCGTCACGGCTTGCATCACCAGGGACGTCAACCAGACCGTGCGCGGCCCGTACCGGTCGGCCAGGTTCCCCGCCGGGATCCCGGCCGACAACCCGGTCAGCCCGGCGATCGTGAGGCCGACCCCGACCTGGGCGGCGGGCAGGTGCACGACCAGCGTGAAGTAGAGCACCGCAGCGGTGTTGAACAGCCCGTTGCCCACCCGACTGACGAAGCTCGCGAGGATGAGGGCCCGCTGCGGACGGTCTGCCGCCGACAAGCCGGGCATCCGCCGCCCGCCCCCCTTCCCGATCATGCGAAGCAGGCTAGCAGCGCCCCTTCCGGGGCCCTCCACATGGTCCGGGCCGCTCTTCGGCTCGTCAGCGCGTCGGCACGCACGCGGGAACCTCGACGCCCCAACACGGCGCGGCCCCCGACGACAGCCTTCCGCCGACCGGGACCCGCCCTGCTGACGGTCCGGCAGATTCGGCCGAGATCGCGTTAAATTAGGTTAGGCTAAGCTAAACACAGACGGGCTGTGCGGAGGGGCGCGGGTTCGCGTGACGGCAGGGAGGATGGACACCCATGGGCCTGCCGGCCATCGGTTCCCGCCCCGTCCCCGGCTTCTCCGCCCCGCCCCGCCCGCGCGCTCCTCTGGTCCTCGGCCCCTGCCGCGGCGCGGCGCCCTTCCACGACACGGGTCCGCCGCGGCGATCGCCGCTCCCCCGCCGCGCGACCTGTCGGACGGCAGGGTGTCACGCGGTGTTCGCGCGGCAGGGGTGAGCGCGGCCCGCTGCCGGCCATACCGCGGCGCCAGTCTGTGCCGACGCCCTCGGCGCCCTACGGACAGAGAGAACGGAAGAACATGACTACACGGGTCGCGGTGGCCGGTGCCAGCGGCTACGCCGGCGGGGAACTGCTCCGCCTGCTGACCTCACATCCCGGCGTGGAGATCGGCGCGGTGACCGGACACACCAGCGCGGGCCGCCGGCTGGGATCCGTGCAACCTCAGCTTCCGGAGCTGGCCGACCGGATCCTCCTGGACACCTCCGCCGACGCCCTGCGCGGCCACGACGTGGTGTTCCTCGCCCTTCCCCACGGGCAATCTGCAGCGCTGGCGCAGGAGTTCGAGACGGACACGCTGGTCGTGGACTGCGGCGCCGACTTCCGACTGCGGGACCCGGCAGCATGGGAGCGCTACTACGGCTCCGCCCACGCCGGGACCTGGCCGTACGGCCTGCCGGAACTGCCCGGGGCCCGGACGGCGTTGAAGGGCGCCACCCGGATCGCCGTCCCCGGGTGCTACCCCACCGCCGTCACCCTGGCGCTGTTCCCCGCCTTCGCGGCCGGCCTCGTCGAACCCGAGGCGGTGGTCGTCGCCGCCTCCGGGACCTCCGGCGCCGGGCGGTCGCCCAAACCGCACCTCCTGGGCGCCGAAGTGATGGGCTCCATGAGCCCGTACGGGGTGGGAGGCGGCCACCGGCACACCCCGGAGCTGGTCCAGAACCTGTCCCGGGCCGCCGGCGAGCACGTCACGGTCTCCTTCACGCCGACCCTGGCGCCCATGCCCCGGGGCATCCTCGCGACCTGTTCCGCCCGGCTGCGCCCGGGGGCCTCGTTGACGGCGGCGGAGCGCGAGGCGCGCGCCGTGTACGAGGCCGCGTACGCCGACGAGCCGTTCGTCCGGCTGCTGCCCCCCGGCCGGTGGCCCGCCACCGCGGCCGTCCTCGGATCGAACACCGCGCAGGTGCAGATCGCCGTGGACCCGGACGCCCGCAGGCTCGTCTGCGTGAGCGCCATCGACAACCTGACCAAGGGCACCGCGGGTGGCGCGGTGCAGAGCATGAACATCGCCCTCGGCCTGCCGGAACGGTCGGGCCTGCCCACGAATGGACTGACCCCGTGAGTGTGACCACCGCGCCGAACGCCCGGGACCTGCCCTGGCCGGCGGAGCTCCAAGGCCGCACAGTCGTCGTCAAGTTCGGCGGCAACGCCATGGTGGACCCGTCGCTGCACCGGACCTTCGCCCAGGACGTGGTGGAGCTCTGGCAGGCGGGCCTGCGGCCCGTCGTCGTGCACGGCGGCGGGCCCCAGATCAGCGCGCTGCTCGACCGGCTCGGCCTGGAGGTCCGCTTCGAGGCCGGCCTGCGGGTGACCACGCCGGAGACGATGGACGTCGTGCGCATGGTGCTCACCGGTCAGGTCCAGCGCGAGCTGGTGGGGGCCATCAACGCCCACGGGCCCCTCGCCGTGGGGCTGTCGGGCGAGGACGCGCACACCATGACCGCCGTACGGCGCCCGGCCTGGGTGGACGGCCGCCCGGTGGACATCGGTCTGGTCGGCGACATCGTGGCCGTGGAGACCGCCACCATCCGCACGCTGCTGGAACAGGGCCACATCCCCGTCGTCTCGCCCGTCGCGCGGGGCGAGGACGGTCAGGTGTACAACGTCAACGCCGATCTCGCGGCGTCGGCACTGGCCGTGGCCCTCGGGGCGGACCGGCTGGTGGTCATGACCGATGTCGAGGGTCTGTACGCGGACTGGCCGCACAGCACCGAGGTCATCGAGCGGCTGACCGTCGGCGAGTTGGACGCGCTGCTGCCCGGGCTCGCGAGCGGCATGCTCCCCAAGATGGAGGGCTGCCTGCGGGCCGTCCGGGCCGGCGTCGGCCGGGCCCGGGTCATCGACGGCCGGGTGCCGCACGCGCTGCTGAGCGGAGTGTTCGCCGAGGAGGGACCCGGCACCACGGTGGTGCCGGACGCGACGCCCGGCCCGGAGGGGCCCGGCGGCAAGGAGGACGAGGCGTGATCGACGACGGTACGACCCGGCTCGCGGAAGGTACGACCCCGCCGGCCGACCGTTGGCGCGCGGTGATGATGGACACGTACGGCACTCCCCCGCCGGCCCTCGTCAGGGGCGAGGGCAGCACGGTGTGGGACGAGGACGGCCGCGCGTACGCGGACTTCACCAGCGGGATCGCCGTCAACACCCTCGGGCACGCCCACCCGGCCCTGGTCTCGGCGGTACGGGACCAGGTCGCCCGGCTCGGCCACGTGTCGAACCTGTTCGTCTCGGAGCCGCCCGTGGCGCCCGCGGAACTGCTGCCTGCCCTGCTGGGCCGGCCGGGGCGGGTGTTCATCTCGAACTCCGGCGCCGAGGCGGTCGAGGCGGCCTTCAAGATCGCCCACCGGACCGGACGCCCGCACCTCGTGGCGACCGAAGGCGGGTTCCACGGGCGCACCATGGGGGCGCCGGCCCTCACCGGACAGCCGGCCAAGCTCGCCCCCTTCCTGCCGCTGCCGACGGAGGTGACGCACGTCCCCTACGGCGACGCGGCGGCGTTGCGCGCGGCCGTGACCGAGCGCACCGCGGCGGTCTTCCTGGAGCCGGTCCAAGGCGAGGCGGGTGTCATCCCGGCGCCCGAAGGCTACCTGCGCGCCGCCCGCGAGATCACCCTGGCCACGGGCAGTCTGCTGGTCCTGGACGAGGTGCAGACCGGGATCGGTCGCACCGGCCACTGGTTCGCGCACCAGGCGGAGCAGGGCGTGGAGCCCGATGTGATCACCCTGGCCAAGGGCCTGGGCGGTGGTCTGCCGATCGGCGCCACGATCGCCTTCGGGGACGCGGCGAAGCTGCTGACGCCCGGTCAGCACGGTTCCACCTTCGGCGGCAATCCGGTCGCGTGCGCGGCCGGGCTCGCCGTCCTGGAGACCATCGAGAAGGAGGGGCTGCTCGACCACGTCACCCGGGTGGGCGCGCGGCTGCGGCGCGACATCGCGGCACTCGGACACCCCCTGGTGCGCGAGGTCCGGGGCGCGGGGCTGCTCGTGGGCGTCGTCCTGGGCGAGCCGGTGGCCGCGCGGGTCCAACGGGCGGCGCAGGACGCCGGGTTCCTGGTGAACGCGGGGGGTCCGGACGTCGTACGGCCGGCCCCCGCCCTCACGGTGCCGCAAGGGCAGGTCGACGCCTTGGTCGCGGCGCTGCCGGCGGTCCTCAACGCCGCGTAGGGCGACGGCCCCGCACGCGTACGCCCGCGGGGTGGGTCCGTCCCGGCCGGCGGTGGGCGCCGGGCGCGGCGCGTCCCACCGGTGAGTCCGGCGCGTTCGCTATCCGCAGGCGCGGCCGGGGTAGCTGTCGCCCTCCGGGGCGCCCGCCTCGCGCATCCGGTGCAGGACCTCCGGCAGGACCGCGTCGTCCACGTCGCACGGGATGTTGAACTCCCGGTCGAAGACGAGCGGATCGTCCGGGCCCGCGTGCCAGATCACCCAACGCGGCGGGGTGGCCGGCGCCTCCCACAGCGGGGAGAGCCCTTCCAGGATGTTCATCCGGCCACGCACACCGGGCACACCACTCATCACAGGCACACCGTTCACGACAGTCGCATCACTCGCAGCAGTCGCACCACTCACAGCAGTCACATGACTCACACCAATCACAGCTTTCCCGCTTCCGTTGCCTCGTGTCCGTCCACGTACGTCGCCACGACCTCGATGCCGCCGATCCGGGAGCGATCGACCCGCCGCGGATCGTCCCCCAGGACGACCAGGTCGGCGCGCTTTCCGGGGGTGAGGCTGCCGGCGCTGTCCTCCCACCGGCAGGCGTACGCGCCCGCCACCGTGTAGGCGTGCAGCGCCTCTTCGACGGTGATCGCCTCTCGCGGTCCGACCGGCCGTCCGGAGGCGGATGCCCGCTCGACCATGAACTGGACGCCCCGCAGCGGCGCCCCGTCCGTGACGGGCCGGTCCGAACTTCCGACGAGCGTCACTCCGTGGTCCAGGAATCCCCGACCCCGGTACATCCAGGACGCCCGCTCCTCGCCCATCACCCGCGCGTAGTCGTCCCCGAAGGAGTACAGGAAGGTCGGCTGGACGACCGCGCTGACGCCCAGCCCTGCGAAGCGCGGCAGTTGGTCGGGGCGGATCAGCCCGGCGTGCTCGATCCTGTGCCGCGCGTCCGGCCGGGGCCGCAGGCGCTGCGCCCGCTCCAACGCGTCGAGCGCGAGATCGGCGGCGCGGTCGCCGATGGCGTGGAAGGCGAGCTGCCAGCCCGCGAGGTGGCCGTCCACGATGAGCCGGGTGAGGCGCTTGGGATCGTCCTGCAACTGACCGGCGTCGTCCGTCCCCTCGTACGGGGCGGTGAGCGCGGCCGTACGGGCCATCATGCCGCCGTCGGTGTAGATCTTGAGCGCGCCCAGCGACAGCCAGTCGTCACCGAACCCCGTGCGCACGCCCAGGTCCAGGGCCCGGGTGAAGCCGTCCTCCCGGTGCGCGGCGCGCGGACCCAGCGTGTCACCGGCCGCCATGAGCTGGACGCGCAGGGGCAGTCTCGACTGGTCCCGCAGCAATTGGTAGGCGCCCAGTTCCACCGGGCTGTTGCCGAGCAGGCCACCTCCGATGCCCGCCTCGGCGACCGCGGTCACGCCTTCGGCGAGGCAGGTACGGGCGGCCCGCTCGACGGCGTCGGCGATCTCGGACTGGGCGTAGGGCAGCCGGAGCCGCCGCGCCGCGGCCATGGCGCTCTCGGCCAGGAAGCCTTCCAGGTGCGGGACGTCGGCGGGCAGCAGGGCCAGGACCGCGCTGTTGACGACGCATCCGTGGCCCGAGTCGTGCATCAGGAGCACCTTGCGCCCGTGGCAGACCGTGTCCAGTTCGGCGGCGGTCAGGTGGCGGCCCAGGGCCCGTTGGTCGTAGCCCATCACGTCCACCCAGTCGCCGGGCGCGCCCGTACGGGAGGTGGCCTCGGCGACGACCGCCAACACGTCCTCGACCCGCTCGCACGGGGCGACGCTCGGGACCCGCTGCTTGAAGCCGGTCCACGCCAGGTGGACGTGGCTGTCGATGAAACCGGGCAGGACGGTGGCGCCCCCCAGGTCGACCACCTCGCGGGCCGGGAGGGAGGTGACGGCCTCGTCCAGCCCCACGATCCGGCCCCGCCAGATGCCCAGGTCGTGGGCGACCGGGTGGTCCGGGTCCATGGTGAGGATGTTCGCGTTCGTCAGCCTGGTGCACAGCATGGGCAGTCCGTTCGGCGCCGGGTCCTGTGGTCGAGGTCCGGCCGGTCCGCTCGGCCGGCCGGCGAGGAGCCGGACGCGTCAGGCGCCGGTGGCCGCGGCGAGGGAGCGGGGGCGCAGATCGGTCCAGTGGGACTCGATGTACTCCAGGCACGCGTCGCGGCCGGTCGCCTCCAGGACGACCGTCCATCCCCCGGGCACCTCGGCGAAGGACGGCCACAGGGAGTGCTGGCCCTCTTCGTTCACCAGGACCAGGAAACGGCCGTCTGCGTCGTCGAACGGGTTGGTGCTCATGCTGGGGTTCCTCCTGGAGCCGGACGGGACCGGCGGGTTGCGTCGGACGGACGGACCCGCGGTCCGCGAGCGGGCGCCGGGCCCGCACGGCAGATCGATCGTGGATGAAGCGTGGAACGAGAGGGTCTCACACTTAGGTTAGGCTCGCCTAATCATAAATATTAACGTTTCCCCTTCCCCCTCACAAGGAGCGCAGATGCGTGTACTCGAACGGGTCCGGTCGTGACCGGGTCCCCCTCCGGCTCCCCGGCCGGCTCCGAGAGCCCCTTCGCCGCCTTCGGCCTGCCCGGTGCGCCCGGCACCGAGGAGTTCTGGGCGGCGGCGGGGCCGGCGTACGCGCCTTCCGGCGACGGCGGTTGGGTCGCTCTGTTCCTGTGGCGCGGCGCCCCGGTCCTCGTCGAGTTCGAG
The DNA here is from genome assembly GCF_044741845.1 of Streptomyces sp. NPDC088097. Lineage (NCBI taxonomy): Bacteria > Bacillati > Actinomycetota > Actinomycetes > Kitasatosporales > Streptomycetaceae > Streptomyces > Streptomyces sp. NPDC088097. The sequence goes on from NZ_JBIUTJ010000003.1 coordinate 141,013, forward strand.
AGCTGGTCGGATCCGGTGCCGCTCACCCGCTGGCGCGAGACGGACTGCTGGTACGCCGAAGTGCGCATGCCCGCGCGGCTCCGCGTGACCTACCGGTTCGTCACGGACGAGGCCTCGCACGCCGATCCGTACAACCCGGTCGGCGCCGGCGGGGACCGGTCCGTCGCCGCCACGCCCGACGCTCCCCCGCAACCGCACTGGCCCGCCCTCGGCGCCGACGACGTGCTGCCGCTGCCGGCCGTGAGGATCCGCTGGGCGAGCGAGCGGCTCGGCGGCCGGCGGACCGTACGGGTCCACCCGGCGGGCGGCGGCGGGCCGTTGGTCCTGCTGCTCGACGGGGACGACTGGCTGCACCTGCACCCCGCCATGACCGCGTTCGACGCGGCCGTCGCCGCCGGGGACATGCCCCCGGTCACCCTGGTCTTCGTACCGGCCAAGGACCGGCAGGCCGAATTCGGGTGCCGGCCGGAGCTGTGGGAGGCGATACGGGACGAACTGCTGCCGTTGGTGGCCGACTGCGGTGTGCCGGCTAACCCGGACCGTCTGGTGGTCGCCGGGCAGAGCCTCGGCGGACTGAGCGCGATGTACGCGGCGATGGAGTTCCCGGACCTGGTGTCCCGCGTCGCCTGCCAATCGGGGTCGTTCTGGTGGACGCCCGGCGCCGCGGAGCTGCCCGACCCCCTGGGTGGACCGGTCGGCGGCGCCATCGCCGCACGTCTGCGGGAGCGCCCCGCCCCGGCCGGGCTGAGGATCGCCTTCGATCTCGGGGAGCACGAGACGAGGATGCGGCCGCACTGCGAACTGGTCGAGGCACTGACCACCCGGGCCGGCGCGACCGTACGGGTCAGCAGGTCGGCTTCGGACCACGACCGGGCGGGCTGGCGCGAGGCCCTGCTCAGGGACGTCGCCTGGGCACTGGCCTGACCGACACCGGCCCGGGCGCCCGGCACATGGCCGGGCGCCCGGGCCGATGGTCACCGGTGCACCGCGTGAGGATCCACCGCGTGAGGATCCACCACGAGAGGGGTCACCGCGAGACGTTCACCGGGTGACGGCCAGGCGGTACGCCTCGTCACCGGCCAGCAGCGCGCGGTGGGTTCCTTCGGCCGCGACGACTCCGTCGTCCAGCACGAGGACCCGGTCCGCGACGTCCAACAAGGCCGGACTGCTGGTGATCACGAGGGTGGTGCGGCCCCGCCGCAGCTCCGCGAGGTTGCGCGCGACGAGTTGCTCGGTCACCGCGTCGACGGCCGTCGTCGGATCGTGCAGGACGAGCACGTCGCTGTCGGCCGCCAGGGCTCGGGCCAGCGACAACCGCTGGCGCTGGCCCCCGGACAGGTTCGAACCGCGGTCACGGACCTCGTAGTCCAGTCCCTGCCGGTGCAGCGCGACGACATCGGTCAACATGGACGCCTCCACCGCCTCGGGGATCATCCGGCTCGACCCCGAGGGGTCGATGTTGGAGCGGAGCGTGCCGGCGAAGATCTCCGCGTTGTACGGGTTCACCAGGACGCGTTCGCGGACCGCCTCGACCGACAGCTCCGCGAGCTCCCGGCCGCCGAGCCGGACCACTCCCTCGTAGCCGTCCGGCGGGACGTTCACGGCCAGGACCGAGGTGAGGTCGGCGGCCGTCCGCGGCCGGTAGGCCGCGATCGCCGTGAACTCGCCCGCCGGAACGCGGAACTTCACGCCCTGCAGGGACCCGTAGCGGACGCAGTCGATCTCCAGGTCCCCGCCCGGGGCCGGACGCTCCGTCCCCGGGGCCGCCGCCGGCGGGGCGGACAGCACCAGGGCCATCCGCTCCGCCGACGCGCGCGCCATCATCACGTACTTCGGCATGTCCGAGAACAGTCGGAGCGGCTCCATGATGAACTGCGCCAGGCCCACGGCCATGACGAGTTCCCCGATGCCGATCTGCCCGTCGTAGGCGAGCCAGCCGGCCGTCAGCGTCACCGAGGCCGCGAGGACCGAGTTGAGGGCCAGCGCGGTGCCCGCGTAGGCGCCGTTCACCCGGGCGACGGTGACCGACTGCTGCCTCGCCTCCGTGCTGACCTTCCGGTACGACAGGAACGCCGCCTGGTTGCCGCCGAAGCCGTGCAGCGGGCGCAGACCGGTGATCAGGTCGGCGACCTTCGCACCCGCCCGCGCCACCCGGGCCTGTTGCTCCTTGGTGCTGCTGCCGATCCGCTTGGACATGACGCTGAGGATCGACAGGATCGCGACCGTGCCGACCATGACCAGCACGCCGAGCCGGACGCTCGCCATGCTCAGCGCGACCGCCGCGATCAGCACCGAGACCATGGAACTGATCAGCATCGGCACCACCTCGACGATGTCGGCCGTCTGGTCGGCGTCCTCGGTGGCGATGGTGAGCACCTCGCCGGACTTGAGGTCGACGTCCCGGGCCACCGGCTGGAGGCCGCAGGCCGCGACCCGCACCCTCCAGCGGTGCGCCTCGGTCGTGTTGGCCTTCTGCAGGATGCGCATGCCGAACCGCCACGACAGCGATACGACGGTGATGATCACGGCCAGTGCGGCGACCGACAGCGCGAGTGACCCCGGGCTCCGGTCCTGCATCGTGTGCTCGACGATGAGTCCGAGCGCGATCGGAAAGGCTGTCTCGCCCGCTTGGTACAGGCCCATGAGGACGGTGCCCCAGACCATGGCGCCGACGTTGCGGCGTATGGCGGTCCGGAGGATGTCGGATCCCGCGCGGTGGGATCGCTGGGCGTCAGGAGTTGTCATCGAGGTGGTGGGCAATCGCTTCCGGGGTTCGCAGGGTGAACAGATCACGGATCGTGATGACGGGGCCGAATTCACGGCGCAGGAGTCCGACCAGACGTACGGCCAGCATGGAGTGTCCCCCGAGGGAGACGAAGTCGCTCACGGCACTCACCTCGTCGTCGTCCAGGTCCAGGGCCTCGGCGAAGTACTCGCACACCAAGGCCTCGGTCTCGGTCTCGGGGCCGCGCTCGACCGAAGTGGTCAGCGCGCCCAGGGGCTTGGGCTCCGGCAGAGCCTTGATGTCAGCCTTCCCGTTCACCGTGAGCGGGATGCCGGCGACCTGCGCGTAGTGCGTCGGGCGCAGGAAGTCGGGGAGTGCGGCGCCCACCTCGGCGGCGACCGCCGCCAGGTCGGAACCGTCCAGCACGAGGTACGCGGCCAGCCGGTACGCGCCGTCGACCTGCGGATCCGGCTGGGCGACGGCGGCGGTATACCGTACCGCCGGATGCGCCGCGAAGGCCGCCTCGACCTCACCCAGCTCGACCCTGTGCCCGCGGATCTTGACCTGCTGGTCGGTGCGACCGAGGTACATCAGGTTCCCGTCGGGACGCCGGATCACCAGGTCGCCGGTGCGGTACATGCGCTCGCCGGGCGCACCGAACGGGGACGCGACGAACCGGTGCGCGGTCTGACCCGGCATGCCCAGGTAGCCGCGGGCGATGCCGACGCCCGAGACGTACAGCTCGCCGGGAACCCCGTCCGGCAGCGGCCGGAGCCACGGGTCGAGCACGAACACGTCGGTGTTGTCGATCGCCACGCCCACCACCGGGTCCTGGCACTCGAAGGTGCCGACTCCCAGGGTGTTGATGGTGTATTCGGTGGGTCCGTACAGGTTGTAGCCGACCGTCCCCTCGGTCTCGGCGAGCCGCTGCCACAGGGTCGGGGTGACCGCCTCACCGCCCAGTAGGACCAGCGCGGGGCGCCGGGCCGGATCGTCCAACAGGCCCTCGCCCGCCAGTTGCCCGGCGTAGGTGGGGGTCACGTTGACGACGTCGATCCCGTGCTCACCGCAGTACTCGACCAGTGCGGGCGCGTCGCGGCGCAGTTCCTCGTCGCAGATGTGCACCTCGTGGCCGTCGGCGAGCCAGAGCAGTTCCTCCCACGACATGTCGAAGGCGAACGACACGGTGTGGGCGATCTTGAAGATCCGGTTCCCGTGTTCCGCCAGCACCGGCTCGAAGATGCGGCGCTGGTGGTTGATCAGCATGTTGGTGAGACCCGCGTACTCGGTCACCACGCCCTTGGGCTTGCCGGTGGAACCCGAGGTGTAGATCGTGTACGCCGGGTGCCGCAACCGCTGCGGGTCGTCCGGCGCGAACGTCACGAACGGCTCGGCCTCCGGGAGGGGCCGGTCCAGCTCGATCAGGTCACCGGTCAGCCGCGACGACACGCCGCTGACGGTGAGGATCACCTCTGGGCGGGCGTCCGCGACGATCGCGGCGATCCGCTCGTCCGGGTGGTCCAGCTCCAGCGGCACGTAGGCGGCTCCGGTGCGGAGCACCGCGAACAGCGCCACGATCCAGTCGAGGGAGCGCGGGATCGCGAGACCCACGGTCCGCTCGGGGCCGGTGCCCCGTGCGGCGAGCACACCGGCCAGCTCACGGCTGCGATCGCGGAGTTCCGCGAAGGTCATGCTCCGGCCGTGCGAGACGAGCGCGATCCGCTCCGGGGCGCGGTCCGCCGCGAGGTCGAACCGGTCGACGACGGTGTCGGTGCCGATGTCGGTACGGACGCCGGGTCGCGGCACGGGCCCGAGGCCCCGCAGCGCGCCCACCGGCCCGGTGGCGCGGGACAGGTCCTCCAGCACGCCCACGTAGTCGTCGAGGAGCCGGCGGGCGTCGTCGCAGTCGCCGTGGCGGTGCTCCAGCTTGACCGTGAGCCGGTCGCCGGGGGTGACGACCCAGGTGAACGGGTAGTGGGTGGAGTCGTCCGACTTCACCGCGGTGATGCCGTGGCGGGCGTTCATCTCGGCGAAGGCGTCCATGTCCAGGAAGTTCTGGAGCACGAACAGGTTGTCGAAGAGGGCGTCGTGTCCGCCGGCCCGCTGGATCTCGCCGAGACCCAGGTGCTCGTGCTCCATGCCCTCGACCCGGGCGGCCTGCACGGCCGTCAGGTAGTCCCGGACCGTGTCGTCCGGCCGGGCCCGCGTCCACATCGGCACGGTGTTGAGCAGCACTCCGACGACCTCGGACAGCCCCTCGCCCTCGCGGCCGGACACGGTCACGCCGAACACGGCGTCACCGCGGCCCGTGTGGGCGCCGAGGAGCAGGCCGAACGCGCCGGTGAGGACCGAGTTCAGCGTGACCCCGTGCGTCTTGGCGGTCTGCCGCAGCAGGTCCGACTGCTCGACGGACAGTACGTGGACGAGCGCGGGCGGCAGGTCCTCCGTCAGGGTCGGCGCCGGTCCGGCGAGCAGCGTCGGGCCGGGGAGCCCGGCCAGGTGCCGCGCCCAGAAGCGCTCCGACTCGGCCGGGTCCTTCGCCGCGATCACCCGGGCGTGGTCCTCGAAGCCCGGCGTGGCCGGGATCGCGGCCGGCTGCTCGCCGGCGAGCACGGACCGGTAGGCCTCGAACAGGTCCCGGAGCACGATCGCGCGGGACCATCCGTCCCACAGCAGCAGGTGGTAGCTGAGGAGCAGGCCGTCGCGGCCGTCGGGCAGCCGGACCACGGTCAGCCGGACCAGGGGCGGTTCGGCCGGATCGAATCCGGTGTTGCGGTCCCGGACGCGGAAGGCTTCGACTTCCGCGTCGCTCGACAGCTCGACGGTGTGGACGTCGACGCGGCGGCCCGCCTTGAGGACCTGCACCGGGTGGCCGTCCTCGTCGGTGGTGAAGCCCGCGCCGACGACCGGGTGTCGGGCGATTACCCGGGCCATGGCCTCGGCCAGCGCGTCGGTGTCCAGGCGCCGGTCGAAGGCGAAGTAGCTCTGCGCGACGTAGTGTCCGGCCGAGCCGGCCATCTGGGCCTGGAAGTACAGGCCCCGCTGGAGCGGAGTGACCGGCGCCGTGCGCTCGGCCGTCACGGAGGCGTCCGCGACGGCCTCCAGGGCGTCCAGCCAGTGCCCGGTGATCTCGTCGGGGATCTCCTCGGCGAGGGTGAAGGTCGCGTGCAGGCTGCCGGTGGCCGCGTCGGTCCAGGCGTTGACCTCCACGGCGTACGGGCTTCCCTGGTCGCCGCCCGTGATGTGCAGCGCCTGGGACTCGCTGCCCCGGCCGAGGTAGTTGAACAGCACCTGCGGGCGGGCGGTCAGCAGCGGCGCCGTCTGCGGGTTCAGGTACCGCAGGAGGCCGTAGGCGGTGTGCCCGGCCTCGTCCGGCTGTCGTTCGGCGAGCTCTCGGGCCGCCGCGACCGGGTCGATCCGCGCGGTGAGCCGTACGGGCGCGATGGCGGTGAACCAGCCGACGGTGCGCGTGTAGTCGTGGTGTTCCGCCGCCGGAACCCGGCCGTGGCGCTCCAGCTCGATCGCGAGATCCGCGGGCGAGGACTGGACGTGAGTCAGCGCGGTGCGCAGCGCGCCGCACAGCAGCTCGGTGAGCGCGACGCCGAGAGCGGCGGGCGCGGTACGCGTCACCCGGGCGCTGACCTCGGGGTCGAGCACGACGGTGGTGTCGCGCAGGGCGCCGACCGCGGGAAGCAGCGCGGGCGCCCGGAGGGTGTCGATCCAGTGCCCGAGGTCGGCGACGTCGTCGGCGGCCCGCAGGGTCAGTGTCTCGGCGTACTCGGCGTAGGAGGTGGTCGCGGGGGCGAGGGGCTCGCCGCGCAGTGCGGCCTCCATGTCGTCCAGCAGGATCAGCCACGACACCGAGTCGACCGCGAGGTGGTGGACGGTGATCACCAGGGTGTGGGTCGCCGCGAGCCAGGTGAACGCGATGACGTCGCCGTTTTCGGGGTCGAGCAGTGCGGCGGCCCCGTTGGCGGCGGTCCGGGCGTCGGCCGTGTCCGCGCGGACCACGGTGGCCCCGTCGGCGGGTTCGGTGCGCAGGCTCCACACCCCGTGCTCGGCGTGCAGCCGCATGCGCAGGGCCGGGTGGGCGGCCACCACGGCGTTCGCGGCGCGCTCGATGTCGGCGAGCCCGGTCCCCTCGGCCACCTCCAGCGACCTCGCCTGGACGAACCGGGCGAGGGAGCCGCCCAGTTCCCGCTGGCGCAGGATGATCGGCGTCGGCGCCACCGGGCCGTCGGCACGCCGCGCGGGGGCGGTCGTCGCAGCGGTTTCCCGGGTCTGGGGAGCGCGCGCGGCCAGGGTCTCGGCGAGGGCCCTGGGGGTCTTCATGAGGAACACGTCGCGCGGGGCGATCGGCAGACCGAGCGCCCTGGCCCGGTTGACCACGGTGATGGCGGTGATGCTGTCGCCGCCGGCGCCGAAGAAGTCGGTGTCGGCGTCGGCCGACGGGTGGGAGAGCGTGTCGGCGAAGACGGCGACCAGGGAGGCGAGCGCGGAATCGTCGGAGCCGGAGCCGGTGACGGCCACCGGGGTGTCGTCCCGCGCGGCCCGCGCGGCCAGTGCCTTGCGGTCCAGCTTGCCGTTGACGGTCAGCGGCAGGGCGTCCACCGACAGGACCCGGCCCGGCAGCATGTGGACGGGCAGCTTCGTGGTGAGGAGGACGGACAGGTCGCCCTGCACGCGGCCCACGAGGTGCGCGACCAGGTGGTCCCCGCTGTCCGCGACGGTGACGGCCACGTCGACCACGCCGTCGAGTTCCCGGATCGCGGCCTCGACCTCGCCGAGCTCGATGCGGAAGCCCTTGAGCTGCACCTGGTCGTCGGCGCGGCCGGCGAACTCCAGCTCGCCGTCGAGGGTACGGCGGGCGAGGTCGCCGGTGTGGTACATGCGGGAGCCGTCGTTCGCGAACGGGTTCGCCACGAACCGGCCGGCGGTGAGGCCCGGCCGGCCCAGGTAGCCCAGCGCCACCTGGTCGCCGGCCACGTAGATGGCGCCCACCCGGCCCGGCGGCACCGGCCTGAGCCGGTCGTCGAGCAGGTGGGTGATCAGGCCGGGGATGGGACCGCCGATGGGGCTGACGTCGTCGCCGGGGCCGAAGTCCTCGTCGGTCAGCACCCGGTGGGTCACGTGGACGGTCGTTTCGGTGATGCCGTACATGTTGACGAGTTCGGTCGAGGAGGTCCCGTGCCGCTCGACCCAGCCGCGCAGCCGTCCGAGGTCCAGCGCCTCGCCGCCGAAGATGACCCGGCGCAGGGCCGTGAGCGGTTCACCGGCGTGCCGGTCGGCCTCGATGAACTGGTAGAAGGCCGAGGGCGTCTGGTTGAGCACCGTCACCCCGCGCTCACGGACCAGCCGGTGGAAGTCGACGGGGGAACGGGTCAGACCGTAGTCGGGGACCAGCAGCTCGCCGCCGTGCACCAGCGCGCCCCACAGCTCCCAGACCGCGAAGTCGAAGGAGTAGGAGTGGAACTGGACCCACACGTCGGCCGGGCCGAAGTCCATGTCGGGCCGGGTGTTGGCGAGCAGCGACACCACGCTGGAGTGCGGGACGACGACGCCCTTGGGCCGGCCGGTCGACCCGGAGGTGTAGATCACGTAGGCGGGGTCGTGTCCGCCCACCTCCTCCGCCACGGCCTCCGCGGTGTCCTGCGCCGGCTCGTCGCCCTGCACCAGTACGCGGGCGGCGACGCCGGCCCGGTCGAGCAGCGCCGTGAAACGCTCCCGCTGTTCGGGCGAGACGAGGACGGCCTGTGGCGCGGCGTCCGCGAGGACGTACTCCAGGCGGTCGTCCGGGTACGCCATGTCCAGCGGTACGTAGGCACCGCCCGCGCTGACGATCGCGACCAGGGCGACGACCTGCTCGACGGAGCGCGGGACGGCGACGGCCACACGCTGACCGGGCCGGACCCCGGCCGCGCGCAGGGTGGCGGCCAGCCCGTCCTTCGCTTCGGCCAGTTCGGCGTAGGTCAGCGAACGGGTGGCGCCGTCGAGTGCGCACTGGGTGACGGCGGTGGCCCCCGGGTTCCGCCCCACGGCGGCGTCGAACAGGCTGCCGAGGGTCGCCCCGTCGGTCGGCACCGGGCTCCGCGTCGCTTCCGGCTCCAGGCCGGCGACCAAGGCGTCCGGCCGGGTGAGCAGGGCGCCCAGGGTGTGCGTGAACCCACGCAGGATGTCCTGGGCGCTGCTCTCCCGGAGCAGTGCGCCGTCGTAGATCAGGTTGAAGCGCACGCGCCCGTCGAGGGACCGCTCGACCACCAGGGTGAGCGGGTAGTGCGGCGCGCCCTCGTTGACGAGGCCCGTGATGGACAGGGTGTCGCCGGGGCGGCGCAGGGCGGCCACGTCGGTCGCCACGTCGAACACCACGAGGGTGTCGAAGAGGGGCCCGACGCCGGCCTGGCGGCCGATCCGGGCCAGCGAGACGTGCTGGTGGGGCAGTACGGCGCCCTGATGTTCGCGCACCGAGGCGAGCAGCTCGCGCGCCGTCGTGCCGCCGGCCCACCGCGCGCGCAGCGGGATGGTGTTGATGAACAGGCCGACCATGTCCCCGATGCCGGGCACGTCGGCGTCGCGGCCGGAGACGGTGGAGCCGAACACCACGTCGCCGGAGTGCAGGATGCCGCCGAGCGTCACCGCCCAGGCGCTGTGCACGGCCACGCTCAGGGTCACGCCGGCCGACCGGACGGCCGCGTCCACGTCGTAGTCCGGTTCCGCGGAGGTGTCGGCGAACCGGTCGGAGGGGGTGTGCTCCTCGGCCACCAGCGAGGGGCCGGACAGCTCGGCGAACTCGGCGGACCACACCCGGTCGCTCTCGTCGGAGTCCCGTCCGGCGAGCCAGCCGACGTAGTCGGGGAAGCCACCCAGGGGGTACACGGACCCCGGGGCGTGGTACTCGGCGAGCAGCGCGCGCAGCATGGGCGGCACCGACCAGCCGTCGGCGATGATGTGGTGCACGGTCTGCACCAGGACGTCGCGGCCGGATTCCGGGTCGTGGATCAGGGTGAAACGCATCAGCGGGCCGGTGGCGAGGTCGAAGCCGGCGCGGCGGTCCCGCTCGGCGTACGCACGGATCTCCTCGGCGGTGATGCCGGGCCGCTCCAGCGTGGTGAAGGGCGCCTCGGCGCCGCCGTCGAGCACGGAGACGACACGGCCGTCGGCGAGGGCGGTGAACCGTGCGGCCAGGTTCGGATACAGGGCGAGCAGCCGGGTGGCCGCGTCGGCGAGCCGGTCGGCGTCGAGCGCGCCCTCCAGCGTCAGCAGCTGCTGTTCGACGTAGCTGCCCGCGGAGTCGTCGTCGAAGACCGAGTGGAAGTACAGGCCCTCTTGCAGCGGGGTCAGGGGCAGGACGGCGCGCAGCGTGGGCCCGTCCAGGGCGTCGATGTCCGCCTGGGTCAGCTCCACCAGCGGGAAGTCGCTCGGTGTGTGGCCGCCCTCGTCGAGCGCGGCCAGTCCGGCGAGGGCGTCCCGGAAGTGTCCGCCGATGGTTTCGATGTCGGCGTCGGTGAACATCCCCTCGGGCCAGGAGATGGTGGTGACCAGCTCGAACTCGCCGTTGGCGTCGGGCTCGGCGATCGCGTTGAACTCCAGGGCGCGCTGGAGGCGCATCCTCGGGTCGCGCTTCTCGCCCAGCTGTCCGGTGGTTCCGCAGAGCTGCCAGTCGCCGGAGGCGCCCGCGTCGAAACGTCCGAGGTAGTTGAACAGGACCTGGGGTGCGGGGGCGGTGAAGGTCGCGTCGGACAGGTAGCGCAGGGCTCCGTACGAGACACCGTTGCCGGGCAGGCGGGCCAGGTCTTCCTTGACGGCCTTGAGGGCGGCGGCCAGGTACGCGGGGGCGGTGAGGTCCTCCGCCGTGCCGGGGTCGACGGTCACGGGGAACAGCGTCGTGAACCAGCCGACCGTCCGCGACAGCTCCGGTTCGACGCCGGAGGCGCCCGCGACGTGGCGCCCTTCGCGTCCGTGGCCCTCCAGCTCGATGTGCGCGAAGGTCTGGTCCTGGCCGCGGCCGCGGCGCCACCGGGCTAGGGCGAGGGCGAGCCCGGTCAGCAGGACGTCGTTGACGCGCGCGTGGAACTTCGCCGGGACGTCGCCGAGCAGCGCGGCGGTGGTCTCGGGGCCGACCGTGACGCTCAGGTGCCTTTCCCGGTCGACCGTGTCGGCTTCGGACAGCGGGCGCGTGCCCAGCGGTGCGTCCGGGCCCGGCAGGGGGCGTTCGAAGTAGGCGCGGTCCTGGTCGAAGGCGGCGCTCTCCAGCTGCTGGGTCCAGCGGCGGAACGACGTTCCCACGGTGGGCAGTTCGACCGGTTCGCCCGCGGAGCACTGGCGCCATGCCGTGGCGAGGTCCTCCAGCAGCACGCGCCAGGACACTCCGTCGATCACCACGTGGTGGACGACGACGACCAGTTGGCGTGCCTCGCGGCGCCAGACGGCTCGCAGCATCACGCCGTTGTCCGGGTCCAGGCCTTCGGTGGCGAGGGCCGTGCACGCGTCGAGCGACAGGTCGCTCTCCTGCCAGCCGGCCACGGCCGTGTCGGACTCCGGGATGTCGAAGCTCCAGCGGTCGCCGCGCACGAGCCGGGCGCGCAGCATGTCGTGGCGGGCCACGACGGAGGTGAGGACGGTGTCGAGGGTGTCGGCGGTGAGGTCGGCCGGGGTGTTCAGCACGACCGACTGCACGAAGCCGTCGATCGCGTCCGTGACCTCGCCCAGCCACTGGACGACGGGCGATCCCGTGACGGGGCCGGTCGCGATGTCGCCGTGGTCCACCCGGGCCACGTCGTCGCGGCTCGCCACCGCCGCGAGTGCGCCCAGGAGGCTGTTGGTGAAGATCTGCCCGGCGGTGACGTAGAGGCCGGCGTCGCGCAGCGCGCTCAGCAGCGAGATCGCGAGGATGCTGTCCCCGCCGAGCTGGAAGAAGTCCTGGTCGACGCCGACCTCCTCCAGGCGCAGCACGGACGCGACGGCGGCGCACACCGCGCGCTCGTTGTCGGTGGAGGGGCGCAGGAACGAGCCGGTCGCGAGCTCGGGCTCGGGTAGCGCACGCCGGTCCAACTTGCCGTTCGCGGTGAGCGGGAACGCGCGCATCACGACGACGTGGGTCGGCACCATGTACTCCACCATGTGCCCGGTGGCCCACTCCTTGACCTCGTCCGCCCGCAGCTCCTCACTTCCGGCGGCCGGGATCACGTAACCCACGAGATAGTTGCCGCCCGCGCTGTTCTTCTTCACGACGACGCAGGTGTGTCGTACCGCGGGGTGTTCGGCGAGACCGGCCTCGACGTCCTCCAGTTCGAGCCGCATGCCGCGGATCTTCACCTGGTTGTCGGCACGGCCGAGGAAGTCCAGGGACCCGTCCGGGGCGAACCGCGCGAGGTCGCCGGTCCGGTAGAGCCGGGACCCGTCGCGGGCGAAGGGGTTGGCCACGAACCGGGACGCGGTCAGTGCCGGGGCTCCCGCGTATCCGCGTCCCAGGAGGAACCCGCCGACGTACAGCTCGCCGCCGACCCCGACCGGGACCGGGCGCAGCTCGTCGTCCAGCACGTACAGCTGGGTGTTGGGGTTGGCCTTGCCGATCGAGGTCGACAGGCGTTCCGCCGCGCCCCGGTAGATGACGTGGGAGACGCCGATGGTGGTCTCGGCCGGTCCGTAGCCGTGGTACATGGGGATGTCGAGCTTGGTGCGGTACCGCTCGTACAGCTCCGGGGTGAGCACCTCGCCGCCGCACCACACGTGGCGGAGGCTGTCGAGGCGTCCGGAGTCGCCGGCCATCTCCAGCAGGACGTCCAGCATGGACGACACGAGGTAGGTGAAGGTGACGCGCTGCTCGGCGATGACGCTCAGCAGGTGGTGCGGGTCGCGCTCGCCGCCGGGCCGCAGGACGACCAGCCGGCCGCCGCACACCAGGGGCAGGAAGACCTCGTTGATGGATATGTCGAAGGACAACGGCGCCTTGAACAGCGACGCGTCGTCGTGGCCGAAGCCGAGGATGTCGTTGACCTGCCACAGCAGGCGCTCGCTGATCGCCTCGTGCCGGATCATCGCGCCCTTGGGGCGGCCGGTCGAACCGGAGGTGAAGATCACGTAGGCCAGGGCGTCGCCGGGGACGTGGATCCCGGTGTCCTCGACGGGCCGCGCCGTGTGGGCCCAGTCGTCGATGTCGACGGCGATGGCGGCCGGTTCCGCGGGGTCGTGCTCACCGGAGTCGTTGAGCTGTACGACGACCCGTGCGTCGTCGATGACGACGGCCCGGCGCGCGGCGGGCCACTGCGGGTCGAGCGGTACGAACGCGCAACCGGCGCGGAGCACGCCGAGCAGGCCGATCACCATGTCGGCGGAGCGGCCGAGCGAGATGCCGACGACCTGCTCGGCCGTGAGTCCGCGTCCGATCAGGTCGTGGGCCAGCTGGGCCGACAGCTCCGCCGCCTGGCGGTAGGTCAGCGACCGGTGTTCGTCCACGATGGCGACCGCGTCCGGCCTGACGCGCGCCTGCTCCAGGAACAGTTGCACGATCGTCGGCCGGACCCGGTCGGCCCCGGTGTCGTTCCACCGGGCCAGGGCCGTGAGTCGCTCCGCCGGGCCGGACGGGGTGATGGTGCCGAGCGGGCGGTCCGGGAAGTCCGCCAGGTCGTCGAGCGCGCGCTGCGCGTCGGACGGCAGGACTCCTTCGGGAACGGTGATGCCCATTCCGTCCGGGCCGGCGTCGCCGACCTCCCAACCGGCGGGCGTCGTGCCGCCGTTGGCGGTCCATCCGAGGACGTCCGCGAACAGCGTGCCGGGGGTCGGGTCCAGGCCCTCGGGGCCTTGGCCCGTCGCCCAGTACGACAGACCGATGGCACACGCCTCGGCGATGGTCCGGTCGGAGTGGTCGCCGGTGCGCCGGCGCACGTCGGCCAGACGCGAAGGAGAGATCAGCACGAGACGAGCGCTCGGTTCCATCATTGAAGACTCAACACCCTTCCAAGGTACTAAGGTCAGCCTAACTTAAGTTAGGTTTACCTAATTACCATCTCGCCAAGCCCGCCAGAGTCGCGCGTAACGGCCGCCCAGGGCCACCAGCTCCTCGTGCGTGCCCTGTTCCGCGACGCGGCCCGCGTCCAGCACGACGATCCGGTCGGCCGCCACCGCCTGGGTCAGCCGGTGCGCTACGAACAACGTGGTCCGGCCGGCGCAGGCGGCCAGTACGGCCCGTTCCAGATCGGCCGCGCCCTCGCTGCCCGCCTCCGCGGTGGACTCGTCGAGCACCACCACCGGGGCCCGCCCCAACACCAGTCGGGCCAGAGCGACATGGGCGACCTTGGCGCCGTCAAGACGCTCGCCGCCCTCGCCCACGGCGGTGTACAGCCCGTCCGGCAGCGCCTCGACCCACTCATGGGCGCCCACGGTGCGCAGCGCGTCCATCAGCCGCTCGTCGGTCGCCTCGGGCGCCGCCAGCCTCAGGTCGTCGGCGAGCGGACCGGAGAAGACGTGCGTCTCCTGGGTCAGGATGCTCACCGACGCCCTCGCCGCGGCCTCGTCCAGGTCGGCGAGATCGGTCGACCCGATGCGCACCGATCCGGACTGCGGGGTCCCGATGCCGGCGATGAGGGCCGCGAGGGTCGATTTGCCCGCCCCCGTGGCACCCACCAGGGCCAGTGAACCGCCCGCCGGAATCGTCAGGCTGACGTCCCGCAGGACCGGCTCCTCGGCGCCGGGGTACGCGAACGTCAGCTTTTCCACCGTCACCGGGCACGCCGCGCCGTCGACCGCCGCGGCGGTCGAGTCGCCCACCAGACGTTCCTGCGTGGACTCCGACAGGACCCCGACGAGCCGGGTCAGGCTCGCGCCCGACTTCTGCGCCTCGTCGAAGGTGAACATGATGGCGCCCAGCGGGGTGAACAGGCGGTGGAAGACCAGCGGGGCCGCCGACACCTCGCCGAGGGTGGCGGAACCGGTCTCCAGCAGGACGTAGCCCACCACGAGGATCAGGACCAGGCCGATGAACTCCGCCCGGTTCTCCCGGCCGACGAACCGGCCGAAGAACCGGAACACGTCGATGCCGAGGTCCCGCACCCGCCGGGAGTCGTCGGAGACCTTCTCGCGGAAGGCGCCCTCCAGGCGGTAGGCCCGTACGGTGTCGATGCCGTCCAGGCCGCTGATCAGCGCCTGCGCGCGATCGGCCTGGGCGACCCGCTGCTTCTGGTAGAGCGGGGCGGACCGGGGGAGGTACCAGCGCAGGGCCAGCCAGTAGGCGGGCAGCGCGCAGGAACCCGCCAGACCGAGCCGCCAGTCGAGTCCGAACATGCCGATCGTGGCGATGGCCACCAGCACCCCCGCGGAGAACACGGTGGGAACGGCGGAACGGATGCCCTTGGACAGGACGGCGACGTCGTCACCGACCCGCGAGAGCACATCGCCCCGGCCCACCTGTTCGACCCGGGCGCTGGGCATGCCCAGTACGGCCCGGACGGCGCCTTCGCGCAGCTGCGCGAGCAGGTCGGCGCCGAGCCGCCCGATCAGGTAGGTCGACACGGCGGTGGCCGCCGCGCCGAGAAGCGCGGCGGCCACCATGAGGACCCCGATGGGGACCAGCGCGGAACGCGGTCCGCCCCCGGTCACCCCGTCGACCACCCGGCTGAGCAGGAGGACCGGGAGCATTTGGAGCGCCGCCCCGGCGACCGTGCTGAACACGGCGGCGGACGTCAGCCAAGGCATCGTGCGGCAGTTGGCCGCGACCCATCGGGCCGCCTCGCGTCCGGTCGTCGTGCGCAGGGTCGTCGGGGCGACACGCGTGTCCGTGGTGCTCACACCTAGCCGACCGACTTGACGAGCTCGTCGATCGCGTACGGCATGGAGAGCAGGGTGGCCTGCGAGATGGCCGCGCCGGCCGCCGGACCCTCACTGTCGAGGAGGTATGAGACCTTGCCGTTCTTGGCGACCTTGAGGTTCGCGAAGAGGTCGAACTTCTTCAGCGCGTCGGTGTCGGCCTTGTCGTTGATGACGAACACGCGGTCCACGTCGACGAGGTCCATGCGCTCCGGGGAGAGCTGCGTGGAGAACGTTCCGGCCGCGATCTTGTCGATCTCGGTCTGGCCCTTGAAGCCCATGCCCGTCAGGAGCTGCCCGCGCACGTCGGTGGTGGTGAAGGGCGTGACCGAGTCCTTGTACCAGGACAGCGCGACGGCGGTCTGGTTGGCGAACTCCGGGTGCGCCTTCTTGGCCGCGGCGAGCTTGTCGTTGATGCCCTGGACCATCTTCTGGCCCTCGTCGGCCTTGCCGAGCGCCTTGGCGATGTGGAGGGCGTTGTCCTGCCACGGAGCGCTGAACGGCTCCTTCTCGGCCTTGGTGCGGCCCACCGTCGGCGCGATCTTCGAGAGCTTGTCGTAGGCGGCCTGGTCGATCTCGGAGTAGACCGCGATGATCAGGTCGGGCCGCAGGGCCGCGATCTTCTCGTAGTTGGGGCCGCTGTCACCGTTGTTCATGATGACCTCGGGCTTGGTGCCGCCCCACTTGTCCTTCACCCAAGGCCACTGGGTGTTGATGTCGGGGCTCTGGCCCGCCGGGTTCGGGTACTGGTCGACCATGCCGACCGGCTTGATGCCGAAGGCCAGGATGGACTGGTCGTCGGTGTAGCCCACGGACACGACCCGCTTGGGGGCCTTGTCGACGGTGGTGGATCCGAACGCGTGCTCGACCTTGACCGGGAACGCACCGGCGGCGGCCGGGGCGTTGGCGCTGTCGGCCTTGTCGTCCTTGTCCGCCGAACCGGAACCGCACCCCGCGAGGAGGCCCACGCCGAGGGCTGCGGCGGACATGGTCCCCGCCAGCCGACGCCAGGTCTTCTTGTGTGTAGTTCGATCGAGGAGCATTCGGAATCCCTTGCTTTCGTGCCAAGCACTGCGGGCCCACATAAGGGCAGGCGAACCTTACCTTGGGGCGATGAGGTAAGCCTAGCCTAAGTTGAAGGGCTCGCGTTTCGGCTGCCCGCACTTCGGACCTGCGCACTGCCGGAACTCCCCACGTGCGTCCGGCCGATCGGCACGATCAGCGGACGGTCGCCCACCGGATCGTCGATCACCACGGCGCGCAGGCCGAACGCCTCGTCCAGCAGCTCGGCCGTCACCACGTCGCGCGGATGGCCCTGTGCCAGGACCGCACCCGCCTTCATGACGATCAGGTTGTCGCTGTAGCGCGCGGCCAGGTTGAGGTCGTGCAGGACCATGACCACGGTGCGTCCCGACTCGTGCAGGTCGTCGACCAGGTCGAGCACGTCGATGGCGTGCGCCAGGTCCAGGTACGTGGTGGGCTCGTCGAGCAACAACAGATCCGTGCCCTGGGCGAGGGTCATCGAGATCCACACGCGTTGACGCTGGCCACCGGAGAGGGTGTCGACCGGGCGGTCGGCCAGATCGGACACCCCGGTCATGGCCAGCGCGCGCTCCACCACGGAGGCGTCGTCCGAGGACCACTGGCGCAGCCAACTCTGGTGCGGGTGCCGGCCCCTGGCGACCAGGTCGGCCACGGTCAGGCCTTCCGGAGCGACCGGCGACTGCGGCAGCAGGCCGAGCTTCTTCGCCACATCCCTGGTCTTGAGCCTGACGATGTCCTCACCGTCCAGCACGACGGATCCCGAAGTCGGTTTCAGGAGCCGCGACAGGGTGCGCAACAGGGTGGACTTCCCACAGCCGTTGGGGCCGATGATCGTGGTCACCACGCCCTGCGGGATCGCCACGTCCAGCGCTTCGATCACCGTCCGGTCGCCGTACCCGACGGTGACGCCCCTGGCGGCCAGCCGCGGAACGTCACCGACCCCGGACTCGATCTCGGTGGTGTGCTGAGCGACCAAGGTCCCCTGTTTTTCGTTCACGTGCCTGACCTTTCGAACTAGCGGCGGTTCGCCCGCACCAGGAGGTAGATGAGGAAGGGTCCGCCGATCGCGGCGGTGACCACACCGACCGGCAGGGTGATCGGCAGTGCCGTACGGGCCACCAGGTCCGAGCCGATCAACAGCAGCGCCCCCACCGCGGCGGAGGCCGCCAGCGGCGGCGTCGGCGACTTCGTCAGACGCATCGCCACCTGCGGCGCCACCATGGCGACGAACGGGACCGGGCCGGCCGCGCTGACCGCCAGACCGGCGAGCAGCACCGCGCACAGCAGCATGACCGCCCGCACCATCGAGTACCGCACGCCCAGGCCCGCGGCGACGTCGTCGCCGAAGTGCATCGGCTTGAACTGGAAGGCGGCGCCCGCCACGACGGCGATCAGGACGAGGGTGCCCCACAGGGCCACCGACACCTCGTGCCAGGACCGGCCGTCCAGAGAGCCGACCAGCCACGCCTGGGCCCGGGCCACGTCCCTGATGTCCGCGGAGACCAGCAGCCAGGACGTGATCGCCTCCATGGCCGCGCTCACCGCGATGCCGATGAGGATGAGCCGGAATCCGTCGACGCCGCGCCGCCATGCCAGGAAGTACACCAGCAGCCCCGTGCCGAGACCGCCCGCGAGCGCCGCCGCGGGCAGGCCCACGGACGTGACGAGTGCCGTGGCGGTCCCGCCCGACACCGTCACCAGGAAGACCGCGACGGCGCCGGCGCCTCCGGTGATCCCCAGGATGTCCGGACTGGCCAGCGGATTGCGTGCGATGGACTGCGTGATCGCGCCGGACAAACCCAGCGCGATCCCCACGACGAGACCGGCCAGGGCGCGCGGCATGCGCAGGTCCATGACGACGAACTCGTCGACCCGCTCCCCCATGCCGAAGACCGTGGCGATCACCCGCGACAGGCCGAGGGGGAAATCCCCCACGGCGATGGACAGGCAGAAGAGCAGGAAAGAGGCCGCCGCCAGCAGCAGCGTGACGCACACCATCCTGGGGCGCCATACGAACGACACCCGACCGAGTCTCAGGCCGGGTGTCACGGGGTGCTTCTCCGTCATCACGTTCATGCGCTCTTGAACTTTCCCCGCCACACCATGGCCGCGAAGAACGGTGCGCCGAGGAGGGCCACGAGGACGCCCGCGTCCAGCTCTCCCGGCCGCACCACCACGCGCCCCACGATGTCGCAGACCAGAAGGACGACCGCGCCGAGCAGGCCCGCGTACGGCACCAGCCAACGGTAGTCGGGCCCGGCCAGGTACCGGGCCACGTGGGCCACCATGAGTCCGAGGAACGCGATGGGACCGCACGCCGCGGTCGCCGCGCCCGCCAGCAGGGTGATGGCGATGATGCCGACGGTCCGGACCAGCGTGATGTTCACGCCCAGTCCGCGCGCCACGTCGTCACCCAGGTTCAGCAGGTTCACGGAGGGCAGCGTGGCCAGGGCCAGCACCAGCCCGACCACGATGAAGAGGGACACCGGCCAGATGACGTCGAACCGGACGCCGGCCACCGAGCCGACGTTCCAGAACCGCAGGGCGTTCAGCGCCGCCTTGTTCGAGAGCGCGACGGCCGTCGTCATCGCCGCGAGGAACACCGCCACCCCCTGCCCGGCCAGAGCCAGCGTCAGGGGGTTGCCGGCGCCCCGGCCCATGCTCGCGAGCCCGAACACGACCACGCCGGCGATCGCGGCGCCCAGGAAGGCGAACCAGACGTACTGGAACGGGTCGGTGAGCCCGAACACGGCGATCGCCGCCACGACGGCGAACGAGGCGCCGGTGTTCACCCCCAACAGGCCGGTGTCCGCGATGGGGTTGCGCGTGTATCCCTGGATCAGCGCACCGCCGACGCCCAGGGCGATGCCGGCCACGATCGCGAGCACCGTCCGGGGCAGCCGTACGGTCTGCACGATGAGCCGGATGTCCGTGAGCTTCTGGTCGGGGTCCGGCGCGCCGAACAGCCCGTGCCACACCTCGGTGGGACTCAACGCGCGCGCGCCGACGGCGAGGGAGAGGACCGCGGCGGCCACGAGGAGCGCCACGATGACGCCCAGACCGAGGACGCGTCGCCGCCGGGCCGACGCGACCCGGGACGGCGCCGGGCGTTGAAGTGTTGTTGTGACCATGTCTCCGTACGTCATCCCTCGCGGTCGCCGGGCCCCTCGGCTTCCGTCGCCGCCGGTGGGCGGGCGCACCGTCCGCGTCGGCGGCGGCGGAAACCGGGGGGCAAGGACTGTCCTTCTCGTGGATCTGCCGCGTGCACCATGCCGCCGTGCCTGCCGTGCGCGAACGCACCGCAGACACGGCGAGTGGACCCGCGGACCGGTCAGCCGGCCGTCTGGCGGGCGCCCGCGACCGCTCCCCCGGCGACCGGTACGGCCTCGGCGGGTACGGTCTCGGCGGGCGCGGCCTTGAGGTCCCGGTCGAGGATCGAGTCCAGGATCTCGCCCACGCGTATCGCGGTGTTGGACAGCAGGGAGGAGGTGATGCCGTGGGTGTGCTCGGTGCCACCCTGGAGGTAGATGCCGCAGCGCAGATCGGCGTCGGTCGCCACGCGGTAGTCGCGCTCGACGCGGACGCGGCCCTGCTCGTCCCGGTGGCACCGGCCGGCGACATCGCCGAGCAGACCCAGGCCGTCGGCCTGCATGTACCCGGTGGCGCACACGACGACGTCGGCGTCGAGCAGGCTGTCCTCGCCGGTGACGAGCGACTTGACGGTGGCGCGGACCCCGTCGGCCGTCTCCTCGACGCCGGTGAGCCGCGAGACGTTCAGGAAGCGCAGGCGCTCGGTGCCCAGCACCTTCTCCTGGTACGACTGCCGGTACAGGTCGTCGATGAGGTCGATGTCCACCACGGAGTAGTTGGTGTTGCCGTGGTAGCCCATCAACTTGGCCTTGATGTCCTCCGGCGCGGTGTAGTACTCGTCGACCGCCTGGGGGTCGAAGATCCGGTTGGCGAAGGCGCTGTCGTCCGCCGGGCTGTAGCCGTAGCGGGAGAAGACGGCGCAGACCTCGGCCTTGGGGAAGCGGCGGTGCAGGTAGGCGACGTTCTCGGCGGCGCTCTGGCCCGCCCCGACGACGACGAAGCGGGTGGGCTCGGTGCCCTCCAAGGCGTCGACCTTCCGCAACAGGTCGGAGTTGTGCCAGACGTGGTCGGTGCGCTCGACGCCCTCCGGCATGACGGGGCGCAGCCCGGTGCCGATGACGAGGTTGCGGGCGCGGTGGACGACGGTCTCGTCGCCGGAGCGGGCCGTCACGTCGAGGTACTCCACCACGCCGTCACGGACCACGGGCTCGACGGCGATGACCTGGTGGCCGTACGAGACCATGTCGTCGACCTTGGCGGCGGCCCACTCGAAGTAGTCGTGGAATTCGACCCGGAGCGGGAACAGGTTCTTGTGGTTGACGAAGTCGATCAGGCGGCCCTTGCTCTGCAGGTACCGCAGGAAGCTGTACTCGCTGGACGGGTTCCGGAGCGTCACCAGGTCCTTCAGGAAGGACACCTGCATCGTCGCGTCGTCGATGAGCATGCCGCGGTGCCAGCCGAAGCTGGGCTGCTGCTCGAAGAAGTGGGCGGTGACCGCCTCCTGCCTTCCGACGCCCGCGTTGTGCTCGGTGAGCGCGATCGCCATGGCGACGTTCGACGGCCCGAAGCCGATACCGATCAGATCGTGGATCAGTGGTGCGTCGCCAGGAAGAGCCTGTGACATGTCACTCCCATTCGTGCGGGACAGCCGCCTGCCAGGCGCCCTGTCGGGGTGGGGAAAAGGGGGAGTCCAAGCGCACCGGTGACCCCGGCAGCCAAGTGGAACTTAGGTAAAGCTAACCTGATCCAGCCAGCCTGTCGACGTGGCAAAACGGTCAAACAGTTCGTCGATAGGTCAATCTGGGTCAGAAATAGGGCACGTTGCACCGTTAGGTAAGGCTTGCTTTACTTATGCCGGTCATTCGCTCTTCTGAGGAGGAACCCCATGCGGGTCGTCATGTTCGGTTATCAGACCTGGGGCCATCGCACCCTCCAAGCGCTCCTGGACTCCGAGCACGACGTGGTGCTGGTCGTGACGCACCCCAAGAGCGAGCACGCCTACGAGAAGATCTGGAGCGACTCGGTCGCCGATCTGGCCGAGGAGCACGGCGTCCCGGTGGTCATCCGCAACCGGCCCGACGACGAAGAGCTGTTCGCGCGCCTCAAGGAAGCCGACCCGGACATCATCGTGGCCAACAACTGGCGCACCTGGATCCCGCCGCGCATCTACGACCTCCCCCGCCACGGCACCCTCAACATCCATGACTCCCTGCTCCCCAAGTACGCCGGCTTCTCCCCGCTGATCTGGGCCGTCATCAACGGCGAACCG
Organism: Streptomyces sp. NPDC088097; assembly: GCF_044741845.1. NCBI lineage: Bacteria > Bacillati > Actinomycetota > Actinomycetes > Kitasatosporales > Streptomycetaceae > Streptomyces > Streptomyces sp. NPDC088097. The sequence continues at coordinate 162,939 of NZ_JBIUTJ010000003.1, forward strand.
GAAGTCGGCGTCACGGCGCACATGATGGACGAGGTCCTCGACGCCGGCGACATCGTGGACCAGCGCGCGGTGGCGGTCGGGCCCACCGACACGACCACCGACCTGTTCCACAAGACGGTCGACCTGATCGCCCCGGTCACGGTGGGCGCCCTGGCGCGGATCGCCGCCGGAGAGACCGAGTTCACCAAGCAGGACCGCTCCGCGGCCAGCTTCTTCCACAAGCGGGCCGAAGAGGACATCCGCATGAACTGGGACTGGCCGGCCGAGGTCCTGGAACGCCTGGTCCGCGCCCAGTCGGCCCCGTACCCGAGCGCCTTCACCTTCCACAAGGGCAAGCGCCTGGAGGTGCTGACCGCGGTCGTGTCGGAGGGCCGCTACGGCGGCACCCCGGGGCGCGTCTTCTACCGCGAGGGCGAGGGCGTGGTGATCGTCGCCGGAGCCGATGCCCGCACGGGCCGCAACCACGGTCTGGCCATCACCCGCGTACGGACCGAGGACGGCCGGGAGTTGCCCGCGACCGAGTACTTCACCGCCATGGGCGGCTACCTGACGAGCCGTCCCTAAGGGCTGTCCCGTTCGGATCTTGCCGGGCGGATCCGGGGTGCGCACACAGTTCGGCGGGCAACTGTGGTGGTCGCCCACATAGCTGTCCGACCTGGGCCTTCCTACGGTGTGGCGACACGGAAACGTCCCCGCAACCAGCCCGGAAGTGGTACTCATGGCCGCCTCTGCCACACCGCCCCCAGCCCCCGGCTCCATCAAGCGCGTCGTCGCCGCAAGTCTCATCGGGACGACCGTGGAGTGGTACGACTTCTTCCTCTACGGGTCCGCCGCCGCTCTCGTCTTCAACAAGCTGTTCTTCCCCTCCAGCGATCCCCTCGTCGGCACCCTCCTCGCCTTCCTCACCTACGCGGTCGGCTTCGCCGCCCGGCCGCTGGGCGGGGTGGTGTTCGGTCACTACGGGGACCGGATCGGGCGCAAGAGGTTGTTGGTGCTCAGCCTGTTGCTGATGGGCGGGGCCACCTTCGCGATCGGGCTGTTGCCGACCCACGCGAGCATCGGAGTCGGCGCGCCCGTACTGCTCACCGTGCTGCGGCTGGTCCAGGGCTTCGCGCTCGGCGGGGAGTGGGGCGGAGCGGTGCTGCTCGTCGCGGAGCACGGGGACGACCGCCGTCGCGGGTTCTGGGCCTCCTGGCCGCAGGCCGGCGCGCCCGGCGGGAACCTCCTGGCGACCGGGGTGTTGGCGCTGCTGGCCGCCGTCCAGTCCGACGAGGCGTTCCTGGCCTGGGGGTGGCGAATCCCGTTCCTGCTCTCCGGGGTACTGGTGGTGGTCGGGCTGTGGATCCGGGTCTCGGTCTCGGAGTCGCCGGCCTTCCTGGAGGCCCGTGCCCGGGCCGAGGCCCGCGAGGCCGCGGGTGAGCGGCAACAGGCCCCCGTCATCGAGGTGTTCCGCACGAGTTGGCGCGGCGTCCTCACCGCCGTCGGGGTCCGCCTCGGGGAGAACGTCTCCTACTACATCCTCACGGCCTTCCTCCTGGTGTACCTGACCGTCCACCTGCACCTGCCCAAGAGCGACGCCCTCAACGCCGTGCTGATCGGCTCGGCCGTGCACTTCGTCACCATCCCGCTCTGGGGCGCGCTGTCGGACCGGATCGGCCGGCGCGCGGTCACCCTCATCGGCTCGGTGGGCATGGCCGGTTGGGCCTTCGCCTTCTTCGCCCTGTTGGACTCCCGCTCCTTCCCCGTCATCGCCGCCGCCGTCACCGCCGGCCTGCTGCTGCACGGGGCGATGTACGGACCCCAGGCCGCCTTCATCTCGGAGATGTTCGACACCCGCGTGCGCTACTCCGGCGCCTCCATGGGCTCCCAGCTGGCCTCCCTCGTGGGCGGCGCGCTGGCCCCGATCATCGCGGTCGAACTCCTCAAGGACTACGACTCCTCCCTCCCCATCTCCCTCTACCTGTGCGCGGCGGCGCTGGTCACCACCGTCACCGTGCTGCTGGCCCGGGAGACCCGGGGCCGCAGTCTCACCGGGCCCAAGGCGGCCGACCCCGTCCGCTCCCCCGTCGCCCGCTGACGGAGCCGCGGAGCGCCACCCGGGGCCGGGACCGTACCCGTATGCTCGCGACCGTGACGGACCCCGGCGACGACAAGACTCCGGCAGGCGCTCAGGAGTTGCTGGCGCTGCTGGCCCAGGGCGCCCCCGTCGAGGCGTTCGCCGCCCCGGCGGCGGCAGCCCGCGCGGCCCGGGCGCCCGCCGGGGAGGTGGCCGCCCTCGACGAGGCGACCCGTACCGCACTGGAGATCCACCGCACCCTGGCCCATCACCGCACCCGCGAGGCCGAGTTGACCGCGCTGTTCGACACGGCGGGCGACCTCGCGGCGCTGCGCGACCTGGACTCCGTACTGCGGGCCATCACCCACCGCGCCAAGCAGCTCCTGCACACCGACGTCACCTACCTCTCCCTCAACGACGAGAGGGCGGGCGACACCTTCATGCGGGTGACGGACGGATCGGTGTCGGCCGCCTTCCAGCAGTTGCGGCTCGGCATGGGCGAGGGGCTGGGCGGGCTCGTCGCCCAGTCCGCCCGCCCCTACGCCACCGGCGACTACCAGCGCGACCCCCGCTTCCGGCACACCGGGCCCATCGACGCCGCCGTCGCCGAGGAGGAGCTGCGGGCCATCCTCGGAGTACCCCTGCGCCTCGGCCCGAAGGTGATCGGGGTGCTCTTCGCGGCCGACCGCAGCCCGCGCGAGTTCGCCCCGCGCGAGGTGGCGCTGCTCTCCTCCCTCGCCGACCACGCCGCCATCGCCATCGACGGGGCCCGCCTGCTGGAGGAGACCCGCAGGGCCCTGGCCGAACTCAACGCCGCCTCCCGGACCATCCAGGAGAACAGCGAGGCCCTGCGCCGGGCCGAGGAGGCGCACGACCGGCTGACCGGGCTCGTCCTGCGCGGCGGTGACGTGGCCGAGGTGGCGGCGGCCATCGGCACCCTCCTGGGCGGCGGCACGCTTGTCCACGACGCCGACGGCATGGAGTTGGCCCGTTCGCACCCCGGCGCCCCCCTGCCCCCTCCCGACCGGGCGGTGAACGCCTCGCGCGGCGGCGGGCGGGCCGTCCCGCACGGCCGGACCTGGGTGTGCGCCGTGCTCGCCGGACCGGAACTGCTGGGCAGCGTGACCCTGACCGGGCGGCCCGGGCTCGACGCCCCGGCCCGGCGCCTGTTCGAGCGCGCCGCGACCGTGACGGCCCTGCTGTTGCTCCTTCGGCGTTCGGTGGCCGAGACCGAGGACCGGATCCGGGGTGAGCTGCTCGGCGACCTGCTCAGCCGCGCCGCCGATCCGGCGGGGCTGGCCGTACGGGCCCGGCGGCTCGGGGTGGACCTGGACCGCCCGCACGCGCTGTTCGTCCTGCACGGCGACGCCGTCCCCCGGCCCCGGCTGCTCACGGCCGCCGCGCACCAGGCCCGCGAGCGCGGCGGGCTGGCCGGGGTCCATCACGACCACGCCGTTCTGCTGGCCCCGTCCGGTTCTCCCAGCGCCGACGCCCGGGGGCTCGCGGCGGCGCTGGGCCGGGCAGCGGGGGCGCCGGTCACCGTCGGCGCGGCGGGGGCGGGCGCGCCGAACGACCTGGTGGCGGCCCATGCCGAGGCCCTGCGCTGCCTGTCCACCCTGCGTGCGCTGGGACGGACCGGGGAGGGCGGCACATCGGCCGAACTCGGCTTCCTCGGCGTGCTGCTGGGCGATCGGCCCGACCTGCCGGCGTACGTCCGGGCCACGCTGGGCCCGCTCATGGAGTACGACGCCGAGCGCGGCAGCGACCTCGTCCACACCCTGGAGGTGTACTTCGCGACGGGCATGAGCCGCACGCGCGCCAAGGACGCGCTGCACCTGCACGTGAACACCGTGGTGCAGCGCTTGGACCGCATCGGTCGCCTCCTGGGCCCGACCTGGCAGGATCCGGAGCGCGCGCTGGAACTCCAACTCGCCCTCCGCCTGCACCGGGTCTCCGGCGCGGGCACGGACACGGACACGGGCGGTTAGCCGGGGTCGGTGGACAGGAGGACGAACGGTGCGCCGGGCGGCAAGGGTCGGCCCGGCCGGCGTCATACGAGGGGGTGGCGACAGTCGTTGCTCGGGTGGTGTTCGCCCGGCGGGTACTCGTGCGCCGTTTCGCCGACGAGGTCGAAGCCCGCCGCGCGGCAGACCGCGTTCGATGCCGTGTGGGGCACCCGGGGGAAGGCGTGGACGGCCCGGCGGCGGTGCGCGGGCGGCAGGGTGACCAGGTGGGCGAGGAGGGCGCGTACGGAGGCGGTGGCCCACCCTTGGCGCTGGTGCTCCGGCAGGACGCCCCATCCCGCTTCGAAGATCGACTCTCCGCGGTGTTCCCTGGGGGTGAAGGAGACCGAGCCGACGATGACCCCCATCGGGGATTCCACGCGGAAGACCCGGCCCTCGTGCGGAGCGTTCGCGCTCAGGGCGGTCCAGCGGCGGTGGCGGGCGAGGAGGCAGTCGTCCGAGTCGGGGCCGCCTAGATGGGCCGTCATCTCCGGGGTGTTGCGGCGGCGGAGCAGCCAGAGGTCCGCGTCCGACCCAGGGCCGGAGGCGAACCGGCGCCGCGTTCGAGCCGTGCTTCGAGGTGTGCATGGACGGATCCAACACGGCGGTACGTGGGCCCGGCATCCGGATTTCGACGTCAGGCGGCGCTTTCGAGGAGTTCGGGCCCGTTGTTGCGGACGCTGTTGACCGCCGTGGTGACGGCGCGGACGGAGAGGTGTCCGGCCGCCGGGGTGGCGAGGAGGGCGCGGAGGTCGTGGGTGTCCTGGTGGGCGGGGTCGAGCCATGCCTCGTAGTCGGCCGGGGCGAGGGCCAGCGGCATCCGGGGGTGGACACGGCCGGCGTCGTCGGTGGCCTCGGTGGTGATGACGGTGCAGGTGCCCCACCAGGCCGCCGGGTCGTCGTCGTCGGCGATCGACGGGTCCCGCCAGAACTCGTAGAGGCCCGCCATCGCCATCGGGCCACCGTCCTGCGGACTGATGAAGTACGGCTGCTTGTAGGCCTTGGCCGTGGCGGTGGCCGCGACCGGATCCCACTCGTAGAAGCCGTCGGCGGGCAGCAGGCAGCGGCGCTTGGCGAAAGCGCGGCGGTAGGCGGGCTTCTCGGCGGCCGTCTCGACCCGGGCGTTGATCATCCTGGCCGCGCCGCCGGGGTCCTTGGACCAGGACGGCACGAGTCCCCAACGCAGGGGCCGCAGTCGCCGTTCGACGACCCCGCTCTCGCGGTCGGCGCGTTCCAGTACGGCCCACACCGGATCGGTGGGGGCCACGTTCCAGCTCGGGGGGAGCCAGGCGTCCGCGGCGGGGGCCGAGGCCCCGAACAGGCCGGAGAGGTCCTCGGGGCCTCGGGTGGAGACGTATCGGCCGCACATGCCTCCAGCCTGCCACGCCGCAGGCCGGATGACGGCCGGCGGCACTCGGACCGCGCCGACGGGGCGTGTCCGCGCAGAGGTACGGGACCGCTCGGATGCAGATGTACGGGACCGCTCGGATGGCGTGGCCGCTCAGATGCGTGACCACTCAGGTGCCGTGACCACTCAGATGTACAGGTCCCGCTGCTCGTACGAGGGCCCGTAGTAGTCCTCCAACCGTTCCAGGGACTCGTGGGTTCGCTCCAGGCTCTTGGAGATCCGCGCCCGGGAGGGGGCGGCCTCGGGGTTCCAGGTCTGCGGCTTCCAGAGGGCGGAGCGTACGAAGGCCCGGGAGCAGTGGAAGTAGGCCTGCTCGACGTCCACGAGGAGCGCCGGCGTGGGGCGGTGTCCCTTGACGGTCAGCTCGTCGAAGAACGGCGCCTCGCGGAGCAGCCGGGCCCGGCCGTTGATCCGGAGGGTGTCGCCCCGGCCCGGAATGACGAAGAGCGGCCCGACGTGGGGGTTGGTGAGGACGTTGCGGTAGCTGTCCGCCCGGCGGTTGCCCGGGCGGTCCGGGATCACGAGGGTCGTGTCGTCGAGGACCTTGGTGAAGCCGGCCGGGTCGCCCTTGGGCGAGACGTCGCAGGTGCCGTCGGCGGCGGAGGTGGCGATCAGGCAGAGCGGGGACCGCGCGAGCCACTGTCGGTGGTGTTCGTGGAGGGTCCGCCGTTCCTTGGCCACGGCCACGGGGGTGGGCTCGCCGAGCATCTCGCGCAGCTCGTCCTCGGTGGTGATCTCCTCGAACGCCTCGGTGTCCACGGCCCGCCCCCGTCTGCTTCCTCCCGCGCGGCCGGTCCGCCGGGCTGCCGCGACCATCCCACGGCCGCCCGGTCGGCGGGCGGCCGGGCGCGGGTCACGTCGATCATGGGGTGGTGTCCTTGAGGGCGCGGCCGAACTGCTCGTCCAGGACCGACAGCCGGCGCCAGTACTCCTCCTCGTCGATCTCTCCGGTGGCGAAGCGACGGCCCAGGATCGCGATCGGCGAGCGCTCGCCGTACGCGGCGGGCGCGCCGCGCCAAGGGCCGTAAAGGCCGCCACCCCGTCGGGCGCGGCGCAGGAGGGTGACGACCGTGATCACGACGGCCGCCCAGACGAGCGGGAAGAACAGGATCCAGGGACCGGGTCCGTCGTAGGCGAGGGTGGTGAGGCTGTTCATGTCGGTTCGACTCCTCGGGAGGGTGGGTGTGCGTCTCGACTACGAGACTCCCTCCGGGAGGGGGCGCCGGTCGTCGTACGGCCGGCTGCACCGCGGCTGCTCCCCCGGGAGTACGGGAGCGGGAGCGGCGGCCCGGGGTCAGTCGAGCCAGCCGGGCCGGACCAGCCCGGACTCGTAGGCCATCACGACGAGTTGCGCGCGGTCTCGGGCACCGAGCTTGACCATGGTCCGGCTGACGTGGGTCTTCGCGGTGAGCGGGCTGACGACCAGGCGCCGGGCGATCTCCTGGTTGGACAGGCCCATGCCGACCAGAGCCATCACCTCCCGCTCCCGGTCGGTGAGCGCGTCGAGTCCGGTGTCGATGCCGGGGCCCCGGGAGCGGGCGGCGAACTCGGCGATGAGGCGGCGGGTGACACCCGGGGAGAGCAGGGCGTCACCCGCGACGACGGCCCTGACCGCGCGCAACAGTTCGGCCGGTTCGGTGTCCTTGACGAGGAACCCGGAGGCACCGGAGCGGATCGCCTCGAAGACGTACTCGTCGAGCTCGAAGGTGGTGAGCATGACCACCCGCGCCTCGGTTCCCGCTCCTGGCGCGGTGATCCGCCGCGTGGCGGCCAGTCCGTCGAGACCGGGCATCCGGATGTCCATGAGGACGACGTCGGGGCGCAGCTCCCGCGTCAGGCGGGCCGCCTCCTCCCCGTCGCCGGCCTCGCCGACGACCTCGATGTCGGGCTGGGCGTCGAGCAGCGCCCGGAACCCGGCCCGCACGAGCAGTTGGTCGTCGGCGAGCAGTACGCGGATCACGGGTCCTCCTGGGGCGGGGCGGGGGCCCGGAGCGGAAGGGTGGCGGTCACCCGAAATCCTCCGTCCGGGCGCGGACCGGCCTCGACGGTGCCGCCGAGGGCGCCGGCCCGCTCACGCATCCCGGCCAGCCCGTTGCCGCTGCCGCCGGCGGCGCTGTCGGCGGCCGGACCGTCGTCGTCCACGCGCAGTACGAGCGAGCCGGGCCGCCAGCCGAGCCAGATCCGGGCGGTGCGGGAGCCGGAGTGCCTCACGACGTTGGTCAGGGCCTCCTGGAGGATCCGGAAGGCCGCCAGGTCGGTGCCCGGCGGAAGGTGCCGGGCCCGGCCGTCGACGGCGGTCTCGACGGTCAGCCCGGCGGCGGCCGCCTGCTCGACGAGTTCGGGGAGGCGGTCCAGCCCGGGCGCCGGGGCGCGGGGGGCGGCGCCGGGTGCGCGCAGGGTTTCGAGGACCTGCCGGACCTCGCCGAGCGCCTCCTTGCCGGCGGCCTTGATGGTGGTGAGCGCCGTGCGGGCCTGCTCGGGGTCCGAGTCCAGCAGGGCCAGCCCGACGCCGGCCTGGACGTTGATCACCGAGATGCTGTGGGCGAGGACGTCGTGGAGTTCGCGCGCGATGCGCAGCCGCTCCTCATCGGCCCGGCGCCGCTCGGCCGCCGCCCGCTCGACCCGCTCCCGGGACCACTGCTCGCGACGCAGCCGGACCAGCTCGCAGACGGCGAGGACCGCGAGGACCCAGGCGGCGACGCCCAGCTCGCGCGCCCAGGGTGCCGGGCCGTCCCCACCGGGCGGGAGGTATCGGTAGAGCCAGTGACCGATGAGCAGGTGTCCGGCCCAGAGCAGCCCGACCGCCCCCCAGGCGGCCCGCCGGTGACCGGCGATGACGGCGGCGAAGCAGGCCACCACGAGGGCGAGGAAGACGGGGCCGTGCGGGTATCCGGCGCCGAGGTAGACCAGGGTGACGGCGCTGACCCCGTAGACGACGGCGACGGGGTGGCGGTGGCGGACCACAAGCAGGGCGGGGCCGATCAGCAGCAGGAGTCGGGCCAGGAGGTCCGGCGCGACCCGTCCGCTCTGGCCCTGCCCGGCCCATTCGGAGCCGACCTGGGCGATGACGGCGACGAGCAGCGCGGACCGCCAGGCCGGCCCCCGACCGGCCCGCTCCACCCACTTGTGCCAGGGAGGCCCCGGCCGTTCGCGCTGCTTGTCCATACGAGCAACGCTAGACCGGGGCCCCCCTCACCCGCGTCACCCCGTCGTAGCGTCTGCCGCGTACTCCCCAGGTAGTACGCCGCCGCCAGGTGGTAGGGGGTGTCCCCCCGGCGCCCGGATGCGGCCACGACGCCACGGCGCCAGGGTGGAGGCATGGAGCACGCGCCGATCGTCGTCCACCGCATCTCCCCCACCGGCGGGCGCCGGGTGAGTCTGCGACTGCGGGACCGGGAGTCGACCCTGGGGGTCGCGCACACGGACGCCGATGTGATCGAGTTCCTGCGCCGCGCCGAGGTCCCGGACCCGGACGAGCTGGTCCTCGGTTCCGATTCCCCGCTCGTCGAGTGGCAGGGCGACGCCCCGCACGCGTACGAGGCGGAGCCGACGGACACCGACGTCCCCTGACCGGGCCGACCCGAACCGGGCGGGCTCGCCTCCCATTGGCTCAGTGGAACAGTACGGAGGCCCCGCCCGCCGCCGTGGTGACGGAGGCCGGGCACAGGAAGCCCCCCGAGGTCCTGGTGGCGTTGAACTCCCGGTTGACGTACTTCCGGGTGGTCCCGTCCCGGTCCCAGACGAGGTTCACGGCCTTGTAGCGGCAGGTGACGAAGCTCTGCCGGCCGGTGATGTCGATCAGGTCGGTGCGCGCGGTGCCGGCGGCGTCGTCGAAGGCGAAGGCCGGGTCGTTGTTGAGGGAGGCGGTGATGCCGCCCCCGCAGGTGAGGTTGCCGCCGGGCTTGTTGACGCCGGTCCGGTCGATGACGAGGGCGGCGGGCGGAACGGCTGTGGTGCGGGCGCCGGTCCAGGTGCAGGTGTTGCCGGCGACGACGATGACGCCGTCGGCCTTCTGGTCGGCGGCCGGTCCGTTCGCGGCGGCGCTCGTGGCGCCCGCGAAAGCGCTCGTGAGGGCAAGCGCCGCGACGGCGGCGGGCCTGGCGAGGTGCAGCAGCATGTCGCTCCTCCTTGACACGTCCTTGTGGGGGTGCGGTGCGAGGTCGACTCCGGAGTGCGCCACGGAGCGTGTCACGGAGACCTTGAAATGTCATGCGCACATCACACATTGGCCTGATCCGGGCAACGCGGCCGCCGACATCGAGCCCGCAGGCCCCCGGCCGGGTCGCAGGCCGAGGGGCTGGGCCGCAGCATGGAGGGAGTCCGTCCGGGGGAGGTCCGGGGGAGGAGGGAGTCCGCCCATGGCCGATGCCCCCATGGCCGATGCGCAGCCCACTCCCACGGCCGACGGCGTCGGGGCCGATGCGCAGGCCACCCCCACGGCCGACGGCGTCGGGGTGGCGAGCCCGACGGCGGGCGGCCTCTTGGACGTCCTCGGGGTGGCGGCCGTCGTCCTGGACGCCGAGGGCCGGATCACGCTGTGGAGCCCCCAGGCCGACCGGCTCTTCGGCTACACCGCCCCCGAGGCGCTCGGGCGCCACGCCGCGCAGCTGCTGGTGGACGAGCCGCACCGCGACGAGGTCCTCGGGCTGTTCGCCCAGGTCCTGACGGGCGGGGGCGCGTGGGCGGGCTCGTTCCCCGTCCGGCACCGGGACGGCCGCACCGTGATGGTGGAGTTCCGCAACATGCGCCTGGACGCCGGGCACGGCCGCCAGTACGCGCTGGGACTGGCCTCCGAGCGGGACACGCTGCGCCGGGTGGAACGGGACCTGGCCCTGTCCCTGCGCCTGGTCGACCAGTCCCCCATCGGCCTGGCCGTCTTCGACACCGACCTGCGGTACGTGCTGGTCAACCCGGCCCTGGAGCGGATCAACGGGATGTCGGCAGGCCACCACCTGGGACAGCGAATCGGGGAGATCCTGCCGTCCCTGGACACGGAGGCCCTGGAAACCAGGATGCGCACGGTCCTCAAGACGGGGGTGCCCCTGCTGGACCAGTTCACCACCGGCCGGACGGCCGCCGACACGGAGACGGAGGGGGAGCACGCCTGGCTGGTGTCGTTCTACCGGCTGGAGGACCAGGCCGCGCAGGTCATCGGGGTCGCCGTGTCCGTCGTGGACGTCACCGAACAGCACCGTACGGCCGTCTCGGCCGCGCACGCCCGGCGGCGCCTGTCGCTGATCGCGGACGCCTCGGTGCGCATAGGCACCACCCTCGACCTGGACATCACCGCGCGGGAGCTGGCCGACGTCGCCGTTCCGGAGGTCGCCGACATCGCCGCGGTCGACGTCCTCGACACGATCCTGACCGGGGTGCGGCCGGGCGAGGACGCCGAGGTGGGGGCGTTGCGGTTCCGGGCGCTCGCCGTGAAGGCCGCCTACCGCAGTCCCGCCGAGGAGGCGGCCGATCCCGTCGGGGCGGTGGCGATGTACGGCCCGGCCCGGCTGGTGTCGCGCTGCGCGCTCACCGGGCGGCCCGTGCTCGTGCCCCGGGTGCGCCCGGAGGACCTGCCGCGCATCGCCCGGGACCCGGATTCCGCCCGGCTGCTCGGCGAGGCGGGCGTGCACTCGTACCTGGCGGTGCCGCTGATCGCCCGGGGGCAGGTGCTGGGCGCTCTCGATCTGAAGCGGGCCCGCAACCCGGTGCCGTTCGGGCAGGACGACGTCCTGCTGGCCTCCGAGCTGGCCGCGCACGCGGCGGTCTCCATCGACAACGCCCGCTGGTTCCAGCGCCAGCGCCACGCCGCCCTCGCCCTCCAGCGCCACCTGCTGCCGCAGCACCCGCCGGCGGCTCCCGGGCTGGACATCGCCTACCGGTACCAGCCCGCCGGGGCGGCCGACGAGACGGGCGGCGACTGGTTCGACGTGATCTCGCTCTCCGGGGACCGGACGGCCCTGGTCGTCGGAGACGTGATGGGCAGCGGGATCAACGCGGCCGCCACGATGGGCCAGCTGCGGGCGACCGCGCGGGCACTGGGCCGCCTGGACCTGGAGCCGGCCACCGTCCTCACCCACCTCGACGCGGCCACCGCCGACCTGGGCGAATCCATCGCCACCTGTGTCTACGCGGTCTACGATCCGCACACCCGGCAGTGCCTCATCTCCACGGCCGGTCACCTGCCCCCGGTGCACCTGCGCGAGGGGCGGCACCCGAGGCTGTTGCGGCTGACGACGGCGGTCCCGCTGGGGGTCGGCGGGATCCCCTTCAGCACGACGGCCCTCGTCCTGCATCCGGGCGACGAGCTGATCCTCTACACCGACGGGCTGATCGAGACCCGGGACACGGACATCGACACCCGTCTGCTGATCCTGACCGATCTCCTGGCCGGTCCCCACCATCCGATCGAGGAGACCTGCGACCTGCTGCTGTCGGCCCTGCGCCGTCCTGACACCCACGACGACGTGGCCCTGCTGATCGCCCGCGCCCTGCCCTCCTGAGACGTCCGTCACGGGTGTGCGGGGCGGGCGCGGATGCGGGCCGCGAGGACGGCGACGTCGTCCTCCGCGTGCAGGGCGTCGAGGCCCTCGACGACGGCGTCGGCGGTCTCGGCGGGGCTCGCGCCGACCGGCACCCGCAGGGCCGTCAGGCGGGCCAGCGAGGTGTCGATGTCCTCGCCTCGCCGCTCGACGAGGCCGTCGGTGTAGAGCAGGAGGGTCTCCTCCTCACCGAGGGGGTGGACCGCCGACTCGTAGCCACCGAAGCCGGTGCCGAGCGGTGGGCCCACGGGGACGTCGAGGAGCCGGCCGGTGCCGTCCGCGGCGAACACGGCGGGCGGGAGGTGGCCGGCGGCGGCGTAGACGGCGGTCCGGCGGGCCGGGTCGACGCGGACCAACAGGCAGGTCGCCGGGCGGCGGGCATCGTCCTCGGACACCAGGGCGTCGAGCTGGCGCAGCACCCGGTGGGGGGCGAGGTCGGTGGAGGCGATCTCGCGCAGGGTGGAGCGGTAGGCGTTCATGTCGACGGCGGCTTCGAGCCCGTGGCCCATGACGTCGCCGACGACGAGGAGGGTCCGGCCGAAGTGGAGGCGTACGGTCTCGAACCAGTCGCCCCCGACGAGGGCGCTCGATCCCATCGGCAGGTAGCGGCCGGCGATCAGCAGGTTCGGGTGCGGTCGGCCCGGGTCCGCGACCAGGGCCCGCTGGAGGTTCAGCGCGACGCTCTCGGTGGCGGCGAGGCGCCGGGCGTGGCGGATGTGGACGGCGGCGACCCGCGCCGCGAAGTGCACGGCCGCGGCGTCGCGGTCGGTGAAGGGGGCGCCGCCGCGGACGGCCACGAGGGTGCCGTACGAGGTCCCCTGCCGGCTGAGCGCGACGGACAGGCCGTGCACCGGGGCGGCGCCGGGTCGCAGGGCCCAGCTGCGCAGGGGATGCCCCTCGTCCACGGCCCGGACGGAGGCCGGCACCCCGGCGGCCGGGGGGCGCAGCAGGTCGGTGGCCCCGGCGGCGGCCACCCGCCGGACGCGGCCCTCCACCGTCAGGTCGACGGCCGCCGCGTCGCACAGGGTGCGGAAGAGGAAGGAGACGAGTTCCCGGCAGGTGGTGTGCTCGTCGTCGGTGGTGCCGATCGCCTCCAAGGCGTCGTCGAACCGGCGCGGCACCCCACCGGACCCCTGCGGTACGTCGTCGAAGCCGTGCGTGCCTGGCGACACCGTTCCCCGTGCCTCCGCCCCGACGGGCGGCCCCGTGCGGGCCGCCGATCGGACCATTGCACCAGCCGCGTCACCTCGGCGGGGTCAGGCGCTCCAGGAGGAAGGTCTGCACGAGTGCCTCGTTGAAGGCGGTCTGCTTGTGATCGGTGGCTCCGGAGTGGCCGCCGCCGAGGTGCTCGTGGAAGAGGACGGGGTGTCCGAGCTCGCGCAGCCTGGCAGCCGCCTTGCGGGCGTGGCCGGGGTGGACGCGGTCGTCGCGGGTGGAGGTGAGCAGCAGCGTCGGCGGGTACGGGGGGCCCTCGGCGCGGATGCGGTGGTAGGGGGAGAGCGCCTCCAGGTGGGGGCGGTCGGCGGGGTCGTCGGGGTCCCCGTACTCGGCGATCCAGCTGGCTCCGGCGAGGAGCTTGTGGAAGCGGAGCATGTCCAGCAGGGGGACGTGGATGACGACGGCGCCGAACAGCTCGGGGTGGCGGGTGAGCATGGCGCCCATCAGGAGGCCGCCGTTGCTGCCGCCCTCGATGCCGAGTTGCGCGGGGGTGGTGATGCCCCGGGCGGTGAGGTCGCGGGCCACGGCGGCGAAGTCGTCGTAGGCGCGGACCCGGTTCGCGCCGAAGGCGGCCTGGTGCCACTCGGGGCCGTACTCGCCGCCGCCGCGGATGTTCGCGACGACGTACGTGCCTCCGTGCGCGAGCCAGGTGCGGCCGGTGACGGCGCTGTAGTGGGGCGTCAGGGAGATTTCGAAGCCGCCGTACCCGTAGAGCAGGGTGGGTCCGGGGCCCGGGCGGTCCTCGGGGCCGACGACGAAGTAGGGCACCCGGGTGCCGTCGGCGGAGGTGGCGAAGTACTGGTTGACGGCGAGGCCGGCGGTGTCGAAGAGGGCGGGGGCCTGCTTGAGGGTCTCGCCCTCGTCCCCGCTGCCGGCGGTGCCCCGGTGGAGGGTGGAGGGCTGGAGGAAGCCGGTGACGTCGAGGAAGTACTCGTCGCTCTCGTCGGGGTCGGTGTCGACGACGGAGGCGGTGGACAGGGGCGGTACGCCGGCCAGTGGTGCGCGGCGCCAGCCGTCGGGGCCGGGGGTGAGCAGTTCCATCCGGGTGCAGACGTCGGCGCGGGTGCTGAGCAGGAGGTGCCCGCGGGTCCAGCTGTAGCCGCCGAGGGAGGTACGGGCGTCGGGGGTGAAGAGCGGCTCGGGGATGCGCTCCCCGGCCAGGAACGCCTCGAAGTCGAAGGCGAGCAGGCTGCCCGCCGGGTGGCCGAGCCACGGGGACCGGGGGCGGACGAGGAGCCATTCGCGGTGCACGGAGGCGACGGCGTCGTCCGGTACGTCGATCTTCACGGGAGCGGCGGCGCCCGCCTCGGGGCCCGCCGAGAGGGAGTCCGCGGAGGGGGAGCCCGCCGGGAGGAGGAACATCTCCGCGTTCCAGAAGTCGATCTGGCGGGAGAGGAAGTCCCTCTCGAAGCCCGGGGTGTCGTCGTGCCAGCCCGAGGCCGAGATGTCCCCGGCCTGCCCCTCGTAGACGAGGCGGGCCTCGGTCAGGGGGGTGCCGCGGCGCCAGCGGCGGACCTGGAGCGGATAGCCGGACGTGGACATGGACCCGGGCCCGAAGTCGGTGCCGATCCAGACCTCGTCGGCGTCGATCCAGCCGACCCGGGTCCTCGCCTCCTCGACGGCGAAGCCCCCGCCGACGAACTCCCCGGCCTCCAGGTCGAACTCGCGCACCACACAGGCGTCGGCGCCGTCCCGCGAGAGCAGGATCAGGGCGTGGCGGTGGGCGGGCCCCAGAACACGGCTGCCGGCCCAGGCCCACTTCTCGCCCTCGCGCGCGGCCAGTGCGTCCAGGTCGAGGAGGATCTCCCAGGCGGGCCGCTCGGTGCGGTACTCCTCCAGGGTGGTGCGGCGCCAGACACCGCGCACCTGGTCGGCGTCCTGCCAGAAGTTGTAGAGGTGCGGGCCGCGCCGGACGACGTACGGGATGCGTCCGTCGTCGTCCAGCGCCTCCAACACCTCGCGCTCCGCCACCTTGAAGAGACTCGATCCGGTCAGGGCGGCCACGGTCTCGGCGTTGCGCTCCCGCACCCAGGCCAGGGCTTCCTCGCCGGACACGTCCTCCAGCCAGAGGTGGGGGTCGAGGGCGGGGTCGGTGGTGCGGAGGTCTTCGTCGCTCATCCGCCGATTGTGCCGGACGCGGGGGCGGAGGGGACGGCCTACGCCGCGTTGTGGTGGGCGCGCTCCAGGAGGGCCAGGTCCTCGTCGGACAGCCGCAGGGCGCCGGCGGCCACGTTGGCCTCCAGGTGGTGCGGGTTGCCGGTGCCGGGGATCGCCAGGACGTGGGGGCCGCGGTGCAGGGACCAGGCCAGCCGGATCTGTGCGGGGCTCGCGCCGTGCGTCCGGGCGACGGTGAGGAGTTCCTCGCTCTCGGCGCCCGTGGCGCCGGACTCCCGTCCGGCGGCGGCGATGGAGTAGAAGGGGACGAAGGCGATGCCCTGTTCGCCGCAGGAGCGGACGAACGCGTCCTGGTCGGGCCGCATCCCGATGCCGTACGGGTTCTGCACGCACACGACCGGCGCGATGGTGCGGGCCTCGGCGAGCTGTTCGGGGGTGACGTTGGAGACGCCGAGGTGGCGGATGAGTCCGGCCTCGCGCAACCGCGCCAGGGCGCCGAACCGTTCCGCCACGGAGTCGGTTCCGAGGATGCGCAGGTTCACCAGGTCGAGGTGGTCGCGGCCGAGCTGGCGCAGGTTCTCCTCGACCTGTCCGCGCAGTTGGGAGGCGCTGTGCGCGTGCTCGATCCACTCCCCCGTGAGGTCGCGGCCCGGACCGACCTTCGTGGCGATGACGAGGTCGTCCGGGTAGGGGCCGCCCAGCGCGCTGTTGATCAGCTCGTTGGCGGAGCGCAGGGGGGAGAAGTAGAACGCGGCGGTGTCGATGTGGTTCACGCCGAGTTCGACGGCGCGGCGCAGGACGGCGACGGCACGGTCCCGGTCACCGGAGACGGCGTCGGCGATGAGGGCCTTGCCGTTCTGCGGGAGGCGCATCGAGCCGAAGCCGATGCGGTTGACCTCCATGTCTCCGAGTTTCCAGGTGCCCGAGGCGGCTGCGGTGATCGTTTCGTTCGTCATGTCGGGATGATCTCCCGGCCGGTAGGCTCCTCGCCATTGATTCACACATGCGTGAATCCATGACGGTGGGGGGTGGGGGTCGTGGGCGCGAGTCGTTCGGCGCGACCGGTGCGGTCGGTGGGAGCGGCGGAGCTGGCGTTCTCGGCGCGCGATCTGGCGCAGATGCGGTTCGCCGTCTCGCCGATGTGGGAGGTGGGGACGAGCCTGCGGCTGCTCGCCTCGGGCGCCTCGGGGGCCTCGCACGCCGTGCACGGGCGGTGGGTCGAGCAGGTCAGGCCGCGGCTGGCGGCCTCGGGACTCGACCGGGGCCGGCTGGCGGAGCTGGTGCCCCGGCGGGGCTTCGTACCCGACTTCCTCAATCCGGCGCCGGACGGGCCCGCCCCCACCCTGGAGCGCGAGTTGGCCCGGATCGTGGCCTCGTCCGCCGCCGCGGTACGCCGGGACCTGGACCGGCTGGAGGAGGAGCAGGGCGGACTCGGACCCCGCTCGCGCGCCCTGTACGCCGATCCACGGGCGCACCTGCCCCGGGTCGCGGAGGAGATCGAGCTGTACTGGGAGTCGGCGCTCGCCCCCTACTGGGCGCGGATCCGGGCCGTGCTCGACGCGGACGTCCTCCACCGCTCCCGGCGGGTCGCCGAGCAGGGCGTGGCGCACCTGTTCAACGACCTGCACGCTTCGTTGAGCTGGTCCGACAACGGTGTGCGGTTCGCCCTGCGGCGCGGCGCCCTGTCGCGCGGGACGGCGGGGCCGGGGTTGGTGCTGCTGCCCTCTGCGTTCGCCGGGCCGTTCCCGCTCACCCGGGTCGCGCCGCCCGAGCCGCCGCAGGTGGCCTATCCGGCGCGGGGCACCGGAACCCTGTGGGAGCCGAGGGCCGCGGCGCCGACGGAGGCCCTCGCGGCGGTGCTCGGCCGCTCCCGCTCCCGACTGCTGGCGGAGCTGGGCTCCCCCGCCTCCACCACGGAACTGGCCGCCCGCACCGGCCTGTCCGCGTCCGGGGTGTCGCAGTACCTCACCGCCCTGCGCGACGCGGGCCTGGTCAGCGCGCACCGGGCCGGCCGGTCGGTGCTGTACGCCCGTACCACGGCGGGCGAGTCCCTCCTGGGCGCGGGATCGGGCCCCGACGTCGGCGCCGGTGCCGACACCGGCACGACGTAGACAGTGTCTACGCCCTCTGGTAGACAAGGCCCATGGACACCGAGAGCCCGCTGCGCGAGCGGCTGATCGACGCCGGCGTGGAGCTGGTGCTGAGCGAGGGGCCGGGGGCGCTCGGGCTACGGGAGATCGCCCGCCGGGCCGGTGTCTCGCACGGCGCACCCCGGCGCCACTTCCCCACCCACCGGGCCCTGTTGTCGGCCATCGCCCGCCGGGGCTTCGCCGACCTCGTCACCCGCTTCGAGGTCGCCTCCCCGACCGGCGCCGGCCCCCGCGAGCAGGTCCGGGCGCTCGGAGCGGCGTACGTGGCCCACGCGGTGGAGCGACCCGGCATGTTCGAGCTGATGTTCCGCCACGACCTCCTCGACAGCGGGGACGCCGACCCCGACGCCGGTCCGCGACTGCGCGAGTCGACGCTGCCGTTGCTCGGGACGTTCGTCGCGCTGATCGCCCGGTGCGGTGTCCCGGATCCCGAGGTGACCGCCGCCGCGCTGTGGGCGAACCTGCACGGCGTGGCCCAGCTCTGGGGCCGGGGCAGTCTGCCGCTCGCCCTCGGCGGGGGCACCTCCGAGGATCTGACGCGGCTGGTGGACGCCGCCGTGACGGCGCACCTCGGTCCCCCCGGCGGGGGACCGGCGTGAGGGAGCGAATCGCGCTCGCCGTCAGCGTGGGCGGGGCGGCGCTCGTCGCTTTCGACGGCACCGTCCTGTTCGTGGTCCAGCCGAGCCTGCGGCGCGATCTCGGCGCGAGCCTGACCCAGGTGCAGTGGACCAGTACCGCCTACCTCCTGACCGTCGCTGCCTTCCTGGTCATCGCCGGGCGCCTCGGCGACCGGTACGGGCACTCCCGACTGCTGGCCGTCGGCTCGCTGGGCTTCGCCGCCGCGTCGGCCGGCGTCGCGCTCGCCCCCGACATAGGTGGGGTGATCGTCCTGCGCGCCGTTCAGGGCCTGTTCGGGGCACTGCTCCAGCCCGCGACGCTCGCCCTGCTGCGGCTGGCGTACCCGCCCGAGCGGCTGGCCGGGGCCATCGCCTTCCGGACCGCCGCGATCGGGGTGGCCACCGCCGCGGGCCCGCTGGCGGGCGGACTGCTGGCCGCGCACCCGGGCTGGCGGGCCGTGTTCGTCCTCAACGTGCCGGTGGCGGTGGCCATCGGCGTCCTGACCCTGTTCGTACGGGCCCCCGCGCCCTCCGTCTCGACGCGGACCCCGCTGGGGCCGGTCGCGCCGATCCTGCTCTCCGGCGCCTTGGCCTCGGCGGTGTACGCCCTGTCCGGGGCGGCGGAGTACGGGTGGACGGCGGGGCGGACCCTCGTCGCCTTCGGGGTCGCGGCGGGGTTCGGGACGCTGTTCGTACGGGGGGAGCGGCGGGCGACGTGGCCGCTGGTGCCGGCCGCCGTGGCGCGGACCACGGCCGTGACGGCTTCGATGGGGCTGCTGCTCGCGGTCTCGGCCGGGATGTTCGGGGCCCTGTTCACAGCCACGTTCCTGCTCCAGGACGTACAGGGCCTCGGGCCCCTGGCCACCGCCGTACGGGTGTTGCCACTGACCGCGCTGATGGTGGTCGGAGCCCCGGTGGCCGCAGCCGCGCTGCGCCGGTACGGGGCCCGGCGGACGGCGCCGGCGGGAACGGTCCTGGTGGTGCTGGGCATCGCGGGGCTGGAGCGGGGCGGGCCGGTGGCCTTCGGGGTGCTCGGCGCCGGGTTCGCGGCAGTGATGGTCACCGCCACCGGGACCGTGGTCGGTGACGCCCCGGCCGGACACGCGGGGGTGGTGAGCGGGCTCAAGCAGACCGCGATGAACGTGGGCCCGACGCTGGGGATCGCGGTGGCGGCGGGCGCCGGGGGCTGGGGTTCGGCCGGCCGCACCCTCATCGCCCTGGCCGTGTTGGCCGCCCTCGGGTTGGCCGCGGCGCGCCTGCTGCCGGGCCGGACACCCGTGGGGGAGGTGTCCGGACCGGCGGTCAGGGGGTGAGGGTCTGACTCCGGGCCGGGGTCAGGGGGTGAGGGTCCAGCGTTGGGCGGAGGTACCGGCGCAGGTGGCTCGGGTCAGGCGGGTGCCGTTGGCGGTGCCGGAGCCCGCCGGGGTGAGGCACTGGCCGGCTGTGCGGAGGCTGCCGTCCGGGCCGGCCTGCCACAGTTGCCCGGACCCTCCCGTGCAGGCCTGGATGGTGACCTTCGCGGGGTTCGACCCGTCGAGGCAGACCCCGGTGAGGCCCGTGAGGCGGCCGTCCGGCTGGAGGGTCCAGCGCTGGTTGGGGCCGCCGTGGCAGGAGTACAGGGTGGGCTCGGTACCGGGGGTGGTGGCGCTGTACGGGAGGTCGACGCAGCGCGCGGAGGCCGCGTTGACGAGGGTGGCGTCGGTGGGGAGCGGCGCCGGTCTGCCGGTGAGGGTGATTTCGGCGGCGCTGGTCCAGGGGCCTCGACCGCCCGCCTCCGTCAGGGCCTTGAGGCGCAGGTAGCGGCCCGCCTTGGGGGCGAAGGTCACCGGCTTGACCGCCGGGGTGTCGGCGAAGGTGCCGGAGGCGGCCGGGGCGCCCCAGTCGGTGGTGGTGTCGGACACGTAGACCTCGTAGCCGCCGATCCGGCCGTTGGCCCCGCCGTCCTGGCGGGGGAGGTAGCCGAGGCCGTCGACCGCCTGGCGCGCGCCGAGGTCGATGACGATCTCGTGCGGCAGCGCGGCCGGGGTGCCGGAGGACCAGGCGGTGTGCCAGAGGGTGGCCGGGTTCCCGTCGAAGGCGTTGCGGGCAGCGCCGTTCTCGGAGGCGCTCTCCTGGCTGTCGGCGGAGACCAGCTTCCAGCCCGTCTGGGGGATGGCGGCGGATCCGGCCGGCACCGGTTCGGCGGCGGGGAGGGTGGTGCCGGTCGCGGTGAGGGTGAAGGCCCCGCTCTTCGTGCCGGTCTTGACCCACAGGATCCCGGCGCGGTCGGCCGGGTCGTGGAACCAGCCGGTGGCGGCGGAGTCGTAGGCCGCCTTGGTGGCGAGGCGGGGCAGCGCCGCGCCGTCCACGGTCAGGGCGGAGGGGGCGGAGGCCACGTGCAGGCTGAACTCGTATCCCCGGGTGGCCTGTTGTCCGGAGTAGCTGCCGGTGGGGGCGCCGACGGAGACGGTGACCGTGCCGGTTCCGGCGGCCGGTGCGGTGACGTCCACGCGCTGGCGGGCGTAGGCGCCGGACTCGTGGGCGCGGGTGCGCCCGTCGTCCTCGTAGAGGTTGAAGGTCGAGTCGCCGCGCGGGTGGATGTCGTAGGTGAGGGTGGAGAGGGGCTTCTCGCCGGTGTAGTTCATCTGCGGCCACATCGGGACGATGGCGCCGCCCTTGACGAACAGCGGGAGGGTGTCGAGCGGTGCCTGGTAGTTGTCGAGGCGGCCGGGGCCGGCGTACGTCTTCCCCGTCCAGTAGTCCGTCCAGGTACCGGCGGGCAGGTAGATGCCGTCACGGACGGAGGTGTCGGAGACCACGGGTGCGACGAGGAAGGAGTCGCCGGCCATGAACTGTCCACTGGTGTCGTTGCCCCGCGCCACCGGGTCGTCGGGGTATTCGAGGACCATCGCGCGCGTGCTGGGCACTCCGCTCTCGTGGGCGGTGCGGCTCATCGTGTAGAGGTAGGGCATCAGCCGCATCTTGAGCTGGAGGTACTTGCGGTTGATCGACAGGTACGGCTCGGCGAAGCGCCAGGGCTGCTTGTCCTGGTAGCCGGCCGACGGATTGGTCGCGCCCCAGCCGGACATGGTCATGAAGGCGGGGGTGAAGGCCTTCCACTGGAGGTCGCGGGCATACGTCTTGGGGCTGCCGCCGAAGATGCCGTCGACGTCGCCGGAGGCGTAGTTGAGGGCGGACAGTCCGGCGCCGGTGACGGCGGGGACGTGCCACCGCATGGCGTCCCAGGTGCCGCTGGTGTCGCCGGTCCAGACGACGGCGTTGCGCTGGGTGCCGGCCCACCCGTCGACGGTCCACACGTAGCGGCGGGCGTCGGAGTTCTTCTCGATGCCGTCGACCGCCTGTTGGACCCCGTCGAAGGCGTACTTGTAGCCGCCGCCGATCCACGCCACGTCGGTCTTGACCCCGCGGCTGCCGGCCGTGCCCACCTCGTCGGCGATGGAACCGAGGCCGGTGGAGGTCCACAGACCGGTCTGGAAGCCCTTCGCCTTGAGGGCGTCGACGGTGGATTTCAGGGGGGCGGTGTAGCCGCACCCGTAGCCGTCGTTGGGCAGGAACCACCCCGAGGGCATGTCGGCGGCGCGGGCGTCCGCCGCGTAGCCGACGACGTCCGGTGTGGTCTGGTGGCGGAGCCGGTCGTGGGCGCCCTGGTAGGCGGGGTTGGAGGCGTTGAAGCAGTCGGCGTTGCCGAGTTCGAAGCCCCACATCGGCGCCATGAAGGGCTTTCCGCTGACATCGGTGTAGGCGTCGAGCACCGACTTGAGCGAATCACCGGTGAAATACCAGGCGTCGAACCGGTTCTCGTCGTGGGTCAGGGCGGTCGGGGCGTCGAAGGCGTACGAGCCGGGGGCCCAGGTGTTGCGCATGACGCCGTAGTCGTTGGTGGACATGTAGAAGGGGGCGGGGCTGGCGTTGTCGTTCTCGCGCCACTTGTTGTCGACGGCCACGGGCACGGTCTTGCCGCGCAGGGCCCACTCGCCCAGACGCAGGCCGGTTCCGTAGAACTGCTCGTCGGCGGCCCGGGCCAGGTACTGGGTGGTGTGCCCACCGCCCCAGGCGGTGGGTTGGACCTCCTCCCAGACGAGGGTGGAGTTGTCGGCGCGGTAGACGGAGAACCGCAGCGGTGACTTGTTGACCCGGATGGAGAGGGAGCCGGTGGTGATCCGGTAGTAGGTACCCGCGTCGCTGTAACTCGCCACCACGGGGCCGAAGTTCGTGGTGGGTGCGAGATCCGAGCCGGCGGGGTCGTCGGTGAAGCCGCCGTCCGGGGAGAGCCAGAGACGGAAGATGTCGGCGCGGGCGACCACGACGCGGACCTTGGCCCCGCTCGACGTGCCGACGGTGAAGGTGCCGCCCGACTGCGACACACCGGTGGCGGAACCGGCCGTCGTGGTGGGCGCGGCCGCGGCGGTGGGCGGGGCCGCGGCCGTGGAGGGTCCGCCCGTCGCAGCGCGGGCGGTGGCCGGCCCCGCGGCGGCGAGCCCTATGACCGCGAGGACGGCCGCCAAGAGGGCCGCGAGCGGGATCCGGCGTCCGTGGGAGGGCCTGCGCGGCCCCCCGGTTCCGTACGTGGGCGGGGGTTCGTGCCGTTCGCGCCTCGGAATCGGTCTCATCGGGCAGCTCCTCGTGCGGTCCGGATCGCGGACACACCTCATTGGCATGCACCCGGCAAGATAGCGGACCCGGGCCCCACATTTGAAGGAACCTGCTTGAAATCGTCGACTACCAAGCAGTTTTGAGCAAGAAGCGCGCGCGTCGATGATCCCGGGAGGCCAGGAAGAGGGCACGCTGTGCGCGCACCACGTCGAAGTGGCGGTCGGGCAGAAAGTCCAGGCGCGGGTCCTGGGCGATGGTCAGGGTCCGTCAAACCGGCGGAGTATGACCGAACCGTCACAGCCCCCGGCGGATGGAACGGGTCGGCCGGGTCGGACATCTAGGTGACCGACGGGGCCGGGTGACGGCCTCGCGGTTGATGACGGCGTGAACGGCAAGGTGGGGCGCGGCATGAAGGCGGAATCGGTGGCGGAGCGGGCCGACAACCGGGAGCTCAACGACGGGGACACCACCTCGCCGGCGGACTCCGGGGCCCGACAGGAGGCGAAGCCCCTGACGGAGGGGACCACCGCCGGGTCGGCCGAGCCGACCGCGCCCCCCGAGCAACACCAGGACTCCCCCGCCGAGGGCCCGGCGCGGTCCGCCGCCACCGAGGAGCGGGTCGAGCGGGAAACGGAGCCGGAACCGGCCACCTCCCCGGCCGAGGACAGCCCGACGCCCGCCCCTGCCGTCGCGGCGGCGGAAGCGGAAGCGGAAGCGGAAGCGGGGCGGGACTCGGAGGCAACCGCGACCCCTGAGGGCGACGCGGGCACGGGGGGTCCGGCCGAGGGGGCCGAGGCGGAGGCGGGCGCCACCACGGGCGGGGAAGCCGACGCGGACACTCCGACCGAGCGGGCCGAAGCGGAAGCGGAAGCGGAAGCCGAGACAGGGGCCGACGCGGAGGCAGACGCCGACGCGGAGGCAGACGCCCACGCGGAGGCAGACGCCGAGCGTCAGGCCGAGCAGGCCGACCCCGAGGAGGGGGACGAGGCCGGCGACGGTGAGTCGGTGCGAGAGCGGGACGAGCCGGAACCGTCCGCCGAGGCCGAGCCGGACGAGTCGGACGGCGACGACTCCGACGACCCCGACGACTCCACCACACAGGCCGACACCGAGCCGGACACCGAGGCGAACGACAAGGCCGACGCCGCTCCCCCGGAGGCCGAACCCTCCGACGAGCCCGCCACCCCGGCGCCCACCGCCACCACCAGCGCCGCCCCCGCCGAGGAAGCCGCTCCCCCGGAGTCCGACGCCGAGCGGACGAGCAAGTTCCTCGCGCTCAAGGACCTCGACGGACCCGGGTCCGCCCCCAAGCCCACCCCCGCCCGTGCCCCGAAGCCCGCCCCCGCCCCCGCCCCTGAGCCCCTCACCCGCACCGACCCCCGCACCACCCCCCACCCCCGCCCCGCCGCCGAGCCCGAGCCCACCGCGCCCGAGCCCACCGGGCCGGAGGTCACGCGGCAGGCCCCGCTGCCTCCGCTCGAACTGCTCGCCGAGCTGACCAACACCGCTCCCCCGCCGGAGACCCCCCGCCGCACCCTGGCCCGTCGCGTCAAGGTGTGGACCCCGCTCGTGCTGCTGCTCGGCGCCGCCGTCGCCGGGGGGCAGTGGCTGCGCCCGCTGCCGGCCACGCAGTTGGTCGGCACGCAGTCCTCGTACCTCATGGACGGCGCGACGAACATCCCCTGGCCGGCCAAGGGCCAGGCCGCGGTCCGGGTCCCCGGGTCCGGGGACATCGGCGTCTTCGGCGAACAGAAGCCGGTGCCCACCGCCAGCGTGGCGAAGGTGATGACGGCGTACGTCATCCTCAAGAACCACCCGCTCCGCAAGAGCGAGACCGGGCCCCGGATCGAGGTGGACGCCCAGGCCGTGGCCGACGGGACCTCGGAGGACGAGTCCCGGATCGAGGGCCTGAAGGCCGGCACCACGTTCACCCAGCAGGACATGATCAAGATGCTGATGATCCCGTCCGGCAACAACATCGCCCGCCTACTGGCCCGTTGGGACACCGGCACGGACTCCACGGATGCCTTCGTCACGAAGATGAACGCGGCTGCCGAGGAACTCGGGATGGACGACACCACCTACACGGACCCGAGCGGCCTGGACGCCGGCACCGTCAGCACCGCCGTCGATCAACTCAAGCTCGCCGAGGCGGTGATGAAGGAGGAGGCCTTCCGCGCGGTGGTGGCCATGCCGAACGCCCGGATCGACGGCCTGCCGGACGCGATCAACAACAACAACGACAACCTGCTCCTCGCCCCGGGCCTCAGCATCAAGGGCATCAAGACCGGGTCGAGCACCCCCGCCGGCGGCGCGCTGATGTGGGCCGCGTACAAGTCCGTCGGGAACAAGGACGAGTTGATCCTCGGCACGATGATGGAGCAGCGCGCGGAAGGCGCGGACCCCAACGCCAGGCGGAGCCTGGAGCTCGTGAAGGAGAACAGCCGCAAGGTGATCGAGGCGGTTCGCGCGGCGCTCGGTCCCGCCGCGGCCCCGGCCGTCCGCAAGGGCCAGACGGTGGGCTACGTCTCCGACGGGCTCGGCGGACGCACGCCGCTCGTCGCCACCCGCGACCTGCCGGCGGTGGGCGTACCGGGCCAGCGGATGAAGCTCACCCTCAGCCCCGGGGCGAAGCCGGTCCCGCACGAGGCGAAGGCGGGCACCGAGGTCGGTGTGCTCACCGTGGGCGACGGGGTCGGGGCGAGGAGCATCCCGGTCGCCGTGGGATCGGAGCTGTCCACCCCGTCCTTCACCGCCCGCGTGACCCGCCTCTCCTGACCCGCACGTCCGATCCACCTGTCCTGACCTGGGATCCGGCACGGCAGCGGGCACTCCGAGGGGCGTCAGCCTGCCGGGGGCTTCGGCGAGGTCAGGTCGAGGCCGGTGTAGATCTGGTCCAGGACGGTGGGGAGGAGGGCCTGGGCGGTGGTGCGCCCGTCGAGCGAGAGGGTCAGGTTCGTCCAGATGACGAGCGTGACGTCGTTGTCCGGGTCGTACCCCATGAAGGAGTTGTAGCCCGGGAGTTCACCGCCGTGGTAGTACATCGCGGCGTGCGGCGCGAAGCGCTGGTAGGCGATCCCGTAGCCGTACTTCTGCCCGTCGGGCGCGGCCGGGTCCTCGGCCCGTGGGCTGTCGAGCCACTGCGGCTGGTGGGCGGGGTCGAGGACCTTGCCCGTCACCAGGGCCCGGATCCAGGTCGCCAGGTCGTCGGCCGTGGAGATGACGCCCCCGGCGGCGGTGGCGTAGGAGGGGTTCTGGTGGGTGTAGTCCAGCGGTGCGAGCTTGCCCGAGCGACCGGCGGCCCGCACGTCGGCGGGGTAGGGGTCGTCGACCAGCGCGTGGGACGATCCGCCGTACATGTAGCCGTGTGCGAAGGGGGCGGGCAGGGACACGTCCCGCGTGCCCGGCAGTGATGTTCCCGCCAGGCCGAGCGGGGCGAACAACCGCTCCCGGAGCTGTCGGGCCAGCGGTCGCCCTCCCGCCTTCTCCGCGACGAGGCCCAACAGCGCGTAGTTGGTGTTGCTGTACTCGTAGGACGCGTCGGGCGCGAAGTTCGGCGGGCGCCGGAAGGCGATGTCCAGCATCTCGCGCGGAGTGCGTGCCCTGCCCGGCTCGGCGTCGAGGGAGGTCGCGAGTTCGGGGGCCGAGGTGTAGTTGTAGAGCCCGCTGCGCATCGTCAACAGCTGGGCGAGGGTGATGTGTTCGCCGTTCGGAACGCCCGTGACGTAGTCGGACACCGGGTCGGTCAACCGGAGCCGGCCGTCCTGGGCGAGGAGCTCGATCAGCGCCGCGGTCATGGTCTTGGTGTTGGAGGCGATCCGGAAGTGGTCGGCGGTGGTGGGGGCCACGGCCTTCTCCCGCTCGGTGGTGCCGACCGCCGTCCGGAAGGTCCCTTGGGGGGTGCGCAGCAGGACGATCGCGCCGGGCACGCCGAGTTCCTTGGTCATGCGCTCCACGGCCGATCGCAGCGCGGCCGGATCGATGGTCTTCAGCGCCGACGACGTGGCGGCGGGCGGGCCGGGCGGGGTGGGGTCCGCCGCACGGGCCGTGACCGCCGGCGCGCCCCCGGCGACGGGAGCGACGGCGAGTTCGGCGGAGGCCGCTCCTGCGGGCAGGGCGCAGGCCACTGCCAGCAGGGCGGCGCAGGGGGCCAGTACGGCCATACGTCGACGGGCGGCGCGGGTACGGGACTTCCTCATGTCACACCACCAGCTCACACGTCACACACACCACGCAGGCCACACAGCCTGAACCCGGGCAAACCACCCTAGTTTACCCCGCACCCCTACCCACCCGCGATGACGAGCAGAGTACGGGCGGCCGAGCCCCCCTCCGGCAGGGCGCAGCGGTGCGGGACCTCGCCGCGGTGGTGGGCGCTCTGCCCGGCGCGCAGCAGGAGCGGCTCCTCCCCCTCGACCTCCAGGAGGACCTCCCCCTCCAGGACGTAGAGGAAGTCCTCACCGGGGTGTTCGAACCAACCTCGCTCTCCGCGCCCGGGCTCGAAGTGATGCTCGTAGGCCTCCATCAGGCCGCTGCGCCCGCCCGGGATCAACACGTGCGCCACCTGGCCGGCGGTCTCGCTGACCCGGATCACCTGCGGGTCGCTCTCGTGGCTGACGACCCCGGGGCGGTTCGGCGGACGCAGGAAGGTGCCCGGCGCGACATCGAGGGCTTCGGCGATGCGGTAGATCGAGCTGAGGCTCGGCGTGGCCAGCCCGCGTTCCAGCTGGCTGAGGAAGGGCTGCGAGAGGCCCGAGCGGGATGCCAGGACGGCCATGGAGACGCGGCGGGCCGTGCGGCAGCCCCGGATCGCGCGACCGACTTCGAGCGCTTCGGGCGTGGGTTCGGGTCGAGACACGCTGGTGAACGTACCCCATCGCCCCGGTGGGGCCGGGTGGGCCCGGACGGTTTCACACCGCCGCAACACGCCGTTGATAAGCGTGGTCAATTATTGATCTCACTTATCAAGTGAACGAGGAGTTCCGCCATGCCGGCCATGCCCCACCCCGACGGACGCGCCCCGGGCCGCCGTCTCGGTCCCGCCCTCGGCGCGGCCGGGGCCGTACTGGCCCTCTGGTCGCTGCTCGCCTGGTCCGGGGCGGTGGCGCCGGGACTGCTGCCCACGCCCGCCGAGACGGCCGCCGCCCTCGCCGCGAGCGTCCGCGACGGTTCCCTCGCGACCGACCTCGCGGCCAGCCTGACCCGCGCCGGGCAGGGCTTCGCCCTCGGCGCCCTGGCCGGCGGCGCCCTCGGGTTCGCGACGGGATACCTGCCGGCCCTGTCCGCGGCGGTCACTCCGGTGATCTCCTTCCTGCGACCGGTTCCGGCCATCGCCCTGGTCCCCCTGGCCACCGCCTGGTTCGGCATCGGCGAGGGCGCCAAGCGCCTGCTGATCGCCTACGCCGTCCTCCTCGCCGTATGGCTGTACGTGCACGACGGGGTGTCCCGGATCCCGGTCTCCCACCTGCGGGCCGCCCGCTCCCTGGGGGCGCCCGCGCACCGGCGGTTCACCGAGGTCCTGCTCCCCGCCGCCGCGCCGGCGCTGCTCGCCGCGCTGCGCTACGGGGCCTCGGTGGCGCTGCTCGCCCTGGTCGCCGCCGAACTGGGCGGCGCGGACGCCGGGTTGGCGTACAGACTCCAGGTGGACGGGCAGTTCCTGCGGGTGGACCGGATGTTCGCGGGGCTGATCGTGCTCGGGCTGCTCGGAGTGGTCGCCGACCTCCTGCTGGCGTCCGTCGGCCGCCGCTTCGCCCACTGGAGCGCGTCATGAGCCTCGAAGTGCGCATCGAGGGGCTCTCCGTGCACTACGGCGGCACCGCCGTCCTGGAACCCACCGACCTGGTGCTCCCCGCCGGTTCGTTCACGGCCCTGCTGGGGCCGAGCGGCTGCGGCAAGTCCACCGTGCTGGGCGCGGTGGCCGGATTCGTACGACCGACCTCGGGCCGGGTGAGCGCCGGGCCGCAGATCGTACGGGCCCCGGGGCCGGACCGCGGCGTGGTCTTCCAGCACTACGCCCTCTTCCCCTGGCGCACGGCCCGGGGCAACGTCGAGTTCGCGCTCAAGCGGTTCGGGCTGCCCCGCGCGGAACGCCGCGCGAGGGCCTTGGCCGCGCTCGCGGAGGTCGGCCTCGCCGACGGGGCCGAGAAGTACCCGGCCCAGCTGTCGGGCGGAATGCAGCAGCGGGTGGCCCTCGCCCGGGCGCTGGCCGCGCGGCCCGAAGTCCTCCTGATGGACGAGCCGTTCGGCGCGCTGGACGCGCTGACCCGGACCCGGATGCAGAACCTGCTGCGGGGGCTGTGGCAGCGCAGCGGCACCACCGTCCTCTTCGTCACCCACGACATCGACGAGGCGCTGGCGCTGGCCGGGCGGGTGGTGGTCATGGGCGGCGCCCCGGGAAAGGTGCTCGCCGACCACGCCGTGCCGGACGGACCCGCCGACCCGGACCTGCGCGCCCTGATCGCGGGCCACCTCGGCGCCTGAGCCCGCCGACACCCCCGCCCCCACCGACACCCCCCGCCCCACCAGCCCCCTCCCTCTCCCCCTCCCCGAAAGGACCCACCCCGTGAACCAGGACCGCCAGGACCGATCGAGACCCCGCGCCGCGACCGCCGCCGTACTGACCGCCGTGTTCTGCCTCCTCGTCACCGCCTGCGGCGGCGGCGCGAGCGGAAGCGGCGGGGCCGGCGACCCGTCCGGCCGACGCTCGGTGACCGTGGCCGCCAGCGACCAGCTCGGCGGCGCGCCCGTCCACGTGGCCCAGGAGCGGTCGCTGTGGGCCGCCGACGGCCTGGACGCCACGGTGACCACCCTGCCCACCGGCCGGGACGCGCTCAACGCGGTGTTGGGCGGGCAGGCCGCCTTCGGCGTCGTCGGCGACCTGCCGGCCGTGACGGCCGCGCTGAGCGGGCGCGACGTGCGCATCGTGGCCGACCTGTCGCGGTTCTCCGACTGGCGCCTGCTCACCCGCACCGACCGGGGCATCACCGGGTTCGGGGCCCTCAAGGGCCGCAAGGTCGGTGTTCCGCAGGGCACGAACGTCGAGTACGCCCTGTCCCGGATGCTCGCCTCCGCGCAGTTGACGGCGGCCGACATCACGGTGGTCAACCTGGCTCCGAACCAGGTCACGGCGGCCCTCGCCCGCGGTGACGTGGACGCCGGGGTCACCTTCCCCAGCTTCTACGACGCCGCGCGCACCGCCCTCGCCGACCGGTACGCCGAGCTGCCCTTCTCCGGTTACACCGCGCGCACCCTCCTCGTCGCGGGCGCCAAGGCCGACGACGCCACCGCCACCGCGGTCCTGCGTACGCTGCTGCGCGCACAGAAGGCCGCCGAAGCCGATCCGGCGGCCGCCCGGGCGGCCGTGGTGGCCCAGTCCAAGGGCGCGCTCCAGGCCGGCTACGTCGAGGCCTTCCAGCCCCGCTACGCGTACGGGGCGACCCTGTCGCCCGAGCTGCTCACCCAGTTGGCCGACGAGGGCGCCTGGGCCAAGGCCGCCCAGTCCCTGACCGGCTCCGCCGACCGCGCCGCCGTACCGGGCTGGCTGCGCCCCGGCCCGCTGAAGGCCGCCGACCCGGCCGCCGTCACCGTCGGCTGACGACCGAGCCCCCTCCACCCCCGACCCACATCCGAACCCACCCCAGGAGCACCCCGATGACCGTCGACCAGAACACCCTGCGCCGCCGGGGCACCGGACTGCGCGCCCACGACCCCGAGCGCAGCCACGGCGGCTACACCCTCTACACCCCGATCACCGGTTCCGGCCGGATCCACCTCGTCGACATCGAGGGGCGGACCGCCCACACCTGGGACTCCCCGCACCCGCCGGGCCGCCAGGCGCAGCTCCTTCCGGACGGCACCCTCTTCTACGCGGCCAAGGACACCTCGGGGCCGACCCTCTTCCCGATCTGGGACGTCTACCACGGCGGCATCTTCCAGCTGTTGGCCCCGGACTCCACGGTGCTGCGCGAGGTCCGCCACCCCTTCCACCACCACGACGCCTCGATCCTGCGCAACGGCAACCTGCTCGTCTCCGCGGTGGAACCGCTCTCCCCCGAGGACGCCGCCCGAATCCGCGGCGGGATCCCCGGCTCGGAGGCGGCCGGCGGGGTGGTCTACGGGGACGTGGTCTACGAGCTGACCTGGGAGGGCGAGGTCGTGTGGCGCTGGGCGGCGATCGAGCACCTGGACCCCGAGGAGGTCCCGCTCAACCCGCACTTCGCCCGGGAGCACTGGCCGATGGCCAACACGGTCAACGAGCTGGCCGACGGCGGGATCGTGATCGGTTTCCGCAGTGCCTCGACGACGGTGGGGGTCGACCGGACCGACGGCTCGGTGCGCTGGCGGATCGGCCCGGACGTCCTCGCCCAGCAGCACCACCCGCACGAGCTGGCGGGGGGCACCATCCTGGTCTTCGACAACGGCACCTACCGAGACACCACGTCGGTGCCGTACTCGCGGGTGTTGGAGCTGGACCCGGTCACGGGCAAGGAGGTGTGGTCGTACGAGGACAACCCGCCGCAGAACTTCTTCAGCCCTTACATGTCCAGCGCCCAGCGGCTGGCGAACGGGAACACCTTCATCGCCGAGGGTTCCTTCGGGCGGCTCTTCGAGGTGACGCCCGACGGGGACGTGGTGTGGGAGTTCGTGGTCCCGGAGTTCGGTTCCTTCGACGCGGGAACGGGCCTGGAGTCCTCGCGCGGCGCCCAGAACTCGGTGTTCCGCGCCTACCGGTACGGGGCCGACGAGATCCCCTGGCTCTGACGGGTCCGACGCCGCCGCCCCCGGGGATTCCCGGGGGCGGCGGCGGTCGGTGTCAGTTGTTCGAACCGACGGTGTTGTCGTGGCCCGCGTTGAAGACGTCGTCGGCGGCGAACTGGAGCCAGTCACCGAAGACGAGGTTGTAGCTGCTGCCTTCCGGAACCGTCACGGTCACGTCGGCGCTCGCGGCGCTGGCACCGCCCAGGATGATGGCACCGGCGGCGAGGACAGCGAAGACGGAGCGGACAGATCGCATGGATCCACCTTTCGGGAGGGGGAAGAACAGTCACTGAACGTAGGGGTGCGAGGGCTCCGAGTCCCGGAACCGTTCCGCGCGCCCCCGAGTCCCAACCGAATGGACCAGTTCGCGCCGATTGCCCCGCTCCCGCCCGCACCCCCGCCGCACGACCCCCGCTCCCGGACCCTCAGGCCCCTGCGAAGCGCCGGTACGGAGCCCGGCGCGACGCCCCGTACGACCGGTGTCCGGAAGTCGACGGGGTGGGGTGAACGGGAAGCTACGCGTTGGTAACTTGCGCGGGTCGACAACGCCCGGGGGTCGGCTCCTCGGACCTCCCGGACGGAGCCACCCCCCAGTCAAGGAACCACATTGGCACGCAGCGTCCGCACGACGGCCCTCACCTCCGCGTCCGCCCTCGCGCTCTCCCTCGCCCTGCTCGCGGCCTCCCCCGCGTACGCCGACCCACCCACCCCGCACCTGGATGCGGTCGAGCAGGCCCTGCGTCGGGTGTCGCCCGGCCTGGAGGGTTCGGTATGGGAGCGGACCGCCGGCAACCGCCTGGGCTCCACCGCCCCCGGCGGCGCCGACTGGCTGCTCCAGACGCCCGGTTGCTGGGGCGACGCCGGCTGCGCCGACCGGCCGGGATCGCGCCGCCTCCTCGACAAGACCCGTCAGGACATCGCCGCCGCCCGACAGACGGTGGACATATCCACGCTGGCCCCCTTCCCCAACGGCGGCTTCCGCGACGCGATCGTGGCCGGCCTCAAGGAGTCGGTGGGGAAGGGCAATCGGCTGCGGGTGCGCGTGTTGGTGGGCGCCGCGCCCGTCTATCACGCCAACGTGCTCCCGTCCGCCTTCCGCGACGAGCTGCTCGGCGCACTGGGGCCGGACGCCGCGCACATCACCCTCAACGTGGCCTCGATGACCACCTCGAAGACGGCGTTCTCCTGGAATCACTCCAAACTCGTGGTGGTGGACGGGAGTTCGGTGATCACCGGCGGTGTCAACAGCTGGAAGGACGACTACCTCGACACCGCCCACCCGGTGAACGACGTCGACCTCGCCCTGTCCGGGCCGGCCGCCGGTTCCGCCGGCCGCTACCTGGACGTGCTGTGGGACTGGACCTGCCGCAACAAGGGGAGTTGGAGCGCCGTCTGGTTCGCCGCCTCGGCAGGCGCGGACTGCATGTCCGCCCTCCCCCGCCCGGCCGCTCCGGCCGGCGGTGGTGGTGACGTACCGGTCCTCGCCGTCGGCGGCCTCGGCGTGGGCATCCGCCAGAGCGACCCGACCTCGGCGTTCCGTCCGGTCCTGCCGACGGCGGGCGACACCAGGTGCGGGATCGGCCTCACCGACCACACCAACGCCGACCGGGACTACGACACGGTCAACCCGGAGGAGAGCGCCCTGCGCGCACTGGTCGCCGGGGCCGGCTCGCACATCGAGATCTCCCAGCAGGACGTCCACGCGACCTGCCCGCCGCTCCCCCGCTACGACGTCCGCCTCTACGACGCGCTCGCCGCGAAGCTGGCGTCCGGGGTGAAGGTGCGCATCGTCGTCGGCGACCCGGCGAACCGGGGCGCGATCGGCAGCGGAGGCTACTCGCAGATCAGGTCGTTGTCCGAGGTGAGCGACGCCCTGCGCGGCCGGCTGACGGCGTTGACCGGGGACGGCGCGAAAGCCCGGGCCGCGATGTGCGAGGGGCTCCAGCTGGCGACGTTCCGCGCCTCGGACCGGGCGACGTGGGCGGACGGCAAGCCGTACGCCCAGCACCACAAGCTGATCTCGGTGGACGGCTCCGCCTTCTACATCGGCTCGAAGAACCTGTATCCGTCCTGGCTCCAGGACTTCGGCTACGTCGTCGAGGACGCGGCAGCGGCCGGCCGGCTCAAGAGCGACCTGCTGGACCCGCAGTGGACGTACTCGCGCGCCACCGCCACCTACGACTACACCCGGGGCCTGTGCCAGGGCTGAGGCCCCGGCTACCGCTCCGGGTCAGCGTCCGCGCGGGCCCGGAGCGTGCGCGACGAGCGCCTCCGAGACCAGGCGCGCGCCGCGGGCGAGGCGCCCCAACTGCTCCAGCTCGACGGCGTACATCCTGATCGTGTTCTCGATGACGGACTCGGCGACGCCCATGTTCGGCAGATCGGCCCGGCTGGTGTGCAGGGCCACGCCGACGGCGCGCATCTCGTGCTGGAGCTGGAGCTGTACGTGTCGGGCGAGGAGGGCGTGGTGACGGGTCAGCGTCAGGTAGCCGCCGTAGCGGGCCGGGAGGAGGTCGCGCAGCCAGCGGGTGGCGGTGCGCTCCCAGTCGTGCGTGCCGGGCGCCTTGACCTGGAGGGGCCAGTCCGGGCTGCGCGTGAGGGTGGCCGTCTGGGGCATTCTCGTCACTTCCGAGGGGTGTCGAACTCTGATCGAGACACTGCTGGGGTGTGGGGGGCGGCCTCGGCCCAGGGGTTGACCGAGGCCGCCGGGGGCGCTGCTAAGGGATCCGAAAGCCCTGACTCGGCACCCGGTCGCGCCGTGAGGAGGAGCGGCGTACCGGGTGTCTGTTCAGGAGGACGTGGGGACGCCCTCCTTGGCATCTGATGGATCCGAGCGCCGCCGCCAGTAAACATATATACCGTCGAGTACGCAAGGGTATGAAAAAATTCATGCACCCCTCGGTCATGAATATCCGCGTGCGGATCGAGGGGGCAGCCCTTGCGCTACATGAAGAATCCGTGCTGGTCGGCGACCTGCTCGTACTGTTCCAGCCGGGCCTGGGTCCGCTCGGGATCGGCGTCCGCCATCGCCTGGAGCAGGGCGGCGGAGAGCATTCCGGGGGCGGCGTAGGAGTCGAAGACCAGCCGGGAGCCGGTGCCGGCGGTCAGCGTCACGTCCGCCTCGTCGACCAGGGGCCCCACGGTGGGGTCGGTGATGAGCACCACGCGCAGGCCGGTACTGCGGGCGGCCCTGAGCGCCGCCAGGGTCTCGTTGGCGTGCCGGGGCATGGCGAAGGCCAACACCCAGCTGCCGCCGGCCGCCCGGGACTGGAGCAGCGCGTCGTAGGCCACGCTGCCGCCCCGGGTCACGAGGCGGACGTCGGGGTGGATGCGGCGGGCCGCGTACGCGAAGTACTCGGCGAGTGAGACCGAGATGCGCAGGCCCAGCACGGTCAGGGGCACCGAGCGGGCCAGGTCGCGGCCGATGTCGAGGATCCGGTTGGTGTCGGAGAGGAGCCGGCGGACGTTCTCCAGGTTCTCGATCTCGGCGTCCACGGCGGCCTGCAACTCGTTGTGACGGAACTGCTCGCGACTGTCGGGGGTGGCGGCGACGGCGCTGAGCGCGATCGGCTGGAGGACCTCCCGCAGGGCGGGGTAGCCGCTGAAGCCCAGGGAGGCGGCGAACCGGGTGACCGAGGGCTGGCTGACGCCGACGCGGTCGGCGAGGTCCGTGATCGACAGGAAGGCGGCCTCGGTGAGGTGGTCGATCAGGTACTGGGCGATTCGCCGTTGGCCCGGGGAGAGGCGGTGGCCGTCGAAGAGCGCGAGGAGGCGGTCGGCCGGCGGCCGGTCCCGCTGCGGCGCGCTGTCGCCGGGCGTGATCGCGGCCGCCTGCGCTCGTGCCTGCTGCCCCGATGACACCGGAGGGCCTCCTTCTCACGTCACTCTGGTTCCAACATAGCCCACGCTCCGTGTCCGGATGATCATCGCCCCGTGGTGCCGCCGCGCCCGAGGGGCGCGGCGGCAGCCCTCTCAGGCCTCGGACGTCGGGCGGCCGGGGCGGCCCGGACCGCGAGTCAGGGTGTAGCCCCAGATGCCCGCGAGGGCCCCGAGGATCCCACCGGCGGCCGTCCAGAGCCAGCGGTCGGACCACCAGCCACCGGACCAGCCGTCCTCGGGGGCGCGCGCGGCCCGCTGCTGCTCGGAGGCGCCCGCGACCCCGGGCACCAGCGGTTCGGCGAGCGCCGCGTCCACGGCCTGCGCTCCGCCCGCTTCCCGGACGTCGGCCTCCAGCCGCGCCTTCACGGGCTGGCCGAGGTCCTCCTCGGGCAGCCCGACGACCGTCAGGCGTACGTAGTAGGTGCCGGGCAGCGGGTCGTTGGCCCAGGGCTCGGCCCCCGAACGGACGGTGCGCAGGGTGCAGGACAGCTCGGCGGTGGCGGCCTCGCGGCCGGCGGCGACGCTCTGGGAGCCGTAGGTGCAGGCCTGACGGCGGCGCAGGCCGTCGTAGACGTCGAGCTGCCAGGTCTGCGCGCCGTGTCGGGCGGCCGGTTCGGGGAGGGTGACCGCGGCCCGTACGGTGACCCGTTGGCCGGTGTCGACGGGCAACGCCCAGTACAGGTAGTCGCCGGTCGAGGCGGCGGCGACGGCCTTCTGGCCGGGGCGGAAGACGGTCGCGGTGCGGAAATCGGTCCCGGCCTCGGTGGGCCCGGACCCGTCCTGGGTCTTGCTCGGGGTCGGAGTGGGCGCGGCCGACGCGGCGGCGGCGGGCGCGAGGAGGGCCGCTCCGGCGAGCAGGGCGGCGGTCAGGGTGCGTACGGCGTACATCAGTTGGTCCTCCAGACGGAGATGCGCCAGCGCGAGATCCAGCCCCAGACGAGACCCGCGAGCAGGCCGCTGAGGACCAGCAGGCCCAACAGCCACCAGCCGCGGCCGAGACCGAAGGAGGCCACGTCGGAGCCGGAGTCGGGGCCGTCGACGAGGTCGACGGTCAACTCCACGGGCATGCCGGGGGCCGTCTTGACGGCGGGCCCGGCGGCGAAGGAGTTGCTCACCTGGAGGCAGACCGTCTCGGGGGCCTCGGCGGCGTCGCCGTCGACCCCGTCCAGTTCGGCCTTCGGGTAGCGCAGTCCGGTGGAGATCACGTCGGTCCGGCCGTCACCGGCCTCGGAGCCGCGGACGATCTCCCGCCCGTGGACGGTGACGGCGCGCAGGAGGACGCCGTAGTCGTTGTTGACGGCCCGGTCGGAGCCGATGCTGACGGAGGCGCGCAGTTCCTGACCCGGTCGGACCTCGACCTGGTACCAGCGGTGTTCGCCGAAGGACTCGCGGTCGCTGTAGAGGCCCGCGCCGAGCTTCGGAGCGCCCTCGCACTGCTTGGCGCCCGCGGTGGCGACGGGGGTGGCCACGGGGTCGGCGGCGCGGTCGACGAGCTGTTTGACCCTGCCGGAGAGCTCGGCGGTGTGCTGCACGGAGGTGTAGGTGCCTCCGGTGGCCTCGGCGATGCAGGTCAGCTGGGCGCGGGTCTTGGCGTCGGGGACGAGCCCGAGGGTGTCGATGACGAGGTGGATGCCCTTGGCGGCGATGTCACGGGCCACCTCGCAGGGGTCGAGCGGGGCGCAGGTGTCCTCGCCGTCGGTGATCAGGACGATCCGGCGGGTCGCGTTGCCGCCCTCCAGGTCCTGCGCGGCGCCGAGCAGAGCGGGGCCGATGGGGGTCCAGCCGGTGGGGGCGAGGGTGGCCACGGCCGTCTTGGCCTCGGTACGGTCGACCGCGCCGACCGGGTAGAGCTGCTTGGTGTCCTTGCAGCCGAGGTTGCGGTCGTCGCCCGGATAGGTCGCGCCCAGGGTCCTTATGCCCAGGCGGACTTCGTCGGGGACGGCGTCCAGGACCTCGTTGAAGGCCTGCTTGGCGGCGGCCATCCGGGACTGTCCGTCGATGTCGGTCGCCCGCATCGAGCCGCTGACGTCGAGGACCAGCTCGACCTTGGGCGGTTCCTTCGCGGGTCCGTCGGCAGCGGCTGCGGTGGTCGGGAGGAGCCCCGCGGTCAAGGCGACGAACAGGCCGCAGGCCCCGGCCGCCAGCCGTTTTCTTGTGATCATCGCCGGATCGTATTGAGGATCCGTCACCGAACCAAAACGGGCCGGGGCGTGCGCCGTTCGGCGCACGCCACCCGGGTGCGCGCCCGGCCGCCGCCCGTGGGGCGAGCGACTACCAGCGCACGGGCAACCGGCGCACGCCCCGCATCAGGCTGCCGGGGAGCCACTGCGGAGGGCCTGCCTCCGGGTCCTCGGCGAGGTCGGGGAAGCGCTCCAGCAGCGCGCGGATCGCGATGCGGCCCTCCATCCGGGCCAGCGGGGCCCCGATGCAGAAGTGCAGGCCGTGCCCGAAGGCCAGGTGGCCCTGCGGAGCGCGCAGGATGTCGAAGGCGTCCGGCTCGGCGAAGCGCTCGGGGTCCCGGTCGGCGCCGGCGAGCGAGGCGAGGACCACGGAGCCGGCGGGGATGGTCGTGCCACCGATCTCCACGTCCTTGGCGGCGTAGCGGAAGGTGGCGTTCTGGACGGGCCCGTCGTAGCGGAGCATCTCCTCCACGGCGCCGTCGAGGAGGCCCTCGGGGTCGGCGCGCAGCGCGGCGAGCTGTTCGGGGTGCGCGAGCAGGGCCCGTACGCCGTTGGAGATGAGGTTCACGGTGGTCTCGTGGCCGGCGATGAGCAGCAGGAAGGCCATGCCGATCAGTTCGTCGGAGGAGAGCGAGTCGCCGTCTTCGTCGCGGGTCCGGATCAGGGCGCTGAGCAGGTCCTCCCCCGGCTTGTCGACCTTGTCCGCGACGAGTTCGGCGAGGTAGGCGCTCAGCAGGCGGTGGGCTTCGTTGTCGACGGTGCCCGGATCGGGGGTGACGACCGCGTTCGACCAGCGCCGGAAGCGTTCACGGTCGAGGTCGGGGACGCCGAGGAGTTCGCAGATGACCGTCATGGGCAGGGGGAACGCCAGCTCCGCGATCAGGTCACCGGCGCGCTCGGGGCGGGCGGCCATGGCGTCGAGGAGGTCGTCGGTGATCTGCTGGACGCGCGGGCGCAGCGCCTCCACGCGGCGGGCGGTGAACTCGCGGGACACCAGCCGGCGCAGCCGCGTGTGGTGGGGAGCGTCCGACTCCAGCATGTTGGCGTTGGCGGCGGTCGCCTCCAGCCCCTGGAGCAGCCCGGCGTTGCGCAGGTCCTTCAGCAGATCCGGGTGGTTGAGGGCCTGCCGGGACTCCTCGTAGCCGACGACGATCCAGTGCGGTGGGTCGAGGGGGCCGGTGTCACCGACCCGGTGGACGGGACCGGCCGCGCGCAGCGCCGCGTAGAAGGAGTAGGGGTCGGCGGCGAAGTTCGCGGCGCCGGAGGTGATGTCGACCACGGCCATCCGCACACGGTACGTCGTTCGCGCCCCCGCGGCGGGGCCCGAAACCGGCCAGGTGTCGTGTCCTCCTGACCGGTTCCCGGCGCTCAGCCCGACAGCCCCGCGGGGAGTCTGCCCGTGTGCAGGACGCCGAGGTTCTGGGTGGCGCGGGTGAGGGCCACGTAGAGGTCGCTCGGGGTGAGGTCGGCGGGCTCGACGACGAGCACCGTGTCGAACTCCAGCCCCTTGGCCTGCCTCGGGTCGAGGAGGACCACGGGACGGGTGAGGTCCGGAGCGGCCCCCGCCCGTACGCCGGGCAGGGCCTCGGCGAGCGCCGGGTGCAGGTCGCGCGGGGCGATCACCGCGAGCCGTCCCTCCACGGGGGCCGCCTCGCGGACGGCCTCGGCGACGGCGGCCGGGAGGTCGCCGGTCTCCCGCAGCCAGGGCCGGGCGCCGGTGGAGCGGACGGAGCGGGGCGGTTCGAAGCCGGGGTGGCGGGCGCGGAGCACGGCGGCCGCGACCTCCATGATCTCGGCGGGGGTGCGGTAGTTGACGTCGAGCCGGACCCGCTCCCAGCGCTCGCCCGCGTAGGGCTCCAGGATCCGCCGCCAAGAGCCGACGCCCGCCTCGTCCCCGGTCTGGGCCGGATCGCCGACCAGGGTCATGGAGCGGGTGGGGCAGCGGCGCATCAGCAGTCGCCAGGCCATGGCGGACAACTCCTGCGCCTCGTCGACGATGACGTGCCCGAAGGCCCAGGTGCGGTCGGCGGCGGCGCGTTCGGCGGTGGTGCGGTGGTCGGCCTCCTCGTGGCGTTCCGCCATGCGCTCGGCGTCGATCACGTCGTGTGCGGCGAGGTACTCGTTCTCCGCGTCCTCGAACTCGTAGGAGTCCGAGCCCTGCGAGAGGTCGAGCACCCCCTGGGCGTAGGCGACGCGTTCGAGCCGGTCGCGTTCGGCGGCGGCCCGCTCGGCGGTGTCGTCCACGCCGAGGAGTTCGGCGGCCTCGTCCAGGAGCGGTACGTCGGCGGGGGTCCACTCGCCGCCGGAGCGCCGGATCAGCTCGGCGTCCGCGGCCGGCAGGTGGGTGGGGTCGGCCAGGAACTCGGCGACGAGTCGGGTGGGGGTCAGCGGCGGCCACAGGCTGTCGATGGCCGCGTGCACCTCGGCGCTGGTGGCGATCTCCTTGCCGAGCTGCGCGATGTCGTCGGGGCCGAGGAGGTTCGGGCCGCCGTAGGGGTCGGCGCCGAGCCGGTCGGCGAGCTGGGCGGTGAGGGAGTCGATGACGGCGAAGGCGAAGTAGGGGCGGGCCAGATTGTGCGGCACGCCGGATGCGCGGGCCCGGTCGCGGGCCCGGTGGGCCATGGTCCGGTCCAGGAGGAGGGTGCCGTAGTCGTCGTGGTCGATCTCCAGGGCCGGTTCGGGGACGACGGCGCTGTCCTCGCCGCTGCCCGCGGGGAGTTCCTCGGGCAGGGTCTGGCGGTCCGCGACGACCCGGGCGAGGACCTCGGCCATGTCGGCGCGGCCCTTGACGGCGGCGGCGCCGGGGCGGTCGGTCCCGGTGGCGTGGACGCCGGGGAACAGGTCTCCGGGGGCGGCGAGGAGGACCCCGGTCTCACCGAGAGCGGGCAGCACCTCGCCGACGTAGCCGAGGAAGGCCGGGTTCGGGCCGACGATCAGCACCCCGCGCCGGGCGAGCAGCTCGCGGTGCGCGTAGAGGAGGAAGGCGGCCCGGTGCAGCGCGACGGCGGTCTTCCCGGTGCCGGGGCCGCCCTCCACCACGAGGATCCCCCGGTGCGGCGAGCGGATGATGCGGTCCTGCTCTGCCTGGATCGTCCGCACGATGTCGTGCATGCGGCCGGTGCGGGCCTCGTCGAGGGCGGCGAGCAGCACGGCGTCCGCGTCGGCGCCCTCCAGGCCGGTGCGCTCGGTGTCGGAGAGGTCGAGGATCTCGTCGTGGAGTGCGGTGACCCGGCGTCCCCGGGTGGTGAGGTGCCGGCGGCGGCGCAGTCCCATGGGGACGTGGCCGGTGGCGAGGTAGAAGGGGCGCGCGACCTCGGCCCGCCAGTCGACGACGAGGGGGGTCCATTCGGGGTCGTCGCGGCGGATCCCGATGCGGCCGATGTGGTGGTCGCGGCCGTCGGAGAACTCCAGCCGGCCGAAGCAGAGGCCGTGCTCGGCCGAGTCCAGGGCGGAGAGCAGCCCGGACTGCTCGGCGACGAGCACGTCCCGCTCCAGGCGCGTCTGCGCTCCGGTCGCCGCCACGCCGAGGGCTCCCCGGACCGCCCGCTCGGCCTCGCCGCGGAGGTCTTCGAGACGCGCGTACAGATCGGTGATGAATTGCTGCTCGATCTGAAATTCCGTATTTGACAATTCCGCTCCCCGCGCGATACGATGCCCCTGTAAAGCTTGACCACGCCGCATTTCAAATGCAGACGTGAAACATCAAATATACTCTTCTGCGCGCCTCT
Source organism: Streptomyces sp. NPDC088097 (assembly GCF_044741845.1). Classification (NCBI taxonomy): domain Bacteria; kingdom Bacillati; phylum Actinomycetota; class Actinomycetes; order Kitasatosporales; family Streptomycetaceae; genus Streptomyces; species Streptomyces sp. NPDC088097. The sequence goes on from NZ_JBIUTJ010000003.1 coordinate 204,176, forward strand.
GACGTCAATTCGTCCGGGGCGTTTTTCGTTTTCCGGACGTTCTGCGTTCTCTGTGCGTTCTGCGTGCTCCGGGGCGGGTGTCGGAGGCCCGGCGTACGATCGCGGAGTGACCAGCAGACCTGACCCCGCGCAGCGCCTGCGCGACCTCGCGCTCCTGCGCCGCGTCCGCGACCGGATGGACCGTGAGTACGCGCGACCCCTGGACGTCGAGGCGCTGGCGCGCGGCGTGCACATGTCCGCGGGACACCTCAGCCGTGAGTTCAAGCTCGCCTACGGGGAAGCTCCGTACGGCTACCTGATGACACGGCGGATCGAGCGCGCGATGGCGTTGTTGCGCCGCGGCGACCTCAGCGTCACGGAGGTCTGCTTCGAGGTCGGTTGCTCGTCCCTGGGCACGTTCAGCACGCGTTTCACTGAATTGGTCGGCATGTCGCCCAGCGCCTACCGGAAGGAGGCGGCGAGCGGCTCGGGGGAAATGCCCGCGTGCGTCGCGAAACAGGTGACCAGACCGATCAGGAATCGAGAAGCGCGGCCCGGGAGCCCCGGCTAGCGTGATGTTCATGGACATCACCATTCACACCGCCTTCCTCCCCCACGAGGACGCCGACGCGTCCCTGGCCTTCTACCGCGACACCCTCGGCTTCGAGGTGCGCAACGACGTCGCCTTCGGCGGGCGGCGCTGGCTCACCGTCGGCCCCGCCGGCCAGCCCGGGACGTCCATCGTCCTGGAGCCGCCGGCCGCGGACCCCGGCCTCAACGAGGAGGAGCGCCGCACGATCGCCGAGCTGATGGCGAAGGGCAGCTACGCCCGCATCATCTTGGCCACCACCGATCTGGACGCCACCTTCGACCGGCTGGTGGCCGGCGGGGCCGAGGTCATCCAGGAGCCGACCGAGCAGCCGTACGGCGTGCGCGACTGCGCCTTCCGCGACCCCGCGGGCAATCACGTCCGCTTCAACGAGGTCCGCTGAGCCCGCGCAGACCCGCGCCCACCCACACCCGCGCCCGCGGATCCGTACCTGTAGACCCGTACCGAGAAGGAGAGACCACCAGCATGGCCAAGAGGACGGACACGCAGGCGCCCGCGCTTCACGTCGCCGACAGCCACGACCTGATCCGCGTGCACGGAGCGCGCGTGAACAACCTCAAGGACGTCAGCATCGAGATCCCGAAGCGCCGGCTGACGGTGTTCACCGGTGTCTCCGGTTCGGGCAAGAGCTCGCTGGTGTTCGGCACGATCGCCGCGGAGTCGCAGCGGCTGATCAACGAGACGTACAGCGCCTTCGTGCAGGGTTTCATGCCCACGCTGGCGCGGCCCGAGGTCGACGTGTTGGAGGGGCTGACCACCGCGATCATCGTCGACCAGCAGCGGATGGGCGCCGACCCCCGCTCGACGGTCGGCACCGCCACCGACGCCAACGCGATGCTGCGGATCCTCTTCAGCCGGTTGGGCCTGCCGCACATCGGCCCGCCCGGCGCCTTCGCCTTCAACGTCCCCTCGGTGCGGGCCAGCGGTGCGATCACCGTCGAGCGCGGCAACAAGAAGACGGTGAAGGCGACCTTCAACCGCACCGGCGGCATGTGTCCGCGCTGCGAGGGCCGCGGGGCGGTCTCGGACATCGACCTCACCCAGCTCTTCGACGACTCCAAGTCGATCGCCGAGGGCGCGATCACCGTGCCCGGCTACTCGGTCGACGGCCACTGGACCGTACGGATCTTCACCGAGTCGGGCTTCCTTGACCCGGACAAGCCGATCCGGAAGTACACCAAGAAGGAGATGCACGACTTCCTCTACCGCGAGCCGGTGAAGGTGAAGGTCAACGGCATCAACCTCACCTACGAGGGCCTCGTCCCCAAGATCCAGAAGTCTTTCCTCGCCAAGGACCGCGACGCGCTCCAGCCGCACATCCGGGCGTTCGTGGACCGGGCGGTCACCTTCACCACCTGCCCCGAGTGCGACGGCACCCGGCTGAGCGAGGGGGCCCGGTCCTCGCGGATCGACGGGACCAACATCGCCGACGCGTGCTCGATGCAGATCAGCGACCTGGCCGACTGGGTCCGCGGTCTCGACGAGCCCTCGGTGGCCCCGTTGCTGACGGCGTTGGGCGAGACCCTCGACTCGTTCGTGGAAATCGGGTTGGGCTACCTGTCGCTCGACCGGCCGGCCGGGACGCTGTCGGGCGGCGAGGCGCAGCGCGTCAAGATGATCCGTCACCTCGGCTCCTCCCTCACCGACACCACCTACGTCTTCGACGAGCCGACCACCGGCCTGCACCCCCACGACATCCGGCGGATGAACGGCCTGCTGCTGCGACTGCGGGACAAGGGCAACACGGTGCTCGTGGTGGAGCACAAGCCGGAGACGATCGCGATCGCCGACCACGTGGTGGACCTCGGCCCCGGCGCCGGTTCGGCGGGCGGCAGCGTCTGTTTCGAGGGGACCGTCGAGGGGTTGCGGGGCGGCGACACCGTCACCGGGCGGCACCTCGACGACCGGGCGGCGGTCAAGGAGGAGGTGCGCGAACCCACGGGCACGCTGGAGATCCGCGGCGCGAAGGCGCACAACCTGCGCGACGTGGACGTGGACGTCCCGCTCGGGGTCCTCGTCGTCGTCACCGGGGTCGCGGGGTCCGGCAAGAGCTCGCTCGTGCACGGGTCGATCCCGCCCGGGGCGGACGTGGTGTCGGTGGACCAGAGCGCGATCCGCGGCTCGCGCCGCAGCAACCCGGCGACGTACACCGGGCTGCTCGACCCGATCCGCAAGGCCTTCGCGAAGGCCAACGGGGTCAAGCCCGCGTTGTTCAGCGCCAACTCCGAGGGAGCCTGCCCCACTTGCAACGGCGCCGGGGTCATCTACACCGACCTCGGGATGATGGCGGGCGTCACCAGCACCTGCGAGGACTGCGAGGGCAAGCGGTTCGAGGCTTCGGTGCTCGACTACCACTTCGGCGGGCGCGACATCAGCGAGGTGCTCGCGATGTCGGTGGCCGAGGCCGAGAAGTTCTTCGGCGCCGGCGAGGCCCGGACGCCGGCCGCGCACGCCGTCCTGCGGCGGCTCGTGGACGTCGGGCTCGGCTACCTGAGTCTGGGGCAGCCGCTCACCACGCTGTCCGGCGGCGAGCGCCAGCGGTTGAAGCTGGCGACGCACATGGCGGAGAAGGGCGGGGTGTACGTGCTCGACGAGCCGACGGCCGGCCTCCACCTCGCCGACGTCGAGCAGTTGCTGGGTCTGCTGGACCGGCTCGTGGACTCCGGCAAGTCGGTCATCGTCGTCGAGCACCACCAGGCCGTGATGGCGCACGCCGACTGGATCATCGACCTCGGCCCGGGGGCCGGTCACGACGGCGGCCGGATCGTCTTCGAGGGCACGCCCGCCGAGCTGGTGGCCGCCCGGTCCACCCTCACCGGGGAGCACCTCGCGGAGTACGTGGGCGCCTGATCGCGGCCCCCGGCCGGGGCGGCGGTGCGGCGGTGGGGCGGTCCGGAGGTGGGGCCTTCCGGGGAGGTCCGGTCGCGCCCTGTGGGGCGGTTCGCGGCATTTCTCCTAGCATGGGCGTCCCGTCGCGGCGGTCGCACCCCGAGGAGACGCATGTCCCGAGCCCACCGGTCCGCCCCGCGGTCCGCCGCCCTGTCGGCCGGCGCCCTCCTCTGCGCGCTGGCACTCGGGGCCCTGCCGCTCGCCCCGGCCCCGGCCTCGGCCGCTCCCGCGACGCCCCGGCTCCGGGCACCCCACGACTCCGCCCGGGACCCCGCCCACGACGCGTCCCGCGCCGGCGACCCCGCCGGTGCGCCGGCGGACCCGGCCGAGGCCGCCCTGATCGGCGAGGAGCACGCCCGGGCGCACGCCGTCCGCCGCAGTGCCGCGCGGGGCGCCGAGGAGTATCCGCAGGCCAAGCGGACGGCGGGGCTCGCCTCCCTGACGGAGTCCCAGGGGCGGGCCAACGCAGCCTTCCCGGCGGCGCGGTTCGGTCGGTTCGCGGAGTTCTTCCCCTCCCCCGACTTCGGGGTGCACCTCGCGCAGCTCCCGACCGGCAAGGTGCTCCTCTTCTCCTTCGAGCGGGTCGAGGTGAACCCCACCAAGGAGACCGGCCCCACCGACCGGATCGGCCGCACCAACGCCGGCCGCGCCTTCCTGTGGGACCCGAGTGCCGGGACCGGTCGCCGCGCCTTCAAGGAGGTCCGCCCGCCGACCGTGCTGATGCCGGACGGCACGCACACCCCGCGCCCCGCCCCGTTCTTCTGCGCCGGCCACGCCTTCCTGCCCAACGGGATGGTCGCGGTGTTCGGCGGCAACACGGGCGGCAAGGGCGGCAGCGGCGCCCGGCTGTCCTTCGTGTTCGACCCGTGGACCGAGACCTGGTACCGCAACCGGGACATGTCGGTGGGGCGCTGGTACCCCTCGGTGGTCACGGGGGCCGACGGCCGACAGCTCGTCATGTCCGGCCAGTCCGAGCGCGGTACGGGCACCCCGACCCCGGTGGTGGAGCGGTTCCCGGCGAAGCGGCTGCCCGTGCCCTGGCGGCCGTACGACATCCCCCTGGACATCGCCCCGGAGCGGTTCGGGGCGGACGCCCCCTTCCGCAACGACTACCCGCACCTCTTCTCGCTGCGCGACGGGATGGTCTACGGCCTGGGCCGGGACGCCGACCAGCAGTGGCTGTTCGACCCGGTGCGCGAGACCCGCGCGGACCTCCCCCGCCGTCCGGCCGACTTCCGCGGCTACGGATCCGCCGTCCCCCTCCCGGCCGGGCTGCGCGGCCCGGACTCGGTCCTCGTCCTCGGCGGCGACCCGCACGATCCCAACACCTACGTGCTGTCGGCGGGCCGGTGGAGCACCGCCGGGCCCCGGGCCTTCGGGCGCACCCAGGACGACACCCTGATCCTGCCGGACGCCACCCTGCTCACCGTCAACGGAGCCCTGAGCACCCGCGACTACGGCAACGGCCCCTTCAACCCGAAGGCCGACCTCAAGTACCGCCGTACGGAGCTGCGCGACGCCCGGGGCCACTGGCGGCTCGGGCCGGCCCAGCGGATCCCCCGGGGCTACCACTCCAACGCCCTGGTGCTGCCCGACGGCCGGGTGATGGTCACCGGGGACGAGCTCCAGCAGATCGCCAACGACCCCGACATCGGGGATTCCATGGACGGCAGCATCGAGATCTACGAGCCCGCCTACCTCCACCGGGGTCCGCGGCCCGCCCTGGACCGGGTCCCGCGCGGGGAGCTGGCGTACGGCGCGGCCTTCGAGGTCCGCAGCGCGACGGCCGGGGCGGTCCGGCGGGCCGTGCTGCTCGCGCCGACCACGGTCACCCACGCCGTCAACACCAGCCAGCGCCACCTGGACCTGACCCTGACCGGGGTGCGCGGCGAGGTCGTCGGCCTGCGGACCCCGCCGACGGCGGCGGACGCCCCGCCCGGCTACTACATGCTGTTCCTGATCGACGGGAAGGGCGTGCCGAGCGTCGCGCGGTGGGTGAAGCTCGGCGTCCGGTAGGTGACCGGCGGGCGCCCTTCGCAGGCCCGTCGCAGGCCCGGCGGATGCCCGGCGGACCCGACCCCGTTCCCGGGCGTGTCGCACGGATGGGTGTGGACAGCGCTCCCCCGCACGACAGGCCCGCGGCCGGCTCGTAGCGTCGTCAGCGTCGGGCTCCGGTGGCCCGGACAGGTGAACTCTCCTGATGAGAGGCCGTGCCGATGACGAGCGAAGCGCCCATAGCCAGCCTGCTCCGGGTCCACCGTGGCCACGCCGAACCCGAGGAACTGGCCGCCGTCGCGGTCGTGGTGGCCTGCCTGGCGGGCCGGGCCGCGCGGGCGCGGTCGGCGGCCCGCCCCGACGGGGCGCGCCGGCACCACCGACCGCAGCCGCGGCCCGCGGGCCACGGCTGCTGGTCGGGCTGCTGGGCCTGCCGCTGAGGCGGCGGGCCCGCCGGTTCAGGCGCGGCGCAGGAGCCGCGTCATCGCCTCCAGGAGCGTCGCGTGCGGATCGCCCGCGGCGCCCTCGGAGCGCCAGGCCACGAACCCGTCCGGCCGTACGAGGACCGCTCCGTCGGCCGGGAGCTCGTGCAGCTCCGCCCAGTCGGCGTCGGCCGGCTGGACCAGGTCCGCGTCCGGTGCGGAGCCGATCGCGTAGGCGTCCAGGCGTGCGCCCAGTTCCCGCGCGACCCGCCCGGCCGCCTCGTTCCAGGGCGTGCCCTGGGCGCTGAGCAGCACGAAGGACGTCTCGTACAGGTCCAGCGTGGAGATCCGCTGCCCGGCCCGGGTGAGCCACATGTGCGGGGCGCGGGTGCCGACGTCGCCCTTGAGGCGCATGCCCTCGGGGATGATCGGGCGCTCGGGGTCGCCGCCGAGGACCGCGCCCCGGGGGTAGGCGTAGCCCATGGCGGTGACGAGGACCCCGCTGCCGGGGCCGCCGCCCATGGTGGGCGGGGGCACGTAGCCGGGGTGGCTGTGCTCGGCCGAACGGGCGGACGCCCGCAGGCTGGTGGCCTGGGCCACCGGCAGGCGCTCGGCGTGGTAGGTGTCCAGGAGTTCCGGCCCGGCGGAGCCGTTCAGCACCGCCGCGATCTTCCAGGCGAGGTTGTGCGCGTCCTGGATGCCGGTGTTGGAGCCGAACGCGCCGGTCGGGGACATCTCGTGGGCGGCGTCGCCGACGAGGAAGGACCGGCCGACCCGGTACTGCTCCGCCACCCGTTCGGCGGCGTGCCAGGGGGCCTTCCCGCCGATCTCCACGTCGAGGTCGGGGACGCCGATGGCGTTGCGGATCTGTGCCGCGCAGCGCTCTTCCGTGAAGTCCTCCAGGGTCTCGCCCGTCTCCGGGTGCCAGGGGGCGTGGAAGACCCACTGGGTCTCGTTGTCCACGGGCAGCAGGGCGCCGTCGGCCCCGGGCTTCATCAGGTAGCAGACGATGAAGCGGAGGTCTCCCAGGAGCTCGGCGAGCCGCTCCGAGCGGAAGACGATGCTGACGTTGTGGAACAGCTCGCCGTTGCCCGTCTGGCGGATGCCGAGGGCTTCCCGGACGGGGCTGCGGGGGCCGTCGGCGGCGATGAGGTAGTCGGCGCGGACGGTGAGGTGCTCACCGGTGTCGCGGTTCTTCACCAGGGCCGTCACTCCGTCGGCGTCCTGGTCGAAACTCATCAGTTCGGTGGAGAAGCGCACGTCGGCGCCCTGGGCGCGGCTCTGCTCGGCGAGCACGGGCTCGATGTTGTTCTGGCTGCACAGGCACCAGCCGGTGGGGCTGAACTTCTTCAGCGCACCGCTGGGGTCGACGGCCTTGATCAGCCACTTGTGCTCTCCGCCGATCAGGGCCTCCGTCTGCAGGATGCCCTGATTGGCCTCCAGGGCGGAGGCCTCCTCGCGGATGGCCGGCTCCGCGCCGGCGACCCGGAACAGTTCCATCGTCCGGGCGTTGATCCCGCGTCCGCGGGGGTGGACCGAGGTACCGGAGTGCTTCTCGACCAGCAGGTGCCTGATGCCGTGACGGCTCAGGAAAAGCGAGGTGGACAGGCCCACGAGGGAGCCGCCCACGACGAGGACCGGTACGCGAACGTCGGCATGCTCTTCCATCAGCTGCGGGCTCCTGTTTCGTGTGGGGGGCAGTGCACACCTCATGCCCGGGATCAGTGCTCTTGCCCTGGCGAGTCGCCTCTTGTCACCCGCTTGATCCGGAGATGTAGCGATACGTACCCGGCCGGACGACGATGAGCGACAGCGGCGGCCCGTCCCGGTCGTACCGCCCGACGTACCCGACCGCGCAGGCCCCGAGGCCCCGCGTCCCCCGGGACAGTCACCGCCGACGACGCCGGTGAGCGCGTACCGCGCCGGTCTCCGTGCCCGCACGAAGGAGTGAGCAGATGACAACCACCCTGTCCGAACGGGTGTCCCAGTCCGCTTTCGACGGCTCCATGCTCCGGGTCGTCCTGCTGATGGACCTGCACGAGGGGGCCCAACAGCGGTTCTTCGACGCGTACGAGCAGTTGCGCCACGACATCGCGTCGGTGCCCGGGCATCTCGGCGACCAGCTGTGCCAGTCCTTCGCGAACCCCTCGCAGTGGCTGATCACCAGCGAGTGGGAGAGCGCGCCGCAGTACCTCGCCTGGGTGAACAGCGAGGAGCACGCCGAGCAGGTCCGGCCGCTGGGCGCCTGCGCCCGCGCCATGCGCCCGCTGACGTTCACCGTCCTGCGCGAGACCGGCAGGCGCTACGAGGCCCCCCAGACGGCCGTCGCCGCCCGGCTCCAGCCCTCCCCGCGCCTCGGCGCGGGTGTGGTCCGGCACGCGCTGACCTTCACCGTGAAGCCGGGCAGCGAGGACAAGGTGGCCGAGCTGCTGTCGTCCTACGACTCCCCCTCGGCCCGCGTCGACGACCACACCCGCCTGTGCCGCACCTCGCTGTTCATGCACGGCAACCGGGTGGTCCGGGCCGTGGAGGTGCAGGGCGACCTGACGGCGGCCCTGCGCCACGTGTCGGAGCAGCCCGAGGTCCGCGCGGTGGAGCAGGCCATCAACCCCTACCTGGAGCGCGACCGGGACCTGACCGACCCCGAGTCCGCCCGGATGTTCTTCATGCGGGCGGCCCTGCCGGCCGTCCACCACGTGGCCGCGCACGGTCCGCAGCCCGAGCAGGTGACGCGGCACGCGCTCTACTACCCGGCGAAGCCCGGCTGCGGCCCGCTGGTGGCCCGCTTCCTGGCGCGGCAGGACGAGACGGCCGCGAAGCTCTCCACGAGCCCGGTGCTGAGCAGCAGCATCTTCCAGCGCGACGACGTCGTGGTGCGCCTGCTCGACGTGGCCGGGCCCGCCGAGGGCCGCTTCGCGGCGGGCTTCGGCATCGAGGGACCCCGCAGGGCGGCGGTGCTCGCGCGGCTGCTGACCGCGCCGCCGTCGGACCGCTCCCCCGCCCCGCACCCCATGGACCTGATCACCGACCGCCGGGCCCCGGCGCAGCCCTGATCCGGCAGGCCGGGGCGACGACGCCCCGGCCCCGCTCCCCCCCACCGCACCCGGCAGCCCGTGACCAGGCTCCGCATCCGCCAGGAGGACATCCCATGACCAGACATCACCCGCGCATCGTCGACATCAGCGAGACCCAGCCCAACCGCAGGCGCGGCGGTGACCTGCGTGCCGTGCTCACCCCGACGTCGGTGGGCTCGACCAGCGGGTTCATGGGGCTGGCGGTGATGGCGCCCGGGGAGTCGATCGCCGAGCACTACCACCCGTACTCCGAGGAGTTCGTGTTCGTGGTGGCCGGCAGCCTGGAGGTCGACCTCGACGGCGAGGCCCACCCGCTCCGGGTCGACCAGGGGCTCCTGGTCCCGCTGAACGTGCGCCACCGCTTCCGCAACGTCGGTGACACGGAGGCCCGCATGGTCTTCCACCTCGGCCCGCTGGCGCCGAGCCCGGAGCTGGGCCACGTGGACACCGAGGAGGCTCCGCACCCGGAGGCCTCGCTGTGGGCCGAGCGGCCGCCGGAGCGTTCGGGGGTGGTCTCGTGACCCGCCGGCGGGTGGCCGTCACGGGCGTCGGAGTCGTCGCCCCCGGGGGCATCGGCACCCGCGCCTTCTGGGAGCTGCTGTCCAACGGCCGTACGGCCACACGGGGCATCACCCTCTTCGACCCGGCCGGGTTCCGCTCCCGGATAGCCGCCGAGGTCGACTTCGACCCGGCCGAGCACGGCCTGAGCCCCGACGAGGCGGCCCGGGCGGACCGTTACATCCAGTTCGCCCTGGTCGCCGCCCGCGAGGCGGTGGCCGACGCGGGCCTGGAGATCACCGGCGAGAGCGCCTGGCGCACGGGCGTCTCCCTGGGGACGGCGGTCGGCGGGACCACCCGGCTGGAACACGACTACGTCGACGTCAGCCAGCGGGGCGAGTGGTGGGACGTGGACCACCGCCTCGCCTCCCCCTTTCTGCACCGCGCCTTCACCCCCGCCACCCTCTCCTCCGCGGTCGCGGAGCAGACGGGTGCGCGGGGCCCCGTGCAGACCGTCTCCACGGGCTGCACGTCCGGGCTCGACGCCATCGGGTACGCGGTGCACTCCATCCAGGAGGGCCGGATGGACGTGTGCATCGCGGGCGCGTCCGACTCCCCGGTCTCCCCCATCACGGTGGCCTGCTTCGACGCCATCAAGGCAACCTCCCCGAACAACGACGACCCCGCGCACGCGTCCCGGCCCTTCGACGCCGACCGTGACGGGTTCGTCCTCGGCGAGGGCGGGGCCGTCCTGGTCCTGGAGGAGCTGGAGCACGCCCGGGCGCGCGGGGCGACCGTCTATTGCGAGATCGGCGGGTACGCCACCTTCGGCAACGCCCACCACATGACGGGGCTGACCCCCGACGGCCTGGAGATGGCCCGCGCCATCGAGACGGCGCTGGCCCAGGCCCGGATCGGCGCCGACGGGATCGACTACGTCAACGCGCACGGCTCGGGCACCAAGCAGAACGACCGTCACGAGACGGCGGCCGTGAAGCGGGTGCTCGGCGCCCACGCGTACAAGACGCCGATGAGTTCCATCAAGTCGATGGTGGGGCACTCCCTGGGCGCCATCGGGGCGATCGAGCTGGCGGCCTGCGTGCTGGCGATGACCCACCACGTGGTGCCGCCGACGGCGAACTACGAGACGCCCGACCCGGAGTGCGACCTCGACTACGTGCCGCGCACCGCGCGCAGCCGCGAGCTGCGCGGCGTGCTGTCGGTCGGCAGCGGCTTCGGCGGCTTCCAGTCCGCCGTGGTCATGACCCAGCCCAAGGAGGTACGCGCGTGAACGGCCGTACTGCCGCTCAGCCGGTGGCGGTCACCGGCATCGGGGTCGTCGCGCCCAACGGAATCGGCGTCGACGCCTTCTGGAAGGCGACCCAGTCCGGCGACAGCGTGCTGGACCGGGTCACCCGGCAGGGCTGCGAGCACCTGCCGCTGCGGGTCGCGGGCGAGGTGCGGGGCTTCGAGCCGGGCAGTCTGGTCGAGGACCGCTTCCTGGTGCAGACCGACCGCTTCAGCCACTACGCGCTGGCCGCGGCCGACCTCGCGCTGGAGCACGCCCGCCTCGGCCGGGGCGACTACGAGGACGACCCGTACGCGGTGGGCGTGGTCACGGCGGCCGGCTCGGGCGGCGGCGAGTTCGGGCAGCGCGAGCTCCAGCGACTGTGGGGGCGCGGCCCCCGCTTCGTCGGCCCGTACCAGTCGATCGCCTGGTTCTACGCGGCCAGCACCGGCCAGGTCTCCATCCGGCGCGGCTTCAAGGGCCCCTGCGGGGTCGTGGCGAGCGACGAGGCGGGCGGGCTGGACGCCTTCGCGCACGCCGCGCGGGCGATCCGTCAGGGCAGCCGGGTCATGCTGGTCGGCGCGACGGAGGCCCCGCTCGCGCCGTACTCGATGGTCTGCCAGCTCGGGTACGAGGGGCTCAGCACCCACGACGACCCGGAGCGCGCCTACCGGCCCTTCACCGACAAGGCCTGCGGGTTCGTCCCGGCCGAGGGCGGCGCGATGCTCACCGTCGAGGCCCTGGCGGCCGCCGAGCGGCGGGGCGCGCCCGTACGGGCCCTGCTGGCCGGGCACGCGGCGACCTTCACGGGGCCGGGCCGTTGGGCGGACTCGGCCGAGGGCCTGGTCCACGCCGTGCGCGGCGCCCTGCGGGAGGCCGGTTGCGCTCCCGAGGAAGTGGACGTGGTCTTCGCGGACGCCATGGGCGTCCCGGAGGCGGACGCGGCCGAGGTGCGGGCCCTGCACGAGGTGTTCGGGGCCCGGGCCGCGAAGGTACCCGTCACCGCTCCCAAGACGGGCACCGGGCGGGCGTACAGCGCCGCCGGGACCCTGGACACGGCGGCCGCGGTACTGGCCCTGGAGCACGGCGTGGTGCCGCCCACGCCGAACGTCTTCGACGTCTGCCACGACCTCGACCTGGTCACCGGCAGCGCCCGTGTCACCCCCCTGCGGACCGCGCTCGTCCTGAGCCGGGGCCAAATGGGGTCGAACGCGGCACTCGTCCTCCGTGCCGGGCCAGGGTCCGGCGCCTGGGGACCGTGACCCTTCGGCAGGGCCGTGCGCTCTTCGGCGCGACCCCAGGAAGCAGGAAACAGAGAGAAGGCACCATGTCCGACCGACTGACCCTCGAAGAGCTGGCGGCCCTCATGAAGACCGCCGGCATCACCGTCGACCCCACCGAGATGGCGAACCGTCCGGACTCCCAGTTCGACGACTACGGCCTCGACTCCCTGGGCCTGCTCGGCATCGTCGGTGAGCTGGAGAACCGGCGGGGCCGCGCCCTGCCCACGGACGCGGACCGCTGCAAGAGCCCGCGCGAGTTCCTCGACCTCGTCAACAACAGCCTCATGACCGGAGCCTGACATGCCTGGACACACCGACAACGAGATCACCGTCAACGCCCCCGTCGACCTGGTCTGGAGGGTCACCAACGACCTGCCGAACTGGCCGGACCTGTTCAGCGAGTACGCCTCGATCGAGATCCTGGAGGAGGCCGGGGACACCACCCGCTTCCGCCTGGCCATGCACCCGGACGAGAACGGCGTGGTGTGGAGCTGGGTTTCGGAGCGGACGGTGGACCGCGACGGCCTCACGGTGAAGGCCCGCCGAGTGGAGACCGGTCCGTTCGCGCACATGAACATCCACTGGGAGTACGCCCCGGTGCCCGGTGGCGGCACGCGCATGCGGTGGGTCCAGGACTTCGCGATGAAGCCGGACGCCCCCATCGACGACGTGGGGATGACCGAGCGCATCAACCAGAACTCGCGGATCCAGATGGAACTGATCCGCAAGAAGATCGAGCAGCAGGCGGCGACCAAGCGCAAGCCGTCGGCCGACCGCGCCTGAACCCCGAGACGAAAGGCACCTCTCCCGATGCACCAAGCCCTCATCGTCGCCCGCATGGCCCCCGGTTCGGCGCCCGACATCGCCGACCTGTTCGCCACTTCGGACGCGGGTGAACTCCCGGCCCTGGTCGGTGTGAGCCGTCGCAGCCTCTTCCAGTTCGGCGACGTCTACCTGCACCTGATCGAGTCCGAGAAGGACCCCGGCCCGGCCATCGCCCAGGTCACCGGGCACCCGGAGTTCCGCGACCTCAGCGACCGGCTCTCGGCCTTCATCAGCCCGCACGACCCGCACACCTGGCGCGGGCCGAAGGACGCCATGGCCCAGCGCTTCTACCGCTGGGAGCGGGACGCCGCACGCTAGACCGTACGGGTGCCCTTGCCGCCGCCGCTTCGGACGGGCGGCCTGGGCACCCGCGGACGACTTGCGCCTCCGCGCCGGCTCCCGCGCTCTCACCGCTCGTGACGGGGGGAATTCGGGAGGTAGTTTTTGAATGAATACCTGACTGAATTCCTGTCAACAAGGTTCCACATCTTATCTCGATTTGATAACGAGATTCTCTGAATGGCCTGGACCTTTACCATGCAACGCGCGTAACTCACCTAATTTTAAAGCGAATTGACGGTTCATCAAATCGCACCACAAGGTAACGGATCGATTTCTCGGTCCGGCCTCCCGTTTGTCCGAATTCTCCTTGGCGCCCTTCTGGCAAGCTTCCGCACCCATACTCCTGATCAGGACTTGAGGTGCGCATGACAGCACGACCCACGGGCCGACGCAGACGCCGCGAACACCGCCGCAGACCGCGCAGGCTCATACTCCTCACCGCCGCCATGGCCACGGCGGCGGTGCTCGCGGGGGGCATCGCCTACTCGGGCCTCGGGGACAACGCAGAGGCCGGCACCCCCGTACAGGCCTCGGGGCCGGCCGCCCCCGCCGAACCGGCCGCCGCACCGGCCCGGGACGCGGACCCCGCCCCCCTCGCGGGAGCGCCCGCGAACGAGAACACCCGCGGCATGATCTACGACGGCCTGGAGGCCGCCCCCAAGGGCGACCGTTGCGCCGGCGTCTACCGCACCGGAGCGGGTCTCTGCACCCACGGGCCCGACGCACCCCCCGGTGGCGTCGACATAAAGAAGGACGTGCGGCCCGCCGTCCAGGCGAAGGCCTCCGCGGCCGATCCCGCCACCCCCGCCGGCTCGGACCCGGCCGCCTCCGAGGGTGACGGGCGTCCTCAGGACGCGCCCGCCGCCGACGCGAAGGGCGCCCGCGCCTCCACCACCCCGGCCCCACCCGCCGCCGCGTCCGGTTCCCAGGGTTCCGCCGCCGCCGGCCCGGCCGGCCAGACCGTGCAGTGCGACGGCGACGGCACCTCCGGCAACCGCGTGCAGGTCGTGTACGTCCACCCGCCGGGCTCCGACCGCTACGCCGAGTACCTCGCGTCCTTCCGCAAGTGGGCCGCCGACGCCGACGTCATCTACGCGGCGAGCGCCAAAGAGACCGGCGGCGTCCGGCACATCCGCTACGTGACCGCCGGCGACTGCACCCCGGTGGTGCTCAGCATCGAGCTCCCGACCTCCTCGCTCGCCGAGTTCAACGCCACCAACACGGCCCTCGCCGGCAAGGGCCTCGACCGCCGCGACCGCAAGTACATGATCTTCGCGGACACCCAGGTCTACTGCGGCATCGGCACCTTCAACGGCGACGAGCGGCCCGGACAGACCAACCTGAGCAACTTCGGCCCCTCCTACGGCCGTACGGACTCCGGCTGTTGGGGCGGTCACACCGCCGCGCACGAACTCGGCCACAACCTCGGCGCCGTGAACAACAGCGCCCCCAACACCAGCCGCGGCGCGCACTGCACGGACGAGTGGGACGTCATGTGCTACTCGGACACGCCGTACTACCCGGCGATGCGCAACGTCTGCACGAACCAGGCCGCCGAGAACATCCTGGACTGCAACCACGACGACTACTTCCACACCAGCCCGAAGCCGGGCAGTTACCTCGCCACCCACTGGAACATCGCCGACAACCAGTTCCTGATGCGTGCCGAGGGCGGCGGCGGGGGCGGCGGCACCGATCCGAACCCGGGGCCGAAGCCCAGCCCCAAGCCGTCCCCCTCGCCCACCAAGAAGCCCAGCGGCGGACCCGTGGTGACGGCCGGCCAGATCCAGTCGGACTCGGTGGTGCTGAGCTGGCCGAAGATCGCGGGCGCCGATTGGTACCAGGTGCTGCTCGATGGCAAGCACCTCACCTGGGTGCGGTCCACCTCGCTGCGCGTGTACAACCTGCGGCCCGGCACCGCCCATACGGCGGCCGTCTCCGTCCGTGACACGGCGGGCCGCGACAGCGGCCCCGGCAAGGCCACTTCCTTCCGTACGGCCGACACGGGCGGCGGAGCCACCACCCCGGGCGCCCGCTACGTGCTCGGCAACGGCAGCAGCGGCCTGGCCGCGGAATTGTGGGACGGTCGCACCGCCGACGGCACCGTGCTGGTCGCCGGCCCCACCAACGGCTACGCGCAGCAGCAGTGGTTCTTCGACGACGCCGGCAGCGGGCTCGTCCGCATCCGCTCCGCGGCGTCCGGCAAGTGCCTCCAGCCGGGCGGCGCCCCGGCCGCCGGGATGTGGGTCGCCCAGCAGCCCTGCGGGAACTCCACCGCGCAGCGCTGGAAGCTGACCAGCCGCGACGGGGTGGTGACCGTCTCCGACCCGAGCGGCGGCTTCGCCCTCGCCGTCGGCAACCGGCCGTACTACGGGTCGTGGCTGCTGGAGCTCCAGCGGGCCGACGGCCGCCCCGCGCAGGTCTGGACGGCCCGCAAGGTCGGCTGATCCCGGCCCCGCCCCGGAGGGCGGCCACCCCCCAATGGCCGCTCTCCGGGGCCCCTTTCCTCCCCGCACACCGCACACCACGCCCCCTGGAGCACCATGACCACGGCGACCTCCCCGGCCCACCAGGGCCACCCCGCACTGCGCCCGGCGATCCGCCCGGCCGTCATCGGCCTCGGCCTGTTGCTGCTCCTCCAGGGCCTCGCCCTGATCGTCGTCCTGGCCCTGGCGGGTTCCGCGCAGGCCCACGGAGACAACCTCACCGTGGTGATCACCGGCCAGCGGGACGGCCACGTCACCGCCGACATCACCTGGGAGAACGACGGCGACCCCGTCGAGGAGACCGTCGCGGCCACCGTGAACGCCGTCAGCCCGGACGGCAGCCGCACCCAGGGACCCTGGCCGCTGGTGCGCCAACCGGGCAGCCCCGCCGGGTGGATGGCCGCCGGCGCGCTCCCGCCCGGCACCTGGACGGTGACCATCGACGCCGGCTTCCCCGCGCTGGGCCATGCGGAGCACGAGGTCTCCGTACCAGTGGTGGACCCGGCACCGTCGATCCCGACGAGCCCCTCGACCCCGGACGCCTCGCGGCCCGGCACGGCCGCGCCCGTGACGAGCGCCCTCCCGGCCTCCGCCGCCCCCTCGGTCGCGCCGGAGCCGGCCGGGAAGGGCTCCGACGCGACCGGCTGGTGGACGACCGCCGGCGTGGCCGGGATCGCCCTGGCCGGCGCCGCCGCCGGGATCCTGCTGCGCCGCCGAAGGCGCCGCTGACGGAGTGTCGCCCCGGCCGCCGGGTCCGGCAGCCCGCATCGTGGTCCCTGGCGGCGGTCGCCGCCGGGGATCGCGACGCACACGGCTGGGAGCGCGCATGAAGGGCACCGAAGTACTCGTGGACGGCTTCGAACGGATCCGGGACGTGGTCCACGAGGCCGTGGAGGGCCTCTCGATCGAGGAACTCCACGCCCGGATCGACCCGGAGGCGAACTCGATCGCCTGGCTGGTCTGGCACCTGACCCGGGTGCAGGACGACCACGTGGCCGACGCCGCCGGGCTGACCCAGGTGTGGGAGGCCGAGGGATGGGCCGACCGACTCGGGCTGCGGCGGCTGCCGGCGGGAGCCACCGGCTACGGGCACACCGCCGGCCAGGCCGGCGCGGTGCGCGTCGAGTCCGGCGAGCTGCTGCTCGCGTACCACGACGCCGTGCACGAACAGACCCTGACCTACGTCCGGAGCCTGACCGCCGCCGACCTCGACCGGGTGGTCGACGAGAGCTGGGACCCCCCGGTCACCCTCGGCGCACGCCTGGTCAGCGTCCTCTCGGACGACCTCCAACACGCGGGCCAGGCCGCGTACGCAAGGGGCGTGGTCCAACGGCGCGAACCCTGACGCCCCAGCCTTCCCGAGTCGACCGGACCGCCCGATTTCCGTATGGCGGAATTGAAATTCCGCCATACGGGAGGCTAGCCTCGGCGGCAGTCCGCGCGGGCCACGCGCCGTCGAACAGTGGGAGAGAAGACAATGACCGACAGTCGGGTCGCCCTGGTCACCGGTTCGTCATCCGGCATCGGGGAGGCCATCGCCCGCCGACTCGCCGCCGAGGGCCTGCGCGTGGTCGTCAACTCCGCCCACAGCGTGGACGCCGGCCGGAAGCTGGCGGCGGAGCTCGCGGACGCGGTCTACGTCCAGGGCGACGTGTCCGACGCCGCCGACGCCCGACGCATCGTGGCGGAGGCCGTCGAGGCCTACGGGCGGCTCGACGTCCTCGTCAACAACGCCGGCGTCACCCGCTTCATCCCGCTCGACGACCTGGAGGCGGCCGACGCGGACGTCTGGCGCCGGATCTTCGACGTCAACGTGATCGGGGCCTGGCAGGTCATCACCGCGGCCGTCCCGCACCTGCGGCGCTCCGGCGCCGGCTCGATCGTCAACGTCTCCTCCGTCTCGGCCGCCCGGGCGCTGGGCAGTTCGGTCCCCTACGCGGTGAGCAAGGCCGCGGTGAACCACATGACCCGACTGCTGGCGACCCAGTTGGGCCCCGAGATCCGTGTCAACGCGGTGGCGCCCGGTCTGATCGACACCCCCTGGTACGAGGGGGAGGCGGAGGTCTGGGATAGCTCGCGCGAGTGGATCACGAACAACACCCCGTTGCGTCGGGTGGGCACTCCCGAGGACGTCGCCGAGGCCACCCTGTACCTGCTGCGGGCCGGCTACACCACGGGGGACGTCCTGACCGTGGACGGCGGGCGCCACGTAGTCTGACCGGCCATCGGGCCGAGGCCCTTCAGGATCCGGCGCCGTACACGAACCGGACCCCTCGGAAGCCGGCGCCGCTCAAGAGCCGTGGACGGCCTTGACGTGGCCGGCGCCCGCCGAGAGGTCCAGGGTCGAGGCGGAGGCCGGGTCACTCAGGGAACCGTCGGCGTCGCAACGGCCCAGCCCCGCCCGGCAGTCGACCCGGTAGCGGGACTCCGGGGGCAGGGTGAGGTCCAGCCGGCCAGCGCCGACGGCGGCGGTGACCGCGTCGGGCGGGGTGAGGAAGCGCGCCTCGGCCCGGCCCGCGCCGGCGCGGATGTCGGCCTGCCGCGAGGCCAGCCCGGTGGCGATCAGGGTGCCCGAGCCGACGTGCGCGCGCAGGGCGCCGCGCAGTCCGGCCAGGGTCAGGGTGCCGGAGTCCATGGCGGCGTCCACCGTGCCCTCCAGCCCGCTCACGCTGATCCGTCCCGAACTCCCCGCGACCCTCAGCGGGATGCCGGTGGGGACGGTCACGGCCAGCCGCACGGCGCAACCGAGCCCGACCCGCAGGACGACGGTGTCGTCGCCGCAGTGCGGGGTCAGTCTGAGGGTGTCCCCCAGCCAGCTCTCCTCGACGGTGGGACGGGTGAACGCCCAACCGATGTCGGCCCGGTAGCCGACCTCGTGGTCCGCCCGCGCGGTGACGGTGACCTTCGCCTCCCCGCCCACGATCTCGACGGCCGCCACCGTCCGGCCGCCGCTGCCGCCCCGGATGACCCCGGAGTGCGCGGAGCCGTCCGCCCGGAGCTGCCACGCGGCGGCGACGACCACGAGGAGCGCGCTCAGCAGCGCGGCGAGCCGCCAGAGCCGCCGCTCCCCCGCGTGCGCGCCGTCGCCGGGCCGGGTGGACGTCACGGCGTGCCGTCGAGGAAGCGCAGCACGGCGAGGACCCGGCGGTGGGCCTCGGCGGCCGGGGGCAGGTCGAGCTTGGCGAAGATGCTGTTGATGTGTTTGGCGACCGCGCTCTCGCTCACCACCAGTCCGGCGGCGATGGCCGTGTTGGAGCGCCCCTCGGCCATCAGCGCGAGCACCTCGCGCTCGCGCGGGGTGAGCCGTTCGAGCGGGTCGGGGCCACTGCGGCGCAGCAGCAGCTGGGCGACGACCTGCGGGTCGAGGGCGGTGCCGCCGGCCGCGACCCGGCGCAGGGCGTCGATGAACTCCTCGACATCGGCCACGCGTTGCTTGAGGAGGTAGCCGATGCCGGCGCCGTTGGGCGCGGCCAGCAGGTCGGCGGCGTAGCGCTCCTCCACGTACTGGGACAGGAGCAGCACGGCCGTGCCGGGGCTCTGGCTGCGGATCGCCAGCGCGGCACGTACCCCCTCGTCGGTGAAACCGGGTGGCATCCGGACGTCCACGAGGGCGAGTTCAGGACGGTGTTCCTCGACGGCGGCGAGCAGGCTTTCGGCGTCGCCGGTCTCGGCGGCCACCTCGAATCCGGCCATTTCGAGGACTTTGACAAGCCCTATGCGCAGCAGGACGGAGTCCTCGGCGATCACAGCCCGCACGGCAGCTCCACGGTGACGACGGTCGGGCCCCCGACGGGGCTGTTGATCAGTAGCGTTCCGTCGACCGACCCTACGCGCTTGCGCAGGCCGACCAGACCGGTACCGGCGGACGGGTCCGCTCCGCCGGCGCCGTCGTCGGTGACGACGATCCGCAGCCGGTGGCCGCGGGGGCCGGGTATCCGGGCGAGGTGGACCGAACAGCGCCGGGCGCGGGCGTGTTTGGCGACGTTGGCGAGTGCCTCGGAGACGACGAAGTAGGCGACGGCCTCGACGGTGGGGTCCGGTCGTACGGGGATGTCCACGGTGAGTTCGACGGGCAGGGGGGCGCGGGCGGCGATGCCGGAGAGGGCGGCGTCCAGGCCGCGGTCCTCCAGGACGGCCGGGTGCAGGCCCCGTACGAGGTTGCCGAGTTCCTCGATGGCCTCCTTCGCCTCGCGGTGGGCCTCGTCGATGACGGCCCTGGCCTCGGGCGGGAGGTCGGGGAGGGTGGCGCGGGCGATGCCGAGGTTCATGGCGAGTGAGACCAGCCGCTGTTGGGCTCCGTCGTGGAGGTCGCGTTCGATCCGGCGGCGCTCCAGGTCGGTGGCGTCGAGCACGCCGGCCCGGCTCTCGGCGAGGTCCTCGACGCGCCGCTCCAGTTCGCGGGCCCGGTTGGGGCCGAGGAGGGCGCCCGCCGCGGCGGAATCCAACCGCGCGAGCGCGGCGGCCGACCAGGGCGCGAGGGGCAGGGCGAGCAGCCCGAGGAGGGTGAGCAGGTCGCTCCAGTTCGCCAACTGTGGCGCGGCGAGGGCGCCTTCGGTCGGGAGCGCCCAGGACCATCCGTAGACGGTGGCGGAGGCGATGGCGGCGGTCCAGGTGAGGACGAGGAGGGCGCCGGCGGTGGCGGCGAGGGGGCTGACCGCGAGGTGGTAGGCGTACTGGCGCCAGGTCGACTCGTGCCGGAGCCGTTCGGTGAACCCGCGCGGGGTGATCCAGCGGTGCGGGTGGACGACGGGGACCAACTCCCGTCCCAGGAGCGCGCGGTGGCGGCTGCGCTGGACCGTCGTGAGCAGCGGGCGGAGCGCGAGGACGGCCAGCAGCGGAAGGACGGCGTGGCCGGGGGTGGCCGTCAGGACGGCGAGGGAGAGCAGGAGGGGCAGCGCGGGCGGGATGGCGGTGACGGCGTAGACCGTGTTGCGCCGGGCCCACGCCGACCAGGGCGCGTGCGCCACGACCGCGGTGAAGGTACGCCTCAGGGCGCCGTGGGTTGCCATGGCCCCTACGGTAGTGCGCCTGGTCAGGGGCATGCCATCACCCTGGCATCCGGTGGGGGGTGTACCCCGCACCACCCCCGGTTCGGCAACTGGCGCTACTGATCCCCTCGCCGCGGTCGACCAGAGTGGTGGGGTGCCGGGCGGACGGACCGCCGGGCCGGAAGGAGACCCGCAGCCATGGCCCTCGCCGCCCCCCGGTTCCAGGTCCGCCGCCACCGCGCGCCGTGGCTCGCGACGGCGTTGACGGGGGCCGGGATCGCGCTGCTGCCGTGGATGGCGGTGCTGGCGCGGACGCTGCCGCAGACGACCGAGGTGTCACATTGGGCCACGGCGTGGATCGGGCTCGACGCGATGGTGGCGGTGGCCTTGGCGGGGACGGGGGCGCTGTTGCGCAGGGGGGACCCGCGGGTCTCGCTGGTGGCGGCGGCGACCGGCGCGCTGCTGGTGGTGGACGCCTGGTTCGACGTCACCACCTCGGCCGGTACCGGCGGTCAGGGCATGGCGCTGGTACTGGCGCTCGCGGCGGAACTGCCGTTGGCGGCGCTCTGCGCGACCGTGGCCGTGCGGCACTCCGCCTGACGCGGCCACCCGGGCGGGACCCGCGGGCGTGCGGGCCCCCGGGGTCCGGGGCGGGGCCCCGGGGCGTGCGGTGACTATTCGACGACGAGCTCGACGGGGATGTTGCCGCGGGTGGCCTTCGAGTAGGGGCAGACCTCGTGGGCCTGCTTGACCAGCTGGGCGCCGGTCTCGCCCGCCAGGTGCTCGGGGAGCTCGATGCGCAGGGTGACGGCGAGGGCGAAGCCGCCGCCGTCCTGGCCGATCGAGGTCTCGGCGGTGACGGAGATGTCGCCGGTGTCCACCTTGGCCTGGCGGCCGACGAGCCCGAGGGCGCTGGCGAAGCAGGCGGCGTAGCCGGCGGCGAAGAGCTGCTCGGGGTTGGTGCCCTGGCCGTTGCCACCGAGGGCCGGGGGCATGGCGAGCGCGAGGTCGATCTGGCCGTCGGAGCTGACGGCGCGGCCCTCGCGGCCGTTGGCAGTGGCGACAGCGGTGTACAGCGCGTCCATGGGGGGTCCTTTCGGAGGGGCGGGGCGACCGGTGGCCGACCCTCGACCATAACTAGAGCACACAATTAAATTGCGCACAACTCAATCGTCCGCAAGGCTGCTCCGGTAGACTCGTCGCATGACCGCAGCGCAGCCCGCAGAACAGCCCGCCGACGGGGAACCCCGCGAAGAGGAACTCCGCGAGGAGGACTTCCTCCGCCTCGACGGGCAGATCTGCTTCGCGCTCAACGCCGCCACCCGCGCCTTCGGCGGGCTGTACCGGATCGTCCTGAAGGACCTGGGGATCACCTACCCCCAGTACCTGGTGATGCTGGTGCTCTGGGAGGACGGCGCGACCCCGGTCAAGCAGCTCGGACAGCGCCTGCGACTGGACTCGGGCACCCTGTCGCCCCTGCTCAAGCGGCTGGAGGCGGCCGGTCTGATCCGGCGCGAGCGCAGCACGCTCGACGAGCGGTCGGTGCACGCGGTCCTGACGGACGAGGGGACCGCGCTGCGCGGGCGCGCGGTGGAGGTCCCCCGGCGGATCGCCGCCGCGACCGGCTTCGACCTGTCGGAGATCCGTGACCTCCAGGCCCGCCTGGGCCGCCTCACGGCAGCCCTCGACGCCGCCGCGCCGCAGGAGTAGGCGGCCCGCCCACAGACGTGCGACGAAGGGACCGGGGACATCGACGCGGATCACGACGACGGAGTGTGGGCCGCCACGCGCGCCTGGGTGGAGGCGGGACTGTCCGGGGCCGCCGAGCGGATCGAGCGGGTGGTGCGGCTGCGCGGTGGCTGGACCTCGACGATGCGACGCCTGGACGTCGCCGGCCCGGACGATCGGCGCTCGCTGGCCCTGCGGTCCTTCGTCACCCCGTTCTACGTCCGCCACGCGGACGGCCTGCTGACCCGCGAGGCGGACGTCCTGAGCCTGCTCGCCGACACCGACGTGCCCGCGCCCGCGCTCGTCGCGGTGGACGCGACGGCCCGGTACTGCGACCACCCGTCCCTGCTGATGTCCTTGCTGCCGGGCACCGTGCGCCTGGCCGACGCGGAAGCCGAACACCGCGCCGAGCTGCTCGCGCGGCAGCTGGTGCGCATCCACCGACTGCCGGTACCGGCGTCACGCCGACCTCGCGCCTACCAGGCCTGGACCTCCCCCGAGCGGGTACGCCTCCCCGCCACCACCGACCGCCCCGACCTCTGGCGACGGGCTGTCGACGTCATCCGCCGCGACCCCCCGGCCCACACGGGTCGCTTCCTGCACCGGGACTTCCACCCGGGCAACGTCCTCTTCACGGGCGCCGGCGACGACCTCCGGATCAGTGGCGTCGTCGACTGGGTCGAGACCTCCTGGGGGCCGACCGACCTCGACGTGGCCCACTGCTCGATGGCCCTCGCCCTGCTGCACGGGGTCCCGGCCGGCATGCGCTTCGCCGACCGCTACACCGCCGCGGGAGGAGCCCTCGCCGAAGACGGCGGCGCCCACCTCTACTGGCGGCTGCTGGACGCGCTGGGCTTCGCCCCGGACGCGGAGAAGGTCGCCGTGCCGTGGCGTGAACTGGGGCGGGTCGACCTCACGGCCGGCCTGCTGGGCCGCCGGTTGGAGGGGTACGTCGAAGCCCTCCTCCACCGCTACGCCTGAGGCGTCCGGCGGTGGCGGGCCGCCCGGACCAGGGCTCAGAGCCCGCGGACCTCGCGTTCCATGGCGGGGCGCAGCCGTGACAGGAGGGCGTAGAGCGTCGCGCTCTCCTCCTCGTCGAGGGTGTCGAGCGCGCCACCCGTCGCCTGCATGTCCTCGCGCACCCGCAGGATCGTCGCGCGGCCCTCATCGGTGGCCACGACGTTCTTGACGCGGCGGTCGGCCACGGAGGGCTCGCGCCGCACCAGGCCGCGCGCCTCCAGTCGGTCCACGATCCCGGTCACGTTCGAGGCGTCGCAGACCAGGAGCGAGGCGAGGCCGCGCATCGGGATGGGGCCGTCGAGCTGGGCGAGGACCTTGGCCTGGGTGGAGGTCAGGCCGTACCGGGCCGCCGCCGAGGCGAGGTCGCGCCACTGGGCGGTGCCGATGGCGGCCAGCAGTTCGAGCATCTCCAGCTTGGTGGGGCGGTGCGTTTCGGTGGCGCTCATGACTCCGGAGCGTACTCCAGGAACCTTGACATTATCAATTGTTTACTTGACCTCATCATGCATTTCCGCCTACCTTCGGCGAAGCACTTGATGACATCAAACATCTCCGTTCTGAAGCACCAGAACGCCGGCACCGCACTGAGAAGGTCCTCCCCGCCATGAGCTCCGCCGCACCAGCCCCCAGCACAGCCGGGCACAGGAACGAGACGGTCATCGTCTTCGCCCTGAGCCTGGCCGCCATGGTCGTGTCGATGATGCAGACCCTGCCCATCCCGATCCTGGGCCTGATCCGCGACGACCTCGCGACCTCCGCCGCGAACGTCAGCTGGGTGACCACCGCCACGCTGCTCTCGGCCGCCGTGTTCACCCCGCTCCTCGGACGCTTCGGCGACCAGCACGGCAAGAAGCCCACCCTGGTGGCCGTCCTCGTCGTCATGGTCGCGGGATCGGTCATCGCCGCGCTCGCGAGCTCCCTGCCCCTGCTGATCCTCGGCCGCGTCCTCCAGGGCGCCGCGACCGCGATCTTCCCGCTGGCCCTGTCCGTCCTGCGCGAAGAGGTTCGGCCGCAGAAGCTGCCCGGCGCGATGGCCCTGGTCAGCGGCACGCTCGCGTTCGGCAGCGGCCTGGCGCTCGTCGCCACCGGCCTGCTCACCTCGGGCGCCGACGCCGACTACCGCAACGCCTTCTGGATGGCGACCGGCTTCGCCGCCCTCGCCCTGCTCGCCGTCGTCTTCCTCGTCCCCGCGACCCGCCAGAAGACCGGCGGCCGCACCGACTTCCTCGGCGCGCTGACCCTGGGCATCGCCCTGCTGCTGCTCCTGCTGCCGATCTCGCAGGGCCACGAGTGGGGCTGGGCCTCCGGCCGTACGCTGGGCAGCTTCGCCGGCGCCGCCGTGATGACCGCGGTGTGGGTGCTCGTCGAGCTCAAGGTCCGTGAACCGCTCGTCGACATGCGGATGTTCGTGCACCGGCCGGTCCTGATGGCCAACCTGGCCGGCATCCTCGTCGGCTTCGGCATGTTCGCGAACTTCCTCGGCGTCTCCTACCTGGTCCAGATGCCGCAGAAGCTCACCGGCTACGGCTTCGACGCGTCCATCCTGCGGGCCTCCGTCCAGTTCCTGCTGCCCGGGGCGATCGTGTCGCTGCTGGCCTCGCCCGTCGGCGGCCAACTGGTCCGCCACCGCGGCCCGCGCATCGCGCTCGCCATGGCCTCCGTCCTCGGCGCCGTCGGCTTCACCTGGCTGGCCCTGGACCACGACCACACCTTCTCGGTGATCGGCGCGGGCCTGGTCGTCGGCGCGGCCGTCAGTTTCGGCTACGCCGCCATGCCGGCCGTCATCATGTCCAGCGTCCCGCCGCACCAGAGCGGCATCGCCAACGGCATCAACTCGATCTCCCGCTCCACCGGAAGCGCGATCGGCAGTGCCATCGTCACCACCATCCTGGCCTCGCAGACCATCGAGCACCTCCCGCCGGGCGTCCCGGCGTTGCCCGCCGAGTCCGGGTTCACCCTGACCTTCTGGATCGGGGCCGCCGCCTTCGCGCTGGTCGCCCTCATCAGCTGGCTCGGCCTGCGCTCCGGTCACGGCCCCCGCCCGGCCGCCGCGTCCGCCGCCCCGGGATCCACCCCCGCCGAGGTCAAGGACGCCCGGGACACCGCCGCCGTCTGACCCTCCTCCCCCACGCACCCACCACACCCGCAGCCCCCGGCCCCTCGGCCGGGGGCTGCCGCGTTCTCCGAGCCCGTGTCACCGCTGCTGCGGCCGGCGGCGGTTGCCCAGGCCGAGGCGACCGGGGGCGTTGTCAGTGGCGCCGGCTAGTCTCGCCGCATACCGCAGCTCAGAGGGCGTTGGCGCCTTGTTCCCGGCTGCGCGGAAACGGTTTCGGACAGGACTGGCGGAGGGGCACGGCTGATGGCTTGGCTGGCGTTGGACGAGGGGTACGAGGTCGCCCTCGTGGAAGGGCGGGTCGCCGCACGGCGGCCCGCGGGGCGGCAGTTGAAGGCGCTCCCGAAGGCGCTGCGCGACCATCCCGAGGTGGACCGGCTGCGCCGCCTCGGCGCGTGGCTCGACCGCCACGAGGACGCCTGCTCCGCGCAGGTCGACGCCTGGATGGTGTCCTCGCTGCCGGTCCCGACGGAGCTGATCGCCCGGGTCTGGCCCGACCGGGCCTGGCAGGCCGCCCTGCGCGACCTCGCCGTCGTCGGCGAGGACCCGGACGAGGTGGGCTTCCTGCGCGACGTCACCGCCTCCGGCGAGCTGAAGGTGGTCGACCTCGACGGCGAGACCGTGCGCCTGGCTCCCCGCACGGTGACCCTGCCGCACCCGGTGCTGCTGCCCGACCTGGAGGACGTACGGGACTTCGCCGCCGAACTGGGCATCACCCAGCGGGTCGAGCAGATCCACCGCGCCACCTGGACGAAGCCCGCCGACACCGTCCCCGGCGCCACCGAGGTCCGGGACCACGCGGGCGGGGTCTTCCCCACCCGGTTCGGCCTCGCGGCCCGCGCCACGGGACTCGGCTACCGGGTCTCCGGCGGCTACGCCACCTGCGGGGTCCGCGACACCGGCCGCGCCGTCGAGGCGGCCGTGTGGATCGGCGAGCCGTACTGGGACGACCAGACCACCACGGGCCCCCTCAACTGGCACGACGGGGACGGTCGGGCCGTACGGCTGGGCGAGGTCGGGCCGGTGGCCTGGTCCGAGGGAATGCGGATGGCCGCGGCACTGTACGCCGGGCGCACGATCGAGGAGGACGGGAAGTCATGAGCACCACCAACGTCAAGCACACCACCGAGGACGCGGCCCTGCTGGCCGCCGGCGCCGTCCTGCCCCTCGGAGCCGACGGCGCCGGCCCCGCCGCCGTCCCGCTGACCGCCCGCGCCTACCGCCACCCCGCGCTCGGTGACGAGCGGATCGTGGTCCGGCTCGCCGCCGCCGAACTGGGCGCGGCCGAAGACCTCGCCGCCGGCTTCCTGGGCCTCGTACCGGACGGCGAGCCGGCCGTGGTCGGGCTCGGCCGGCGCCGGGAGCTCGGCTTCCCCGAGTGGGTGCTGGTCCACCACCCCGAGGACGGACACCACGCGCTCGCCGTCGTCCCCGAGCTGGACCGCCTCGCCCGGCAGGCCAAGACCAAACCGAAGGCCGCCCTCGACGCCTGCAACGAACTGGCCGAGCGGCTCGCCGCCGCCGTCCCGCACTTCCTGCCCGTCTTCTTCGAGCAGGCCGCCCGCGTCTTCCTCGCCGTCGAGAACACCACCTACGCGGCCCAGTTGTTCGGCAAGGCCCGCGCGAGCGAGGCCCGCTACGGGCTGAGCGTCGACGAGGACCGGCTCGACGCCGTCTTCCTCGAATTCGCCCTGGCCGGGGCCCTGCCCGTGAAGGTGCTCACCGGCTACGGCAAGGAGCTGGCCCTGCGGGTCTCCCCCACCGAGGCCTTCGACCGCTTCCGCCGCCTGTGCGTACGCCGCACCGCGGGCGGCCTCGCCCCGTCCGCGCAGGCCACGACCGAACTGCGCCGGCTCGCCCGCGCCGCCGGGCACAAGGGCAACGAGCCCGAGCAGGAGTACCTCGCCGAGCTGCTGCCGCTGCCCGCCACCGGGCGCGCCGCCGCGGGCTGGTGGAAGGCACACCGCGCCACCCTCGTCGCCCTCGCCCGCCGCGTGCCCTCCGTACGGGGCGCCCTGCTCGGGATGGTGCCGGGCAGCGGTGGCGGGGAGGCGGCCGAACTGACCGCGCTGTGGCTGGAGGTGCTGGAGGAATCGGGCGCCACCGCCGGGCTGGTCCGGGACGACCTGCCCGCCGAGGAACGCTGCTCCGACGGCGTCGCGGGCTGGCTGGAGCGCTTCCACACCGCCCGCCACAGCGGCTGGGGCACCCGGCCGGCGCTGCCGGGCCTGGTCGCGCTGGTGACCCGTTGCGCCGACCGGTTGCGCACCGAACTGGCCCTGCCGGGACGCGAGGAGGGGCTGCGCCTGGGCCTGCAGGACGTGAACCTGTTGGACCTGCTCCTCTCGCTGGGCGTCGCCGTCGCCGCTCCCGCCGCGGACACCCGCGCCACGATGGACCTGGAGCAGTGGGCGAACTCCCCCGAGCCCAGGGACCTGCGGGCGCTGTGCGCCGACGAGCGGATGCGGCCCGTCTTCCTGCGCACCCTCGACGGCTACGACGGCAACCGCTCGCACGCCCGCACCGCCGTCCGGATGCTGGCCACCTCGCCGGGCAGCAGCGCACTGGTGGCCCAGTGGGTCCGCCGCGTGGCCGCCGGCTCCACGGCGACGGCCCTGCCCGACCTGCCCGACGCGCTCCGGCGGATGACCTGGCTGCCCGCCGAGGCCCTGGCCCTGGCCCCCGAGGCGGTGGCCGAGGTCGCCTCCACCGACCTCGGCGCGATCCTCGCCCGCACCCTGCGCGGCGGCCAGTTCGAGGAACTGACCTGGCCGCTGTGGGAGGAGGTCGTCGCCGAGATGGCGCCCCGGCAGGGCCGCCAGCGGCTGACCGTGATGGACGCCTGGCCGTACGTCATCGTCGCCAACTCCGTCCAGGTACGCGTCCTCGGCCCCGACTCCACCGTGCTGACCCACGACCTCCGCATCCCCGCGGACACCCGGACCGGGCACGGCGTCCACCACGGCTTCCACTACGCCGACGGCGATCTCCTGGTCTTCTGGGCGGACTACGACTCCCCGGTGCGGGGGTACTGGCTCGGCGCGCCCGACGAGATCCTCACCCTGGCCACCACCGCGAACGTCTGGTCGCTGCGCTCCTCCCACGTCACCCTCCCGCTCCCGGGCGGCGGCCGCGCCACCGGCGGCGGCGTCCTGCACCGGGGCGACACCGTGCTGCCCACCGAGCGCCCCGTCATCTCCGACGGCACCTCGTACTGGGTCTGGGAGGACGCCCCGCCGGAAGGGGTGGCCGGCTGGGCCGAGTACGACCCCGCCACCGGGGCCCGCGGCCGGCGTTCCCTGCCCGCCTTCCTCGCCGACGCCCTGCGCGACCACCCGCCGGGCAGCGTCCTGCACAACGGTGTCGTGCCGAACCGGCTGCGCCCGACGCCCAGCGTCGAGGGCTCGGTGCTCGGCGCCCCCGTCGACGGGGTGCTCGGCTGGCGCGCCGTCTCCGTACCCGGTCAGGGCTGGCACGGCTCCGACAACACGGGCCGTCGGGTCACCGTGCCCGAAGGGGCGAACGCGCCGCACGGCGCCGTCGTCCTGCCCGGCGACGACCGGCCCCGGGCCCTGTCCCACGACTGGCGGACACTGACCCTGACCGACCCGGAGGGGGCCGTCACCGCCCGGATCTCCTGCGACCAGCAGTACCACGTGTACGGCGTCCAGGGCGCGGCGCTCCCGCCGTCGGACTACTGGTACTGCCTGCGCCCCCGGGACCCCGAGGGCTCGGCCGTCCTGCGCGGGATCGACACGGCCGTCGCCGGCGCGCTGCTCGCGGCGGCCGCCGAGGCCGACAAGGACACCGACCGGGCGGCGATGGTCCGCGCCCACCTGCCCGGCGTCACCGCGCCCGTCCTGGTGGCCGGGGTCGTCGACCGGGTCCGCGCCGCGCTGGTCCAGCGCAAGGCCCTGGACAGGCTGGCGCAAGCCCTCCTGCCCGCCCCGCGCGCCGAGCGCGCTCCCGTCGACCGGGGCCCGGCGGACTCCGTGCTCGAAGGCGCCATGAACGGCCTGGTCAGCTCCGACCGCTACCGCTACGGCGGGGAGACCGACGTGACGTACCGTCTGCTGCGCACGCTGCGGGCCGGCGTCGCGGACACGGAGGCCGTGGGCGTGCCCGGACGGCTGCACGTCGACGTGGCCGGCCTGGCCCGCTCGGTGTTCCCGTGGACCGCGCTGTTCCTGGACGCCCCGGCGGCGGTGGCCTACCGCGCCGTCGTCACCGGCTCCACCGACGAGCGGCGGGTCGCGCTGCGCCGGATCCTGAGCGAGGTGGACGCCCTCGGGCTCGGCTCGACGCAGGCCTCCGCCGGGCGCTGGCGCCGGGTGCACGTCCGGATCGAGGAGGCGCACCTCATCGGGGCGGACGGCAAGGAGCGGGGCCGCGGCGACAGCCACCGATGCGTCCTGCCGCTCGGCGGGGGCGCCCTGCTCGCCCTGACCGACACCGTCGAGGGCAAGCCCCTGGGGCGGGAGTTCGGGGCGCTGCTGCACGACCCGGAGGGCCGCTTCGAGGTCCCCGCGCCCTACACCTCGGAGGGTCCCGCCCCCGCGCCCGGCGACCGGGAGCGCGGTGCCGGTTGGCTCGCGACCTTCCTGGAGGAGGCCGCGAGCCGGGGCCCCGCGCCCTGGATCGCCCCGGCCGCCGAGGAGTTCGGCCGGCTGACCGGGGTGAGCGCCGCGGTGGCCGCCCTGGTGGTGGCCGGCCTGCCCTGCCTGGACTCGTGGGAGCGCAACTTCCTGCCCGCCGAGCTGCGCGCCACCCTCGGGATCACGGCCACGGCCGCCGCGCACGCCCGCGACGACCTCCGGACCCTGGACATGGCCGTGCGGCGCGAACTGGTCGCGGCGCTGCTGCCCGCCGAACCGGCCCGGTTGTGGACCGAGGGCCCGGACGCGGCCGCCGCCGCGACGGTGTGGAACCGGCGCGTGGGCCGCCGTACGCCCGTACCCGAGTGGCTGCTCGCCGAGGCCTCCAAGGAGGTGCGCTCCGCCTGGACCGCGCAGCGCGCCCTGCCCGCGCTGCTGGACGCGGAAGCGGCCGAGGTGCTCTCCACCGACCTCGCCTGGACGGTCAAGGGCGACCACGTCGAGCCCCTGACCCCGGCCGCGCGGCCCTTCGACGCGACGGTGCTGGCGGGGGCGGTGGCCTTCACGGCCTGGCTCGCGCACCGGCTGCCCGCCGGCGATCCCGTACGGGCCTGCCTGCCGACCGCGTTGACCGCCGTGCGCCGCCGCCTGGCCGCGCCCGGACTGCTGCTGGGCATCGGGCACCACCTCGACGCCTCCGGTTTCCGGCAGGCGGCGGGCACCCCGACCGAGACCGGGGAGGGTTTCGAGCGCTTCGGCGCGGTGGTGCTCGCCACCCACGACACCCGGCCCTACCCGGCCGTACGGACCTCGCTGCTCGACTCGACCGGCTCCGACCCGTACCTGCCGTTGCTGCGCGACGCCGACCAGCGGCCCGGAAGCACGGAGACGGCGCTGCGGCTCGCCCACGACCCGGCCTTCGCCGCGTTCCTCGCCGATCCGGGGGCGCCGGCGGCCGGCGGGACCGACGCCGCAGGGACCTGGTGGCCGCAGGACCCGGGCCGTTCGGTGCCGGAGCTGGTGGCGGAGGTGTCCGCCGCGTACGGGCTGGGCTCCGACGCCGCGGCCCTGTACCTGGCGCTGCTCGCCATGCCCGACCCCACCGACCGCAACACGGCGCGCTGGACGGGCTGGAAGCCGGCCCGGGCGAAGGCGGCCCGCGCGGAGCTGGCCGCCACCGACCTGGTGGTCGAAGCGGTCCGCGCCCGGGCCGGGCGCGGCCTGTTCCTGCCCGGGGCCTGGGCCGAGCCGTCCTCCCCGGCGCTGCCCGTGGAGCAGTGGAAGCTGCCGATGTACGGCGTGGCGCCGGGCGGGCATCCGGTGCTCGGCGTCCTGGTGCCCACCGAGCCGGCAGCGGACCTGTACCGGCGGGCGTGGGCGCGGGTCCGGGAGGGCGACGTCCCCCGGTTCGAGCAGTTGAAGGTCAGGCGGACGGCCGCGCGCAGGCGCTGACCGCACACCGGGCGGGGGCCCGCCATCGCCCGCCGGCCCCCGCCCGCCCGCCCCGTTCCACCTGTTGCACGCCCTCTCCCCATCCCCCTACCGACAAGGATCCGAGGACCCGAGGATGACCCTCACCGAACAGCCCGCCCCCGCACGACAGGTCACGCCGGCCGAGGAACGGCACGCCGCCGAACTCGCCTTCCTCGCCGCCCACGACACCGGGCCACGGCCGCCCGGTTGGGCGCTGACCCCGCGCGCGGTCGTCACCTTCGTGTGCGGTAGCGAGGGCGCCGAACTGGCCCTCCCGAAGCGGCGGGCGGGGCTGCCGACCAAGCTGGTGATCGCCCCGAAGTTCGTCGGCGAACGCGCCCTCGTGGAGCGGTGCGTGGTCACCCTGGCCGGCGAGCGCGGGCTGCTGCTGACCGGGGAGCCCGGAACCGCCAAGTCGATGCTGTCCGAGCTGCTGGCCGCCGCCGTGTCCGGCACCAGCGCGCTGACCGTGCAGGGCACGGCGGGCACCACCGAGGACGCGTTCCGGTACGGATGGAACTACGCGCTGCTCCTCGCCCAGGGCCCCACCCCGCAGGCGCTGGTGGACTCCCCCGTCCTCTCCGCGATGCGCACCGGCCGGGTGGCGCGGGTCGAGGAGATCACCCGCTGCCTGCCCGAGGTGCAGGACGCGCTGGTGTCGATCCTGTCCGACCGGCGGGTCATGGTGCCCGAACTGACCTCCACCGAGGACGGTCTCGTCTCGGCGGCCCCCGGGTTCACCGTCATCGCCACCGCCAACCTGCGCGACCGGGGCGTCTCGGAGATGTCCGCCGCGCTCAAGCGCCGCTTCAACTTCGAGACGGTCGCGCCGATCGCCGACGCCGACGCCGAGGCCACCTTGATCCGACGGCAGGCCGTGGCCGCCGTCCAGCGCGCCGGGGCCGCCTTCGGCGTCGACGACGCGGTGCTCGACGCGCTCGTCACCGTCTTCCGGGACCTGCGCTCGGGGCGCTCCGCCGAGGGCTGGGACGTGGAGCGGCCCGGTACGGTCATGTCCACCGCAGAGGCGGTGCAGGTGGCGGCCTCCCTCGGGGTCGCGGCCGCGTACCTGCCCGGCGGTGACGTCCTGGACCTGCTTCCGGGGCACCTCCTGGGCGTGGTGCGCAAGGACGATCCGGCCGACCACGGGCGGCTGCTGGGGTACTGGGACGGCCCGGTCCGCCGTCGGGCCGAGGACGGCTCGGCGATGTGGCGCCGCCTCTGGGACCTGCGCGGGAGCCTGCGTTGACGCTCACCGCACCCGTCGGGCCCCGGGCGGCCGTGGAGGCGCTGGCCGCCTCGCGCGAGCCCTACCTGCTCGGCGTACGTCACCACAGTCCCGCGCTGGCCGCGATGGTGCCGGCGCTGCTGGACGCGGCGGACCCCCAGGTGGTCTGCGTGGAGCTGCCGGTCGACTTCCAACCGTGGCTGGCACACCTGGCCGACCCCGAGACCGTGGCCCCGGTCGCCTTGGCGGGCCTGGGCGGGGAGGGGCGCCTCGCCTTCTACCCGTTCGCGGACTTCTCCCCCGAACTGGCGGCGATCCGCTGGGCGCGGGAACGCGGCGTGGAGGTCGTCTGCTGCGACCTCCCCCTCCGCGACCCGGCCTGGTCCCAGTCGGAGCCCCTGCCGGAGTCCCGGCCGACGCCCACGCCGACGCCCCCACCGACCCCGCCCGTCCCGGAACCCCGGACGGAGGCCGGGGCCACGGGGAGTGCGGGGCCGCCGCACGCCTACGCGGAGGCGCTCGCCGCCTCCGGCACCGGGCGCGAGGGCGACGACCTCTGGGACCGGGCCGTGGAGGTCTTGGCCCCCGGGTGCGCGCCCGAATCCGTACGCCGCGCCGCCCTCGGCGTCGGCTGGGCGCTGCGCGCCGACGCGGGGGCCGTGCCGGCGACGGACCTGGCGCGCGAGGCCCACATGCGGCGGGTGATCGCCGACGCCTCGGCCGGGGGCCGCCGGGTGGCCGCGCTGATCGGGGCCTTCCACGCCCCGGCGCTGCTCGCGCCCTTCGACGGTGAGACCGCCCCGGGCGCAGCGGACTGCGCCCCCGAAGGGTCGCGGGCCCGCGACGGGTCGGGGGAAGGAAACGGCGCCGGTCAGGGTGACGGGGCGGAGGTGGTCACCTCGTTCGTGGCGTACTCCTTCGACCTGCTCGACTCCCGCTCCGGCTACCCCGCCGGCATCCGGGACCCGCTCTGGCAGCAGGCCGTGCACACCGCCGCCGGGGACCCCGTACGGCTGCGGGAGGCGGCGTCGGTCGCCGTCACCGGGGTCTGCCGTGAGCTGCGCCGGGCCGGGCACACCGCCGGCACCGGGGAGGCCGCCGAGACCCTGCGGCTCGCCTGCGACCTGGCGGCGCTGCGCGGGCTGCCCGCCCCCGGTCGGGGCGAGATCCTGGAGGCCGTCACGACGGTGCTGGGTCAGGGCGAACCCCTGGGCCGGGGACGGGCTTTGGCCCGGGCGTTGGAGGTCGTCTTCGTCGGCACCGGTCGCGGCCGGACCACCCCGCATGCCCCGCGTTCCGGGCTCGGCCCCTCCGTGGAGGCCGAGCTGGTGGCGCTGCGACTGCCCTCGCCCGAGGCCCCGGAGTCCCGGGAGATGCGCCTCGACCCGCTGCGTTCCCCGCTGGACGGCCGCCGCGAGGTGCTGTTGCGGCGGCTGCTGGTCTGCGGAGCGTCCTACGGGGAGCCCCTCGACACCGCCGCCACCGGCGACGGCACCGCCCTGGGCAGCAAGTGGCGCCTGTCGTGGACCCCTTCGGTCCCGGCCCGCCTCGACCTGGCGGGGGTCCGCGGCGTGAGCGCCGCCCAGGCGGCCGCCGGGACGCTGCGCGAGGTGGCGCGCCGGGAGGCGGTCGAAGGCGGCCCGACGGCGCCGCAGGTGCTGGCCGGCTTGGCCGCCGCCGCGCGCTGCGACCTGCCCGAACTGGTCGACGTACGACTGGAGGAGGCGGCGGCCGTCCTTCCGCGGACCGCTGGGCTGGCGGAACTCCTCGACGCCGTCGACCTGCTGGACGCGCTGCGGCGCGGGCACCTGCCCGGCGCCGGGGAGGATGCGCGGGCCGCGGCCGGCGCCCTCGTCGGAGAGCTGCTGGACACCGCCGTACGGGTCCTGCCCGGGCTCACCGGGAGCGACGACCCCGCCGACGCCGGCGCCCTGGTGGCCCTCGCCGACCGGGCCGCCACCCGCCGGCTGGGGCTGCGGATGGACACCGCCCTGGCCGAACTGGCGTCACATGGGAGCCCGTTGATGCGGGGCGCGAGTCTCGCCGTACGGGTGCTGCTGGACCTGGATCCCGCCGCCGCCCTCGGGGCGCGCGCCGCCGCCTGGGTGGACGGCGCCACCGCCCCCGACACCCGGCGCGCCCTGGCCCGCCGGCTCACGGGGCTGCTCAGCGCCGCCGGACCCCTGTTGGGCGCCTCCCCGCAGGCCCTTGCCCCGCTGATGGACCGGGTGGACGAGCTGCCCGACGCGGCGTTCCTGGAGCGGCTGCCCGCGCTGCGCGGCGGCTTCGACACGCTCTCCCCGGCGGCGCGGGACCGGCTGCTGGCGGTCGTGACCGAGCGGCTCGGCGACCGGGTCGACCTGTCGCTGGACGCCTCCCCCGCCCTGCTCGCCCTGTGGGCGGCGGCGGACGCCGCCGGGCTGGCCGCCCTGAAGGAACTGACGCCGCCCGACCGTACGCAGGCGCCGACGGGCGCGTCCGAGGCCGGCGGGCCCCCTCACGCCGAGCCGGCCGACGAGGCCCCCGACCGGAGCCGGCCCGAAGCGCCCGCCGCGCCCGCGGCACACACGGCACACGCCGGACCCGACGCGACGGGCGCTCCCGACGCGCCCCGGCTCTCGCCCGCCGACCGGTGGCGACTGCTCCTGGGCCGCGAGCGCGACCGGCTCCCGGCGGGGGCGCGCGCCTACGCCCGCGCCCTCGACGAGCTGTACGGCGCGGGCCGGGGCGAGGGCTCCGGCGACCTCGACCGGGGCGGCGCGAGCGGGACGGGCGGCGGCGACGGGCCCTCCTTCCCCACGGCCCGGGAATGGGCCGCCGAGCTGGAGGCCCTGTTCGGCGCCGACGTACGGGAGGAGGTGCTGGCCGACGCCGCGGGCGCGGGCCGCGCCGACGTCCTGGCCCAACTGGACCCGGCGTCCGTGCGCCCCTCCGTCGAGCTGCTGGGCTCGGTGCTCGCGCTGGCCGGCGGCATGCCCGAGCAGCAACTCGCCCGGCTGCGGCCCCTCGTGCGCCGGCTGGTCGACGAGCTGGCCAAGGAACTCGCCACCCGGCTGCGGCCGGCCCTCTCGGGCCTGGCCACCCCGCGCCCGACCCACCGTCCGGGCGGCCCGCTCGACCTGGCCCGCACCCTGCGCGCGAACCTCGCGCACACCCGCAGGCTGCCCGACGGCCGGGTGGTCGTGGTCCCGGAGCGGCCGGTGTTCGCCACCCGCGCCTCCCGCGAGGCGGACTGGCGGCTGATCCTCGTGGTCGACGTCTCCGGCTCGATGGAGGCCTCCGTCATCTGGTCGGCGCTGACGGCGGCCGTGCTGGGCGGGGTTCCGACCCTGTCCACGCACTTCCTGGCCTTCTCCACCCAGGTCGTCGACCTCACCGACCGGGTGGACGACCCGCTCTCGCTGCTCCTCGGGGTGCGGGTCGGCGGCGGTACGCACATCGCGGCCGGCCTCGCCCACGCCCGGACCCTGATCACCGTGCCGAGCCGGACCCTGGTGGTCGTGGTCAGCGACTTCGAGGAGGGCGCGCCGGTCGGCGGGCTGCTCTCCGAGGTGCGCGCCCTGGCCTCGTCCGGCGCCCACCTGTTGGGCTGCGCCGCGCTGGACGACGCGGGCGCCCCGCGCTACTCGGTGCCGGTGGCCCGGCAACTCGTCGCGGCGGGGATGCCGGTGGCCGCCCTCAGCCCCCTCGCCCTCGCCCGCTGGGTGGGCGACCGACTCCGTGGAGAACCCCGATGAGCCCTACGAGCACCAGCGCCACCGGTTCCGGGGCGCTGCCGCCGGTCGCCCCGGAGGTCCTCGCCGAGGCGGTCGGGAGCCTGAGCGCCCGGCTGCTCAAGAAGCTCGACGCCGCCACCTCGGCCTGCGGGGCGAACGCGGTCGCCGGGGCCGACGGGAGCGTGAGCGTACGGTTCGGGGAGGACGCCGCGGTG
Source organism: Streptomyces sp. NPDC088097 (assembly GCF_044741845.1). Taxonomy (NCBI): domain Bacteria; kingdom Bacillati; phylum Actinomycetota; class Actinomycetes; order Kitasatosporales; family Streptomycetaceae; genus Streptomyces; species Streptomyces sp. NPDC088097. The sequence continues at coordinate 240,943 of NZ_JBIUTJ010000003.1, forward strand.
ACCCTGCGGCCGGGCCCCTCGGGCGTGGTGGAGCGGGCCGAAGAGGCATTGTGCGGCTGCCTGTTGGCCCCGCGCTGCCTACACCGGGCCGCCGCCCTGGGGGCGTGCCCGCTCGCCGACCCGGCGGACCGGGGGCCGGAGGCTACGCCCGACGCGGCGGACCCCGGGCCGGACCCGAGTCCCGACGCGGCGGACCGGGCGCCGGGCGCGAGTCCCGACGCGGCCCCGGACCCCGCGCCCGGCGCCTCCCCCGGGGCGGCCCCGGCCCGCGCCGGCGCGGGGGGCTCCGGTCCGGCCGGGCCGGAGCCGGCCACCCCCGCCCAGGCGCGGGCCGGGGTCGCCCTGTGGGGGGCCGGGGCCGAAGCGCTCGCCGCCGGGGTGGTCGCGGGCGGCGCGGTGGTCCAGGCCGAGCTGCTGCGGGCCGCCCACACCGCGCGCCTCGCCGGGGCCCCCCGCGCCGAGGCCGCGGCCCTGCGGGTGGTCCGCGGGCTGCGCGGCGCCCGGGAGCGGGGCGCCGGGCACCGGCTCGCCGACCTGACCGCCGCCTTCACCGAACTGCTGCGCACGGCCGCGCTGTTGGCGGCGGGAACGGGGGGCGCGGCGGCGGCCGGAACCTCGCGCCGCGCGTACGCGGCCCAAGGCAGCCTCCTGGTCCACGGCCTGTGCCGGGAGCCGGTGCTGACGGCGACGGGGTACGGGGGCGTGGTCACCCACCTGCTCGGCGCGGACGGCTTCGCGTACTCCCTCTCCGACGTCCGGCCGGGCGGGCTCGCGCGGGCACGGGGGGCCGGGGCCGCGTCGGTCGCCCTCGGCGGCGGCGTCCTCGACCACGCGGGGCTGTCCCGCGCCGGTCTGCGCGTCGTCGGCGCGACCGTCTCCGCCGGCGGGCGCCTCGGCGCCGGTCGGGGGGTGCGGGCCACCGCGACCCCCGGGGCGGGTTGGGACGAGCAGCCCTTGGCGGCGCTGTTCGCCCGCCCGGCGGCGGAGGCCGTGTCGGCGCTGCTCGCCCCGGACGCCGAGCCGGGCCTGCTGGGGTGTGACGTGGAGGTGGTCGGCGCGGCCGGGGAGCACCTCTTGGTGCGGGAGCTTTCGCGGGACGCCGGCGTACCGGCGCACGCCCCGTTGCTGCGGCTGCGCGCGGCGCACCCCCACCCGGAGCTGGCGCACACCGCCAACCTGCGCCGCCTGGCCGGGCATCCGGGTCTGGCCGTACGGGTGCTCGGCCGCCCGGACCCGGACCGGGCGGCCACGTTGAGCCCCCTCGCGGTGGGCCCGGTGCCGGGGGCGGCGTACACGCTGCGGCTGCCGCCCGAGTGGCGGGGCCGGGCCGACCTGGGCTACGACCGCCTCCAGGGCGAGCACTTCCCCGGCGGGGCGGCCCCGGGCGGCGCCCCCGCGCACCCCGCGCCGGGGCCGGATCCGCTCGCGGAGTCCCCGCTGTGGCGGGTGCGGCGGCTGCTGGAGACGGGGGTCGCGGGCGGCCGCCGGGCGGTGGCGGAATCGGCTCGGGGGCCGGAGGCCCCGGCCGCGTACGGACCGCTGCGCCGGGCCGGGTTCGCGGCGGCGGCCGACCTGGCCTCGGCGCTGGTACTGGAGGCCGACCGGCGGCCCCGGGACGTCTTCGGCCGCCTCGTCGACGCCACGGCCGACGGGTACGCGTGGGCCTGGCTCGCCGCAGCCGCGCACCTCGGGGCGGCGCAACGCTCACTGGTGGCGGCGTCCTGGTGCTGACGGCCTGACGGGCCTGTCGGTCTGACGGTCGGCGCCCGCGCGCGACGGCGCGTACGCCTCCCGCGCATTTCCGGCCAAGTACAAACGGGGCCGAAACGGTTCACCGCCCCGGTCGGGCCCTCCGCCCCGATCGGGGCGCCCCGTCCGGCGCCCGGGAGCACCCGTACCAACGGGGCCGGATGCGGCGGGCCGGGCCGCCTGGCCGGTTCCCGCCCACCGGTCGGGCCTTCGGCCGGGATTCCTCACGCGGGGGCCCCCGCCCTGACCAGACTCGTCCCCGGAGGCAAGCGCGCCGAGAACGAGGGGAACCCGATGCCGTACGAGGGCCACCAGCACGACCGGCCGCCCGCCCCGGTGGACAGGACGCTCCCGAGGGCCGGGCGGGGTCCGGTCGCCGCCGCGGTGGCGGCGGTCCCGCTCGCCGGGGCGGCGGCGGCCGCCTGGGGCGCCCCGGCCGGAGGCTGGCCACTGGCCGTATCCGCGGCCCTGGCCGCGGCGGCCGCCGCAGGCTGGCGCGCCCTCAACACCCCGACGCCCCACCACCCACCCGCACCCTGGGCGTCCCCCTGACCGCGCGCGGTCGACGGCCGGCTCACCCGACCTCGCGAAAGGACACCGGCCCGGCACCGGCCGGAACGCCGTCACTGGTACGGGACGTCGATGCCGGCCGCTCGCAGGTTCGCCTCGACCAGCGCGTTCAGCCGGGCGATGGCCGGCGCCCCGTCCTCGCGGTGGTGGTTGACCACTCCGTACCGGGAGGCGGTGTCGGAGCGCCGGGACCCGGTGGGCATGGTCAAGAGCGCGCGGTCGGCCAGGAGCCTGTCGGTCAACAGCGCGGCCAGCTCCTCGATCCGCGGGTCGTCGGGCTCCCAGGACGCCGCCTCGGCGCCCCGTTTGGTCAGCGCGACGTACTCGGGGTCGTCGAGCGCGTGTCGGAGCCGGGTCACGAAGCCGTCGAAGAGTTCCGGAATCAGCGCCTGGGCCGGCACCAGGGCTTCCCGTTGGGTGTCCACGTAGTCGGGGTCGAAGCCGAGATCGACGAGTCGCTCCAGCAGCGCGCAGGCCCGGTCGGGCAGGAGGACCCGGTCGCCGTTGGTGAGTCGGTCCAGCGTGTCGCGGCGAGCGGTCAGGTCCTCGATCCGTTCGGTGAGCCGACGGTGCACGTCGTCCAGGGCTGCGGCGAACCGCGCGGGGTCGGCGTCGAGCAACTCGCCTATCTCGGCCAGGGGCACGCCGGCCGAGGCCAGGGTCCGGGCCCGGACGAGCCGGAGCAGGTCGGCCGACCGGTAGCGCCGGTAGCCGGACGCGTCACGCCCCGGCTCGGCGACCAGGCCGAGCCGGTGGTAGTGCAGCACGGTCTTGATGGTGACGCCGACGAACACCGCCGCCTGCCCGATCGTGAGCCCGTCTGCCATCGGCTCGGCACACCTCCTGGTCGCGGGCCGGATCGGGGCCGCCGCCGTCTCGAACACACCGTCGCGGCAGGGTTCCGGACGATCACACGAGCGAGGGTAGCCCGCGCCCCTTCCACCCCCGCCGCCGAGGGCGATGGTCCTGCTGGACGAGTGTCGGCTGCGCCTGGACGACCCGGTGGATCCCTGGCTGCCCGAGCCGGCCGACCGGCGGGTGCTGAACCGACCCGACGGCCCGCTGGAGGACACCGTGCCGGCGCGGCGGCCGATCACCGTGCGGGACCTGCTCACCTCCACGTTCGGGCTCGGAGTGGATTTCGAGTTGATGGTCCCCGATCAGGGCCGCGACCTTCGAGCGGACCGACTACAGCGTGGCATCCGGTCCGGCGCCCGAGCCGGACGAGTGGATGCGCCGCCTCGGCGAGCTTCCGCTCTCGTACCAGCCCGGCGAACGGTGGCAGTACGACCTCGGCAACGAGGTGGTCGGAGTGCTCGTCGCCCGGGTCACGGGCCGCCCGTTGGAGACGTTCCTGCGCGAACGCGTCCTCGATCCGCTGGGGATGGGCGACACCGCCTTCCCCGTGCCCGCCGACCCGAGCCGCAGTCGAGCTGATGACCACGAACCGCCTCACGACCGGGCAACGAACCGCCCGGGACGCCATGTACCGGAACATGGCCCACATGACGGCCGGGCAGGGACCGCACGGCGGCTGGGGCTTCGGCATGGCGGTGCGCACCGGCCGCGACGGCCACGCACCTGTCGGCCAGTTCGGCTGGGACGGCGGTACCGGCACCAGCGCCTACGCCGATCCGGACAACGGCCTCACGGGCGTCCTGCTCACCCAGGTCGGGATGTCCACCCCGGATCCACCACGGCTCATCCACGACTTCTGGGCCACCCTCTACCAGGCCATCGACGACTGATGACGAGCCCCCGGGGAGGCCTCAGGGTTGGTTGTCCGGTTATGGGTAGGCTTCCCGGAACAGTCTGCGGAATCTTCTCGGGGTGGGGTCATGGGTCGTCAGTCAGGTGCGCTCGGTGCGGTGGTGGCCGTGGCGCTGCTGGTCGGGTTGAGCGGATGCGGGAGCCCGGTCGGGCCGGGCGACGGCAAGACCGGGGGCAAGTCCCCCACCGACGCGGCGTCTTCCGCCGCGTCCCAGCCCGGCGCCGGCGGCGCTCAGGCGGGGGACGTGCTGCCGGGCATGGTCAGCGTGTCCGTCGCACGGACCCAACTGGCCGCGCTGACGGTCGGCAAGGCCGCCACGATGGCCGGCTACAGCCGCGACAAGTTCACGCACTGGGCCGAGCAGGGCAACAAGTGCGACACCCGCGAGGTCGTCCTCAAGCGCGACGGCGCCGACGTCACGCAGGACGGCGAGTGCCGCGCCCAGTCGGGCAAGTGGAAGAGCCTGTACGACGGCGCGGTCGTCACGGACGCGGCCAAGCTGGACATCGACCACATGGTCCCGCTGGCCGAGGCCTGGCGCTCCGGCGCGGCCGGCTGGGACGCCGCGAAGCGCAAGGCCTTCGCCAACGACCTGACCCGGCCCCAGTTGCTGGCGGTCTCGGCCTCCTCCAACCGTTCCAAGGGCGACCAGAGCCCCGACCTGTGGCAGCCGACGGACAAGTCGAGCTGGTGCCAGTACGGCCGTGCTTGGACCACCGTCAAATCGCACTACGGGCTGACCGTCACCGAACCCGAGAGGGCCAAGATCACCGCCATGCTCGACACCTGCGCCTCATGACCGCGCCCGGCGATCCGCACCCCGAGCGGCCCTCCTCGTGGCAGGACGAGGTGCTGGCCGGTCCCGGTGGGGCCATGACGGACGAGGTCGGGGTGATCACCGGCCCGCTGACCCTGCGGACCACGGCCGGGGCCGACGGCGAGGTCCGGTTCGAGATCCAGTACACCGACGCCGACGAGTGGTACCGGCTCACCGGCAGCCCGGTGGCCCACGGAGACGCGCACGCCCTGCACACCGCTGCCCTGGCGGCGGTCCGGGCCGGTGGCGGGGCCGAGGCGCCCACGACCCCGCGCGGCTGACGCCGGCCGGGCCCGCCCGCGGACCCGTCGGGCGGGCCGGCGGGGAAGCGGAGTCACACGCCGGCAGCGGAACCCGATCGTTTCCGGTCCCCACGCCTGACAGACTGGGGTGACTATCACGAGGAGGCAGGCACATGGCTGAAAACACGGACGACCCGCAGACGGACGCCGCGCAGGACGAGTCCCCGGCCGAGGCCGCCAAGCGCAAGTTCCGCGAGGCGCTGGACCGCAACGCGGCGAAGGCCCATTCCCAGGAGTCGCACCAGAGCCGGGCCAAGGTCCAGGGCTCCAGCAGCGGCCCGGGGGGCAAGAACAAGAAGGTCCGCCGCAAGACCGGCTGACGGCCGTCGGCCACCGGCCGGCGGCCTTCGCGCCGCCGGCCGGCCCGACCGGATCATTGGGCCGCATGGGTGACCCGCGATAACTCCTGGCTCTCGCAGCAGTTGATCAGGACGTCCCGCCGGGGACAGCTCATGCGACAGAAGGATCCTCAATGCTCAAGAAGTTCATGGCCACCGCTGCGGTCACCGCCTCCATCCTGGGTACGGGAGCCCTCGCGGCCTCCCCGGCGATGGCCATCGGCAACGACAACGGCGTCAGCACCGTCAACGGCAACGGTTCCGCGCAGATCTACGGCAACCAGGAGACCGACGGCGCGATGAGCCCGCAGCTCAGCGCCATCCAGGGCTCGGTCAACAAGCTCTGCATCGGCCTGCCGGCCAAGGCCAATGTGCAGTCGGTCCTCGCCCTGGTCAACGTCGGCGTCCAGGACATCCCGATCGCGTCCAACCCGCAGAACCAGCAGTGCGCCGAGAACTCCACCCAGGCCAAGGGTGACGAGACGGCCTCGCACATCCTGGACAACATCCCGGTCCTCTCGGGCAACCTCTCCGCGGGCAGCTGACCTCAGCGGGATTCCGACCGGCGTGACGGTGTCGACCGTCACGCCGGTTCGGCGTTTTCCGCTGTTCGCGACCTCGCCGCGGGCGGAGCGGTCCACTCCGTACGGCCGCGCGAAGTACCCCGAGTGTTGGTCTAGACCTTGACAGGTCCAGACCAGTCGCCTTCAGTGGCGGTAGTTGTCGTCCCCACACCCACACGACAATTCCCCCCATATGAGGAGCAGTTACGTGATACGCGCACTCCGCCGCCGGACCCTCTCCCTCGCCGCCGCTGCCGCCGTGACCCTCGGTCTCGCCGTGGCCCTCCCCGCCTCCCCCGCCGCCGCGGCCCCCGCCTGCGCGAGCGCCTGGACTTCCGGCGCCGTCTACACGGGCGGCGCGAACGCCTCGTACGGCGGCCACAACTGGTCGGCGAAGTGGTGGACCCAGGGCGAGACGCCCGGCTCCACCGGCCAGTGGGGCGTCTGGGCCGACCAGGGCGCCTGCGGGAGCGGCGGCGGCACCGACCCGGGCACGGGCAACCCGTCCGGCTTCGTGGTCAGCGAGGCCCAGTTCAACCAGATGTTCCCGAACCGGAACCCCTTCTACACCTACAACGGGCTCGTCGCGGCGCTGTCCGCGTACCCGGCCTTCGCCCAGACCGGCGATGACACCACCAAGCGTCGCGAGGCCGCGGCTTTCCTCGCGAACGTCTCCCACGAGACCGGCGGGCTGGTGTACATAGTTGAGCAGAACACCGCGAACTACCCGCACTACTGCGATGCCACCCAGCCCTACGGCTGTCCCGCCGGCCAGGCCGCGTACTACGGCCGCGGCCCCATCCAGCTGAGCTGGAACTTCAACTACAAGGCGGCGGGCGACGCCCTGGGCATCAACCTCCTCGCCAACCCGTACCTCGTCGAGCAGGACCCGGCGGTCGCCATGAAGACGGCGCTCTGGTACTGGAACACCCAGAACGGTCCGGGCACGATGACCGCCCACGCCGCCATGGTCAACGGCGCGGGCTTCGGCGAGACGATCCGCTCGATCAACGGCTCCCTGGAGTGCAACGGCGGCAACCCCGGGCAGGTCCAGAGCCGGGTGAACTCCTACCAGACCTTCACCCAGCTGCTGGGGGTCACCCCGGGCAACAACCTGAGCTGCTGACCGGGGCGCGGGTCACTTCTCGCGGCCCGACCACGGGGCCAGGGCCATGGGCTTGCCGGTCTCCACGTACGTCTTGAGGTTCGACAGGACCATGGACCAACCGCCCGTGATCTGACGCAGGGCGGTCTCGTCGCGCAGGCTCTCGTGGGTGACGGTCAGCCGGACGCTCCCGCCGTGGGGCGCGAGGTCGAACGTCACCCGCGAGGGGCCGCCCGGGTCTTCCACGCCCGGCTCGGCCCAGGTGACGACCAGCCGGCGCGGCGGGAGCGACTCCACCACGGTTCCGACGACGTCGGCGGTGCCGGAGCCGTCGAGACGGCGGTGCTCCCAGGAGGATCCCGCCTGCCAGTCGGAGACGTTGGCGTGACCCCAGTAGGCGGCCGTGGCGTCGGCGTCGGTCAGGGCCTGCCAGACCACCTCGGGGGTGGCCTCGATGTAGGTGGTGTAGACGAATCCGGGCCTGTCGTTCATGGCTTCCTCGGCTCTTCTCTTCAGTGCGCCGAGCGCCCTCAGTCGGGGTCGCTCGAACTTGTCGATCCACCGCTCCTGGATCTCGTGGAGCGGTACGGGATTGAGGTAGTGGAGCTTTTCGCGCCCCCGCCTGACCGTGCTGATCAGCTGCGCGGCCTCCAACAGACCCAGGTGCTGGGTCGCGGACTGGCGGGACATGGCGACCCCCTCACAGAGCTCCCCCAACGTCTGCCCGTTGTCACGGTGCAGCCGGTCGAGGAGGAGCCGGCGGGTCGGGTCGGCCAGGGCCTTGAAGACCTTGTCCACGTCGGTGCTCTCACCGCTGTCACTGCCCTCGGTTGTCACCTCTCCATCATGCAGGCAAATACCTGCATGTCAAACAGGACGCGCCCGACGGCATGGACCGACAGAGGGAAACCTGAGGTCAGGCGGGGTTCGCGCTGCGGAAGGAGCGGCGGTAGGTGTCCGGCGGGACGCCCACGATCCGCTTGAACTGGCGCCGGAGCGTCGTGGCGGTACCCATGCCGGTGGCGACGGCGACCGCCTCGACGCCCAGATCGGTGGACTCCAGCAGCTCCTGCGCGCGGCGCACCCGCTGGGTCAGGAGCCACTGGAGCGGGGTCTGCCCGGTCACCGACCGGAACTGCCGGCCGAGGTGGCGCGGGCTCGTGTTGGCCTTGCGCGCCATGTCGGTCACGGTCAACGGCCGGTCCAGCCGTTCCTGGACCCAGGCGAGCAGCTGGGCGAGTGCGTGGTCGCCCCTGACGTGCATCGGCGTGGAGACGAACTGGGCCTGGCCGCCCGGGCGGTGGGGCGGCATGACGAGCCGGCGGGCGACGGAGTTGGCGATGGCGGCGCCGTGGTCGAGGTGGACCAGGTGGAGGCAGAGGTCCACGGCGGCGGCCTTGCCCGCGGCCGTGAGCACGCTCCCGTTGTCCGTGTAGAGCACGTCCGCGTCGACCACGGCCAGCGGATGGCGCGCGCCCAGTTCGGCGGCGTGGGCCCAGTGGGTGGTGGCCCGGCGGCCGTCGAGCAGGCCCGCGGCTCCGAGCACGAACGCCCCGGTGCACAGGGAGGCGACGCGGGCCCCGGCCTCGTGGGCCGCGCGGACGGCTTCGACCAGCTCGGGCGGCAGCGGATCGTCCACGTCCGCACAGGCGGGGACGATCACGGTGTCGGCCTCGACCAGACGCTCCAGACCGTGGTCGGGCTCGATGGTGAACGGCCCGACGCGTACCGGCCCCGGCCCGCAGAGCTGTACGTCGTACCAGCCCCCGGTGGCTTCGAGCGGCGGATTGCCGAAGATCTCGTAGGCGACACCCAGCTCGAAGTGCAGCAGGTGGCCGACGGCCGGGAGCGCGACGGTGGGCATGTCCGAAAGTGTACGGGTGATGTCGTTCCGGACCATCACGGTCGCGCGCCCCCGCCGCCGAGACTTGACCCACAGCGGCAACGAGGACGACGACGGGGACGGGGACGGGGAGAACGATGGGTACGACGGCGACAGTGGTGGTTTACGGGGCGACGGGACACACGGGGCGCTTCGTCGTCGCGGAACTGCGCAGGCGCGGCTTCGGCGCCGTCGTCTCGGGGCGGAACGCGGGACGGTTGGAGGCGATGGCGGTCGAGTGGCCGGAGGTGGTCGTACGTCCGGCCGCCGTGGACGACGCGGGTTCGCTGGACCGCGCCCTCGCCGGAGCGGCGGCCGTGATCAACTGCGCGGGACCGTTCGCGGTGACGGCGGGGCCGGTGGTCGAGGCGGCGCTGCGCGCGGGGATCCCGTACCTCGACGTCGCCGCGGAGATCGAGGCGAACGCCGCGATGTTCGCCGACCACGCGGAGGCGGCCCGGAAGGCGGAGCTGCCGGTGGTGCCGGCGATGGCCTTCTACGGTGGGCTGGGCGACCTCCTGGTGACCGCGGCGATGGGCGGGTGGAGCGCGGTGGACGAGGTGGAGGTCGCGTACGGGTTGAGCGGCTGGCACCCGACGCCGGGGACCCGGGTCGCCGGCGAGGTGTCGCACGAGCGGCGCGGGGGACGGCGGGTGAGGTTCACCGGGGGCGAGCTGCGCTACCACGACGACGAGGTCACGCGCGGGACGTGGACCTTCCCGGAGCCGCTGGGCCGGCGCGCCGTGGTCTCCGAGTTCACCATGGCCGACGTCGTCACCGTGCCCAGCCACCTGGAGGTGCCCGAGGTCCGCACCCACATGACGGTCGAGGCCGCGGGGGACCTGGCCGGCCCGGACACGCCGGCCCCGGAGGCGGTCGACGAACTCGGGCGCTCCGACCAGACGTTCGTCGTCGACGTCCGGGTCCGCGCCGGTGGGGTGGAGCGCCGGGCCACGGCCCGCGGCCGGGACATCTACGCGATCACCGCCCCGCTGGTGGTGGAGGCCGTCGGGCGGGTCCTGACGGGGCGGGCGCGGACCACGGGCGTGGCCTCGGCCGGGGCGATGTTCGACGCGGCCGACTTCCTGCGCGCGCTCGCCCCGCACCTGACGGTCGAACTCCCGCACTGACCGGCTCGGGGGCGGGGGCCGGAGGTCAGTGGCCGCGCAGGGCGGTGGCCAGTTGGGCGCGGGAGCGGACGTCGAGTTTCTGGTAGATCCGGGTGAGGCGGGCCTCGACCGTCTTGACGCTGAGGAAGAGCTTCGCGGCGGCCTCCTGGTTGCTGGCGCCCCCGCCGACGAGGAGGGCGAGGCGCGCCTCGGCCTCGGTGAGCGCGGCCAGACCGGGATGCGGGGCGGCGCTCTCGGGGGCGGTGTCGCGGGCCAGGTCCCGCCAGGGGCCGGCACCGGCCCGGCCGAAGACCTCGGCGGCGGCCCCCAGCGCGGCCCGGGCGGGCGCCCGGCGTCTGCGGCGGCGCTCCACCCGGGCCAGCGCGAGGAGCGTACGGCCGTGTTCCAGGGGGAGGCCGAGGGCGGCGAACCGGGCGGAGGTGTCCTCCAGCAGGGCGACCGCCTCCTGGGCCCCGCCGCGCGCCGCGAGGGCGAGGGCGCGGGCCCGGTCGAGGGCGGCGAGGACACCGGTGCGCCCGAGGGCGCGGGCCACGGGGGTGACGGAGTCGAGGAGGTCCAGGGCCTCGCCGGGGGCGTCCGCGGCGACCAGGGCCTCGGCGAGTTCGCCGTGCCAGCGCAGGATCGAGGGGTCCACCACCTGCTGGGCCTCCTCCAGGGCGGCGACCCGACGGAGGGTGGCGACGGCCTTCGCGGCCTCGCCCGTGGCCAGTTGGACGGTGCCGAGCGCGTACAGGGCCCGGGACAGGAAGACCTGGTCGTGTTCCTCCTCGGAGGCCTGGATGCCGCGTCGGGCGTAGCCGGCGGCGCGGGCGAAACTGCCGCCGGCCGCCTCGGCGGTGGCGGCGACGTACCAGGCGGGGCCGGGTGACAGGCCCGCCTCGATGGTGAGTTCCAGGGCGCGGCGGGCGTGCGCGGAGCCGGCGGCGCAGCGGCCCCGGCGCAGTTCGACCTCGGTGAGGCTGCGCAGCACCTCGAAGACGTCCTCGGCGGATCCGGTGCGCTGGACGGCGGGCAGCAGGGTGAGGAGGCGGGCGCGGGCGTCGGCGAGCCGGTCGTCGAAGAGGGCGTGTCGGACGGCGAGGTACTGGGGGGCGTTGCGCATGCCCAGGGGTACGTCGGGGACGGGCAGGGCGAGGGCTTCGGCGAGGATCTCCTCGGCGTCGGGGTCCGCGAGGATGCGGCCCATCCGGGCCCGGACGGTGAGGGCCATGGCCTCGGCGACCTGGTCCCCGCCGGCCTTGGCGAGGGTTCCGGCCCCGGCGGCGGCGTCGCGGGAGCGGACGGGATCGCCGTCGCTGAGGTTGTGCTTCCAGGCGATGCGGAGTTGGACGGCGGCCCGTAGGGAGGGGTCCTCGGCGGCGTCGGCGACGGCGTGGGCGAAGGTCTCGTCGAGGTCGGCGAGGGCCTGGCCTGCGGCGTCGATGACGGCGAGGCGGGCCCGTACCCGTTGGGCGGGCGAGGCGTCGCGGGCGAGGACGGCGCGGGTGGCGCGGCGGGCGAGGTCGGCCCGGCCGGCCCAGCCCGCGTCCTCGGCGGCTTCGACGAGCCGGGCGAGCTGCTCCTGCGGCCGGCCGGCGGGGGTGCGTTCGGCGGCGAGGAGGCCGAGTTCGGCGGCGAGGTCGCGGCGGCCCCGGCGGCGGCACGCGTCGGCGGCCGCGGTGATCTCGGCGGCGAGCGGCGCGTCGGGGGCGTCCACGGCCAGGGCGCGGTGGCGCACGGCTTGGACGGGGTCGTCGACGGCGCCGGCGAGCGCGGCGTGTCCGGCGGCCCGCTCGGGCCAGCCGGCGTCGGCGGCGAGGGCCGTGGGGAGGGCTCCGGCGGTGAAGGTGACGGCCCCGTCCTCTCCTACGGTGACCAGCGCGGCCCCTTCGGCGCGGGCGAGTTCCGCTTCGGCGTCGGGGCGGCCCGCGCGGCGGAGCAGGGCGGTGGTGGGGCGGGCGGCGAGGGCGGCGAGCAGCAGGGTCCGGCGGGTGCCGTCGGGGACCTCGGCGAGCAGCCGCCGGGCGACCTCGCGGGCCGGGCCGGAGACGGGGAGCGGGTCGGCGTGGTGGGCGGCGCCGTCGCGGTGGCCGGCGGCTTCGGCGAGGGAGTGTCCGAGGGCGAGGGCGAGGCGTGGGTTGCCGCCGCTGGCCTGGCGGATGCGGCCGGCCAGGCGGGCGGGCAGGCCGTGGCGCATGAGCAGTTCGGCGACTTCGTCGGCGCCGAGCGGGGGGACGCGGATGGCGGGGGTGCCGGGGCCGCAGAGGGGTTCGGCGACGGGGGCGCCGCCCTGGACGCATTCGGCGGCCAGGACGCGGACCCGGGGCGGGGTCAGGCGCAGGGCGAAGCGGAACAGGTCGGTGCTCTCGGCGTCGAGCCACTGGGCGTTGTCGAGGACGAGCAGGACGGGGCCGGGGTCGGCGAGGATGCGCAGCACTTCGACGAGGGCCAGGCGCAGGGCGACGTGGTCGCGGCCGGCGCGGGGGGTGTCGGCCTCGCGGCGCAGCAGGGCGATGGCGGTGCGTTGGGGGCCGGCGAGGCGGTCGAGGACGTGCGCGGGGACGGAGGCGAGCAGGGCGGCGGCCGAGGCCTCGGGTATGGACCGGTCGGCGGCTTCGGGGGTGAGCCGCAGGACGGTCTCGCCCCGTCCGTGGGCGGCGTCGGCGACGGCGCGGGCCAGCTCGGTCTTGCCCGAGCCGGCGGGTCCGGTGAGGACGGCGCGGCCGTGTGTGGTCAGCGCCCGGTCGAGCGCGGCGATGAGTTCGCCGTGTCCGACGTTGGTGTCAGCGTGCCCCGTCGCCGCCACGCACAGCCACCAGCCTTTCGCGCCCCAGTTCTGTGCCTTTCCTGTGAGACGCGACAATACGAGGTCGACCGCCGGAGAGACCCGGATTGTGACGCAGAATTCAATCACCCGACCGGAAAGCACGACGGACCTGCCGGTACGGGAGGTACCGGCAGGTCCGCGGGGCCGCTTGGTCCGTACTATCGGCCCGTCAGGGGGGAGTTGGGGGGCTCCACCGGATCGGGGTCGGCCGGACCGGGGGCCGGGCTAGAAGGTCAGGCTCCAGGAGTCGATCTTGCCGGTGTCGCCGCCGGCGTTGTCGTTGACCCGGAGCTTCCAGGTGCCGTTGGCGACCTCGGAGGAGGCGTTGACGGTGTAGGTCTGGTTGATGTTGTCGGCGCTGCCGCCGGCGCGGTTGTGCAGGGTGTACACGGTGCCGTCGGGGGCGACGAGGTCGACCTTGAGGTCACCGATGTAGGTGTGGACGATGTTCACGGCGACCTTGAGGGCGGCCGGGGCGTTGCCGGTCACACCACTGACGGTGAGGGGGCTCTCCACGGTCGCGTTGTCGGCGATGGCGAAGTCGGCCGTGTTCTCGAAGGCGGGGGTGGTGGGCGTCGTGGAGGTCACGGCGGCGACGGTCGCGGCCGCGTCGGCGAGGCCGGTGCCGCAGCCGCCGGTGCAGGTGCCGGCCAGGGGGCGGGCGTTCGCCTTGATGGCGGACTCGACCTGGGCCGGGGTCAGGGAGGGCTTGGCGGCGACGAGGAGCGCGGCGAGGCCCGCGACGTGCGGGGCGGCCATGCTGGTGCCCTGGTAGGGCTTGTAGATCTCGGCGCCGGCGGTGGTGGTGCCCGCGTTCAGCGAGGAGAGGATGCCGTTCTCCGGGGTGGTGACGGTGCCGGGCGTGTCGGTGGCGCGGCGGGTCTCACCGCCCGGGGCGGCGACGTCGATGATGGTGCCGAAGTTGGAGTAGAAGGAGCGGTCGCCCGTACGGTTGGTGGCGGCGACGTTGATGACGTTGTTGCAGCTGGCCGGGGTGAAGCCGGCCGCGTCCGCGTTGCTGTTGCCGGCGGCGACCACGACGGTGGTGCCGCGGCCGACGGCCGCGTTGATGGCGTTCTGGTAGCCGGCGGTGCAGGTGCCGGAACCGCCGAGGCTCATGTTGATGACCTTGGCGGGGGTGGCGTTGGCCGGAACGCCCGCGACGGAGCCGCCGGAGGCCCAGGTGATGGCGTCGACGATGTCGGAGGTGGCTCCGCCGCACTTGCCGAGCACGCGGACGGGCTGGATCTTGGCGTTGTAGGCGATGCCCGCGACGCCCTTGGCGTTGTTCGCGGCGGCGGCGATGGTGCCGGCCACGTGGGTGCCGTGCCAGGAGGAGTCACTGGCCTTGGAGCCGGTGCCGCACTCGCCGGCGGCGCTCCAGTCGCCCTGGTCGGCCGGGTTGTTGTCGCGGCCGTTGTTGTCGCGGGCGGCGGCGGAGTCGGAGATGAAGTCGTAGCCGGCGACGATGTTGGGCGCGACGTCGGAGTGGGTCACGTAGCCGGTGTCGATGACGGCGACGGTGACGCCCGAGCCGGTGGTCTTGTCCCAGGCGGCGGGGACGTTCATGCCGGCGGTGGGCTCGAAGAGGTCCCACTGCTTGGTGTACTCGGTGTCGTTGGGGGTGCTCATCGCGTAGGCGCGGGAGTCCGGCTCGACGTAGGCGACGTCCGGGTCGGCCCGGAACTGGGCGATGACGCCGGCCGCTTCGGAGGGGGCGACTGATCCGCCGAGGTTGACGAGGGCCGCGCCGGTGCCGAGGCGGCGGTCGAACGTCGCCTTCTTGCCCGCCTTCTTGCCCTTCGCGGCGGCGTCGTCGGCGGCCGCGGTGTTGGAACTGGCCTCGGAGGCGGAGGACTTGTATCCGACGATGAGCTTCTCCACCGGGGCCGCGGCGGGGCTCGCGGGGGCCGCTGCGGCGGGGAGGGTGGAGGTGGCCGGGTCACCGGAGGCGGTCACGGCCACGGAGGCGGTGGCCGAGCCGGCGAGCAGGGTGACGGACATGGCCACCACTGATATGAGCCGTCGTCTGGATGCGTGCACGTGGTTCCCCTTCAAAGGCCGCTTCCGGGCGGGCCGGAGCGGCCGGTCGGTGCAGTGTGGGAGGTGTACCGGCGGCCGCGGGGCCGGGGGCGGGCTGGTCAGACCCGCCCCGGCCACCGCCGCGCGCCGCGTCGCCCGGCCGCGTCGGCGGGGCTGGGCGACGGCGTGCCGGAGACCGCCGCGCCCCGTACGGCTTCGCACCATGTGGGGTGGGTACGAGGGCCGTTCGGGGAGCGGAAGATCGCCGGTGGGCAGACAGTAGGCAACGCGGCGGTGAACCCGATACGGGGAAAACCCTTGTCCGGACCCTGCCGCCCCTCCCTCCGCTCCGGGGTTACCTCGGGTTGAGCTTGCGGAACCAGGTCCAGCTGGACTCGTTGGGCTCGGTCCACTTCTCGGGGGCGTGGGCGAATTCCGGGTGGTGGTGGGCGATGTAAGCCCGGGTGCGCTCGGGCACCTCGGCGTAGGAGCCCAGCTTCACGCCCCGGCAGTGGAAGGTGAGGCCGCCCGGCGCCTGCCCCTGTTCCATCCACGGCAGCCAGGGGGACATCCGGGTCCACGACATGGTGGCGGGGACGCTGGGGGCGTCGCCGGCGAGGGCGGCGGCGGGGGTGAAGAACTGGAAGAGCTCCAGGGCCCGGTAGGTGTCGTCGGCCGAGTTCTCCGGGTAGTCGGCGACGGGGAGCGGGGAGGGGTAGGCCAGGGGGATCTCCAGGCTGAAGCAGACCTGGTCGCCGAGTTCGGTCCGGGGGACGGGGAAGGGGCGCCACTTCTGGTTGGCCGGGTCGTTCCAGACGTGGACGACGGGCTTGCCCTGCCAGGTCTCCAGGATCTCCCGGCTGCCGGGGTCCAGGTAGAAGGCCGCCTCGCGGGACAGCATCCGGTAGCCGCCGCCCTCCTCGCCGGCCTCCAGCCGGGCGACGTTGACGCCTTCGAAGCCGAAGAGGCGCCGGTAGGGCTCGCCGGGGGCCCAGGAGTGGATGTCGCCGGACCACCAGTAGGTGACCTCGGAGCCGTCGAGGGATACGCGGGTGCGGGCGAAGGAGCGCAGCAGATCTTCCGGTGTCATACGGAGAACTCTGCGCGGTGGCGGGCGGCCCGGGCAAGCACGGTCCGGGCCAACGCACGGCCGCCGCGCGGGCCGTGGCGGGGGTGTGGCGGGGGGCCGGGGGGCGGGCCGTGGCGGGGGGGCCGGGGGCGTGGCGGGGGGGCAGGGCGGGCAGGGCGGGGCCCTGCGGCGGTCGGCGGGGACACGGCTTGTGGAGCCCGCGCCCCGCCGCACCCGCGACACCTACAGGACACGGGCGTGCCCCTCGTAGGGACGCCGGGTTGACGACCGTGCCGGGCAACGGCGAGCGTGACCGTCATGGGGAACGAACACCGACTTCTCGCGCTGCTGGTCTTCCTGGTGCTCGGCACCGGGCTGGCCGCCGCCGCGCTGGGCGCCACCCGGGCCGACCGGGCGGGCCAGGGCTCCGTGTCGGGCGGTCGCGTCGACCCGCGCGAGGTCGTGCCCACCGCCCCGGCCGGGCCGGACGCCTCCGCGGGGCGGGTGAGCGTGGCCTGCGGCCGCAACGCGGAGGGCCACTGGAACGAGGACAACCTCGTGGTCTCGCCCGGGCTGCGGGCGGGCGCCCACCACACCCACGCCTACGTCGGAAACCTGTCCACCGACGCCCTCTCCACCGACGCCTCCCTGTCCGCCTCCGCGACGAGCTGCGTGGGCGGCGACCGTTCCACCTACTACTGGCCCGTCCTGCGCCGCACGGACCGGCCCGGCGACCGCGGCCACGAGGGCGCGGCCGGGCACGGCAACACCGGCGAGATCCTGCCGGAGGAGTCGGTGGCGGTGGAGTTCCGGGGCAATCCCGTCGGCAAGGTCGTGCCGATGCCCCGCTTCCTGCGCGCGATGACCGGCGACGCGGTCGCGTACACGGCGGGCAGCGGCGCCGACGTGCGCGCCCGCTGGGGGTGCTCGGGCTCACCCGACCGGTTCACCACGCGGTACCCGCGCTGCCCGGCCGGCCAGGCCGTCACCCGTACGCTCGTCTTCCCGAGCTGCTGGAACGGACTGGACACGACGGCCCCCGACCACCGTTCCCACCTCCGCTTCCCCTCCGACCGCGGGGTCTGCCCCCGGGACACCTTCCCCGTGCCCGAACTGCGCCTGACGCTCTCCTACGCGGTCGCGCCCGGCGTGCCGATCGCGCTGGACTCCTTCCCCGAACAACGGCACAGTCCCGCGACGGACCACGCGATGTTCGTCGACGTGATGACCGATGCCCAGATGGGCGCACTGGTGGCCTGCCTCAACGAGGGACGCGCGTGCCGGACCTGAATCCAACCCCCAGTGACGCAGCTCACATGAACCACGGGTGTGCCCAGGGCGTGTTCCGACCGCACCACGCGATACGAGGCGGACGGAGAGGGTGAGATGGCCGGACCACTGTGGCCCCGCGCACGGCGGGGCTCGACGGACGAGGCACTGATCAGGGCGGTCTACGAGGAACACGGCAACGCCCTGCTCGCGTACGCCACCCGACTGACCGGGGACCGCGCCGCCGCCGAGGACGTCGTCCAGGAGACGTTGATCCGGGCCTGGCGGCATTCCGAGGTGCTGGTCAACGGGAAGGGTTCGGTGCGCGGTTGGCTGCTCACGGTGGCCCGCAACATCATCACCGACCGGTACCGGGCGAAGGCGGCCCGGCCCCCGGAGGTGTCCGGTTCGGCGGCGGCTCCCCCGGTGGAGGGGGACCACGCGGACTCGGTGGTGGACGCGATGACGGTACTGGGCGCCCTGGACCGGCTTTCGCCGGAACACCGGGACGTGCTCACGGAGTTGTACTACCGCCAGCGCAGCGTCGCCGAGGCCGCCGACCGACTGGGCATTCCGGCGGGCACGGTGAAGTCGCGCTCGCACTACGCGCTCAAGGCGCTGCGCGAGGCGTTCACGGACGGCGGCAGGGATGCCGTGGGGGACAGACGATCAGGCCGGCCGCCCCAGCAGCCCGGCGGACTGCGGGAGGTGGTGGCGTGAACCGGCAGCGGCACGAGGAGGAACTGCTCGGCCCGTACGTGCTCGGCGTCCTGGACGAGGAAGACGTACGGCGTGTGGAGGAGCACGTCGGCGACTGTGTGCGGTGCCGGGAGGAGGTGGCCGCGTTGCGTGAAATGGAGAGCGTCCTGGGCGAGGTGCCGGAGGAGGCCTTCCTCGACGGGCCTCCGCAGGGCGGCGACCTGCTGCTCCAGCGGACCCTGCGCCAGGTGCGCGGGGAACGGGCGTCGGGCGCCCGGCGCAGGTCGGCCCTGGTGGGGCTGGCCGCTGCGGCGGCGCTCGCGGCCGTGTTCTGGTCCGGTTCGCAGTGGGGCGGCTCCGACGGGGCGATCCGCGCGCAGCCCGCGCCGCCGTCCCCGAGCGCCTCGACGGCGCTGCCGGTGCCGGGGGTCCGGGTGGCGTCCGCGACGGACCCTGACTCGGGCACGCGGATGACCGTGCAGGTGACCCCGGCGCCCCGGTGGATCCGCGTGCACGCGGCGGTGACCGGGGTGCCCGCCGGCGAGCGGTGCCGGCTGGTGGTGGTCTCGAAGGACGGTACGCGGACCACGGCGGGCGGCTGGGTCGTGGGCACGGCCGAGCACGGCGAGGGCAAGGGCGCGGCGCTGGACGGTTCGGCGGCCGTGGACCCCTCGCAGGTGAGGGAGGTCCGGGTGGAGAACGAAGCGGGCCGGACCTTCGTCGCCGTACCGGTGTAGGGGGCGACCTCGGGGGCCCGGGAGCGCGTGTCGCTCCCGGGCCCCCGCCGCGCGGCCGTGGGCCGGCCCGGAACGCGGGCGGCCGTCAGACCCCGGTGGTCGCGAGCTTCACCGGCAGGTCGAACAGGTCGTTCTGGGTGAGGATCGGCTTGTTGCGCAGCTCCTCGCGGGTGACGGCGAGGCTCAGCTGCGGGAAGCGGGCGTAGAGCGCCGGGAGGGCCACCAGGGCCTCCAGGCGCGACAGGGCCGCGCCGGGGCAGATGTGGGGGCCGTGGCCGAAGGAGATGTGCCGGTTCGGGGTGCGGGTGGCATCGAACTCGCCCGCCGTCGGACCGAACTGGGCCTCGTCACGGCCGAGCGCTCCGAAGGAGACGATGAGGCCCTCGCCCTTGGGCAGGATCCGGTCGCCGACCTCGACGTCCTCGGTGGCGAAGCGGATCAGGACGTGCGAGGTGGGGCTGGACCAGCGCAGGGTCTCCTCGATGACGTTCTCCCAGGGGACCTCGCCCGCGAGGACGAGGGCGCGCTGCTCGGGGTGGGTCTCCAGGGCGACGACGGCGTTGACGATCAGGCTGATGGTGGTCTCGTGACCGGCCGCGACGATCAGCTGGAGGGTGTTGGTGATCTCCTCGGTGCTGAGGTGGTCGCCGTCCTCGGAGGCCGCGATGAGCGCGCTGGTGAGGTCGTCGCCGGGGTTGGCGCGCTTGTCCTCCACGATCCGGGAGAACAGGGCGCCGAGGTCCGCCATCATCTGGGGGACCTCCTCGGGGAGGGTCTGGCTGGAGAAGAACTTCTCGAAGAGGGCCTTGAGGCGCGGGTGTTCGGCGGCCGAGACGCCCATCAGGTCGCTGATCACGTTCATGGGCAGCGGGTAGGCGAAACCGGCCTTGAGGTCGACGGTCTCGCCCGCGGGGAGGGCCGCGAGCTTGTCGAGCATCCCGGTGGTGAGGTCCTCGATGCCGGCGCGGAGCTTCTCGACGCGGCGGACGGTGAGGGCCTGGGCGACGAGGGTGCGCAGCCGGCGGTGGTCGTCACCGTCGACGGTGAGCATGGAGCGGCCCGGGTTGGCAAGGCCGATGAGCGGCCAGTCCGAGGGGATCTCGCCGCGCTGCCAGGCGCCCCAGACGTCGATGTCCTTGACGACGCGGGGGTCGGTCAGGAGTCTTCTCGCCTCGGCGTGGCGCGTGACGGCGTACACGGGTACCCCGCCCGGCAGGACGACCTGGACGAGCGGGCCGGCGGCGCGCAGGGCGGCGCTCTCGGCGGCGAGGTCGGCGACGAAGGGGTCGAGGACGATCGGGGCGGGGCCGGTGTGGTCGATCGGGCAGGTCATCTGATGGCTCCAAGGGCGGGTGTCGGGGTGTAGGTCACGGGAAGGCCGCTCAGCCCGCGCAGCCACGGCGAGGGGCGCCGGGTCAGTCCGGCGGCGGCGCCGGCGAGGTCCACGTCGGGCAGCCGGTCGAGGAGCACCTCGATGCCGGTCCGCGCGATGACCTCGGCGACCTCCTGGGCCGGGAAGGGGCAGCGGTGTTCTCCGTGTCCGAAGGAGAAGAAGGCGTTGTTCCCGCCGGTCAGGGCTCCCGCGTCGGTGCGTACGTGCGGGTCCCCGTTGGCGGCGGCCAGGCCCAGCAGGACCAGGTCGCCGCTGCCGATCTGCTGTCCGCCCAGCTTGGTGTCCCGGGTGGTCCAACGTCCGGCGACGTTCTGGGTGGGGGTGTCCTCCCAGAGCACCTCGTTCATGGCCTCGCCGACGCTGTGCCGGCCACCGGCCAGCGAGGCGGCGAAGCGGTCGTCGGTGAGCATCAGGTGCAGCGAGTTGCCGATCCAGTCGGCGGTGGGCTGGTGGCCGGCGGCCATCATCACCATCAGGTCCTGGGCGACCTCGTCGAGGGTGAAGCCCGCCGTGTTGGCGAGCATCCGCGAGGCGACGTCGGGTCCGGGCTCCGCGCCCTTGGCGGCGAGCAGGCCGTACATGGACTCGCCGAGGTGGCGCTGGCCCTCCAGGGCCCCCTCACGGCCGTTGATCATGTCGTTCATGGCGGTGACGAGGCCGGGGCCCTGCGCGTCGGAGAAGCCGTAGAGGCGGGCGAGCACGCGCAGGGGCAGGAGCATGGCGTACTCGCCGACGATGTCGCACTCGCCCTTGCCGCACAGCCCGTCGATCAGCTCGTCCGCGAAGCGTTCGGCGTGCCCCTTGAGTTCGAAGGGGTCGACGGCTTCCAGGGCGGCGGAGATGACGGCGGCGCGCTCGCGGTGGCGCTCGCCCGTGGTGTAGAGGATGGACGGCTGCTTGCGGCCGATCATCGGGAGCAGGGGCCAGTCCGCGGGGATGCGGTCCCACTGGTTCCACAGGTCGGAGTCCCGGGAGAACAGTTGGGGGTCGCTGGTGACCTGGTGCAGTTCGCGGTAGCCGAGGACCAGCCAGGCCGGCACGTCGCCGTCGAGGACGACCGGGGCCACGGCGCCGTGGTCGCGGCGCATCTCCCGGTACAGCTCGACGGGGTCGGTCTGGAAGCGGGGGCCGCCGAGGTAGACGGGCGGGTGCTCGGGGGTGGTCACGGGGTGTGCTCCGGAATCGTCGGCGGGGCGTCCGGCCGGCCGGGCCGGGAAGTCGGTACGAGCTGGTGGCTCATCAGGTGTTGGAGGTGCTCGACGAGGGAGATGAGCACCTGCTTGCTGGAGTCGCGCGAACGCGCGTCGCACAGCAGCAGCGGCACCTCGGGCGGCAGGTCGAGGGCCTGGCGGATCTGGTCCGGGGTGTGGGCCGGTCCGCCGAAGTCGTTGCAGGCCACGACGAAGGGCGTGCCGTGGTGTTCGAGCCGGTCGATGGCGTACCAGGAGTCGGCGAGCCGGCGGGTGTCGACGAGGACGACCGCGCCGAGGGTGCCGGAGAACAGCCGGTCCCACAGGAACCAGAAGCGTTCCTGGCCGGGGGCGCCGAAGAGGTAGAGCACGTTGTGGGCGTCGAGGGTGATGCGGCCGAAGTCGAAGGCGACGGTGGTGGCGGTCTTGGAGGCGACGGCGTCGGTGTCGTCGACGGCCTCGCCCGCCTTGGTCATCGTCTCCTCGGTGTTCAGCGGACGGATCTCGCTGACCGAGCGGACCATGGTGGTCTTGCCGACGCCGAAGCCGCCGACGATCACGATCTTCAGGCCGTTGTCGGCGGTGCTGCTGAGGGTCTGGCGGGGTTCGACCCGTTCAGAGGTTGCGGAGTCCAACGAGCACCTGCTCCAGGATGTCGGGATCGGGAAGGCTGTACGTCGACGGGCGCGGGTGCCGTGCGCTGATGCGTCCGGTGTCCAGGAGGTCCGCGAGGAGGATCCGTACGATCGACACCGGCAGGCCGAGGTCGGCGGCGATCTCGACGACGGCCGTCGGGAAGTGGCACATGCGCAGGATCGCGCTGTGCTCGGACTGCATGCCGGGGACCGGGTCGCACTCGGCGACGATCAGGGTCACCAGGTCGAAGGCGTCGGATCCGGACCGGGTACGACCGCCCGTGAGGGTGTAGAGCCGGTCCGGGGAGTCGTCCCGGCCCGGCCTGCTGCGGCTCAACCCCTGGGCCTGGCGATCAGATGCTCGCTCAGCTGCTCCACCAGTTCGGACATGTTGTGGCCCACCAGGCCCGCGTCGGAGTCCTCGGCGGCGACGAGTGCGAGGTGCGCGCCCTCGCCGGCCTCGACGATGAACAGGATCCCCCCGTAGAACTCGGCCATGGCCGAGCGGACTCCCCCGGTGCCGTCGCCGAACTCGATGGACGCGCCGTGGGACAGGCTCTGGATGCCCGCGGCGATCGCGGCGAGCTGGTCGGCCTGGTCGACGGACAGCTCGGGGGTGCGGCACAGTTTGAGGCCGTCGCGGGACAGCACGAGGGCGTGCCGCGCGCCGGGTGTCCGCTCCAGGAGTCCTTCCAGGAGCCAGCTGAGCGTCTCGTCGGTGGTGGAGCCGGTCATCGCGTGTTGCCTTCCGGGTGCGGGGTGTTCGTGGGCTGCTGCGCCGAGGTGCCGCGCACGGCCTGGCGGAAGCTGCCGAAGCGGGCTGCGGACCGGGACGCGCTGCCGGGGGCGGCCGGGGTGCGGGCCGCCGCGTCGGTGGCGTCGGGCTCCTGGTCCAGTTGGAGCTGCGCCGCGGCCAGGGTCCGGCCGCGCCTCCTCTGGGGCAGTCCGCTCTCGCCGAGCACCGGGTTGCGTCCGGTGGATTCGGAGTCCTCGGGGTCCCGCGCTTCGGCCGCGTCGACTCCGGGCCCTTCGCCGGGACCCGTGTGCGCGGGCTCGACCTCGGCGCGCGGGGCGGGGACCCTCGCGGGGGCCGAGAGGGGCGCGGGCGGGGGGAGGAGCGCCGGGGCGGGCACGGGATCGGCCGCGCTGCGGCTGATCAGTTCCTGCGGCAGCATCATGAGCGCACCGGTGCCCCCGCGCGCGGAGGGCCGGAAGGAGACCGTCAGCCCGTGCTTGCGGGCCAGCCGGCCCACGACGGCCAGGCCGAGGCGGGTTCCGGAGAGTCCGGCGAGGTCCAGCGACTCGGCGGTCACGGCCTGTTCGGCGCGCCGCAGTTGCACCTCGCTCATGACGAGGCCGCTGTCCTCGACGGTGATGATGACCCCGGCCGGGACCTCCTCCACGTACACGTGGACCTCGGCGGTGGGCGGCGAGAAGTTCGCGGCGTTGTCGAGGAGTTCCGCGAGGGCGTGCATGACGCCCTCGGCGGCGTGTCCGGCGACGGCCGCCTCGCTGGTGGAGTGCAGCCGGACCCGCTGGTAGCCGCCGATGCGGCCCATGGCCCCGCGCAGGATCGACTCCATGACGATCGGCCTGGCCCAGCGGCGGCCCGAGCGGGCGCCGGTCAGGACGGCGATGGAGTCGGCGAGTCGGCCCGCCTGGGCGGTGCGGTGGTCGAGGTGGAGGAGGTCGGTGAGGACGTCCTCGTCGGCGTGCCGGTGCTCCATGTCCCGCAGGTCGGCGAGCATTCCGGTGGCGAGGGCCTGCATCCGGCCGGCCGCGTTGGCGGCGGCGGCCATGGCGGCGGCCCGCCCGGAGCGGGCGCGGCGCAGTTCCTCGGTGAGCTGTTCGCGGGCGGCGTTCCCGGTCGCGGTCAGCCCGTGCACCTCGGCGGCGTGGGTCGCGGTGAGGCGGTCCAGTTCGGCGGCGTGCGCGGTGGTGAGGTGGTCGGTCTCGGCGCGGTGGGCGGTGGCGAGCCGGTCGCGCTCGGCCGTGCGGGCCGCGATGTCGCGGTTGGCGTCGGCCGTGAGGCGGGCGATGTACCCGTCACGGGCGCCGACTTCACCGGCGAGCGCTTCGGAGCGGGCGCGCAGGTTGCGGGTGGTGCTCGTCTGCCAGGTCACGGCGCAGGCCGCGCAGGACAGCAGCAGTGATCCGAATCCGGCGAACCAGCCGAGGGGCGACTGCACGCTCAGCGGGGCGGCGGCCACCGCCGCCGTGGAGAGGGTGCCCGTGGCCGCCGCCGTGACGAACAGGGCCAGCGCGGAGGGGCGAAGGGGGGAGGGCGACGCCGTCATTAGTCAGAGCCTCAAACCGGGCGTAAATGGAAGACAGGGTTCCTGTGGCAACGAGGCACAACTATAAGAGGATTACTGATCGTTTAGGAAAGGTATTGACGAATATTACGCTCAGTAGCGCCCACTAAGGCTGCTTCTGGAGCGGTTTCGGGGCTATGGCGTGGCATCCTGTGACGTCACAACTCGCCGGACGGTATCGGCGGCGGACGTCCGGAATATGGGGAAGGTCCATGAGGCTCTGCTTCCTGGTGGAGGAGCACTACCGCCACGACGGCATGCCGAACGAGGTGATCGGGCAGCTGACCGCGTGGGGACACCGGGTGGACGTGGTCCGTCCCGGCGGTTCGCTGCTCCGCATGACCGACATCGCGCGCACGGGCGCGCACGACGCCTGGGTGCTCAAGACGGTCTCCGGCGGGCCCGGCCTGACCCTGCTCGAAGCCGCCGCGGCGAGCGGCATGACCACGGTCAACGACGCCCGCTCCATCCGGGGCGTGCGGGACAAGGCGCTGGCCGCCGCCATCGGGCGCGCCCAGGGGTTGCCCCTGCCGGTGACGTACGCGGTGGCCCGGCCCGAACTCCTCGCGGAGATACCGGACCGGGACTACCCCCTCGTCGTCAAGCCCGCCGACGGCAGCTCCGGGCGGGCCGTGCACCTGGTGCGTTCGCCGGGCGACCTCGCCGCGCTGCTGCCCCTCCTGGCCGGCGAGGGGATGCTCATCGCGCAGCCCTACGTGCCGAACGGGGGCACCGACATCAAGGTGTACTGCGTGGGCGGGGAGTTGTTCGCCACCGAGCGCTGCTCGCCGCTGCACCCCGACGCCGGGGTCCGCGAACGGCGGGTCCCGCTGCCGGCGGAGGTCGCGGCCGTCGCCGCCCGGGTGGGCGAGGTCTACTCCCTGGACCTGTACGGGGTGGACGTGCTGCTGGGCCCCGACGGGCCCGTGGTCGTCGACGTCAACGACTTCCCGAGCTTCCGTCAGGTCCCCGACGCCGCCGCCCGGGTGGCGCGCGCCGTACTGGACCTGGCCCGTGGCGCCGGCTCCGGGCGCGCCCCGGCCGTGATCCCGGCCCCCGCGCTCCCGCTCACGCTGCCGGTCCCGATCCCGCTGCAGGTCGCGGCCGGGGCGGGGGACGGCGCGTGAGGGTCGGGCTGATCACCCGGGATCCCGGGCACCCGCTGCTGGCGGCCACCACCGCGCTGCTCACCGGCGCCGGGCACGTGGTCGACGTACTGGACCCGGAGGCGGGCCCCGGGGCGGCGGCGGGCGCGCGGGCCGACGTACACCTTCTGAAGGCGCGCACCCCGGCCGCGCTGGCCCTGGCGGGGGAGCTGGAGCGGCGGGGCGCGCCCGTGCTCAACTCCGCGGCGGCCACGCGGCGGTGCCAGGACCGCACCGGGATGGCCGAACTCGCCCTGCGGGCCGGGCTGCCCTTCGCCGCCGGTCGGACCTTCCGGGCGCTCGCCGAGGTGGAGGGCGCGGCCGGGCTGCCGTGGCCGATGGTGGTCAAGAGCCGGGCCAGCCGCAAGGAGGACCTGGTGGCCCGCCTGGACTCTCCCGCCGAACTGGCGGGGCTGACGGGGCGTTGGGGGCGGGAGCCGGTCGTGGTGCAGGAGTTCGCGCCGAACAACGGCTGGGACCACAAGGTGTGGGTGATCGCAGGCCGGGTCTTCTCGGCGCTGCGCCGCTCCGAACTGGCCGCCCCCGAAGGCGGATCGGCCCGCGCCTCGGCGGGACTGCCCGAGGCCTGGTCGGCGTTGGCGCTGCGGGTGGGCGAGGTCTTCGACCTCGACGTCTACGGGGTGGACCTCATCGACACCGGTGACGCCGGCCCGCTCATCGTCGACGTCAACGCCTTCCCCGGCGTCCGGGGCCAGGCCGGGGCGCCCGAGGCCCTCGCCGGCCTGGCCCTGGCGCGCGGTCGGCGCTGAGCCGCTCCGCCCGGCCGCCCGTTCCCACGGCCCACGGCCCCACGGCCCCACGGCCCACCACCGACTCCGCATCCCGGCGGGCCCGGGCCGGTAGCGTGCGGGGAAGTCGAGTGGAGGGCGGATTCCGTGCGCGCGGTGGTCTTCGAACGGTACGGGGAGCGGGCCGAGGTACGGGAGGTGCCGGACCCGGTACCGGACCCGGACGGGGTGGTGGTCCGCGTCGAGGCGACGGGACTGTGCCGCAGCGACTGGCACGGCTGGATGGGGCACGACCCCGACATCGTCCTCCCCCACGTCCCCGGGCACGAACTGGCCGGGGTGGTCGAGGCGGTGGGCTCCGGCGTACGGGGTTGGCGGGTCGGGGACCGGGTGACGGCGCCGTTCGTGTGCGCGTGCGGGCGCTGCGCCGACTGCGCGGCGGGCCGGCAGCAGGTGTGCGCCCGTCAGACGCAGCCCGGCTTCACCCACTGGGGCTCCTTCGCCGAGTACGTGGCCCTGGACCGGGCCGACGTGAACCTGGTGGCGGTGCCCGAGGAGCTCTCGTACGCGACGGCCGCCTCGCTGGGCTGCCGCTTCGCTACGGCCTTCCGGGCGGTGGTGGACCGGGGTCGGGTCGCGGCGGGCGAATGGGTGGCCGTCCACGGCTGCGGCGGGGTCGGCCTGTCCGCGGTGATGATCGCCGTCGCGGCGGGGGCGCGGGTCGTCGCCGTGGACACCTCCCGGGCCGCGCTGGAACTGGCGAGGTCCTTCGGGGCGATGCACGGAGTGGACCCCGCCGCGGCCGGCCCCGGGGGCACGGAGGCCGCGGTGCGGGAGCTGACCGGCGGCGGCGCACACCTCTCGCTGGACGCCCTGGGCTCCCCCGTGACGGCGGCCGCCTCGGTGTCGGGGCTCCGCCGCCTGGGGCGGCACGTACAGGTCGGGCTGCTCCCGGCGGCGGCCGGGCCCGCGGCGCTGCCGATGGACCGGGTGATCGGCTGGGAGCTGGAGGTGCTGGGCAGCCACGGGATGGCCGCCCACGCCTATCCCCCGATGCTGGAGCTGGTCCGCTCGGGGGCGCTGCGGCCGGACCTGCTGGTCACCTCGTCGATCCCGTTGGACGCCGCCCCGGCCGCCCTCGCCGCGATGGGCTCGGCGGCGGGGCGCGGGGTGACGGTGATCCTGCCGCGCGGCTGAGCGGGTCGGGGCCCGGGCGGGCTCCGGGGTGGGGCTCCCGATCGGGGGCGCGGGACCGCTCGATCCGGCCAGACCGAATGACCGTTCGGTGAACCGCGAGCGGCCGTCACCAGGGCGGGAGGTGTGGGAGGGCGGGTCGGGACGGTCGTCGGGACGGGCGAAGGAGCGCCCCGGCAGGGGCGGACACCCCGCGCGAGCTGCGCGAACCCTCCCCCGAAGTCCGCTATCCGAACGGACTGTCCGTAAATCGACCACGCATGTGCGTCGAACCTTTGGATCAGCAAGACTCGACCTCGTTCAGGCACCACATAAAAGATGTTGTGCCCTCAATGACCTTTGAATCGAAAGCGAGTCTCGTCGTGCGTTACCGCTTAGCCGCTGCCTCTTCCGCCGCCCTCCTCTGCGTGGCCGGTGCCACGGGCATCGCGGAGGCCCGGCCCTCGACCCTGTACGCCCCGTCCGCGATGGTCTTCACCATCACCCAGGGCGGCCAGGTGTCCACCGGCACCGTCCTGCGGGCCTCCGTCCTCAGCTGCGCCCCGACCGCCCAGGGGACCCACCCGTCCCCCGAGGCGGCGTGCGCCGCCCTCGCCACCACGGGCGGCGAGTTCAACCGCCTGCTGGCCGCCCCCGACCCGGACCGGGCCTGCCCGATGCACTACGACCCCGTCACCGTCACCGCGGACGGCACCTGGCGCGGCAGCCGCGTCGCCTGGAAGCACACGTTCTCCAACGCGTGCGCCATGTCGGCGACCCTGAACGGCAACGCGGTCTACGCGTTCTGACCACGGCCGCCGGCCCGGACGGTCGTCCACAGGTTCGCGGGGATGGGACCGGGGTGTCGGCGGGTGACGTTAGGCTGCCCGGATGGCACTTCCGGACACTTCCCCCGATACCCCTGCCGCCCTCCAGGTGCTGCACCGCGTCTTCGGCTACGACTCCTTCCGCGGCGAGCAGCAGGAGATCATCGAGCAGGTCGTCGGGGGCGGTGACGCCCTCGTCCTGATGCCGACGGGCGGCGGCAAGTCGCTCTGCTACCAGATCCCGGCGCTCGTCAGAGAAGGCACGGGCGTCGTGATCTCGCCGCTCATCGCGCTGATGCAGGACCAGGTCAACGCGCTGACGGCGCTCGGGGTGCGGGCCGGATTCCTCAATTCGACGCAGGAGGGGCACGAGCGCCAGGCCGTCGAGCGGGCCTTCCTCGCCGACGAGCTGGACCTCCTCTACCTGGCTCCCGAGCGGCTGCGCGGCGAGGGCACGCAGCGGCTCCTCGACCGGGGCAAGGTCTCGCTCTTCGCGATCGACGAGGCACACTGCGTCGCCCAGTGGGGGCACGACTTCCGCCCCGACTACCTCGCACTGTCCATGCTGCACGAGCGCTGGCCGAAGGTGCCCAGGATCGCGCTGACGGCGACGGCCACCCCGGCCACGCACGCCGAGATCACGACCCGGCTCGGCCTGGACGAAGCCCGCCACTTCGTCGCCGGCTTCGACCGGCCGAACATCCAGTACCGCGTCGTCCCCAAGGACAGCCCGCTCAAGCAGCTGCTGGAGCTGATCCGTACCGAACACGACGGGGACGCGGGAGTCGTCTACTGCCTCTCGCGCGCCTCCGTGGAGAAGACCGCGGCGTTCCTGGTGGAACAGGGCATCGACGCCGTGGCCTACCACGCCGGCATGGACGCCCGGACGCGTGCGGAGAACCAGGCGCGGTTCCTGCGGGAGGACGCGGTCGTGGTCGTGGCCACGATCGCCTTCGGCATGGGCATCGACAAGCCGGACGTCCGCTTCGTCGCCCACCTCGACCTGCCGAAGTCCGTGGAGGGCTACTACCAGGAGACCGGTCGCGCCGGCCGCGACGGCGAGCCGGCCACGGCGTGGCTGGCGTACGGCCTCCAGGACGTGGTGCAGCAGCGCAAGCTCATCGACGGCTCCGAGGGCGACGATGCGCACCGCCGCTCCCTGGGCATGCACCTGGACGCCATGCTCGCCCTGTGCGAGACGGTGACCTGCCGGCGCGTACGACTGCTGGAGTACTTCGGGCAGTCGGGCGAGCCGTGCGGCAACTGCGACACGTGCCTGACCCCGGCCGAGTCCTGGGACGGGACGGTCGCCGCCCAGAAGCTGCTGTCCACCGTCTGGAGGCTGGCGAAGGAACGGCGCCAGAAGTTCGGCGCCGGCCAGATCATCGACATCCTCCAGGGCAAGAAGACCGCGAAGGTCATCCAGTTCGACCACGACGGGCTCTCGGTGTTCGGCGTGGGCGCGGACCTGAGCACCGCCGAGTGGCGCGGGATCGTGCGCCAGCTGCTGGCCCAGCGACTGCTGGCGGTGGAGGGCGAGTACGGGACCCTGGTGCTGACGGAGGCCAGCGGCGAGGTCCTGGGAGGGGGCCGCAGCGTCTCGATGCGCAAGGAGAAGGCCGCCGCCCGTCCGGCGCGCAAGGAATCCTCCTCGCGCTCCGGCAAGGGCGCCCGCGTGCCCGTCGACCTGCCGGCCGGGGCCGAGCCGATCTTCATGGCCCTGCGCGCCTGGCGGGCCGAGACGGCGCGGGAGCAGGGCGTACCGGCGTACGTCGTCTTCCACGACGCCACCCTGCGCGAGATCGCGACCCGGCTGCCCACCACCGTGGAGGAGCTGGGCACCGTCGGCGGAGTGGGCGAGGCCAAGCTCACCAAGTACGCCGAAGGCGTCCTCGCCACCCTGGCGAACCGCGACCCGGCCGATTCCCCGGCCACTTCCGCCCCGGCCACTTCCGCCCCGTCCACTGCCCCCGCCCCGTCCGCCGCTCCGGCCCCGTCGGCCCACCCCGCCCCCCGCGACGCCGACGAGCCCCCGTTCGACGAGGACGAGACGGAGCCGCCGTGGGACGACTGGGAGTGACGGCTCCCCCGGTCCGGGCGTGCGGCGCTACCGCGCGGACACGCCCCCGGGGCGGGACGGGAAGCTCGCGAGGGCTTCGGTGAAGAGGGTGGGGTCGTCGAGCCAGGGGTAGTGGCCGGCCCCGGGCTGCACGAGGAGTTCCGCGTGCGGGAAGAGCCCCGCGTACGTGGCCATCGCCCGCGGCGGGGCCGACACGTCCACCTCTCCCGCCAGGAGCAGGACCGGGACCTCCAGGGTGGCGAGCGCCGCGCGGGTGGCCTCCGGGTCGAAGG
Source organism: Streptomyces sp. NPDC088097 (assembly GCF_044741845.1). NCBI lineage: Bacteria > Bacillati > Actinomycetota > Actinomycetes > Kitasatosporales > Streptomycetaceae > Streptomyces > Streptomyces sp. NPDC088097. The sequence goes on from NZ_JBIUTJ010000003.1 coordinate 271,551, forward strand.
CGCCCTCGGAGCCGTAGGCACCCGCGGCCTCCTGGTTGCGCTGTCCGGCCGAGGCGGCCTGGTGGGCGCGCGCCGCGTCGTCCCAACGCCCGTACGTGAAGGGCAGGACGGCCTCCCACACCTGCGGCCTGCCCCGGCCGGCGACGACCGCTTCCAGGGCCGCGTACGCCTCGGGGAACCACGGCTCGTCCCGTCGGGCCCGGACGGTCTCCAGCCGGAGCGGCCCGGTGATCTCGACGCCGACGGCGAACACGCTCGGCGTGATCAGCGCGAGGCTGCCCACCCGAGTCGGGTGGGCGGCGGCGTACAGGACCGCGAGGTTGGCTCCGGCCGAGTGCGCCAACAGGTCGACCGTGTCCAGGCCCAGGTGCTCGCGCAGGGCCTCCACGTCGTCGACGAGCCGGTCGCAGCGGTAGGTGGCGCCGTCCCGGGGCACGGCCGAGGCACCCGTGCCCCGGAGGTCGAGGGTGACCAGGCGCCGGTGCGCGGCCAGCCCGCCGAGGTCTCCGAGGTAGGCGGAGTCCTGCATCGGACCGCCGGGGAGGCAGAGGAGCGGGGCGCCGTCGCCGCCGGAGTCGCGGTAGGCGAGCGTGGTGCCGTCGTGGGCGGTGAGGTGGGGCATGGGTGCACCCTCTCAGCCGTCGGGCGCTCGCCCCAACCCTTTAGATCGCCCCGCCCACCTGGCTCGCCCCGCCCACACCCGGGTGCGCGGTGCGGCGCCGGCGCCGGCGCGGGACCCATACGGCCAGGGCGGCGGCGACGGCCACCAGGGCGCCGCCGCCGACCGTCAGCAGCCAGACGGGGACGCCGCCGCCCACGGTGAGGAGTTCCCGGTGGTGGATGACCCGCCGGTAGGGGGTGTCGGCGGCGGCGCGCAGCTCGTGGTCCCCGTCGATGCGGGACGGCTCGGGGAAGCGCTGCTCGATCGCGGTCAGGAACACTGGGCGGTCCCCTGCGAGTTCGGCGGTCGCCCCCTCGGGCTCCACCCGGCCGGCGAAGGTCACCTCGGGAATGTTCCCGCCGATCGGGGAGACGGGCTCCATGCGGTGGTCGGCCAGTACGTAGAGGCCGAGGGACTGCGGGGTGCGGGCCAGGCGGGACAGGCGCATGGGGTAGACGAGCCGGGCGCTGTCGAAGCGGATGCGCAGGGGTTCCAGCTCGCCGCGCAGCGGCGCGCCCCCTTCCCGGGGAACGAGCCGGACGGCGACGTACTCCCACGCGCGGTCCACGTAGGGCCCCAGTTCGGTGGCGAGCCGCTCGGGCAGCTTGAAGCCGTTGGCCTCCAGCCAGGTGCGCAGGGCGTCGGGGTCGGTGGCCGTCAGTCGGGCCACGTCGAAGTCGCCGAGGCGTTCGCGACCGATGACGCCGACCCGGGGCGCACCCGCGCCGGGCAGGGCGGCGCCGACGCTGTCGCGGCCGCCGGAGGAGAAGGGCCAGTCGCCGGCGCCGGGCCAGAAGTGGGTGTCCGTGCGGTGCTCGGGCCGGGTGAGGGCGTCCAGTTCGGGGAAGAGGTCCGGGTCGCCCAGGCTGACGTCCGCCCGGCTCGGCACCGGCATGATCCAGGCGGCGCGCCGGGCGTCACCGCCGACGGTGAACCGCATCACGATCTCCTCGCTGCGGCCGTCCCAGCGCACCACGGACACCTCCCGGTCCACTCCGATCCGGGAGGTCCCGTCGGGGACCATCGCCCCGCAGCCACAGGCGTACGCGGGGCTGATCAGGGAGCCCAGTTGGAGGGCGAGCAGGGCGCAGAGCAGGGCCCAGATCCTGCGGACGTTCGTTCTCGGCTTCGTCGACACGGGGAGTCAGACGAGGACGGGCGGGATCCGGTTCCGGTCACCTCCGCGTCACCTCGCGGCCACGCGGGGCTGTCAGCATGCCGGCGGAGCAGAGTTGTACATACAACTTTGACACCTTGCTTCGACGATCCCCCTCCTGGCCCGCTCACCCACCGCCCCACCCGACGACGGGAGCCCCGGTACCGATGTCCTCGACCGCGATCACCGATTCGCCCGCGCCCTGGCTGCGCGACAACTGTCCCTGCGCCGCGTGCCGCGATCCGCGCACCGGCCAGAAGCTCTTCCAGATCACCGACCTGCCGGCCGACCTGACGCTCGGCGCCGTCCGCGAGGTCCCCGCCGCCGACGGGGGGTCCGCGACGCACTGGGAGGTGCGCTGGGAGCCCGACGGGCACCGTTCGCTCTACCCGGCCGCCTGGCTCGCCGCCCACGCCCCCGCGACCTCGTACGCGGCCGGAGGCGACGGACGCACCGAGGCGGAGAAGGAGTTGTGGGCCGCCGCCGACCTGGCCGGACGGCTCCCGGAGGCCGGCTGGGACGCCTACATCGGGGATCGCGAGGTGCGCGCCCGCGCCCTGGAGGCCGTCGGCTCGCTCGGCTTCTTCCTGCTGCGCGACGTGCCCTGCCGGGACCGGATGGTGCTCGACGTCGCGGAGACCTTCGGCTTCGTGCGCCGCACCAACTACGGGGAGCTGTTCGAGGTGCGGGTCGAGGCCGACCCGAACAACCTGGCCTTCACCGGCGCCCTGATCACCCCGCACACCGACAACCCCTACCGGGACCCGGTGCCCACCGTGCAGTTGCTGCACTGCCTGCGCAACGAGGCCGTGGGCGGGGACTCCGGGCTGGTGGACGGCTTCCACGCGGCCGCCCTGCTGCGCTCCGAGGACCGGCGGGCCTTCGAGACCCTGACCCGTGTCCCCGTCGAGTTCGCCTTCAGCGACGCGCGGACCGAGCTGCGCGCCGAACGGCCGCTGATCGAGGTCGACCCGCTCGGACGGATCCGCGGGATCCGGTTCAACAACCGCTCCCTGGCCGCGCTGCGCGCGAGCGCCCCGGTCGTGGAGGAGTTCTACGCCGCCTACCGGGCGTTCGGCGAGCTGCTGCTGCGGCCCGAGCTGCGCCTGGACTTCCGGCTGACCCCCGGTGACTGCCTGGTCTTCGACAACACCCGGCTGTTGCACGCCCGTACGGCCTTCTCCGAGTCCGGCGGCCGCCACCTCCAGGGGGCGTACGCCGACCTGGACGGGCTGGCCTCCACCCTCGCCGTACTGCGCCGCGCCGGGCGGGGCGAGGGGGCGCAGGCGTGAGCGCCGACGCCGACCTTCGGCCCCTGGACCTGCTCGCCGAGCTGTTCGCGGGAGAGGGCTCCGCCGAGTACCTGGGCGAGGCCGTCACGCAGGCCGAGCACATGCTCCAGGCGGGCGCCCTCGCCGAGGCGGCCGGCGCCCCCGACCACCTGGTGGCCGCCGCCCTGCTGCACGACATCGGCCACTTCCACGGGACGGTGACCGGCCGCGACCTGATGGAGGGCGGCCTGGACAACCGGCACAGCCACACGGGGGCCGACTGGCTGGCGCGCTGGTTCGGACCGGCGGTGACCGGGCCCGTCCGGCTGCACGTGGCCGCGAAGCGGTACCTGTGCGCGGCCGAGCCCGGCTACTTCGCCCTGCTGTCCGAGGCCTCGGTGCACACCCTGGGCGTCCAGGGCGGCCCGATGACGGCGGAGCAGGCGCGGGCCTTCGAGGGGCTGCCGGGGGCCGCCGACGCGGTGGCCGTCCGGCGTTGGGACGAGCGGGCCAAGGACCCGGAGTTCACGACCCCGGATTTCGGGCACTTCCGGCCGGTGCTGGAGCGCCTCCTGCTCAGGGCTCCGAGCGGGCCGGCGGGCGCGCCATGAAGACGTCGACGGGGTCCTCGGTCTCCATGACGAAGCCGTAGCGTTCGTAGAGCCGGCGGGCGGAACTGCCCCGCAGGACGTTCAGGGCGACGGTCACGCCCTGCTCGTCGGTCCGTCCCAGCACCGCGCGCAGGACGGCGGACCCGAGACCTCGGCCCTGGTGGCGCGGGGCGAGGTAGAAGTGCTCCAGCCAGTGCCTGCCGTCGGCGGGGCGGACCGTGACGCATCCCGCGGTCTCCCCGTCGACCTCGATGATCGACGTGTGCCGCGGGGAGAACGCGTCCCGCAGCCGCTGTCGCACCCGGTGCTCGTCGTAGCGCCCGAGGCGTTCCAGATCGGCGCGCATGACCGTGGCGCGCAGCTCCGCGATCGTCTCGACGTCCGCCGGCGCCGCCGGGCGCAGCGTCCACCGGCCGGTGTTCCCCATGGTCATCCGCTTCACGTCCCCTCCACGGGGCGGAGTATGCCAACCGCTCCGCGCGCGGGTGCGGGCGGGTTGGGATCGGCGGACCGCCGGCGTCAACCGACCGCCGGATTCAGCGGACCGCCGGGTCGGGCGGTCCGAGGCGGCGGCCCAGCGCGCCGGTCGCCGTGGAGTGGGCGGTGAAGGCCACCGTCCCCGGCAGGTAGCGGTCCTGGGACCACTCCACGGGGCTGCCCGTCGGATCGGTGGCGCGGCGGCGCTCCCGCAGCAGCGGCGCCCCCTGCGGGCAGCCGAGCAGGGTCGCGTCCCGTGCGTCGGCCAAGGCGATGTCGATGGTGTGGTGGGCGTCGGTGAAGAGGACCCCGTGCCGGGCCAGTTCCTCGGAGTAGGAGACCGTGTCCGCCGGCATCGCCGCCACCAGGGCGCCGACCGCGTCCGGATAGGTGGTCCGCTCGACCATCACGGGCCTGCCCGACAGGGTCCGCACCCGCAGCACCCGGTAGACGGGCGCGCCGGGCCCGATCCGCAGCTCCGCCGCCTCCTCGGGGTCCGCCGCACCCGGCTCGACGTGGACGGTGCGCCCGCCCGGGTCCTCCCCGAGCGAGCGCGCCCAGCGGGTGAAGCTCCGCAGCTCGGTGGCGTCCCGGCGCTCCCCGGGGCCCGCGAGGACGACCCTGCGGGTGCCGCGGCGCGAGGTGACGAGGCCGTCGGCGCGCAGCGCGGCGAGGGCCTGGCGGACGGTGCCCCGGGAGACGGTGTAGCGGCGGGCGAGTTCGTCCTCGGCGGGGAGACGGGCCCCGGAGCCGTACTCCCCCGCGCCGATGGCGGTGCGCAGGTCCGCCGCGACCGCGAGGTAGAGGGGGGTCCGGCCGCCCGCCGGCCGCTGCGGCCGGGCCGGTGGACCGGCCGCTGGTGGCTGGTTCACGGGGCCCAGCCTGCCATGCGGATGAGGCGGTCGGACGCCCGCCTGGACCCGATGTCCGCGGCCTCGCATAGTTTGGCCCCATGAGAGGGACGGACAGACCGCGCAGCAGCCCGCTGGTGCCCGACGCCGTGGCCGCCGAGATCGCGCGGCACGACTGGGCGGCCGGCGTGTGTGGCTGCGGGCGCTCGGCGGGGCATCTCGCCGACATGGTGTGGGACGTGGCCGAGGGACATCCGGCCGCCTTCCACGCGTTGCAGGGGCACGTGTTCACCGGGACCCGGTTGTGGCCGCCCGCCCCGGCCGCCGGGGCGGTGCTGATGGCCGTGTGGTCGGCCGGGCCGCCCCGGTTGGCGACCCGTGAGGCGCTGCTGTGGACGCTGCTGTCGCTGCTCAGCGCCGAGGACGACGGGGACGCGTACGGGGCCGGCCTGTACGGGCAGGTCGCCGCCCACGTACGGGGCGGCCTGCCGCTGCTGGTGTCGTTGCTGGAGGCAGGGCCGGGCTCGGTGTCGGGCGCCTACGCGGAGGGCATCCTGGAGCTGCTCGTCCTGTCGACCTGATCGCGGTCCGGGCCGGCCCCCTGCCCGGCGTCCAGGCAGTCGCGCAGGAACTCCGGGGTGACGTCCTCCAGGGAGGCGGCGAAGGTGCGCGCCGGCGAGCGCGGTACGTCCAGCAGCGAGGGCACCACGAGGAGCGCGCAGCCGGCGGCCTCGGCCGAGGCGGCGCCGTCCGGGGAGTCCTCCACGGCGACGCACCGCTCGGGGGCGAACCCGAGCCGGCCGGCGGCCTCGCGGTAGGGGTCGGGGTGCGGCTTGGTCCGTACGGTGTCGTCGGCGGACAGGGTGAAGGCGAAGGGGACGTGCGCGAGGGCGCCCCCGACCACCTGGTCCACGATCACCCGGGGCGAGGCGCTGACCAGGGCGAAGGGGACCCCCTCGGCCTCCAGGGCGGTCAGCAGGAGCTGGGCTCCGGGGCGGATCGGGGCGCCCTGGGCGACCCGGCGGTGGAAGCCCTCGGTGAGTTCGGCGCCCACCGCCGCGGGCTCCCCGCGCCCGGTGACCCGTACGAGGTGGGCGGCGGTGTCGCGGACGGCCCGGCCGACGACCTCGGGGGCGTCGGCCGGACCGAGGGCGTGGCCGAGGCGGGCCGCGGTCTCGGCGGTGGCCTCCCACCACAGGGTCTCGGTGTCGACGAGGGTGCCGTCCATGTCGAAGAGGACGGCGCCGAGGCCGGCGGCGGGGGCGCTCACGCGGTCCTCGCCACGACGAGCACGGGCCGCTCGGCGAGGCCGACGGTGGCCCGGGCGCCCGGGGTGAGGGGTCCGGCGTCGCGCGAGGGCAGGTCGGCCTTGACCCGGGTGCCGCCGGGCAGGTCGAGGTGGAGGCGGGTGACGGAGCCGAAGAAGGAAGCCGACACCACGGTGGCGGCGCCCTCCGCGTCGGCGGCCACGGTGAGGTTCTCGGGGCGTACCAGGACCTCGACCTCGGGGGTGGAGGGGACCGGGCCGTCGATGGGCAGCCGGCTGCCGGCGACCTCGACGAGCCCGGAGTCGGCGAGCCGTCCGGGGAGCCGGTTCATGGTGCCGACGAACTCGGCGACGAAGGGGGTCGCGGGCCGCTCGTACAGCTCGGCGGGGGCGGCGCACTGCTCCAGCTTTCCGGCGTTCAGCACGGCGACCCGGTCGGCCATGGACAGGGCCTCCTCCTGGTCGTGGGTGACGAAGACGGTGGTGATGCCCAGGGAGAGCTGGAGGCGGCGGATCTCCTCGCGGAGGTTGGCCCGCACCTTGGCGTCGAGGGCGGAGAGCGGCTCGTCGAGGAGGAGCACGCGCGGGCGCAGGGCGAGCGCGCGGGCGAGGGCGACGCGCTGTTGCTGGCCGCCGGACATCTGGTGCGGGAAGCGGTCCCCGTGGTCGGGCAGGCCGACCAGGTCGAGGAGTTCCGCGGCGCGTTCGCGACGCTGCGCGGCCCCGACCTTGCGCACGCGCAGCCCGAAGGAGACGTTGTCGCGGGCGTTGAGGTTGGGGAAGAGGCTGTACGACTGGAAGACCATGCCGGCGTCGCGGCGGTTGGCCGGGACGCGGGTGATGACCTCGCCGTCGACCAGGACCTCGCCGGCGTCGGGCGTCTCGAAGCCGGCCACCACGCGCAGGGCGGTGGTCTTGCCACAGCCGGACGGGCCGAGGAGGGCGAGGAGTTCGCCGGGCTCGACGGTCAGGTCGAGCCCGTCGAGGGCGATGGTGGAGCCGAAGGCCCGGCGCAGGCCGCGGAATTCGACGCGCGCGCCCGCGGGAGCCTCGGGGTCCGACGGCTTCCGGGCCGCGGGAAGGGTCGTGGACATCTGGGTCAGGACTCCTTGCGGGAGGTGGCGGGGGCGGGGGACACGGTGGAGGGCGTGGTCCCGGCCCGCGAGAGGACGAGCAGCAGCAGCCAGGTGATGAGCAGGCTGAGGATGGAGACGGCCACCGACATGCGGGCCTGGGCGCCGGAGATGGAGACGATCCACACGGCGAAGGGCTGGAAGCCGAGGAGGGAGGCGATGGTGAACTCGCCGAGCACCAGCGCCAGCGTGAGGAAGGCAGCGCCCGCGAGCGAGGCCCGCAGGTTCGGGAGCAGGACGCGCAGGACCACGTACGGCCAGCTCGCACCGCAGCTGCGGGCCGCCTCGACCAGGGTGGGGACGTCGACGGCGCGCAGTCCCGCGTCGAGGGACCGGTAGACGAAGGGCAGTGCGAGGACCGTGTACGCGAGGACCAGGACGATGGGGAGGTCCTCGTTCTGGACGGCGAGGAAGGTCTGGTAGAGCGGGGTCCGCGACAGGTGGTCGGGGCCCCAGCGCAGCACGGTGGTGATCCCGGTGACCAGGGCGATGGGCGGCACCACGAGCGGCAGCATGCACATGACCTCGACCACGGGGCGCAGCCTCGGCGAGCCGACGCGTACGGCGACCAGCGCGGGCACGGCCAGCAGCAGGGACAGCGCGATGGTGGCGGCGGCCAGGCCGAGGGAGAGCAGCAGGCTGCGGGTGAACCCGTCGGCGGCGAGGAGTTCGGTGTACGCCTCGAAGGTGACGCCCTGCCCGGGCACGTGCACGGTGAAGACGAAGGAGGCGAGCAGCGGGAGCAGGAAGTACGCGCCGGCCAGGACGAGTACGGCGCCGCGCCACACCCGGGGGCGGGGCCGGCGGGCCTTGACCGGGGAAGCGGGGACGGCCTCCCGGGCGAGGTCCGCTTCGGGGGCGGTGGGGGTCATCGCAGCCATCGGGCGCTCCGTCGCTGGAGGGGCAGGTAGACCGCCATGACCAGGCCGGCGATCACGATCATGTCGAGGCCGAGGGCGAGGGCCACGTTCTCCTGGCCGGTGAGCACGTTCCCCGAGAGGGCGTCGGCGATCTTCAGCGTGACCAGCGGCACGGAGCCGCCGACGAGGGCCGCGGCGGTCGCGTGGGCGGCGAAGGCGGTGCCGAAGAGCAGGACGAACCCGCCGAGGAGGGAGGGCGCGAGCACCGGCAGGCCGACGTGGCGCCAGAACTGCCAGGTGGTGGCGCCGTTGTTCTGGGCGGCCTCGCGCCACTGGGGGCGCAGTCCGTCCAGGGCCGGGACGATCACGAGCACCATCAGCGGGGTCAGGAAGTAGAGGTAGACCACGCTGAGGCCGGTGAAGGAGTACAGGTCCCAGCCGAGGTCGGTGAGGTCGGCGAGCTGGGTGACGACCCCGGAGATCCCGGCGGTGGCGATGAACGCGAAGGCGAGCGGCACCCCGCCGAAGTTGGCGAGCACGCCCGAGGCGGTCAGCGCCGCCGACCGCAGGGCGGTGGAGCGGGAGGTGACCAGCGCCTGGGCGATCAGGGCGCCGAGCAGTCCGCCGAGCAGTGCGGTCAGGGCGGAGAGCTGGACGCTGCCGACCAGGGAGCCGAGGTAGGGGCCTTGGAGGGAGCGCGCGAGGTGCTCGCCGGTCAGGCTGGTGGCGCCGGTGGCCGGGTCGGTGCGGGTGACCGCCCCGAAGGCGATGGCGCCGAGGGGGATGCCGAAGCAGAGCCCGGTGAAGGCGAGGAGCGGGAGGGCGGCGAGCCAGGTACGGGGGCCGCGCCGCCGGCGGCGCGTGGTGGCGCCGCCGGCGGTCCCCTGCCCGGGGACGGTGGTGGGTGTGGACATCAGCTGAGTGCCTTGTCCCACTTCTCGGCGAGGGTGGCCTTGGCCTTGTCCAGCTCGGCGGAGGCCGGGAAGGACGGGGTGCCCTGGACCTGCGGGAGCTTGGTGACGGCGTCCTTGTCGATGGTGCCGTCCTGCGTCATGACGGGGAGCAGTACGGGGCGGGCGTGGCCCCGCAGCCAGATGTTCTGGCCCTCGGCGCTGTAGAGGAACTCCATCCACAGGCGGGCGGCCGCCGGGTTGGGGGCGTCCTTGTTGATGGCCTGGGAGTAGTACTGGGCGTAGACGCCGTCGGAGGGCACGGAGACCTTCCAGTCGACGCCCTTGCCCTTGAACTGCTCGGCGTAGCCGGCGTTCAGGTAGTCCCAGTCGATCGAGATGGGGGTCTCGCCCTTCTCGACGGTGGCCGGGGTGGACTCGACGGGGATGAGGTTGCCGCTCTTGCGCAGCTGCCCGAAGAAGTCGATGCCGGGCTGGATGTCGGTGAAGGAGCCCTTGTTGGCGAGGGCGGCCGCGTAGACGCCGCCGAAGGCGGAGCCGGACTTGGTCGGGTTGCCGTTGAGGGCGACCTTGCCCTTGTACTCGGGCTTGAGCAGGTCCGCGAAGGTCTGCGGGCAGGTGGGGACGCGGGCGGCGTCGCAGCCGATGGAGACGTAGCCGCCGTAGTCGTTGTACCAGCGTCCGTCGACGTCCTTCTGGGAGGCGGGGATCTTGTCCCAGGCGGTGACCTTGTACGGGGCGAAGAGGTTCTCGGCGGCGCCGCTGCGGGCGAAGGCGATGCCGAGGTCGAGGACGTCGGGGGCGCGCTTCTGTCCCTTGCGGGCCTTCACGGCGGCGATCTCGTCGGAGCTGGAGGCGTCCGGGTTCTCGCTGCCGACCTTGATCTTGGGGTACTTGGCCTGGAAGGCCTTCAGCATCTCGCCGTAGTTCGCCCAGTCCGGCGGCAGCGCGATGACGTTCAGCGTGCCCTCCTTCTCGGCGGCGGCGACGAGGGCGTCCATGCCGCCGAGGTCGGCCACCGAGGTGGCGGTGCCCGGCTGGGCCTTGCCCTTGGCGTCGCCGGTGGCGCCGGCGGGCTTCGGGTCGGGCGCCGCACCACACGCGCCGAGTGTGGTCAGGACGGCGGCGCTGAGCAGTACGGCCGCGCCGCGGCGGGCGGAGGAACTGAGCACGGTCTCTCCCGGAGACGAAGGGGCTTCACTTGTCAGGCATCACTTGTCTGAACAAGTTGGCTCCAGTTCGCCCGGGCCGGCTGTACGGACGATGAACGGGGGCTGGACCGCGGAGCACGGCTCGAAGAAGAGACGAGAATGACCGAAAGAAGTCGTGACAGGAGGGGTCAGAATGATCATCGACGATCCGGCAACGAGGGGGGCAGGGCATGGGTACGGTCCGCTATCTGGAGATCGCGGAGGCGCTGCGCCGGGCGATCGTGTCCGGGGAGTACCCGGTGGGCGCCCGACTGCCCTCGGAGAGCGACCTCGCGACCCGCTGGGCCGCCTCGCGCGGTACGGTCCGCCAGGCGGTGGCCACCCTGGCCGCCGAGGGGCTCATCGGCTCCAGCCAGGGCGCCCGTCGGATCGTGCTGCGCCACGAACGCAGGCACAGTTTCGGAGAGTTGAACAGCTTCGCGCAGTGGGCTGAGGGAGTCGGCCACGAGGTCCGCAGCCGTTTCCTGAGCCGGACCCGCCGGCCGGCCACGGCCGAGGAGGCGGAGCGGCTCGCGCTGGCCCCGGGCGCGGTCGTCCTGGCCGTGCTGCGGCTGCGCCTGCTGGACGGCGAGCCGACGATGGTGGAGCGCACCGCGTACGCCGACTGGGTGGCCGCGGCGGTCGAGGCCATGCCGGAGGACTGCCGTTCGGTCATGGACAGCCTGGCCGCGGACTCCGGGATCGTGGCGCACTACGGGGAGCACCTCATCGACGCGCTCCCGGCCGGCAGCGCGGACGCCCGCCTGCTGGAGATCCGGCGCGGCAGCCCCCTATTGCGCCAACGCCACGTCTCCGCGACCCGGACCGGCCGCCCGATCGAGTGGTCGGACGACCGCTACCGGGCGGGCAGCGTCACTTTCAGTGTGAGCAACTCGGCAGTAGCCACCCCGCTGGAACGCCACCCGGGCGGCGGCGACCGTTGACGGGCGGGGCTACGGCAGTCGGTACGTGAAGGTGTACTCCGCCGAGGTGTCGCCGCGGCGGTGGACGAAGGAGCCGGAGCCCGTGAGGCCGGCCAGGTCGGCGGTGGCCGATCCGGGGACCACCTCGAAGGAGCAGCGGGTGGCGCCGGTGGCGTCGAAGGTGCCGCGTTCCTCCAGGACGAAGCTGCCCTCACGGCCGCCGACGGAGCCCGTGACCAGTTCCATGCCCGTGAAGGCGCCGACGTTCTCCCCCGCGTAGGAGATCGTGTACGCGCACGTCGTCCCGGGCGCGGTGATCACACCGGTGAAGGCGTTCGTGACCGACGCGCAGGCCAGGCGGGGGAAGTCGGCGCCGGCCGGGCCCACCGGCTGCTCCTCCCAGTTCTTGTACGTGAAGTCGCCGGACCCGGACACCGCGCCGGTGGGGGCTTCGTCGGGGGTGGCGGATACGGGCGTGGACGTGGACGTCGATGTGGACGTGGACATGGGGCCTCCTGGTCGGGACGTACGGGGCGCACACCTCGGATGCGGATGACACGGGCGGTGCGGACCGCCTGCGAACAGCCTCTCCGGCCTACCTGACATCTGCTGTCAGGTATGCCGGACAATGACGCCATGCGCGCCGACCGGCTCCTCTCCCTCCTCCTGCTGCTCCAGAACCGCGGCAGGATGACCGCCCCCGAACTCGCCGCCGAACTGGAGGTGTCCGTCCGGACCGTCTACCGCGACATCGACGCCCTCGGCGCCTCCGGAGTGCCCGTCCAGGCCGATCGGGGGCCGGCGGGCGGGTTCCGGCTCGTGGACGGCTACCGCACCCGGCTGACCGGCCTGACCGACGCCCAGGCCGGATCCCTCTTCCTCGCCGGGGCCCCCGGGCCCGCCCATGACCTGGGGCTCGGCGCCGATCTGGCGGCTGCCCAACTGAAGCTGCAGGCCGCCCTCCCCGCCGAACTCGCGGGTCGGGCCAGGCGGATCCAGCAGCGCTTCCACCTCGACGCCCCCGCCTGGTTCCGCGACGCCGACCCCGTGCCGCATCTCGCCCCGATCGCCCGGGCGGTGTGGGACCAACGGATCCTGCGCACCCGCTACCGCCGGTGGACCGGCGAGGTGACCCGCGAGCTGTGGCCGCTCGGCCTCGTCCTCAAGGGCGGCATCTGGTACCTCGTGGGCCGGGCGGTCATGGGCGCCGGGGGGCCGGGGAGCACCGCGGGCGGCGAAGTCCCCGTCCGCACCTACCGGGTGGGGCGGTTCCTCGACGTAGAGACCCTGACCGAGGGCTTCGAGCGCCCGACGGAGTTCGAACTCGCCGCGTACTGGGCGGAGTCAGCCCGCCGCCTGGAGGCGTCCACCCTCCGGCAGACCTCCGTCGTACGCCTCTCCCCGTACGCCCTGCGGCTGTTGCCGATGCGGTTCGGGGCGGCGGGCGTGCGCGCCCTCGCCGAGGCCGGGCCGCCCGACGCCGACGGCTGGGTACGGACGGAACTCGCCGTCGAGTCGGAGTCCGTGGCCGTCGGCGACCTGCTCGCCCTCGGCACGGAGGCCGAGGTCCTCGGCCCGCCGGAACTGCGCCAGGCCCTCACCCTGGCGGTGACGGAACTGGCCGAGCGGTACCGGTGAGAACGGGCTCGCCGCACGGCCCCACGCGCCCGGCTCACGAACCCAACGGCCCGTGCGAACGCCACGCCCCGACCCGCCCCTCCCGCACATCCACACGGGCCACGCACCAAGGGCCGCAAAGTGGCGCCGTCAGCGCGTACGGCGATCCCCCTCGCCGTCGAGGCCCGATGCGAGCATCCCGAACGCCCGCTCCGCCGCCGCGACGACCGAGCGGCGGATGTCTTCCGGGTCCCCGCCGGCGACGATCTGCCGACGGATCTCGGCCATGGGGGCCCGGTGGGCGCCGGCGATGGCTCCCTCCGGCAGCCGGGGCAGGGGGTCGTCCGCGTCGGCGTCGTCCTCTTCGGCCAAGGCCGCCGCGAGGGCGGCCTCGGAACGTTCCGCGATCTCGCGCCCCCGGGCCTGGGGGCGGGACTGTCGGCGACGGACCACTTCCGCGAGGTGTGCGTCCACTTCGGCCTGCCGGTTGCAGAACAGGTCTACCTTGGTGGGAAAGTGATTGAAGGCCGTGTTGACCGAGACCCCGGCGACCCGGGCCACCTCGGCGACTACACCCCCAAGCCGGCCTTCGACACCTACCGCCGCCTGATCCACGAGTTCTCCGCCTGACCCGCCAACGGCACGGCCCCGTCCTCGGAGTTCCTCGTTGTGCCGGTCACGCCCGTTTCCAGGCATCGGCTCGTTACGCGTGCGGTGACGCCTGTTCGCTGTCGTAGCGCTCCTGGGAGGCGAGGAGCTCGTCTCCGTGCCGGCCGAACCACTGGATGAGTTCGGTCAGCGGGCCGGCCAGGCTGACACCGAGTTCCGTCAGGCTGTAGGTGACCTGGGGCGGGTTGGTGGGCGCGACATGACGGTCGACGAGCCCGGCCCGGGCCAGTGCCTTGAGGTTCTGCGACAGCATCTTCTGGCTGATGCCACCGACTCGTTGGTGCAGCTGCGCGAAGCGGTGAGGGCCGGCGATGAGGGCCGAGATGATCAGTGTCGCCCAGCGGCTTGTCGTCTGGTCCATGATCGGCCTGAGCGCGCACTTGTTGTCGAAGGTGTCGTGGGCCAGGAGTCGGGCGGCCGTCGCGACCTGCTGAGTTTCCATCACGTGATGAGCTTACAAAAAAGTAGGTACTTCCCCGCAGTAACGGGGTTTCCTACGGTGACTCCCACAAGCACCAACGTTCGAGGAGCCACTGTGAGCAGCAACAACAACGCACGTACGGCGATCGTCACCGGAGCGTCAAAGGGCCTCGGCGCGGGGATCGCCAAGGCGCTGGCCGGGACCGGCGCAGCCGTCGTGGTGAACTACCGGGAGGACGCGAAGGGTGCCGAGCGGGTCGTCGCGGACATCACCGCCGAGGGCGGCCGGGCGATAGCGGTCCGGGCGGACGTATCCCGGGGCGACGAGGTGCGGCACCTGTTCGACCGCGCGCGCGAGGAGTACGGACCGGTGGACGTGCTCGTGAACAACGCGGCCGTCGCCGCCTTCGCGCCGCTTTCGGACATCACCGAAGACGAGTTCCAGCGCGAGATGACCACGAACGTGCTGGGCACGATCCTCACGACGCAGGCCCTGGCCGCGCAGGACGACATCGACGCGGCGTCGATCGTCAACGTCTCGACGGCCGGCACGCTGACCCACCCCCCGTACGCCTCGCTCTATGTCGCGTCCAAGAGCGCTGTCAACGCGTTCACCATCGTGGCGGCCAAGGAGTTGGGCCCGCTGGGCATCCGGGTCAACGCGATCATGCCCGGACCGTCGGACACCGAGGGCACCAGGGCCATGGGATTCCCCGGCTCGGCTCAGGAGGCACAGGCGATCGCCGCCACCCCCCTGGGCCGTACGGGCACCCCGGACGACTACGGCCCGCTGGTGGCCTTCCTGGCTTCCGACGACGCGCGCTGGATCACCGGCGATGTCATCCTCGCCTCCGGCGGCATGCGCTGACAGCCCGTCCGCTCGACGGGCCTTCGGGCCTTCGGGCAACCGGGCCCCGGCGGTTGCTCATTGTTGACGGAACGGGTTGCTCGTTCGGCGCAGGTGGGCGTCGATCAGGGCGAAGGTGGCTTCCGGTTGTTCGATCTGCGGAAGGTGGCCGGCCTCGGCGATGACCTCAAGTCGGCCGTTGCCGAAGGCGCCGGCGTACGCCGCGCCGTAGGCGGGGGTGACGATGCGGTCGCTGCCACCCCAGAGCAGGAGGGCGGGCACCTGGACATCTCCGAGCCGGCGCAGCAGCTTGGGGTCGTGCATGTAGGGGTCGCCGGCGAGGATGCGCATGGTGGCCATGTTGGTTTGCCGGCGCGCGAGTTCTTCGGTCGGGACGTCGGCCGGGTCGAGGTAGTACCGGTCCGAGTCGTGCCAGGAGTGCTCCGCGACGCCGCGGGCGTCAAGCGCGAAGAAATCCGTGATCGGTTCCGTCTCGACCCGCACGCCCACGGCATCGACCAGGACAAGGCCTGTGATTGTTCCCGCGGTGTCGCGCACGGCCATCTCGGCGGCTATCCAGCCGCCGAGCGAGGAGCCCACGACGAGAACGTCGCGCAGCCCTCGTTCGCGCAGGTGGTGGAGGTAGGCGAGGGCGAGGTCGCCGATGCCGGTGAGCCATGCGGGGCGATGGGTGCCGTCCCAGCCGGGGTGCACGGGTGTGAGGGTGTGTGCGGTGCGGGAGAGGTGTTGGGCGAGGCCGGCGACTGTGGCGGGGCCTCCGCCGCCGTGCAGGATGAGGACCGGTCGGCCGGATCCGGCCTCGGACAGCGTGAGGGACAGGTCGGCGTATACGACTGATGTGTCTGTGGGCATGCGACCAGAGTAACTAAACATCCTTAGATAAGCTAGCTGGGTTATGAAGTAGACTGGTTCCATGCATGGTGAGCTGCAAGAACTCGGCAGAGCGGTCAAGCAAGCCCAGTATCGACAGCACCGGGCCCTCGACCGCGCGCTCGCCGCCATCGGCACGACGCTGGCCCAGTGGGATGCCCTGCGTGCGATCAGCCGCTCACCCGGTTCATCGGCCCGTGAGTTGGCCGCCGCTACGTTTCAGACCGAGCAAGCCTTCGGCACGCTCGCCGGTCGCCTCACGGCCCAGGCCCTCATCGAGCGCCGCCCGGGACCCGGCCGCCGCATCGAGCACCACCTCACGCCGGCCGGCGAGCAGGTCCTGGCGGCCGGCCACACGGTTGCGGACCAGGTGCTCGCGACCTGCTTCTCGGGCTTGCCCGGGGCGGACCGCGCAACGCTGCTCGACCTACTCCAGCGCCTCACCGCAGAACAAGACGCGTAGACCCCCCGCGGGCACACCTCATGCCAGTTCCCACCCCTCGCCACCCGCTCACGCGACCATCGACAGCGTGGCTCGCGCCGCTGACGGGTGGCCCCCGCGCACCGGCCTGCCCACGTCCACCCTTCCGCAACAACCCTCAAGGGTTGCCGGGACAGTCGGCCTCGGTCCAGCTCGCGTCGAGGTCTCGGCAGACGACGAGCGAGCCCTCCCAGAACGCGATCTCGTGGCGGCAGCCGTTCGGGTGGGTCAGGACCTCGTCGAGGACCACGGTCCCGAGGCTCTCCCCGTCCCATCGTCCTTCGTCCCCGCCTGTGGCCCTGTTGGCGCACGCAGTGTCGCACGACCTCCAGGCTGCCGGAGCACAGCAGCGCATCGCACCGTTCCAACAGGGCGCGGCCACTCCGCCCGGTCAGGCTTCGGAGGTGACGGTCGCATCCCATTCATCGCGGGTCGGGCCGTCGGGGCGCGGGGAGAAGTCCGGGTAGGCGGTCAGCCAGGCGGTGACGTGGCGGTCCACTTCGGGGGTGCCGTAGGCCTCGGGGGCCGGGCGCAGGAGGTGGCGCACCTGGGCGCGGGCCCTCATGACGACGGGGTCGTCGAAGGCGCAGGCGCCCAGGGCGGCGGCACGCCGGTCCGAGGAGGGCGAACCTTCCGCGAGGCGTTGCTCGTCGGCGCGGTCGGCGGTGACCTGGGCGTCGAACCACGGCCGGAGCGCCCGTCGCGTCCAGGCGTGGAAGTCCGCGGGGTCCGCGGCGATCCGGTCCACGTGGGTGGCGAGGTGTTGGGCGGCGAGCAGGCCGAGGGCCGCGCCGTGGCCCAGGGTGGGGTTGGTGTGGATGAGGCTGTCCCCGACGTTGACCAGGCCGGTCACCACGGGTCCGTCCTCGTCGGCGAAGCCGGTCCAACGGTTGTCCAGGCCGGCCATCGCCAGGACGGGCGAGCGGGGTTCGGAGGCCAGGTCCAGCCAGGCGGCGGTGGCGGGGAAGAGGCGGGCGGCGGCCTCGAAGACGGCGGGGTCGATGAGCGCGGCGCGGGTCGGATCCCCCGTGGAGAGCACCACGTTCACCGCGAAGGTGTCGTTGTCGGAGGGGAAGACGCCGGCGAGCGCGAACGGCGCGGCCGAGCCCGTCTTCACCCGCCCCGGGTCGCGCGGGCCGTCGGCGCGCGTGCGGTACCAGCGGCAGAGGTAGGCGATCCCGGCGCGGTGGCTGTCGACCACGGGTGGGCGGCAGCCGGCCGCGATCAGCCAGGCGGGCACCGGCGAGCGGCGGCCGGCCGCATCGACGACGAGGTCCGCCCGGTGGGTTTCGCCGCCCACGTCGACGCCGGTGACGCGGGGGGCGGGGCGACCCTGCTCGACGGTGAGGGCCCGGACCCGGACGCCTCGGCGCACCCGGACGGTGGGCTCCCGCCCCACGGCCGCGGTCAAGGCCGCCTCCAGCACGATGCGGCGGGTGCGCAGGGTCACCAGTTCCTCGTCGCCGGCGCGGTACGGCGGGTGTTCGTCGAACCAGTCGAAATCGTGGTACTCGCGGGCTCCGCGTGCCAGCAGGTCCGCGTGCACGTCAGGGGCCTCGGCGAGCAACACCGTACGGACGGGCGCGAGGAACGAGTGGGGCTGCACGGCCTGCGGTATTCGGGGTCTGTCCCACTGGTGGAAGTCCCGCTCCAGGTCGTCTCCGGCCTGCCGCGCGTCCTGCTCGAACACGGTGACCACATGGCCCCGGCGCCCGAGCATGAGCGCCGTCCCCAGCCCGCCGATACCCCCGCCGATCACCGCAACCCGCGCCATGAAAGCCCCTTCGCGTCGTGTTGCGGAACGAGCCTACCGCGAGACGATCTTCGTTCTGGCCACCGGCTTCGCACGTCGGGCGCGACGTGGCGGACGGCGGCCTACCCTGACGGCATGGACTCCGCCCCGGACCCCGACCCGGACCTCGATCGGAAGTTGGCGGCATTGGCCCGCCAGGCCATGAGCCCTGTAAGCCATGAGCCCTGTAGGCCATGAGCGGCCACCGGACGTCAGTGGCCGGCGTGGGGTCACCCCGCTTCCCCCCGGCCCACCCCCGCGTGTCGCGCGGTCGCTTCGATCGCCCCGGGCAGCCAGTCGCGGGTGTGGCCGAAGGCGAAGCCGAGGTCGGTGGCGCGGGTGTTGTCCAACGCGTAGGGGCGGTCGAAGGAGAACGGCGACGCTTCCGCGCCCGCCGGCACCCGCCGGTAGCGCGGGCGCCGGCCGAGGTGGTCGCCGACCAGTTCGGCGAGGTCGATGACGGACAGCGCCCCGTGGGAGGCCGCGTTGACCGGCCCGGTGAAGGTGCCGGTCGCCGCCCAGGCCAGGAACGCCGCGATCTCCCGGTGGTGGACGAATGAGGTCGCGTACGCGCCCTCGTGCACGTCGACCGGCAGGCCGGCGCCGATCCGCTCCACGTAGTGCGCCAACCGGCCGGTGAAGTCGGCCGGGCCGCCGCCCAGCACGTGCGCCGACCGCACGCTCACGAACGGGAGGGCCGGCTCGCCCAGGAACTCCGCCTCGGCCCGCCGCTTGCCCTCGGCGTACTCCGCCGCCGGGCCGGAACCCCGGCCGGGCCGCGCGGGGTCGAGGTACGACTCGGACACGGGGGCCACCGGGGGCCGGTCGCCGAGGAGCGTGGCGGGGTCGTACACCTCCATCGTCGAGGTCATCACGTACCGCCCGGCCCGGCCGCCGGCGAACACCCGGCGGGCGACGGCGGCCTGCTCCGGGGTGTAGCAGACCTGGTCGACGACGGCGTCGAAGGTCCGGGCGCCGAGCGCGGCGCGCAGGGCCCGCTCGTCCCCGCGGTCCGCCGTCAGCCGGCCGACGCCGGCGGGAGGGGCGGCGGAGCCCCGGTTGAGGACGGTGACCTCGTGTCCCGCGTCGCGCAGCAGGGTCACGAGGTGCCTGCCGAAGTACCGGCTGCCGCCGATGACCAGAATCTCGTTCATGCCGCCGACTCTGCCCCGGTAGGGTCCCCACCGGAACTGGTCTTCGCCTTGCCCCGTATGAAGGAAAACTGTTGATCGACGTGCACCGGCTGCGCATCCTGCGCTCCGTCGCCACCCACGGCAGCTTCAACCGGGCGGCGGCGGAGCTGCGGTTGACGCCCTCGGCCGTCTCCCAACACATCGCCGCTCTGGAGCGGAGCCTCGGCCACCGGGTGGCCGATCGCAGCACGCGCGGGGTGACCCTCACCGAGGCCGGCCGGCTGCTCGTGGAGACGGCGGAGACGGTCACCGCCGAGCTGGACCGGGTACGCGGCCGCATCGACCGGTTGGCCGCCGGGCGGCCCCGGCTGACGGTGGCGACCTTCACCAGCGGGGGCCGCCACCTCCTGCCCGGGGCGTTGGCCGCGTTCGTCGGCGCCCACCCGGAGGTCGAACTCACGGTGCTGGAGGCCGAACCGGAGGTGGCGCTGCCGATGGTGCGCGACGGGTCGGCCGACCTCGCGCTGACGTACCGCTTCGACGGGCCGCTGCCCTCGGCCGGTCCGGGGACGACGGGCCTCGACTGGCTGCCGCTGATGGCCGACCCGTTGTACGCGGTGCTGCCGCGCGGGCACCGGTCGGCGGACCGGGAGTCCCTGGAGCCGGCGGAGCTGGCCGGGGACCGCTGGGTGCTCGGCTGCCTCAAGACGGAGGCCTACCTGCGGCGCTACGCGGACCGGGCCGGTTTCGAGCTGCGGATCGCCGCCTCCACCACCGACTACTTCTTCGCCCAGAGCCTGGTCGGAGCCGGGGTGGGGGTCTCCCTGATCCCGCGCATCGCCCTGGCCCCGGCCGACGGGTCCGTGGTGGTCCCGCTCCGGGAGCCGCGCCCTGCCCGCCACCTCGGGATCGTCACCCCGACCCGCCCCGACCCCCGCTCCTCGGCGCGGGCCTTCTGCGAAGCCCTGCTCGCGGCGACGACGACGGCGACGGCGGACGTGAGCGCGGGCGCGGGCGTCGGCGTCGGCGTCGGCAGGGACGCGGGCGGCACGGAGGGCGCCCCGTGAACCCGCTGCTGCACGGCCTGGCCGCCAATCCGGCCCTCGCGCCCGATCTCCTCGACCGGCTCTTGGCCCTCGCCCTCTCCCCCGCGCACACCGAAGACACCAAGCACGCCGAAGAGGACGACAGAACCTGGCTCTGCTCCACCCTCGCCGACCGCGAGGACCTCGGCCGGGACCGCGTCCTGGCCCTGGCCGCGCACGACGAGGCCGTGGCCGTCTCCCTGGCCTACCGTGGCCTGCTCGACCCCGCCGACGTGGATCCGGCGGCCCGGCCGGGTGCGGCCGTCGCCCTCTTGGAGGAGGGCCGCGGGCTCCCGCGGTGGCCGGGGCTCCTCGTCGCGCACCCCGATCCCTTCCACCGCGAGAGGCTCGCCTGTTGCCCCGGGCTGCCCCCCGAGATCGCCGCCCGCCTGGCCGGCGACGCCCGGCTGGAGGTGGTGACCCACCTGGCGGGGTACGGGGCCCTCGATCCGGCCACCGCCGCGCTGCTGGCGGCGCACCCGCACGCCGAGGTCCGCCGAGCCTGCGCCGGCAACCCCTCCACGCCCCCGCCCCTGCTCGGAGCGCTGCTCACCGGCGAAGGCCTGCCCCCGGCCGACCTGTGCGCGGTCTGCGACACCGAGCCCGAGCTCCGTTGGCACAACCGGTACGTGCCCCCGGACGGCGTCTGCGAGGGCTCCCACCGTTCGGCCGTCCACACCACGCGGTGGGCGGCGCTCGACAATCCGGCGACCCCGGCGGAGGCCGTCGTCCGCTTCGCCCGGGATCCCGCCTCGCCGCTGCGCCGGGTCGCCGCCGCCCGCGTAGACCTCCCCCAGGCGGTCTACGCGGAACTCGCCGCGGACCCGGACCCCCGGGTCCGTATCGCCCTCGCCGGGAACCCGGGCGTCGGGGAAGCACTGCTGGGCGCGTTCGCCGCCGACGCCGACCCCGAGGTCCACGCGGCCCTCGCCCACCAACCCCGCCTCCCGCTGCCCCTGTTGGCCGCGCTCGCCCCCGCGCTGCGCACCCCGGCCGAACCGTTGCCCCGGATCGCCGCCGCCTCGGAGGCCGAGGTGCGGGAACTGGCCGCCTCGACCGAACCGGGCGTACGGGTGCTCGTGGCCCAGCGCCGCGATCTGCCCGTCGGGGTGCGCGAGGCGCCGGCCGCCGATCCCGACGTGAAGGTGGTCAAGACCGTCGCCTCGCACCCCGGCCTGGGCGAAGACCTGCTGCGCGACCTCGTCGCACGGCACGGCGTACCCGTGCTCGCGCTCGCGGCGGCCAACCCTGACGTCACACCGGCCCTGTTGGAGGACCTCGCCCTGTGGGACCCACCCGTGCGCGGGGTCCTGCGTACGGTCGCCACCCATCCGCGGGCGACCGCTCGGGCCCTGATCGCCTGTCTGGGCGACGCCAAGGCCCGCCGGCGCGCCGTCGCCCACCCGTCCTTCCCCGCCGAGGAGTTGCCCGGGCTGTTGCGCCACCCGGACTGGCAGGTGGCGGAGGCGGCCGCCTCCCATCCGGCACTGCCACCCTCCCTGATGCGCGAACTACTGGGCGAACTGATGCACGAATCGATGCACGAATCGACGGGCGAACTGTTGGGCGAACGACCCGCGGCCCCGATGGACGACCCGCCCACCGGCGGGTGAGGAAGATCGCCGGAACGGGTCAGCAACCCCGCCCCGCGCGGGTGAAGCGGCCCCCGTCACCCGTTCCCGGGCGGGGCGGGGTCCGTTGGAAGGGGCGTGAACTCCCCCATAAACGCGATAAACGGTCCGATACTGCCCGCTTCCGACCCCTTCACCGCCACGCCGGCGCCCCCGCCCGGGGGCGGCACCGGCCCCGACCAACCGCACCAACCGCACCGCCCGCACCATCCGCACCGCCTGGCCGTACGCTCCGCACCCTCCGTACCCGCGCCGCCAGTGCCGCCAGTGCCGCTCCCCCGCATGCGGTCCACGCTTCGCGACGGTGTGCTCGTCGTCAGCCTGGCCGGGGAGTTCGACCACTTCACCTGCGCTCCGCTGCGCTACCTCCTGGACGGGGCCGCCGCACGCGGCGCCCGCCGTCTGGTGCTCGACACGGCCCTGGTGACCTTCTGTGATTCCGCACTGCTGCACGTCCTGGAGCGGTGGACACGGGCCGGTCGCTCCTGGGAGGCGGCCACCGCCTCGCGGTCCGTACGGCTCCTGCTCGACGTGTCCGCCCGGGGACGGCCCGCGCACAGACACACGGGCCCGCTGACGATCCCGATCCCGTCCCCGATCTCGACGCCGGTCAGCGCGTCCGATCCGACGGATCCACGGCCGCCGCTTCCTCGACGAGTCGGCCGTCACGCAACTCCACCACACGGTCGGCGAGTTCCATCAGCTCCGGGTCATGGGTGGCCACCAGCGCGGTGACCCCCTCGCTGCGCACGACGGCGCGCAGCAGCCGCATGATCGAGCGGCCCGTCTCGGAGTCCAGCTGGCCGGTGGGTTCGTCCGCGATGATCAGGGCGGGCTCATTGGCCAGCGCGCGGGCCACTGCGACGCGCTGTTGCTGTCCGCCGGAGAGTTCCCCGGGCCGCTGATCGGCGTGCTCGGCCAGACCCACCAGGGCCAGCAAGGTCCGTACCCGCTCCTCGCGTTGGCGCGCCGGGACCTTGCGCATGCGCATCGGCACGCCCACGTTCTCGGCGGCGCTGAGGACCGGGATCAGCCCGAAGGACTGGAACACGAAGCCGATCCGGTCCCGGCGCAGGGCGAGCCGGCCGTTCTCGTCGAGGGAGGCCAGGTCGGTGCCGTCGAGTTCGACGGCACCCCCGGTCGGGGTGTCGAGTCCGCCGACGAGGTTCATCAGGGTGGTCTTGCCGGATCCCGAGCGGCCCTTGAGCGCGGTGAGTTCGCCCCGGCGGGCCTCGAAGGAGACCCCGCGCAGGGCGTGCACGGTCCGTTCGCCGGTCCCGAAGCTCCGCCGCAGGTCGCGCACCACCACCATGGGCCCGTTCTCCCTGGTGGCGGTGGTGGTGTCCTGCTGCTGCGTCATGGTGGGCTCCCCCTCGGCTCGGCCGTCGGCCGCGCCGCCTGGGAGCGCTGCCCGGCACTTTCGTACCCGCGTGACCGATTCTGCTCATCTGTCACATCAATCGCGCAAGTACCTTCCACTGTCCGTCCGAATCTGACAGCATCGTCCGCTATCCGGGACCTGTGGTCCGGATGGGGGAGGATTCAGGCACATGATCGGCTTTGTCGTGCGCCGGCTGCGCGGACGACTGCCGCTCGCCACCGCCGTACTGCTCACCGTGCTCATCACCACGACCACGCTCACGGCCCTGCTCGCCTTCACGCGCGGCGTGGGCGAGGCGGGACTGCGCCAGGCGCTCACGGGCCCCGGCGCCGCCGCCCGCACCGCCGTACTGCTCAGCGGCGAACACGCCGCGCAGGGCCGGGCCGCGGACGACGGGGCCGTACGGTCCTACGCCGCCGGGGTGTTCGGCGATGTGCCGGTCGGGGTCGAGAGCCTGGCGCGCAGCCGTTCGTACGGCTTGCCCGGCACCCACTCCCCCGGCAAGGAGGCCGACCTGACCCTGCTCGCCTCCCTCGACCGGAGTCGCGTGCGCCTCCTCGCGGGCGGGTGGCCCGGGGCCGTCGCCGCGCACCCGGACCGGATCCCGGTGGCCGTGCCGCAGGCGGCCTTGGCCCGGCTCGGGCTGACGGGGCGGGCCCTGCCGGCCGAGGTGCGACTGGACGACCGCTACGGCGGCCCGCAGCTCGGTCTGCTCGTCACCGGCGTGTACCGGGCGGCGGAGCCCGAGGCCCCGTACTGGCGGCTCGATCCGCTCGGTGGGCGCGAGGTGCGGGTGGGGAACTTCGTCACCTACGGGCCCCTCCTCGTGGACGACTCCGCCTTCACCGCCGGGGCCGTCCCGCAGAACAGCCGCGCCTCGCTGCTGACCCCCGACCTGTCCGCCCTGGACGCGGCGGGGGTCGAAGCCGTACGGGCCCGAGCGACCGCGGCCGACGCCGCGGTGCCGGGCGGTCTGGCCCTGTCGAGCGAACTGCCCACCTTCCTGGGCGAGTTGAACTCGGGCCTGCGCGTGGCCCGGTCCACCCTGCTCGTCGGGGCCCTCCAGCTCGCCATCCTGGCCTCGGCCGCCCTGGTGCTCGTCGCCCACCTGCTCACGGAGCGCCAGGAGCCGGAGCGGGTGCTCCTGACCGCGCGCGGCGCCTCCCGTCGCCGGCTCGGCGTGCTCACCGCGATCGAGTCCTCGCTGTTGGCGGCTCCCGCGGCCCTCCTCGCCCCGCTGCTCGCGCCGCCCCTGCTGCGCCTGGCCGGCCGCCACGGCCCGCTGTCCGGGATGCCCCTGGCCACCGGTGGCGCCGGTCTGCTGTGGGGCGCATCCGTCGCCTGCGCCCTGATCTGTGTCCTGCTGACCGCGCTGCCCTCGCTCCTGCGCGGGGCGTCCGCCGCCGCCCTGCGCATCGGCGGACGCCGGCAGGCCGCCGTCTCCCGCTTCGCCCGCTCGGGCGCCGACCTCGCGCTGGTGGTCCTCGCCGTCCTCGCCCACCGGCAACTGGTCCGGTACAGCGGGAGCCCGGGGTCCTCGGCCGGCGGGAGCGGGCTCCTCGACGTCGACCCCGTCCTGGTGGCGGCCCCGACCCTGGCCCTGTGCGCGGGCACGCTGCTCGTCCTGCGGCTGCTGCCGTACCTGGCGCGCCTGGGCGGGCGGATCGCCGCCCGGGGTCGCGGTCTCGGCCCGGCGCTGGTCGGCTGGCAGTTCGCCCGCCGCCCGGGGCGGTCCACCGGGCCCGTCCTGCTGCTGGTGCTCGCGGTGTCCATGGGGGTGCTGTCCGTGGGGACCCGGTCCACCTGGTCGGCCTCCCAGCACGAACAGGCCGACTTCACCACCGCCGGGGGCCTGCGCGTCACCGGGAGCGACCTGGCCCCCCTCGGGCGGGGCGGCCGGTACGCGTCCGTGCCGGGCGGCGACCGGATGGTGCCGGTGGTCCGTGCCGAGCTGCCGCTGCCGGACGGGAAGCCCGGCGAGCTGCTCGCGCTGGACGCCGCGGGCGTGGCCGCCCGGGTGCCGTTGCGGCCCGACCTGCGCGACGGGCGGTCCATGACCGACCTGTTCGCCCCGCTCGCGGAGCCGAAGACCGCGCACACGGAAGGGATGGCCCTGCCCGGCCATCCGCAGCGCGTCGACGTCGAGGTGTCCGTACGGACCACCGGGGCCGCCGGCCGGCCCCGCCTGGGACTGCTGCTGGCCGACCGCTTCGGGCTCACCCAGCGCACCGCGGCGGCCGAACTCCCCACCGACGGCCGGGCCACCGTCACCGTGGATCTCGCCTCGCTCGCCGGCACACCGCTCGGCTCCGCGGCCGCCCCGCTGCGGATCGCCGGATTCCTGCTGAGCTACGACCCCAACCAACCGTCCGACTCCGGCGCCCCGACCTCCGTAGGCGGCGAGCTGAGCGTCCACCGGATCTCGGCCTCGGACCCCCCCGGCGGGCCGGCCGTGCCCGTCGAGGGTCCCGCGCCCACCTGGCGGCTCGCTTCCCCGCCCCTGCCCGACAACGCCCCGGCGGTGACCCTGCTCCCCGCGGAGACGGCCCTCGCCCGGCTGGGGTACCGGGGCAGCGCCTACCGCGACTGGCCCTTCCAGGCCGTCCTGACCACGGGCGGCCCGCCCGCCGCCGCCGTCCCCGGTGTGGCCACCCACGCCTTCCTCACCGCCGTGGGGGCCTCCGTGGGCGACGTGGTCCCCGTCCGGCTGGGCACGTCCTCCCTGCCCGTACGGATCACCTCCGCCGTAAAGGCGCTCCCGACCGCCGCCGGGCCGGCCCTCGCCGTGGACCTCGGTGCCGCCGGCAGGCTGTTGGCCGCCACCGAGGGCGCGGACCTCCCCGCCGCCGAGGAGTGGTGGCTGCCGGCCGCCTCCGCCGCCGACCCCCTCCCGGCGCGGGCCGCGGCCGAACTGCGCGCCGGCGCGGGCCGGCACCGGCTCCTGCTGCGCGAGGAGGTCGTCGAGGGCCTGTTGGACGACCCCTTGAGCGCCGGTCCGCAGACCGCCCTGGGCGCCTTGGCGGTGGCGTGCGCCGTGCTCTCGGCGATCGGCTTCGCCGCCTCCGCCGCGGCGGCCGGACGCCGGCGGGCCCGGGAACAGGCCGTCCTGCTCGCGCTCGGGGCCTCCCGCCGGCGCCTGGCCGTCACCGCCGCCGCCGAGGGGTGCCTGCTGGTGGGTCTCGGCACCGTCGTGGGGCTGGGGTTGGGCGCCGCCCTGGTGCACTTGGTCGTCCCGCTGGTGGTGTTGACGCCGGCCGGGGCCCGCCCGGTGCCCGAGGTGCTCGTGGACCTGCCCGCGACCGCGACCCTGTGGTTGGCCGCGGCCGTCGCGGCCGTACCGCTGCTGTCGGCGGTGCTCGGCGGGCGCGGTGAACGGACCGTTCGAGGCGCGGCCGCCCGGCTGCGGTACGTGGAGGAGATGTGACCACCCCGCCCCCCGGTCGCGCCGGGGACCGACCCGCCGCTGTGTCGTCCGATCGCGCCCCGGAGCGGCGGCGCGCCGCGCGCGGCGACGCGGGCGCCCCGTGGGTCGGGACGCGGCTGCGGGCCACGCCCCTGGCCACGCTGCTGACGGCCGCGCTGGCGTTCGTCGCCGTGTTCCTGGCCGCCGCCCTGCCCCGCGCCGTCGACCGGGGCGCCGACCGGGCCCTGGCCTCCTACCTGGAGCGTCAGGGGCCCGGCCCGACCAGCCTGATCGCGACGGCCAAGCCGCCGCCTGAGCAGAGCCTGACGGCGCTGTCCTCCGTGGCGAAAGTGCTGGGCTCCGGCGCCGGCCCCGGCTTCTCAGTGGCGGGCTCCGGCCCGGTGTACGGGTCGGCGACGTTGAAGTACCGGGCGATGTCGAACCCCGAACTGACCCGGACCAGTGAAGCCCCGCCCCTGTTGAGGCTCCTCTACGCCCACGGGGCCACCACGCACGCCCGGCTGGACTCCGGGCACTGGCCGAGCGGGAGCCTCGTCGACGGCCGCGTCCCCGTCGCCCTCTCCAAGAGCGCCGCCGACACCCTCGGGGCGAAGCTCGGCACGGTCCTGAACACCGCCTCGGACGTCGCCGACCCGATCGGCGCGGAAGTCGTCGGGCTCTACACCCCCCTGGACCCGGCCGATCCGTTCTGGACCGACCTGCCCTGCCCCACGCAGGCCTGCGCGGTGTCCAACGACGAGTACCCGGTCGCCTATTGGACGACCGCCGCCCTGACGGGCCCCGAGGCGCTGCCCGCGCTCCAGAACTGGGGCGGGGGCGTACAGGACTTCTGGCGGCTTCCGGTGGACACCGCGGCCCTGCGCGCCGACCGGCTCGCCGCGACGGCGAAGGAGATCGCCTCGTACGTGGCCGGTCCCACGGCCAACGAGCTGAGCCGGCGCTCCGGCCGCTCCGACCTGCTGATCACCTCGGAACTGCCGAGGCTGTTCGCCCAGGCCCAGGCCCGCCGGCAGGCGGCCGCCCCGCTGACCGCGATCGGTCCGGCCGGGGCCGGCGGTGTGGCCTTGGTGGTGCTGCTGCTGGCGGCGGCGCTCACGGCCGACCGGCGGGCGGCCGAGCTGCGGCTGCTGCACGCCCGGGGCGGCTCGCGGCGGGGCATCATCGGACGCCTGCTGGGCGAGTCGGCGCTCACCGTGCTCCCGGCCGCCGCCCTCGCGACGACCCTGGCCGTCCTGCTGCTGCCCGCGCACCGGCAGGCCCCCACCCTGCTCGCGGCCGGCGCCGTGACCCTGGTGGCCCTGCCCGCCTTCCCCGTGCGGGCCTTCGCGCTGCTGTCCGGCCCGCGCGGGGCCGCCCCGCGCCGCCGGCTCGTCGTCGAGGCCCTGGTGGCGGCGGCCACGGTGGCGGCCGTCCTGGAGGTCCGCCGGCGCGGCGTCGCCCCGGCGGGCGCGGGGGCGGACCCCCTGCTGATCGCCGCTCCCCTGCTGCTCGTCCTGTCCGCCGCACTGCTGACGGCCCGCCTCCAACCCCCCTGCGTCCGGCTGCTGTCCCGGCTCGCGGGGCGGGGCCGGGGCCTCATCGGGTTCCTCGGGCTGGCGCGCGCCGCCCAGGGCTCCTCGGCGCGCTCACGGCCTCCCGTGCTGCCCCTGGTCGCCCTGTTGGCGGCGGTGACCACGGGGGGCTTCGGGGCCACCGTGCTGGCGGAGGTGGCCGACGCCCGGCACCAGGTGGCGCGGGCCTTCGTGGGTGGCGACGCGCAGGTGGCGGCGCCTCCCGGGGAGAGCGTGCCGGAGGCGTTCACGAAGGCCGCCGGAGCGCTGCCCGGCGTACGGACCTCGCTCGGAGTGTGGCGCGACAGCACCTCCTTCCTCATCGACGCCGACCGGAGTTCCACCCGGATCACGGTGTTGGTGGCCGAGCCGGCGGCCTACGCGGAGCTGGCCCGGACCGCCGGTCGCGGAGCGTTCGACGCCGCGCTCCTGGCCCCGACGGGTGGACCGGACGCTCCCCTCCCCGCCCTGTTCAGCAAGGACCTGGCCGCACACGGCCCCGCCGAGGGCGGCTACCTGCTGCGCCTGGGCAACGGGCGGGAACTGCGGGCCCGGGTCGCGGCGGTGGTCGACGGAAGCCCGGTACAGCCGGGTTCCGGGGCCGCCACCGTCGTGCTGCCCGCCGGGCCGCTCACCGCGCGCGTGCCCGAGACGGCCCGGCCCACGCACTGGTTCGCCGTGGGCACGGTCGAGACCGACCGGCTGCGCGGGCTGCTCGCCGAGGTGGGGCCGGGCGGTCGGGCCGGCGCGGAGCGGTACCTGGTGCGTACCAGTTCCGAACGGGACGCGGAACTGGCGAGCGACCCGCTCCAGGCGTCCGCGGAGCGGTTGTTCTGGGTCTCCCTGGCGGGGGCGGCCGGCTTCGCCCTGCTGGCCGTGCTGCTCACGCTCGTGCGGGCCGCTCCCGAACGTGCGGCCCTGTTGGCCCGGTTGCGGACGATGGGCCTGCGCCCCCGGCAGGGTGTGGCGTTGATCCTGGCCGAGTCGCTGCCCCTGACGGTGGCCGCCGCAGTCGGCGGGGCCGTGGCCGCCGCCTGCGCGACGGCCCTGTTGGGGCCCGCCGTGGACCTGACCACGATGGTGGGCGCCCTCGTGCCGACGGGGGTACGGCTGACCGCCCGACCCGTACTGACGCAGGCGTTGGGGCTGACCGCCCTCGTGGCCCTGGCCGTGCTCGCCGAGGCGGCGTGGGCCGGACGGCGCCAGATCACCACCGAGTTGAGAGCGGGAGACGGACGTTGAACACCGAAGCACCGACCTACGAGGAGCTGCGGCAACAGGCACTGGCCGCCGCCGCGCCCCGCACTCCCGCCGCCGGGACCGCCATCACCTGCGATCGCCTCGTGCGGATCTTCACCTCCGCCGGGGTGGAGGTACAAGCGCTCCAGGGGCTGGAACTGACCGTGGCCCGGGGCGATCTGGTGGCCCTCGTCGGCGCCTCCGGGAGCGGCAAGTCCACCTTGCTGAACATCCTGGCGGGACTGGACGTCCCGACGGCCGGCGCGGCCTCGGTCGGCGGCTACGACCTGTTGGAGATGACCTCCCGGGACCGGCTGCGCTACCGCCGCGAGACGGTCGGATTCGTCTGGCAGCAGACCGCCCGCAATCTGCTGCCCTTTCTGACGGTCAGCCAGAATGTGGCGTTGCCCATGCAGTTGAAGGGCTCCGGGCGCCGGGCCGCGGCGGCGCGGCGGGAGCGGATCGGGTCCCTGCTGAAGGCCCTGGAGATCGACACGCTCGCGGATCGACGCCCCTGCGAGCTGTCGGGCGGCCAGCAGCAACGCGCCGCCATCGCCGTGGCCATGGCCAACGACCCGGCGGTGCTGCTGGCCGACGAGCCGACCGGGGAGCTGGACTCCGAGACGGGCTCCGCGGTCTTCGAGGCCTTCCGCACCGTGAACCGCGAGCTGGGCACGACGGTCGTCATCGTGACCCACGACCCGATGGTCGCGGGCGAGGTGCGCCGGACGGTGGCCATCCGCGACGGTCGCACCAGCAGCGAGGTGCTGCGCCGCACGGTCACCGACGAGCACGGCACGGAGTCGATCAGCGAGCGCGAGTACGTGATGTTGGACCGCACCGGCCGGGTGCAGCTCCCGCACAAGTTCCTCGCGGCACTGGGGATGGAGCACCGGGTCGCGGTCGACTTGGCCGCCGACCACATCGAGGTCCGCCGCGACGACGCCGAGGACCCGACGGGCCCGGCGGACCAGGCAGACCCGGAGGACCCGCCCGCCGCCCCGTCGGACGGCGCGGGCCGCGTGGGCACGGGGTGATCCGCGGCCCCCGGCTGTCGCGACGCGCCCGGGGGCGTCACCTCCTCGTGCCGGGTGTCGTTAGGCGCTCGGGGTTGACTCGGGGGTCGAAGGGATGACGGAATGCGGCAGTTTCCTCTGGAGATGCGTCACGTGGCGCCGGGGCGCGTGGTCGAGTGGCGGTTGCGGTCCACGGCGGCCACCCGGCCCGCGGCGCCCACCGCCCCGACCCCGGACCGGGTTCCCGAACAGGGTTCCGGGCAGGGTTCCGGGCCGGGCCCGGCACCGGGTCCGGGCGACGCTCCGGGCAGGAGGGCCTCCTTCAACCAGGACAAGCACTTCACCGTCGCCGAGGAGAGCCGCGACGCCGAGGACCCGGTCGCGTCCTGGCTGGCCCTGACCTTCGAGGTGGACGGCGCACTCGACGAGGCCGCCCTGACCCGGGCCCTGCTGGCCTTCGTCGAGCGGCACGAGGTGCTGCGCTGCGAGTTCCGGCGGCTGGCCGGGGAGTTGGCCTGCGAGCCCCTGCCCGTGGGCGAACTGACCTTGGAGCCACGGGAGATCGCCTCCTTCGTCGAATCCGAGCAGGTCCGCGACTTCCTGGTCGACCGGTTCAAGCGGAGCATCGACACCCTGGCGTGGCCGCTGTTCACCATGGGCGCGGTGGTGCGCCCGGACTCGGCGACCGTCTACCTCGCCTTCGACCACATCGTCTGCGACGGCATGTCGATGCCGATCGTGCTGCGCGAGGTGCAGGACGCCTACGAGGCCCTGCTGCGCGGCGAGGACCTCTCGCCGGAGCCCGCCCCCAGCTATCTGGACTTCGCCGAGGAACAGCGCCGCCGCTACCTCTCCATCGGCGCCGACGACGAACGTCTCGGCTACTGGAAGTCGTTCATCGCGGGCAACGGCGAGTTCTTCCCTCGCTTCCCGTTGGACCTCGGTGTGGAGCCCGGCCGGATGTACCCGATCATCAACGAGGCCTCCTCGCTGCTCGACGCCGCCGAGGCGGAGGTGTTCGAGAAGACCTGTCTGGCGGCCGGTGCGAAGCCCTTCATGGGGGTGCTGGGTTCGGTGGCCGTCTGTCTGCGCGAGGCCGGCGGCCCGGGGGTCTACCGGGGGTTCATGCCGGTCAGCGAGCGGGGGCGGGGTGCCTGGAACGATGCCGTGGGCTGGTTCGTGAACACGATGCCGATCGAGTTCGACGCCTCACCGGGCCTGGACTTCGCCCAGGTCGTGGCCGGGGTGCGGGACGGGTTCCGGGAGATGATCGGCCACATCGACGTGCCGTTCGTCCGGGCCTGGGAGCTGCTGGCGCCCGAGGAGTTCGCCGCGCGGTCATGGCCGTACCCGGTGAACTTCTTCTCGTACATCGACATGCGCAAGATCGCCGGCGCGGAGCGGCACCGGGAGTGGCGGCCCGCCACCCACGTGTGGTCGGCGCGGGCGAACGGGGCCTGCTCCTGGTTCCAGCGGGACGCCGAGGGGCTGCACATGAACTCCATCTACGTGGACACCGCCGCCGCCCGCCGCACGATGGGGGACTTCCAGGAGGCCCTGCGCCACACCGTGCGGAGCGTCTCGCGCTCGGGCGGCTTCCGCCGGCCGGTCGCCCTCACCTCGCCGCGACAGTCGCGGGAGCACGCTCCGGTCAGGGGCTGATCTCCCCGAGCCCGGCGGCGCGGCCGAGCAGCAGGTCCCGTTCGCGGGCGTTGCGGGTGAGGGAGGCCGCCCTCTCGAACTCGGCGCGGGCCTCGGGTCCGCGCCCGAGCCGCTCCAGCAGGTCTCCCCGTACGCTCGGCAGCAGGTGGTAGGAGCGCAGGGCGGGGGCGGCCGCGAGGGCGTCGACCAGGGGCAGGGCCGCCGCGGGCCCGTCCGCCATCGACACGGCGACGGCCCGGTTGAGCTCGACCACGGGTGAGGGCACCAGCCGCACGAGCCTGCCGTAGAGCAGGGCGATGGCCGCCCAGTCGGTGTCCTCGTACCGAACGGCAGCCGCGTGGCAGCCCGCGATGGCGGCCTGGAGGGAGTAGGGGCCGGCTCCGGCCCGTCCCAGGGCCTCGACGCCGCGCCGGATCAGGAGCCGGTTCCAGCGGGAGCGGTTCTGGTCGGCGAGCAGCACCGGCTCCCCCTCGGGCCCGGTGCGGGCGGCGGTGCGGGAGGCCTGGAACTCCAGCAGCGCGCACAGCCCGTGGACCTCCCGTTCGGCGGGCATCAGCGCGGTCAGCAACCGGGCCAGGCGCAGGGCGTCCTCACAGAGGGCCGGGCGCAGGAGGTCGTCTCCGGCGGTGGCGGCGTAACCCTCGTTGAAGACGAGGTAGATGACCTCCAGGACGGAGGCGAGGCGTTGCTCCCGGTCGGCTCCGTACGGGACCTCGAAGGGCACCCCCGCCTTGGCGAGGGTCCTTTTGGCGCGGACCACGCGCTGGGCGACGGTCGGTTCGGAGGCGAGGTGGGCGCGGGCGATCTCCTGGGTGGTGAGCCCGCAGACCAGCCGGAGGGTGAGGGCGATGCGGGCCTCGGTGGCCAGGACGGGATGGCAGGCGGTGAAGACGAGGCGGAGCAGGTCGTCGTCGATGTCGTCGGGGTCCGCCGGCTCCTCGGGCGGTGGCACGTCCTCCAGGGTGCGGCCGACCTCGGCGAGCTTGCGGGCGTAGGTCTCCTTGCGGCGCACCAGGTCGACGGCCCGGTTCTTGGCGGCGGCCGTGAGCCAGGCTCCGGGCCGGTCGGGGACTCCGGTGCGCGGCCACTGCTCCAGGGCGGCGACGAGCGCGTCCTGGGCGAGTTCCTCGGCGATGCCGACGTCGCGGACCACGCGCGTGACCCCTGCGATGATCCGTGCGTACTCGATCCTGAACACCGCTTCGACCGCCTGGGCCGTACTCACTGCCGTCACGGCCACCCATCAGAGCAGCCGTGACGTGGCAGGGCAAACGCGGCGCGGGGGCGCCGCCGGATCACATCTCCTGGATCTCGCGGACCTCGGCGCCGACGTTCCAGCTCGCCGGGTGGATCTCCAGGAACCGCTTGGTCCATTCGAGGGCTTCGGCCTTGTCCTTGCACTGGATCAGGGAGTAGCCGCCGACGACCTCCTTGGTCTCGGTGAAGGGGCCGTCGGTGAAGCCGATCCGGCCGCCGGACCAGTCGATGCGGGTCGCCTCGGAGGTCGGCAGCAGTCCGGCGGTGTCGAGCATGACGCCGGCCTTGGTGATCTCCTCCAGGAGGGCGCCCATGCGCTGCTCGAAGTCGGCCGGGAACTCCTCGGGGGGCAGGTTCTGCTCGTTGATGCGGATCAGGGTCAGGAAGCGCGGCATGGTGACTCCTCGGTCGGGAGGGCGGGGACCTCCCCCGCCTCTCACCCCTGCGTCGAACGGGAGGGGCTCGGATCGACAGCTCCCGCGAAGATTCTTCGAAGAATCTTCGCGGGCGGCCACCGGACGGGCGCGCGGCCGGTCGCGCGGACCGCTCCGAAGGGGTCCCCGCCGGAGCTACTGGCGAGTAGGATCGCGGATCCCAGGCCCTTCGAGAGGATCCCCGATGCCCCGCACCCCCTCGTCCCCGCTGCTGCTCGCCGGCCTCCTGGCCGGCGCCGGCGTCGCGCACACGGTCGCGCCGAAGCAGTTCGACGCCATCGTCCCCCGGTCCCTGCCCGGCACCCCGCGCCAGTGGACCTACGTGAGCGGCGCCGTGGAGCTGGCCCTCGCCGCCGGTGTGGCCCACCCGAGGACCCGCCGGGTGGCCGCGCTGGCCACGGCCGCCTTCTTCGTCGGCGTCTTCCCGGCGAACGTGAAGATGGCCCTCGATTCCGGACGCCGCTCCCCCGGCTTCCGGGCGGCCGCGATCGCCCGGCTGCCGCTCCAGGTCCCGCTGGTCCTGTGGGCGCGCGGCGTCAGCCGCTCCGCCGCGTCCTGACCCCGCCTCCCCCGGGAGGGCCGCGCCCCCGGGCCTACCTGCTGTCGCCGGTCCAGTCCCAGTGACCCGGATCGACGGCCCGGCGGCGGTAGTGGGCGCGGCCGCCGGGACCGTAGCGCCCTATCTCGGTGGGCAGCCGGGCCTCCTCGGCCAGTTGTGCGGCGCTCCAGCCGGTGACGTCGAGCAGGAGACCGTCGAGCGGGCCGCCCACCAGCTCGCCGTAGACGTGGCCGGGTCGCGGGCCCGGATCGGGGTCCTCGTGGTCGGCGCCGTAGACCCGACGGCGCAGCATCCTGTCGTCCATGGCCCCAGCTTCACAGCCGGCACTGACATCGGGCCGGGCCCGAACGACCAGCCGCGCCGCAGCATCGTGGCCCCGGAGTTGGTGCGGGGCGCGGCCGGCCGGATGTGGGCGTTCGTCGCGATGACCGGGACACCGTCGGGGCGGGCGGCGTCCAGGTCCACCGGAGTGTGCTCGGTGCCTCCCGTCAAGGGCGCCCCGTCGGCCACGCGCCGACCGACGGCCTGCTCCCGGTGTTGCGCGGGCAGCCCCTCCCAGTGGTCCAGGAGCATCCGGATCCGGCGTACGACCACGTACGAGCCGCCGTCCGCCCAGGCCGGAGCGCCCGGGCCCGTGACGAGGACGCGCGGGAGCCGGGTGGGGTCCACGACGGGGTCCGGGTTGGCGGTGCCGTCGAGCTGACCCATGAGGTTGCGGTGGGTGCCGGCCCCTCCGGACGCCCCGGTGAAGCCGGTCATCGACCAACGGGGGCCGGCCGCGCCCCGGGTCAGGCGCTGGAGGGCGCGCAGGGCGTGGACGGCGACGAAGGGGTCGTCGGCGGAGGTCTGGAGGAAGAGGTCGCCGCCGCCACGGGCGGGATCGAGCCGGTCGTCGGGGAAGGCGGGCAGCGGCGCCAGGGCCTCGGGGCGGGCGGCGGACATCCCGAGCCGGTCGAAGAAGCCCGCCCCGAAGGCGAGGGTGACGGTCAGTCCGGCGGGGCCGGCCCCGAGGGCCGTCCCGGTGTCGGCCTCGGCCGCGCCGGGCGACTCGCCCCGGGTCATCCGCTCGGCGGCGGTGGTCCAGGCCTTCAGCAGGGTCACCGCCCCGTCCCGGTCGACGCCGGGCAGCAGATCGAAGCCGGCGAGGTGGGCGTGCGACCGGCGCGGGGTCAGGATCCCCGCCTGGTGGGGGCCGTGGAAGGGGGTCCCGGCCGGCGGGGCGCCCTTCGCCGGCGCCTCCCCGTCCCGCGTCCCGACGTCCCGCGTCCCGACAGCCAGGGCCGCGCCCGCGGCGAGGGCGGCCAGGCCCCCGGCGCCGAGCAGGGCGCGCCGCCGCGGCGGGCGCCCCTCGGAGCCGGCCGTCACTTCGCACCGTCGACCACCGGGTCGACCACCCCGACCCACAGCTGGTTCAGCTCGGAGACGTAGCGGCCGCCCTTGGTGTCCTGGGGGACGACCAGCCGGGGGCCGGCGGCGTCGTCGAAGGCCACGCCGTCCTCGGAGACGGCCAGCAGCACCTGGGACTTGGCGAAGCCCGGGTCGATCTCGGCCCAGGCGAAGACGGTCCGGTGGTCGCCGCCGCCGGTGGCGGAGACGAAGCCGCGCAGTTGGCCGTTCTTCTTGCTCTGGTCGAAGCGCGGCTCGGCGGTCTTCAGTCGTCGTCGAGCAGGACGCCCTGGTAGGTGTGCTCCTGTTCGCCCTTGGCGCTGGTGAACTTCACGGCGGCCGAGGTCTGCGGGAGCTTGCGCAGGTCGGCGAGGGTCAGGGTGTACGGCTTGGCGACGTCGCCGGCGACGCGGACCTGGCCGGGGGCCAGTGGCGGCTGCGAGGCCGTGGCCCCAGCGGGGCCGCCGGACGCCGGCGCGGCGGCCGGGGCGGAGGCGCTCGGCGCGGCCGCGTTCTTGCCCTCGTCGGCGCCCTGGCCGCATCCGGCGAGCAGCAGCGCTCCCGTCCCGATGACCGCCCCGATCGCCGCCGCTCTCGCGCGCGTCCTTCGTACCGTCATGCCCGACCCCTCCGGAAGCGCCGGATGCCGATCCGCAGATGCGGCGGTTTTTGGCTCCGGTCGCCGTAAAGGCCGTGCGCAACATACCTGAGCACCGACATCTGCCCTACAGATCCGGGAGCACTCTGCAGCATCCGCCGGAGGGCTTCCGCGCGGGCCCCCCGGGCGTCGGCGCGCCTTGGTGGAACCACCTACGCTGACGGTCACGACAGACGCGCGCACGACCGAGGAGCACCACCCATGACCCGTCGGGTACACCGACCGCTGGAGGACCGGGAATTCGACTTCATCGTCGAGATGACCGAGGGGCCGGTTCTGGCCTATTTCATCGGGACCTGGCCCAAGGCCGTCGAGTCCTGCCGGGTGATGGACGCCGCGGTCGAGGAACTGGCCCGGGAGTACGAGGGTCGCCTGACGGCGGTCCGTACGGACATCACGCGCTGCCCCGCGACGACCCGCCGGTACGGGGTCACGGGCGCCCCGGCGGTGGTGCTGCTGCGCGCGGGGGAAGCGGTGGCCACCCACGAGGGGCCGCTGCCCCCGGCGGAGTTCCGCGCCTTCCTCGACGCGCTCATCTGACGGGTCCGTTCCTCGACACCCCCCTCTGACGGGTCCGGCACGCCCCCGAGAGTGAACTCGGGCAGGCCGGCCGAAAGTGGCATAGGTGGGATAGGTGCCTGAGGCATGTAATGGATCCCGGCGAGACGGAACCATCGCTTGCGAGGTGCATTCCCATGACCGAAGCCGTTGCCTTTCCGCAGGACCGAACCTGCCCCTACCACCCGCCGACCGCCTACCAACCCCTACGGGAGGGTCGGCCTCTCTCCCGGGTCACCCTCTTCGACGGCCGCTCCGTGTGGGTCGTCACCGGCCACGCCGAGGCGCGCGCGCTGCTGGCCGACGGACGGCTGTCCACCGACCGGACCCGTGACTCCTTCCCGAGCCCGACCCGGAGGTTCCGCGGCCTCCAGAACCGGCGCACCGCCCTGCTCGGGGTGGACGACCCCGAGCACAACACGCAGCGCCGGATGCTGATCCCGAGCTTCTCGGTCAAGCGGACGGCGGCCCTGCGGCCCCGGATCCAGGAGACCGTGGACCGCCTCGTCGACCGGATGGTGGAGCGGGGTCCGGGTGCGGAACTGGTCGGGGCCTTCGCGCTGCCGGTGCCGTCCATGGTGATCTGCGCGCTGCTCGGGGTCCCCTACGAGGACCACGAGTTCTTCGAGAGCCGCTCGCGCCGGCTGCTGCGCGGCCCCGAGGCCTCCGACGTGGAGGAGGCCCGCGAGGAACTGGACGACTACCTGCGGAGCCTGATCCTGCGCAAGCGCGCCGAGCCGGGCGAGGGGCTGCTGGACGAGTTGGTCGGTCGGCTGGAGACCGGGGAGACCGATGTCGAGGAGCTCGCCTCGCTCGCGGCGATCCTGCTGATCGCGGGCCACGAGACCACCGCGAACATGATCTCGCTGGGCACCTTCACCCTGCTGAACCACCCCGAGCAGTTGGAGGAGCTGCGGGCGGACCCGGCCCTGATGTCGGAGGCGGTGGAGGAGCTGATGCGCTTCCTGTCGATCGCCGACGGGATGTTGCGCGTGGCCACCGAGGACATCGAGGTCGGCGGGGTCGTGATCCGGCCGGACGACGGGGTGGTCTTCTCCACCTCGGTGATCAACCGCGACGAGTCGGTGTTCGAGGAGCCCGACACGCTGGACTGGCACCGGCCGGCCCGCCACCACCTGGCCTTCGGCTTCGGCATCCACCAGTGCCTGGGCCAGAACCTGGCCCGCGCCGAGATGGAGATCGCCCTCGGGACCCTCTTCGCCCGGCTGCCGGGGCTGCGATTGGCGGCCGATCCGGAGCGGATCCCCTTCAAGCCCGGGGACACCATCCAGGGCATGATCGAACTCCCCGTGACCTGGTGAGCGGCATGAGGGTCTCCGTCGACCAGAGCGTGTGCATCGGCGCCGGCCAATGCGCGCTCACCGCTCCCGCGGTGTTCACCCAGGACGAGGACGGCTTCGGTGCGGTGCTGCCGGGGCGCGAGGACGGCCACGGCAGCCCGCTGCTGCGGGAGGCCGCCCGGGCCTGCCCGGTGTCCGCCGTGTTCCTCGGGGAGGACTGAGCGGCCCACCGCGCGCGACCCGAACCCCCTTAGTTCCTGTACAGTTGTCCAGGAACTAAGGGGGTTCGGTCGCATCCGGCACCCGGACCGCCCCGCGCACCGCCCCACACACGCATCGACTCAGGGAGACGCCCGTGCACACGGCCGCCCAGGTTCTCGTCGGCTTCGTCGCCGCGCTGCACGCGTACTTCCTGGTCCTGGAGATGTTCCTGTGGGAGCGGCCCCAGGGGCGCGCCCTGTCCGGGTTCGACGCCCCCACCGCCCGCCTCACCGCCCCGCTGGCCGCGAACCAGGGGCTCTACAACGGCTTCCTGGCCGCCGGCCTGGTGTGGGGGCTGGTCATCGACTCCCTCGCCACGCAGGTCTTCTTCCTGGTCTGCGTGATCGTCGCGGGGCTGTACGGGGCCGCCACCGCGAACCGGCGGATCCTCTTCGCCCAGGCCCTGCCCGGCGCGCTCGCGCTCGGCGCCGCCCTGCTCGCCGCGTGAGCGGGGATCCGCGCACGGCCCGCACCAAGGCCAGACTGCGCGAGGCGCTCCTCGCCGAGTGCGCGGCGGGCCGGGAACTCTCCCAGGTCGGCGTCTCGGCGGTGGTCCGGCGGGCCGGAGTCGGCCGCGCCACCTTCTACCTGCACTACGAGGACCTGCCGGCGCTCGCCGTGGACGCCTGCGCGGGCGTGGTGCACGCGGCGGTCGACGCCCTGCACGCCTGGCAGACGTGTCCGGCCGCGACCGCCCCGGCCCGCCCCCCGGCCGCCCTCGCCGACTTCCTCACCGACGTCGCGGAACACGCGGACCTCTACCGCGCCCTCCTCCTGCCGGGCGGTGGCGGGCCGCTCGGGGAGCGGCTCCACCGGGAGCTGCGCGCCCGGGCCCGCGCCGAGCGCGCGGCGGTCGGCGCCCCGCACCCGGACCTGGTGGCCTCGGCCGTGGCGTCGGCGTTCACGGGGGTGCTCGCAGACTGGCTGCACGGCCTGGTCCCGGGCGGCGCCGAGGAGCTGGCGGACCTGATCTGGGCGCTGCTGCTGGCCCTCCACCGCACGCGAGCCCCCGCCGGCTGACCGGCGGGGACTCGGGTCACGGGGCGGCAGGCCTCGTGAAGCGGGCCCTCGGCGAACGGGCCCGGTGAAGGTGACGGGTCAGGACGGGGACACGTTCTCGGCCTGCGGGCCCTTCTGGCCCTGGGTGACGTCGAAGGTCACCTTCTGGCCCTCCTGCAGTTCCCTGAACCCGCCCGACGCGATGTTGGAGTAGTGCACGAACACGTCGGGGCCTCCGCCGTCCTGCTCGATGAACCCGAATCCCTTCTCCGAGTTGAACCACTTCACGGTGCCAGTTGCCATCAGTGCTGATCCTTCTCAACGTTCCACGCGGGCCGCACGTGCGGCCGTTTCGATAGTGCCCACCCGTCACTCGGAACACACGTCGGGCGCGGCCAACCGTGGCGGATCGAACGCTTAGTCGCACCGCGCGCCGATGGTAAAATGGGACGGAAACTTGCGGCGCGGGGCGCTTTCGCCCGGTGCGGACGTGTGGACGTACGGACGTGTACGAAGAGCCGGGGCCCGTACCGAGCGGTACGGGCCCCGGCTCTTCGCCGTTCGACGGCTCCCCTGCCCTTCGGTGGTCCGGTCGTCCGGACCCGTGTGCGCCGCCCCGCGTACGTCCTCCTCACGAAAGGTTCTGCATGAAGAACCCGTCAGCTCATGGGCGCTTCGGCATCAAGGCCGGAGCCAAGGCAGGCAGCAAGCCGGGCACCCGTTCCGGCGGTGGCAAGGGTGCCGGGAAGACCCCCCGCACCCTCGGTCCGCAGGGCGAGTTCTCCGTGCCCCGTACGGGCACCCCGGCGCTGCCGCCCGTGGCCTCGTTCGACGAACTCGGCCTGCCCCCTGAGCTGGTGACGACCCTGGCCGCCCAGGAGGTGCGCGAGCCGTTCCCGATCCAGGCCGCGACCCTGCCGAACTCCCTCGCCGGCCGCGACATCCTCGGCCGCGGCCGGACCGGCTCCGGCAAGACCCTCGCCTTCGGCCTCGCCCTCCTCGCGCGCACGGCGGGACAGCGGGCGGACCCGAAGCGGCCGCTCGCGCTCGTCCTCGTACCGACGCGCGAACTCGCGCAGCAGGTGACCGAGGCCCTGGACCCGTACGCGCGGGCCCTGGACCTGCGGATGGCCACGGTGGTCGGCGGGCTGTCGATCGGCCGCCAGTCCGGCGCCCTGCGCACCGGGGTCGAGGTCGTCATCGCCACTCCGGGTCGCCTCAGCGACCTGGTCGGGCGCAAGGACGTGCACCTGGAGCGGGTGAAAATCATCGTCCTCGACGAGGCGGACCAGATGTGCGACCTGGGCTTCATGCCGCAGGTCACCGAGATCCTGGACCAGGTCCACCACGCGGGGCAGCGGATGCTGTTCTCGGCCACGCTGGACCGCAACGTCGACCAGCTCGTGCGCCGCTACCTCAAGGACCCGGTCTCGCACTCGGTCGACCCGCAGTCGGCCTCGGTCGGCACGATGGACCACCACGTGCTGCACGTCCACGCGGCCGACAAGGTCTCGGCGGCGACGGAGATCGCGGCGCGCGAGGGCCGGGTGCTGATGTTCCTCGACACCAAGCACGGCGTGGACCAGTTCGTGAAGCACCTGAGGGCGATGGGCGTACGGGCGGAGGGCCTGCACAGCGGCAAATCGCAGCCGCAGCGCACCCGGACCCTGGGCCAGTTCAAGGACGGTCTCGTCTCGGTGCTGGTCGCGACGAACGTCGCCGCGCGCGGCATCCACATCGACGACCTCGACCTGGTCGTGAACGTGGACCCGCCGGCCGACAGCAAGGACTACCTGCACCGGGGCGGGCGCACCGCGCGCGCGGGCGAGTCGGGCAAGGTCGTCACCCTGGTCACGCCGAACCAGCGGCGCGACATCGTGCGGCTGATGGCCGACGCGAAGATCCGGCCCACCATCACGCAGGTCCGCTCCGGTGAGGCGGCGCTGAGCCGGATCACCGGCGCGAAGGCCCCTTCGGGGGTGCCCCTGGCGGGCGCCGCGCCCACCGATGCCAAGGGTCGGCCCAGCGGCACGGACCTCGGCTTCCGGGGCATCGGCACCCGTCCGGGCCGCCCCGGCAAGGGCAAGGAGTCCCGCAAGACCATCGAGGCCCGGCAGACCGCCGAGGCCCGCCGCGCGGCCCGCGTCCGCAAGGGGCCGGCGGGCTGACCCGTCTCCGTGCCCCGGCGTCACCGGGGCGCGGACGACGGAGCCGCTCCGTCAGGCGCGGCGGCGGCGCTTGCGGGCCACGATCGTCCGGGTGACGAGCGGCGGCAGGAGGTCCTTGGCCAGCCGGCGCCAACGGACTCCCGGCCGGGGAGCGGGCTTGGCGGCGGGAGCGGGCGCCGGGGCGGGCTCGGGCTCCGCGGCCGGGGGGCGCAGCAGGCGGGGCGCGGCGGGCGCGGTGACGCCTTCGTCGCCGATGCGCACCAGGGGACGGCCCGCGACCACGTCCACGCCGTGCCACAGGTCGGTGCGGCCCTCCAGCCAGCCGAGCAGGGCCGCCTGGTGGGGAGCGGGGTCGCCCCAGGTCGCGTACAGCTTCGAGGCGGACACGGCGATCACCGACAGCTCGCCCTCGGCCACCGCCGCCCAGACCGCGGCGGCGACGCCGGGGCAGTGGGCGGAGCGGTAGTCGTCGAAGACCACGACGGCGTCGGGGGTGGCGACGGCCCGCGAGGAGGCGATGTCCTGGACGACGTGCTCGTACAGGTGCGAGGCGTCGATGTGGACGAAGCGGCAGCTGCCCGCCCGGACCCGGTCGGCGACGACGGAGGTGGGGGCCTGGATGACCGTCGGCAGGGCCTCGTGGAAGGCCAGGTAGTTCGTCTCGAAGCCACGGCGCGTGAGGGTCGGGTACGAGTCCCGCATCTCCGCGAGGTTGTGGTCGTCGGGCGCCGGTGAGTCGAAGAGGTCGCACACGGTGAAGCGCTCCTCCTCCCGCAGGTACCCGGCGAGGAAGATGGCGCTCTTGCCCATGAACACCCCCAGCTCCAGGAGGTCTCCCGACGCTCCCGGAGTGGCGTTCTGGCGGGTCAGGAACCAGTCGAAGATCACCTGATCATAGGCCGAGAACCAGCCCTTGACCTGGCCGAACGAGGTCGGCTCGGCTGGGGCGGTCGGTGCGGGCTCGATGTCCGGGGTGGTGACGGGAGCCTGTGAAACGTGCGACACGGAGAGTCATCCTCCAGCGGAATGGCATCGGTTCAACGCGCTGTTACCCGGCCAGGTACGAGGACCATAAGCCCTCGAACGGACGTCTGACGAGAGTAGTTCGGCGCCGATGCCTCCGCTTGACCGCGTCGGGCCCCTCCCCGACCCCTCCCCGGCGCCTTGTCCGGGACCGGTGTGCGGGGATGCGGGGCGGGCCGAATCCCTTCCGGCCGTCCCCCGGGCAGGACACAATCACCGGCATGACCAGCCCCACGGGCCCCGCGCGTCCGCGACCCACCCACAACCATCCGGTCGCCCTCCTGCGGGGGTTCGTGACCTCCGGGGTGATCGGCGCCTCCTTGGCGCTCGTCGTCGTCGGGTTCGTCCTGGAGAGCGTCCCCGTGATCGTCGGGGGTGCGGTCCTGG
This sequence comes from Streptomyces sp. NPDC088097, assembly GCF_044741845.1. Lineage (NCBI taxonomy): Bacteria > Bacillati > Actinomycetota > Actinomycetes > Kitasatosporales > Streptomycetaceae > Streptomyces > Streptomyces sp. NPDC088097. The sequence continues at coordinate 314,691 of NZ_JBIUTJ010000003.1, forward strand.
CCGTGGTGTACGGCGTCCTGTGCCGACTGGCCGGTGCGCCGGCGCGGGCCCGGAAGGCGGCCGTGGCCAAGCGCACGGCCCTCGCGGGGATCGAGTCGCTGCGCGCCCTCGACGGCGAAGGGGGCGACATACCCGTGGAGTTCGACCTGACGGTGGCCCCGGACGACGCCCCCGCCTACCGGGTCTCGATCACCGCGTACGTCAACCTCGTGGCGCTCCCCGGCTACCGGCCGGGCGGGGTCGTGGTGGTCGAGCACCCCGTGGACCGGCCCTGGCGGGTCCGCCTCGTCGGTCGGCCGACGCCCGAGTGGACGCAGCGGGCCGCCGGGGCCCGCGTGGACACGGCTCCCCCGTCCTCGCTGGTGCGCGAGCCGCCCCAGGGCCGCGCCTACGGCCTCGCGCTCCTCGTCGGCCTGCTCGTCGGCGCGGCCGTCGTCGTCCTGCCGCTGCGCGCGGAACTCCTCGCGCCGCGGGACACAGCGCGGCCGCCCTCCGCGCCACAGCCGTCCGTCTCCTCGTCCACCTCCACCACGGTCACCTCCTCGGGCTCGGGGACGGTGCTCCTCGGACCCGGCCAGTCCATGCTCGACCAGGACCGGCTGCGCGGCTCCATCGAGGACCTCACCGAGGAGAAGGGCTCCGACGGCGCCAGCGGGAGCCCGGACGAGGCGCTCACGGTGGTCGTGCAGGACAAGCTCCTGTCGGTGGTGTTCGCCCCCACCGGCATGCCTGCCCCGCGCTTCGACCCGCGCTCCCTGCCCTACGAACGCATCCCCGCCCTGGTCGAGGAGGCCAGGACCACCCTGGGCACGGGCCCCGTCCAGACCTGGCAGGTGACAGCCGAGCGCCTGACGGGCCCGCTCGTCCTCAGGGTGGGCGTGACCGGGCCGAAGGGCTCCGCCTCCCTGGAGGCCGATGAACGGGGCACGGTCGTGCGGCGCACCCCGGCGGCGGGCGGCTGACCGCCGCGCGCGGCCTCCGGGGGGTCAGACGGCGGCGCGGCGCAGCCGCTGGGCCGCGGTCTGGCGTACGCGGTGGGTGCGGGCGGAGCCGGCCAGGAGGGTCAGGGCCCCGAGGTCGGCCAGGGTGTGGGCGGCGGTGCGCTGGCACCAGTCGGAGGCGGCGGTGAGATCGGCCGGGGACCAGCCGGCGCCCCCGCCGATCGCGTGGAGCAGGGTCCACTCGTGCAGGCGGCGGGCCGGGAACTCCCGACCGTCGAGCACGGGGCCCAGTGCGCGGGCCCAGGCGGCGAACTCCGCGCCGGGCGCCAGCCGGACGGCGCGCCGGTCGAGGTGGGTGACCACGGCGCTCTCCGCCATCACGGGGTCGGGGTCGCGCAGGACGACCGCGACCGCCCCGGCCTCCTCCGCCGGGCCGGCGTCGGGGTCGACGGAGATCGCGTCGAGCCGGTCGAGGTGGCGGAAGTACCGCCAGTGGCCCTCCGGACCGGTCTCCGGGAACGGTGTCCCCTTCGGGTGGGCCTGGGCGCTCCCCGAGGCCCGGCTCGTCTGGTGCTCGCGTCTCCCCATGACCCCATTCCACACGACGGGGGTGAACGGGTGGTGCCCAGGGGTGCCGCTCGGGTGGTGCGGGTGGGCCGGCCGGGGCGTCTCGCAAGCCTCCCGGCCGCGGCCGGGAGGGCGGGAGGGCGGCTTCGGCGGGTCGCGCGTCAGGCGCGGTGGATCGCGCTCGGGCCCGGTGGATCGCGCTCGGGCCCGGTGGGTCTCGTGTCAGGGCCGGTGGATCGCGCGTCAGGGCCGGTGGGTCTCGTAGCCGCCCGTGCCCTGTTCCGGCTCCGGTCCGGGCTCCGGGAGCGGGGCCCCCGTCTCCAGCAGGGTCTTGAGGCTGGAGGCGAGCATCGGCCAGGCCCGGCGGCACATGGTGACGAGGGTGCCTCCGGGGGCGAACCCCTCGTGGCGGATGGTCAGCCGGGCGAGGGTGTCCCCGACCGGCTCGATCTCGTACGTGACCCGGGTGCGCGGCTCGCGGGCCAGCTCGGCCCGCACCTCCTCGGAGATCCCGGCGGAGGCGGCCCACCGCGGGGTGAAGGTGTGCCAGGTGTACGAGAGCCGGCGGTCGGGGACGCAGTCCAGGACCACCTGCTCGGGGTCGCTGGTGCGGGCCCCCCGTTCGACCCACGACATCGGCGAGCCCACCGCCCAGTCGGTCTCGAAGCTCAGGCCCCAGTAGCGCCGGGTGAAGGCCGGCTCGGTGAGGGCCTGCCAGACCCGGGCGGGGTCGGCCTGGATGTAGAGGGTGTAGTCGATCGTGCTGTCGGTCATGGCCCCCATGCTGCGGGACCGGCCGCCGCGCGCGCCGGATTGGCCCGTTCTGGTCGCGGCGGCCCTCCGGGGGCGGCCGCGGTCTACCAGCGCAGGCCCGACTCGGGCAGTTCGGTGGGTGGGGTGCGCGGCGGGCAGGGCAGTGAGAACCGGGCGCGGGCCTCGTGGACCGCCGCGAGTTCCTCCCGCCCGGCCGGGCCCCAGTCGCTCAGCTCGCGGACCTGTTCCGGGGTGGCCAGCAGTCGGGCGTACGCGGGGTCGCGGGCGGTGGACAGGCCGGTGAGCCGGGCCGTCGTACGGGCCCGGGCGCCCCGGTCGGCGTACCGGTAGCCGAGCGGGAGGGCTCCGGCGGCCGGTTCGGCGTCGGGCGCGGGGAGGTGCGCGGCGCCGGTGGCGCGGGCGATGAGGAGCAGGACCCGGCCGTCGGGGGCGAAGAGCCAGCCGGAGCGGTCCCGGACGGGCAGCCGGGCCGGGACGGGGCCCGGGTGCCACGTGCCGTGGTGCGGGGTGCGGTGGTTGCGCAGGACCCCGAGGCGGTCGAGGGCGGTGGGGTTGGTGGGGCGGCCGTCCTCCAGGAGGGCCGGGCCTGAACCGTTGACGCGGGCGCGCAGGGCGGACAGGGCCCGACGGGCGTCGCCCGCGTCCATCAGGGCCGGCAGGTCGGCGGGCTCCGCGAAGTCGATGCCGGTGATCTCCTGGGCCGGGAGGCGGACGGACCGGATCCGGTCCTGGGTCCAGGTGCCGCCGTCGTAGACGTGCAGGATCTCCCCGGGGAAGCGCATCTCGGGCGGGAAGCCGGGGGTGTCGGCCGGGATCCAGTCGACGGCGAGCCCGCGCGGGAAGTCCCCGTCGATGCCCAGCTCCTCGCGCATCTCGCGGGCCGCGGCGGCGGCGGGCGCCTCCCCCGCGTCGACGGCGCCGCCGGGGAGCAGCCGGTCGGAGCGGTAGTCGACGGTCTGGACGAGGACCCTGCCGTCGGGGTCGGTGACGAGGACGACCGCGCCGGTCCAGAGCGTGGCGCGCGAGGCGCCGTACTCGGCGGGGTTCATCCAGGTGCCGGTGCGGCCGGGTTCCTCGGTCAGCTGCGGCATGGGTCTCCGTTCACCGTGGGTGGGTCCGACGCCCCTGCAACAGCGGGCGCGGCCCCCTGGTTACGGCGACCACCGCCCGAGCGCGCCGAGCCTTCGGCGTCGCGGGCGGGACCCGTGCGTCCGCATGCCGGGCGGCCGGGACGGATCTTCTTTACCTGCCGCATACCTCGCCGTGACCCGGCCGGGTGGATCTTATGACCTGGTTATGTCGATCTTGCTACGGTCCGTCGTGCGGACTGGCGGTGTGAAAGCCGCTGGTCCGACCACGTGATCGACCCGGGAGGGCGATGTCCTCGCGGTGAGCTGCCACGCCTTGCGGCGGCGGCCGACCCCCCGGATGGCGCTCACCCGTCCGTGTGAGCGGGTGCCCGCACCGGGGTCCCGGTGCGGCAGGGTGGGCGGATGCAGTCGCGCCGGGCCCTGCCCCTGTTCCTCGCCGTGCTCGTGTTGGTCCCGGTCGCCGGGTGCGTGACCGTACGGTCGCCCGCGCCCGAGGGGCGTTCCCGGCCGGCGCCGGTGGCGGCCGGCACCGCGCGGGCGCCGTCGCCGGGCCTGCCCTTGGGGTCGCTGCCGGAAGTGGTGGCGTCGCAGCCGCCGCCCCGGCCGGCCGACGCCGAGGTGGACCCCGGCCCCGCGGAAGGCGGCGACCCGGAGGCCGCCCCGGCCGCCCCGCCCCCGGGCGAGGACCGATCGCCGCGCCGTACGGCCGTCCGCGCCCCCGGCCGCGCCTCGGGGCACGCGCCGGGACACGCCGGCAACCGCGTCCAGGCGAGGGCCCCCGCCGCTTCCGCCGCGAAGCCGCGCGCGAAGAAGCCCGTACGCCCCAAGGCCCCGCCCGCGCCCGGGCGTTCGTACGACATGGCCCCGCTGTGCGCGGCGGCGAAGGGGACGGTCTCCCCGCAGATCGCGGCCTTGTGCCGCTGACCCGGAAGGGACGGCCGGAGGCAGCCCGGCCGCCCAGGGCGCGCGCAGGCCGTCGATGATCAGGGTGAGGATCCTGGCGGCGCGGGCGCCCCGTCGCGCGCGGGGTCGATCCGCCACGGCACGCTCAATTGTCGGAGGACATCCTCGGCGTCCAGGCCGGGCTTCGGGGAGCCGTCGGCGGCGCCGCCGCCAAGAGGGTCCGGATGGCCTCGACGAAGGGCTGGAGGGCGGGCTTGATCTCGCGGAGCGTCGGGTCGGGTCGGGTCGGGTCGGTGAACCGGGCCGTGAGGCGCACGAGGGCGTCGGGGATCCGTCGGGTCGACACGGAACGGCCCCGGGCCCCGGGGCCCTCGCGCAGGCCCGGGCCATGTCGGCCATCAACAGGAACTGCCCGGTCGCCAGGAACCGTTCGCCCGCCGCGTCCGGCGAGGTCATCGCCCGGAGGTGGACGCCGACGAGGTCCCGCACATCCACGACCTACCGTCCGACGCGCGGCGCCCCCGGCATCCTCCCGCCGCCGGAGGTCATCACCACCCACCGGACGCCACCCACCGGACGCCACCCGCCGGACGTTGGCCTCCGTGGCGGCGCACAGCACCCGCGCCGCGCCGCCACGGGCCGGTGCGGCGAGGCCGGCGTTCGGGTCGGAGGTCGCGCCGAGGGGCGAGGCCACGTGGAGCACGGAGGTGACGCCCTCCATCGCCTCGCGCCGGCCCTCGTCGGCGGTGAGGCCAGCGAAGGCGAAGTGCCGCCGGCCGAGGCCGGATCGGCGACGCGGGAGACGGCTTCGGTGACGGCCCGCTCGCGTCCCGCGCCGCGCACGGTGGTGCGGACCCGGTAACCCCGCCGGAGCAGTTCGACGACGCACCAGCCGGCGAGGTAGTCGGTTCCCCCGGTGACGAGGACGGCCTGCGCGCCGGTCCCCGGGGCGGCGCAACCGGCACAGTACGGAGAAGGCGGGGCGGGTCCTCCACCGGCAGCCGCGCCCGGCCCGCGAGACGGTGCTCGACTGTGCCCGGAGCCTCGTCGCGCACGGGGCATGAGCCGCTCGCGCTTCCCTCGCCGGGCTCCCGAACCCGCCCCGGACCGGCGAAAACGGGTGGATGCGACCCCCCGTCGGTACCTAGGGTGACGGAACACCCCGTACCCCCCGGCTGGAGCACGCCATGCGCACGCACTACCCCCGCACCGCGCACCTGCCCTGGTCGCCCGGGGCCACCTCCGACGATGTGCGGGCGAGCGGGACCTCCGCTTTGGCCGGGCGGGAGGTGGTCGTCACCGAGAAGCTCGACGGGGAGAACACCACCCTGTACTCCGACGCCCTGCACGCCCGCTCCCTCGACTCCGGTCACCACCCCTCCCGCGCCTGGGTGAAGGGCCTCCAGGGGCGGATCGGCGGCGGGATCCCGCGCGGGTGGCGGGTGTGCGGGGAGAACCTGTACGCGCGGCACTCGCTCGCCTACGAGGAACTCGACAGCTGGTTCTACGGGTTCTCCGTGTGGGACGGCGACCACTGCCTCGACTGGGACCGGACCGTACGCTTCCTGCGCGGTCTCGGGATCCCCACCCCGCGCGTGCTCTGGCGCGGCGTCCACGACGAGCGGGTCCTGCGCGGGCTGCGGATCGACACCTCCCGTCAGGAGGGCTTCGTGGTCCGGCCGGTGGCCGGCTTCGAACGCGCGGACTTCGGACGGTACGTGGCCAAGTGGGTCCGGGTCGGCCACGTGCGCACCGACACGCACTGGATGTACGCCCCGGTCGTCCCGAACGGCCTCGGAGCGAACGCCCCGCTGTGGGCGGTCCGTTCGGGCGCCGAGCCCGATCTCGCCGGGCTGCTGTCGGCCGTCGGGGGCACGGCCGCCGACGGGGCGGCCTCGGCCGTCGCCGAGGTCACCGCACTGCTGGACGGCGCCGGCCGGACCGGGGAGGACCGCCTCGCCGGGGTCTTGGCCGCAGCCCTGCACCGGGAGCCTCGGGCGGCTCTCGGGGCGCGGCTCGCGGCCGGACCGCTCGGGATGCGGACGGCGCGGCGGGTCGCGGACCTGGTCGGGCTGTACCCGGCGCTGCGCAGGCCGTTCCCGGATGAGGCGCGGCGGGCCGGCCTCGTACGGATGGCGGCGGCGGCCGATCTCGGGGTGCTGCACGCGCTGGCGGCGGCCCTGCCGGGCGACGCGGCCGAGCGGGAGTGCGCCGAGTGGTCCGCCCTGTACGCCGAGGAGGCGGGGCTGTTGGGGGCGGACCCCCTGGGGGCGCTGCGTCGGGGCCTGCGCGAAGCCCTGGTCGGATGGGACGGGGCGGTGGCGGACCGCTGTTGGGCGCAGGCCCGCGAGGCCTTCGGGCAGGGCCGGCTCTCCACCGCCGAGGAGGCGGTGGCGGCCACCTGGGGCCTGCGCGCCGGCGCCGACCGGCCTCGGCTCGTCCAGTTGTCGGGGCCCTCCGGCAGCGGAAAGAGCACCTTCGCCCGGTCGCTGCCCGGGGTGAGCGCGTACATCGCCCTCGACGACCTGCGCGCCGACCGGGGCGAGCGCGCCGACCAAGGGGCCAATCAGGAAGTGCTCCGCGAGGGCCTGGACCGGCTCGACCGGGCCCTGGCCTCGGGGGGCACCGTGGTGTGGGACGCCACTGGCCTCACCCCGCGACAGCGCGGCCTGGTCACGGGCGCGGCCGGCCGCCGGGACGCCCTCGTCACCCAGGTGGTGGCGCTCGTGGAGGAGGCGGAACTGTTGCGGCGCAACGCCGTGCGGCCGCATCCCGTACCGGCGCCCGTCCTGACGGGGCAGCTGCGCCGGTTCGTCCCGCCCTACCCGGGCGAGGCGCACCGGACCTGGTACGTCGGCGCGGGCGGCCGGATCGAGGACACGGAAGGCGGCCTGGCGCCGTCCGGCGAGGCAGGCGCGGGCGAGGGCCCGGGCCATGAGGGGGACCAGGTCTGATGCGTACGAGCGAGCAGCTGTACCACCAGGTCCGCTGGGACCCCCGGTTCGACCCGGCACGGTTCACGTTCGGGCTCCTCCAGCGCGGCGCGGCGCCCAAGCGGGTGCCGTTGCCCTCCTTCGTGCCCGGCGGTGACATCCCCTGGCACCGGGTGCTGTTCGTCGAGGCGGACGGGGAGCTGGTGTGGGACCGGGCCACGGGTGTGGACCGGATCGACGGGACGCGGGCCGGGCGGGTGCGCGAGGAACTCCTGCTGGGCGCGCCGTTCTTCACCGCCCGGACCGCGCACGCCTGGGATCCGTCGAGTGGCTCCTGGCGGCCCGGCGGGGTCCCGCCGGCCGCCGCGGCGCCCTCGACGAGGGTGCGGCTGCTGACCTGGAACACCCTGTGGGACCGCTACGACGCCCCGCTCATCGCCACCGACCGGCGCCGGCCGATGCTGCTGGCGGACCTGGCGGAGGCGGACGCCGACGTGATCGCGCTCCAGGAGGTGGAACCCGCGCTCCTCGCCCTGCTGCTGGCCGCTCCGTGGGTGCGGTCCGGGTACGCGGTGGGCACCGACCCCCAGGGCCCGGACGTCCGGGACACCGGGCTGCTGATCCTCAGCCGGCTGCCGGTACGGGAGGCCGGGGCGCACCACTTCGCCCCGCACAAGGCGGTCGCCGCCGTCACCGTGGACACCGCCGCCGGGCCCCTCGTGGTCGCGGGTACGCACCTGACCAGCGACCACACCGCCGACGGGGCGGCGCTGCGTACGGCCCAACTGGCCGCACTGACGGAGGGGTTGGTCGGGGTCGCTGACACGGCAGCGGCCGGGGTCGTACTGCTCGGCGACTTCAACGACGGCCGCTCGGGCGCCGAGGGGCCGGCCGCCGCGCTGGGGCTGCGGGACGCCTGGACGGAGACGCACGGGGCCTCGGACGACACCCCGACCTTCGACCCGGGGGCCAACCCCCTGGCCGCCGTGGGCTCGTTGACGGGACGGGCGGGCCGGCTGGACCGGATCCTCCTCGGTCCGGACGGTGGCCCGCGGGTGACGCAGTGCGCGCTGCGGGGCACCGCGCCGGGGCCGGAGGGGCTGTTCGTCTCCGACCACTTCGGGGTGGAGGCCACCCTGGAGTACGGCGGTCCGGGCGCGCGGCCCGCCCCGCTGGACGTACCCGCGACCTCGCGGACGGCGGTGGCCTGGCTGCCGCCGAAGGACCCGGCGGTCTCGGAGCCGGGCGCGGAGACGGGCGCGCACGGGTCGGGGGGCGTGCTCCGGCCCGCGCCCGTGGGCCTGCTGTTCGGCTTCGTGCCGGAGTCCTCCTTCGAGGAGGCGCTGCCGTTCCTGGCGGCGGCCGTGACCGGCGTCGAGCCGTTCGCAGCCCGCCTGGAGGCCGTGCCCGGCTCCGCCCGGCGGGAGAACGCCGAGTGGGGGGACGCCGCGGAGTGGGAGGACGCCGCAGAGTGGGGGGACTTGGTGGCCGGTCCGGGCGGGAACGCGTCCTGGCGGGAGCTGCGGCGCGCCCTCGTCGAGCGGTTCCCCGGATGCCGGGGGCCCGCCGAGGGCCGGCCCCCGCGCCCGGCGACCGGTCGGGCGCGCGATGTGCGGCGGGCGGCGCGGGAGTTCGTGCCGCCGCCGGGTGACGGCCGGCTCGTCCGGGTGTCGTCCCTGGCCGTGCTGTCGCGGCGCGGGGACGGGCCGATGGAGGTCCGGGCCACGGTGGAGCTGGGTACGGGCACGGTGCGGTGGGAGGACCCCGCCCCGGGCGCCGTCCCGCTCCCGGTCGGCCCCGAGGAGGAGGCGACGGCCCGGGAGGTCACGGCGCGGATCGCGGCGGCCCTGCCCGAGGGGGTGGTGCGGGTCGCGGGCTCGCGCCGGATGGGCTGCGCCCTGACCGGGGCCGACCTGGACCTGGTGGTGGCGCTGCCGGGTACGGCGGACGCCTCGACGGTGCGGGCCCGGGTGGCGGCGGCGCTCCCGACGGCCCGGCGCCCGCGGGAGGTGACCGGCGCCCGCGTGCCGGGGTTGCGGCTGCGCGTGTCGGGCCTGGACGTGGACCTGGTGGTGGTGTCCGGGGGCGCCCTGGATCCGCGGGAGGCCGTGGCCCGGCGGGCCGAGTGGGGCGAGGCCGCCTCGGTGGCACTGAGCGCGCCGAGCGACGCCGACGCCGTACGGGAGGCCGTGGGCGCGGAGCGGGCCGACGCCTTCGCGGCGCTGGCGCGGGAGGTGAAGGCCTGGGCACGGGCCCGGGGGTTGGACTCGGCGCCGTTCGGCGGGCTGCCGGGGGTGGCCTGGGCGGTGTTGGCCGCACGGACGGTGAGCGGGGCCGGGGATCTGGCCCCGGGCGCGCTGCGCCGGGAGTTCTTCGGGACCTGGGCCGCCTGGGACTGGGCCGAGCCCGTCCACCTGGACCCCGGTTCGGCCGCCCGCCCGGGTCCCCGCCCGGCCGCTCGCCCGGACCCGGCGCCGGGGCTCACGGGGTCCGCCGCCGCGCCCGCCCCCGTGACCGTCCTGACCCCCTCGGCGCCGGTCCGCGGCTGCACCGGCCAAGTGGGGCCGGGGATGCGTGACCTGCTGGTCCAGGAGCTGTACCGGGCCTGGGAGTTGCTGGAGGAGGACCCGGACGGCCTCGGGCGGGTCCTGGCCGCCCCGCCCCTGCACCGCCGGCACGCGGCCTGGGCGGTGGTGACCGTACGGGGCGCGGCGCCGGCGGAGTTCGAGGAGAACCTGGGCAGGACCCGGGGCCGGCTGCGGGCCCTCCTGGGCGCCCTCGCGGACGCCGGGCTCGGGCAGGCGCACGCGTGGCCCCGCCCCTTCGAGCGGAGTGCGGCCGTGGCCCGGTACGCGGTCGGGCTGGGTCCCACCCCGCCGGACGCGGCGGCCCTGGCCGCGCTGACGACGCCGTGGGCGGCCGGGCTCGCGGGCACCGAGGTCACCCGGGTGGCCGGCGGCGAGCTTCCCGATCCGGGCGCCTGGTAGGTCCCCCGGAACACGCCCCGGCCGGGAGGCGGGAAGGCGCGTCCGGAGCGGGCGAGGTGCCGTACGCCCATGGAGCACCACCTCCTGACAGTCGGGACGCCGGGGCCGGGGCCGGTACCCGTGCGGGCACCGCGCGGGCGGCGGGGCGGGGTCGGCGTGCCCCCTCGATCGCCTCCGGGGCCGTCGACCCCTTCCGCCCCACCGCCCGCGCGTTCCGTGCCGTCGGCGCCGACGACCGCGCCGTCCGCGGCCGCCCGCGCCGACGAACAACGAACGCACGGCAGCCCGAAGGCGCCGTGCGGCAACACTTCCCGAACTCGGTCCGCACCACGGCCGACTCGGGCCCGACGCTGCGCACCGCCTTGGCGGGCACGGTGGAACGGAGCGGTCAGGAGCCTCAGTACAGACCTGCCGGGTTTTTTCGTCAACACTTTTCACAAGGATTGAAGAAACTCCAAGTTCACAGGCCCCAAACAGAATTGACACCTCATTCGATCTTCATTTCATGAACGCCAAACCTCTTGACGGCCCTCTCCCGGGGCAGTTCACTCACGCTTCGATCCCCCCGGATCCCTACGTCAGGAGTAACCCCGCATGCCCCTGCTCCACGACCGTCCGCCACGCATCACCGTCGCGACGCTGGCCGCCGCACTGGTGGCGGCCCTCCTCGTCCTGTTGCCCGGATCCACCGCCACCGCCGCGCCCACCCTGCTCTCGCAGGGCAAGCCCGCCACCGCCTCCACGGTGGAGGGGGCCGGCACCCCGGCGAGCGCCGCCGTCGACGGCGACAACGGCACCCGTTGGTCGAGCCAGTTCGCCGACCCCCAGTGGATACAGGTGGACCTCGGCGCCCCCGCCCAGTTGAGCCAGGTGGCTCTGCGCTGGGAGGCCGCCGCCGCCAAGGCGTACCGGATCGAGCTGTCCACCGACGGCTCCAACTGGACCACCGCGTACTCCACCACCACCGGCGCGGGCGGCAACGTCACGCATGACGTGAGCGGCACCGCTCGCTACGTCCGCGTGTTCGGCACGCAGCGCACCACCGGATACGGCTACTCGCTCTTCGAGTTCCAGGTCTACGGCACCACCGGGAGCGGCCCGACCCTTCCCGGCGGCGGCGACCTCGGCCCCAACGTGATCGTCTTCGATCCGTCGACCCCGAACATCCAGGCCAGGCTGGACCAGGTCTTCGCGCAGCAGGAGTCGGCCCAGTTCGGCACCGGGCGCTACCAGTTCCTGTTCAAGCCGGGCACCTACAACGGACTGAACGCCCAGATCGGCTTCTACACCTCGATCTCGGGCCTCGGCCTGAACCCCGACGACACCACGATCAACGGTGACGTCACCGTCGACGCCGGCTGGTTCGGCGGCAACGCGACCCAGAACTTCTGGCGTTCGGCGGAGAACCTCGCGCTGAACCCGGTGAGCGGCACCGACCGCTGGGCCGTCTCCCAGGCGGCGCCCTTCCGTCGCATGCACGTCAAGGGCGGCCTCAACCTGGCGCCGAACGGCTACGGTTGGGCCTCGGGCGGCTACATCGCCGACTCGAAGATCGACGGCCAGGTCGGCAACTACTCGCAGCAGCAGTGGTACACCCGGGACAGCTCCATCGGCGGCTGGTCCAACAGCGTCTGGAACCAGGTCTTCTCCGGCACCCAGGGCGCACCCGCGCAGGGCTTCCCCGAGCCCCGCTACACGACGCTCGACACCACCCCGGTCTCCCGCGAGAAGCCCTTCCTGTACCTGGACGGCTCCGAGTACAAGGTCTTCGTCCCGGCCAAGCGCACCAACGCCCGCGGCACCTCGTGGGGCAACGGGGCGCCGCAGGGCACCTCGATCCCGCTGAGCCAGTTCTACGTGGTCAAGCCGGGCGCGAGCGCCGCCACGATCAACCAGGCGCTGACCCAGGGCCTGCACCTGCTCTTCACCCCCGGCGTCTACCACGTGAACCAGACCATCCAGGTCAACCGCCCCGACACGGTGGTCCTGGGCCTCGGTCTGGCCACGCTGATCCCGGACAACGGCGTGACGGCGATGAAGGTCGCCGACGTGGACGGGGTCAAGCTGGCCGGCTTCCTGATCGACGCCGGCCCGGTCAACTCCCCCTCCCTGCTGGAGGTCGGCCCCGCCGGCACCACCACGGACCACGCGGCCAACCCGACGACCGTGCAGGACGTCTTCATCCGCGTCGGCGGCGCCGGCCCGGGCAAGGCGAGCGCCGGGATGGTCATCAACAACCACGACACGATCGTCGACCACACCTGGATCTGGCGGGCCGACCACGGGGACGGGGTGGGCTGGGAGACCAACCGCTCCGACTACGGGTTCCGGGTGAACGGTGACGACGTCCTGGCCACCGGCCTGTTCGTCGAACACTTCAACAAGTACGACGTGGAGTGGAACGGCGAGCGCGGCCGGACGATCTTCTTCCAGAACGAGAAGGCCTACGACGCCCCCAACCAGGCCGCCGTGCAGAACGGCGCGACCAAGGGCTACGCGGCCTACAAGGTGGCCGACTCGGTGAACACCCACGAGGGCTGGGGCCTGGGCAGCTACTGCTACTACAACGTGGACCCGACGATCCGTCAGGACCACGGCTTCGAGGTCCCGGTGAAGCCGGGCGTCAAGTTCCACGACCTGCTCGTGGTCTCCCTGGGCGGCAACGGCCAGTACGAGCACGTCATCAACAACACCGGCGCCGCCACGTCGGGCACCTCCACCACCCCCTCGACGGTCGTCTCCTTCCCCTGACCCGTCCCCGAACCCCCTGAACACGCGGGGCGGCACCCGGCCGCCCCGCGTTTTCCGGGCCGCTTGAGAGAGCGCTCTCCCGAAGCGAGCCGCCCTCCCGCCCGGGAGGGCTCCCCCACCCGAGGAGCAGCAGTGAAGATCCGTTCGCGGAGCATGTCCGCCCTACTGGTCTCGGCGGCCTTCGCCGTGACCGCCGCAGCCGGTCTCGGCGCGGCCTCCCTGACCGCCCAGGCCACCCCCGACGCCGGTACGGCCGTCCACATGAACCACACCGCCCTGGCCCCGCTGGCGACCGGGGACGACCCGGACGGCGACGGTTACATCCCCGCCGTCCCGCAGGTCACCGGCGTCACCCCGTCGTGGAACAACCCGCCCGACCGGTACTTCCACGAGTTCCAGGCCAACTGCGCGGTCTCCCGGACCGCGCCCGACGACCCGATCGTCTTCGCCGGCCGGCCGGGCGCCTCGCACGACCACACCTTCATGGGCAACACCACGACCGACGCCTTCAGCACCACCGCCTCCCTGAGCGCCGGCGGTACGGCGTGCAACGCTCCCGGCGACCTGTCCGGATACTGGATGCCGAGCCTGTTCAACGGCAACACCAAGGTCCTCCCGACCGGCCCGCAGGTGATCTACTACAAGACGGGCGTCACCGACTACACGAGCGTGCGCCCCTTCCCCAAGGGCCTGCGCTTCGTCGTCGGCAGTCCGACGCAGACGGCGGCCGAGTTCCGCGGCCACCGGGGCTGGGTCGAGGGCTGGGAGTGCGGCGACAGCTTCAAGAACGTCGAGTTCCCGGCGAACTGCCCGGCCGGAACCCAGCTCAACATCCGCATGCAGTCGCCGAGTTGCTGGGACGGCAAGTACCTGGACACGCCGGACCACAAGGCGCACATGGCCTACCCGGTGGTGAAGCCCGGCAGCAACGACAACGTCTGCCCGGCCGATCACCCGGTCGCCCTGCCGATGGTCGAGTTCAAGATGGCCTTCCCCGTCAGCGGGGACATGTCGCAGGTCAGACTGGCCAGCGGCAGCGGCCACTCCTTCCACTACGACTTCTTCAACGCCTGGGACGACCGGACGCTGAACGCCATGGTGGAGCACTGCATCAAGGGCGGCCTCCAGTGCAACGCCCGCGGCTACGACGAGACGCACCCGGCGGCGGGCGCCGTCCTGGGTCCGGACTACCGGCTCCCGTAACGGCCACCGCCCTCTTCCCCGACCCCTCCAAGGAGGCCCAGGCGTGCACTCCCGCATGCGTTCCCTCGTCACGGCCGCGCTCCTCGCCGGCTTCGTGACCGTACTCCCCGCCGGCCCCGCGCAGGCCGCCGGCAGCGTGGTCAAGGTGACCGGCACCCAGGGCAACTGGCAGCTCACCGTGGACGGTTCTCCGTACACGGTCAAGGGCGTCACCTGGGGCCCGTCCCCGGCGGACGCGGGCAGGCTGCTGCCCGACGTGAAGTCGCTCGGCGCCAACACCATCCGGACCTGGGGCACCGACGGCACCAGCCGTCAGCTCTTCGACGCCGCCGCCGCCAACAACATCAAGGTGGTGGCCGGCTTCTGGCTCCAGCCCGGCGGCGGCCCGGGCAGCGGCGGATGCACCAACTACGTGACCGACACGACCTACAAGAACAACATGCTCGCCGAGTTCACCAAGTGGGTGCAGACGTACCGCGACCACCCGGGCGTGCTCATGTGGAACGTGGGCAACGAATCGGTCCTCGGCCTGCAGAACTGCTACTCGGGCACCGAGCTGGAGAACCAGCGCAACGCCTACACCACCTTCGTCAACGACGTGGCCAAGGCCATCCACGCCATCGACGCCAACCACCCCGTCACCTCCACCGACGCCTGGGTGGGGGCCTGGACGTACTACAAGCGCAACTCCCCCGCGCTGGACCTGTACTCCGTCAACTCCTACAAGGAGGTGTGCGGGGTCAAGCAGGCCTGGGAGCAGGGTGGTTACACCAAGCCCTATCTGATCACCGAGACCGGTCCGGCCGGCGAGTGGGAGGTCCCCAACGACGCGAACGGGGTGCCGCTGGAGCCGGGCGACCAGGCGAAGGCCGACGGCTACACCAACGCGTGGAACTGCGTCACGGGCCACCGGGGGGTGGCGCTGGGCGCGACGGTCTTCCACTACGGCACCGAGTACGACTTCGGCGGCCACTGGTTCAACCTGACCCCGGCCGGTGAGCGCCGCAAGATGTACTACGCGGTCAAGCGGGCCTACGGCGGGAACACCGCCGGGGACAACCTGCCGCCGACCGTGCAGGTCCCGGCGGTCGCCGACGCGTCGGCGGTCCCGGCGGGCAAGGAGATCACCATCCAGGCCCCGGCGACCGACCCCGAGGGCGACCAGCTCGCCTACGAGGTGCTGTGGGGCAGCAAGTACGTGGACGGCGGCGGCGGCCTGGCCTCCGTACCGTTCACGAACTTGGGCAACGGCACGCTCAAGGCCACGGCCCCGTCGAAGACCGGGGTGTGGAAGCTCTACGTCAAGGTGAAGGACGGGCGGGGCAACGTGGGCGTGGAGCAGCGGTCGGTACGGGTGGTCCCGCCGCCCGTGGCGGGTACGAACGTCGCCCTGAACCGGCCGACCACGGCGTCCACCTACCAGAACGACGGCTACGGCGGCTGCCCCTGCGGTCCCCAGCTGGCCACGGACGGGCGCAACGATACCCGCTGGGCCAGCACCTGGGCCGATCCGCAGTGGCTCCAGGTCGACCTGGGTTCCGTCAAGCAGCTCAAGCACGCGCAGTTGGTGTGGGAGGGCGCGTACGGCAAGGCCTACACCATCCGGGTGTCGGACGACGGCCAGAACTGGCGGACGGCCTACTCCACCACCACCGGCGACGGAGGCATCGACGACTTCGACGTCTCCGCGTCGGGACGCTACGTCCGCCTGGACCTGACCCAGCGCGGCACGGGGTACGGCTACTCCCTGTTCCACTTCGGGGTGTACGCCTGACCTGATGACCGGAGGTGTCCGCGGGGCCCGCCTGACGCGGCCGCGCGGACACCTCACGGGTTCCCGGTACTCCGCGCGCCGCCCCTCCCACCCGCCGGGCGGCGCGCGGTTCCGCGCGTCCGCGGGCGGGTGGCAGGAAGCCGGGGGCGCGGGGGCGGCCCTCAGAGTTCGATGACGATCTTCCCCGCCGTGTGGCCGTCGCGACTCAGGTCGAAGGCCGCGGCGAGGTCGGCGAGCGGGAAGGTTTCGGCGACGGTGACGGTGAGCCGGCCGGAGTCGGCGAGGCGGCCGAGTTCGGCGAGGCCGGACCCGTCCGGGCGGACCCACATCCACTGGCCGCCCGATTGGAGGACCGCGGGGTCGGCGATGGAGGCGTGCCGCCCTCCCTTGGAGAGGACCGCCAGGGTGTCGTCGAGGACCCCGCCGACGAAGTCGGCGACAACGCTGACGCCCTCGGGGGCGAGGGCGCGGACCCGCTCGACCAGGCCGTCCCCGTAGGCGACGGGTTCGCAGCCGAGGGAGCGCAGACGATCGTGGTTGCGCTCGGAGGCGGTGCCGATGACGCGCGCTCCCAGGGCATGGGCGATCTGCACGCCGAAGGACCCGACCCCGCCCGCCGCTCCGTGCACCAGGACGATGTCGCCGTCCCCGGTGTCGAGGCGGGTGAGCAACTGGAGGGCGGTGAGGCCGGCGAGCGGCAGTCCGGCGGCCTGCTTCCAGCTGAGCGAGGCGGGCTTGTGGGCGAGGGCCCGTACGGGGACGGTGACGAACTCGGCGAAGGTGCCGCCGTGCACGTAGTCCTTGCGGGCGTAGGCGATGACCTCCTCGCCCGCGGTGAACTCGGGGGTGTCGATGCCGACGTGCTCGACGGTGCCGGCCACGTCCCAGCCGGGGACGACGGGGTACACGACGTCCATCATGCCGTCGAGCCCGCCCGCCATGATCTTCCAGTCGACCGGGTTCACGGACGCGTACCTGACCCGGACGAGGACCTCTCCGGGACCGACCTTGGGGACCGGCACGCGGCTCTCGCGGAGCACCTCCGTTCCGCCGTACGTGTCGTAGGTCATCGCCCGCATGGTGCCCTCGGCGTCGTCGGTCATGCACCTCACCTCTCCGTGCGCTGCTGGATCCCCCCCTCCTCATCCCACCACGAAAGGCCGTGCCCGCCCCGGGAGGCGGGGCGGGCACGGCGCGGCGCGGGAAGGCGGTCGGTGGGTCCGGGCGATCGGCGGGGGCGGGGGCTACAGCGCCCGGTGGGCGGCGACCACCTCGGCGTACCGGTGGCCGCTGGACTTCACGGTGCGGCGCTGGGTCGCGTAGTCGACGTGGACGAGGCCGAAGCGCTTGTCGTACCCGTAGGCCCACTCGAAGTTGTCCAGCAGGGACCAGGCGTAGTACCCGGCCAGCGGGGCCCCGCGGCGGGCGGCCCGGGCGCAGGCGGCGAGGTGGGCGGTCAGGTACGCGGCCCGCTCGGGGTCGTGCACGCTGCCGTCGGGGGCGACCGTGTCGGGGTAGGAGGAGCCGTTCTCGGTGATGTGGATGGACCGGGCCCCGTACTCCTCGGTCAGCCGCATGATGAGGGTCTCCAGCCCGCCGGCGTCGACCTCCCAGTCCATTCCGGTGCGCGGGACGCCCGGCCGGTCGATCATCCGGGCGAAGGGGGCGGGGCCGTCCGGGTCGGCGGTGACGATCTGCGGGAAGTAGTAGTTCAGGCCGGTCCAGTCCAGGGGGGCGCCGATGGCGGCCAGGTCGCCGGGGCGTTCGGGGAGCTCGACGCCGTAGACCTCCAGCATGTCGGCGGGGAAGCCGCGGCCGTGGACGGGGTCGAGCCACCAGCGGTTGACATGGCCGTCCATCCGGCGGGCGGCGGCCAGGTCGGCCTCGGAGTCGGTGGCCGGCGCGACGGTGGAGAGGTTGTTGACGATGCCGATCCGCGCGCCGGGAGCGGCGGCCCGCACGGCCTGGGTGGCCAGGCCGTGGCCCAGCAGCAGGTGGTAGGAGGCGCGGACGGCGGCGGTGAGGTCCTTCCAGCCGGGGGCCATGACGCCCTCCAGGTGGCCGATCCACGCCGAGCACAGCGGTTCGTTGAGGGTGGCCCACTGGGTGACGCGGTCGCCGAGGCGTTCGGCGACGACGCCCGCGTACGCGGCGAAGTGCTCGGCGGTGGCGCGCTCGGGCCAGCCTCCCCGGTCCTGGAGGGCCTGGGGCAGGTCCCAGTGGTAGAGGGTGACGGAGGGGGCGATGCCGGCGGCGAGCAGGCCGTCGATCAGGCGGTCGTAGAAGTCCAGGCCCTTGGCGTTGGCGGGGCCGTCGCCGCCGGGGAACACCCGGGGCCAGGCGACCGACAGCCGGTAGGCGTTGGCGCCGAGGCCCTTCATGACGGCGACGTCCTCGGGCCAACGGTGGTAGTGGTCGCAGGCGGTGTCCCCGGAGTCGCCGTTGGCGATGGCCCCGGGGGTACGGGAGAAGGTGTCCCAGATGGACGGGCCCCGGCCGTCCTCGGCCACGGCGCCCTCGATCTGGTAGGCGGAGGTCGCGGTGCCCCACTGGAAGTCGCGGGGCAGCGCGGCCAGGTCGATGCCGTGCGGTGCGGCGTCGGGGAGGGCACGGGAGTCGGTCATGGGGAGGCTTTCGGAAAGGGTCACTTGACGGCTCCTGCCGTGAGTCCGGCCACCAAGTACTTCTGCAGCAGAAGGAATCCGGCGACGACGGGGATGCTGACGACGAGCGAGGCGGCCATGATCTGGTTCCAGTAGACGTCGTTCTGCGTGGAGTAGCCCTGCAGTCCGACGGCGAGGGTGCGGGTCGCGTCGTTCGTCATGACGGAGGCGAAGAGGACCTCGCTCCAGGCGGTCATGAAGGCGTACACGGCGACGGCCACGATCCCGGGCACGGCGGCGGGGACCACGACGCGGAAGAGCGCGCCGAGGGGGCCGCAGCCGTCGACGGTGGCCGCCTCGTCGAGCTCGCGGGGCACCGAGTCGAAGTACCCGATGAGCATCCAGATGGAGAAGGGGAGGGAGAAGGTGAGGTAGGTGAGGATCAGTCCGCCGCGGGAGCCGTACAGGGCCACCCCGGTGCTGTTGCCGATGTTGACGAAGATGAGGAACAGCGGCAGGAGGAAGAGGATCCCCGGGAACATCTGGGTGGAGAGAACCGTGACGGTGAACAGTCGCTTGCCGCGGAAGCGGTAGCGGCTGACGGCGTAGGCAGCGAAGACGGCGATGACCACCGAGCACACGGTGGCGCTGCCCGCCACGATCAGGGAGTTCAGGAAGTACTTGGCGAGCGGGACCGTGTGCCAGATGTCGAAGTAGGGGCGGACGGTCAGACCGCTGGGGATCCAACGGAACTGCCCGGCCACGTCCTTGAGCGGCTTGAGGGAGCTGGTGACCATCACGAACACCGGTAGCCCCACGAAGCCGGTGAGCAGGGTCAGGAACACGGCCCGCACCACCCGGAAGGACGTGGGCGGGTCGAGCGGACTGCGCGCTCTAGTAGGCATCGGCGTCCTTCCGTCCGCGGGTGGTCACGAACAGGTACACCGCGGTGACCAGCAGCAGGAACAGCAGCAGGAGGACGGACATGGCCGATCCGGTGCCGAAGTTCCAGGTGACGAAGCTGGATTGGTAGATGTGGATGGAGATCAGGTCGGCGGCCTCGGGGGCGGATTTGCCGAAGAGCACGAACGGCGTGTTGAAGTCGTTGAAGGTCCACAGGAACAGCACCAGGATCAGTACCTGATTGACCGCTCCGACCGAGGGCAGCGTGATCCGGCGGATCTGCTGCCAGACGCCGGCCCCGTCGAGCGCGGCGGCCTCGTACAGCTCCTTGGGGACGTTCTGCAGGGCGGCCATCACGATCAGGAAGGCGAAGGGCCAGCCCTTCCAGACGGACACCGTGAGCAGGGCCCAGAAGCTGTTCTCGCCGAGCAGCCAGAAGGTGTGTTCGGCGCCTCCCAGGCCGAGTTGGTCGTGGATGACGTGGTTCACCAGGCCGTTGTCCCGCTGGAACATGAACGCCCAGGTGATGACCGCCGCGTAGCCGGGCAGGGCGTACGGGACGAGGAAGAGCGCGCGCAGCAGGCCGCGACCCCGGAAGGTCTCCTGCATGAAGATGGCGGCGGCGGTGCCGGTCAGCCAGCACAGGCCGACCGACAGCAGGGTGAACAGGCAGGTGGTGACGAAGGAGCCGAGCAGGGCCTCGCCGACGGGCCTGTCGAAGTCGACGGCCAGCGCGAAGTTGTCGAAGCCCGTCCAGGGGGCCCGGGACCAGTCCCGGATGAAGAACTGGGTCAGCTCGCGGAAACTCATCGCGATGCCCATCACCATGGGGATCAGGTGGATGAGGAGTTCGAGGAGCAGGGCGGGCAGGAGCAGGAGGTAGGGCAGGGCGGCCCGGCGCGCGCGTCCGGTGCTTCGTACGCGGGCGGCGGTGCGCCGTACCCGCCCTGCCGTGGTGGAGGTCATCGGGTCCCGCTCACTTCGCCATCTGCTGCTGGGCCTTGGTGAGCTTCGCCTTGACCGATTCGACGGTCACGGTCCGCCCGGCGGCGGCGTCGGCGAACAGCTCCTTGACAGCGGTGCCGACGGCGGTCTCGAACTGGGACTCCTCGGGCACCTGCGGCAGCGGGGCGGCGCTGGTGCCCAGGGTGTTGCGCAGGACGGTGAGGTCGTCGGTGGCGAAGGCGGCGTCGCTCTGGGCGGCCTTGACCGGCGGGATGGAGCCGTAGGTCTTGTTGAGGAGGGTCTGCTCCTCGTCGCTGGTCATGAACTTCACGAACTTCAGCGCGCCGTCGGTGTTGTCGGTGTTCTTGAAGACGGCCAGGTTGATGCCGGCGACCATGGAGTTGACGTTCTTGCCGGTGCCGGGGGCGCCGCCGGCCGGGACGGGGACGGGGGCGACGCCCCAGTCGCCCTCCTTCATGCCGTTGGCCTTGAAGCTGGACGCCGCGCTCTGCCACAGGACCATGGCGGTCTTGCCGTTGGCGAAGTCCTGGAGGGACTGGTTCTTGTCGTACTCGGCGTTGCCCGGAGCGATGATCTTGTCCTTGGCCATCAGGTCGACGTACTGCTTGACGGCGTCGACGTTGGCCGCGGTGTCGAAGGTGGGCTTGCCCGCGGCGTCGAAGAAGGAGGCGCCGTGCTGCTGGGAGAAGACGAAGGCCTGGTGGATGTTGTTGGAGAGGTTCGCGCCCTCGGCCCCCAGCGCCCACTTCCCGTCCTTGGACAGCTTCTGGCCGATGGTGGTCATCTCGTCCCAGGTGGCCGGGGGCTTCTCGATGCCCGCCTCCTGGAAGACCTTCTTGTTGTAGTACAGGGCGTAGGACATCGAGTAGAGCGGGACGGCGGCCGGGTCCTTCCCGACGGCGCCCGCCGAACCGATGGCGGAGGTCACGAAGCGGTCCTTGCCGCCGATGGCGTCGAAGTTCTTCGCGTCCCACGGGAGCAGCGCTCCGGTGGCCTGGAGGGAAGAGGACCACGTGTTGCCGATGTTGAGCACGTCCGGGCCCTGTCCGGAGGCGGTGGCCGCGAGGATGCGGTTCAGGAGGTCGGACCACGGGACCACTTCGAGCTTGACCTTGATGCCGGTCTGCTGCTCGAACTTCTTCAGCTCGGGGCCGAGGACCGCCTGGTCCGTCGCGATGTCGGGGCCCTGGTTGGACGCCCAGTACGTGAGCTCCTTGGGGGCGGCGTTGGAGCCGCCCCCGCTGTCCGCGGAGCCGCCGCCGCAGGCGGTGGCGGTGGCGGCGAGGAGGGAGACGGTGATCGCGGCGGCTGCGGCTCGGGTTCTGCGCATGGCGGATCGGCCCCTTTCGGCAGGGTCTTGGGAAGGCCGGCGGCGGGCACCCCGGGATCGTCGGCCCGGGACCTCGGGGCGCCCTGTGCTTCCAGGCCTTAATTTAGGACGTGAGTTAAGCCTCGTGAAAGGGTCGCGTCAAGGGGTCGCGCGGGGGTATGTTGCGAGCGGTGTCACGGCGGAAGGAGCCAGATGACGGGTCGGAGCGGACGTACGGTGCGGGACCTGCGGCGCGGCAACCGCAGCGCCGTATTGCAACGGTTGTATTTCGGCGGCCCGATGAGCCGTCAGGAGCTGGGCCCCGCGACGGGGTTGAGTTCCGGGTCGGTCTCCAACGTGGTCGGCGAACTCATCGCGGACGGGCTGCTGGAGGAGGCCGGGAACGTCGACTCCGACGGGGGCCGCCCGCGCACCCTGCTGCGCGTCGCGCCCGGCAGCGCGCACATGATCGGGGTGGACGTCGGCGAAACCCGGGTCCGGGTCGAGCTGTTCGACCTGACCCTCACCGAACTGGCCCGCGCCGAACTGCCGTTGGCACCCCGTGGGGTGTACGACGTCGGGCCGATCGTGGAACACATCCGCACCGGCATCGCGACCGTCCTCGCCGATGCGGACGTCAGCACGGACCGCCTGCTGGGCGTCGGAGTGGGCGTGCCCGGGATCGTGGACCGCGAGGCCCCCGGCGGCACGGTCGTCCACGGACAGACCGTCGGCTGGGACGCGGTCCCGCTGGAGGCGCTGCTGCGCGCCACGAAGGCCGTCCCGGACGAGATCCCGTACCTCATCGACAACGGAGCCCGCACCCTCGGCCAGGCCGAGATGTGGTTCGGCGCGGGTCGGGGCGCACGGGACGCCGTGGTGGTGCTCTTCGGGTCGGGCGTCGGCGCCAGCCTCATCACCGACGGCTCGCCCGGCGGCGGCACCGAGGGCGCGCCCCTCGAATGGGGCCACCTGACGGTGTCGGTACGCGGGCGGCGCTGCCGCTGCGGCGCGCTCGGCTGCCTGGAGGCGTACACGGGCGCGGAGGCCATCCTGGCCCGGTGGGCGGAACTCGGCGGGGGGCCGGGGCGGGGCGGGGGTGGTGGTGACCGTGGTGACGGTGACGGCGGTGACGTCCTTGATGTCCGTGGCGTCGGGTCGGTGGTGGGCCTCGGGTCGGGGGACGGCGTCGGGTCGGTGGAGGACGTCGGGTGCCTGGAGGGCGTCGGGTCGGTGGAGGGCGTCGACGAGGAGGAGGCGCTGTCCAGCCTCCTCGCGGCGGCGCGCGCGGATGACCCGGTGGCCCTCCAGCTGATGGAGGAGACGGCCGAGTACCTGGGGGCGGGGCTGTCCGACCTCATCAACCTGTTCCGGCCGGAGCGGATCCTGATCGGCGGCTGGGCGGGCCTGATGCTGGGCCCGCACCTCCTGCCCGCGGTCCGTCGGCACGCCACGCGCTACTCGCTGCGCCACCCGGCCGGCCGGGTCACCATCGGCCTCGGCTCCCTCGGCCCGGACGCGGTCACGGTCGGCGCGGCCACCCTGCCCCTGTCGGACTTCTTCGCCCGGGGCGGCCGCCGGATGCTCCCGGAGCCCGTCGTGCAGCAGCCCGGCTGGGCCACGGCCCTGGAGGTACGCGGCCGGGCCTGAGCCGCGGGCCGGACACCCCGGACCCGGGCGGACCCGACGGGCGCGGGGGTGCTCAGGCGGAGTCGCGGACGATGAGGGAGGGCGCGAACAGCACGGTACGCGGCCCGACCGCGACCGGGCCGCCGCCCTCCGATCCTCCGCCGTCCGGGCCTCCCGCGTCCGGGCCGCCGCCGTCCGGCCCGGTGTCCGCGGGCGCGGTATCCGCCGGTGTGGTGCCGACGGCCGGTTCGGGCGGGCCCTTGGGGCCGGCGAGGCGGTCGAGCAGGAGACGGACCATCTCGGCGGCCATCTCCTCCACGGGTTGGCGGACCGTCGTCAGTGTCGGCCGGCAGGCGGTCGCCGCGCTGGAGTCGTCGAAGCCGACCACCGCCACGTCCTCGGGGATCCGGCGCCCGTGTTCGCGCAGCACCAGGCAGGCACCCTGGGCCATCAGGTCATTGGCGGCGAACACCCCGTCCAGCCGGGGGTGTTCGGCCAGCAGGGTGCGCATCGCCGTCTCGCCGGCGGCGAGGGTGAAGTCGGCCTCGGCCACGCGCAGCAGCGCCGGTCCGGCCCCTTCGCGGAAGCCCCCGACGCGGTCCCGGCTCGCCGCCACCCGTCCGGGGCCACCGATCGCGACGAGCCTTCGGCGCCCGGAGCCCAGGAGGTGCCGGGCCGCGAGCGCGCCGCCCTCGCGGTGGCGCAGGTCCACGCAGTCCACCGGGGGCGCGCCGGTCGCCGGGCGGGCGAACAGCACGGCGGGCAGGGCGGCTTCGGCCAGGAGCGCGGGCAGCGGGTCCTCGGGGTGCGTGGTGACGAGGAGGGCGCCGTCGGCCCCGCCCTGCCCCAGGTGGGCGAGCACCTGCTCGCGGTCGGACGCGGAGTCGGCGAACATCAGCATCGGGTGCACCCCGCTCGGACGCAGCGCGTGCACCACCGCGCCGACCACCCGTCCGAAGAAGGGGTCCTGGAAGACGCCGGCCGCGCCCTCGTCCCGTCCGGCACCGGAGACCACCAGGGCCACCGCCCCCGAACGGCGCGTGACGAGCGAGCGCGCCGCCCGGTTGGGCACGTACCCGGTGGCCACGACGGCCCGTTGGACCGCTCCCCGGATCGCCGGGTCGACGTTGCGGACGCCGTTGACCACCCGGGACACCGTCGCCCTCGACACTCCGGCCGCGCGCGCCACGTCCTCCAACGTCGGCGCCGCGCCGGCTGCCGCCCCCGTACGCCCCCCAGTGTTCATGGCGGCACTGTAGCCGCCGCCGGTCAGGCGTCCAGGACGGCCCTCAGCGGAAGGTGCCCGGCGGTGCGGCCGGCCAACAGGACGAAGCGGCCCGGCTCGTGCGTCCACGCTCTCGTCGACACCGACCAGTACTGGAGGGCGCGCGCGGGGACCCGTACGCGGGCCGTCGCGCGCTCCCCCGGTCCGGCCTCCACGGCCGCCCAGCCGGCGAGCCAGCGCGCCGGGCGCTCCACCGCCGAGTCAGGGCGGGCCAGGTGCAGTTGGACGACCTCGCGGCCGGCGCGCGGGCCGGTGTTGCGCAGGTGCACGGGGACCTCGTAGTCGCCGTCGGGCAGCGGGGTGGGGGCGCCGATCCGCTCGAACTCCCAGTGCGTGTAGCCGAGTCCGTGGCCGAGCCAGTACGCGGGGAGGGTGCCCGCGCGGAGCCAGGCGCGGTACCCGATGTGGAGACCTTCCTCGTAGGGGAGGATCCCGTCCGTGGGGCGGGTGCGGTGGACGGGGGCCTCGTCCAGGGTGGCGGGCCAGGTGGTGGGGAGCCGGCCGCCCGGTTCGGTGCGGCCGAGGAGGACGTCGGCGAGGGCGGCGCCGCCCTCCTGGCCGGGGAACCAGGTCAGGAGCACGGCGGCGGGGTCCGCGCGCCACGGGAGCGCGAGCGGTCCGCCGCAGTTGACGACGACGATCGTACGAGGGTTCGCGCGGGCGATTTCGCCGATGAACCGCCCGTAGAGGGGGTCCAGTTCCAGGTTGTCCCGGTCACGCCCCTCCGATTCGCCGCCCTCGTCGGTGCCGATCACCACCACGACGGCGTCGGACTCCCGGGCGGCGGCCAGGGCGGCGACCCGCGCCCGCCCGGGGTCGGGCGGCGGCGGGGCGGCGGTGAGGACGGTGGCGCGGCCGGCGCCGGGCGGCAGGCCCCGGCGGGCGACGACCCGGACGGGCAGGCCGGCCGTGAGGTGGACCCGGGCGGTGTGCTGGGGCGGGCGGACATGCACGACGGCGGGGTCGTCCGTCTCGGGCGGAAACTCGCCCTCCAGCAGTACGACCCCGTCGACGGTGAGGCGGAGCGCGCCGAAGCCGCCGATCCCGAGGGTCCAGGGCCCGGTGGTGTCGGGGTGGAGCACGGCGGAAAGCTCCACGGTGAGGGCGCCGGGGGGCAGTTCGGGCTCCAGGACCCGGCCCGAGGGCTGCGGGGCGGAGGACAGCACGGCTCCCGCCGCGTCGAGCACGCGCAGCCGTACCCCGGCCTCGCCGGTTTCGGGATCCCGGGCGCGGCGGGGCCCCAGCGGGGCCGGTTCACCCGCCGCGGCGGCGGGCAGCGGCCCGGGCTCGTACCGCAGCCGGACCCTCTGGGGCAGCGCCTCCCGCAGCCCGTCCAGCGGGGTCACCACACGGTGCGGGAACACCTCGGAGCTACCACCGCCCTGGACGCGGGGCTCGGCGGCGTGCGCCCCGATGACGGCGAGGGTGCCGAGCGCGTCGGGGTCGAGCGGGAGGCCACCCCGGTTCTCCAGCAGCACGAAGCTCGCGGCGGCGCTCTCCCGAAGCAGCCGCCGCACGTCGGCGGGGTCGTCGGGACCTTCAGGCCCTTCGGGTGCGGCCTGGGCTCCCGGCCCGGGGCGCCCTGCCCGCACCGCTCGCCCGCCCGGCCCGGGGCGCCCGCTCCACCCGCCCGGCCCGGGGCGGGCTCCCACCCGTACGGCCAGCCGCAGCAGGCGGCGCACCTTCTCCTCCACCGCACCGGCCTCCACCGTGCCGTCCTCGACGGCCGCGACGAGGGCCTCGCCCCAGGGTCCGGCGGGACCCGGCATGGCGAGGTCCTGGGCGGCGCCGGCCGCCGCGACGGTGGAGCGGACGGCCCCCCAGTCGGAGACCACCACCCCATCGAAGCCCCACTCCCCCTTGAGGGGTTCGGCGAGCAGCGAACTCTCGCTCATCGTGGTGCCGTTGACCTGGTTGTAGGCCGACATCACCACCCACACCCCCGCCCGGACGGCCTCCTCGAAGGGCGCCAGGTACAGCTCGCGCAGGACCCGCTCGTCGACGCGTACGTCGAGGGTCAGCCGCTGGGTCTCGGAATCGTTGGCGACGTAGTGCTTCGCGGTCGCCGCCACTCCTCGGGACTGGATGCCCCGGACGAGCGCCGCCCCGGTCCGCCCCGCGAGCAGCGGATCCTCGGCGTAGCACTCGAAGTGACGGCCGGCGAGGGGGCTGCGGTGCAGGTTGAGGTTGGGGGCGAGGAGCACGTGGACGCCCTTGCGGCGGGCCTCGTCCCCGAGCAGTTCCCCGAGCCGGCGCACACGGTCCTCATCCCAGAGGGCTCCGAGCGCCCCGGGGCAGGGCAGCAGCGCCGCCGTGGAGCGCTCGTCCCAGCCCGGCCCGCGCACCCCGGCGGGGCCGTCGGAGAAGACCAACCCGCCCATGTCCAGAATCGGTTCGGGGCGGGTCCGCCAGGTATCGGCCCCGGTCAGCAGGCGCACCCGCTGCCGGAGGTCCAACTTCCCGGCGTCGTCCACCACCGCCACCGCCACCGCGCCGTGCGGCTCGCCGCCGGGCCCTGCCTCGCTGCCGTCCGGCATGTACCGACCTCTCAGATCCGCCGAGGAACTGCGGGAGAGCGCTCTCCCGCACGGCCCGATGATCCCGAGCACCCGCACCCCCTGTCAACGGCCCGAGGTCGAACAGCGCCTATGTGCAAGCGGGTTGCTGTTCCCAAGACACAACACACCGTGGTCGAGGGCCCGCGCGGCGATCACTCGTACTCCGTGCCGCCCTTGCGCGTCAGGTAGGCCGGGCTGACCGCCTTGGCCACGGCCCGGCCGCCGACCACCGGGCTGTAGCGCTCCACGACCGGCCGGATGACGACCCCCTCACGCAGGTGCAACTCCCGCCCGGAGAGCGTCTCGCGGCCACTCGCCAGCTCCAGCACCGCCTCCAGCGCGTACGGTCCCTCGAACAGACGAGGTACGAGGGGGAGTTCACCACTGTCAAGCACCTCGGCGGGATCCAGCCAGCGCAGCCGGCCGTCCACCTCGGCGCACACGTCGAAGACGGCGTAGCCGGGCAGCTCGTCGGCGGATCCGGCTCGGGCTCCGTAGCCCAAGTCCTGCACCCCGGCCCCGTAGACCTCCCCGAAGATCCCCACGCGGCTCGCGCCGAGGCGTCCGGCGAGCCGGGCGGCGACCTCGGGCACCCCGTGGCCGCGCACGGCACGCCAATACAGATTGCGCTCGTCCTCCTTGAGGGCGAGGCTCTTGGACCCGACGCCCTTGGAGGAGACCAACACCCGCTCACCGTCGGCGAGGTAGGTCAGCAGGCAGGCCGTTCCGTGGACCTTCTCGGTCAGCACGACCGGTTCGCCCGGCTCGAACACGTGCGGGTAGCGCTGGAGGTTCTCGATGTCCACCCAGGGCAGCAGCTCGGGCGCCGACTCGACGTCCCCGCTCATGGTCGTGGGGACCGGCGGCGACCATTTGACGATGCCCAGGGCCTCGGCGAAGTCGACACCCTCCCCGGCCGCGGCTTCCAGGTCGACCCCGTCGAGGGCGCGCGGTCGACAGACCAGCCCTTGCGACAGCTCCCCGCGCAGCCTGACCGCCTTGACCCGGTCGTGGGCGCCTCCGGCGAGCCGGCCGGTCAGCCCCAACTCCTCGATGAGGGCGCTCGGCAGGACGGCCTGCTCGGGTATGTAGAGGGCGAAGTCGCCGTTCCGGTAAGCCCCCTTGGCCACCACCGCGCGGTAGAGGCCGACTTGGGCGAGTTCGAGCGCGTCGGCGTTCGGATGCTCGTGCACGGCCAGCTGCTCGACGGTGACTCTCAGGGTGGACACGTACGCCTCCTCGGGGGGCCTCACCGGCGACGCGCCGGTGAGACCCCACTCTCGGACACCCCATTTCCGCTGGTCCAACGGATATCGGGATGCTAGGGCTCCCCCCGAAGCACCCGACGTCCAACGTCCACACGCCCGCGCCCCGGCGGAAGGGGTGCGGGCGGTGCCGGCCAACGCGGCTGCGATCCCGAGGACCGCAGCCGGCATTGGGAACGGGCCTGCGTCCGGCTCGTGACGCACACACGGGACTCAGGCGCGGAAGACGGGTGGCAGCGGCAGGCCGCACGGGTCCTGCACTGGTTCGTCACCAGCACCGGCATGGACGCTGCCGTGACCGACCTGGTCACGGGGTCGCTGAGCAGTGTCAGACCTCTACTGGATGATCTGGCCATGCTTATTGCGACCGACGAGCGCGGCCATGTGGTGCAACGTCCGTCCAACCCTGCCATCGGGACGATGCCGGCCAATCTGCGGCGAGGGAACGCTCACATGATCCTGGAACGGATGGACGCGGAACAGCCCGGCAGTTGGTACATCCAGGTCCTGCTTCGGGAGAACAACACCCTCCAGCTCGAATACCGGGACGGTGTGGCGGCGCTGCACTATCAAACGCAGACGATCTCCCAGGAGAAAGCCCTCGGGGCGCTGCTCGGCTGGGTCGGCGCGAAGCCGGGCTGGCGGGACGGCTTCATGTGGAACAACATCGCCGAGCAATTCGGCCCCAATGACCGCGAAGCCGCGAAGCCGTCCGACACACCGGTGCGTCCCGCGCACGTACGCGGTTGAGCCTCGGGCGCCGCTCCGCCCCGGGGACTACGCAACCGGGCACCAGATCGCCGTAGATGAGCCTGCACCCCTGCGGGGTTGGGCGCCGCCGCCCGGCCCGTCCGGGCTGAACTGGAGAAGGCTCCTCCCCAGCCTGAAATCTCGTCGATCTCATCGCCGGGTGATGCCTACCCTGCCCTCATGGCTGATTCGAAGAGCACTCCGGCCGATTGTGACCGGTTGGTCCACCTCGTGACGCCGCCGGCCGTCCCCGTGGACGCCCACGGGGACTGGGCCACGGTGGAGACCGTGATCGGTACCCGGCTGCCCGACGACTACAAACAACTCGTCGAAACCTACGGCTGGGGAGAGTTCTGCGATTTCCTCTACCTCAGGACACCGTTCGGTACGAGCAGGCACAACGGCATCGCGTGGCAGTGCGCCCACCCCACGGAAGCCACCGAACCGGACCGTGAGCGCTATCCACATCCGCTGCACCCGGCTCCGGGTGGACTGCTGATCTGGGGCACCACCATGGACGCCGACCGGCTGTGCTGGCTCACCGCCGGGATTCCCGAAGAATGGCCTGTTGTGGTGTGGAGCAGCGAGGGCCGGTACGAGACGCACCGCATGGGGGCGGCCGGGTTCCTCAAGGGCTGGGCCGGTGGACACGTAGCCTCCGACGTGCTCGCAGACATGGAGCCGGACCTGACGCCGTGGTTCAACGCCTTCCGTCCCCGCACCCACCGGTGCCTGCTCCTGTCCCCAGGCCTCCTCTCCCATCCCGATCGCCTGCGGATCCTGCGCGACGCGTTGGCTCCCACCACGGATCGGGGCTCGTGGCGCTCCGAGCACGACGAGATGGGACAGGATCACTTCGCGACCGTCGATGCCGAGTGGCTGCTCACCTACGACGCGTCCCGGCCGCACCAGATCCGGATCGATTTCCCGCCCGAAGACGCCGAACAGGTTCGCCGGCGTCTCTTCACCGCTGTCCAGCTCATGGGGTGTGAGGTTCGTCGGACGACGACCGCGGCCGGGACTCCTCTGCCGTCCTGGGACGCGGCCACGGACGAGGACGAGGAGTAGCGGGGCGCCACCTTTCGAAATCGGAGGCTCGGGACCGATCGGAACGGGGGCGTACGCGGCCCCGGCGGCCCCCCGGCCACGCTCTGGCCATGGTTCGCGATCCCCGGGCCGACTGCCTCCGGGTGGAGGCACACCTGCCCGCCCACGCCCTCGAAGGACCCGCTCTGACCTGGTGTCTTCTTGGGATCCGCCTACGCTGGGGAGCCATGCCGGACACCATCGGAGGGGGCTCTTCGTGAGTGACGAGGTCAACGAGTACAGCGCGGGCCACATTGAAATACTGGAGGGGTTGGAGGCCATGAGGAGGCGGCCCGGGATGTACGTCGGCTCGACCGGCGAACGCGGCCTGCACCAGATGGTGTTCGAGCTCGCCGACCGTCCGGTGAACGAGGCTCTGGCAGGCCGTGCGCAGTCGGTCGAGATCACCCTCATGTCCGACGGCGGGGTGCGTGTCGCCGACGACGGACCGGGCATCCCGGTGGGGGCCGCCGGAGACGGGGGCGAGCCCGCTCTCGAAGCACTGCTGACCCTTACGTGCATCGGAGTGAGGCCCCGTGCCCGTCACATCCCGGTCCTCAGCCCCATCGGCGTCGGGCCGTGCGTCGTCAACGCCCTGTCGAGCCGCCTGACGGCCGAGGTGCGGCGCGAGGGGGTGCGTTGGGTCCAGACGTACGCACGCGGCGCGGCGGTCGCCCCACCCACCGCCGCGGGGACGGCCACCGGGAGTGGGACCACCATCACCTTCCGTCCCGACGCCGAAATCTTCGGGACGGCGGAGTGCTCCTTCGCCGTGCTGGCGGAGCGCTTCAGGGAACTCGCCTTCCTCAACCGCGGCCTGGACGTCGCACTGACCGACGAACGGCCCCGGGCCGACGTCCGATCGGTGCGATTCCGGTTCCCGGGCGGAACGCGGGACTTCGTCACCCTTCTCGACGCCCGGTCGGGAGCGCCCGTTCACGCGGACGTCATCGGCTTCGAGCAGGAGGACCCTCGGATGGCCGGGACGGTGGAGGTGGCCCTGCGGTGGTACGACTCCCCACAGGAGCGGATCCGGGGCTTCGCCAACAGCTTGTCCACGCGCGACGGCGGCACACAGACGGCGGGATTCCGCGACGGAGTGACAGACGCGATCAACGCGTACGCGCGGCGGCGGCAACTGCTGACGGCCACCGATCCCGATCTCGGCATCGACCGGATCGGCGAAGGCCTGATGGCGATCGTCTCGGTGAAACTGGACCGACCCGAGTTCCTCGACGCCACGAGAGACGTTCTGGGCGGCACCGAAGTGAGGGACTGCGTCAGGGAAGTCGTCCGTGACCACCTCGGTAGGTGGCTGGAGTCATGCCCGGAACAGGCCACAGCCGTCCTCGACCGGATCATCCGGAACGTCTGACAGGACCCAGCAGCACCGACCCCACCCCTCACCCCGCCTGAAGCGCGCCGGTGACGGCTCCAGCCGGGGGACGGGAGCGGTAGGTGACGTCAGGTGCCGGCGGTGGGTTCGGCGTCCGGGAGCAGTTCGGGCATGTCCTCCACCAGTACCACGACCGCGATCACCTCGCCGGCTTCGGAACGACCGACCCAGACCGGGTAAGTGCCGTCTCCCGTGGTCGCGAAGGCCGCCAGTTCGCCGCCGGAGGCCCGGTCCCGGGTGCGCAGCAGGTACATGGAGTCGCTGATGTCCTCGTACGCGTCCGGGTCCAGATCCGGGTCGCCCTGGATCAGCCCCCTTTCGAAGAGCGCGAGGAGCGGATCCCAGGCACCGGCGTCGGCGAAGCAGCCCGTGGCACCGTCCGTGTCGAAGCCGAAGATCCCGTTGTCCGGGAGCAGGCGGGGGTCGTCGTCGGGCCGGCGGGCCATCTCCCAGGTCACAGCCGGGCTTTCGCCGACGAGCACGCGGACGGCCGTGGTGTCCGTGCGCGGGGCCTCGCTCCCCTTCCCCGTGCGGGGGTGGTGGTGGCGGGCCGGCGCCTCGTCCAGGACGTACTCTCCCGGCGGTACGGCGACCGTGATGTGCGGTCCCTCGCCGGGGTCGTCGTCAGGGCCGGAGACGGCCAGCAGCCCGCTGGGCACGCGCAGGGTTCCGATCCGACGGGGCTCCACGACCGTCATCTCGGGGTGGTACCCGTCGGTCACGCGCACCCCGGGCCGGAACAGTTCGCCGATCGGCCCGGGCTGCGCGGGGCGGGGTGGACGCCGGCACGTGGCGGGAGCGGGACCGCTACCGTCGGCTGCCGTGGCCGCCTCCGTGATCTCGAAGACCGGTGGTTCCGTGAGCCCGTGCACCTGGGCCGAGAGCAGCGGCCACTCCCCGAAGACGGGCCGGTCCGTCCAGCGCTCGTCGTCGCGGACCTCGGGCACGGTGACGTACGACCCCCCGCCCCCGCCCCGGGGCTCCTCCGTCCGGCGCCCCCTCCCGTCCGGGAAGAGTTCCACGGTGATGCGCGGACACGCCTCGTCGAACTCGGCCATTTCCGGGCCGGTGTAGCTCCATCCGACGGTGCGCCGGCGCAGCAGCCGCGTCGGGTCGTCCAGCAGCCGCATGTCCGACTCGTGGGTACAGCGGCCCTGAGTGTCGTAGGCCCACGCTCCGGATGGGACGGCCGTCGACGGCGACAGGGCCTAGGAGGCGGTCGTGCCCTCCGGGGTTTCCGGGGCTTCCAGGCCCTCCAGGCTGTCCATGAAGGAGCTGACGGAGAAGACCGCCCGTCCCGGGCCGGCCGGGCCGTAGCCGGGCGGGGAGCTCAGGCCGAAGTCCTCCAGGGTGGCCCGGTAGGCCTCCAGCAGGCGGATGTGGTATTCGAGCGGGGCGCCCAGGGGGTTGGCCTTGCCCAGCGGTGTGGTCGGCTCGGGGCACCAGGTGGTGAACCGAGGCACGACGCCGTGGGACATGAAGTAGCGGAGGCCTTCGGTGGTCGACTCGATGGCCTCGCTCACCTTGGTGAACCCGAAGGGTTCGGCCATCTCGATGCCCGCGACGAAATTCGGGATGACGTTGCGCGGACCGAACACCTCGGCCGACTCCAGGATCCGGCGGTGCCACTCGTCGCGCCCGACGTAGCGTTCCTTGCCGGGGCAGTGCAGTTCGAACAGCCGCCGGTCCCACACCTCGAAGTTGGGGTGGTAGATCCGGATGCCGTAGTCGTGGAAGCGCTGGACGTCCTCGCGGGGCAGGGCCTGGGCCACGACCTTGCCGGTCCAGCGTCCGGGGAAGCGCTCCTCGATCGCCTTCGCGTAGTGCCCGTAGAAGTCCGCCTCGTCGCGTCCGGCCACCTGGGAGGTGATCGAGCCGCCCGTCAGGGTGTAGGCCCGCGAGACTCCGGCGGTGTCGTACCGGTCGATGATCTCCAGGGCCTCCAGCACCTCCTCGACCGGCTTCACTCCGGTGTAGGGGCGGCCCGCCGCCTTGTGCTGGCGCCAGTTGTGGTTGATGTCGCAGAACTGGCACTCCTCCTTGGCGCCGAAGTACTGGCACACCCGGAAGACCGTCAGGTAGATCAGGTAGCCCCACTGGATGGTCGGGGCCACCTCCATCACCGACTTGCCGTTCGACAGCTTGTGCCGGTAGTACTCGGGCATCGGCGGCAGTCCGACGTCCGCGATGCGCGCGCCGTCGAGGTACAGGCCGAGCGCCCCGTCCTCACCGCCCCGCACGACGTAGGGCGAGTCCGGGTTGACGCGTACGGAGACGACCGTGCGGCGCAGCCCGTACGGCCCGCCGGTCAGCACGATCTCCTCCGGCGGTCGGTTGAGCGCCGCCGCGCCCAGCTCGGGCAGGGTGCGGTGGTCGAAGGAGAAGATGAAGTACGACTTCGGCTTCACGTCGCCGGCGCCGTCGATGGCGCCGCTCAGCGCGGACTCGTCGAAGGCCATGCCGCCGCGCAGCAGGTCCTCCTTGATCACGGCCTCTCGGGGCACCTGCGGGAACCGCCCCATCAGGTCCTCGATCAACGCCGTGCGACTGCTGCTCTCCATGCGCTTCTTCCTTCCTGCCTCGTCACGGGTGCCCATTGTCTTCCCGGACACCCGTTGCGCCTGCCGGCGGGTTGTGGAACCCTCCCATTTGAACATGTTCAGCCACGGACGCCGCACCCGGGGTGGGGAGTGTCGAGAGGGACGTGACCGGCGGCGAGCGGGGCGTGTCGATCGGCTTCCTGTCGGCCCGGCGGGCGACCCTGGAGCTGAAGGGCGGCGGTCTGACGGAGGAGTTGGCGCAGCGGGCCGCGGAGCCGTCCGTGGCGTCCCGGCCGGTCAGGACGCCGAGCCCGGTTCTCGCGCCCGGGCCGCGGGCAGGTGGGGAAGCGGGCAGGTGGGCGGGCAGAGCCGGGGCGGGGCGGGGCGGGTCAGCCGAAGGCCGCCCGGGTCGCCGGGCCGTACGTCCCCGAGGGGTCGCCGTGGATGTCGCGGTCCCGCTGGAGTTGCGCCACCCCGCGCTCGGTCTGCCGGTCATAGACCCCGGTCGGCGAGACGTACGTGAACCCCTGCCCCCGGAGCCGCTCCTGGAGGGCGCGCACCTCCGGTCCGCTGTCCCCCGGGCGCAGCGTCCCCGAGGACCCGGCCGGGGGCTTCGCGACCGCCGACCCGGACCGGGCGGGGCTCGCCCCCGGGCGGGCGGACGCCGGGGCCGTCGCCGGGGCGGTCGTGGCCGCCGGGCCGGAGGGGCCGCGCGTGGCCCCCGAGGGCGGGGGATCGCCGTCGGGGGCGGATTCGGCGGTGGCGTCGGCGCCCGGGCTGCCCGCGGGCAGGACCGGCAGGGCCAGGCCGGGGTGCGGTACGGACCGGGAGGGGGCCGGGTCGGGCCCGCCCACCAGGAACACCAGGGCGCCCGCACCGGCCAGCGCCAGCAGCGCGAGGGCGATCAGCGGCAGCCGGTTCCCGGGCCGCTCCGGGTCGGCGGCCGGCGCGGTGGGGTCCGGGCCCTGGGGGGACGCCGCGTCCGGCGCCCTCGAAGGGGCCACCTCGCCGGGCCCCAACGGCCAGGCGGGGGTGCTCACACGGGACGGACGCCCGGCCGGGGTGACGTACGGGCGGACGAGCAGGCGGTCGTCGGGGACGACGGCCCCTCTCTCATCGGGGTGCTGGGACACGTGCTGGTCTCCCGGACAAGGTCTCGCCCGCCGGGCACTCCCCGGAGGGGGAGGGACGGCGGTCGGGGTGCTGGACTGCTGGGGTGCGGGCGTACGACCGCGCCACGGGGGCGCGGGGAGGAACGGGGCGCGGGAGGGAGAGGAGACGGAAGGGGTCACGCTCGGCGAGGGACGGGGGCCGTTGCGGCGGTGCGGAACCGGCCCCCGTCCGGCCGGTCAGGCCCCGCCTCGCGGCGCGACCGGGACCCCGTCCGCACAGGTGGCCCGTCCGCCGCCCGCGCGGGCGGCGGACGGGGCGAGTGGTGTGCGGGCGGATGTCGGCATCTGGGGTGTCTCCGAAGTGCGCTGCGTGGAGTGATTCTTGACAGTGGTTCTTGACCGGACTCTTTCCGTCCGGGCCGCTCCGGTCAAGCCGGATGTCCGATCCGCCCCATGCATCCGCTCTGTGCCGTGCTGTGTCGTGTCGTTCTTTGATGTGCCCTGTCAGGCCGCGATGTGCCGCGCCGCGCCGTGATGTGCCGACCCGACTCCGCCCTCCCGCGCGCGCGGACTCTACGGTCGGCCCTTCCCGGGCCCGGGGCGCTCCGCCACCGATGGCCCGGCGCCGTCCCCCAGAGGGTGCGCGGCCGGTCCCCGGTGGTCCGGGACGCCCGCCTCCGGGGCCCGGTCGCGCCGGGCGGTGACGACGACGGTGAGGGCGGCGGCCCCCATCAGGGCGGCTCCGGTCAGGGGTGCGGCGGCCACCGAGATCCCGTCCACCACCAGGCCTCCCACGAGCGCGCCCGCCGCGATGGCGAAGTTGAACATGGCCACCATCAGGGCGGAGGCGGCCTCCGCGGCCCGGGGCGCGGCTTTGATCATCCAGCTCTGCAGGCTGACGGAGACCCCGCCGTACACCAGGCCCCAGACCAGCAGCAGGACCGTCCCGGCGACGGCCCCGGGGACGAGCCCGATGAGGGCGAGCACCACGGTGAGGGTGGCGCCGACGGTGAGGACCGTACGGGGGGCGTCGCGCGACCCGGCGAGGAAGTTCCCCGCGACGCCGGCGAGGCCGTAGCCCAGCAGCAGGGTGCTGACGTAGGCGGCGTCGATGCCGGAGACCTCCCGCAGGATGGGCCGTACGAAGGTGTAGGCGGCGAACTGGCCCGTCACCACCAGGAAGGTGACGATCACCCCGGCCCGCACCCCCCGGTTGCGCCGCAGCAGGGCGGGCAGTTCGGCGAAGGTGACGGCCTTGGTCGGGGGCAGGGGCGGGAGCAGCAGGAGCAGGGCGAGGAGGGTGAGCGCGCCGAGGCCGCCGACGGCGGCGAAGGCGGTGCGCCAGCCGACGAGTTCGCCGAGGAGCGTGCCCGCGGGGACGCCGAGCACGGAGGCGGTGGGGACCCCGCCGAAGATCAGCGCGGTGGCCCGGCCGACGTGGCGCTCGGGCACCAGCCGGGCGGCGAGGCCGCCCGCGATGGCCCAGAACCCGCCGACGCTGACGCCGACGAGCAGGCGGGCGGCCAGCAGCACGCCGAAGCCGGGGGCGACGGCGGCGGCGACGTTGGCGATGGCCATCAGGGCGATGAGGACGCACAGGACGTGCCGCCGGTCCAGGCGGGCCGCGCCGACGGCGACGAGCGGGGCGCAGAAGCCCGCGACCAGTCCGGGGGCGGTGACCATCAGCCCGGCGGTGCCCTCGGAGACGCCGAGGGCGCCACCGATGGGGGTGAGCAGGCCGACGGGCAGCAGCTCGGAGGTGATCAGGCAGAAGATCCCGAGGGAGACGGCGGTGACGGCCGCCCACCCCTTGGCACCGCTCGACGCCCTGACGGGAACGACGGCAGCAACGGAAACGACGGGAGCAGCGGGCTCTTCGGGTGCGGTTTCCGGCTCGGGAACGCGGGACGCGGCGGGTTCGGTCATGCTCGGCACTCCGTACGGCGGGAAGCGGGCGGACGGTGAACGGGGCACGGCGGCACCGGACTCCGGGGGTCGCGCCTCCCCCACAGCCCGCACTGCCCTGCCGTGCCGATCGCGTTCAGGGCCATTCTGCGACGGTCGGGGGTGAGGGTGTGTGCCTCCCGAAGGATCGATTCGGCAACACGGGGTCCGCCCAGGCCTCCCCCGCCCGGTCCCGATCGCGTCACCCGGACGCGTGAGGAACCGCCCCGGGCAGCCCCCGGACTACGGCATGGTGGTCGCGTGCAGTTACGCCGGGCCGCCCTGCCCCTCTCCCTCCTCGCGCTCCTCGCGAGCGCCGGCTGTGTCTCCGTACGCCCGGAGGCCACCCTTCCGGACCCTGCCCGGGGCTCCGTACCGCCCTTGGGGGCGCCGGACGCCCCCGATCCCGACGCGGGGGGATCGGCCCACCGCCGGCTCGCCGAGGGGGCCCACTGGCCGGCCCTGCCGCTGGGCGCGCTCCCGGCCGACGCGGCGCAGGCCGAGCCCCCCGCCGCCGAGCCCCCCGCCGGCGCCCGGCCGCGCGGCGAGCGGCCGGTGAAGCCCGCCCCGCCCCGCCGCGTACGCCCGCCGGGGTCCGCGACCGCGCGCGATCTGCGCCAGGCGGGGCCGCGCCTCCCGCGCGGGGAGGAGCTGTGCGCGGCGGCGGAGGGGACCGTTCCGCCGTCGATCGTGGATCTGTGCGTGCGCCAGTACGGCCGCTGACCTGGGAGTCCTTCCCTCGCGGTGGGGCAGACTTGACCCTCACACCGTGTCAGGCCGTCCCATGGAAGGCGTCATGTACACCATCGGAGACTTCGCCAAGCACGGCCGGGTGTCGGTCCGCATGCTGCGCCACTACGACGCGCTCGGACTGCTGCGCCCGGCACGTGTCGACCCCTCCAGCGGCTACCGCTTCTACGAGGCGGCGCAGCTGGCCCGCCTCAACCGGGTGATCGCCCTCAAGGAACTGGGCTTCAGCCTGGAACAGGTGGGATCGATCCTGAACGAGGAGGTGGGCCCGGAAGAGCTGCGCGGGATGCTGCGGCTGCGCCGGGCGGAACTGGAGACGGCGGTGGCCGAGACGGTCGCCCGCCTCACCCGGGTCGAGACGAGGCTCCGGACCATCGAGAGCGAGGGAACCATGCCCGCCGAAGAGATCGTGCTCAAGAGCCTGCCGTCCGTCCGGCTCGCCGAACTGACCGGGATCGCCGCGAGCTACGCCCCGCAGGACATCGGGCCGGTCATCGGCCCCTTGTACGAGGAGCTGTGCGCCCGCGTCGAGAGCGCGGAGGTCACACCGACCGGCCCGGGCACCGCCTACTACGAGGCGGCTCCCGGCGGCGAGCCGGGCTCCGTGCTGGTGCACGCCGGCCTGCCCGTCGCGGCGGCCGTCCGTGCCGGGGAGCTGGGGGGCGCGGTACGGATCGTCGAACTGCCTCCGGTCGAACGGGCGGCGACGGTCGTACACCGGGGCTCCATGGACGGGGTGCTGCCGACGGCCCAGGCCCTGGCGCACTGGATCGACGCCCACGGGCACCGCTCGACGGGCTACGCGCGCGAGCTGACCCTGGCCTGCCCCGAGGACCGCGACCGGTGGGTCACCGAACTCCAGGAGCCCCTCGTCCCGTGACCCGGTGAAGCGCCCCGGCGCCCCGGTGATCCGGCGCCCCGGTGATCCCCGGGGCGTAGGATCCGGCCATGCGGCGCGTACTTGTACTCGGAATCAGCGGGGCCGGGAAGTCCACCCTGGCCCGGGAGTTGGAGCGTCGGCTCGGGCTGCCCTTCCACGAGCTGGACGCCCTCCACTTCACCGGGCCGGGGTGGGCCGTCAATCCCGCCTTCGCCGAGGACACGGCCCGTGTCGCCGGGGCGGACCGGTGGGTGCTCGACGGGCAGGGCCCCGAGGCGGTGCGGGACCTGATGTGGGAACGGGCCGACACGGTGGTGTGGCTGGACCTCGGGCGCGCGGTGGTCATGCGGCGGGTGGTGCTGCGATCGCTGCGCCGGAGCCTGCGGCGGGAGCGCCTGTTCGGCGGGAACCGGGAGTCCTGGCGGGAGTGGCTGCGCGCCGACCATCCGGTGTGGTGGGCCTGGGCCCGGTACGCGGACCGGCGGGCGGAGATCGGCCGGCGGGCCGGGGACCCGCGGTACGCACCGCTGCGGGTGGTCCGGCTGCGCAGCCCCCGGGAGGCCGAGGCCTGGCTGCGGGAGCGGCTCCCGCACGGGACGGCCTTGGCGGCACCCGACACCCCGAGCTGTCAGGACGAGGGGCCGAGCAGTCCGCGGACGTAGGTGCAGCGCCGGGCGGTGTCCCGGCGGGCGGTGCGCAGGCGCCGCATCGTGGCGTGGCCCCGGCGGCTCCACTCCGCGCGGGGCAGCCCGACGCGCCGGCCCCCGCCGGTGATCAGGGCGTTGACCGGGGCGTGCGGGTCGGCGGCGATCCCCTTGGCCACCAGGACCCCGACCACCAGCGGCACCAGGGCCACCGCGAGCGCCGAACCGGCGGTGGTCACGCGGCGCAGGTGCGGGCGGTTCGCGGCGGGGGCCGCGGCGGGGGCGGTTGCTGAGGTCATGCCCCCATTCCAGCAGCGGCGGCCCGTCGGGGGATCGGGGCGGATACTCAGGCCGTCGGCGTGAGGTACTCAGACGGACGGGAGGCGCGGCCGTGACGGACGTGCGGGGTGAGGGGTTCGAACCGGCGGACGGGGACGGCCCGGAGGCGGACCTGACCGCGCCCGCGCGGGCGGCGGAGCTGCGGACGGCGTACGAGGGTCTGCTCCAGATCCGGCGCCTGCTCGCGGGCGGCCCGGACGCCCCTGCCCCGTGGGAGCTGCGCCTCATGCCGCGCGCGGTGGCGCTCGTCCTGGAGGCGGCGGGCTTCGCACCGTCCGCGCTGGACGCGGGTGGCGCGCGCGTGCGGGCGGGCTACCGGGTGGCGTCCGCCGGGCCGGGATCGGGGAAGGTCGAGGTGACCTGGCCGGGTCCGCCGGGGAGCGGGGCCGCCCTGGAGGAGCGGGAGCGGCTGTCGGCCTGCGCGGCGGAGCTGGAACGGCACGGCTGGGACTGCCTCCAGTACCGCGGCCCGCGCGGGCGGCGCTTCCTGGAGGTCGAGCCCCGCCGCTGACGGGGCCCGGCGCGGGGTCCGCCCGGGTCTCGGCGCGGGTCTCGGCGCGGGGTGAGGAGGACGAGTCCCGCGGGGCCGGATGCGACCCCGCGGGACGGGCACGGACGGCGAGGGATCAGGGGGCGCCGAAGGTGAGGGTCAGCCGGGGCGTCCCCTCGTTGGCCGCCGCCTGCGAGGACCACAGCCACAGCGCGTCCGTACCGGCGCTGGTCAACGCGAGGCCGTAGGAGCCGCCCAGGGCGTCCGCCACGGTGGCGGTGTCCAGGCCGGCGGTGTGGACCGCCGAACCGTCGGGGATCCCCGGGTAGCTCCCGAGGGCGGGAGCGCCGAGGCCGGGGCGGTTGTTGTACGTGGTGCCGCCCTCCGTCCACGCGCCGGTGATCGGGACCACCGAGACGGTGTCCGTGGTCCCGGCGCCGCTCATGGTGCTGGTCTTCACGCTGAGCGTCGCCGACTTGAGCACCGTGCCCGTCGGGGCCGCCGGCAGGGTGAAGCGCAGGTAGCTCGCGTACAGGGAGGTACCGCGCACCGCGAGGGAGCCGGAGGTGCCGTAATTGGTGGCCGGGGCGCCCGCGTTCGCGTACGTGTCCTCGGCCGCCGTGACCTGGACGACGGAGTCGGCCGGGGCGGTGGCGAGCGCGTAGTGGTTCTGGACCTGGGCCGCGCTCAGGACCGTCGGGTAGACGGCGGTCTCGTCGAGCAGGCCGGCCCAGTGATCGCCGGTGGGACGGTCCGGCCAGGCGTTGAGGTTGTCCCCGCCGGTCCGCCAGTAGCCAGAGAAGCCCTCGTGCGTGGTGACGTTGAGGGCGCCGCGCTGGACGCCGTCCACGTAGAGGACCATGCCGCCCGGTCCCTGGGTGGCGACGACGTGGTGCCACTGGTCGTCGTTGTAGCTGCCGGAGGTGGTGACGGTGCGGGTGGCTCCGGTGTAGACGCCGTAGACCAACCGCCCGTCGTTGGTCATGTAGACGTGCTTGTCGTACTGGCTGCTGTTGTTGGTCTGTTGGTTGCCGAAGCCGACCAGCTTGCCGCCCTGGGTCGTGTTCGTCCTGAACCAGGTCTCGATGCTGTAGGTGGCTCCCACCGACTGCCGACGGTCACCGTAGACGTGGGCGTTGGTGCCGTTGAAGCCGATGGCCGTGCTCGCGCCGTTGACCGCGCCGGGCGACTGGCGCAGGGCCGGGGCGTTGTAGTGGACGCCCGCCTGGTCGCCGCCGTCCGAGGAATCCGCGACGTAGGGCAGGGCGGTGTCGTCGTAGCGCCAGAACAGTTGGGCGCCGTCGGCCCGGACCTGGCTCGGGTAGGCGTCGGCGGAGGCCGGCACCGTCACCGTGGTGGGCGCGGACGGGGCGCTGACGTTGCCGGCCGCGTCGGTGGCCGTGACCCGGTAGGTGTAGGACTGGCCGCCCTGGGCGGTGGTGTCGGTCCAGGAGGCCTGCGGGCGGCGGAAGAACAGCGAGTCGGCGGTGACCGTCCCGACGGGGGTGGCCGCGCCGTTGCGGTAGATCCGGTAGGTCAGCGCGCTGTCGTCCAGGTCGAGGCTGGTGCGCCAGCGCACCTGGACCGATCCCGGTTTGAAGGCGGCGGCGCTCGCCACGGGAACGGTGGGCGCGCCGGTGTCGCCGGTCGAGGAGAAGCGCGTCAGGCTCTGCTGCGCGGCCCCGTTGACCGTGGTGAACTCGCCGCCCACCCACAGGTAGGGGGTGCCCGCCTTGGAGCCGACGGTCATCACGCGCGGGCCGATGCCCTCCCCGATGCCGTCGTTGGTGTCGGGGGCCCAGCCCAGCTTGCCGACGCTGTCGGTCGGCTGCGCGAGGAGGTGGTGGCGCTGGCCGTCGGGGTACTCGCCGACGCTGGAGCAGTCGTGGGCGTGCGAGGCGCTGTAGAGCACGCTCTGGTAGGGCAGCACGGCCTGGGTGGCGCCGAGGCAGGTGTCGCGCCAGCGCTGGTTGAAGTCGGACAGGTTCAGGGCGATGCGGCCGTCGAAGACCCCACCGCCGGTGCCCTCGTTGCCGGTGTAGAAGCCGGTGGCGTCGGTGGCGATGTCCTTGACGACGGAGTTGGTCTCGATGAAGCCCGCGTAGGACTTGGTGAGGGCCCCGCTGGTGGCGTCCACCACGGCCAGCGCGTGCGTGTTCGTACCGTTGACGGTGAAGAAGTCGCCGCCCAGCAGCACGTTCTGGCCGTCGGGGGTGACCTCCACGGCCCGGCCGGGCTCGTCCGCGTTCGCGGTGAAGGGGCGCAACGCGCCGTCGTCGGCGTCCACGGCGGCGAAGCGTTGGCGCGACTGGCCGGCGACGGTGAGGAAGTCGCCGCCCGCGTAAACGGTGTCGGCGGTGACGGCGATGGCCCGGACCGTGGCCGCGAACGCGGGGCGGAAGCCCGCCTTCACCGTGCAGGTGTCCACGTCGATGGCGGCGATGCTGGAGACCGGGGTGCCGTTGACGGCCCCGAAGTAGCCGCCCGCGTAGAGGGTCTGCTTGTCGGGCGAGAGGGTGAGGGCGCGGACCGTGGCGGTGCCGCTGCCGATGGTGAAGGACAGCTTGCAGGAGGTCGGGGCGCCCGTCGCGGCGTCCAGGGCCACGAAGTTCACCGCCGACTGCTCGCTGCCCCCGCCGCCGGCGGGCGGGCGTACGGCGGAGAAGGTGCCGCCGACGAACACGCTGCCGCCCGCCTCGGCGAGCGCCCAGACCACGCCGTTGGGCTGCCAGGTGGGCAGGGCATCGGCGGTGAAGGCCACGGGCGGGGTGATGGCCGCGGCCTGTGGCACGAGGCCGAGGCCCACGATCGCGCCGGAGCCGGCCAGGGACAGGGCGAGAGCGACCGCCAACCCTCTGGATCTACGCATGAACCCCCCAGTTCGATGTGCGCACTGGTGCGTGTGTGCCACACGGGCCGCGCGGCACACGGACGTACGGCCGGGCGCCCCGACACGCGGACGACGGCCATGCGTACGGGCGCACCCTAGGACGAATCGGGGCGCCGGTCATCAGACTTGACCCATCGGTTGCCGATCGTGACCGGAGGACCACGGAACGGCCGGGTGCGGGGGCCCGGCCACCACGGTCGCACCGCTGCGGGGAGGGCGCCGGGCCGCCCCCGGCGGCGGTCGCCGCTCAGCCGGTCGGGAGGGGCCGGCACAGCAGGGCCGCCGGGGAGGGAAGGGCGGCGGCGCGGGTGGTGAAGGCGATGCCCGCCGCGTACTCGGCGAGCCCGCACTGGCCCTTGTAGTGGCCGGAGGCGAAGTCGCCGCCCGCCGCACCCGCCGGGCGGTTGTCCGAGCGGTCGAACCAGACGGTGCGGCCCGCTCCGGCAGGCAGGACCGTACGGGCCGGGACGCACAGGGCGGCCGAGACCCGTTGCCCGCGCAGGCTGTACCCGGTCAGGAACTGCCCCGCCGGGCACTGGAGCTTGGTATAGCCCGAGGCCCAATCGCCCCCGGGCGGTACGTACGCCTCGTCGCGGACGACGGTCTGGCCCGGTGACGCGCTCCGCAGGTCCGAGCCGACGCACAGGCCGCGCCCACCGGTGTGGCCGAGGCCCGCCAGCCGGGAGCCGTCCGGGCAGACGGCCTTGCGGGCGCCGCTGTCCCAGTCACCGCCGGCCAGGGTGCGCAGGGAGGCGTTGTGGTCCCGGTGGTCGGTGCTGAGCTGGTACCAGGCCGGGCCAATCGGCACCGCTCCGGTGCGGGAGGGGCCGGTGGTGAGGGCGGTCCAGGGGGCGGTGCGCCAGTCGCCGGGGTCGAGGGCTCCGGTGCGGCGGCCCGTGTGGTCGTAGCGGAGCATCGCCCAGCTGTCGCCGCCCGGGGCTCCCTGAGCGGTGGTGCTCCAGCCGACGAGGGGCCAGTACGCGAAGTCGGCGTCGGTGGCGGCCAGTCGGCCGGTGAGGTTGGCGAACCAGGCGCGCGGGGCGGCGCCGGTCTCGTCGGCGCCGATGCCGAACTCGCTGATCCAGACGGGGGCGGTGAAGTGGGTGCCGGTTTCGGCGGAGACGAAGAAGGCCTGGTCGTAGAGGGTCCGTTCGAGCTCGGTCGGGGTCATGTCCTGGTAGCGGGGGTCGTGGGTCTCGCCCGTGCCGGTCGCGCCGCTGTGGTGGGGGCCGGTGTACCCGTAGAAGTGGGCCGCGTAGACGAGCTTTCCGGAGACGACGAGGGTGTGGGAGAGGGTGCGGACGGGGGTGAGCGCGGGACGGCCGTGCGGGAGGCCGTCCGCCGGGATGCCCGTCCAGTTGATGCCCTCGATGACGATGAGGAGGTCCGGGTTGGCCTCGATCAGGATCCTGTCCGCGGCCTCCTGCGCGGCGGCCTGCCAGTCGTGGCCGTCACCGAGGCCCCAGTTGGGGTCGTCCCACAGGTCGCGGCGGACCTCGTTGTAGAGGTCGGCGCCGACCACGCGCGGGTTGGCGCGGTAACGCC
Source organism: Streptomyces sp. NPDC088097 (assembly GCF_044741845.1). Taxonomy (NCBI): domain Bacteria; kingdom Bacillati; phylum Actinomycetota; class Actinomycetes; order Kitasatosporales; family Streptomycetaceae; genus Streptomyces; species Streptomyces sp. NPDC088097. The sequence goes on from NZ_JBIUTJ010000003.1 coordinate 359,499, forward strand.
GGGCGAGGAAGACCCAGTCGTCGGCCCACTGGGCGGTGGAACGACCGCTGTTCCAGCGCTCGTTGCCGTCGAGACCACAGCACCAGCGGGTGGTGCCGGTGTGGTTGTTGAGGATGACGGCGAATCCGGCCTCGGTCAGGGCGGCGACGACGGCGTCGAACACCTGGAGCGGGGTGCGACCGCGCAGCGCCGGGTTGGCCGCGACGGCGGCGTCCGGGACGGTGGCGGTGGTGTGCAGCATCTCGTTGGAGAAGGGGAGGCGGACGCTGTTGAGCCCGAGGGCCCTGAAGTCGGCCAGGAGGGTGGGCAGCGGGACCCGGTCCAGGCCGATCGGTATCCCGTGGGAGTCCTGGCCCGCGTGGTGGTTGGCGGGGTCGCCCGCGTCGCCGGAGCCGTTCCAGGATCCCTGGGCGCCGTCCCAGCTCCCCGAGCGGAGTCGGAAGCGGTTCCCGGCGGCGTCGACGATGTAGCGGCCCCGGGTGGACAGCGGCGGCGTCCAGACCTCCGCCGCCCCGGGCCCGGGGAGCGCGGAGACCGGCGGTGCGGGGAGAGTGGTGACCGGCGGCGCGGGGAGAGTGGTGACCGGTGGCGCCGGGAGCGCGGCGGCGGTCGCGGGCTGCCCGGTGAGGACCCCGCCCGCCAGAAGCAGCACGCTCAACACCACGCGTAGAAGGCTCTTCATCTCGCTCCCGCCGGCTCCGGCCGCCCGCTCCGGGCGACTGCGGCCGACAAGTTACCGGCCGGTCGCGGCACAGGGAAGGCACAGGAGGCCCCGGAGCCGTGGGGGCCGCCGGGGCGCTCCCCCGTCAACCCCGGCGTACGCGCGCCACCCCTTGCCACCGACCGGCCCGTCAAAACCGCCCCGCGGACGGCCCCACCCCTCTACCGTGCCCTGGTGGGGTTGGGCCCGCGCGCGGGCAGGGGCAGGACCGGAGGGTGGGGCTGATGGACGACGAAGAAGACATGCGGCTGGCGAGTATCACTCCGGAGATCTCCCGCCGCACCCTGGCGATGCTGCGCGGCCTCGCGGGGCTGGAGCCCGCCGAGCAGGTCCCCGAGGACGCCATGCTCGTCGCGGACGAGATCCTCGCCGAGCACGGCACGGACGGGCTGCGGGTCCTGGTGATGACCCTGGCCGCCTGGACGACGGCCCAGATCGAGAACGTGGCCGAGCTGAGCCGCCGCAGCCACGAAGCGGTGCTCGACGCGATGGAACTGGCCTGCCTGGAGGCCAACGCCGAGGACTAGGCAATGCCTGATGTATCGGGGCCCGGGTCGCCACCCACGGTGGGGGGGCGGACGACCGTACGTGTCCGTCCGGCCCGGTGCGCCGCGTCCCGGTGCGTTCCGGCGTCCGTCGGCGACACTGGGGGAAGCAGAGCGCTTCGGGGGGTCGTGATCGGAGGCCGTCGTGAGCACACCTTCCCCCATCCGGGTCGCCGCCGTCCTGTCCACCGAGCATCGCGGCCGACTGATGTCGCAGGCCCGTGAGGTCAATTTCCCCGAGGGCGCCCGCATCTTCGACGAGGGCAACCGGGCCGAGTGCTTCTGGATCGTGCGCTCCGGCACGGTGACCCTGGAGGTCCCCATGCCGGGGCAACGGCCCGCTCCCGTGGAGAGCCTGGGCCCCGGGGAGCTGGTGGGCTGGTCGTGGCTGTTCCCGCCGTACGTCTGGCAGCTGGGCGCCGAGGCCATGACGCCGGTACGCGCCTACGAGTTCGACGGGCCGAGCGTGCGGATGCTCATGGACGCCGACCCGGCCTTCGGATCCGCCGTGGGCCACTGGGTGGGTCGGGTCCTCGCCGTCCGGCTCCAGCAGACCCGCACCCGCCTCCTTGACCTCTACGCCCCGCGTACGGGCGCCACCCGCTGACCTGGATCAACGGGCCCGGCGCGTCCGATCGGGCTCGATGGGGGGGTGTTCGGCCGTTTCGGCGGACCGCTCCCCCACAGGTCACGGCGTGGCGCACCGCTGCGGACTGCACACACTCCCTCACGATCGGTGACGAGAAACAGCGGTACGAACGGGCGTTCCCCGCCCCCATGGGCAAGACTCCCGTCCGTTATCCGAAACACCGAGTCGAGGAGTGTTCGAAATGCGGTCCATCACCAGGAGCCTGGGACTGGCTTCCGGAGCCATGGCGCTCACCGCCCTCACCGCGCTGACCGGGAGCGGAACCGCCGACGCGGCCCCGTCCGGCACGCAGACGCTGTACGCGCCCTCCGCCCTCGTGGTAAGCGTGACGGCCGGGGAGGACGCCGCCGAGGGGACGGTGCTGCGCGCCGTGACGCTGGTGTGCGCGCCCCGGCCGGGAGGCACGCACCCCGCCCCGGCGGCGGCCTGCGCCGAACTCCGGTCGAGCGGAGCCTCGTTGGACGTGCTGACCGCGCCCCGACCCGATACGGCGTGCACGCGCGAGTGGAACCCGGTGACGATCACCACCGACGGGGTCTGGCAGGGCCGCAGGTTGAGCTACAGCCACACCTTCGGCAACCCGTGCAACCTCCACAGCAGCAACGGCGTGCTGTTCGGCATCTGACGCCGCCGCGCGCCTCGGGGTCCCCCACCGCGGGGCCCCGCACCTGAAGATCCCGCAAGACCCCGCGTGTGCTCCGCGCCGGGCGGCGCCGTGCGACCGCCGCCCCGCACGGCTCCGCATCCGCTCGGACGGCGGGCCCGGCTCTGGCGAACGGGCCCGCCGCTCAGCCGAGTTCGAGGCTGGTGACCGCGTAGAGCGCGGCCAGGTCCAGCTCGGGCGGCGCCCCCGTGTACATGCGGGCCGTCTCGAACGCCGGGGTCAGACCGAGCTCCTGCGCCAGGGTCACCGCCGCCGGGTTCGCGTCGGGCACGTCCAGGGACACCGCCCCGTCGGGGGCGTGCTCGGCCAACCGCCGCGTCAGGGCGGCGGCCACCTGCGGGGTGGCGGCGTAGAGCGGCCCGATGCGGGCGGCCCCGACACAGGGACGGACCACCCCGAGGCCCTCGATCCGCCCGTCCCGGACGGCGGCGAGGGCGGTGCGGTCGGGCAGTGAGGTCCAGGCCGCGAGGAAGGCGTCGCGGGCTTCCGGGAAGAACCGGCGGTCGTACGCGGCGAGCATGGCGAAGGGCAGCGAGGCGGCGTCCACGATGCGCACGGCCCCGTCGTCACCGGCCTGCGGAACCCCCTCGTAGCGCATGTTGGTCCACGCCGAACGAAAGCCGGACCTGCGGTAGTTGCCCTGCTGCTCGACCACTCCGTCGAGGCCGGTCAATCGCCCGTCGAGCCTCCGCGTGGCCGCGTTCCACAGCCGCATCCCGTAGCCACGGCCGCGCAGGTCGGGGCGGACGATGTAGAAGCCGATGAACCCGAAGCCGGAGCCGTAGCGCACGGCGGAGACGCAGGCGACGGGCTCCCCGTCGCGCCGCCCGACGAGGAAGCCCCCGGGGTCGGCGACCGCGAAGGCGAAGCGGTCGCCGTGGCCCGGGTTCCAGCCCTCCTCCTCCGCCCAGGTCCGCATCAGTTCCATGTCGGTGGCGCTCGCGCCGGCGATCTCGAATCCCGTCATGTCCGGTGTTGTACCAGAGGGCCGGCCGGGCCCCGTCGGGAATCAGCCCGCGCAGATCACGTCGTCGAGCTGGATCGGGAGGGAGTCGAGGCGCACGTAGGCGGTGAAGGTGTCGGTGACCCCGCCGTCCCAGGAGGTGGTGACGGTGGCCCAACCCACGCCCGCCGCCTGGGCGACGGTGCTCGGGCCGACGGCGATGCTCCTCGGGACCTCGTGGGTGCAGAGCAGTACGTCGGTCTCGGGGGTGCGGTCCTGCTTCTCGCGCAGTTGCTGAGAGACGCGGTGGCCGCGGTCCTCGGCGGTGGGGCCGCCGTTCCCGTAGAAGGAGCGCAGGAAGCGGGCGATCTCCTCGGCGGTGTGCAGGTGGCGGTGGCGCGGCGCCGGATCTCCGGGCACGGCTGCGGAAACCGCCGGGGCCGCCGAGGCGGGCAGCGGGCACAGGGCGCCGGACAGAGCGGCGGACAGGGCGAGCAGCAGGGCCCCACAGCGGTACGGCATCAACGTCATGTCCGGTTTCTAGCCGTAGGGCCGGGAAGTGCGTCAAGGGCGCGGCGCGGGCTCACCCCGGTGGGTGCGCGGATTCACCGGAGAAACGAATCTCCCCCCGCCACCCGGCCCCGCCCGCACGCCCCGCGGCCGGGAATGATCTGATCGCCGGGAGCGGAGCACACGAACGAACGGCGGGACGGCACGTGCACGGCATGATCGGTACGACGGAACTGGTGGCGGGGTGGCGGCGGGTCGGAGTCCGGGAGGGCGCGACCCTGATGGTGCACGCCTCCCTGTCCAGCCTGGGACGGGTCGAGGGCGGTGCGGGCACCGTGGTGGCGAGCCTGCGGGAAGCGGTCGGCCCCGCCGGGACCGTGGCCGTGCCCGCCTTCACCTGGGAAGTCGCCGACCCGGATCCGGAGCACGTGGGCGTTCCCGGCCCGGAGGTCGCCGCGCGGCGGGCGGCGGTCCCGCTGTTCGGGCCCGGCCTTCCGGTGACCCGCGCGCTGGGCGCCGTACCGGAGGCGCTGCGGTCGTTGCCGCAGAGCCTGCGCAGCGCGCATCCGCAGGCCTCGGTGGCGGCGGTCGGCGCGCGCGCCGCCGAGATCACCGAGGGCCAGTCCCTGGGTTTCGCGCTGGGCCGGAACTCGCCGTTCGGGCGGCTCCACGACCTGGACGCGCACATCCTGCTGATCGGGGTGGGGCACGACCGCAACTCCTTCCTGCACCACGTCGAATCGCTCCTGCCGCGCCCCCGGTTGAAGGTGCGCCGCTTCCCGATGGAGGTGGCGGGCGAACGGGTGTGGGTCGAGACCCCGGACGTGGGCGACGACAACGGCACGCACTTCCCGGTGCTCGGCGCCGCGTTCGAGCGGCACGCGGGGATCGCCGAGGTGAAGGTGGGCGGGGCGGCCTGCCGGCTGCTGCCGGCCCGCGCCCTGGTCGACTTCGCCGCGCCCCTGCTCCAGCGGCTCCTGGACCACGGGGAATAGGGTCGCGGACCGGTGCGGGGCTGCGTAGGGTCGGTTCCATGGGGAAGCCGCTCGTCGCAGTGTTCAGTGGGGCCGGAATGTCCACCGACTCCGGGATTCCGGACTACCGGGGGCCGCAGGGCCTGTGGCGGCGCGAGCCCGACGCCGAGAAGCTCGTGACGTACGCGTACTACATGGCCGATCCGGAGATCCGGCGCCGCTCCTGGCTGATGCGCGCCGAGCTCCGGGCCGCCGCGCCCCGGCCGAACGCCGCGCACCTGGCGGTGGCCGAGCTGGAACGCGGCGGCACCCCGGTCCGGGTGATCACCCAGAACGTGGACGGGCTGCACCAGCTGGCCGGCATGCCCGCGCGCAAGGTGTTCGAGCTGCACGGGACGGCCCGGGCGGTGGTGTGCACGGACTGTCGGGCCCGGACGACGTTGGACGAGGCCTTGGCCCGGGTCGCCGCCGGGGAGCCCGACCCGGCCTGCCTGACCTGCGGCGGGATCCTCAAGACGGCCACCGTGATGTTCGGCGAGCGGCTCGACCCCGAGGTGTTGGGCCAAGCCATGGCGGTGGCCAAGGGCTGCCAGGTGTTCATCGCGGTCGGCAGCACCCTCCAGGTCCAACCCGCCGCCTCACTGGCCGGGATGGCCGCCGAGGCGGGGGCCCGCCTGATCATCGTGAACGCCGAGGAGACCCCGTACGACTCCCTGGCCACCGAGATCGTCCGCGAACCCATCGGCAGCGCCCTCCCGGCCCTGCTGACCCGCGTTTCCGCGGAGTCGGCCTAGGCCGAGGTCCACCGGCCGCCACCGACCCCGGACCCACGCACGTCCACGGCGCCGCCCACGTCGACTCTCACGCCAACGCCAACGCCAACGCCCACGTCCACGTCCACGTCCACGGGCGAGTTGTTCGTGGGCGCGTTGCGCGAGATCGGATCGGCCGACACGGACGACGGTCCCTCGCCCTGCCTGGACGCCGTGCAACGACGGCCGACCCGGCACGTCTCCGAGCGCGCGGCGTCCCTGCCGGCGGACGAGGACGGTGTGGTGCGCTGGTACGCCCTGTACGCGCTGTTCCACGGGACCGTCGCGGTCACCGACGAGCGCAAGGGCGTCTGGGCCGGGGCCCTCCGCGAGAGGGGCGACACGGAAAGACGCGCCCAACTGCGCCGTCTCGGCGCGTCCCTGGACGACGGCTCCCCGCCCGCCCTGCGCCGAACCCTGCACCGACCGCCGCTCCGCTGAACCGCCCCGCTCCCCCGGCGGGCCGGCGCGGGGGCGGCGGCAGGACGGTTCAGGCCGCGTCGGCGGCCCGGCGCATCTCCGCGGCGTCGAGCTTCTTCATCTTCAGCATCGCGGCGGTCGCGCGGCCGGCGCGCTCCGGGTCAGGGTCGGAGATCAGCTCGATGGCCTCGACGGGGATGACCTGCCAGGAGACTCCGAACCTGTCCCTGACCCAGCCGCAGGCGACTCCCTCTCCGCCGTCCCGGGTCAGCTCCGCCCAGTAGTGATCCGTCTCGGCCTGGTCGGCGCAGTGGATCTGGAAGGAGATCGCCTCGGAGAAGCGGAACTGCGGGCCTCCGTTGAGCCCCACGAACTTCTGCCCGTTGATCTCGAACTCGACGACCATCACCTCGCCCGCCGGACCGGGCCCGGCCTCGTTGTAGCGGCCGATCCGGCCGAGCTTGCCGTCCTTGAAGACCGACAGGTAGAAGTCGGCGGCGGCCTCCGCGTTGCCGTCGAACCACAGACAGGTGGTGAAGCCGTTGCTGGGCATGGTTGCCTCCGGGAGGGGTACGGGGCGGCCCGCTGCCGTCCCTCTCCTACAGACAGGTCCCGCGCCCGAAACTCATCGGTGGGCGCGGGACCTTTCCGTACGTTCACCCCTGCGGGCTACTTCCCGAGCATGCGGTCCACGACCCGCTCGGTGGCGCGGCCGTCGTCGAGGTCGCAGAACTCCTCGCGGAACGCGGCCCGCGCGCCGGCGTACTCGACGCCGAGGGCGTCCGCGTCGCGTACGGCCGCGATCAGGCTGTCGGAGTCCGTCAGCAGCGGCCCGGGGGCCTTCGCCTCCAGGTCGAAGGTGAAGCCGCGCAGGGTGTCGCGGTAGTGCGGCAGGTCGTACGCGAACAGCAGGATCGGCCGGTCGGTGAGCGCGAAGTCGAACAACGCCGAGGAGTAGTCCGAGATCAGCACGTCGGCGACGAGCAGCAGGTCGGTGGTGTCGGGCCAGCGGGACACGTCCACGACGAAGCCGTCCCGGACGCCGCCGTTGACCTGCTCCCCCACCTTGTGGTGGGCGCGGACGAGCAGGACGTGGTCCTCGCCCAGCTCGCGGCGGGCCGCTTCGACGTCGATCCGCATGTCCAGCTTGTAGCCGCCGGTCCAGCCGAGGCGGTTCTCGCGCCAGGTCGGGAGGTAGAGGACGACCTTCTTGCCCTCGGGCAGTCCCAGCCGGCGGCGGACGTCGGCGATCCGGTCCGCGTCGGGGCGGACGAGGGCGTCGGTGCGCGGGCTGCCCGACTCGACGACCTCGCCGCGGTAGCCGAGGGCTCGCTGGAGCACGGGGGTGGCGTAGCTGCCCGGGGAGGCGAGCAGCGTCCACTGGGCACTGTCGTGCTCCAGGCCCTCCAGCACCTCGGGGCTGGTGTAGTAGTCGTGCGTGAAGTCATAGCCGATCTGCTTCAGCGGGGTCCCGTGCCAGGTCTGGACGACGGTCTGGCCGGGGCGACGCCTGAAGGTGCGCGGCACGCTGTCGTTGGTGACGTAGTAGCGGGCCCGGGCCAGGACCTCCCAGGCCTCCAGGCTGCCGTGCTGGACGGCGCGCGCGGTCGCGGGGACCTCGGTGCGGCCGTCGCGGACGAGCCAGACGTGCTCCAACTTCTCGCCCCGGCGCAGCAGTTCCTCGTGGATGGCGCGGGGCGAGTCGCCGGCGCCGTTGCCCTGGAAGGTGTCGTAGACGGCCATGTCCTTGACGGGCAGTTCGCGCTGGGCCGGGTAGGTGACGTCGCGGGCCACGCGCTGGGCGTAGTGGGAGCGGTCGTGCGGGCTCAGGAGCGGGTCGCAGACCAGGGCCATGCGGTCGTGGAGGCGGGCCTCGACGCGCATGCGGCGGCCCAGGACGGTGACGGCGTGCGGGCCCGACAGCATGACGGACGGCAGGAGTTGGAGGGGTGCGCCCCGGTCCACGCCGAGCTGTCCGGCGGTGTCCCGGCTGTGGTCGGCCGGGCGCAGGGTGGGCCACCAGCGGCCGGCCGGGAGGGTGGTGCGGCCGGCCCGGTCGGCGGGCAGGACGGGTTCGAAGGAGGCCTCGAAGCGGTCTCCGTCGCGGGTGACGGGGTAGCTGAACTCCGTGCCGTACTGGTTGTGGAGGACCAGTTCGTACGGGCGCTCGGCGTCGGCCTCGGGCGCCCGGAAGGGGCCGCGCAGGGTCAGGGTCTCGCCGTGGGCCGTGACCGTGTCGACGAGCGGCGGCGAGGACTGGACGGACAGGGTCAGGTGACCGCCGGAGGAGCGCTTGGCGTACACGGCCCGGCCGGAGGCGTCGTCCGGCAGGGGGACGACGAGGCCGGTGAAGCCGCCGCGCTCGTCGTGGACGAGGGGGTGGCGGGTTCCGTCGGCCCGGACCACGTGCAGGTACCAGGACTCGGGGGCCCAGCCGCCCTTCGTGCCCCGGCGGTCGGGGACGGCGCCGAGGCCGGCGAGGGGCAGGCGCACGGTGAAGGGGGTCCGACCGCCCGGGCCGGCGGGGGCCTCGGTGTCCAGCGGGACCTCGTGGACGGTTCCGGTGCCGGTGTGGTGCGCGCGCAGGACGGCTCCGGCGCCGACCTCGGCGGCCAGCTCTCCGGAGATCTCCAGGGCGTCGTCGGTGCGGCGGACGTCGAGGGCCCGGGCGCGGACGATCTCGACCTGGATGGTCAGGACGTTGTTGACGTTGGGCACGATCCGCACGTCGGGGGTGGCCCAGTAGGCGGGCGGGGTGAGCGCGCTGTCGTGCTCGCCGCCCTTGAGGCGGGCGCGGTGCAGGCCGCCCGCGCCGGTGACGGCGACGGAGACGGACCAGGTGCCCGCACGCCACTTGCCGCCCGACTGGAAGACGCCGGGGTCGACCGCGGCGGTGAAGCCGGCCCAGTCGGCGTGGCGCAGGGCGAGGTGGGGGGCGTGCACGGTGGCCATCGGGGAGGCGACGGTGCGGGTGTTGACCACGGTGCGGCGGCGCTTGCCGTTCTCGCGGAAGATCAGCATCTTGCGGGAGCCGAGCCGGCTCTCGGCGCCCATGTGGCCGGGGAGGGCGTAGCCGCGCAGCAGCAACTTCCCGTCGTTCCAGGCGACTTGCTCCAGCCGGCTGACGACGCGACGCTCGCGCGCTCCGAGGGTCAGCAGTTTGGCGGGGACGGGTGCCTTGAGGAAGGGGTAGTCGGCCTGGGGGCGGGCGAGCCCCTTGACGGGAACGCTGTAGATGAAGTCCCGCTGATGGCGCTGGAGGGCGGTGAACTCCTCGACGCGGCCCTCGCGGGCGAGGTAGGCCTTGAGCCGGTCGGCGACCGTGAGGTCGGCCCAGGGCTCGGTGCCTATCTCCCGGATGAGGCCGCCGACTTCCTTGACGAAGGCCTCGCGGAAGTCGGGGCCGGCCTCGGCGACGTACTTGTAGATGAGCGGGAGTTCCTCGCTGAGCACGTTGCGGTCGTAGTCGCGCAGGTAGCGGGCGTACTTCTCGCCCTGCTTGCCGAGGAGCGCCTCGCGGACCAGGCGGACGGAGGTCACACGGTCGATGACGGAGACGGGGTCGGTGGCGCGCTGGGTGATGGAGCGCTCGCCGGTCTCGCGGACCCGCCAGTGGTAGACCGGGTCGGCGATGACGTCGACGGAGGTCGCGAAGTAGTGGGCGGGGATGCTGACGGGGGCGTCCTCGTAGAGGATGCCCTCCGGGTAGCTGAAGCCGTGCTCGTCCCAGAAGCTGCGCCGGTAGACCTTGTTCCACGCGGTGCGGTCGGTGACCAGCGCCGGGAACTTGGAGATGTGCGTCTTCAACTGGGTCGTCGCGAAGGCGAGGCGGTGGCCCCACGACTGCTGCATGCCGACGGAGCGGAAGCGCTTGACGTTGCCCGCGGCGAAGTCGGAGCCGGTTTCGTCGAGGGCGCCGACGAGACGCTGGTAGGCGTCCGGCGGCATGGTGTCGTCGCTGTCGACGAAGGCCACGTACTCGCCGCCCTCGGCGATGTGCCGGTAGCCGACGTTCCGCGCGGCGCCGAGTCCCGCGTTCTCCTGGAGGACCAGTCGGAAGCGTTGGTCACGCTCCGCGAAGGACTTGGCGATCGTCGCACTGGTGTCGGTGGATCCGTCGTCGACCATGACGACTTCGAAATCGTCGAACGTCTGAGCTGCGAGGGATTCCAGGCACTCGTCGAGGTAGAGCTCGACGTTGTAGACAGGTACGACGATGCTCAGGCGCGGGGGCATGGGTGGCGACTTCTCCAGCGTTTTCACTTTGTCGACGGGTTGATGATCAGCTGATTACAGCATCTTACTCTGTAACAGGATGATAAATTCCGCCCATCCCGGTCATAACGCAGGGGTCCGCCGGGGCGGACGGCAAAGAATTCGGCCGCCCGCCACCGCGCCGTCGCGGAGCCCTCGTGACCGCCGTCAGATCTCCAGTTCGTTCTCGATCTTCTTCAGCTGGTGTCGGGCCATGGCGAGGTTGGCCCGGCCCCGGTCCAGGGCCAGGTAGAGGAAGAAGCCGACGCTGCCACGGGCCTTCATCAGCCGGATCAGGTGGTATTGGTTACCGAGGGTGATCAGGATGTCCTCGATCTCGTCGTCCAGGCCGAGCAGCTCCATCGCGCGGACCTTGGCCCGCACCACGTCGGTGTTGCCCGCTGCCGCGACCGAGAGGTCGAGCTCCTTGCCCCCGCCGATCGTGCCGAGGGCCATACCGCTGCCGTAGTCGACGAGGGCCGCGCCGATGGCGCCGTCGATGGTGGACATGCATTCCTTGAGCGCGGTCTCCACGTTGACCATGAGAGGTTCCTCTTCCTTCTGTGATCGTTGGTCTTGCCGGGTGTGCTGATGGCTTTCGTTAGGCATGCGGAATGTCCTGAGGACAGTCCTGCGGAGGGCCCGCCAGGGGCCGGACGGGGCCAGGGGGTCACGGGCCCGGTGGCCCGGCCGGGCCGCGGCGGGCCAGGCTCCGGTCGATGAGTTCGGTGATGCGCAGCGTGGAGCGGCGGGCCTCCAGGTGGAGGCGGCCCACGTTGACGCGCGGTTCCGCGATCAGGGTGAGCACGGCGGCGTCGCCGGCCGCGTACGTGGCGACGTACCCGTGCTCGCCGCGTACGAGCAGTTCACGGAAGCCGCCCTGGCCGGTGCAGTCGCTGAGCCGTTGGGCCACGCCGAGGGCGGCGGCGGTCAGGGCCGCGACGGACTCGGCCTCGGTGGCGGCGCTGTCCTGGGCGAGCACCAGGCCGTCGGCGCTGGCGGCGAGGGCGCCGGTCAACTGGGGCACCCGGGCCCTCAGCCGCCGCAGCTCGGCGAGTATCTCGGCTTCGGCATCCGCGGGCACCAGCGCCGTACTCATGTCGGCCTTCCTCCCATCGGGCAGCCTCCGCTCGGGTCGGTCGGCCCGCAGGGCAGGGCGCAGCGGGAGCCTCACAGACTTGCCTCCAGTGCGTCGCGTAATCGGCGGAGCAGTGCCACGTCCGGGGACTGGGACTGGGTCATCCAGTCGGGCAGGGACGGGAGCGGTTCGGGGGCGGGCGGCTCGTGCGGGGTTTCGACCAGACCGGCCGCCGCGAGTCTTCGCACGTCGAGCAGGGTGTGGAACGCGGGCCGGCCCAGTACCCACGCGAGATCGGCGGGGGTCCGGACGCCGTCGGCCTGGCCGAGCAGGATCCGCTGGCGGGCGGTGACGGTCTGGCCGGGCGCTGCCGGGCGGGGCACCACCGGAGCGGTGTCGAGCAGGGGGTAGGGCCAGACCGCGTCAAGCAGCTCCCGGCGGCGGCACGTCTCGCGCTCGACCGCGGCCGCCGGCACCGAGCGGACGGAGCCGATCCAGTGGGTGGCCCCGCGACGGAACCGCGAGGGTCCGCTGCCCGGCGAGAGCGCGAAGAAGGCGGCGTCGAAGATGGCGGCGAGGTGGCATATCTCCAGTTCGCCGCCGGCCATGCCGCCGCTGTCCACGAGGAACCGGGCGACCTGCCGGCGGGCGCCCGCCTGGTTCACGGCGTCGTTCCAGCGTTCGGGGGCGAGGCCCCCGCCCGTCGTGAGCAGCACGTCGAGGCCCGGGGTCGAGGGGCTCTCCGCGTGGACGACGCGACCGTCCTCCAGGAAAAGGGTGCCGCGGTCGCGCAGCAGGGCGCCGGTGGCGCGTTCGGCGGCGAGTCGGGTGAGCAGGGGTGAGACCGCGGTGGCCGTTCCGGTGGTCATCTCAGCACCAGCCCTTCGGCCAGGGCGCGGAGTTTGTGCCGGGCCAGGGCGAGGTTGCCTTCGGTCCGGTCGAGCCATAGGTGAAGGAAGACACTGCTGTCGAAGCTCGTCTCGACGAAGCGGAGGACGTGGTATCCCGAGCGGGTGGTGACGATCAGGTCCTCGACGGGCGGTCCGTCGGCGGTGGTCGCGTCGGCGGAGCCGACCTCGCCGGGCGCGGGTGCGAACGACTCGTACTCGGCTGCCGCCCTTGCCAGTTCGGCCGTCTCGGCGGCGGTGGTCTCGTGGTCACCGACCGGCGATTCTCCGGCGGTACCGAGGGCCAGCCCGCTGCTCCAGTCGACCAGCGCGGCCCCCCTCGCGCCAGGCAGGGCCATGGCTTCGAGCAGGCATTCGTCGATCCCGGGCACGCGGACTCCCCTCCCGGCCGGACGTGCTGAGGTGCACGGTCGTACGGCGCGACAGGAGGGAACTTACTCAACTTCCGCACTACGAAAAGGCGTTCTGGCATTTTCCGCTGGAACATGCGCGGTGGCACGTGCCGGCTTGGCCGGAACGCGATCGTTTTTGATCAAGAGTGCATTCCGGGGACCGGTTCACTCGGGAATTTGACCAAGGACATCACGAGGCGAGCGGAAGGCCCTCCGCGAGCCGGAACGCGCCGCCCTCCCGTTCAACGTAGCCCTCGTGGCTCAGTGTCCGCAGCAAGTGGTAGACGGTCGCCAACGGGATGCCGGTGACCCGTGCGAGCCGCTTGGCGGTCACCCCGCCCTCCGCGTGCATGGCCTCGACCAGGCGCAGGGCGCGTTGGACGGAACAGATCAGCGTGGGTGGGGAGGTGGATGCGGGTGGGGAGTTCGGTGCGGGTGTGCCGTCCTTCTGCTCGCGGCCGTTGTCCATGGTGGGGCCCCCTGCCGTACGACGCCTGCCGAAACCACCATCAAAGTCGCTCATCCCCCACGAAACCAGCGGACGCGCTTGAATCCGGGCATAAGATCGCCTCATTCTCCCCACCCGACCCCTGCCCGCGCCGTGCCCGACCCCTGCCGGCGCCCCCGCGGCCCGGTCCTCCTATCCTTCCTGAGCCGCGCGCCCTCGACGGGCCCGGTGGGGAGGGGATCATGGAGAAGACCGAGGTCACGACGGCCCCGGAGGCGACACGACCGTGCCCGGAGTGCGGAAGCGCGGTCCCGGTGGCGGAGCGGTACGTCGACTGGTGCGCGGAGTGCGGATGGAACGTGGACCCGGCCGCGCCCGACCCTGCGCCCGGCCGGCTCGCCGCCGCGCGACGGCGCCTCGTACAGGAGCTCGGCGAGCAGTTGGCCTCCGAGGTCGAGGAGGCCGCTGCCGGGGGCGCCCGCCCGGACCGGGACCCGGCCGCCGTGTTGGCCTTCGGGCTGGCCCTCCTGGTGCACGCGGTCACGCTGCTCCTCGTGGTGGGCGGCCTCGCACTGGTGCTCCTGGGATGGGACACCGGCGTGCAGCCCGTGATCGGCGCCCTGCTGCTCGGCCTGGCGGCGGCGCTGCGCCCCCGGCCGGTGCGGCTGCCGAAGGACGGCCAGGTGCTCCACCGGGCCGACGCCCCCCACCTGTTCGAGCTGGTCGACGAGGTCGCGGGCGCGGTCGGCACGACCGGGGTGCACACCGTCCTGGTCAACGCGGAGTACAACGCGTCGGTGACCACGTACGGCGTGCGCCGTCGCCGGGTGCTCACCATCGGGCTGCCCTTCTGGGAGGTGCTGACGCCGCAGGAGCGGGTGGCGCTGCTGGGACACGAGTTGGGCCACTTCGCGCACGGCGACATCCGCTACGGACGGATCACCGGCGGCGCCCTGCACGCCCTGGCCGTCTGGCACTACGTGCTCGCGCCGACCCCGGCGGAGCGGTTGCTCGACCGGTTCGTCAACGCGGTGACGTTCCTGCCCCGGTGGGTCGCCTACGGCCTGCTCCTGCTGTTGGACCGCCTGACCCTGCGGGCCTCGCAACGGGCCGAGTACCTGGCCGACGCGAGCGCGGTCCGGGCCGCCTCTCCCGGGGCGGCCGTGGGCCTGATGGACCGGCTCCTGGTCGGGGACGCGGTCGAGGCGGAACTGCGGCGGCAGTCGGTGGTGGCGCGGATGGGGGGCGGCCGCACGGGCCGGGAGGTGCGCGAGGCGGCGGAAGCGGGCCTGTGGGAGCGGCTGGCGGCGCGCGTGGCGGCGGTGCCGGAGCGGGAGTACGAGCGGCTGCGGCGGGTCTCGGCCCTGCGGGGCCACAGCGTGGACCACACCCACCCCCCGACGCACGCGCGCCGGCGCCACATGGCGGCGGGCGCACCGGTGGCCGCGCTGGTCTCCTGCGACGACGCCCGCGCGGCGGCGGTGGCCGCCGAGCTGGCCCCCTCCCGCGAGGCCCTGGCCCGGCTGGTGATCCGCGAGTACGCGGGCTGACGGGTCGGGTCCGACCGGCGGCCGGAGGCGGGGCGGGGCGGGGCGGGGGCGGGGCGGGGGTGGGGCGCGTCGGGACGGATCCGGGACGGGTCGAGTCGGATCGGGTCCGGGACGGCACGGCACGGCACGGCACGGGTCGGGTCGGGACGGGCCGAGTCGAGTCGGGTCGGGACGGGTCCGGGACGGCACGGGTCGGCACGGGACGAGTCCGGCACGGGTCGGTCCGGGTCCGGGACGGCCGTAACCGGGCGCCGTTGGCGCCGGTTTCGGGACGCGCCGGCCGACCTGACTCCCTCCGGGCCCTCCCCAGCGACCCCTCCCCCGTGTCAGGCTGCCCGTCATGGAGCGGATCATCGAGGAGATACGCGAGGACCTGAACCGCCGGATCGCCGTCGCGGCGGACCGGCTCACCGACCGGACCCTGACCGAGGATCCCGCCTACGCCGCCCTGCTCGGGCGGACCGAGCTGCGCGAGCGGATCCACCACACCTTCCGCCAAGCCGTCGAGGGGCTGGTACGCAGCTCACGGGGGCTGCCCCTCGACCTCGCCGAGCCCCACGCCACCGGCGCCCTGCGCGCCGAGCAGGGGCTGCCGCTCACCTCCTTGCGGCGGACCTACCGGTCCTGCGGGCGGCTGCTGTGGCAGAGCCTGACCGAGGCGGTGACCGCCCACGACCGGGCCGCGCTGCCGGGGCTGGTGGCCGGGGCGACCCTGCTGTGGGACGTACTGGACCAGATGGCGGACGCCGCCTCGGAGGCGTACCGGGGGGCCGAGGCCCGTCGGGGCGAGCGCGAACGGGAGCACCGGGCCGCCCTGTTGGACGTACTGCTCGACGGCGCGGCCGGGGAGGCGGACGCGGCCGAGGCCGCCGGTCGGCTGGGGCTGCCCGGCCGGGGCCGCTTCGCGGTGGTCGCCCTGGACGGCCGCTCGGGGCCCGACGGTGTCCCGGCGCCGCGACCCGAGGGGGACCCGGCCGGGGGCCCCGGCGCGGGGGGTGCCGAGGGCGTCGGTCCGTTCCCGCGGCTGCTGTGGCGGATCCGGCCCGACGGGGAGGTCGGCCTGGTCGAGCTGGGCCACCACCCGCTGGAGTCCCTGCGCGAGCTGTTCGCCCCGCTCGGGGTCCGCGTCGGCGTCAGTCCCGTCGTGGCCCTCCCGGTCGAGCTGGCCGGGGCCCACCGGCTGGCGGCCCTGGCCCTGCGCACGGCGACCGCGGCGGCCGGCCCGGCCACCGCCCTGCTGGACGAGGGCCTCCCGGCGGCGTTGGTGGCCGCCGACCCCGAACTCGCCGCCCGACTGCGGGAGGTGGTGCTGGGGCCGATCCTGGCGCTGCCCGCCGACGACTCCCGGGTCCTGTTGAGCACCCTGGGCACCTGGCTGGCCTGCCGGGGCTCGACCACGTACGCCGCGCAGCGGCTCTACTGCCACCGCAACACGGTGTCCAACCGGTTGCGCCGGCTGGAGCAGCTCACCGGACGCGCCCTGTCCGATCCGGCGCACGTGGTGGAGCTGGCGCTGGCCCACGCCGCGGTGGCCCAGCGGCCTACCCCTTCGGTTCCGCGGCCTCCCGGGACTCCTGGCTCCGTGCCGATTCCAGCAGGTACGGCACGTCGATCACCGCGACCCCGGGGGTGAAGAGCAGCCGCGCCTTGAGCCGCAACGCGTTCTGGTTGTGGAGGGGTTGCTCCCACCAGTGGCCGACGACGTACTCCGGGATGACGACGGACAGGACGTCGGTCCCCTCGGCGGCGGCCTGCTCCTCGACGTAGGCGAGGACCGGCCCGACGACTTCCCGGTAGGGCGAGTGGAGCACCTTCAGGGGAACGCCCGGGTCGTGCGCGGCCCAGGCGGCCCGCAACCGGGCCGCGTCCTCTTCGTCTGCGGCGACGGAGAGCGCGGTCAGGGTGTCGGGCCGCAGCCCTTGGGCGTAGCCGAGGGCCTTGAGGGTGGGGGCGTGCACGGAGGCGACGAGGACGACGACGTGGTGGCGGGTCGGCTTGCGCGGTCGGACGCCGGGGGCGACGGCGACTTGGCGGGCGACCTGGTCGTAGTGGCGGCGTACGCCCTTCATCCCGATGAAGAGCGCGGGCATCGCGATGACGACCAGCCAGGCCCCGTGGGTGAACTTGGTGAGCAGGACGATGATCAGGACCACGGCGGTCATGACGGCGCCCACCGCGTTGATGGCCAGTCGGCGGTGGATGTGGACGCGGTCGGAGCGGGGTGTGTCGGGTGAGGCCAGCTCCGTGCGCCAGTGCTTGACCATGCCGGCCTGGGAGAGGGTGAAGGAGACGAAGACGCCGATGATGTAGAGCTGGATGAGGCGGGTCAGTTCGGCGTCGAAGGCCACGATGAGGATGATCGCGGCCAGGGCCAGCAGGACCACTCCGTTGGAGTAGACGAGGCGGTCGCCGCGGTTGAAGAGCTGGCGGGGCGCGTACCGGTCCTTGGCGAGGATGGAGGCCAGCATGGGAAAGCCGTTGAAGGCGGTGTTCGCGGCGAGGACGAGGACCCCGGCGGTGACGGCCTGGAGCAGGTAGAAGAGGAAGTGCCAACTGCCGAAGGTGGCGCGGCCGATCTGGGCGAGTGCGGTGGACATCGGGGTACCGGGGGCCAGGCCCAGCTCCGTGGGGTCGGCGGCGACGTGCACCTTGTACGCCATGGCGAGGACGGTGATGCCGACGAACATGGTCACGGAGAGGAAGCCCATCGCGGCGAGGGTGGTCGCCGCGTTCTTGGCCTTGGGCTTCTGGAAGGCGGGCACGCCGTTGCTGATGGCCTCGACACCGGTGAGCGCGGTGCAGCCGGAGGCGAAGGCGCGCATGGCGAGCAGGACCAGGGCGAAGCCGGTGTAGGTCCCCTCGGCGGTGATGGGCAGGTGCGCGGACTCGGCCCGGATCGTGTCGCCGGTGGCGAGGCGGACGGCGGCGAAGGCGAACATGAGGTAGATGACGAGGACGAAGCCGTAGGTGGGGATGGCGAAGATGCGTCCCGACTCCCGTACTCCGCGCAGGTTCATGACGGTCAGCAGCACCACGAAGGCCACGGACAGGACGACTTCGTGGTCGCTGAGCGAGGGGATCGCGGAGGTGACGGCGGCGACCCCGGACACGACGGAGACGGCGACCGTCATCACGTAGTCGACGAGGAGGGCGCTGGCCGCGGTGAGCGCCGCGGACGGGCCGAGGTTCACGGAGCTGACGATGTAGGCGCCGCCGCCGCCCGGGTAGGCGTGGCAGGTCTGCCGGTAGGAGGCGATGACGACGACGAGCAGGAAGACGATGGCGGCGGCCGCGTACCAGGTGAGGTGGAGCAGGGCGACGCCGCCGAGGGCGAGGATCAGCAGGATCTCCTCGGTGGCGTAGGCCACCGAGGAGAGGGGGTCGCTGCAGAAGATGGGCAGGGCGAGCCGTTTGGGCAGCAGGGTCTCGCCCAGTCGCGCCGTGTCGAGGGGTTCACCGACCAGCACACGTTTCGCATTGATACGCCTCATTCCGGCATACTCGTGCATTTCGGTCGATTTCCCGAGGCTCTGTGCCTGTGTCCCCACGGGAAACCCGCCGGAACCCGGCCGGGGGCCGGGCGTACGGGACGGCGAGCGGGCGGCCGGAGGGTCCCCGTCCGGCCCAGTGGCGATCATGCGGGGGTGGGGGGATGGTGATCGGGCGGGCCGTCGACGTGTGCGAGCAGCGCGGGGCGGCCGCCTCGACGGAAGGAGACGGCCGTGGACGCTCCTGTCTACCTGGCCTACGACTACCCGGTCCTGGGAGCGTTCTGGACCGTGATGTGGATCTTCCTCTGGGTGATGTGGCTGATCCTGTTGTTCCGGATCGTGGTGGACGTCTTCCGCGACCACGAGATGAGCGGCTGGTTGAAGGCGGCCTGGCTGATCCTGCTGTTCCTGATCCCGTTCCTCGGCGTACTGGTCTACGTGATCGCCCGCGGACGCAACATGGGCAGGCGCGAGATCAAGCACGTGCAGGAACAGCAGGAGGCCTTCAACACCTACGTCCGTGACACCGCGCGGGGCCCCGGCACGGGCACCGCGGACGAGCTGGGCAGGCTGTCCGACCTCAAGGCGAAGGGCGAGCTGACGGAGGCGGAGTTCCAACAGGCCAAGGCGAAGCTGCTCGCCTGAGGACCGCCCGCGACCACTCGCGTCACCCGCGACCGCCCGCGACCACCCGCGATGCCGTCGACCGGGCCCGGGCCATCGGCCTCGGGCCCGGTCGACGGCCGTCACATCTTCGCGGCCGCGCTGCGGATGGCCTCCCGGATGCGGAAGTAGGTACCGCACCGGCAGATGTTGGCGATGGCGTCGATGTCCTCGTCCGTGGGCTCGCTCGTCCGCCCCAACAGGGCCACGGCGGCCATGATCTGTCCGGGCTGGCAGAAGCCGCACTGGGCGACGTCCTGTTCGAGCCAGGCCTCCTGCACGGGGTGCAGCCGCTCCCCGTCCGCGAGCCCCTCGATCGTGGTGACCGTCCTGCCCGCGCACGCGGACACGGGGACCACGCAGGGGCGGACGTCCACGCCGTCGAGGTGGCTGGTGCAGGCCTTGCACACGTCCACCCCGCAGCCGTACTTCGGTCCGTGGACCCCGAGCAGGTCGCGGAGCACCCACAGGAGCGGCAGGTCGTCGGGCGCGTCCACGGTGACGCTCCGCCCGTTGACGGTGAAGGTGTGCGAGGGCACGGCGTACTCCTGGGTGCGGGCTAGGGCTGCCCTAGCGCGGATAGGGAACGAAGTCGACGTCGAAGGCGAGGGGGAAGCTGCGCGGCTTCGAACCGGTGGCCCGGGCCCAGGCGTTGGCGATGGCCCCGACGGCCGCCGGGACTCCCAGCTCGCCGGCCCCGCCGGGTTCGGTGCCCGTCGCCGGGAGCACCACCACCCGTACCTCGCGGGGGGTGTCGCGCTGGCGAGCCCAGTGGAACTGCCCGTAACTGCCCTCCAGCGGCAACCCCTTGTCCAGGTGGAGCCCGGCCCGCAGGGTCGTGGAGATCGCGTCGGTGAGGCCGCCGATCATCTGCGCCTCCAGCCCGCGCGGGTTGACGGGCAGGCCCACGTCCACCGCGATGACGGCCTTGGTGACGCGGACGTGCTCCGGGTCCCGGCAGTCGATCTCGACCAGGCAGGCCGTACGGGACTTGTACTCCTCGTGGAAGGCGATGCCCTGCGCGCAGCCCGCCGGCATCGCCCGGCCCCACCCGCCCTCGGTGGCGGCCCGGTCCAGGACGGCGCGCTGGGCGTCGGTCTTGAGGAAGGTGCATCGGAAGCGGTACGGGTCCTTGCCGGTGGCGGCGGCGAGTTCGTCGACCACGATCTCCTCGGCGCCGCGGGTGTTGGCCGAGTACACCGAGCGCCAGGACCCCGTGGGGATGCCGGTGGGCACCTCGGTCAGCGCCTGCGTGGTGAGGCCGAAGTGGTACGGGGACTTGACCGTGGTCAGGAACAGGGTCTGGGCGAGGGTGGCGTTGCCGATGCCGGTGGGCAGGCTCGCCGCGGTGGCGGTGACGATCTCGCCCAGTCCGTGGCGGAAGTCGGTCTCCACGGCGGCGACCCGGTGTTCGAAGCTGAGCACCTCGCCGAGGAGGTGGGTGGCGCGGATCCGGTGGTGGGTCGCCGGACGCATCCGGCCGTGCCGGGTGTCGTCCACACGGGTCCACATCAGCTTCACCGGACGCCGGCAGGCCTTGGAGATCCGGGCGGCCTCCAGGGCCGCGTCGAAGAACAGCCGGCGGCCGAAGGAACCGCCCGCCTGGACCACGTGCACCCGCACCGTGGCGAGCGGCAGGCCGAGTTCGGCGGCGATGGTCTCCCGGGCGACGATCGGGGACTTGAGCCCGGACCAGATCTCGGCCCCGTCCTCGCGCACGTCGGCGATGGCGGAGTTGGTCTCCATCGGGGCGTGCCCGACGAAGGCGAAGTCGAACTCGGCGTCCACGTACGGGGTGAGCAGCGGGGGCACGAGCAGGGGCGGGGTCGCGGCGCGCAGCTTCGTACGGATCTGCGCGTCGGAGAGGTGGTCGGCGGGGCCGGGACCCCAGCTCACCTGAAGGGCGGCCTTGGCGTCGAGGGCCTGCCCGAAGGTCTCGGCGACGACGGCGACCCCGGTCGGGACGGTCACCACGTGCAGGACTCCCGGCATCGCCCGGACGGCGGCGAGGTTGGAGACCGCGCGGACCGTGCCGCCGAGGCTGGGCGGGCGGCGCACCACGCAGGGCTTGGCACCCGGCACGTCGAGGTCGAGGGTGTAGCGCTGGGCGCCGGTGACCATGGCGCGGGCGTCGATCCGGCTGGTCGGGGTGCCGACGAGGGAGTGTCGTGCGGCCGGCTTCGGAGAGGCGCCGAGGACGATCAGGCCGGGCGCGGCGGCCGCGGCGGACAGGTCGCCGTAGCTCGCGGTGCGGCCGTCGGGGGCGCGTACGGCGCCGCCCGCGGTGGTCAGGCCGGAGGCGGAGAGGTTCCAGCGGGCGGCGGCGGCCGCGACCAGACGGGCCCGGGCGGTGGCGGCGCACTGGCGGACCGGCCCGTAGAGGGAGCGGATCGCGTTGGACGACCCCGTGAGCTGGTTGAACAGCAGTTCGGGGCGGGCGTCGTCCAGCTCCACGCGGACGGTCTCCAGGGGCGCGTCGAGTTCCTCGGCGACCAGCATGGCGACGGCGGTGGTGAGGCCCTGGCCCACTTCCTCGCGGGGCAGCCGGAAGCGGATCGTGCCGTCCCTCTCCACGGACAGGGCGAGCAGGGCGGAGGTGGGGGCGCCGGCCAGGATGAACAGGTCGCCGAGGTCCACCAGGTCGGCGATGGCCGGCAGGGTCGGGATGACGGCGTGCGCGGGCTGCGGGGCGAGGAGGTCGGCGCCGGCCCGGGTGACGAGGGCCAGGGTGGGGGCCGCGACGAGGTGGGTCAGGAAGGAACGCCGGCTGTGGCGGGCCGGCTCGCTCCGGCCGGTCGCAGTGCTCTGTTCGGTCATGTGGTGCGTGTCCCCGCCCTGCCCCGGGCCCGCGGGAGCGGGCCGCTCCGGCTCGTTACCGACACGTAGGGTAGCGATCATGGCCTGAGCGCGGAAGTCTCGGGGAGGACGGACTGTAACGGTCGCTCCACGGGGTCCTTCGTTCGGGGGGTACCCCGGAGGGAGCCGCGAGCGGGACGGCGCACCCGCTCGACGGTGCGGGCCGTTCGCACACCTCGTCCGTACGCTCGATCCACCTCTTCGGGAGCGCCGATTTCCGGCCGGTCGGCGGGAGCTTCCAGCGGTCGCCCGGAGTCGCGCGCGGGCGGACGATGAGAGAAAGAAGGAGGAGGTGTTCCACCATGGCCACCTTCATGGATGTCCACACGGACATGAAGGGCATCACCGCCGAGCAGTTGCTCGCCGCTCACCAGGCTGACCTGGCGATCGAAGGCGAAGAGGGCGTGCACTTCGAGCGGGCCTGGGCCGATCCCGAATCGGGCACGGTGTACTGCCTGTCGTCGGGGCCCTCCGCCGACGCGGTGCGGCGGATCCACGAGCGGACGGGTCACCCCGCGAACGAGATCCATCCGGTCCCGGTGATCGTCTGAGGCCGCCGGCCATCCGGTCGGTCGGGCGCCGTCCCGGCTGACCGGATTCGTTCGTACGCCGATGACGCGGCACGGGAGGCCTCGGGCATATGCCCGACGCAAGACCGTTACGGATGTTGCCAAACGCCTTACAGCCCATCGCCCGCTGTGCAACAGTCGTTACCGGTCCTTCTTTCAGACCTGGCCGTGCCGCGCCTGTATCGGAGTTCTCATGCCGTCCCACCTGTACGCGGACCGTCCCGCGCAACCGCCGGAGCCCGGGTCGGTGGATGCGCTGATCTCGCAGACGCGCAGGCTGCGGGGCGAGGTGGACGCGGTGCGCCGCGACACCGTCGTGGACGACGACGACGCCCAGGGCCGCTGGCAGCGCGCGCTGTGCGATCTCGCCGTGCACCACCTGGACGACATCGGCCAGCACCTCGGCCAGCTCAAGGAGGGGCTCCCGCCCGCCCCCGAACCCACCGGACCCGCCGGGCCGCCCTACGGGGCGCCGCCGGAGGCCACGGCCGAGGACCGCCAGACGCGGGTCGGCAGCGCCGAGTGGAACCTCCTCACCGACGAGGTCACCTGGTCCGAGGAGCTGTTCCAGATCTTCGGCAGGGCCCCCGAGGCCGGCGCCCTGCCCCTCGACGAACTGGGCTCCACCCTCTTCTCCGAGGACCAGCCGCTGCTGACCACGATGGTCACCGACTGCCTGGTCGACGGCAGGCCGATAGACGGCGAGTTCCGCATCGTCCGCGCCGACGGACGCGTCCGGACGCTCCATATGAGGGGCGAACCCGTCCTCGACCCCGACGGCTGCACGGCCTCCATGTGGGCGGTGTTGCGGGACGTGAGCGAACTGCGCCGCAGCCAGCGGGCGGTGCGCGAGTCCCGGGACTCGCTCCAGCGCCGGCGGGAGATCGCGCAGACCGAACACCGGCTGGCGGTCGAACTCCAGGAAGCGGTGCTCCCCCCGTGGCGCGGCTCCCTGCGGTTCCCGCACGACAGCTCCGGCACCATGGACGTGGCCGCCCACTACCTGCCCTCCTCCACCAGCGCCCTGATCGGCGGCGACTGGTACGACGCCCTCGAACTCCCGGACGGGCGCTCACTCCTGACGGTCGGTGACCTCACCGGACACGGGGTGAGCGCCACCTCCGGGATGGCGATGATGCTCGGCGCCCTGCGCGGGATGGCCATGGCCGGGATCGAACCGGGCCCGCTGATGGGCTGGCTCAACCAACTGCTGGAGACCTCCGTCCAACCGGCACTCGGCTCGGCCGTCTGCTGCCGCTACGATCCCGCCCGCCGCACCCTCTCCTGGGCCCAGGCCGGCCACCCCGCCCCGCTGCTGTTCCGCCGGGGCCAGGGCCGGGCGCTCCAGCCCCCGGAGGGCGTGCTGTTGGGCGCGACCTCCGGCGCGGTGTACGGGCAGGCCGAGGAACTCCTCGAAGAGGGCGACGTACTCGTCCTGCACACCGATGGACTGACACCGCGCAGCATCGAGTTCGGACGGACGGACGGGACCGAGCGGTTGCTCGCGCTCGCCCCTCGGTTCTCCGCGGCGCGCTCGGCGCGGGACTGCGTGCGGATGGTGACCGAGGAGTTCGGCGAGGGCGGTCGCGAGGACGACGCCTGTGTACTGGTGGCCCGGATCGGTTTCTAGCCGAAGCCGGCCGAAGGCGCCGACCGGGCCTCGTACGGAACTCGGGGCCGCGCCGTATGGCGCGGCCCTTCTCCGTTGCCGCCGCACCTTGCCCCCCTGCTTCCCTAGACCTCCGAGCCCCGGCCCACGCGCTGCGCCGGGGTGTCCGGGAGGGCCAGCTCGATCTCCTCGCGGAGGTCCTCGATCCGCGCGTACCCGGCGTACTGGCCCGTGAGCCGGTACATCTCGCGCAGGCGGTCCCACGTCCGGTGCGAGGAGGTCTCGTTCATCGAGACCAGGGCGAGCCGGGCGTAGCGGTCCGCCTGCTCCGGTTCGTCCGCGATGAAGCAGGCGGAGGCCAGGGAGAGGTAGTCGAAGATCTGCGAGCGCTGGTAGCCGTCGCCGCGCAGCCGCAGGGCCTCCCGGGCGTGGTCGGCGGCGATCGGCGCGGCCGAGGCGTCGTGGTCGGCGAGCGTCCGGTACGCCAGGGCCTGCATGCCGTGCAGGTCCGCCTCGTCGAAGTGCTGCATCCACGAGGGCGGGGGCACGTCCCCCTTGTCCGAGACGAACAGGTCCTCGGCCTCGCCCAGCGTGCGGCGCATGGCCTGGCCCTTGCCCATGGCGGCCTGCGCCCAGGCCTCGATGGTGTGCAGCATGGCGCGGGTGCGCGGCAGGGTCTGCTCGCCGGAACCGGACTGGGCCAGTTTCATCAGGTCCAGGGCCTCGTTCGGCTTGCCGAGGTGCACCATCTGGCGGGCGGCTCGGGACAGGGCCTCGCCGGCACGCGGCCGGTCCCCGCCCTCACGGGCGGCGTGGGCCGCGATGACGAAGTACTTCTGCGCGGTGGGTTCGAGGCCGACGTCGTGCGACATCCAGCCCGCCAGGACCGCCAGGTTGGCCGCCACCCCCCACAGCCTGCGCTGCAGGTGGTCCGGGTGGTGGTAGGCGAGCATCCCGCCCACTTCGTTCAGTTGGCCCACGACG
Source organism: Streptomyces sp. NPDC088097 (assembly GCF_044741845.1). Classification (NCBI taxonomy): domain Bacteria; kingdom Bacillati; phylum Actinomycetota; class Actinomycetes; order Kitasatosporales; family Streptomycetaceae; genus Streptomyces; species Streptomyces sp. NPDC088097. Next base: position 384,539 of record NZ_JBIUTJ010000003.1, read on the forward strand.
GCCTTGCGCTGGAGTCCGCCGCCTCTGGAGGCGTCCCAGGCGCGGAAGACCTCGACGGAGCGCTCCAGGGCCTCGATCTCCTGGGAGCCGATCGGCGCGGCCTCGTAGCGGTCGTATCCGGCGGGATCGGCCTGGAGGGCGTCGCCGAAGCGGTGCGCGTTCTTGGCGGTGGCGGGGTCGGTGTGCAGCCAGTCGTACATGGCGTTGCTGAGGGCTGAGCCGGCGGTGAGCGCGACTCCCGCGCCCATCAGGCCGCGACGGTTGAGCATGAGGTCCATTCCCGTGAATTCGGTGAGGACCGCGGCTGTGCGTTCGGGCGCCCAGGGAAGGCCGTCCGGGTTCTCCTTCGCCCCGTCCGGTTGCCGTTTGCTGGTGCGCCGCTGCCGTACGAACCCGAGGTCCTCGATGGTCACGACACGACCGAGCCGCTCGGTGAACAGTGCTGCCAGTACCGTGGGCACCGGTTCGCGCGGGGTCTCCCCCATGTCGATCCAGCGCCGCACCCGCGAGGTGTCGGTGGCCAACTGGGGGTGACCCATGGCGGCCGCCTGCCTGTTGACCATCCTCGCCAGTTCGCCCTTGGACCAGCCGGCCAGGCCGAACAGGTCGTTCAGACGGGTGTTTGGACCTTTGCTCACGTCAAGCCCCCAGGTTCTCGGCTGAGTTGACAGTAGCCCCCCGTCAGATGCCCAGCGACTATTCGCCAGGGTTCGCCAGGGCACGCCCGGTGGTTCGCCAGGGACCCCCGGGTGTCAGGTAGGAATGCGCCTCCCCGACCCGGTCACCGGCGGAACTCCCCAGGGTGAAGCACGGGATCCGGCGGGGCGGCGTACGCAACTCGTCGGCGCACGAAGGGAACTGTAAACGCCATGTACGCAGCAACGACCTCCGTGTCCGCCCCCGTACGGTCGCACCGCACGCTCCAGGCGGGCGGCGGCCCCTACCTCGAACCCGGCCGCCCGTCGGCCCCCGTGCAGAGCGGCGTCCGGTCGCGGCGGATGCCGGGAACCGGATCGCAGCCGCTGAGCGGCAGACTGGACCTGTCGGGTCCGCAGGGCGCGCAACTGCGCACCGCGCTCGCGTCGGTGCAGCGGATCTGTCCGGAGTTCGCGCCGGTACAGGTCCTGCGGCGCAGCGGCCGATCGGTCCTGTTGGTGGGGACCACCGGACGGATGACCGCCGTCGCGAAGATTTTACTGGATCACTCGCCCGAGTGGCGCGAGCGGTACCAGCACGAAATAGCGACGTACCGGACCTTCGTCCGGCACCGCCCGCCGGTCCGCGTGCCGCGGCTGATCGCCGCCGACCCGGAGAACTGCGTCCTGGTCGTGGAGCGGATGGCCGGCCGGGTCGCGGCCCTGCAGCGGCACCCGGTCGAGGCTCCGCCGCGTACGGACGTACGGGCCGCCCTCGGCGCGGTGTGCCGGGTGAACCAGTGGCGTCCGCCGGCCGACCTGTTCGGGCAGCCGCTGGACTACGCGCGGCGGATCGCGCGGGACCACGGGCTGGGGCTGCTGACCGACCGGGACTTCGGCGACCTGCAGAAGCTGCTCCACGGGCTGCGGCCGGCCGGGATCCCCTGGCAGTTCAACCACGGTGACGCGTTGCTGTCGAACCTGCTGTTGTCCCCGGCCGGTCCGGTGCTGCTGGACTGGGAGCACGCGGGTTGGTACCTGCCGGGCTACGACCTGGCGACGTTGTGGACGGTGCTCGGCGACGCCCCGGCGGCGCGGGGGCAGATCAGTCGGCTCGCCCAGTCCGCGGGGCCGGCGTCCAGGGACGCCTTCCTGGTGAACCTGATGCTGGTGCTGACCCGGGAGATCCGGATGTGCGAGACGGCCCTGCACCGCACGATGCTGGCGGCCGGCCCCGCGCAGCCGCTGCCCACCGGCGCCCTGTCCTCCGGGGAGGAGCAGCGTCTGCTGCTGCGCCGCCTGCACGACGACGCCGGGATGGCGCGCAGGGCGGTCCGCGCGGCGGTGGGAACCCGCTGATCCGGCGCCCGCGGGCGCCCGTACGGGACCTCGTGCGCAACCCGTGGCCCACACACCCGGTGTGTGGGCCACGGGTTTCTTCGGGTCCGGGGAATGTCGGCCCGGGGTGCGTGTGCCTTGACTTCACATGATCCCCCGAACACCTTTTCTGACTCAGCATCAGAAATGCTGGAGCCGCCGTCCCCTCCCCACCCCGCTGGAGCCTTCCCATGACCGAGCACCAGGACAGATCACCGACCCGTCCCGCCCTGCCCTCCCGCCGTACGGTGCTGGCCGGGGCGGGGGCGGGCGCGCTCGCCGCCACCGTGCTGCCGGGCTCCGTGGCGCACGCCGCCGAGCCCACGCTCGGCGAGTACGACGTCGTCGTGGTCGGCTCGGGCGCCTCGGGGATGACCGCCGCGCTGACCGCCGCCAAGCGGGGCCTGAGCGTGCTCGTCGTCGAGAAGGCCCCGACCTTCGGCGGATCGGCGGCCCGTTCGGGAGCCGGGATCTGGCTGCCGAACAACTCGGTGATCCTCGGCGCGGGCGTGCCGGACACCCCGCAGAAGGCGGCGCAGTACCTGTCGGCGGTGGTGGGGCCCGCAGTCCCCGCCGACCGGCAGGGCGCCTTCCTCGCCAACGGGCCCCGGATGCTGGACTTCGTGATGGCGAACAGCCCGCTGAAGTTCCGTTTCATGGACGGCTACAGCGACTACTACCCGAACCTGCCGGGCGGGCTGCCGAACGGCCGCTCCATCGAGCCGGACCAGATCGACGGGAACGTCCTGGGCGCCGAGCTGGCGCGCCTGAACCCCGCGTACATGCCGGTGCCGGCCGGGATGGTGGTGTTCAGCCAGGACTACAAGTGGCTGAACCTGGCGGCGGTCAGCGCCAAGGGCCTGGCGGTGTCGACCGAGTGCCTGGCGCGCGGAGCAGCGGCCGCCCTGCGCGGGGAGAAACCGCTGACCATGGGCCAGGCACTGGCCACCGGGCTGCGGGCCGGACTGCTGCGGGCGGGGGTCCCCCTCTGGCTGAACAGCCCCCTGGTCGACCTGGTGCAGGAGGGCGGGGCGGGCGGCGCCGTGACGGGGGTCGTCGTGGAGAAGGAAGGCGTACGGGGCGTGGTCCGGGCCCGCAAGGGGGTGGTGATCGGCTCCGGCGGCTTCGAGCACAACGCGCAGATGCGGGCGCAGTACCAACAGCAGCCGATCGGCACCGAGTGGTCGGTCGGCGCGAAGGAGAACACCGGCGACGGCATCCGGGCGGGCCAACGGGCCGGCGCGGCGACGGCGTTGATGGAGGACTCCTGGTGGGGTCCGACGATCCCGCTGCCCGGGGAGCCGTACTTCTGCCTCGCGGAACGCACCCTGCCGGGCGGCCTGGTCGTCAACCGCGCGGGGGCCCGGTTCGTGAACGAGGCCGCCCCGTACAGCGACGTGGTGCACGTGATGTACGAGAAGGACCGCGGGACGACGGGCTCGCACATCCCGGCCTGGCTGATCGTGGACCAGAACTACCGCAACCGGTACCTGTTCAAGGACATCCTGCCGACGCTCCCCTTCCCCGACGCCTGGTACGACGCGGGCGCGGCGAAGAAGGCGTGGACCTGGGACTCCCTCGCGAACCAGATCGGCGTTCCGGCGGGCGCCCTGCGCTCGACCCTCAACCGGTTCAACGCCCAGGCGTGGAACGGCGCCGACCCGGACTTCCACCGGGGGGACACGGCCTACGACCACTACTACACGGACCCGGCGGTGCGGCCGAACTCCTGCCTGGCGCCGGTGTGGGTGCCGCCGTTCTACGCCTTCAAGATCGTGCCGGGCGACCTGGGCACCAAGGGCGGGATCGTCACCGACGCGCGGGCGCGCGCGCTGCGGGCCGACGGATCGGTGATCCCGGGGCTGTGGGCGGCGGGCAACGCGAGCGCGGCGGTGATGGGGCACAGCTACGCGGGGGCCGGATCGACGATCGGACCCGCGATGACCTTCGGCTACGTGGCGGCCAACGACATCGCGGACGCGTAGGCCCTGGCCGGCCCGTGGACGCGGGCCGGTGCACGCTCCCGGCCGGCTCCTTCAGCCCTGCTGGAAGAGTTCGGCCGGGAGCGGCTTCAGCAGTGCGTAGAGGTCGTCCGTGATGGGACGGTCCCAGCTCGCGATGGTCACGAGGACGTTGTCGCTGCGGTCGAACTGGACGCAGGAGATCCGGCCCTCGGAGAGCTTGACCTTGCGCACGATGAGGAGGTTGTCGCCCTGCATGACGGGGCAGTCCTCCGAACCGGTGACCTCGACCTCCTCCTCGTTCTCCAGGGCGGCGAGGAGCTGCGCCACCTCGAAGGGGACCTCGCCCTCGGAGAGGTCCCGGGCCGGGGATCCCTCGGGGAGGTTGCCGATGATCATCGCGGGGCCGCGTCCGCCGAAGAGGTCGTAGCGGAGGAACACACCCTGGCAGCTGCCGTCGGCGGCGGGCAGGAGCCCGGCCCCGAGGTTGCCCGGCCAGTCCCCCGGGTCCATGGCCAGGACGTCGAAGTCCGGGCCGGCGGGGGTGGCGGCGCGGTGGCGGCGGAGGAAGGACATGTCGCCATGGTACGTGGCCGCGCGGGTTTTCCGGCGCCGGGGCCCCGCGCGGGGGCCTCCCCCCACGGACCGCGCCCGAAGATCGCGGACCTGCGGGTATGGGGCTTCCACACGGGGTACTCCTTACCCGTGTGGCGGTCCGGGCCGGTGGCCTGCGCGGGACCGGCGCGCGGGCGCTCACGGGGGCCGGGAAGGGCCCCCTTTTCCCGCCATCGCCCGCCGTCCTGGCTGTATCTTGCTGTTCGTCCCTCCACCGTCATTCGATCGTTTTCGATTCGTCAACGATCGAACCGGTGCCGTGGACCATGGCGCCCGGGGGTCTACGGTCACTCCGGGTGCGCGGACGGATCGGCCCTTCGGAGCAATGGGAGCACAGACGGATGACCGAGTCTGTCCTGTCCCTCGCCACGACACCCGCCCGGATACGGGCGCTCGCCGAGGAGAGGCAACTGGACGTGCACGAGATGACCCCGCGCCCCACCCTCCACTCCCTTGAGAACGGATCGGACGATCTGATGGCCGGCGACGATCCGATGGCCTGCCTCGTGGACCGGTACGGCCTGCTCTCCCTCTCCACCCGGGGCCGGCCGCTCACGCGGACCCAGGAGACCCTCCTCCTCGGCATGATCACCGGGATGCTGTCCGCGGAGGTGGTCCGGTGAACACCTCCCGTTCGATGCGCAAGCTGTGCGCCGCACTGACCTCCTCGCTGGACCTGGACGTCCCGGCCGACCCGCAGGTCCTCTTCCGCGCCCTCTGCGACGCCATGAGCCGCAGCCGCGGCGGTCGCCCGATCCTGCTGCGGTTCGAGCGGTTCCCCACCGAACTGACCACGTCCGGGCTGTGGTTGAAGATGGAGGACTACGACATCGTCGTGGTGGAGAAGTACACGACGCCGGACCACCAGTTGGTGATCCTCGGGCACGAGCTGTGGCACATGAAGGCCGGCCACTGCACCGCGCACGGCGCCGGCGCGGCGGCCGCCGCCCGTTCGCTGCCGGACGCGTCGGACCTGACGTACGCCAGTGTCGCGGCGCGCTCGCACTACGGCGACGTCCAGGAGATCGAGGCGGAGAGCTTCGGTCTGATGCTCGGCGACAAGTGCCGCTCCTGGTTGACCGGCGGCAAGCCCGGCGGGGTCCGCCGCGACGACGTCGCGGGGCGCATCGGCGACGCGCTCGGCTACCGCGGCCCGATGGGCTGACGGCCCGATCCCGTCCCCGCGCCCGCTCGGCTCGCACCGCGGGCGAACGCCGCCAGGGCGTCGGACAGGCCCGAGGGGTCCGTACCGAGCTTGCGGCAGAGCGCGGCCAGTTCGGGTCCCGCCGGTTCGGTGTCACCGCGTACGGAGTCCTCGCCGGCGCGGAGTTCCTCCGGGGTCGGCTCGTCCTCCGGATCGGATCCGTAGGGCAGGGCGCCGCCGAGTTCGAGGAGCAGGTCGGTCAGGCTCGCGGTGAGGCCGACGGCCCCGCACGCACGGCTGGTCAGCAGGGCCCGGGTGAGGACGTCGGGGTCGCGCAGTTCCCGGCCGAGGGCGGCGAGCGCGCCGGCGAGTTCGTAGGCGGCCGGGGAGGTCTCCAGCAGGGCGACGGCCTCGGTGAGCAGGGGGACGCGGTCCTCGGGCGGGGCCACCTCGGCGGCGACCCGCAGGGCCTGTCCGACGGCGGAGGGCGCACCGAAGGCGCGGGCCCTGCGGACGGCCTCGCCGGCCAGGTTCCGGGCGCGGACCGGGTCGTCGGGGGCGACGGCGCGGGCCAGGTGGAGGCGCCAGGGGCACCAGGCGGGGTTCTGAATCCCGCGCGGGGTGAGCCGGCGGTCGACGGCCTCCAGTTCGGCGGCGGCGGCCTTGCGGTCCCCGAGGGCGAGGAGCAGTTCGGCGTAGACGGTCTGGGAGTCGGGGAAGACGACGGCGGCGGGGAAGGGCTCCCCGTACTCGTGCTCACGGGCCAGCGCCCAGGCCTCGTCGACCCGGCCGCGCGCGATCAGGGTGGTGACGAGGATGGCGATGGCGTACCAGTGCACGGGCGTACGGCGTCCCACGCGCTCGGCGAGGCGCAGGCCGGCGCGGGCGAGTTCCTCGGCTTCGACCAGACGCCCGCGCCGGTAGCGGATGTAGGCGCGCAGGCTGTAGGCGAAGGAGAGGTGGGCGCCGTGCCAGCCCTGGCGTTCGAACTCGGCGGTGCCGGCCTCGAAGAGTTCCTCGGCGCGGCCGGGCCGGTCGGCGTACATGTGGACCATGGCGACGAGGACGGGGACTTCGAAGCCCCGGTCGGCGTAGGCCCAGCTGAACGGAGTCCGCAGGACCCGGTCGGCGTGGTGGAGGACGATCTCGACGGGCTCGCCGCGCAGGCAGGCGTCCCAGGCCCGCAGTCCGATGACGTAGCGCTCGGTGAGGTCGCGGCCGGTGAGGTGGTCGGCGAGTTTGGCGAGGCGGCGGGAGCGGGCCGGGGAGTCGGGTTCGGCGGCGTTGAAGGCGTCCCACATGAACTGTTCGGACTGCAGGCGCAGTCGGGCGCGGGCGTCCTGGGTGTGCGGGATCTCGGCGGCGAGGAGCGAGGAGGCCTCGGCGAGGTGGTCGCTGTGGGAGAGGACCTGGGCGAGGCGGATGACGATGCCCTGGCGCAGGGCGTCGTCCTCGATGGGTTCGTCGAGGGCGGCGGTCAGGTGGTTGACGGTGTTGGCGGGTTCGGTGAGGAGGGAGGCGCAGCCCAGTTCGTAGAGGACGGCGGCGCGTTCGTCGAAGTCCGGGGGTTCCTGGAGGGCTCGGGCGAGTTGTCTGCGGGCGGCCTCGGGGGCGCCGGCGCGGAGGTTCTCGGCGGCGGCCTGGCGCAGGACGCGGACCACCCAGGGGTCGTTCTCGGGCTGGGTCTCCATGAGGTGTCGGGCGGCGGCGGAGGGTCCGAGTCCGGCGTCGACGACGGCCTGTGCGGTCTTGCCGTGGAGGGCGACGCGCAGGGCGTCGGGGATGGCCCGGTAGAGGGAGGTGGCGATGAGGGGGTGGACGAAGTCCAGTCCGCCCGCGTCCCCTTCGGCCGGGGTGGACAGGATGCGGGCGTCGCGCAGGCGTCCGGTGGCGTCGGTGGCCTCCTCGGCGCCGAGGCCGGCGACGCGGGCCGCTATCTCGCGCGGGACGGCGGTGCCGAGGACGGAGCAGGCCCAGGCGAAGCGGACGGTGGAGGGGCCGAGGCTGTGCAGGCGGGCGACGAGGCCGTCGCCGCGCTGGGCGGCGGCGAGGTCGCGCAGCAGCGGTGCGCTGGCCGAGGTGGGGTCGAGCCCCTTGGCGCGGACCCGGGCGCTGAGTTCGACGGCTTCGAAGGGGTTGCCGGTGGTGACGGCCCAGGCCTCCTGGCAGAAGGCGTCCTCGGCGTGGTCGCCGACGGCCTCGCGGACCAGGGTGGAGACGGCGTCGGCGCTGAGCGGGGCCAGGCTCAGGGGGCGCTGTCCGGCCCGGCCGGGCAGGGTCCGGAAGGACTCGGCGTGCGCGGGCAGTTCGTCGGGGCGGTAGGCGACGACGATGAGCAGCGCGAGGTGTTCGGCGCGCGGGGCGAAGGCGGCGAGCCATTCGAGGGATTCGGGGTCGCCCCAGTGGGCGTCGTCGAGGACGAGGACGACGGGGGGCCGCTGGACGGTGAGGTGGGTGAGCACCCAGTCGAGTCCGTCGCGCAGGCCCTGGGGGTCGGGCGGGGCGCCTTGGCCGGGGGCGCAGAGGCCGAGGGCGGGTCCGACGATGGCGAACCAGCTGCCGAGGGTCTCGCGCAGTTCGCTCTCGGGGCGTCCGGCGAGCTGGGGTTGGATGAGTTGGCGGGCCACGTGGAAGGGCTGGGCCTGTTCCTGTTCGCCTCCGCGTGCGGCGAGGAGGGTGCAGGAGCGGGCGAGCGCGCGGCGGCGCACCTCGGCGAGGAGCGTGGTCTTGCCGAGTCCGGCCGGGCCGGAGAGGGCGAGCAGGCCGCCCCCCGCGTCGGGTCCGGGATCGGTGAGCCGTTCCAGGGCCTCGTCGACCGTGACGAGTTCCGATTCGCGTTCGAAGAGCGTGCGCCGTGTGCGGCTCCGGCGGTCCGTCATGGCTGGTACCCCCCAGGCCGGTTCGGGGCCTCAGCGTACGCCCGCGTATGCGCCGGGGAAGGACTCCGGTCGGGAAAGATCGGAATCTTTTTCGGATTTCGCTATTCCGCCGAACGTGTGGCCAATTCCTCCAGGACGGAGACGGCCTCGGCGGCCCGGTCGGCGGCCACGAAGAGGTGGTCGTGGTGGTATCCGGCGATCACGTTGCAGCTGAGGCCGTGCGCGGCGAGCGCGGCGGCGAAGGCTCCGGTGAGGCCGACCGCGTCGAGGGCGGAGTGGATCCGCAGGGTGATCCAGCCGGCCGTGTAGGAGTACGACAGTCCGGCCGCGTCCGCTTCCTCCTGACGCAGGACCAGGGTCAGCCCCTCGGCCTCGCGGACGGTGGCCACGGGGGCGAGGCCGGTCGGGGGCTCCGCGTCGACGGGGAGGGTGCAGAAGACGTACCGCCCCTCGTTCAGCTCCGGGCGCATGCCGCTCAGCAGTTTCCGCAGGTCGCTCTCTCCGCTCATGCCCACACCCTACCTATCATCCCGATATGACCGATTCCACGGATCCGGCGGTGGCCCCGGCGGACGCCGAGCCGGGCGAGCGGCACGCCTCCTGGCTGGAGCTGTTCTTCGACCTGACGGCGGTGGCCGGGGTCGCGCAGCTGGCACACCTGTTGCACGGTGGTCCTTCGTGGCCCGATCTCGGTCTGTACGTCGTGATGTTCGTGGCGTTCTGGACGGGCTGGATGCTCTTCACGGTCTACGGGAACGTCAGCGGTGACGAGGCCCGCGTGTGGACCCTGCTGGCCGGGATGTTCGGGCTGGCGGTGATGGCGGCCGCGGTGCACGGCGTACGGGAGGGGACCCAGGCGGGCGCGTTCGCCCTCGCCTACGTCCTGGTGCGCTCGGTGGCCGGGAAGGCGTGGGGGCGGCGCCGGGAGTACGTGGCCGACCTGCCGATCACGCAGATGGGATTCGGGCTGACCCCGTGGATCGTGTCGATGTGGTTCGACGGCGCGGCCCGTTACGCCCTGTGGGCGCTGGGGCTGGCCGTCGACCTCGCGGTGATGTTCTCGGTGTCCTCGAAGAGGCTGACGGCGCGGGTCGACGAGGAGTACGCGCAGACGGCCGCGCGGGGTCGCGGGGCCGGCCGCGCGGTCCGCCTGCGGGCGGCCTACACGGACCCCGCCCATCTCGGCGAGCGCCTCGGCCTGTTCGTGCTGATCGTGCTGGGCGAGGGGATCGCGCAGGTGGTGTCCGCGGCCTCCGACATCCCCTGGGACCGCGCGCTGTACGGGGCGGGCGCGGGCTCCTTCGTCCTGCTGATCCTGCTGTGGGAACTGTCCCTGCGGCACGGGTCGGGCGGGGTGCCGCTGCTGCGCGAGAACACCCTGCCGACCCGGCTCTCGCTCCCCCTGCACAGCTTCGTGGCGGGCTCGGTGGCGGCGATGGCGGCGGCCCTCGGGGACTGCGTGGCCCACGCCGACGAGGCGGTGCCGGAGCGGGTGCGGTGGCTGCTCTGCGCGGGGCTGGCGGTGTTCCTGCTGGTCGCGGGGGTGGCGCTGGTGTGCTCCGGGCGCGGTGCGGGGCGGGCCCTGCTGTGGGCGGGCCCGCCCGTGGCCCTGGTGGTGGCGGTGGGCGGGCTCGCCCGTGAGGTGCGGCCCGGGCCGCTGGTGTGGCTGTTGGTCCTCGCGGCGTGGTGGCCGGTCCTGCTGCGCCTGCGCTTCGACCGCCCGGCGGCTCCGGCCGCCCCGGATCACATGTCGTCGTAGGCCCTGCGGCGCCACCAGGGCCGCCGGTCGCGAAGGCCCTGACGTTCGGGCCGGTCGTCCGGTGGCGGAGCGGGATCGGGCAGGGTCCTGCGTCGGAACTCCGCGTCCAGGGGGCGCAGTACGCGACCCAGCGCGGTGGCGGCCCGGGGCGGGAGGGAGTGGTGGAGGCCGCCCAGTTCGTCCCGGACCACGGCGACGTCGTCGAGGGCGCACCCCGGGCACGCCGGGCACTCGGAGGGGGTGAGCAGGAGCCGACCCCCGGGGGTGCCCAGGAAGGCGCGGTAGCGGTACAGCAGGTCCACGGTCCGCCGCGCCTCGTCGCGGCCCACCCAGTGGACGTACGCGCTCGCCTCGGGCGGCAGCCGGTCCACGGGCGGCAGGTCCCTCGCCCAGGCGGGCGGGCGGCGCCCGTCGTACGTTCCCCGTTCGGCGCGCAGCGCGCCGGGCCGTCTACGCGGCATCGGCCTTTCGGCAGTCGGTCGTCATGACCCCACCCTGCCCGATCGACCCGCGCCGGGCAACGGTTTCGGCGCCGGGCACCGTGCGGTCCCCGGCCGCGGCGGCGGCGCGGGCGCCGCACGGGTCCGGCCGGGGAGCGGGTGCGCCGGCTACGACAGGTCGAAGTCGTCTCCCCCGGCCTCCACCACGAACTTGCGCCACTCGTCCGGGGCGAAGACGAGGGAGGTGCTGTCGGGACGCGCGCTGTTGCGCATCGCGATGAACCCCTCCACGAAGGCGATCTGGACCTCACCCACCCCTCGACTGCCCGACTGCCAGTCCGCCCCGCTGAGATCCAGCTTCGGCTTGCCCCAGACCATGCTCTCGGCCACGTGCGTGCTCCTCCCGGTCGTCGTCCCGGGGGTCAGGGTAGCCATCGTGGCGGGTACCCGACAGGCCACCGTGTGTCACGCGCACCGTGGCCGGCGGCCCGCCGCGACGACGGCCGCGGTCAGGAACCCGGCGGCGTGTCCCCCACCAGCCACATCGCGAAGAACTGGGCCCCGCCCCCGTACGCGTGTCCCATCGCCCGCCGCGCGTACGGCACTTGGTGTTCCCCCGCCTGACCGCGGACCTGGAGCGCGGCCTCCGCGAAGCGGATCATGCCGGAGGCGCCGATCGGGTTGGTGGACAGCACCCCGCCCGAGGGGTTCACCGGGAGGTCGCCGTCGAGTTCGGTGACCCCGGCCTCGGTGAGCTTCCAGCCCTCGCCCTCGTCCGCGAAGCCGAGGTTCTCCAGCCACATGGGCTCGTACCAGGAGAACGGCACGTACATCTCCACCGCGTCGATCTCACGGCGCGGATCGGTGATCCCGGCCTGCCGGTAGACATCGGCCGCGCAGTCCTTGCCGGCCTGCGGGGACACGAAGTCCTTGCCCGCGAAGAGGGTCGGCTCGCTGCGCATCGCCCCGCCGTGCACCCACGCCGGCGGCCGGGGCGAACGGGCGGCGCCGGCCCGGTCGGTGAGGACCATCGCGCAGGCCCCGTCAGAGGAGGGACAGGTCTCCGAGTAGCGGATCGGGTCCCAGAGCATCGGGGACGCCTGCACCTTCTCCAGGGTGATGTCGTGCTCGTGCAGGTGCGCGTACGGGTTCTTGAGCGCGTTGCGGCGGTCCTTGTACGCGACGAGCGACCCCACGGTGTCGGGGGCGCCGGTGCGCCGCATGTACGCGCGCACGTGCGGCGCGAAGAAGCCGCCCGCGCCCGCCAGCAGCGGCTGTTGGAAGGGCACCGGCAACGAGAGCCCCCACATGGCGTTGGACTCGGACTGCTTCTCGAAGGCGAGGGTCAGCACGGTGCGGTGCACGCGGGCCGCGACCAGGTTGGAGGCGACCAGCGCGGTGGAGCCGCCGACCGAACCGGCCGTGTGGACGCGGAGCATGGGCTTGCCGACGGCGCCGAGGGCGTCCGCCAGGTACAGCTCCGGCATCATCACCCCCTCGAAGAAGTCGGGGGCCTTGCCGATGACGACGGCGTCGATGTCCGCCCAGGTCAGTTCGGCGTCGGCGAGGGCGCGGGTGGCGGCCTCGCGGACGAGTCCGGCGATGGACACGTCGTGGCGGGCGGCGACGTGCTTGGTCTGGCCGATGCCGACGACGGCGACGGGCTCCTTGCCCGATGTGCTCATGCTCGGTCCCCTTCCAGGACGGCGACCAGGTTCTGCTGGAGGCAGGGGCCGGAGGTGGCGTGGGCGACGGCCCGGTCGGACTCGCCGCGGTGGATGCGGGCGGCGGCCTCGCCGATGCGGATCAGGCCCGCAGCCATCACGGGATTGGCGGCGAGGGCCCCGCCGGAGGGGTTGACGGCCACGTCCGCTCGGAGCCCCAGGGCCTTGCGCAGGACGACCTCCTGGGAGGAGAACGGCGCGTGCAGTTCCGCCGTGTCGACGGGTGCCTCGAAGACCCCGGCGCGCTCGGCGGCGAGGCGGGTGGACGGGGAGTCGGTCAGGTCCCGCAGGCCGAGGGAGTGCGCCTCGATGCGGTGGTCGATCCCGGTGATCCAGGCGGGCCGTTCGCAGAGCCCGCGCGCCACGTCCCCCGCCGCCAGGATCACGGCGGCGGCGCCGTCCCCGATCGGCGGGCAGTCCCCGGTGCGCAGCGGCGCCACCTGGTAGTCGCCCTGCGGGAACGCGCCGCGCAGTTGGGCGTGCGGGTTGGCCTCGGCGTCGGACCGGCTGCGGGCGCCGATGGCGGCGAGGGCGTCCTCGTCGGTCTCGCCCGCGTCGATCAGCGCCCGCGCCTGGAGCGCCGCCAGGGCCACCGAGTCGGGCCACAGGGGGGCGAGGTAGTACGGGTCGAGCTGGCGGGTGAGGACGTCGCGCACGGACCCCGGGGAGGACTTCCCGTACGCGTAGACGAGGGCGGTGTCGGCCTCGCCGGTCTGGATCTTGACCCAGGCCTCGTAGAGGGCCCAGGCGCCGTCCATCTCCACGTGTGATTCGGAGATGGGCGGCCAGGCTCCGACCCCGTCGAGGGTCATGGTGAAGGAGAAGGCCCGGCCGGCGAGGTAGTCGCTGGAGCCGGAGCAGGTGAAGCCGATCTCGCCGGCCTTCAGTCCGGTGGCGGCCAGCACCCGGTGCAGGACCGGCATGACGATCTCGACCTCGCTGAGTTCGTCGGTGCGGCGCAGGTGGTCGCTCTGCGCGAAGGCGACGACGGCCACGTCTCGCGCGTACCTGCTGGTGGTGGCCATCAGATGAGCTCCTTGTACGCGTCGTAGTCGGCGTCCGGCTCGCCGGTGGGCCGGTAGTGATCGGGGTGGCTCGCGCCCTCGGTCCAGACCGGTTCGACGCGCAGGCCCATCCGGACCTCGTCGTACGGGATCCCGCCGATCCGCGCGTGCAGGGCGAGGTCGGCGCCGTCGAGGGCGATGTGGGCGTAGACGTAGGGGACTTCGATGTCGAGGTTCTTGGCCTTGATGTTGACGATGCAGTAGGTGGTGACGGTGCCGGCCGGCCCGACCTCGACCCGGTCGGTGGTGGCGACCCCGCAGGTGGGGCAGGCCCCGCGCGGGGGGACGTACACCTTGTGGCAGGAGGGGCAGCGCTCGCCGACGGTGCGGCGCTCGGAGAGGCCGTTGATGTAGGCGGTCTGGGCGCGGCCGGGGCTGTAGGTGTAGTCGAGGCGGGCTTCGGCGACGATCCCGGTGACGGCGTCGGCGAACGTCCCGTCGTGCGGGGCCCCGTGCGCCGGGGCCTCCCCCCCGTGGGGCTCGAAGCAGGCGATGTCGGTGATGGCCCCGGCGCGGTCGGCGGCCCAGCGGATCCGTACCCGCATGCCGGTGCGGACGGCGTCGGGACCGGTGGCGTCCAGGGCGTGCAGGAGCGCGGTGTCGGCGCCGTCGAGGCGTACGAGGACCCAGGCGAAGGGGGTGTCGAGGGGCTGCTGGGGGCGGGGCTCTCCGTTCCAGGCCCAGGTGGTGACCGTTCCCGTCGGAGCGACCTCGACCAGCTCGCGGATCTCCTCGGCGGTGACGGGGTCGTACTCGGCGGGCGGCACCATCACCTTGCCGTCGGAGGTCCGCACCCCGAGGACGACGCCTTCGCGGAGCCCGGTGAGGAAGGCGCTCTGGACGGGCCCGAGGGACCGGGTGAAGGGGAACTCGACGACGAGGGGCGCGCGGAGCACCTCGGGTGGGGGCGCGGCTGTCATGGATGCTCTCCGATGCTGTGGGGAAACGACGAGGACGTACGGCTGCGCCCCCCGACCGGGGGCGGACGCTCCGGCTCACGGCGGACGCTCCGGCCGGGGCGGGGGGAGCGGAGCGCGGACGGGCCGTGCTCAGGCCCGGCGGTACACCGGCGGACGCTTCTCGGCGAAGGCCCGCGCCCCTTCCTTCGCGTCCGCGGTGTCGAAGACCGGCCACCCCCGCACCAGTTCGGCGGCCAGCCCCTCGCTCTCGGTGAGTTCGGCCCCCTCGTACACGGAGGCCTTGACCGCCTCCACGGCCAGTGGGCCGCACGCGTTGATCAACTCGGCCGTCTCCAGCGCGGCGTCCAGCGCCGTCCCCTCGGGGACCACCCTCCCGACCAGCCCGATCCGCGCGGCCTCCTCGGCGGCGTACGGCCGTCCGGTCAGCAGCATCTCCAGCGCGTGCGTGCGCGGGATCTGGCGCGGCAGGCGCACCGTGGAGCCGCCGATCGGGAACAGGCCGCGCTTGACCTCGAAGAGGCCGAAGGTGGCACCGGCTCCCGCGATGCGGATGTCCGTGCCCTGGAGGATCTCCGTCCCGCCCGCCACGCAGTAGCCCTCCACCGCGGCGATCACCGGCTTGCGCGGCCGGTGGTGGCGCAACATCGCCTTCCAGTGCAGGTCGGGGTCGGCCTTGAGGCGGTCGCGGTACCGCTCGCCGTCCATTCCGTTGCCCGCGAGCGCCTTGAGGTCCATGCCGGCGCAGAAGTCGCCGCCCGCCCCGGTCAGCACCACCGAGCGGATCGTGTCGTCCGCGTCCGCCTCCAGCCAGCCGTCGTACAGCCCCACCAGCAGGGGAAGCGAGAGCGCGTTCTTCGCCTCCGGCCTGTTCATGGTGAGCACCAGCGTGGCGCCGTGGCGTTCCGCGGTCAGGTGTTCGGTCCCACCCATTGCCGTCCTCCCGTCTCAAGACCTAGAACAGGTTGCAGTAGGGGCGGGTGCAGTTCAATAGTTTTCTGACACTCAGTCAGATTTCTTGGCGCACGCCCTTCCCCATTGGGTCGCACGCGGCTGTAATGACCGCCGAGCAGCCCAGCCATGGAGTTTTTCGGGGTCAGGAGGAACGGTGGAGTACAACCTTGCCGACCTGTTCGAGTCGGTCGTGGACGTGGTCCCGGACCGCGAGGCCCTCGTGTACGTGGACCACCCCGGGACGGGAGCCGAGCGCCGGCTGACGTACGCGGAGCTGGACGCCGCGGCGAACCGGCTCGCGCACCACCTGATCGACAGCGGACTCCGGCCCGGCGAGCACCTGGGGCTGCACCTGTACAACGGTGTCGAATACCTCCAGACCGTGCTGGCCTGCCTGAAGGCGCGCCTGGTCCCCGTGAACGTCAACTATCGCTACGTGGAAGAGGAGTTGGTCTACCTCTACAACGACGCCGATCTGGCCGCCCTCGTCTTCGAGGGCGAGTTCACCGCCCGGGTGGCGGCGGCGCTGCCGCAGACGACGCGGCTGCGCCACCTGATCCGCGTCGGATCCGTGCCCGAGGGCGCGCCGGAGCCCTCGGTGGTGCCCGTGCCGTACGAGGACGCGGAGGCGGCCGGCTCCCCCGGGCGCGGGTTCCCGCCCCGCAGCCCGGACGACCTCTTCATCATCTACACCGGCGGCACGACCGGAATGCCCAAGGGCGTCATGTGGCGGGCCGAAGACCTCTTCTTCGCCGGGCTGTTCGGCGGGGAGCCCTCCGGCGAGCCGGTGAATCGGCCCGAGGAACTGGCCGAGCGGGTCGCGGCGCGCGGCGCGGGCCTCACCTTCTTCCCCGCTCCCCCGCTGATGCACGGCACCTCCACCCTCACCTCGTTCATCGCGTTCAACTACGGGCAGCGCGTGGTCATCCACCGCAAGTACGCGCCCGAGGAGCTGCTGCGGACCATCGAGAAGGAGAAGGTGTCCAGCGTCTCGCTGGTCGGGGACGCCATGCTCCGCCCCCTCATCGACGCCCTGAACGGGCCGTTGAAGGGGACCGACCTGTCCTCGCTGTTCAGCGTCTCCTCGTCCGGCGCGATCATGTCGGAGACGGTGCGTGCGGAGTTCCAGCGACTGGTTCCCAACGTGGTGCTGCTCAACAACTTCGGTTCCTCGGAGTCCGGTTCCAACGGCAAGGCCACGGAGGACTCCGGTCCGGAGAAGGGCTTCCGGCTCCAGGTCAACGAGCGCACGCAGGTGGTGGACCCGGTGACGCACGAGCCCGTGGGCATCGGCGAGCCCGGACGCCTCGCCCAGCGCGGGTACGTCCCGCTGGGCTACTACAACGACCCGGCGAAGACGGCCGAGACCTTCTTCCAGAAGGGCTCCGAGCGTTGGGTGCTCCTCGGGGACATGGCGACCGTGGACGAGGAGGGCATCGTCACGGTGCTGGGACGCGGCTCGCAGTGCATCAACACCGGCGGCGAGAAGGTGTACCCGGAGGAGGTGGAGCAGGCCCTTAAGTCGCACCCGGACGTGTACGACGCGCTGGTGGCGGGGGTCGCCGACCAGAAGTGGGGCAGCCACGTGGCGGCCGTGGTCCAGGTCCGCACGGGGGCTCCGGAGCCGACGCTGGAGGAGATCCAACTGCACTGTCGCACCCGGCTGGCGGGGTACAAGATCCCGCGCCAGCTGGTGATCACGCCGACTGTCCAACGCTCCCCGAGCGGGAAGGCGGACTACCGCTGGGCGAAGTCGGTGGCCACGGAGGCGGACGCGGCCACGACCACAGCCACAGCCACAGGCACCACCACCGCTTGAGCCCCGGAGGCGACCCTCGCGGCAGGCGTCCCGCGCGGGACGGCCCTCGGACGAGTCGTTCCGATGTGATCAGCGGTCGTAGGTGATCAGCGATCGTGTGCGGGGCCGGCCGGTCGTGTGGTGGCGCCGGCGCCGTCCCGCGGGTGGTAAAGCTCTTGGGCGCGGGCCAGGTCGATGGGCCCGTCCTGGTGCAGGTGCAGGAAGAAGTCCAGCTGCCACGCCTGCGCACTGCCGGCCTGACGGTTGGTGGTGGTCACCCAGGGCGGGTAGACCCGGAAGGCTCGTTTCCCACCGGAACCGTTCGCCGACACGACACCGTGCCGGCGGAGCGCGTCCAGGGGAATGACGAACTGGCCGAGGTGGTGACGGTCGCGGGTGCCGATGACAAAGAGGTCGACGGGGTCCGCGGCGTCGAAGGGCTGGATGGGCCCTGCCGGGGACCTCTTCCAGACGGTGACGAACTGGCCGACCTTGGTGGGGGTCGTCTTGGCTGCGCGGAACCGGATGGAGAGGCCGTCAAGGGTGAATTCATGGGCGGCGTAAGCGGCACCCTCGGCTTCGGGCACCGGCCGCGAGCACGTGAACCCGCAGGGGTCGTAGACGAGCGTCCTCGCCACCATGAGATCTCCGTGGGCCGGGGCGGTGTCCGACCACGGTTCGGGGTGGAGATCGGATGAGTACTCGCGGTTCGTCGTCATTCGCCCACCCTGTCACGGGCGCCAAACGCAGTCGTCAGAAGGCTGACGGAGTACCCGGGAACGCGGGAAGGGCGTCCTCGCTCCGTGCCCGCGCGTGGGGAGGCTGCCTTTCGCCAGGGCGACCCGGCTCGGCGAGAACGCCGCCGACGGCCCCTCTGATCAGCCGTTGTCGGGGCCCACGCCAGCTGCCGTTCACCCGCACAGCCCAACGGGCACATGCCCGAGGGGACGCCTACGCTGAAACAGCAACTCGCCGACACGCCCCGCGGACAGCGGGCAGCACACCCGGCCCGGTCCAGCACCGAAAGGCGGTTCCGCCATGGCCACAAAGTCCGACGCCCCCGTTCTCGACACGCTCGCCGCGATGACCATCGACTCCATCGAACACTGCGGCATGGACGAGAAGACACTCATCACCACCCGCATCGCCGCGCTCGTCGCCATGGACGCACCGGCGATCTCCTACCTGGCGCACATCAGCCCCGCCGTCAAGGCCGAGTTCACCGTCGAGCAGCTCCAGGACGTGCTCGTCGCGATCGCCCCCGTCGTGGGCACAGCACGCGTCATGTCGGCCGCGGGCCACATCGCCCAGGCGTTCGGCGTCGCCATAGCACTGGCCGAAACCGAAGCCGAAGCCATGGCCACCGCGGAATCCGAGAGCCGCCACAAGATCTGACCTCATCGCGACCGGACACCCACGCCGCGCCAGGCGCGGTCGCCCTGAGGACGCCCCGAGGATCAGCCACCGTGCCCTGCACCGGCCGCACCCGGTCCGGTCGGTGGGAGGAGGAGCAGGGTCGCCGTCACCCACGGCTCGCGGGTCAGGGGGCCCTCGATGGTCAGCCGCAGCATTCCGGCTTCGGAGAGCCGCTGCAGGGCGGTGCGGACGATGACCGGGGCGGCCCCGAGGGCCCGGGCAGCGGGGTGGAGCGGGAATCGGACGGCGCACGCCGGGTCGCTCCATCGCGGACCGGTCGCGAGGTCCCAGAGCAGACCGGCCACCACCGCGCCCAGCGGAAGGCGCCGGGCTGCCAGCACCCAGTCCAATGCCCGGTCTTCAAACTCCACCGCATCCAACCGGCAGCCCTTCCGCCGGCTCTGCTCGTGCGCCGGCAGACCGGTCACTGCGACATGGCGGGAATTCTTCCTGCCAGTGTCCGAGACCGCGGCTCCCCCCGCCTCTCCGGAGGGACTGAACGAAGCCGGCTCGCCGCCGGTGCCGGGGCACGCGACACGGGACATCGTTGCGAGCCGCTGCTCTGCGCCCCAGCTCCCGCAGCCCCGGAGAGGTCACCGTCAGCCCCGTGCCGGCTCCGCTCCGGCTTCAGGAAGCGATCTTGCCAGGGCGAGCAGACAATGAGCGCGAGGGCCATCCTTACGCGATGCCGTGTGGTGTGACGCCACGGTCTGGAGGTCGTGGGGCGTGGAGTCCGAAGCCTTCCTGAGCGCAGAGCCGCGCGAGAGCGTCGGCGGGCCGCAAGATCTGGAATACGGAACGGACGGGCTGCCCCTCGCCCCTCTGCCGTCCGATGGGCTGTCGCGGCCCGTGCCGCGCGTCGCGCAGGCCGCGGGCGCAGACGGCCGGCCGGACGAGCCGTCCCCCGGTGGTCGGGACGAACGCGAACTCGTGTCCGTCCGGAACCTGGTGGCGCGGCTGAAGGCCGCCTATCCGCTGGTCGATGCGGCCACCGTCGAGGCGGTGGTCCGGACCGCCTACGCCTCGTTCGACCGGGCCAGGGTCAGGGCCTACATCCCGATTCTGGTCGAACGCCGGTCCCGGCAGGCTCTCGGTGCCGCGGGCGGCAGGGGCGCCGGCCGGGGGCCTTGCCCGGTGACCGCGTACGGGTCGGCCGGGAGCGTTACAGGAGCGGGTGGGGAACCGGACGTGACCGGCGGAGCCCGCTCGGAGGCGCCGTGCCCACCAGGACCGGAGAAGGGGTGACGGGTGATGTCGGACGAGACAGCGGAACGCATCGCGGATCTCATCGCGCCGCTACGGGTACGACCGGGGTCGAAGGTGGACCTGGAGCGGGACTTCGATCCCCGCTACAAGGGCGGTCTGAAGAAGCGGGACGGGGCCGAGCTGCTGCGGACCGGGGTGTCGCTGCTCGCCGAGTACCAGGAGCGGCTGGCCGCCCAGGACACGTACGGCGTGGTGCTCTGCCTCCAGGCGCTGGACGCCGGAGGCAAGGACGGGACGATCCGCCACGTGATGAGCGGCGTCAATCCCCAGGGCGTACGGGTCAGTAGCTTCAAGGTGCCCTCCTCCGAGGAACTCGACCACGACTACCTGTGGCGTTACAACCAGCGGCTGCCCACCCGCGGCGAGATCGCCATCTTCAACCGCTCGCACTACGAAGAGGTCCTCGTCGTGCGGGTCCACCCGGAGAACCTCGTGCGGCAGAAGCTGCCGGAGGGCTCCCTCGGGCCGGGCGTCTGGGACCGGCGCTACCGGGAGATCAACCGCTGGGAGCGGTATCTCACGGACAACGGGTTCAAGGTGGTGAAGATCTTCCTGAACCTGTCCAAGGAGGAGCAGCGCACCCGCTTCCTGAAGCGCATCGACCTGCCGGAGAAGAACTGGAAGTTCTCCGCGGCCGACGTCCGGGAGCGGCGCCGGTGGGACGACTACCAGTTCGCGTTCTCCGAGATGCTGTCGGCCACGAGCACGAAGTGGGCGCCGTGGTACGTCGTGCCGGCGGACCGGAAGTGGTTCGCACGGATCTGCGCGGCGGCGGTGCTGGCGCACACCCTCGACGAGATCGATCCGCAGTTCCCCGACGTGGGGGATCAAGCGCAGCAGGATCTCCTCGTCACCAGGCGGGCGCTGGAGCTGGAGGCCCCTGAAGGGGTCGCGGCCGATCCGTACGCCGAGCGGCATCCGTCGGCGGGCCGGACCGGCAAGCGTCACGGCAAGTCCAGGAAGAAGCGCGGCTAGCAGCCCTCGGATGGCGTGCGACCGGCCCGGATGCGTCCGCGGCCCCGGACAGGAGGCACCACCATGACGGTACGGTCGGATTCCGTGGGAGAACGGCCTGGGGCTGCCGGGGACGGTTGGTACACACGCTCTCCCGAGGAGGTCGTGGCGGCGTTCGGCGTCGATCCCGAGGCCGGTCTGTCCGCGGATCGGGCCGCGGAGCTCCTGACCGCGCACGGCCCGAACGCGCTGCCCGAGGAGCGGCGGACCCCGGCCTGGCGGCGGTTCCTGGTGCAGTACCGCAGTTACATGCAGATCGTCCTCGTGGCCGCGGCGGTCGTCTCGCTGGTCATCCAGGAGTGGACCACCGCGATCCTGCTGATCGCCCTGACGCTGCTGAACGCCGTCGTGGGCCTGCGGCAGGAGGGCAAGGCCGAGAGCGCGATGAACGCGCTGAAGTCGATGCTGAAGGCGACGGCGCGGGTGCGCAGGGACGGCAGGGAGGCCGAGATCCCCGCCGAACAGCTCGTCGTCGGCGATGTCGTGCTCGTCTCCGCCGGGGACCAGGTGCCGGCGGACGGACGTCTCATCCGGGCGAGCGCCCTGCAGATCGACGAGTCGGCGCTCACCGGTGAGAGCGTTCCCGCCGCGAAGGACACCGGGCCGCTGCGGGGCAGCCGACTGTCGCCCGGCGAACAGACCAACACGGCGTTCATGAACACCCCGGTCACCCACGGAAGCGGCCTCATGGTCGTCACCGCGACCGGCCCGCAGACCGAGCTCGGAAAGATCTCCGGGATGCTGTCGGCCACCGAGAAGGAGGTGCCGCCGCTCACCAGGGAGCTGGACCGGCTGACCCTGTGGATCACGGGGGCGGCGGGCCTCACCATGATCGTGATGTTCGCCCTGGGACGCCAGCGGGACCAGGCCTGGGACGTCCTGTTCGTCAGTGCGGTCTCGCTTGCCATCGCCGCCATCCCCGAGGCGCTGCCGACCGTGACCCAGGCGATCCTCTCCGTCGGCAGCCTCAATCTGGCGAAGCGGAACGCCATCGTGAAGGAACTGCCGTCGGTCGAGACGCTGGCGTTCACGTCGGCGATCAACTCGGACAAGACCGGCACCCTGACGATGAACCAGATGACCGTCGTCGAGGTGCTGAGCCCGACGGACCGGTACACCGTGTCGGGGACGGGCTACGGGCTCGAAGGGAAGGTCCATCATGCCGCGGGGTCCGCCGCGGGGGTCGAGGACGCGATCCTGCCATACGTGGTTGCCAGTGACGCGAAGCTGGTGGGCGGCGCGGTGGTGGGCGATCCCACCGAGGGTGCGCTGCTGGTGCTCGCGCACAAGGCGGGCTTGGACACGGATGACACCAGGGACGCCCTTCCCCGGCTCGCCACCCTTCCGTTCGACCCCGAATACAAGCTGATGGCGACCTTCCACGCGGCGGCCGATGCCTCCGGGCGGCAGGTCGTGCGCTGCTTCGTCAAAGGTGCGGCCCCGGCGGTGATGGCGCGGGCGACCACCGCGCTGGCGGCGGGCGAGACGATCCCGTGGGACGCCGATCTGCTCGGCCGTGCCGAGGCGCAGAACGAGCGGATGGGCGGCGAGGGGCGCCGGGTGATGGCCGCGGCCACCCGTGACCTGGACCCGGCCGGGTTCGACCCGGACGGCGACCTGCTCGCGTACGTCACGGATCTGCGGATGACCAGCCTGGTCGGCATGGTCGATCCGCCCCGCGAGGAGGCCAGGACCGCGGTGGCCGACGCGCAGGCGGCGCACATCCGGGTCCGTCTGGTGACCGGGGACGACGTCACCACCGGGGCGGCGATCGCCCGGCAGATCGGCATCCCGGGCGAGGCCGTGCTGGGCGCCGATTTCGCCGCCATGAGCGAGGAGGAGCAGCTCGCCCGCATCGAGGCGATCGGTGTGGTGGGGCGGGTCGCCCCGGAGCACAAGGTGCTGCTCGCGAACACCCTCAAGAAGAAGGGCGAGGTCGTGGCGATGACCGGGGACGGCGTCAACGACGCGCCGGCCATCAAGGCCGCCGACATCGGCATCGCGATGGGCAGCGGCACGGACGTGGCGAAGAACGCCGGGCGCATGATCCTGTCCGACGACAACTTTTCCACCATCGTCTACGCCGTGGAGCAGGGCCGGACGATCTACGACAACCTCACGAAGTACATCCGGTTCGTTCTGCTCCTGCTGGTCACGTTCGTGCTGACGTTCCTGGGGGCGACCGTCTTCAACATCGCCGCCGGTGAGCCGTTCACCCCGCCGCAGGTGCTGTGGATCCACTTCGTCGTCAATGCCTCGTTCGGCTTCGCGCTCGGCTTCGACCGGGAGAGCGCCGGGCTCATGCGGCGCCGGCCGCGTCCGCGGGGTGAATCGGTGCTCACCCGGTCCGTGCTGATCACGGTCGGGCTGGGCGGGCTGGCGGTCACCGTCCTCCTGCTCGGGCTGATCAAGCTCGGCGAGGCCCACTACGACAGCGTCGCGGTCGGCCAGTCGATCGCGTTCACGGCCTTCTCGCTCTGTCTGGTCGTGGCCGCCTTCGAATGCCGCAGCGAGACGGAATCCGTGCTGACGACGTCGACGTTCGACAGCAAGCAGATGAACTGGGTCGCCTTGGCCCAGGTCGTGCTCTCCGTGCTGGTGACCCAGCTGGACGGCTTCCAGCGCATCCTGGGGACGACCGAGATCGATGCGCGGCAGTTCGGCTGGGCGCTGCCGGCCGCCGTCGCGCTCCTGCTCGTGTGGGAACTGGGCAAGCTCGTGGCCCGCCGGTCGAAGGCGGTGTCGAGGATGTCCGGTCAGTGACCCTCTGTGTTGCTGCTGCTCAGGCTGCCTCGTGTCCTGCCGCGGTCTTGCCCATGCTCAGTGCCAGCTGCCGTACCCGGCGCCAATCAACCGGGGCCACGTCGCGCGGCACTCCGGGACGGTGCCGGGGCACGCGCACACGCAGGGCGCCGGCCGCGATGCGGCAGTGCACCGGGACGGACAGCGTCAGGGCCTCGCCGTCGACGCCGACCGGGATGGCGGGGGCGTCGGCCGCGACGACGACCTCGCGGGCGGTGACGGCGGTCAGGCCGCGGCCCTGCCCGCCGCGCAGCAGGAGCTCCGCCGCTTCGGCGGCGTTCGCGACGTCGATGCTCAGTACGCCCAGCTCTCCGGAGTCCAGGCGTTCCCGGCGCCCCAGCCCGGCCGAGTCTCCCCTCTGATAGGGGTTGTTGCTCACCAGGAGGGCCTGGGGGCCGTCCAGGGTCAGGGAATCGGCACGGACGTTCAGGCGAGAGCCGCTGTCCTCGGTCAGCAGCGCCGGCAGCATCTCCAGGATGGTGCGGATCTTGTCGTCGCGGTAGGCGGGACTCTGCACGACCTCCGCGTACACGCCGAACGAGGCGCTGTTGACGAAGACGCGTTCCCGGCCCGGGTCCGCCGCCCCGCCCCCGCGGATGACGCCGAGGTCGACGCGCAGTTCGACGCCGTCGGTCAGTGCCTGAAGGCATCGGGAGGGGTCCTGGCAGTCCAGGCCCAGGTCCATGGCGAAGTGGTTGCGCGTGCCGGCGCTGATCACCATGAACGGAATATTGTGCTCCACGGCCACGGCGGCGACCAGGGCGTGGGTGCCGTCGCCCCCGGCGACGCCCAGCAGGTCGGCCCCGTCTTCGACGGCCTGCCGCGCCAGTTCGGCCACGTCCTGACGGTGGGCCGGGTCCAGCACGACGACTTCGGCGCCCAGCTCCCTGGCCCGCTCCGCCAGGCGGAACTTCTCGACCCTTCCGCCGCCCGAGCGCGGATTCATGATCAGAAAGGGGCGTTCGGCCCTGATCCCGGAGCCCTCCGGTACCGGGCTGCCCGGCACGGTGTCCTCCGTGAGGGCGGCCCTGCCGGCGGAGACGGCCAGGGCCCACAGACCGAGCGAGAGCAGCACGACCCACAGCAGCCCGGCGACCGTGTACAGGACCAGGACGGCGAGCGGCGCGGCGACCATCAGCAGCACGGCCAGTGCTCTGGTGCGGCCGGTATGGGTGAGCATCCACCAGCCGCCCGCCGCCATGAGCGCCAGTCCCGCCCATGCCACCCCCATGAGCAGGAGGTTCGCGAGCCCTCCGAAGACCACCAGCACCACGAGCGCCGCCAGGCCCGAAGCCAGTGACAGCCGTGCGGCCCAACGCCGTCTCATGGGACCACCTCCGCCGCGTACGCCGGGTGCCGGACAGGAGTCGGGCACTCCTTCAGGCTACGGACGCGGCTCCCGCACGGCACGTCAACCGCGGCCTCCGACTCGGACGGCGTCCCCCGGACCCTGGGATCGGGGGGCGGCCACGGGCCCGGCTGCGCGCCGGAGGAGACGTGGTGGTCGGCCCGGAATTCTTCTGCAGGCCGGCTCACGGCCCTGGTGCGGCGGGTCGCTCAGCTCCCGGGGGCGGCCGTCTTCTTGGCAGCCGTCTTCCGGCTGGGTTTGGACGCCACGCTCTTTCGCCTCGCGGCGGTCGCTGTGCCCGTGACCGCCCGCGAGGGTGCTTTCCGGCTTGAGGTGGTCGGCCACTTGAACTCGATTTCCAGCTCGATCTGCCCGTCACCGATCTCGATCTCCACCTCGCTGCGGAGGCTGTCGGGGATCCGCAGGCTCAGCGTCCCGGCGCCGAGTTTCAGTTCGGCGTCTCCGCCTTCCCTCAGCGCGTTGGCGATCGCCGTGAGCTGGTCGGCCGCTTCAAGGCGTGACAGCGACCGCTTCTGCTCGAACTTGAGGTCCTTCATGCGGGTCTCCGATCTGGCATAAAGAGCGCATCACGATCAATTCTGAGGCCAAACACGGGATGGGACATCTTCACGGCGTGGCCCGTCCCTCACGATCTGGTAGACGCAGACGGCCAGGTAGGACAACACGATGACGAAGAAGGTCCACAGGGCGTTGCCCCAGCCGTTCGTCCCGCCGTCCCGGTGGGCGGCGGCGGTGTGCGCGGCAACCCCCCGTGCGCGGCGCCCGATGCGGTTCTAGGGTGGGAGCGAGGGCATACCGGCGCCGGCATGCACGGGCCCGGGCTTCCGGTGCTCCGCTCTCCGGTGCTCGCGAGGGCCGCCCTTCCGCCGGGCACGGGCACAGCTCGACCGCCGCGGCGGTTCGTCCCCCGGCCCCGTACCGCTCCCGGCCCGCAGAGCAGGGCGCCGTTCTCGTCTCGGGACCGTGCGGCCAGGCAGGAGTGCACCGATGTCCTACGTCTCCACCACTGCGATGCGCGCGGTACCCGACAGCACGCCCGAGGAGCGCGCGGCCCAGGGCAGGCAGGCCCGGCGCCATGCGCCTCGGTCGCAGCACGCCGCGTACCGGCCGCCCCCGGACAGGCCGGACCCCCTGACGATCCTTGAGGCGCAGTCCTCGGCGCGGGTGGCCGAGCTGGTGCCGATCCGCTACAGCAGGATGTCGGAATCTCCCTTCCGGTTCTACCGGGGAGCCGCCGCGATCATGGCGTCCGACCTGGCCGGCACCCCCGACTCGGGGATCACGGTCCAGCTGTGCGGGGACGCGCACCTGCTGAACTTCCGTCTGCTGGCCTCTCCCGAGCGGCGGCTCATGTTCGACATCAACGACTTCGACGAGACCCTTCCCGGTCCCTGGGAGTGGGATGTCAAACGGCTCGCGGCAAGCCTGGTCATCGCCGCACGGGCGAACGGCTTCGACGACTCCGAACGGGCACGCATCGTGGGTTCCGGCGTGCGCGCGTACCGCGAGGCGATGCGCGGCTTCGCCGGCATGGGCAACCTCGACGTCTGGTACGCGAGGATCGACGCGGAGGGCCTACAGGACCTCACTTCCAGTCAGCTCAATGAGCGCGGACGGCAGAAGCTGGCCGGCGCGATGGCGAAGGCGCGCACGCGTGACACCTTGCAGGCCTTCGGGAAACTCACGGAACTGGTCGGCGGACAGCCGAGGATAAAGGCGGACCCCCCGCTGCTGGTGCCGATCGCGGACCTCCTGCCCGATGTCGAGCGCAGCACGGTGGAGGAGCACCTGCGCCGACTGCTGGCCCGCTACGGGCAGACGATGTCGAGCGACCGGCGGGCTCTCCTGGAGGACTACCGGCTGGCGGACACGGCCCGCAAAGTGGTCGGTGTGGGCAGTGTCGGTACCCGCTGCTGGATCCTGCTGCTGCTCGGCCGCGACGGACGCGATCCGCTCTTCCTCCAGGCCAAGGAGGCCGATGTGTCCGTCCTCGCCGAGCACGTCGGGGCGAGCCGGTACCGCAACCAGGGCGAGCGGGTGGTGGCGGGACAGCGGCTGATGCAGGCGACCAGTGACACCTTCCTGGGCTGGGAGAAGCTGGAGGGCATGGACGGCAAGCAACGCGACTTCTACATCCGCCAGTTGCGCGACTGGAAGGGGATCGCCATGCCGGAGACGATGCCGCCGGGGCAGTTGACGGCCTTCGGAGAGGTGTGCGGCATCACCCTTGCCCGCGCCCACGCGCGGTCGGGCGACCGGATCGCGATCGCCTCCTACCTGGGCCGTGGTGAAACCTTCGACCGGGCGCTGGTCAGCTTCGCGGAGGCCTATGCCGACCAGAACGAACGCGACTACCAGGCCTTGGTCGAGGCGGTCCGGTCGGGCCGGCTGCCCGCTCGGGAACTGTCGGCGGCCTGACCGCGAGCGGGTGCCGGGCGGCGCCGAACGGCGGAGCGGGGTCCCGTCCGGTGGGGGCAGCACGGAGGCCAGCCCGACGGACACCAGCCGCCGCACCCCCGCGTGCGGCGGGGGCGGCGCCCGGGCGGCGCCCGGGAAGAACTCCCCGGGCGCCGCCTGGGCGTCGTCCCCCTGCGCGGGCTGGAGCGCGACGGGTTCGTGCTGCGGGAGGAGCCCGGCGGGTACGCCCGCACGCCGCTCGGCCGCGGCCTGCCGGGGCCGCTGGACACGGCGTGCGCGTGGAGGGGGGAGCGCCGGCCGCGGCGAGTCGCCGTTCGGCGGGTGGCCGAGGAGGCAGGGGCGCCGGCATCGGCCTAGAGCTGGGAGCGGAGTTCGGCGCCCAGGTTGCGGGACCAGCCGGCCAGTTCGGCGCGGTCGACGCCGTGGCCCAGGGTGTCGGCCTGGACGTCCGTCAGTTGCTGTGGGCCGGAGTCCTCCAGCAGGTGCGCGGCTTCCGCGAGCAGCCGGGCCAGCCGGCGCGCGTCGGTCGCGCTGAGCCGTACGGACACGGCCGGGTCGATGACGGACATGGCCGTCGCCTCCCTTCGGGCCTCCCGCGCGGGGGCTCCACCTTCGACCGTACGCCCCCGGCGACCGCGCCGCCGCTCAGGTTCCCGTGGCGAGGAAGGCCTCGACGCGCCGCGCGAAGCGGGCCGGGTCGTCGAGCCACGGGAAGTGCCCGGCGTCCGGCTGGACGGCGGGGGTCGCGTACGGGAAGAGCGCCGCGATCCGGGGCGCGTGGGCGGCCGGCGGGTTGCAGTCCACGCCGCCGACCAGGACCAGCACCCGCGCCCGCAGTTCGCGCAGGGCGGCGCGGGTGGCGGGCGGGTCGGAGGCCCCGGGGGTCGCGTAGGCGGCGGCCGCGGCTTCGTTCTGCTCGTGCGCGTTGGCGACGTGGCAGGCCCGGGCCCGCTCGTCCCAGCGGCCGTGGAACAGGGGCGCCGCCAGGTCCCACACCTCGTCCGTGTCGACTCCGGCGAGGATCTCCTCGTAGGCCCGGACGGCCTTGTCGTAGGGCGGCTCGCCCGCCCGCCGGGCGGCGGCCACCAGCTTGTCCGCCGTGGTCGGCTGGAGGTCGACGGCCCAGGAGGTCGGGGTGATCAGGGCGAGCCGGCGCACCCGCTCGGGGTGGGCGGCGGCGTAGAGCTGGGCGAGGGCGGCCCCGGCGGAGTGCGCGAGGAGGTCCAGGCGCTCCAGCCCCAGGTGGAGGCGGAGCGCCTCGACATCGGCGACCTGGTGGTCGACCCGGTAGGTGGCCGGGTCGGCCGGGACCTCGGAGTCGCCGGTGCCGCGCGGGTCGAGCAGGATCAACCGGCGTCCGGCGGACAGTCCGCCGAGGTCGCCGAGGTAGGCAGAGGACCGCATGGCGCCGCCCGGCAGGCAGACGAGCGGTTCGCCCTGCCCCTCCTCGTGGTAGGCGAGGCGGGTTCCGTCGTACGTGGTGAAGACAGGCATGCGGGCCATCCCATCAGACGATCACTCGTTCGAGTCATTGATTTACCGGGCGGGGTCCGGCAATGTACCGAATGAACGTTCGGTTGGGTTTGGACGCGTTGGATCGGTTCGATTTCGGTTCCCGATGGGGTGACGGCGATGGCGGCGTACGCGGATGTCCACGACGAGGGCGAGCGGCTCGGCCCCGACGAGCTGGCGGCGCTCCAGCTGCGTCGGCTGCGGGCGACGCTGCGGCGCGTCTACGAGCACGTCCCCTTCCACCGGCAGGCCTTCGACAAGGCGGGTGTCCATCCGGACGACTGCCGCTCCCTGGCCGATCTCGCCCTCTTCCCCTTCACCACCAAGGCGGACCTGCGCGAGCAGTACCCCTTCGGGATGTTCGCCGTGCCCCGCGAGGAGGTGCGCCGCCTCCACGCCTCCAGCGGCACCACCGGCCGGCCGACGGTGGTGGGCTACACCGAGGGGGACCTGTCCACCTGGGCGGACGTCGTGGCCCGGTCGATACGCGCGGCGGGCGGCCGGCCGGGCCAGATCGTCCACATCGCCTACGGGTACGGCCTCTTCACCGGCGGCCTCGGGGCCCACTACGGCGCGGAACGGCTCGGCTGCACGGTCGTGCCCGCCTCCGGGGGCATGACGGACCGCCAGGTCCGGCTGATCCAGGACTTCCGGCCCGAGGTCATCATGGTGACCCCCTCCTACATGCTCACCCTGCTGGACGAGATGGAGCGCCAGGGCATCGATCCGCGGTCGACCTCCCTGCGGACCGGGATCTTCGGGGCGGAGCCGTGGACCGAGGCGATGCGGCGGGAGATCGAGGACCGCCTCGGGATCGACGCGGTGGACATCTACGGGCTCTCGGAGGTGATGGGCCCCGGCGTGGCGCAGGAGTTCGCCTCCCACAAGGACGGGCTGCACGTCTGGGAGGACCACTTCTACCCCGAGGTGATCGATCCGCTGACCGGAGCGGTGCTGGCCGACGGGGAGCCCGGCGAGTTGGTGTTCACCTCCCTCACCAAGGAGGCCATGCCCGTCGTCCGCTACCGCACCCGCGACCTGACGCGGCTGCTGCCCGGGACCGCCCGGCCCGCGTTCCGTCGGATGGAGAAGGTGACGGGCCGCAGCGACGACATGATCATCCTGCGGGGGGTGAACCTCTATCCGACGCAGATCGAGGAGGTGCTGCTCCGCACCCCGGGGCTGGCCCCGCACTTCCAACTGCGGCTGACCCGGGAAGGCAGGCTGGACGCCCTCACCGTGCGGGTGGAGGCGCGCCGCGAGACCGGCCCCGCCCGTCGGGAGGCCGCCGCAGCCGAGGTGGTGCGGGCCGTGAAGGACTCCGTCGGGGTGTCGGTCGGGGTCGAGGTGGTGGAGCCGGAGAGCCTGGAGCGCTCGCTCGGCAAGATCAAGCGGGTCAAGGACCTCCGTCAGGCGCCGCAGGACGGTGCGGCGTGCTGACGGCCGGTTGAAACCACCCCTTCGGGCTCACTTCCGGCGGGCTTCCGGGAGGTGACGGGTCGGGCCGGGTAGGGGTGGGGGCGTGACCTCGACCCTGCGGCGGCTCCACGACCGGCTCCAGGGCTCCCCGGCCGGACTGGCGTGGAGCCGCGGCCGGGAGATCGAGCTGATGCACCGGGCGATGGGCTTCGCGGCCCTCGGCTTCCTCACCCTCGTGCCGCTCCTGGTGGTCGTGGCGGCCGCGGCCCCGGGCAGCGGTTCGGGCTTCGGCCGCTGGCTGGGCCAGGCCCTCGGGGTCACGGCCTCCTCCCGGGCCCGGGTCGAGATGCTGTTCGGGGCCGCCGACCTGGCACTGGAGCGGACGACGGCGTTCGGGCTCGCCGCCCTCGCCGTGTTCGGCCTGACCTTCGGCTCCGCCGTGCAGACCGGCTACGAGAAGGTGTGGGACCTGCCGACGGCCCGCTGGCACACCATGTGGCGGCACGTCGTCTGGCTGGCCATGCTGGTCTGCTACCTCGCCCTGCTCGTCGTGATCCCCGCCCCGTCCGACGACGCCATCGGCACGATGGCGGGCACCCTCGGCGATGTGGTCGGCACCTGCGGATTCTTCTGGACCTCGGGGCGGCTGCTGCTGGGCGGGCGGGTCCGCTGGCGGGCCCTGCTGCCCGGGGCGGTGGCCACCAGCGTGGGCCTGCTCGGCCTGCGCCTCTTCTCCCAGTTGGTCTTCTCCCCGCTGATCGCGTCGAACGCCGTCACCTACGGCCCCTTCGGCACCCTGCTGGTCGTCCAGTCCTGGCTGGTCGGCGTCGGCTTCGTGGTCTACGGCGGGGCGCTGGTGGGCCGCATGCTCCACGAACACCTCACCCTGCGCAGGCTCCAACGCTGCGGCTTGGTGCCCGTGGAGGACCCGCCCGGCGCGGACCCGGGCGGCGCGGAACCGCCCAGCGCGGACCCGCCCGGCGCGTGACCCGCCCGGCGCGTGACCCGCCCGGCGCGTGACCCGCCCGGCGCGTGACCCGGCCATTCGGATCAAGCAGTGGCCGACGCCGCCGGCGTGCCCGCGCAGGGGCGTTAGGCGTTCGTTAGGGGGCCGTTCGCGGGGGCCGGCAGTGTTCCGGTCGAGCGGTCGGCACGGCGCGCACCGGCCCCGAACCGGGGATCGCGCCGGCCGGCGGCTCGGATCCCGGCGACCCGCCGGGCTCCGACTTCTCGGTGGCGGCCGGACGCCGGGGTGGCGGCCGGACGCCGGGGTGGGGCCCGACCGCTCCCACCCCGACGCGCACGCCGGCCGGACCGGGTCCGGCCCGATGCCCGGCGGACCGTACGCCCGAGGGATGCGTACGGCCCGCCGCCGGGCGCCCACGGCGGCAGAAGTGTCGGCGGGCGGGTCGGTCGGAGCGTCAGCCGGCGGTGAAGCGGTCCCGCAGTTCGCGCTTGAGGATCTTGCCGCTCGCGTTGCGGGGCAGCGATTCCACGAAGAGCACCCGCTTGGGCGCCTTGAAGTGGGCGAGCCTCTCCCGGGCGTACGTCATCAGCTCCGCCTCCGTCACCTCCCCGCGCGGCACCACCACCGCCGTGACGGCCTCGATCCACCGCGCGTCGGGCAGTCCGACCACGGCCGCCTCCGCGACCCCGGGGTGGGCGTAGAGCACGTCCTCGACCTGCCGGGAGGCGACGAGGACCCCGCCCGAGTTGATGACGTCCTTCACCCGGTCGACGACGGTGAAGTACCCCTCGGGGTCGCGTACCGCGAGGTCCCCGGAGCGGAACCATCCGTCGCGGAAGGCCTTCTTCGTGGCCTCCGCGTCGTTCCAGTAGCCCAGGCACAGCTGCGGGGAGCGGTAGACGACCTCGCCCGCGGTGCCGTCGGGAACGTCCGCGCCGTCGGCGTCGACGACCTTGGCCTCCACGTGGCGCACCGGCCGACCGCAGGAGTCCATCCGGCCCTCGTGTTCGTCCGGTCCCAGGACCGTGGCCAGGGGGCCGATCTCGCTCTGCCCGAAGCAGTTGTGGAAGCGGATCCCGGGCAGCCGGGCGCGCAGCCGCTCCAGTACCGGGACCGGCATGATCGACGCGCCGTAGTACGCCTTGCGCAGCGCCCTCAGGTCCCGCGTGTCGAACTCGGGGTGGTTGGCGAGGGCGATCCAGACGGTCGGCGGCGCGAACAGGCTGTCGGCGAGGCCGGCTTCCACCAGGTCGAAGACGTCCCGGGCGACCGGCCCGTCCAGGATGGTGTTGCGCGCGCCCACCGCCAGGTAGGGCAGCAGGAACACGTGGGTCTGCGCCGAGTGGTAGAGCGGCAGCGAGTGGACGGGCAGGTCCTCCTCGGCCAGGTCCAGGGCGTCGATCGCGCTCTCGTACTCGTGCGCCAGGGCCCGGTGGGTCATCATCGCGCCCTTCGGCAGGGCGGTGGTGCCGGAGGTGTAGAGCAGTTGGACGAGGGCGTCCGGGTCCTCGGACGGCTCGTACGGGACGGACCCCGCCGCTCCCGCCGGCCGCGTCGACCCCGTCGGTTCCGTCAGTTCCGTCAGCTCCGTCAGGAAGGCATCGGGCGCGTCGCGCAGCGGTCGTACGACGTGCCCGTCCGGGACCCGGGGCGCCAGGTCGGGATCGGCGAGGACGAGGGCGCTGTCACAGTCGCCGAGGATGTGCGCGAGGTCCTCGCCGGTGAGGTTCTGGTTGACGGGGACGTGGACGAGTCCGGCCCGGGCGCAGGCCAGGAAGGCGATCAGGTAGGCGTCGCTGTTGTGCGCGAAGGTCGCGACCCGGTCCCCGGCGAGCAGTCCGTGGCCCTCGCGGAGCACGGAGGCACCGGCGGAGACCGCCGCGTCGAGTTCGGCGTACGTCCAGGTCCGGTCGCGGTACCGGACGGCGGGCCGGTCGGGCACCCGTCGGGCGCTGCCGCGCAGGAGTCCGTCGACCGTCTGGTGCCGCACTGCCGTCATGGCGCGATCCTCGCCCCGGCGCGCCGCCGGGGTCAAGATCGGTGCGCCGACCGGGTGCGCTTCGGGGCCGTCGACCGTGTCCGAGGGGCTGTTGACAGGGCGCCGGGTGGCTGCGTGAGTGTGGGGGCACGCAGCAACCGGCCGTTTCCCGGGCGAAGGGGCCCGTGGATCGGGCTACTTGGGAGGTACGTTGCTCTTATCCGATGGCCGCCGCCGCACCCGCGCGCTCCTGCGCAGGTTCGCGCTCACCGGCGCCGCCCTGCTCGCCGCGACCGCCGCGACGCCGGGGGCCGACGCCGCCGCGGCCCCCGATCCGGGCGTCGCCCCGTCCGGCGGCGGTCTGTCCGCCGTCATCCGCTACACCGAGTACGGCGTTCCGCACATCCTGGCCCGGGACTACGCGAACCTCGGGTTCGGCACCGGCTGGGCCCAGGCCGCCGACCAGGTCTGTGTGCTGGCCGACGGGTTCCTGACGGTCTCCGGGGAGCGCTCGCGCTGGTTCGGGCCGCAGGCCGTGACCGACCTCTCGCTCTCCTCGGCGGCCACCAACCTGTCCAGCGACCTGTACTTCAAGGGCGTACGGGAGGCCGGGACGGTGGAGAAACTGCTCGCCGCGCCCGCCCCGGCCGGCCCCTCGAAGGACGTCCGGGAGCTGATGCGGGGCTGGGCGGCCGGGTACAACGCCTGGATCGCCCAGAACCGGGTCACCGACCCCACCTGCGCGGGCGCCGGCTGGGTGCGTCCGGTGACCGCGACCGACGTGGCCGCGCGGGGGTACGCGGTCTCGGTGCTCGGCGGTGAGGGCCGCGGGGTCGACGGCATCACGGCGGCCGCGCCGCCGGGCCGCCCCACCGCCGGAGCCGGTGCCACCCCCGGAGCCGGCTCCGCCGATCCCGATCCCGATCCGGGGAAGGCCGCCGAGGCGGCGCGGCAGTTGTTCGACACCGGCCGCTACGACATGGGCTCCAACGCGGTGGCCTTCGCGGGGTCGGCCACGGCGAACGGCAAGGGCCTCCTCCTGGGCAATCCGCACTACCCCTGGCAGGGCGGGCGCCGGTTCTGGCAGTCGCAGCAGTCCATCCCGGGCGAGCTGAACGTCTCGGGCGGCTCGCTCCTGGGCACCGTCGCGGTGAACATCGGCTTCAACGAGAAGGTGGCCTGGAGCCACACGGTGGCCACCGGCACCCCGATCAACCTGCACCAACTGGCGCTGGAACCGGCCGATCCCACCGCCTACCTGGTCGACGGCAGGCCGGAACGGATGACGGAGCGGAAGGTCTCCGTCCCGGTGTCCGGCGGGGGCACGGTCGTGCGGAGCCAGTGGTGGACCCGGTACGGGCCGGTGGTCTCGAACCTCGGAGCGGGGCTTCCGCTGCCGTGGACCGCCGCCACCGCCTACGCCCTCAACGACCCCAACGCGGCCAACCTGCGCGCCTCGGACTCGGCCCTCGCGATGGGCAGGGCCCGCTCGGTCGCCGGGGTCCAGGACGCCCTGAAGCGGACGCAGGGCCTGCCCTGGGTCAACACGGTGGCCGCCGACGCGGCGGGCGGCACCCTCTTCACCCAGTCCCAGGTCCTGCCCCGGATCACCGACGAGCTGGTCGCGCGGTGTTCCACGCCGCTCGGCCGGGCCA
Source organism: Streptomyces sp. NPDC088097 (assembly GCF_044741845.1). NCBI lineage: Bacteria > Bacillati > Actinomycetota > Actinomycetes > Kitasatosporales > Streptomycetaceae > Streptomyces > Streptomyces sp. NPDC088097. Next base: position 419,622 of record NZ_JBIUTJ010000003.1, read on the forward strand.
CGTACCCGACCTCCGGTCTGGCCGTGCTGGACGGGGCGCGGGGGGACTGCGCGCTCGGCTCGGACCCGGACGCGGTGCAGCCCGGGGTGTTCGGCCCGGGGAAGGCGCCGACGCTGCGGGACGCCGCGTACGCCGAGAACTCCAACGACAGCGCCTGGCTGGCCAACGGGGACCGGCCCCTGACCGGCTACGAGCGGATCTGGGGCACGGTGGACACCCCGCGTTCGGCGCGCACCCGCGGGGCGCTGGAGGACGTGTCGGCGATGGCCGCGCGCGGCGGCCTGACCGTACGCGACCTGGAACGCCAGCAGTACGCGAACCGGGTTCCGGTCGGTGACCTGGCGGCGGCCGATTCCGCGAAGGCCTGTGCGGAGCTGCCCGGCGGTTCGGCGACCGGCGGCGGGGGCGCCCCGGTGGACGTGTCGGCGGCCTGCGCGGTCCTGGCGGACTGGGACCGCACGGCCGATTCCGCCAGCCGTGGCGCGCTGTTGTTCGACCGGTTCTGGCGCAGGTTGACCGCCTCGACCCCGGCCAAGGACCTGTGGCTGGTGCCGTTCTCGCCGACGGACCCGGTCCACACCCCTCGTACGCTCAACCGGGCGGCGCCCGGGATCGAGCGGGCGCTGGCGGACGCGGTGGCCGAGCTGCGGACGGCGGGGATCGCGTTGGACGCCCCGTTGGGCGAGCACCAGTTCGTGGTACGCGGCGGGGAGAGGCTGCCGGTGGGCGGCGGCACGGAGGCGCTCGGCGTCTGGAACAAGATCGAGGCTCCCTGGGACGCGGCGGCCGGCGGCTACCCGGAGGTCGTGCACGGCTCCAGCCACATGCAGGCCGTCGGCTGGGACGGGGGCCGCTGCCCGGTGGCGCGCACGGTGTTGACGTACGGGCAGTCCTCGAACCCGGACTCGCCCTTCCACGCCGACCAGACCCGGCTGTTCTCCCAGGAGCGGTGGGTGACCTCGCGGTTCTGCGAGCGGGACATCCTGACCTCGCCCCGGCTGAAGGTGGTGTGGCCGCGCGAGAGGCGCTGACGACGGACCGGCCCCCTCCCGCGTACGGGAGGGGGCCGGTCGGCTCGCCCGGTGCGCGGGGTCTCGGCGCCACGGGGCCACGCGGCTACGGGGCTACGGGCTGACGGCCAGGAACAGGTACGCGGCCAGCAGCACGATGTGCACCCCGCCCTGGAGGAGGGTGGCGCGGCCGGGTGCGAGGGTGAGGGCGCTGACCACCACGGTGAGCGCGAGCAGCACCATGTGGATCGCCCCGAGGCCGAGGAGCAGCGGCCCGGTGAGCCAGATGGAGGCCAGCGCGATGGCGGGGATGGTCAGGCCGATGCTGGCGATGGCGGAGCCGTAGGCCAGGTTGAGGCTGGTCTGGACGCGGTCGCGGCGGGCGGCGCGGACCGCGGCGAGGGTCTCGGGCGCCAGGACGAGCAGGGCGATGATCACACCGACGACGGCGTTGGGCAGTCCGGCCTCGGCCACGCCCTTCTCGATGGTCGGGGAGACGGCCTTGGCGTCGCCGACCACCGCCACGAGGGCGACCATGAGCAGCCCGAGGCTGACGAGGGCGGCCCGGGAGGTGGGCGGATCCGCGTGGGAGTCGTCCTCGCCGGCGGGGCGGGCGGCCTCGGCGGGGCGGGCGACTTCGGCGGGTCCGGTGGTCCCGGCGGGTCGGGCGGTCCCGGCGGCGGGGCTCGTGTCCACGGGCAGGAAGTAGTCCCGGTGGCGGACGGTCTGGACCGCGATGAACAGCCCGTAGATGGCGAGCGAGGCGCAGGCGGCGAAGGTGAGCTGCGCGCTGGAGAACTCCGGTCCGGGCTTGCTGGTGGTGAAGGTCGGGAGCACCAGGCTGAGGACGGCGAGGGTGGCGACCGTGGCGAGGGCCGCGCCGGAGCCCTCGGCGTTGAAGACGGCGACCCGGTTGCGCAGGGCGCCCACGAGCAGCGAGATGCCGACGATCCCGTTGCAGGTGATCATGACCGCCGCGAAGACGGTGTCGCGGGCCAGGGAGGCGGTCTTGTCCCCGCCGTCGGCCATCAGGGTGATGATGAGGGCGACTTCGATGACGGTGACCGCGACGGCGAGGACGAGCGAGCCGAAGGGTTCGCCGACCCGGTGGGCGACCACCTCGGCGTGGTGGACGGCGGCGAGCACCGCCCCCGCGAGACAGAGGGAGACGAGGACCACCGCGAGTGCGGGCAGGTCGCGTCCCCAGCTGAGGGCGAGCGCGACGAGCGCCACCACGGGGACCACGATGGTCCAGTCGGTCAGGGGTGATCTGCGCGTTGCCGTACTCATATCAGCCAACTTGCCAGAAGTGTCCCCCCGGTGCGGTGCACGGCACGCCTCCGGGTCGCCGACGTGGCACTTCTCACGCCGGCCCCGGGCGTGGCGGGGCTCCGCGGGGTGCCGCGCGGTCGGCGGCGGCCGCGTGTGGACCCCGGATCGGCCGAAGAGCTGCCGAGGCGGAACTCCTGGTCGTCGGCCGCGGCGTCGGTGGACGGCCGCGGGGCCGTGGCGACAGCGCATACCGCCCGCTCGGCGGTACCAGGGGCATTCCATCGCCCACGGGCCCGGGGTACCGGTCACCAACGGCACGGACTTCCCGGGGACCGGCGGCTCCTGGACCTCGACGCGCGAGGTGACCTGTGTGGGCGAGCCCGTCGTGGCGGCTCCCAGGCTCTCCCTCGACCGCTACCTCAAGGGCACCCGTGACCGCCTGAGCAGCGTGTGGCACGTCCCGGACGGCTGCGCGCGCGAGGGCGGCCTCGGCCTGCTGTACACGGCGCCGACCGAGGGCACGCACCCGCTCTACCTGTGCGTGGTGCGCGGGGACAACTTCATCTCGACGGAGGTCGGTTGCGAGGGCCAGGCCTACGTCACCCGGCTGGGCTGGATCCACGCCTACCCGCCGGCCGGGGTGGGCAGCGTGCCCGTGTACCGGTGCCTGGTGAACGGCGGCCGGGAGTTCTTCGAGTCGAACACGGCCGACTGCGAGGTCCGGATCGTCGGCGGCCCGCCGGGTTGGGCCGTCACGGCCTGACCGGTCGTACGGGTACCGGCCCCCGTGCGGGCGGGCCGGTACCCCTGACGGCGTCACACCGCGCGGGCGCGGCCCTCCCAGTAGGGGTCGCGCAGGCGGCGCTTGTACAGCTTGCCGTTCGGGTCGCGCGGCATCGTCTCGATGAAGTCGACGGACTTGGGGCGCTTGTAGCCCGCGAGCTGCCGTTCGCAGTGGTGGAGGATCTCGGCGGCCAGCGCCTCCCCCGCCTCGAAGCCCTCGGCGGGCTCGATGACGGCCTTGACCTCCTCGCCCCAGGAGTCGTGCGGGATGCCGAAGGCCGCGGCGTCGGCGACCGCCGGGTGGGTGAGCAGGGCGGACTCGATCTCGGCCGGGTAGATGTTCACCCCGCCGGAGATGATCATGTCGATCTTGCGGTCGCGGAGGAAGAGGTAGCCCTCCTCGTCGAGGATCCCGAGGTCGCCGACGGTGAAGAAGTCACCGATGCGGTTCTTCCTCGTCTTGCCCTCGTCCTTGTGGTAGCTGAAGCCACCGGTGTTCATCTTGATGTAGACGGTGCCGAGTTCGCCGGGGGCCAGCCGCTCGCCGTCGTCGTCGAAGACGGCCAGTTCGCTGATCGGCCAGGCCTTGCCGACGGTGCCGGGCTTCTTGAGCCAGTCCTCGGCCGTGGCGAAGGCCCCGCCGCCCTCGCTGGCCGCGTAGTACTCCTCCACGCAGCGACCCCACCAGTCGATCATCGCCCGCTTGACGTGGTCGGGGCAGGGGGCGGCGCCGTGGATGGCGTGCCGCATGGAGGAGACGTCGTAGGCGTCCTTGACCTGTTGCGGGAGGGCGAGGAGGCGGTGGAACTGGGTGGGGACCATGTGGGTGTGGGTGCAGGAGTGCCGGTCGATGAGCCGGAGCATGTCCTCGGGGTCCCACTTGTCCATCAGCACCAACGGGTGCCCGATGTGCAGGGACGCGCCGGCGAACTGGAGCACGGCCGTGTGGTACAGCGGCGAGCAGACCAGGTGCACGTTGCCGTCGAAGGCACGGATGCCGAAGATCCCGAGGAAGCCGCCGAGGTACGTCTCCTCGGGGAGCCTGCCGGGCAGCGGGCGGCGGATCCCGCGCGGGCGGCCGGTGGTGCCGGAGGTGTAGTTCATGACCCAGCCGAGGGTGCGGTCCCGCGGGGGCGCGTCCGGCCGGCCCTCCAGGAGGTCGGCGTACGGGCGGAAGCCGGGCACGGCCCCGACGGCGTAGCGACGGTCGGCGGGCAGGTCCGCCTCGTCGGCGGCGGAGGTCGCGGCGGCGCCGAACCGCTCGTGCGCGATGAGCACCTTGGCCCCGGAGTCGGCGACGATCCAGGCGATCTCGGGGCCGACCAGGTGGTGGTTGACGGGGACGAGGTAGAAGCCGGCCTGGGAGGCGGCGAGGTAGGCCGTGAGGAACTCGACGCCGTTGGGGAGGACCACGGCGAAGACGTCGCCGCGCTCCAGCCCGGCGGCGCGCAGCCCGTGGACGAGGCGGTTGACGTCGGCGTGCAGGCGTCCGGCGGACCACTCCTCGCCGTCGGGGGCCACCAGGACGATCCGGTCGGGTTCGGCGGTGGCCTGCGCCCAGAAGCCGTTGGGGGGCTGGGCCTGCGGGTCTGTCATGGCGGTCGGGCTCCTCTCGGTGGCGGGGTGTGGGGGACGCCTCGGGGCGTGGACACCCTCAGGCGGTGGACGCCTCGGGCGGTCCGCCTCCGGCCGTGGACGTCTCAGGCCCGGCCGGCGATGCGGTTGACGCGGTCGATGGCGCGCTCGAAGCCGGCGGTCAGTTCGTCGAAGACGGCCTGGACGCCGCGTTCGGAGTTCATCCGGCCGACGATCTGCCCGACGGGGGTGCCCAGCAGCGGCTGGACCTCGTACTTCTGGATCCGGGAGACCGCCTCGGCGACGAGGAGCCCCTGGAGCGGCATGGGGAGCGCGCCGGGGCCCTCCGGGTCGTCCCAGGCGTCGGTCCACTCGGTGCGCAGTTGGCGGGCGGGCTTGCCGGTCAGCGCACGGGAGCGGACGGTGTCGCCGGAGCCGGCCGCGAGGAGCTTCTCGGTGAGGGCCCGGGAGTGCAGGTCGGCCTCAGTGGTGGTGAGCCAGAGGGAGCCGAGCCAGGCCCCCTGGGCGCCGAGGGCGAGGCCCGCGGCGATCTGCTCGCCGCTGCCGATGCCGCCGGCGGCGAGGACCGGGAGCGGGGCGACGGCCTCGACGATCTCGGGGACCAGGACCATGGTGGCGATGTCCCCGGTGTGGCCGCCCGCCTCGTAGCCCTGGGCGACGACGACGTCGATGCCGGCCTCGGCGTGCCGGCGGGCGTGCTTGGCGCTGCCGGCGAGGGCGGCGACGAGCACGCCGTGGTCGTGGGCGCGGGCGATGACGTCGGCGGGCGGGGAACCCAGCGCGTTCGCCAGGAGTTTGACGGGGTAGTCGAAGGCGACGTCGAGCTGGTTGCGGGCCACCTGTTCCATCCACCCGGTGATCCGCCAGCCCGAGGCCTCGCCCTCGGCCAGTTCGGGTACGTGGTGCTTGGCCAGGGTGTCGCGGACGAAGGCGCGGTGTGCCGCCGGGATCATCGCCTCGATGTCGGCCTCACTGACCCCGTCCACGGCCTTCTTGGCGGGCATGACCACGTCGAGGCCGTAGGGCTTGCCGTCGGTGTGGGCCTGCATCCAGTCCAGATCGCGCCTGAGGTCGTCCGGAGCGGTGTAGCGGACGGCTCCGAGGACACCGAATCCACCCGCGCGGGTGATGGCCGCGGCGACCGCCGGGAAGGGCGTGAAGCCGAAGATGGCGTGCTCGACTCCCAGTTTCTTGCTCAGCTCCGTCTCCATGGCGGTGAGGATGCCGCAGGGCGGCGGCCGAGGGAAGAGATTTTCTGATGCTGTGTCAGATTCTTTGACGGCCGGTCGGTGCGAAGGGTGTGCGGCGGGCGGGCAGATAGCCAGTAGCGTGCGCGGGCAGAACAGGAGGGCCGGACATGGGCGGTTCGGGTACGGGAACACGGGCGGTCGCGAGCGGTGGCGGGCCGAGCCGCAGACGGCTCGGGGCGCGCCTGCTGGCGTTGGGCGGGGTGCTCGTCCTGCACGCCGCGCTGCCCGGGCAGGGCGCGGGGGCGGCGCCCGGCGGCGCGGCCGAACGGCGGGCCCTGCAGGGGCTGCGCCTGCGGTACGGCTCCGCACGGCAGGCGGGGTTGCTGGAGCGGCACCTGGAGGGGGTCGCGGACGAGGCCCGGCGCTTCCTGGGCCCCTCCCCCGAACACCCCTACTACGCGGGGGCCGTGGTCCTCGCCGGCCGGGGCCGCACGGTCGCCCTGCACCGGGCGATGGGCGACGCGGTGCGGTACTCGGACTTCGACGGGCACACCGGGCGGCCCAGCGAGTACCCGGCGGCGGAGCGGATCGCGATGGCCGAGGACACCGTCTTCGACCTGGCCTCCCTGAGCAAGTTGTTCACCTCCATCCTGGCCGTGCAGCAGATGGAGCGGGGCCGCCTGGAGCTGGAGGCGCCGGTCCGCCGGTACCTGCCGGAGTTCACCGGAGGGGGCAAGGAGGTCGTCACCGTACGGCAGTTGCTCACGCACACCTCGGGGCTGCGCTCCTGGGCCCCCTTCTACCAGGAGTCCACCCGGGAGGGGCAGCTGAGGCTCCTGTGGTCGGTGCGGCCACAGGACACGCCGGGGACGGTGTACCGGTACTCGGACCTCAACCTCATCGCGCTCCAACTGCTCCTGGAACGGATCACCGGCCGCACGCTGGACGTGCTGCTCCACGACGAGATCACCGCTCCGCTCGGGATGCACCGCACGCGCTACAACCCCCCGCTGTCCTGGCGGCGGGTCACGGCCGCCACCGAGGTGCAGCGCCCGCCCTGGTCGGGCCTGGACCGGGGGCTCGTCTGGGGGGAGGTCCACGACGAGAACGCGTACGCCCTCGGCGGGATCGCGGGCCACGCCGGGGTCTTCGGCACCGCCTGGGACCTGGCCGTCCTCTCCCGCGCCCTGCTCGACGGCGGGGCCTACGCGGGCCGGCGCATCCTGCGCCCCGCCTCCGTCGAGCTGCTCTTCACCGACTACAACACCGCCTTCCCGGGTGACGACCACGGCCTGGGCTTCGAGCTCTACCAGCACTGGTACATGGGCGCCATGGCCACCCCGCACTCCGCCGGGCACACCGGCTTCACCGGCACCTCCCTGGTCCTGGACCCCTCCACCGACTCCTTCCTCGTCCTCCTCGGCAACTCCGTCCACCCCGTGCGGACCTGGCGGGCCGGCAGTGCGCCCCGGGTGGCGACCGGCAACCGCTTCGCGCGGGCCGTGCCCGTCCGCACCCGGCACGGCGGCCCGGCCTGGTACTCCGGGATGGAGACGGGCGGCTCCGGCACCCTGACCCTCCCGCCGCTCACCCCGACCACGGCGCGGGCCGGACTGCGGTGCGCCGTGTGGTGGGACACCGTTCCCGGGGCGGGCGCCTTCCACCTGGAGGCCTCCGCCGACGGGCTGACCTGGGAGCCCCTCCCCTTCACCACCGTCCGCACCACCGGCGGGACCCCGGAGTCCTGGCCGCAGGGCAGCGCGGGCGGCTGGTCGGGCCGGGTCTGGCACCGCCTGGAGGCCCCGCTCACCACCTGGGCGGGGCGCGAGGTCAGACTCCGCTTCCGGCACTCCGCGACGGGACGTTACGTGGGGCGGGGCGTCTACGTGGACGTCCTGCGGGTGGCCGAACCGGCCCGCCTCCTGTTCGCCGAGGACCGGCCGCGGGACGCCGCCCGCATCGAGTCGACGGGCTGGTCCCGCTCGACGGACTGACGGCGCCCGGCGGGCGCGGACGCGGGCGACCGGCAGGCGCGGCCCGGTCGGTCAGCCCCGGACCAGGCAGAAGGGGTGGCCCGCCGGGTCGGCGAAGACCCGCCAGTCGCGGCCGGGCGGCCCCTGTTCGAGGAGGACGGCGCCCCGGGCCAGGACCTCCTCCTGGCCCCGGTCGAGGTCCGGGACGGCGAGGTCCAGGTGGAACTGCTGCGGGCGCCGCGGGTCGGGCCAGGTCGGCGCGAGGTGCCCGGGAGCCGCCTGGAAGGCGAGCACCTGCCCGCTCGGCAGGTGGAGGGTGACCCACTCCTCGTCCACCGACCAGCGCGGGTCCGGCCGGTCGACCTCCCCGCCCAACAGGTCCGCGTAGAACGCGGCGAGCCGCAGCGGCTCCGGGCAGTCGAGCACCACGCACTGGAGTTCGGCGATCATGCCGGGAGCCTACGACCGACCCCCGCGGCCCCGGGGACGCTGCCGCGCGGGGTTCACCCGGACGGCCGGAATGCGGGGCGTATCCGGGGGCGTTGACACTCGTTGTCGAGGCTGTTGACCGTTCAACACGAAGGTGGGTACGCATCGTGACCGACATCGACTGGGACCACCCCAAGGATCCCAAGGCCGGCTGGCAGCTGGACCACGTCAAGCTGTACGTCTCCTCGAACGGCGCCGAGGGCCAGTACTGGCAGGGCACCCAGACCCTGCTGCTGACCACCGTGGGCCGGGTCTCCGGACAGGCCGTGCGCACCCCGCTCATCTACGGGGAGGAGGGCGGCCGCTATCTCGTCGTCGCCTCGAAGGGCGGCGCCGACGAGGCCCCGCTCTGGTACCGGAACCTCTCGGCCGACCCGCGGGTCCGCGTCCAGGTCGGCCCGAAGGTGGTCCAGGGCACCGCGCGCACCGCGACCTCCGAGGAGCGCTCCGTGCTCTGGCCGCTGATGACCAAGCACTGGCCCGCGTACGACGAGTACCAGGCCAAGACCGACCGGGAGATCCCGATCGTCGTCATCGAGTCCGCCTGACGGGTCCGCCGGTCAGTGGCCCAGCGCCGCCATCGCGGCGTTGTGGCCCGGGATCCCGCTGACCCCACCGCCGCGCACCGCCCCCGCACCGCACAGCAGGACGTTGCGGTGGGCGGTCTCCACGCCCCAACGGCCCGCCCCGTCGGCTCCCGGGGGCGCGTAGGGCCAGGACAGGTCGCGGTGGAAGATGTGCCCGCCGGGCAGGCGCAGTTCGCGTTCCAGGTCGAGGGGGGTCTTCGCCTCGATGCAGGGGCGGCCGTCCTCGTCGAAGGCCAGACAGTCGGTGAGCGGCTCCGCGAGGTGTTCGTCCAGTTGGGCGAGGGTGGCGGCCAGCAGCACCTCACGGGTCTGCCGGTCGTCCTTCTCGAACAGCCGGGCGGGGGTGTGCAGTCCGAACAGGGTGAGGGTCTGGTAGCCCTCCGCGGTCAGTTCCGGACCCAGGATCGAGGGGTCGGTCAGGCTGTGGCAGTAGATCTCCGAGGGCGGTACGGAGGGCAGTTCCCCGGCGGCGGCCTCGGCGTGGGCGCGCCGCAGCTGCTCGTACCCCTCGGCGACGTGGAAGGTGCCGCCGAAGGCCTCGTGCGGGGCGACGGAGGTGTCGCGGAGCCTCGGCAGCCGGCTGAGCAGCATGTTGACCTTGAGCTGGGCCCCCTCGGGCGGCGGTCCGGCCGCGTCCGGGTCCTCGCCGAGGAAGCCGGCGAGGGCCCGGGGCGAGGCGTTGACGAGGACGGTGTGCCCGGTGACGGTGCCCTCCCCGGCCGACGTGCGGAAGGCGACCTCGGCCGGGCCGGCGCCGTCCGTGTCGATCCGCAGCACCTCGTGGCCGGTGACGATCTCCGCTCCGGCCGTCCGCGCGCAGTCGGCCAGGGCGTCGGTCAGCGCGCCCATGCCGCCGACGGGGACGTCCCAGTCGCCGGTGCCGCCGCCGATGACGTGGTAGAGGAAGCAGCGGTTCTGGGCGAGCGAGGGGTCGTGGGCGTCGGCGAAGGTGCCGATGAGCCCGTCGGTGAGGACCACCCCGCGCACGAGGTCGTCGGCGAAGTGCGCTTCGACGGCGCGGCCGAGGGGTTCCTCGAAGAGCATCCGCCAGGTGGCCTCGTCGTCGATCCGGGCGCGCAGGGCGTCGCGGGTGGGCAGCGGTTCTGTGAGGGTGGGGAAGACGCGTTCGGCGACCCGGCGGGTGGCGCCCTGGAAGGCGCGCCAGTTCTCGTACTCGCGGTCGGAGCCGGTGAGGCGGGCGAAGGATTCCCGGGTGCGGTCCTCGCCGCCCCCGACGAGCAGCCCGCCGGCGCCGGCGCGGCCGTCGGCCCCCGGACGGGCGTGCGGGGTGTACGAGGACACCGTGCGCCGGCGGACCCGGAACCTCAGGCCCAGGTCCCGGACCATCTTCGCGGGGAGCAGGGAGACGAGGTAGGAGTAACGCGAGAGGCGGGCGTCGACCCCGGCGAAGGGGCGGGTGGAGACGGCGGCCCCGCCGGTGTGGCCCAGGCGCTCCAGCACCAGGACCGAGCGGCCCGCGCGGGCCAGGTAGGCGGCGGCGACGAGGCCGTTGTGGCCGCCTCCCACGATCACCGCGTCGTAGACGTCCTGTGTGAATCCCCGAAGACCCGTGCCGGCTGTCATGGCTCTTGGTAGCACACCTGGGCGAGCCGCTCCAGACAGTGGGCCTCGTCGGCGTGGGCGAGGACCGTGTCGGGGTGCTCGTCGCCGAGGGACCGTTCGCGGATGCCGGACAGTTCCCGGTAGATCGGCAGGGCTTCGTCCCAGCGGCCGAGCCGGCCCAGGCCGACGGCCAGTTCCCGGCGGCTGACCAGGGTGTCCGCGTGCTCGGCGCCCAGGGCCTTGGTGCGGGCGGCGCCGACCTCGCGCGCCTCGGCCACGGCCTCCTCCCAGCGCTCCAGACGGCCGAGGTTGACCCCGAGGACGTGCCGGGCGCGCAGGGTCTCGGGGTCGGCGGTGCCGTAGGCCCGGGTGCGGTCGCGGACCAGGGAGCGGAACAGGTCGAGGGCCTCGGCGGCGCGGCCGGTGCGGCCGAGCGCGATGCCGGTCTCGTAGCGGGCGGCGAGGGAGTCGGGGTGGTCGCGGCCCAGGACCCGTTCGCGTACGGCGGCGACCTGGCGGAAGGCGCTCAGCGCCTCCTGCCAGCGGCCGAGGCGACCGAGCGCGTACGCCGCCTCGTAGCGGGTCAGCAGGGTGTCCGCGTGCTCGCCGCCGAGCACGGCGGCGCGGTCGGCGGCGACCTCGGCGGCGGCCGCGTGGGCCTCGGCGTGGCGGCCGAGCGCGCCGAGGGCGCAGGCCAGGTTGTGCCGGCAGCGCAGGGTGTCGGGGTGGAGCGGACCGGCGGTGCGGATCCGGGCGTCGAGGACCGCGCGGTAGATCTCGTAGGCCTCGCCGTGGCGCCCGAGGCGGCCCAGTTCGTACGCCTCCTCCTGGCGCGCGGCGAGGGTGTCGGCGTGGTCCGGGCCCAGGGCGCGCGTACGGCCCCGGGCCACCGCGGCGTACGCGGCGAGGGCCTCCTCGGGGCGGCCGGCCCGGCTGAGGGCGTACGCCCGGGTGTGGCCGGCGACGAGGGGGTCCGCGGAGGCGGCCCCGGCGGGGCCGGTGAGGTGCCCGAGCCCGTAGGCGGTGGTGAGCCGGGGGTCCTCGGTGGGGGCGGGACGGGTGATCCGCTGCTCCCCGGACACCGAGGGGTGGGGGATCTCGTACGCGGTGCCGGTCGCGGTGACGGAGGGGGCGGCGGGGCGGGGGGCCGTCCAGGATCCGGTGAGCACGGCCCATTCCCCGCTGGCGGGGCGGGCGTCGGTCCCGGCCTTGCGCCCGGCCGTCATGCCTTGGGCCCAGTCGGGCAGCGGGAGCGGCTCGGCGGGCGGCCCGGCGGGCCCGAAGCGGGCCTCGACCAGGCGGCGGTGCAGGTGGAGGGCGTCGCCGGGCCGGTCCTCGGGGCGCTTGGCGAGGAGTTCCAGGACGAGCCGGTCGAAGTGGGCGGGGAGTTCGGGACGGTGGTCGCGCAGCGGTACGGGCGTGTTGTCCCGGTGGCCGACGAGCACCGACCAGGAGTCGCCGAGGTCGAAGGGCGGGGCGCCGGTGGCGATCTCGTAGAGGACGCAGCCGAGGGAGTAGAGGTCGCTGCGGTGGTCTACCTCGCCGCCGGCGATCTGTTCGGGCGACATGTAGTGCGGGGTGCCCATGGCCATGCCGCCGCCGGTGAGCTTGGCGGTGAATCCGATGTCGTGGGCGAGCCGGGCGATGCCGAAGTCGCAGATCTTCACGGTGCCGTCGGTGAGGCGCATGATGTTGGCCGGTTTGAGGTCGCGGTGGACGACGCCCTGGTCGTGGGTGTAGCCGAGGGCGGCGGCCATCTGCTCGGCGATGTCGAGGACCATGTCCACGGGCAGCGGGCGGGCCTCGTTGTCCTCCATCAGCTGGCTGAGGTTGCGGCCTTCGAGGAGTTCCATGACCAGGTAGAGGGGGCCGCCGGCGGCGCTGTCGTCGCCGAAGTCGTGGACGACGGTGACGCCCCGGTGCTGGAGGGAGGCGGCGACCCTGGCCTCGCGGCGGAAGCGCTCGCGCAGGACCTGGGTGAAGTGAGCGTCCTGCTCGTGCCCCATGGGCTTGAGGCACTTCACCGCGACCTGTCGGCCCAACGACTCGTCACGGGCGCGCCACACCTCGCCCATGCCGCCGCGCCCGATCAGATCGAGTGACCGGTACCGGCCCTGGATCAGCCTGGACTCCGCCATGTCTTGAAGCCGCCCCCGTCGTCGTCCCGCGCCCTCCCCTGGCGGTCCAGTATGGCCGCTGATGTACGCAGTGTGTACGCCGAGGGGCGGCTCCCGGGGCCCAGACGGCGCATCGCTCTCAAGATGTGACCTGGTGGCAGCTGCCAGCGCAGACCTGCGGGAATGCTGCGCAGGGCGCGGCCGGTGAGGCGCAGGCGACGGGTGACGACGCGTGGGTCGGGTGCGGGGCGGCCGTAGAGCCGGTGCGCCCAGGAGGGGAGGGTTCCGTAAGCGATCGCGGAGAGCGGGCCCCACAGCAGGTTTCGGCCAGGGACCAGGAGGGGGTGGACGGGCGGGGCGCGCAGGAAGTCGTCGACGGCGCGTGCGTCGGCGCCGGCGGCCAGCCGGGGTCGGACCTCCTCGAAGTACGCGGCCAGCGCGGCGGTGTCGGCGGGGACCCCGACTGGGTCGAGGCCGACGAGGCGGGCGTTGACCCTGTTCTCGTCGACGTAGCGGTCGGCCTGGGCGGGGGTGAGGGGCGCGCCGGAGCGGCGCAGGACGTGGAGGAAGCTGTCGATCTGGGCGCAGTGCACCCACAGGAGGAGTTCGGGGTCGTCGACGGGGAAGCGCTCCCCCGTGTCCGGGTCGGTGGCCGACAGTCGGCGGTGCAGGGCGCGGACCCGGGCCCCGGCCCGTTCGGCGGACTCGGTGGTGCCGTAGGTGAGGGTGCCGACGAAGTCGGCGGTCCGCAGCAGTCGGCCCCAGGCATCCTTGCGGAAGTCGCTGTTCTCCATGACCCCGCGCACCGCGCGCGGGTGCAGGGCCTGGAGGTAGAGCGCGCGGACGCCGGCGATCCACATGACGGGGTCGCCGTGGCACTGCCAGGTCACCGACCCGGGCCCGTACAGACCCGGGTCGGCGTCGCCGTGAGGAGCTGTGCCCATCGCCGGCCTCCCGCCTCGCGCACCGCCGTTCCCGCTTCGCCCGGAGGCTACCCGGCGGGGCTCAGCTCAGACGCGAGACGTGGTACTGGCGGATCCGCCAGCCGTCGCCCAGGTGCTGGGCGACGATCGAGAGGCGCACGGGCAGCGGGGCCCCGGCGGCGTCGGTGAAGGTCACGGTCGCGAATCCGGCGAGGGCCTCGGCGGCGAGCGGACGCGAGTGCAGGACCTCGACGGAGGCGGTGGTGCCGGGCGGGACGTTCTCGTAGTAGGTCCTGATCTCGGCGTGGCCGCCGAGGAGGCGGGGGGACAGTCCCTGGAAGAGGGCGTCCTCGGCGAAGAGGGCGACGATCTCGTCCACGCGGCGTGCGTCGAAGGCCGCGCGCCACTTCTCCAGGATGTCGGCCAGGGCTCCAAATGTGCCTGTCATTTCGCCTGTTACCTCCGGTTCCATGGTCAACAACTCATTAAGACACCAAGATGGCAGCTATTGAACCGATAGTGGCTAGATTTCGAAGTGCATAATTGAGCCATGCAGGATCATGCAAGGCAGTACCCGGGGGAATGTTGTGACCATGACGCATCTGCAGAACGAGGGGGCGGCGTATGCGGTGAGGGACTCACCGTCTACCGCCAGGCCGTGGTGAAGGGGTGCGCTCCCCGGGCGGGGGCGCCGTCCTGTCTGTTGCGGATGGGGCTGTTGGTCCCGCCGCCCGATGACCCGACCGTGCTGGTGCCGGTGTCGCCGGACGTGGCCAAAGCCGAACTGGTCCGGCCGATCGAGCAGTCGCTGGAACGGCAGCGGATGGACGCCCAGGCCATCGCCGGCAGCTTCGTGCCGGTCAGCGCGATCTACACGGCCGCGAAGCGCGAACACACGGGCTGGGCCACGGCGATCGACGGGGAGGAGGTCATCCACTCCACCCTGGCCCACGCGGTGCGCGAGTGCCGCGAGGAACTGATGACGGTCCAACCGGGCGGCTCGCGCGTCTCCTTCGACCTGGACGAACTCGACCACGTCCGCGGCGCCGCCCGGCACCGGACCCTGTACCCGCACGCGGTACGGACCCACGGGGCCACCCTGCGCCACATCGAGCGGCTCACCGAGGCGGGCTGCGAGGTCCGCACCCTCGACCACGTCTTCGACCGGCTGGTCCTCGTCGACCGGTCCGTCGCCTACGTGCCGGGCCACAGCGAGGCGCGCACCTCGGTCCTGGAGATCAGGCAGCCCGCCATCGTCTCCTTCCTGGTGCAGGTCTTCGAGGAGGCGTGGGAGCGCGGCTCGGCCGTGGACCCGGGCGTCTCGCGCACGGTGGAGCCCGACATCGCCGGCGAGATCCAACGGGCCGTGATGCGCCTGCTGGTGGCCGGGTACACCGACGAGGCGATCGCCCGGCGGTTGGGCACCAGCCGCCGCACGGTGGCCGCCCACGTCAGCCGGATCGCCTCGCTGCTCCAGAGCCGCAGCCGGGCGCAGCTCGGGTACCTGATCGCGACGTCCGGGCTGTTGCCCCTGGACGAGCCCGTCGAGGCGGTCTGCGGCGCGTTGTCGGCCTGAGGCGCCGGGCTCCGGACGCCGTGGGATCGCGGGGTCCCGGGCCCGGCCGGGAACCGTCCCGGCCGGGCCCCGCGTCAGCGGCCGGGCGCGCGGCGCGCCCGTAGGGCCCGTACGCCCGAGGCGGCGAGCAGGACCAGCACCAGCAGGGTCGACCAGCCCAGTTGGGCGCCCGCCTCGGGGTCGAGGGCCATCAGTACGAGCACGGCCACGATGCCGGCCGCCGCCAACCAGGACAGGTAGGGGAATCCGCGCATCCGCACGACGAGGAGGTGCGGCTCCTCCCTTTCCAGCCGGCGCCGCAGCACCAGGTGGGCGGCGGCGACCGTCAGCCACATGTAGAGCATCGAGCCGCCCATCGCCTTGGCCAGGAAGGGCAGGAGCTGCTCCGGCCACAGGTGGTCGAGGGCGATGGCGACGAACCCGAACGCGGCGGAGGCCGCCACGGCCGCCCGTGGGGCGCCGCGCCCGGAGGTCCGCAGCAGCGCCCGCGGGGCCTCGCCGCGCGCCGCGAGGGAATGGGCCATCCGCGAGGCGCCGTAGAGGTTGGCGTTCATCGCCGACAGCAGGGCGATCAGCACGACCACCTCGATCAGCCGGCCGGCGCCGGGGATCCCGAGCGAGTCCAGGACCGCGATGTAGGGGCTGCGGCCGGGCGTGAGCGAGTCCCAGGGCAGCAGGGCGACGATGACCGCGATGGAGCCCAGGTAGAAGAGGCTGATGCGCCAGATCGCGCTGTTGACCGCCTTGGTGACCGAGCGGGCCGGATCGCCGGACTCGGCCGCGGCCATGGTGATGACCTCCATGCCGCCGAAGGCGAAGACCACGGTCAACAGGCCCGCGACGACGCTGTTCCAGCCCTGGGGAAGGAACCCGCCGCGGCCGGTCAGATTGGCCAGGCCCGGGGCCTCCACCCCGGGTACCGCCCCGCAGAGGGCGGCCACGCCGAGGGCGAGGAAGGCGATGATCGCCGCGACCTTGATGCCCGCGAACCAGAACTCGGCCTCGCCGAAGGAGGCGACCGAGACCATGTTGGCCTGGGTGAAGACGGCCAGGGCGACGAAGGCGATCGTCCACTGCGGGATGCCCGGCATCCACTGGTGCAGGATCGTCGCCGCGGCGATCAGCTCGATGGCGATGGCGATGACGGTCACGGCCCAGTACAACCAGCCCGCCGTGAACCCCGCCCACCGGCCGAGCGCGCGGTCGGCGTAGACCGAGAACGAACCGCTGGCCGGCATGGCCGCGGCCATCTCGCCGAGCATCCGCATCACCAGCAGGGCGAGGGCGGCGGCCAGCGCGTACGAGAGGATGATGGCCGGTCCGGCGACGCGCAGTCCGGTGCCGGAGCCGATGAACAGCCCGGCGCCGATGACGCCCCCCAGGGCCAGCATCGTCAGGTGGCGCGGGCGCAGGGTGCCCGCGAGCCGCGCGGATCCCTCGGACGCGGTCGGTACGGGTACGGGCGCGGAGGCGGTGGGCCCCGGCGGGGCGGGCGCGGCGGGCGGTCGGAGCGGTGTCGCGGGCGGTCGGACGGGCATGCGGTGTTCTCCCCCTGGTGACGAGTGCGGGCGGGGCCGGCCGCGACGCTCGCGGCCGGCCCCGCCCCCGAAGGTGCGGTCAAGAAGCGACGCGTTCGAGCGTGGCCGTGTGGAGTTCGCCCGTCCGGCCGCCGTCGGGGGTGGCGTAGGTCCAGTAGACGCTGACGGCGCCGCGGCCGAGGTCCATCACGTGGCTGACCGTCATGCCCGAGGCCTCGACCCAGTTGACGAAGTACAGGCCCTCGCCGACGGCGCGGACGGAGAGCCGCTCGCTGCCGCTGTGGCCGGCCATCGGGCCCTCCAGCGCGGTCCAGTCGAGGGTGGCGCCGTCGGCGGAGTAGGAGTTGCGCAGGACGGCGCCGTTGTCGAGCTTCAGGAGGTAGGTGTGGCCCGCGAAGGCGGGGGCTTCCGTACGGATGCTCGCCGCGACGGGGGCGGGGGCTGCGGTGGTGGCCGCCGCGGCCTGCGCGGAGGGGGCGCCGGCCAGGGCGATCAGGGCGGCGGCGAGGGCGGGGAAGGTGTGGCGGATGCGCATGACGGTTCCTTCTGGGTGGAGGCGGTGGCTGGGGTGGACGGCCCGATGTGCGGGCCGGCGCGGCGGGTGGGGCCGGAGCGGCCCGCGCGTCATTCGGCGTACTGGTAGAAGCGGGTGTGGTCGAGCAGTTCGGCGGGGCGGACCTGCCAGGGCGAGAGCGGCTCGTCGAGGCTGACGACCCGGCCGTGCTGGGGGTCCGGGGCGGGCACCGGCCGGCTCGGCTCGTAGCCGGAGCCGGGGTGGCGGCGCTGCCAGCGGGCCCAGAGGAGATCGATGAACGTGTGGTGGAGCCAGAAGACGGGGTCGTTGGGCGAGGTCCCGCCGGTCATCTGGCCGCCGACCCACAGGTGGACGCGGTTGTGGTGGTGCCAGCCCTCCTTCTCGCCGACCGTCCAGCCCTCGATCTTGTTGCGGAAGCCCTCGGTGGTGGCCGTGGAGTCCCAGGGGGCGCTGTCGTAGACCGGGTCGTCGAGGGCGTGCGCCAGCGCGGCGGGGGTCGGAAGGGCGACGGGGTCGGCCGGGCGGCCGAAGTCCCGCATCAGGTGGCGCTCTTCGGTGACCCCGACGGTGATCGGCCAGTCGCCGCGGTCGAAGGCGAAGGGGCCGGTCATGACCCGCCGGTCGCCGGGCCGCCCGTTGCCGCCGAGGAAGTCGTCGCTCCACGGGGCCGCGACGGGCGACTGCTCGGCCGTCCAGTCCCAGTAGGGCAGGGTCACCCGCGGGTCCACCTGCTGGAGTGCCCGCTCGAACTCCAGCAGGTACTGGCGGTGCCAGGGGAAGAAGGAGGGGGACATGTGCCCCACCCGCTGTCCGCCCTCGCCGTCGGAGACGAAGTACCGACCGTGCAGCCGGACGAACTCGTCGTAGGTTCCCGTGCGTTTGACCTCCAGGACGGCGTGGACGAACCTCGCGCGCTCGTCCGCGGTGAGGTCCTTCTGGTTCTTGCGCGTGTACACGTGTGCTTGTCCCTTGCCTTCACGGCGGTCAGTGGTGGTGGAGCGAGGCCGTCGAGAGCTGTGCGGTGCCGATCTCGTCCACGGCGGCCCGCGCCACCTCCAGCGGCGTGGGGAACGACTGGTAGTGGTTGACGAGGCTCAGGTAGCTGCCGTCGGCGCGGCGCATGACGTGCAGGGGGCGGCCGTCGATGCTGACCTCGATGCCCGGCCCCGAGGTCGGAGCGGTCCCGGCGCGGCGGGCGACGGCGTGGGTCACGGGGGTGGCCCCGCCCTGGATGCGCCGGCCCCGGTAGACCTCGTCGAAGGAGCCCGGGGTGCGCGGGGCTCCCGGGGCGCCCTCGGGTCCGGTGGGCGCGGTACGGGAGGCGGGCACCGGGTCGGCGAGCACGATGGGCGCGACGGCCGCGCTGGTGCCCACGACGACGGCCGTGGTGAGGGCGGCCCGCATCATGTCCCGGCGGGTCGGGGCGATCGTACGGCCGGCCGGGCGAGCGGTCCCCGCTCGGGTGGCGGGGCTGTCGGCGGGACGGTCGGTGGGTCCGGGGGTCATGCGGGCTGCTCCTGGAAGGGGGTGGGGACGGCCGCGTGGCCGGTGGCGTCCGGGTGGTCCGTGGCGTGCGGACCGGTGGTGAGGTCCTCGACCAGGGCCCGGACTATGTCGTCGGCCCGTTCGAGGACGGAGGGCATGCCGGAGGTGAAGAAGAGGGTTCCCGCACCCATGTCTCCGATGGCGTGCATCCGTCGGTGGGCGCGGCCCGCGCCGACGGCGCGGCTGGTGGACGGTTCGACGTGCAGGCCGCCGTGGGGGTGGTACTCGCCGATGCCGTCCTCGACGAGGGAGTCCACGAACGGGCGGGCCTGGGCCGGCACCCGGTGCGAGGGGGCGCTGACGGCGTTGACCACGACGTCGCTCTCGTACTCCCCGCCGTCGGCGGCCACGTGGAAGCCGTCGCGGGCGAGCGGCTTCACGTTCCACAGGCCGCTCAGGACGCGCAACCGGCCCTCCTCGTGCAGGGCGAGGAGCTTGCGGGCGTTGGCCGGGGGCATCGGGCAGCACAGGCTCATGACGGCCCGGTAGTGGTTCTCGCGGATGAACTCCTGGTCCTCAGAGCGCATCAGGGTCCAGGCGTCGGGCCCGCTCTCGGGCACCGCGTGCTGCATGATCCGCATGCCCGGGTCGGCGGCGTCGATGTCCGCGTACTGGCGGCGCAGCCGGTCGATCGGCGCCTCGCCGGCCAGGGAGAACAGTTCGGCGAGGACCAGCGAGGGGTCCGCGCCGTGTGCTGCCAACTCGGCGGCCAGCAGGTCGAGTACGTCGCCCAGGGCGATCCGGCCGTCGGCGGTGCGGGCCGCCGCGGCGTGCAGGGCGGCCGGGGTGAAGCGCCGGACCTCGGGGAAGACGGGGCGCTGTCGGACGGCCGGCAGCGCGCCGTTGCGGGAGGCCATCGTGATCCGGCCCCTGTGGCCGTGGGCCGCGAGGGAGACCACGGCGTCGACGGCGGCGAGTCCGGTGCCCAGGACGGTCACGTCGGCCGTCCGCGGGACGGCGGCGACGGTGTCGCGCAGCGGGTAGGGGTCACCGAAGTAGCCCGGACTGCCGCCCAGTTCGTAGTGGTCGGCGGGGCGTCCGGCGCCGACGGCGCAGACCACGTAGTCGAAGGTGTGCCTGCGGCCGTCGGAGGTGGTGAGCACCACCTCGTCGCCCGCCTCGCGGGCGGCCACGACCGCGTCGCGGACGAGGTCGACGGGACGGCCGCCCAGCGAGAGTGCGGCGATCGCGTTCTCGGCGGTGCGCTCCAGGTAGCCGCCGAAGACCCGGCGGGGCGGGAAGTGGCCGTCCGCCGCGTAGTCGCCCTGTCCGTAGGGGAGTTCGCTCTCTCGAAGCCAGCGCAGGAAGTCGTCGGGGTCTCCGGCGCGGGCGCTCATCTCGGCCGGGATGATGTTGGCGAGGACGGCGTCGGTGTCGTGCTGGTAGGCACGGCCCCGCCAGAGGTTGCCGGAGGGCTCGAAGACGGTGATCGAGCCCCCGCCCGGGGCCGGGGTGCGGGCCAGCCGGTCCAGCAGGCAGACCGCGGCGGCCCCGCCGCCGACCAGGGCGATGCGCGTGGGCGGGCGGTCACTCGTGTGCGTGTTCATGGTCACCCTTCACGGGAGGAGTCGGTGGGGAGGGGCCGCGCCGGGCGGCCCGTCAGTGCGCGGCGGCGGCGTGCGACGGCGCGGGGGCGTCCTGCGCGCCGGCGTCCTGAGGGCCGGCGGCGGCGGGGCGCTTGCGGGAGCTCGCGCAGAGGAGTCCGAGGCCGATGAGCGCCCAGACGACGAGGACGAGGACGGGGCCGCCGGCGCCCGCGCCGTCGAAGGGGCCCGCCGTGCGCATCAGGGTGGCGGCGGCTCCGGCCGGCAGGAACTGGCCCAGCACTCCCAGGGGTTGGGGCAGCATCTCGGGGGCGGAGGCCAGGCCGGAGAGCGGATTGCCGACGACGAACATCAGCACGGCGCCGATCGCGATGCCGGGCGGCCCGATCAGCGAGCCGAGGCCGGTGATCACCGAGACCATGGCCAGCTCCAGCAGGGCCACGATGGCCGCGTTGACGAAGTAGTTGCCCGGCAGCACCCCGCTGAGGTGGGTGAACATCAGGGAGGCGAGCAGGCCGGAGGCCACGGCGAAGCCGACGACGCCGAGGAGCTTGGCGGCGGCGCCGCGGACCTTGAGGACGAAGAGCAGGCCCGCGATGACGGCGGTGATGAGCAGCGGCAGGAAGCCGGTGGCGAGGCCTGAGCCGTGCGGGTCGTCGGAGTCGGCGGGGACCACGTCGGTGATGCGGACGGGGCCGCCGGCCAACTGCTGGGCCTGGGAGGTCAGGGTCTGCGCGACGGCGGGCGAGGCGGCGGAGGCGAGGTGCAGCTCCAGCCCGGTGGCGGTGGGCAGCAGGGCGCCGTAGGCCTTGCGCTCGCGCAGGGCGGTGTCGGCATCCTCGGCGGTGGCGGCGCTGTCGATCGCGTACCCGCCGGGGGCGGCCTCGCGCAGCCGGTCGGCGAGGTGGTCCGCGCCTTCGGCCGCGACCACGAGGACGGGGAGGTCGCGGGGGGCGGCGTGGGACGCCGACCAGGAGAACCAGCCGCCGATGACGAACTGGACGATCGCGACGATGATGACGATGGTGCGCGCTTCGGCGCGCGGTGAGGCGGTTGAGCTCATTTCGTTTCCCTGGGATCTGGTACGGCCGACCGGTCTGCTCCGCGTGGTGGCGGGGGCTACTCCTGGAGCAGATCGGGCTGTTCGGCCGTGATCTCGTCCCACATGATCTGGAAGCTGTAGCGGCCGAGCTGCTCGTCGCCGAAGCCGTCGCGGGCGAGGAGCGCCTGCTCGTGGGTCATGGGGACGGGGCGCCCGGCGGCGAGGGCGAGCAGTTGGACCTGGGCGCAGCCCTCATAGGTGAAGAACCAGTGGACGGCTTCCTCCAGGGAGCCGCCGACGGTGATCAGGCCGTGGTGGCGCAGCAGCATGGCGCGCTTGGCGCCGAGGCGGTCGGCGATGTCCTGGCCGTGCTCGACCTTGATGGCGGGGCCTTCGTAGTCCCCGTAGAGGACCTGGTCCTGGTAGAAGGCCGCGGACTCCTGGTCGTACGGTTCGAGGAGGCGTTCCAGGGCGCCGAGGGCGCGGGCGTGGACGGTGTGGCCGTGGGCGATGGCGTCGGCCCCGGGGCGTTCGTGGATCTTGGAGTGGATGGTGAAGGCGCTGGGGTTGACCTTGCCGGCGCCGTCGACGACGCGTCCGGTCGCGTCGACGCGGATCAGGTCGGCGACGCGGACCCGGTTGAAGGAGACGCCGAACGGGTTGACCCAGAAGGTGTCGAGTTCCTCGGGGTCGCGGACGGAGATGTGGCCGGAGATGCCCTCGGCGTAGCCCGCCTTGCCGAACAGGCGCATGGCGGCGGCGAGTCGCTGCTTGCGGTGGCGGCGTTCGTCGTCGACGGAGGAGAAGACGGGGTCGGCCGGAATGGGCAGGCCGGTGTGGGTGTCGGCGAGGAAGGCCTCGGGGGCGGGGCGGGTGGTGACGGACACGTCGTTGTCTCCTGAAGGGTCGGATTCGGGCCCGCCCTCCCGGGGTCCGGACCTGTTTCCGGGCAGCGCGAAGCTCGCTGCGGGGAGGGCGGATTTCGCCGAATCCCCTGTTCAGGCGGGGTCGGCGGGGTGGGAGGGGCGTCAGCTCCTGCACCTGAATCCTGTCCCACGGAAGGGCCCGTTTTCGGCCCTGGCCGGGGCCGGCGGGCTTCATAAGCGTGCGATTCATCTTTGCGCAGCGCGCTCGATTGCGGGCATACCGGCCCAGAAGGGTGCTTCGGGAACGACGGAGGCCGCCCGCCCCGCGGAGTCGTCACTCCGGTGGGGCGGGCGGCCTCGGCCGTACCGCGGTGGTGGTGGGCCCGGTCGGCGCCCGGGGCCCGAGGGGTCAGACCCTCGGCGCCCGGGGCCCGAGGGGTCAGGCCAGGAGGTCGGCCATCCAGGCCTCGACCTCGTCGGAGCGGCGCGGGAGGGCGGCGGAGAGGTTCTCGTTGCCGTCCTCGGTGACGAGGATGTCGTCCTCGATGCGGACGCCGATGCCCCGGTACTCCTCGGGCACGGTGAGGTCGTCCACCTGGAAGTACAGGCCCGGCTCCACGGTGAGCACGATCCCGGGCTCCAGGGTGCCGTCCACGTACATCTCGGTGCGGGCGGCGGCGCAGTCGTGGACGTCGAGGCCGAGCATGTGGCCGGTGCCGTGCATGGTCCACCGTCGGTGCAGGCCGAGCGTGGTCACCTCCTCCAGGGTGCGGTCGCCGAAGAGGCCCCAGGAGAAGAGGTGCTCGGCGAGGACCTGCTGGGCGGCGTCGTGGAAGTCGCGGTAGTTCGCTCCGGGCTTCACGGCGGCGATGCCCGCGTCCTGGGCCGCGTACACGGCGTCGTAGATCTTGCGCTGGAGGTCGGAGAAGCGCCCGCCGATGGGGAGGGTCCGGGTGATGTCGGCGGTGTAGAGGGTGCGGGTCTCCACTCCGGCGTCCAGGAGGAGCAGTTCGCCGGTGCGGACCGGCCCGTCGTTGCGGACCCAGTGGATGGTGGTGGCGTGCGGGCCGGCCGCGGCGATGGTGCTGTAGCCGACGTCGTTGCCCTCGACGCGGGCGCGCAGGAAGAACGTGCCCTCTATGTACCGCTCGGAGGTGGACTCGGCGCGGTCGAGGGTGCGCACGACGTCCTCGAAGCCGCGGGCGGTGGACGCGCAGGCGCTGCGCAGTTCGCCGATCTCGAAGTCGTCCTTGATGCGCCGCATCTCGGAGAGGAAGACGCGGAACTCCTCGTCCCGTTCGGCGGTGACCTTGTCCTTCAGGGCCGCTTCGACGCCGGCGTCGTGGCCGCGCAGCAGTCGGGTGGGGCCGGTGGACCCGGCGAGCGCGGGGGCCAGGACGCGGACGTCCTTGCCGGGAAGGCCCAGGAGCCGCTCGTTCTCGGTGAGGCTGTTGCGGCGGCCGTCCCAGAGTTCGCCCCGGTCGCTGAGCCAGAACTCCCCGGTCTCGCGGTCGGAGCGGGGCAGCAGGTAGGCGGTGGCCAGGTGGCCGCCCTCCTCGGTGGGTTCGAGGACGAGCACGCCGTCCTCGGTCAGGTCGCCGGTCAGGTAGACGTAGTCGGAGGAGGGCCGGAAGGGGTAGTGGGTGTCGTTGGCGCGCACCTTGAGGTTCCCGGCGGGGATCACCAGGCGTTCGCCGGGGAAGCGCTGGGAGAGGGCGGCGCGCCTGCGGGCGGTGTGCGCGGCCTGCGGGAGCGGCTCGATGTCGTGCCGCTCGGTGTCGGCCCAGCCCTGCTTCATGTTCGCCGCGAGTTCCTCGCTGAGCCCCCGGCCCAGACCGTTCTTCCGCGGCTCCACGGCCTCGGGCCCCCCGGCCTCCGACTCCACCGCCTCGGGTTCCACGGCCACGAACTCCGTGGAGTCGACCTCCGGGGAGTCGACCTGGGTCTCGGACGTCGGCTCGGTCACAGCTGCCTCCTGAATGGCATCGGTCGCAAGTCCCCCGTGGATCGCACGGGGTTGCCCGCCATCGTAGGGCGGCTCCCGTCCGGCGCCGACCCTTCCGCGCCGCAGGTCACAGCCCTGATACCAGAGGGCACACGTGGGCGCATCAGACGTTTGTCTGAGACGCGGCGCGCCGATTGCGCCATCTGTCGATGGGTTGGCCAGAACGCCACAACTAGGTTCACCTGCACGGCACACGGGGATCCGGGCTCTTCGGCTCCCGAGCTACACCCGAACCAGCCTTCTTTAGCTGGGAGTTGCCGTTCGACGACTGTCAACGAGCTTCCGGTTGTGCCAGGTTGGACAGGCCAGACCACCTTGGCTTTTCACGCAGACAGGAGCGTCGTGTCCGAAGGTACAGCGGGGTCGGATTCCGGACTCGGGTCCTATGTTCGGCTGCTGCGGCGGCCCGGCGCGGGGGCGCTGGCGTTCTGGGGGATGATCGGCCGGTTCCCGATCGCCATGCGTTCCATCGCCTGCCTGATGATGATCTCCGCGACGACCGGTTCCCTCGCGGACGCGGGAACGGTGGCCGCGGCCATGCTGATCGCGCAAGGACTCGCGAGCCCGGTGAACGGGCGGCTCGCCGACCGGCACAGTCAGCGGCGGGTCCTGCTCACCGCCTGCCTGGCGCACGTGGTGGGCATGGGGCTGTTGATCGTCGCGATCGTCCTGGACGCCCCGCTGTGGGTGTTGGTCCTCGCGGCGGTGGCCACGGGCTGCACCTGCGTGTCCTTCACCTCCTTCATGCGGGCCCGCTGGGCGACGATGGTGGACCAGTCGGCGCTGCGCACGGCCTACGCGATGGAGTCCATGCTGGACGACACCATCTTCCTGCTGGGCCCGTTGCTGGTCACCGTCCTGGCCTCGGCGGCGCACCCGGCCGCCGGCCTGGTGGTCTGCCTGCTGATGACCACCGTCGGCTCCGTCTTCGTCGCCCTGCACCGCCGGTCGGAGCCGGTGCACGAGCCGACGCCCGGCCGGGCGCCCCGCCGGGCGCTGTCCGTGCCCGGGGTGTGGGTGCTGGTGATCGCCTACGCGGGGATGGGCTTCCAGTTCGGCGCGGTGGACGTCACGATGATCGCCTACGCCGAGGAGCGGTCCACCCCGGGGCTCGCCGGCGTGCTGATCTCGCTGATCGCCGTGGGCAGTCTGGTGGCGGGCATCACCTACGGGGCGGTGAACTGGCGCCTTTCGCAGGCCCGGCTGCTCAGCGTGACCACCTTCGTGTTGACGCTCGGCGCCCTCCCCCTCGTCTTCGGCGGCCCGCCCCTGCTGATGGCCCTGTTCGCCGTCGTCGCCGGCATCGCGATCTCTCCGGCGCTGATCTGTGGCAGCACCCTGCTGGAGTCGCTGGCCCCGAAGGAATCCCTGTCGGAGGCGTTCTCCTGGCTCACCAGCGCCGGGGCGCTCGGCATCGCCTCGGGCACCGCCGCCGGCGGTCACCTCGCCGACCTGGGGAACTTCTCCTGGGCGGCATGGGCGGGGGTCGCGGGCGGCGCCGTGGCCCTCGTACTGAGCCTCGCGGGGGCCACGGCCCTGCGCGGCAAGCGGTCGGACACCGAGCCGACCTCTGAAATGGCAGCACTCGAACAATGACAATGAGGTCTTGATCGTGAGCGATACGCGTTCCCCGTCCCCGCGGGACGGCCTGGGGGGCCTACCCGTCCCCCGCATCTCCTTCGAGGAGTTCACCGCCTTCGGGCCGCAGGCCCTCATCCGGGCCGACGTCCCCGTGATCATCACCCTTCCCCGGGGCAACGAGGGCCTCGGCAAGGAGGGCGTCGCCAAGCGCCTCGGCGACATGGCGGTGACCCTGTTCACCGAGCCCAGCGACAAGCAGAACTCGGAACGCTGGACCACCAGGGAGATCCGCCTGCGCGAGTTCTTCGAGAACGCGGAGTACCAGAACGACCCGGGCACCTGGAACCGCATCGTCTCCAACATCCGCAACTGCCCCGACGACGTCAACGCGATCCTCGGCTTCGACGCCGCCCGGCTCTTCGACTACCGCCGGTCGATGAACGCCGCCAACCTGTGGATCAGCCACAAGGGCGTCTTCACCCAGAGCCACTTCGACGAGCTGGAGAACTTCAACATCGCCCTGGAGGGGCGCAAGCGGTTCGTGCTGGCTCCCCCCGGCTTCTGGGAGTACTACCCGCGCTCCCTCAAGGACGGCTTCGGGGACAAGTCGCAGGCCTTCGACTTCGACGACGTGGACTGGGCCCGCTACCCCAAACTCGCCTCCAAGCTCGCCCAGCGTCGCGAACTCATCCTGGAACCCGGCCAGATGCTGTACCTGCCGCTCGGCTGGTGGCACCAGGCCGAGTCACTGGACGAGATGAACATCAACGTGAACTTCTGGCTGCGCGACCCGAAGATCTTCCGCAGACCCTGGGTGCTCGGCGTGGCCATCTACACGGCCGCCTTCCGCAAGCTCAAGGGCGTCTACAACTACGAACCGGCAGAGGCGGCGTCATGACCGAACGCGAGACGATCACCCCCGCCCACCGGTTCCGCAACAACGACAAGCTGATCGGCATCGGCAACGAGTTCTGGGACCTGTCCGAGCAGAACGGCCTCGCCGGCATCGTCGCCGACTACGACGGACGGCTCCTGCACACGGCGGCGGGACACGAGTTCCTCGCCGAGGGCCACGAGTTCGTCAACTTCAGCTGTTGTTCCTACCTCGACCTCGACTCCCACCCCAAGGTCATCGAGGGCGGCATCGAGGCCCTGCGCCGCTACGGCGTGCTCGACCACTGCATCGCCCGCAGCCGCGTACAGATCCCCGCCATGCTGGAGCTGGAGCACTCCCTGGCCGAGCTGTTCGGCGCCCAGGCGGTCACCTGTTCCATCGCCGCGAGCACCGCGACCTTCGGCCTGCTCCCGCTGATCGCCTCGGGCCACCTGGGCAACGGCACCCGCCCCCTCATGATCTTCGACAAGAACGCCCACGTGTCGATGGCCAACCTCAAGCCGGTCTGCGCCGACGAGACGGAGGTCGTCACCTCCCCGCACCACGACCTCGACTTCATCGAGGACGCCTGCCGCAAGTACGCCCGCGTCGCCTACGTCTGCGACGGCAGCGACAGCCTCGGCGGCTACGCCCCGGTCAAGGAGCTGGCCGAACTCCAGGACAAGTACGGCCTGTTGGTGTACTACGACGACTCCCACTCGCTGTCCGCTTACGGAGAGCGCGGCGTCGGCTACGTCCGTTCGCACAGCCCGGTCCTCGACGAGCGCACCATCGTCGTGATGACCCTCAACAAGGCCTTCGGCACCAGCGGCGCGGCCATCGTCCTCGACGGCTACGACAAGCACACCCTGCGCGTCATCGAGCGCTTCGGCGGAGCCCTCAACTACTCGCAGCTCCTCAACACCCCCGCCGTCGGCGCCGGCCTCGCCTCGGCGGAGATCCACCGGACCTCCGAACTGACCGACCTGCAGAACGGGCTCTACACCAACATCGCGCTCTTCGACTCGCTCATCCACACCGACCAGGCCGGGAGCACCTTCCCCATCCGGCTCGTCCCCATGAGCGACGCGACGGTGATCGAGGCCGGACGCAAGGTCTTCGAGGCGGGCTTCTACGTCTCCCCCGTGTTCTTCCCGATCGTCGCGCGCGGCACCGCCGGACTGCGCGTCATGATGCGCGCCGGCCAGACCGAGGAGCAGGTCCGCGGGCTGTGCGCGGTGCTCGCCGAGGTGGGTGCCGAGCGGACCGCCCCGCTGCCGACGGAGCCGACCCGATGACGGCCGGCCCGATACCCGGCCCGAGATCGGGCCCGGCTTCGACCACCCCCGTACGGGCGGTCCCGCGCAGCATCCTCTACACCCCCGCGCTCTCCCTGGACCGGGTCGTGAAGGCCTGGTCCTACGACGCCGACGTGCACCTGATCGATCTGGAGGACTCCGTCCCCCGGGCCGCGAAGGCCGCCGCGCGCCTGGTGTGCCGCGACGCCCTGGAGAAGGCGCCGCGGCCGCGGAACACGGCCGTGCGCGTCAACGAGCTGGGCACCGTCGAGGCGCTCCACGACCTGCTGATGCTGACCGAGTGCCCGGTGCGGCCCGGTTTCGTGGTGATGACCATGGTGAGGTCCGCGGTCGAGGTGACCCTGCTGCGCGAGACCCTCGCCGCCGCCGGGGCCCACCCCGAGCTGTACGTGACCGTGGAGACCGTCGAGGCGGTCACCGACATGGACGCGATCGCGGCCGTGTCGGACGGGCTCCTGCTCGGTTCCGCCGACCTCGCCGCCACCCTCGGCGTGGAGATCACCTGGCCCGGCATGCTCGCCGCCCGCCAGGCCATGGCGCTGGCCGCCGCCCGGTACGGCGCCGGCTGCGTCGACACCGCGAACTACCGGCTCTCCGAACCGGCGGTGCTGGCCGAGGAGATCGACCGGGTGCGGGACCTGGGCTTCCACGGCAAGGCCACCGTGCACCCCGGCGAGCTCGACGCCATCAACGCGGGCCTGCGCCCCCACCCGGAGGGACTGCGCCACGCCCGACGGGTCACCGGGGCCGTGAGCGCGGCGGACGGCGGGATCGCCGTCCTCGACGGGAACATGGTCGGCCCGCCCTTCGCCCGGCTGGCCCGCGCCACCGTGGACCGGGGCGACGCCTGGACCGCGCGCTTCGGCCGCGACGGGGACGAGGGGGCCGACCGTGCCCCCCACTGACGACACCACCCGACCGGACCCCGGCCCGCAGGGCCGCGTACCGGTCGCCGTCATCGGCACCGGGGTGATCGGCCAGGACCTCGTCGCCAAGATCCACCGCTCCCCCGTGCTGGAGTGCGCCCTGGTCGCCGGTCGCGACCCGGAGTCCGCGGGCCTGCGGTACGCCGCCTCCCTCGGGTACCCGACCTCGGCCGGGGGCATCGGGGCCGTCCTCGCCGCTCCCCGTCCTTTCGCGGTGGTCTTCGACGCCACCAACGCCATGGCGCACGCCGAGCACTGGCGGCTGCTGCGACCGCTGAACACCCTGCTCGTCGACCTCACGCCCAGCAAGACGGGCGAGATGGTGGTCCCGACCGTGACCGGGGCGAGCCCCCCGACCGGGCGCAACGTGAGCCTCATCAGCTGCGGCGGCCAGGCCTCCGGCCCGATCGCCCACGCCCTGGGCGCCCGGTTCGCCGTCGAGTACATCGAGGTGGTCTCGACCGTGGCCACGAGCATCGCGGGCCGGGCCACCCGGCTCAACCTCGACGAGTACGTGGCCACCACCGGGCAGGCCATCAGCGCCCTGTCCGGCGTGGCCGACACCAAGGCCATCCTCAACATCAGCCCGGCCGTCCCTCCCGCGCCCTTCCGCACCGCGATCCACGCCGTGATCCCGGGCGTCGACGAGGCGGAGGTCCGCGCGGTGGTGGCCGAGACGGCCGAGCGGGTACGGGCCTTCGCGCCCGGCTACGAGGTGCTCGGCTGCACGGTGAACGGCGACCGGGTCCTGGTCTCCGTGGAGGTCACGGCCCACAGCGAGGTGCTGCCCCCGTACGCCGGGAACCTCGACATCATCGACTCGGCCGCCGTCATGGTCGCCGAACAGCACGCGGCCCGGCTGCTCCGGGCCGCCCGGACGGGGGTGGGCGCATGAGCGCCGTGCTGATCCACGATCCCACGCTGCGCGACGGGCAGCACGCGGTACGGCACCGGTTGGGCGTGGCCGCCCTGCGCGGGTACGCCGAGGCCGCCGACGCCGCCGGGATCCCGGTGGTGGAGGTCGGCCACGGCAACGGGCTGGGGGCCTCCTCGCTCCAGGTCGGACGGGCCGCCCTCAGCGACGACCTGATGCTGTCCACGGTGCGCGAGGCGCTGACCCGCAGCCGGATGGGCGTCTTCATGCTGCCGGGTTGGGGCACCTCCGCCGATCTGCGCAAGGCCCTCGCGCACGGGGCCGACGTGGTCCGCATCGGGGTGCACTGCACCGAGGCCTCCCTCGCCGAACGCCACCTGGGCTTCCTGCGGGAGGAGGGCGCCGAGGCGCACTGCGTGCTGATGATGAGCCACATGGCCACCCCCGGCGAGCTGGCCGAGCAGGCCGCGCGGGTGGTCGCGTACGGGGCCCGGGCGGTGGGGATCATGGACTCCGCCGGGCACTTCCTGCCGCAGGACGTCGGCGAACGGATCGGCGCGATCGTCGCGGCCGTCGAGGTGCCGGTGATCTTCCACGGGCACAACAACCTGGGCATGGCGGTGGCGAACTCGGTGGCGGCGGCCACGGCCGGGGCGCGGATCATCGACGGCTGTGCGCGGGGCTTCGGCGCCGGCGCGGGCAACACCCAACTGGAGGTGCTCGTGCCCGTGTTGGAGCGCAGTGGCTTCAAGACCGGCATCGACCTGTACGGGCTGCTGGACGCGGCCGACTTCGCCGAGCGGGAGTTGATGCCGGCCCCGCCGGTCACCGAATCGCTGAGCATCGTCAGCGGGTTGGCCGGGGTGTTCTCCGGTTTCAAGCACCAGGTGTTGGAGGCGTCCGGTCGGGCCGGTGTCGACCCGCGGGACGTGTTCTTCGAGCTGGGCCGACGCCAGGCCATCGCCGGGCAGGAGGACCTCATCGCGGACGTGGTGGCGGAGCTGGCCGCCGGAGGGGCAGGGGCACGGTGAGCGGACCCCTGTACGTGGAAGCCCGCGCCATGGCGGGCCCGGAGCGGATGCTGCGGGTGATGGACGCCCTCGCCGAGGTGTTCTCGGACCTGTCGGCGGGCCGGACCCAGTCCCCGCCCCGTACGGTGCTCCAGCACGGCCCGGAGCGGGAGTTGCTGGCCGGGACCGCGCTCTGGGAGGGGCGCGGGGTCGGCAGCGTGAAGATCACCACGCTGACCCCGGACAATCCGGGGCGCGGACTCCCGCTGATCCACGGGGTGGTGGTGCTGACCGACCTGGAGAGCGGCCGGGTCACCGCCCTGCTGGACGGCGCCGAGCTGACAGCCGTCCGTACGGGGGCCGTCGCCGGCCTGGCGACCCGGCTGTGCGCGCCCGAGGACGCCGAGGAGCTGGCGCTGATCGGGGCCGGGGTGCAGGCACGGGCCCTGGTCCGGGCGGTGTGCGCCGTCCGTCCGGTGCGCCGGCTGCGGGTGTACTCCCGTACCCCCGAGCGGACGGAGGAGTTCGCCCGCTGGGCGCGGGAGCACGCGGGACGTCCGCTGGAGGTCACGGTGTGCGGGTCGGCGAAGGAGGCCGTGGTCGGGGCGATGGTCGTGTGCACGGCCACCTCGACGGCCGGGCGCCTCCCGCTCGTGGAGGCCGACTGGGTGGCTCCGGGAGCGCACGTCAACGTCATCGGCGGCACCCACGAGGAGGCCCTCGAAGTGGATCCGGCTCTGCTGGCGGACGCGTTCGTCACCGTGGAGGAGCGCGCCACGGCGATCGCGGAGGCCGGTGAGGTACGGGCGGCCCTGGCGGGCGCGCTGATCGGCCCGGAGGACCTGCACGAGCTGGGCGCGCTCGTCGACGGCGCGGTCGTGCCCGACGGCCGGACCTCGGTGTTCCGCAGCGTGGGCATGGCCATCGAGGACACGGCCGCCGCGGCGGCCCTGTACGGGGCCGCCGCGGGTGAGGACGGGTGACGGGGGGGCCGGGTCAGTCGGTTCCGCGGCAGCGGACCATGAAGGAGCGCTCGAAGACGATGACGTTCTCGCCGGTGGACTTCGTACCGGTGGTCTCGACCGTGACGATGCCCTGCCCCGGTCGGGACTTGGAGAGCCGCTTGTCGAGTATCCGGCTGGTCGCGTAGAGGGTGTCGCCGACGAACACCGGGTCCTTGAGGCGGACCCGGTCCCATCCGAGGTTGGCCACGGCGCGCGCGGAGAGCGCCTGCACGGTCATGCCACCGACCAGGCAGAGCGTGATCCCGCTGTTGACCAGCACCCGCCCGTACTCGGCGCCCTCGGCGTAGGCGCGGTCGAAGTGCAGAGGGTGCTGGTTCATCGTCAGCAGGGTCAGCCAGGTGTTGTCGGTCTCGGTGAGGGTCCGGCCGGGCCAGTGCCGGATCACCATGCCGGGTTCGAAGTCCTCGTAGTCGCCGCCGTGTTCCTCGGCGTACTCGTTGCCCTGGATGTGACGCAACGTCATGTCTGGTTCTCCCGTGTGCGGTTCGGTTCCCATCGAGCACTGCATGAACTTCAGAGGTCCCGAGTGGACCACACGGACGACGCCGACAAGGAGAGGGACGGATGGACATGTTGCAGGAGGTCACCACTCGGGGGGCCGCGGGACACCCGTGGTTCGGCCGGCACCGCATGGCGCCCGCCCCCGCGCCGGTGGACACCGTACGGGAGATGCTGAGCGAGGAGATACGGGAGTGCGGCTGGCCGCACCAGGCGCTGGTGCCCGCGGCGCCGCTCGTGCTGCCGCGCTCCTCCTACGCCGAGCTGTTCCGGGTGAGCGCTGCGCTGCTCTCCTTGATCCGCCGGACGGCGCTGGAGAGCGCGCCGACCACGGCGGGCCGGCTGGCGGCGTACCGGATGCCGGAGAACGAACACGGGCTGTTCATGGCCGACCCGTTCACGGAGGAGCGGTACGCGGACCAGGTGGCCCGGCCCGACGTGGTGATCGGTCCGCAGGGTCCGCAGTTCCTGGAGTTCAACGTCAGCGGGGCCCTGGGCGGGGCGGTGGAGGTCCACTCCCGGCTGGAGGTGTGGCGCAAGCTCTACGCCGACGACGGCGGCCGGCTGCCCTTCGAGAGCCCGGACCCCTTCGCCGTCCGTACGGAGATGTTCCGGTCGCTGTGCGCCGAGACGGGTGCGGCCCCCCGGGTGGCCTTCCTGGGCAGCGCCCGCGACCAGGGCGGCTTCACCCGCTACTTCGACGTGCAGGCCGACCACCTGAACGCGCGGGGGATGACGGCGCGCTTCTTCGAGCCCGGGGACCTGCACGAGGCCTGGGACTGCGCCCCGCATCTGCGCTACCCGGTGGGGTTGCGGGACTTCACCATCCCCGACTGGGCGGAGCTGGGCATCGACACCGCGCCCGTACAGGCCGCGCTCGACCACGGCTGCCTGTTGGTGGGGACGCAGACCTCGACGTTCCTGTCCAGCAAGCTGACCATGGGCATGCTGTCGGAGGGGCGGCCGTGGATGAGCGCGGCCGAGCGGGCCCTGGTGGAGCGGTACCTGCCGTGGACCCGGATCCTCACGCACCGCCGTACGACCCGGGGGGACCGCAAGGTGGACCTCGTGCGCTACGCGGTGGACCACCGGGAGTCGCTGGTGCTGAAGGAGAGCATCGGGATGAGCGGCCGACAGGTGGTCATCGGCCGGGAGAGCGAGCAGGCCGTGTGGGCGGCGGCCGTCGAGGCGGCCGCCACCACCGGCACGAGCGTCGTGCAGGATTTCGTGGCCCCGCGCACCTGCCCCCTCGCGATGATCGCCGACGGTGAAGACGCCTCCCACGACGCCGAAGTGGCGCCGGTCTTCGGCCCGTTGCTGTTCGGGGGCCGCCCGGCGGGCCTGTTCGCCCGCTTCTTCGGCGACGGCACCGCCGGCATCGTCAGCATCCTCGGCACCGGCAGCTCCGACGACTGCGTGGTGGCCGTGTGATCCGGGGCGGGGATCAGCGCCGGACGCGGGGCATGCCCAGGCCGATCCAGGAGATGATCTCGCGCTGGATCTCGTTGTTTCCGCCGCCGAAGGTGAAGATCACGGCGCTGCGGTAGCCGCGTTCCAGTTCCCCGTGCAGGACCGCGCCCGCCGAGCCGTCCTTGAGGGAGCCTGCGGCGCCGACCACTTCCATCAGCCAGGCGTACGCGTCCCGGCGCGCCTCGGAGCCGTAGACCTTGACGGCGGAGGCGTCCTGGGGGGTGAGGTTGCCCGACTCGACGGCCCCCACCATCTGCCAGTTGAGCAGCTTCATCGCGTCGAGGCGGGCGTGGGTGCGGGCGAGCCGGCCGCGCACCCAGGAGAGGTCGATCACCCGGCGGCCGTCGGCGAGCTTGGTGTCGGCGGCCCAGCGCTGGACGTCGTGCAGGGCGCGGATCGCCATGGTGCCGTGGGCGGCGAGGGTCACGCGCTCGTGGTTGAGCTGGTTGGTGATCAGGCGCCAGCCCTTGTTCTCCTGGCCCACGCGGCGGTTCGCCGGGACCCGGATGTCCTCGTAGTAACTGGCGGTGGTGTCGTGCGAGGCGAGGGTGTTGATCAGGGTGCAGGAGTAGCCGGGGTCGGAGGTCGGCACGAGGAGCATGGTGATGCCCTTGTGCGCGGGAGCCTGGGGGTCGGTGCGGACGGCCAGCCAGACCCAGTCGGCGGTGTCGCCGTTGGTGGTCCAGATCTTCTGGCCGTTGACCACGTAGGTGCCGGTCTCCTCGTCGCCCTCGCGGACGGCCTTGCACTTGAGGGCGGCGAGGTCGGTACCGGCGTCGGGCTCGCTGTAGCCGATGGCGAAGTCGATCTCCCCGGCGAGGATCTTGGGGAGGAAGTACGCCTTCTGCTCGTCAGTGCCGAACTGCATGATGGTCGGCCCGACGGTGTTGAGGGCCATCAGCGGCAGCGGCACCACCGCCTGGGCGGCCTCGTCGAAGAAGATGAACTGGTCCATCGGCGACATTCCGCGCCCGCCGTACTCCTTCGGCCAGCCGACGCCGAGCCAGCCGTCGGCGCCGAGTCGGCGGATGGTCTCCCGGTAGAAGCGCTTCTGCGCGGCGGGGTCCTCGTAGCGGGCGTAGACGTCCTGCGGCACCAGCTCGGCGAAGTAGGCGCGCAGCTCGGTGCGCAACTGCTGCTGCTCAGGCGTGTATTCGAGGTGCACGGCCCCTCCGGGAGTCTCGCGGTCCAGCCGGTCGCTGTGGTGGCGGCGGTCAGACTAGAACCTGTTGCAAGAATCCGGAAGGGTCCTACGGGGCGGCGCACCGGCTGGGCGGGGGTGGATCAGGTCGTGACCCACCCCGCCCGACTGGGGTGCGCAGTGCACCTGCGGAATGTATCAGCCACTTTTGCCGCAAGTAAGGGCTGATTTTCGATTTCAGCTTGCATCTGGGGTAGTGATGATCTCCACCCCCTCCCGTCCCGGGCGGATCAGGACCTTGATGTGCTCCTCCGGGCGCCTCAGGGAGGCGAAGGCCGCCTCCAGGCCGCCGAAGCCGGCCTCGCCGGTCACCAGGGCCGCCGGGTCGATCCGGCCGTCGACCAGCCGGTCCAGGGTGGCCCCGAACTCGCTCGGCGGGTACGTCAGGCACATGCGCAGGGTGACGTCCTTGTAGATGCCGACCACCGGGCGGATCACGTCCTCCGTCATCACCCCGCCGATCTGGAGGATCTCCGTACCGCGCGGGACGGCGTGCAGCAGCGCGTTCAACACCCCGGTCAACCCGACGCAGTTGACCACCACCATCGGGTGCGGCCGGGGCCCGGCCAGGGCGACGCAGCGTGCCACCGGATCCTCCCCCGTCGAGGGGTCCACCACCGCGTGCGCGCCGAGTCGGGCCGCCGCCGCGCGCCGCAGAGCCGAGGGGTCGGAGGCCACCACCGGTTCGGCCCCGCGCTCCAGCAGGGCCGCGAGGGCGCCCAGCCCGACCGGTCCGCAGCCGAGGACCACCGCCGGGGTGCCCGGTCCGGCCGCGCTGCGGGCGACGTTGCCGAAGCCCACGGCCAGCGGCTCGGTCAGGGAGGCCAGGGCCAGGTCGAGGGAGTCCGGTACGGGCAGCAGCGCCGCGGCCTGTACGACCATCCGCTCGCCGAAGCCGCCGGGGTGGGCGTTGCTGTAGCCGACGGTACGGACCACCCCGGCCCCGTCCAGCGCCCAGGGCAGGGCCACGACCCCGGTGCCCGGCGGGGGCCCGCTCGCGCCGGGCCCGTAGCCGAGAACCCGGCCGGAGAACTCGTGGCCCATGACCAGGGGGCGGTCCGGGTCGAAGAGGAAGCTCGTGGTGCCGCTGTCCCGGGAGGCCTTCAGGAAATCGGCGGTGTGCGCGACGGCGCTCAGGTCGGAGCCGCAGATCCCGCACGCCTCGGTGGCCAGCAGCACCTGGCCGGGCCCCGGTACGGGTTCGGGGTGCTCGCGCGCGACGAACCGGCCCCCGGTCAGGACGGCGGCCCTCAACGGACCTCTCCCTTGCGGGCGACGGCCTCCAGCGTGGACCGGCGCAGGGCTCCGACGAAGCGGTCGCTGTTGCGGCCGGCCCACTGGAGGCTGGCGCGGCGACCCTCGGCGGCGCCGGTGAGGCGGGGCACGACCCGTTCGGCGAACAGCTCCAGGCTGCGCAGGGTCGCGGCGGGATCGGCGATGTCGGTCTGGAGGATCAGGAAGGTGCCGAACCCGCCTGACTTCTCCGCCAGTTGCCCGATCCGTTCCACGGCGTCCTCGGGGGTGCCGATGACGGCCCGCCCGAACGTGGGCAGCCCCTCGCCCGCCCAGCGCTGGACGGCGGCGGCCGGTGTGCCGCAGCCGTCGAGACGGGTCCCGCCGAGCGCCTCGATGTAGGCCACGAGGTCGGGCGTACCGAACTCGGCCTGCCGGAAGGCCTCCTCGCGGGTCTCGGCGAGGTGGACGGGGGTGACCAGACGCCAGCCGTCCCGGTCCGCGGTGCGGCCGACCTCCGCGCAGGTCCGCTCGAAGGCGGCCCAGTTGGTGTCCAGGGTGGCGAACCCGGCCGGGTCGGCGGCGGCCAACGACAGCATCCCGGCGCCGTTGCGGGCGGCGAGGACGGCGCCGGTCGGGGAGACGGCGGAGGCGACGGCGACCTCCAGGTCCCGACCGCGGTAGGGGCCGAGTTGGAGCCGGGCCTCCTCCAGGGTGAACCAGTCGGTGGCGGCCGTGACGGTCTCCCCGCGCAACAGCCGGGTGATGACCTCCAGGGAGTCGGCCATCATGGCGCGGGACTCCAGCGGGTCGATGCCCATCATGAACGCGTCGGAGGCGAGTTGTCCGGGCCCCACTCCCAGCATGGCCCGGCCCCGGGACTGCTGGTCGAGCTGGCAGATCCGGTCGGCGAGGATCAACGGCTGGTGGTACGGGAGGGAGTTGACCCCCGTGCCGAGCCTGATCCGGGTGGTTCGCTCGGCGGCCGCCGCGAGGAACAGCTCCGGAGAGGCGATGATCTCGTAGCCGGCGGAGTGGTGTTCCCCGGCCCACACCTCCTCGTAGCCGAGTCGGTCGAGCGCCGTCACGAGGTCGAGGTCGCGGCGGAGTTGGACCGCGGGATCGCGATCGGGATGATGGTAGGGAGCGAGGAACACTCCGAAGCGGGACGGGAGGTACGGCTGCGGCATGGGCGGCGGCCCCTTCGAACGACGACGGGCGGACCGGCGCACGACGACCGCACGGACGGCCGTGCGGACGGCCGCACGGGCAGCCGTACCGACGGCCGCCGGACGGCGCCCGGTACGCGGCCGGGTGGGGCCGGGTACCGGCCGTGCACCGGGCGTCCGACGAAACACCGTGCGCGCCGCACCTTCAATGGCCTCCGCGCCGTCCTCCCGCTGAGTGGGATTTTCCGCGCCCGATGACCGGAAATCAGCTCCGCCGAAGGTCGGTCGCAGGTCGGTGGCAGGTCGGTCCCCCGTCAGTCGAAGGTCAGTTCAGGGCTTCGATCATGGCTGCCGCCGTGGCCGCCATCGCCGTCCGGGCGGCCGCGAGGTAGGGCCGGGGATCGGCGGGGGTGAGTTGGGTACGGATCGCCTCGGTCATCGCCACGTTCAGGGCGGTGCCGATGTTGACCTTGCGAATGCCCCCGGCCACCGCGGCCGCGAGTTCCGCGTCGGGCAGGCCGGAGGAGCCGTGCAGCACCAGCGGCACGTCCACCGCCTTGGTCAGCCGGGCCAGCAGGGCGTGATCCAGGGTGGCGGTGCGGCTGGTCATGGCGTGACTGCTGCCGACGGCCACGGCCAGGGCGTCCACCCCGGAGTCGGCGACGAACCGGCGGGCCTCGTCCGGGTCGGTCCGGGCCCCCGGCGCGTGGGGGTCCAGCGGGGCGGCGCCGTTCTTCCCTCCGACCTCCCCCAACTCGGCTTCGATCCAGAGCCCGTTGACGTGGGCCCAATCGGCGGCGGAGCGGGTGGCCTCCAGGTTCTCCGCGTAGGGCAGGTGCGCGGCGTCGTACATCACGGACCCGAATCCGGCGTCGGCGGTCCGTCTGAGCAGCTCGGTGCTCTTGACGTGGTCCAGGTGCAGCCCGACGGGCACCCCGGCGGCCTCGGCGCAGGCGACGGCGGCCCGGGCGATGGGCAGGAGCGCCCCGCCGCGGAACTTCACGGCGTTCTCGCTGAGTTGCAGGATCACCGGCAGGCCGACCCGCTCGGCGCCCTCGATCACGCCCTCGGCGTGCTCCAGGGTGATGATGTTGAAGGCGGCGACGGCCCGGCCGGCCCGAGCGGCGTCGGCGACGAGGGTCCCGGCGGCGGCGAGGGTCATCGGACCGCTCCCTCGGCGTTGAGGATCACCGAGCGGGTGAGGTTGCGGGGCGCGTCGGGGTCCAGTCCCCGGTGCGCGGCGACGGCGACGGCCAGTCGGTGCACGCGGACCAGCTCGGCGAGGGGGTCGAGTTCCCCGTCCACCCAGTCCGCGCCGGTCGCGAGGACCCGCTCGGCGATCCCTTCGGGGGTGCCGCCGAGGGACCAGGTGACGGAGCCCGGCCCGGTGACGCTGACCGGTCCGTGCCGGTACTCCATCGCCGGGTAGGCCTCGGCCCAGGACAGGGAGGCCTCGCGCATCTTGAGGGCGGCCTCCTGGGCGAGACCCACGCTCCAGCCCCGGCCGAGGAAGGTGAACTGGCCCCGTCCGTCCAGCCCCGCGGGCAGCGGCTCGGCCAGCGCGATGCGTGCGTCGGCCACCACGGCGGGGGTGTGGGCGCCGACGTGGGCCCGCAGGAGGGTGAGGGCGGTGGTGGCGAAGCGGGTCTGGACCACGGACCGTTCGTCGGCGAAGTCGAGCACCACCACCTCGCCGGCGAGGGTGGTCACGGGGGTGTCCGGGTCCCCGATGACGGCGGTGGTCGCGGTTCCGGCCTCCCGCAGCGCGGCCAGGAGGTCGAGCACCTCGGTGGTGGTCCCCGACCGGGTCAGGGCCACCACCCGGTCGTAGGTGCGGTGGCGCGGGAACTCCGACGCGGGGAAGGCGTCGGTCTCC
Source organism: Streptomyces sp. NPDC088097 (assembly GCF_044741845.1). Classification (NCBI taxonomy): domain Bacteria; kingdom Bacillati; phylum Actinomycetota; class Actinomycetes; order Kitasatosporales; family Streptomycetaceae; genus Streptomyces; species Streptomyces sp. NPDC088097. Next base: position 458,832 of record NZ_JBIUTJ010000003.1, read on the forward strand.
CCCTGTCCGGCCTCCTCGCGCAGGGCGGCGGCGGCCTGGGCCATGTAGTACGAGGTCCCGCAGCCGACGATCGCGGTACGCTCCCCCGGCTTCGGCAGCACCGCCCGGTGGACCGGGGCCAGTTCGGCGGCCCGTTCCCAGCTCTCGGGCTGTGAGGCCAACTCGTACGCGACGTGACTCATGCGGGCTCCCTGCGCGGTGGATGCGTGGTCCTGCGGTGTACTGGTGCCTGGTGCGTGTTTCTGCAAGATAGCGGGGAGTTTCGCGCAACTTCAAGCATCCACGGCCTGACGGCCTGGGTTAATCTCGACCACGGGGGCCCACGTCAGGCCCGGGAACCGCACGGGAGGGGCGCCATGACCCGCAAGGAACGCTGGCAGAGACTGCTGGACCTGCTGGTGGAACGGGACGGGCTGGAGGTGGAATGGGCCGCTCGGGCCCTGGGGGTGTCCGCCGCCACGATCCGCCGCGACCTCGACCAGCTCGCCGAGCAGCAGCTCCTGGTCCGCACCCGCGGCGGCGCGGTCCCGCACGGGGTCTCCTACGAACTCCCGCTGCGCTACCGCACCTCGCGCCGGGCCGCCGAGAAGGGCCGCATCAGCGGGGCGGTCGCCGCCCTGATCGCCCCGGGCGAGGTCATCGGGCTGACCGGCGGCACCACGACCACGGAGGTGGCCCGCGCCTTGGCCTCCCGGGCCGACCTCTCCACCGGCGCCGCCGGATCCACGGGGTCCCCCGCGCTCACCGTCGTCACCAACGCCCTCAACATCGCGGGCGAGTTGGTCATCCGCCCCCAGTTCAAGATCGTCCTGTCCGGCGGCGTGGCCCGCCCCCAGTCCTACGAACTCACCGGCCCGCTGGCCCAGCAGACCCTCGGGCAGCTCACGGTGGACACGGCCGTGCTGGGCGTGGACGCCTTCGACCCGGTGGACGGGGCCGCGACCCGCCACGAGGACGAGGCGGCGGTCAACAGCCTCCTGTGCGAGCGGGCCCGCCGGGTGGTGATCGCGGCCGACTCCAGCAAGCTCGGGGTCCGCGCCTTCGCCCGCATCTGCCCGACCTCCTCGGTGGACGTCCTGGTCACGGACACCGGCCTGCCGACCGAGGTGGCCCGGGCCTTCGAGGCGGCGGGCGTAGAGGTCGTACGCGTCTGAACTCCTCGGCTGCTCATCCCTCCTGCCGGTCCCCCTCCCCCGGCGCGCCCGTGGGCACCGTCTCACGGCTCCGGGAGGCGTGGGCCTTCCCGAGGGACACGGGAGACGCGGGGGCCGGCCGGACCAGCAGGGCGACCAGCGCGGCGCCGGCGCAGGCCGCGCCGAGGACCGACCACACCGGGTCGTAGCTGCCGAAGGTGTCGCGGGCGACGCCGCCGAGCAGGGCGGCAAGGGCCGCGCCGACCTGGTGGGCCGCGTTGACCCAGCCGAAGACGATGGCGCTGTCCTCGCCGTAGAAGGAGCGGCACAGGGCGATGACGGGAGGCACGGTGGCGAGGTCGAGGAGGCCGAAGGCCACGACGAAGACCATCATCGCCGGATTCACCGTGGCCGCCATCATGAGGGGAAGCAGCAGGAGCAAGGCCCCGCGCAGGGTGAAGAAGACCGCGAGCAGCCGGCGGGAGTCCCTGCGGTCGGTGAGCCAGCCGGAGGCGATGGTGCCCGCGACGTTGAAGACGCCGATCAGGGCGAGCAGGGTCGAGGCGGTCGTGACGGCCATGCCGTGGTCGTGGGCGGCGGGGGTGAAGTGCGTCCACATGATGCCGTTGGTGGTGGCGCCGCAGATCGCGAACATGGCGGCGAGCAGCCAGAAGGGCCTGGTACGGGCGCAGTCGCGGAGCACGAGGAGGGTGCGGCGGGCGACACCGGTGACGGGGTCCGGCTTGGTGACGAACTCAGCGCTCCCATAGGGGCGTTGACCGACGTCGGCGGGATGGTCGCGCAGGACCAGCCAGACGATCGGGGCCACGGCCAGAGCGGCGAGGGCGAGGGTGACCAGGGCCGGGCGCCAGTCGTAGTGGTCGATGGTCCACGACAGGGCGGGCAGGAACACCATCTGTCCGAAGACGCTGCCCGAGGAGAGGATGCCGGTGACCAGACCGCGCCGGGTGGTGAACCAACGGTTGGTGACGGTGGCCCCGAACGCCATGGCCATGGAACCGGTGCCGAGGCCGACGAGGAACCCCCAGAAGAGGGTGAACTGCCAGGAGGCCACCATCACCGTGGTGAGCAGCGAACCCGTCGCCACGGTGGCCAGGGCGGCGACCACCACGCGCCGGATGCCGAAGCGGTCCATGAGCGCGGCGGCGAACGGGGCGGTGAGCCCGTAGAGGACCATGTTCACCGACGAGGCGACGCCGATGGTGCCGCGCGACCAGTGGAACTCCTGTTGGAGCGGGTCCTGGAGGATGCCCGGCATCGTGGAGAAGGAGCCGGCCACCACGATGGCGAGGGCCGCCGCGGCGGCCACCCACCAGGCGCGGTGCCCGCGGGACCGGGGCCCGGGAGGGGACCGGCGGGCGGGGTCCTGGGCTCGTCGGAGGTGTCCGGTGGTCGTTTCTTCCATGTGCTCCATCCTTCGCGGGTGCCCCTGGGGCGTCGCCGCGCACGGGCCGCTCGACGCCTTCCGGGGAACGGGTCGAGCGGCACGCGCGCGGTGTTCTCGCCTGACGGGAACGGTCCCGGGCGGGACCTCCCCCGTACGGTCAGGGGGCGAGGGGGCCGATGCGGTAGAGCACTTCGTCGTGGTGCTCGTCGGGGAAGAGGTCGCCGGGGAAGAGGACCCGGGTGTGCACCTCGGCGCCGTACCGCTTCGCCACCTTCTTCAGGACCATGATGATGGCCTTGTTGTCCGCGGACACGGTGGCCTCGATGAACCGGGCGCCCTGCTCCACGGCGCGGTCGGCGGCCCGTTCGAAGAGCTGTACGCCGAGGAACGGGATGCCGTGGCGGGGTGTGACGGCCTCCTGCCACACCAGGTAGGTGTCGGGCTCGTCGGGGCGGAAGTAGCCGGTGAGGAAACCGACGACCTCGTCCTCGACGGTGGCCACGAGGGAGGTCGCGGAGAAGTCCCGGCACCACAGCGCGTAGTAGTAGGGGCTGTTGTTGTCCAGGGCCTCGCTCTCGTCGACCATCCGCCACAGCGCTCGGGCGTCTTCGGCCCGGGGGGTGCGGAAGTGCGGGCGGACCCGGGTGGTGGTGTCGGCGGTCGTCGTGTCGGCAGTCGTAGTGCCGGCGGTCGTCGTGTCGCCGGTCGTCGCGGTGGTCATACCGTGGCCTCCTCCGTGAGCAGGGGGTACACCCCGTCGGCGTCGTGGTCCTCGCGGCCGGTGACGGGAGGGTTGAAGACGCACACGAACTTCGAGTCGAGCCGGGGGCGCAGGGTGTGCTTCTCATGCCCGTCCAGGAGGTACATGGTGCCGGGGGTGATGAGGTGGGTCTCGCCGGTCTCGTCGTTGGTGAGCTCGGTCTCGCCCTCCGTGCACAGCACGGCCTCGATGTGGTGGGCGTACCACATGGAGGTCTCGGTGCCCGCGTACACGGTGGTCTCGTGCAACGAGAATCCGACGCCTTCCTTGGCGAGCACGATGCGCTTGCTCTCCCAGGTGCCGGTGGCCGCGCGGACGTGCCGGTCGGTGTTCTCGATGTCCTCGAAGGAACGGACGATCATGTCGGTCTCTCCTTTCTGGCGGTGTGGCGCGGACTCAGGCGGCCCGGGCGCCGGCGAGCTGGGTGAGGGCGAAGGCGGTGAAGGTGTCGACGGTCTCGAAGTCCTCGGCTTCGAGTTCCTCGGGGTCGACCTCCAGGCCGAGGGAGTCCTCCAGTTCCATCAGCATTTCGAGCATGGTGGTGGAGTCGAGGTGCAGGTCGTCGAAGAGGCGCGTCCCGCCGCCCAGTCCGGTCACGGGACGGTCCAGCACGCTGCTGAGGGCGGTCTCCAGGGCGGTGGTCACATCGGTGCGGTTCATGGTTCGGTCATCCCTTCCGGGTCGTCGTCACGGGGCGTTCGAGCAGGTCGGCGAGCGCGCGCCGGTCGACCTTGCCGTTGTTGTTGGTGGGGAGCGCCCCGACGGGGACGCAACGGCGCGGGATCTTGTACTCCTCGATGAGTCCGCGCATGTCGTCCAGTACGTCGGGGGGAGCGAGGTCGGTGACCACGGCCAGGACGGCCTTGTCACCGGTACGGGGCCCCGGGGCGAGGACGGCGGCGGCCGTGACGCCCTCGACCTGACGGGCGGCCGTCTCGACCTCGGTGGCGCTGACGCGGAAGCCGCGTTCCTTGTAGAGGTCGTCGCGGCGTCCCGAGAAGTAGAGGTAGCCGTCCTCGTCGAGCCGGCCGTAGTCCCCGGTGCGCAGCTCGGGGAAGAGCCCCCGGGCCCGGGGGAAGCGCTCGGCGGTCAGCTCGGGCCGGCGCCAGTAGCCGGCCATGACGTGCGGGCCGCGCACGACGAACTGGCCGACTTCGCCCGGGGGCAGGCGGGCCCCGTCCTCGTCCACGACGAGCACCTCCGTGCCGGGCAGGGCGATCCCGGAGGAGCCGGGGCGCTCCAGGTCCCCGTCGGGCGGCATGATCGTGGTGCGCTTGCACTCGGTCAGGCCGTACATGAGCTGGACCTTGAGGGTGGGAACGGCCGCGCGCAGGGTGGCGATCGTGTCGGCGGCCAGCGCCGCTCCGGTGTTGGTCAGCAGGCGCAGCCGGGGAACGGTGCGGGCGCGGCGCACCAGCCAGGCCAGTCGGTCGGTGACGGACGGCACCGACGCGAGGACGGTGGCGCCGGTGCTCTCCAGGCTGCGCAGGAGGGGCGGCCCGACCTCGGCGACGCTGCCGACGTGCAGTCGGGCGCCGGCGGTGAAGGTGAGGAACAGCTGGTAGAGCCCGTAGTCGAAGGACAGGGGCAGGGGGCTGTAGACGACGTCCTCGGCCCGGTAGTCCAGCATGCTCTGGATGGCGCCGGTGGCGAACAGCATCTGTTGGTGGGTGCTGACCACCGCCTTGGGCAACGAGGTGGTGCCCGAGGTGTAGATGAGGCAGGCTCCGTCCACCGGAAGCGGTGCGGGCAGCGGCTCGGTCGGCGGATCGGTGGGCGCGGCGGCGCGGAGCAGGGCCGCCGGGTCCAGCACCCGTACGCCGTGGGAGCGCGCGGTGGAGGCGGCTCCGGGGTCGTCGGTGACCATCACGGTCGGCTCGCAGTCGGTGAGCACGTGCTCCAACGGGCGCTCCCGGACCTGCTCGTGCAGCACGCTGAAGAGCGCGCCGGCGCGGGAGGCCGCGTGCAGGGCGACGGCGACGGCGAACGCGTCGGTGGTGGTGATCACCACCCGGTCGCCCCCGCGCACGCCCTCGGCCCTCAGCAGGTGGGCGGCGCCGACACTGCCGGCGGCCAGTTCGCCGTACGTCATGGAGCCCGTGGCGGTACTCAGGGCGGGCCGGTCCGGGTGGGCCGCCGCGGCTTCGTCGAGCAGTGCGTGCAGTACGTGCGGTGGGGACATCAGCGGCCTCCTGCCGGGGCGGGCGCGCGCTCCTCCACGGGAACGCGCGCGGTGGATCGCGCGGTGCGCTTGGGTACGGCGGTGGGCTTGGGTACGACGGTGGTCGCGCGGGCGGTGCAGACGGTGACCGGTTCGGGCAGGACCCGCGCGGCGCTGGGGCTCCCGCCGCAGGCGGCGATGACCTTCACCGCCCGCAGCTCGACGAACCGGCGCAGCTTCGTGCGGCGGGTGACGCTGGCGCTGGCCTCGATGTAGTCGCCGGGGTGGACCGGGGCGTGGAAGTGGATGTCGGCGTACTCGCTGAGCAGCCCCTCGTCCCCGTCGCTGCGGATGGTGATCTCGGTGACGAGGTCGCCGAACAGGCGCAGGACGCGGGCCCCGTCGACGAGGTGTCCGCCGTAGTGGGCGTCCTCCTGGCCGATCCGGACCCGCAGGGTGGCCGTGAGCGGCTCGGTGTCGGGGGTGTGCGTCAGGGCATCGGGCGCGTGTGTCACGACGTCGGTCGGGTGCGTCGCGGGATCGGTCGGGTGCGTCATGGAGTCCTGCTTCCGTCGGAGTTCCTGCCGGGGTGGCCGGTCGCCAGCGCGACGGCTGCGACCACGTCCCCCTTGTGCGTGATCGACACCGTGACCGTGACGGCGGGGGCGGCCTCGGCCGCCGCGGCGCGCAGTTCGACGCGCGGGGCGCCGTCGGGGGCGCGGTCGACGACGATGTCGTGCGGGGCGATGCCCTGGAACAGGCCGCGCCCGAGGGCCTTGAGGACGGCCTCCTTGGCGGCGAACCGGCCACAGAGGTACTCCTGCCGTCGCCCGCCGGTCAGGCTCCGGGACCGGGCGAGTTCCTCGGGCGCGTAGCAGTAGCGCAGGAACCAGCGCCGCCGGAGCAGGCGGTCGAGTTCGGTGCGTTCCACCACGTCCAGCCCCACGCCCGCCAGGTGCGGACGGGCGGTCACCGTACGGTGTCGAAGTCGGCCAGGTGCTGGCGGGCCAGCAGGTCCTCGGGGCGGTCGCGGTCCCGTACGAGGACGGCGCGGTCCCCGTCGACCATGACCTCGGCGGGGTAGCCGTGGCTGAGGAACAGCACGGGCGACGCCGTGGGCCCGTAGGCTCCGGAGCGTTCGACCCCGAGGAGGTCGCCGGGGCGCACCTCGGGCAGCGGGGCCCGTTTGACCACGGTGTCGTTGGGCGTGCAGAGCGGTCCGGTCACGGTGTAGACGCGGTCGGCGCGGGCGTGCGGCCGTCCGAGGTGACGCACGGGGAAGTTCCGCTTGACGAAGCTGCCGATGCCGACGGCGGCCATGTGGTGGTTCGTACCGCCGTCCACGACGACGAACTCCTCGCCCATGGACTCCTTCACGTACAGCGCCCTCGTCATGTAGGTGCCGGCGCGGGCGGTGAGGTACCGGCCGAGTTCCATGACGAGTCGGCAGTCGGGGTGACGTGCGCGGAACGCGGCGACCGGCTCCTCCAATTCCTTTCCGAGCGCCGCGACATCGATGTCCGTCTCGTTGTCGAAATAGGCGACGCCGAGGCCGCCGCCGAAATCGACGGTGGCGAGGTCGATCCCGAGGTCGGTCGTGAGGCTTTCCGCCATGGAGAGGATCTGCACGGTGTTGGAGACCACGTCCCGGTGGTTCAGGAAACGGGTTCCCATGTACGCGTGGAATCCGCGGACTTCGATGTGGGAGAGGTCGTCGAGCAGGGGGCGCGCCGCCCTCGCCTGTTCCTCGTCGATGCCGAACTGGCGCGGCTTGCCCCCCATCGCGAGCCCCGAACCCTTGCTGTGGAAGGCCGGGTTGATCCTCAGCAGCACCGGGACGGGGCCGGTGTCGCGCGCGGCGGCGGCCTCGTCCAGCAGCCGCAGTTCGGGCAGGGACTCGCAGACGACGGCGTGGATGCCCGCGTCGAGGCAGGCGTGCAGATCGGCGGGGGTCTTACCGGGCCCGAGGAAGATGATGTCCTCCGGGTCGACACCGGCCCGCAGCGCCGTCATGAGTTCCGTGACGGAGGAGACCTCGGCCCCGGCGCCCGCCCTGTTCAGCAGCGAGCACACGCTGATGTTGGGATTCGCCTTGAGCGAGTAGAGGATGTCGATTCCCGCCGGCAGGACGCTTCTGAGTTCGCGCAGGGTGCCGGAGAGCACCCGGGCGTCGTACACGAAGACGGGGGTGCCGAATTCTTCGGCGATCGCCTCCGCGGAAACATCCTGCGTTGTTGCTCCGGTTTTCGACAAGCCGTCCTCCCGGTTTGATCGGACATCGACATCGACCGTTCCGGGCCGTTGCCGATGAATGTTCCGGTGATGTCGAAAACCCTAGGCGACCCTGTGGTCCGGAGCGAGAGCGGACCGTCAGAACAGGGCAGTTCACCGACGCGCGGCCCGCGTCCGGCCGACGGCGAGGTGACCTCCTGCCCGAAGCGCGCGGGGCCCATGTGCGGGGACCGCCCAGGTGTGACCCAGGTCTCTCCCGGCATTCCACATTCCACCTGACGGACGGAATGTCGGACTTGCGGCCATACCTCGGGCTCGGTCGAGAATGGGCGCGCCTCGGCGATGGCCGAAAATCATCAGCACGGCGACGAAGGGGTCTCACATGTACATGGGGGCCACCGGCCTCGGGTAGGCGCGGGCGCCCCCGGGCCCTGTCGTCGAGCCCCGCCCGGCCCGGATCCGGGCTCAGTGCGCGGGGAGCCGTTCCGCCTCGCGGGCCAGGGCGGCCAGCACCGGGGCGATCAGCGGGTGGGTCTCGGCCCCCCGACGGGTGGCCGCGAAGACGCGGCGGGTGGCGGCCGGGCCGGCGACGGGCAGCACCCGCGCCTCCTTCAGGTCCATCCCGCGCAGCGCCGAGCGCGGGACGAGGGCCACCCCCGCGCCGGCGCCGACGAGGGCGGTGACCGCGCGGAAGTCGTCGGAGGAGTGCGCGAACCGGGGCTGGAACCCGGCCAGTTCGCAGGCCAGCAGGGTCACGTCGTGGCAGGGGTTGCCCGGGTACTGCCCCACCCAGTCGGCGTCGGACAGGTCCGCCAGCGACACGGCCGGCAGGTCCGCCAGGGGGTGTGCGGCCGGGAGGACGGCGTCGAAGGGCTCTGCGTACAGGGCAAGGACGGAGAGCCGCTTGTCGTCGGCGCCGGGTCCGCCCCGGTACTCGACGGCCAGGGCGACGTCCGCCTCCCCGTCGAGCAGCATCGGCAGGCTCTGGTCGCCCTCGGCGTCGCGCACGCGCAGCCGGATCCCGGGGCGCTGCGAGGCCAGCCGGGCCAGCGCCGGGGCCAGCACCTCGGCGATGCCGGTGGCGAAGGCCGCCACCGTGACCTCGCCCGCGACCCCGCCCGCGTAGGCGGCGAGTTCGGCCTCGGCCCGCTCCAGTTGGGCCATCACCTCGTGGGTGTGGCCGAGCAGGATCTCCCCGGCGGCGGTGAGCCGGACGCCCCGGCCGCTGCGGGTGAGCAGGGCGTGGCCGGTCTCCTGCTCCAGCGCGGCGAGCTGCTGGGAGACCGCGGAGGGCGTGAGGTACAGGGCTGCGGCCGCGGCGGTCACCGTACGGTGGTCCGCCACGGCCCGCAGGATGCGCAGCCGGCGGGGGTCGATCACCCCTCCATGATGTCAGCCCTGAGCAGCGGAAAGCGCCGTGCGGGCGTCGACGAAGGCGGCCACCGCGCGCTCCACGTCGGCCGTGGAATGGGCCGCCGAGAGCTGGACGCGGATGCGGGCGGCGCCCAGGGGGACGACCGGGTAGGAGAAGCCGATCACGTACACCCCGCGCTCCAGGAGCAGCTCGGACATGCGGGCGGCCTCGGCGGCGTCGCCGATCATGACGGGGGCGATGGCGTGGTCGCCGGGGAGGATCTCGAAGCCGGCCTCGGTCATCTTCGTACGGAACAGCTTGGTGTTGTCCGCGAGGTGCTCGCGCAGGTCTCCGGCGGACTCCAGCAGGTCGAGGACCTTGAGGGAGGCGGCGGCGATGACGGGGGCGAGGGAGTTGGAGAAGAGGTACGGGCGCGAGCGCTGGCGCAGCAGCTCGACGATCTCGGTGCGGGCGGCGACGTAGCCGCCGGAGGCGCCGCCGAGGGCCTTGCCGAGGGTGCCGGTGATGATGTCGACGCGGTCCATGACCCCGTGCAGCTCGGGGGTGCCGCGGCCGCCGGGGCCGACGAAGCCGACAGCGTGCGAGTCGTCGACCATGACCATGGCGTCGTAGCGCTCGGCGAGGTCGCAGATGTCCCGGAGCGGGGCGACGTAGCCGTCCATGGAGAAGACGCCGTCGGTGACGATCAGTTTGCGGCGGGCGCCGCCCTCGACGGCCTCCTTGAGGCGGGTCTCCAGCTCGGCCATGTCGCGGTTGGCGTAGCGGAAGCGGCGGGCCTTGGACAGGCGGATGCCGTCGATGATCGAGGCGTGGTTGAGGGCGTCGGAGATCACCGCGTCCTCGGGGCCGAGGAGGGTCTCGAAGACGCCGCCGTTGGCGTCGAAGCAGGAGGAGTAGAGGATCGTGTCCTCCTGGCCCAGGAAGGACGACAGGCGTGCCTCCAGCTCCTTGTGCACCTCCTGGGTGCCACAGATGAAGCGGACGGACGCCATGCCGTAGCCCCAGCGGTCCAGGGCCTCCTTGGCGGCGGTGACCACCTCGGGGTGGTCGGCGAGCCCGAGGTAGTTGTTCGCGCAGAAGTTGAGGACCTCGCCGGGGGCGCCGCCCGCGGTGACCGCGACGGCGGCGTTCTGCGGGGTGCCGATGACGCGCTCGGGCTTGTGCAGGCCCGCGGCGCGGATCTCGTCGAGGGTGGTGCGGAGGTCTTCGCGTACGGACTCGAACATGGGCTTCGGGTTCTCCTTGTGCGGCGGAGGCGGCGAGGTCGGACGAGGGGGGCCGGGCCCCGCGAAGGGGGGTGTGCGGGGCCCGGCCGGAGGGAGATGGTCTGTGGGTCCCGGGAACCGTGGGGTTTCGGGAGCGGTGGAGCGACCGGGATGGGCGGCCCGGGCGGACGCGGGGTCACGCGGCCCCGGGCGGGCGCGTGGTTACGCGGTCCCGGGCGGGCGCGTGGTTACGCGGTCCAGTCCAGGATGATCTTGCCGCTGCGGGCGGTGGCGGCCTCGTCGAAGGCGGCCCCGAAGTCGCGGTGCGAGTAGCGGCCGGTGATGACCGGGGACAGGTCGAGCCCGCCCTCCAGGAGCACGGTCATCGCGTACCAGGTCTCGAACATCTCGCGCCCGTAGATCCCCTTGATGGTGATCATCGAGGTGACGACCTTCGCCCAGTCGACGGCGAAGTCCTGGGCGGGCAGGCCCAGCATCGCGATCCGGCCGCCGTGCGTCATGTTGTCGATCATGTCGCGCATGGCCTCGCCCCGGCCGGACATCTCCAGGCCGATGTCGAAGCCCTCGCGCAGGCCGAGCTGGGCCTGCGCGTCGGCGATGGAGCTCTCGGCCACGTTCACCGCGAGGGTGGCGCCGGCCTTGCGGGCGATGTCCAGGCGCTCGGGGCTGACGTCGGTGATGACCACGTTGCGCGCGCCGGCGTGCCGGGCGACGGCCGCTGCCATGATGCCGATCGGGCCCGCTCCGGTGATCAGCACGTCCTCGCCGACCAGCGGGAAGGACAGCGCGGTGTGCACGGCGTTGCCGAAGGGGTCGAAGATCGCGGCCACGTCCAGGTCCACGGCGGTGCGGTGCACCCAGACGTTCTGCGCGGGCAGGACCACGTACTCGGCGAAGGCCCCGTCGCGTCCGACGCCGAGCCCGACGGTGCTGCGGCACAGGTGACGGCGGCCGGCCAGGCAGTTGCGGCACTTCCCGCACACCAGGTGGCCCTCGCCGCTGACGAGCGCGCCGACCTCGATGTCCCGGACGTCCGCGCCGAGCGCGGCGACCTCGCCGACGAACTCGTGTCCGAGGATCAGCGGGGTCTTGACGGCGCCCTGCGCCCAACCGTCCCAGGAACGGATGTGCAGGTCGGTTCCGCAGATGCCGGTGCGCAGCACCCTGATCAGCACGTCGCCCGCGCCGTACTCGGGCTCGGGAACGTCCATGAGCCACAGACCGGGCTCGGCCTTGTGCTTGACGAGTGCCTTCATGGGGGTGGCTCCAGGCATGCCGAAGGGGCGTCGACCGCGAGTGCGGGCGGCGTCGGTGACGTGCACCAATCTGCCGATCGGTGCGGTGATCGGTCCATCGAGACTTTCTTAAGCGGGTCGACAGCGCAGCTTCACGCCTATGCTCCTCGTTTGACGGGGTACGGGTCCGCGGCGGCGTCGGGTGGACGGTCGCGGGCCAGGGGAAAAGGGGAGGTGAGGGGCGTGCCGAGTCTGCGCAGCAGGGCGCTTTCGGCCGCGCTGGTCGCGACGGGGCGGCGAAGACGGTTCTCCACCGTGGAGGCGGTCCGGGCCAGGGTCGCGGAGTCGGCCCGCCGGCCCGCTTCGCACCTGCCCCCGCGCGCGCTGGGACGGGTGGCCGACGTCTCGCGGACCTTCGTGGGGGCCTGGCCGGTGTACGACGCGGCGCCGCGGCGGGGGGAGCCGGTGGCCCGGGTGCTGTACCTGCACGGCGGGGCGTACGTCAACGAGCTGGTCCGTCCGCACTGGTCGCTGGTCCGGACCCTGGTGACGGGGGCGCGGGCGCGGGTGGTCGTACCGGCGTACGTGCTGGCCCCGCGCGGGACCGCCGACCGCACCGTTCCGGTCGCCGCCGACCTGTTGAGCGGCCTGATCGAGAGCGGCGGCGCGGGCGGGACGGTGCTGATCGGGGATTCGGCGGGGGCCGGACTGGCCCTGGCCGCGGCCCAGCGGCTGCGGGAGCGCACCGGCGCCCAGCCGTCCCGGATCGTACTGATCTCCCCCTGGCTGGACGTGAGCATGAGCCACCCGGGGCAGGCTGCGATCGAGGGCTCCGATCCGATGCTGACCAGGTCGGGGCTGGCGGAGGCCGGACGGCTGTACGCGGGCACCCTGAACGTGGACGATCCCCGGGTCAGCCCGCTGCACGGGTCCTTCGAGGGACTGGCGCCGCTGACGGTGTTCACCGGGACCAGGGACGTGCTCAGCACCGACGCCCGCCGACTGCTGGACCGGGCCCGCGAGGCGGGCACCGAGGTGGAGTGGCACGAGGAGCCGGGCCTGCCGCACGTGTACCCGCTGATGCCGGTCCCGGAGGGCCGGGCGGCCCGGGACCGGATCGTGGAACTCATCCGGGAGACCGCCGACGACCCCACGGACCGGGCGTAGGCCGTGTCCCGCACCTGGGAGGACACGACGCCCGGGGTGCTGCTCCTGCCGTCCGGGCGGTCGGTGCGCGGGCGGGGGTTGCGCCGGCCGTTGCCCGCGGGCGCCGAGCCCCACTTCGGGCTGTACCTGCTGGGGCGGCCGGCGTCGGCCGTCCCCTGGGAGGGCCGGTGGGTGCCCTGGCCGGACTTCCGCCTGCCCCGGGACCGGACCGGATGCGCCGACGCGCTGCGCGAGGCCCTGTCGCGGGCCGGGAGCGAGCGCGTCGAGATCGCCTGCGAGGGCGGGCACGGGCGTACCGGGACGGCCTTGGCGTGCCTGGCCGTCCTGGACGGGGTTCCGGCGGGGGAAGCGGTCGCCTTCGTGCGCCGCGGCTACTCCCCCCGGGCCGTCGAGACCCCCTGGCAGCGCCGGTTCGTCGCCCGCTTCGGGTAGGGAGGCCCGTCCCGGGGCGGCGGGCTCGTGGGACAAGGCCTCAGGCCGTGCAGGTCATCAGGGAGCTGACCGGCCAGGCGCGGTAGGCCGTCCAGTAGGCCTCGTCCCGGGCCGGGTCGGCGGGCGGGGTGCGGCTGGGCTGCCAGCCGACGGTGGCGAAGCCCGCGTCGACGGCGGCTTCGGCGAAGTCGGCGTGCGCCCATTCGCGGTACTCGAAGTGCTGCGGGGGCTCGGTCAGGAACTGCGCCTTGAGCAGGGGCGCGTCGCCCTCGGGGACCCGGTCGAGGATCCGCATCCCGTACGGGGACCAGTCCACGCTCGGGAAGGCGCCCGGGTTGCGGACCAGGGACAGCAGCCGGCCGCCCGGCCGCAGGTTGGCCCGGATGCCCCGGAACATGGCGTGCAGGGTGGCCCGGTCGGGCGCGTGGCTGAACAGGTACACGGCGGTGGCCAGGTCGAAGGGGCCCAGCTGGGGCATGGCGGCGGCGTCGGCGAGCACGTACTCGACGGGGGTCGGGTGGTCGCCGCCCTGCCGTTCGCGGGCCAGCCGGACCCGGTCGGGGCAGCTGTCGACGCCGACGGTGCGCCGCGCCCCGCCCCCGGCCAGCAGCGCCGCGGTGCCGCCGTGCCCGCAGGCCACGTCGAGGGTGTCGAGGTCGCGGACCCCGCCGAGGGCGACCAGCGCGGTGTGCAGGGTGTGGGCGTCGGCCAGGGAGAAGGCGGCCCGGGGCGCCGGGTGCGTGGACGTGTCGTACGGCTGTCGCATGTCGCCAAGCCTCCCCGTCCGAGCGCCCGGGGGACGGAACGGCCGCCGGTGGTCCCTCGGACGGGGGAGGCGTTCGGGTCAGTCCCTACGGCGTCCGGGGCCCGGCCCCGGCAGGTCGGTCCGCGTGGCGTACGGGACTCAGCGCGACCAGCGTCGCCCGCCCGCGCCCGGCGCCCGGGACGGAGGACGGGCAGCCCCCGCAGGCGCGGCCGGCGGCGACGGGGCAGTCCGAGCAGTCGGAGCCGCCGATCTCCTCCCGGCGCAGCCGGCCCTTGCGGACCCAGTAGGCGGCGAGGCCGGCGGCCTCGGCGGTGCTCACCCCCAGGCGCTCGGCGATCGCCGCCATGCCCTCGCCGGGGGCGGCCCGCTCGAACTCCCGCATGAAGTCCCGGAGCGGGCTCGCGGGCCCGCTCACCACAGCGGCCGCGCGAGCTGGAAGACGGCGGTGGCCAACAGCCAGGCGGCGGCGAGCTGGATGCCGAGGCCGATCAGGGTGAGCCGGGTTCCGATCTCGGCCCGCTGGGCGGCCAGGGCGGCCATGCAGGGGGTGTAGGCGAGGACGAACACGAGGAAGGCGAGGGCGGCGGCCCGCGGGTGTCCGCCGGAGGACTCCGCGAAGGTGGCGTGCAGGCTGCTCGCGAGCCGGGGATCGCCCTCCTCGTCGGCGGCGTACGTCTGGGCGAGGGTGGAGACCACGCCCTCCTTCGCGATGAGGCCGGTGCCGAGCGCGGCGGTGGCGTGCCAGTCGCCGAAGCCGGCCGGGGCGAAGACCGGGGCGGTGGCGCGGGTGACGGTCCCGAAGACGCTGCCCTCGACGGGGGTGTCCCCGAAGCCGCCCGCGCCGGTGCCCGCCGGGATCGCGATGAGCAGCCAGACCCCGGCCGCGGTGGCGACGATGATCCCGCCGGCCGTGCGCAGGAAGGCGACGAGGCGACGGCGGACCTGGGCGCCGGTGACCCGCGGGGTCGGGAGCCGGTACGGGGGCAGTTCCAGAACGAGGGGTTCCTCGCGCATGTCGCGGAAGAGGAGGGGCCGCAGGAGCAGGCCCATCCCGATGACGAGGAGCACGGAGGCCACGTAGAGGAAGAAGACGACGGTGCCCGAGTGCGCGCCGAAGAAGACGCCGGCGATCATCACGTAGACGGCGAGCCGGGCCGTGCAGCTGGTGTAGGGGATCAGCAGGCCGACGAGCAACCGGTGCGAGGGGCGGCCGAGGATGCGGGTGCCCGCGAAGGCGGGGACATTGCAGCCGAAGCCGACGACGAGCGGGAGCAGGGCGCGGCCGGGCAGCCGCAGGGAACGCATGAGGCGGTCGGCGACGAAGGCGGCGCGGGCGAAGTAGCCGGAGTCCTCCAGCAGGGCCAGCAGCGTGAACATGATGGCCATGAGGGGGACGAAGGTGAGGAGTTGCCCCACCCCGGCGATCAGGCCGTCGACGAGCAGGCCGGTCAGCCAACCCGGGGCGCGGGCCGTGTCGAGGAGGCCCTCCGCTCCCCCGCTGACGGGCCCGGACACGAGGTCTCCGAGGCCGTCCTGGAGGGGTTTCGCCAGGGTGGTCGTGGCCTGGAAGACCGCCCACATCACGGCGAGGAAGAAGGGGATGCCGAAGCCGCGGGACAGCAACAGCCGGTCGACGCGGTCGGTGAGGGTGGGGCGGGAGCGGGCGGGGCCGGGGGCGACGCCGTCGATCACGCCGTGCGCCCAGGCGTAGCGGGCCTCGGCGACGAGGAGTTCGGCGTCGGCGTCCTCGCCGCCGGCCGCGGCGAGGCGGGCGGCGCTCGCGCGGGCGGTACGGGCCAGGTCGGGCGGCGTCCCGTCGGGCTCCTCCCCGCAGAGCAGGCTCACGGCGAGCCAGCGCGCCGGGTACGGGTGGGGCGCGGCCCCGGCGTCCCGTACGAGGGCGGCGAGTTCGGCGGCGACGGGCGAGTCCCGACACCAGTCGGGAGCGGGGCGGGGGTCGAAGCCGGGGCCGGGGTCTGAGCCGGGGCCGGGGCCGGGGTTCGCGGTGAGGGCTTCGGCCACGGCGGCGGCGAGGAGGTCCAGCCCGGCCCCCGTACGGCCTTCGACGGCCACGACGGGCAGCGCGAGCCGCCGGGCCAGCGCGGCGGGATCGGGGGTGCGGCCCCGTCGGGCGGCGATGTCGGTCATGGTGAGCGCGACGACGACGGGGATCCCGGTGTCGAGGACCTGTGAGAGCAGGAAGAGGTTGCGGGCGGGGTTGGCCGCGTCGAGGGCAAAGACCACGGCGTCGGGACGTTGCCCGCGCGGGGCCGTCAGCACGTCCCGGACGAGCGCCTCGTCCGGGGAGTCGGGCAGCAGGCTGTACGAGCCCGGCAGGTCGGCGACGCGCAGCGGGCACCCGTCGGGGCCCCGCCAGGTGCCCCGGGCGACGGCGACGGTCTTGCCGGGCCAGTTGCCGACCCGCTGGTGGGACCCGGTGAGGGCGTTGAAGAGGGTGGACTTGCCGACGTTGGGGTTCCCGGTGAGGGCCACGAAGGGCGCGTCGGTGTCCCGGTCCGGAGGGGCGACGGCGGTGGTGTGGCAGCTCATCAGGCGCACCTCAGGCGTGCCGCGGTGCGGGAGTCCAGGGCGACGCGGGCGGCGCCGAGCCCGACGAGCACCCCGCCGGTGGCGCCCCGGGCGACGACGGTGACGTGGGCGCCGGGCACGAAGCCGAACTCCAGCAGCCGTCTGCGGCTGCCGCCGCTCTGGCCGGGGGCGATCCCGGTGATCCGTACGGTCGTCCCGGGAGGGCTGTCGTTGAGTGACGGCACCGGCGCACACACCTTCTTCTTCGGGGGCGGGTCTCAGGTCCTTGAGGTCTCGAACCTTGGAGGTCTCAAGCCCTGGAAGTCTCAAGCCCTGGAGGTCTCAAGCTCCTGAGGTCTCGCCCTCCAGACCTCAGGTCCCTGCCTTATTAGGCAACCCTAAGCAGCCCCGCGTCCTCCGGGTGGCGCTCGAAGTCCCTGATCGGAGGGGACTTTGGACCATCCCGTCCGCGCCCCGCCTCCTCCCTTCGGCCGGCTGCCGCCGGGCCGGCCGGGCCCGTGGTCAGGCCGACGTCACCAGTTCGCGGGCGCAGTCGCGCAGCCAGGCGTGGGCCGGGTCGGCGTCGTGGCGGGGGTGCCAGGCGAGCCCGAAGGGCAGCGGGGGCAGTTCGAGGGGGATCTCGAAGGCGACCAGCCCCAAGGCCTCCGCCTGGGCGACCGTCTGGGTGGCGATCAGGCCGATCAGATCGGTCTCCCGGATCACGAACAGGGAGGACGAGAAGGAGCCGATGCTTCCCACCACCCGCCGGGACAGGCTCTGTTGGGCAAGGGCGGTGTCCACCGGGCCGTTCAGCCGGCCGCGCCGGGAGACGATGAGGTGCTCGCCCCGGGCGAAGCGGCGCGCCGTGATCGGACCGCGCAGCAGGGGGTGTCCGGCCCGCACGACGCCCACCATCCGTTCGTCGCGGAGGTGTTCGACCCGCACCTCCGGCGACCGGTTGTCGATGACGCCGATCTCCAGGTCCGCGAGCCCCTCGCGCAGCGCCGGGACGTCGACGTGGCTCTCCGACAGGAACCGCAGCCGCACCCCGGGGGCCTCGTGCGCGACGCGGGCGAAGAGGGTGGACCCATAGGCTGCGGCGAAGGCGTCGTGGCCGAGGACGGTGAAGGTGCGGGTCAGGGTCGAAAGGTCGACCCGCCCGCCCGTGAGGAACAGGGCCCGGGCCCGCTCGACCACCGCCCGGACCTCCCCTTGGACGGCGAGCGCGTGCGGGGTGGGCACCATGGTCCGCCCGGCCCTGACCAGCACCGGATCACCGAGGGCCTTGCGGATGCGGCCCAGGGTGCGGCTCATCGCTGGCTCGGAGAGGTGGAGGCGGGCGGCGGCCCGGGAGACGCTCGACTCCTCCAGCAGGACGTCGAGGGCGACGAGCAGGTTCAGGTCCAGCCCGGTTCCGGATTGCGTCACGCGCATTCATTCCTTGCACAAGTTGCACTGGAAAGCAGATCATCGCCACCCTACGGTGGCTGTCGGGGGACGCGCGCCGGCCCGGCGCCCCTCCCCCGCATCCAACGGCCGCACGCCCGAACGGCGTTGCCCGCCGTCCCCGCACCCACTCCCCAGGAGGAGCCGTGCTCCGCCGTGCCCGCACACCCGCCCCGACCGGCCCCGGCAGCCCCGCCGGCGCCGCCCGCCCCGGCCCGACCCTGTCCCGGCCGGCCCTGCTCGCCCTGTGCGCCTGCGTGCTCGTCGCCCAGGGCATGGTCGCCGCCGTCAACCTCCTCGTCCCGCAACTCGCGGCGTCCACCCTGCACCCGAGTTCCGAGCAGCTGCTGTGGGCCGTCGACGCCTACGTGATCGTCTTCGCCGCGCTGCTGATTCCCGCCGGCGCCCTCGGCGACCGCTACGGCCGCAAGGGGGCGCTGCTGGCCGGGCTCGCCCTGTTCGCCGCCGGCGGGGCCCTCAGCGCCCTCGCCGGGGACCCCTCCGTGCTGATCGCCGGACGCGGGCTGTGCGGGGCGGGCGCCGCGTTGATCATGCCCGCGACCATGTCGGTACTGGTCCACCTGTCCCCGCCCGAGCTGCGCGGCCGGGCCCTCGCCACCTGGACCCTGTCCGCGGGCCTCGGGGGCCTCGCGGGCAACGTCGGAGGCGGCCTCGCCGGCGAGTTCGCGACCTGGCGGGCGCTCTTCTGGGCGGTGGTCCCCCTCGGCGCCCTGCTCGCCCTCGCGGTGGCCCTCCTGGTGCCCCGCACCCCGGCCCGCCCCGAGGCCTCCGTGGACCCCGCCGGGGCCCTGTTCCTGGCCGGGGCGCTCCTGGCGGTGGTCTACGGGATCATCGAGGGGCCCTCGTACGGCTGGACCTCGGCCCGGGTGGCGGCCTCCTTCGGCGCCGGCGCGGGGCTGCTGGCCGTCTTCACCGCGTACGCGGTGCGCACCGCGCGTCCGCTGTTCGACCCGCGGATCTTCGCCTCGCGCGGCCTGCGCGCCGGCACGCTGGGCATCGGGGCCGCCTTCTTCGGGCTGTTCTCCCTGTTCTACGTGAACTCCCAGTACCTCCAGTACGCCAAGGGGTACTCCCCCGCGCTGACCGGCCTCGCGATCGTCCCGCTGACCGTCGGGATGGCCCTGGTGCCGCGCCTGGGCGCCCGGCTCCAGGAGCGGACCGGACCCCGGCTCCCGGTGGGCGTCGGGCTGTCCCTGATCGGGGCGGGGCTGCTGCTGGTGTCCACGGTGGACCCGGGCACTCCGTACGCCCTGTACGCGCTGTACCTCCTGGTGCTGTCGGCGGGCACCGGCCTGTGCGCTCCCTCGCTGACCCTGACCGTGGTCGCGGAGCTGCCTGCGCACCAGGCGGGACTGGGCTCGGGCCTGAACACCGCCGCCCGGGAGATCGGCGCCGCCCTCGGCGTGGCGGTGGTCGGGACGGTGCTGGCCTCCCGCCTCCACGGGAACCCGGCCGACCCCGCGCAGGCCGCCGCCTTCACCGACGCGATGGGGGTGGCGCTGCGGGCGGTGGCCGTGGCCCTGCTGGTGGCCGCGGCGGTGGTGGTCGCGGGCTACCGGGACCACGGGCGCGCGGGCGGCGCGGGAGACCGGACGGGCACCGGGCGCGGGGGGCGGAGCGGGCGCCGGAATGCGGCGGCCGCCGCCGAGGGCGCATCCTGACAGGGTGACGGCGAGACCGGACAGCGGCGGCCCCTCACCCGACGCCACGGCCCAGGTGCTCGCGCGGGCCATACTGCGGGCCGCGGACGCCCTGGGCGGGTACGCCGGCGGGGTCTACCTCCGCTCGGGCGCGAGCGGCCCGCTCCTGATGGCCGCCGTGGCGGGACTGCCGACCCAATTGTTCCGCCCCTGGTGGCGGATGCAGACCAACCGCCCCTACCCGGTCGCGGAGGCCTACGTGTCCGGCCAGTCGGTGCACCTGTCCGACGGCGAGGAGGCGATGCGCCGCTTCCCCCAGCTGATGGCCGGCCTCCCCTTCCCCTTCGCCTCCCTCTACGAGCCGGTGACCTTCGGGCAGGACCGGTACGGGGTACTGCTGGTGCTCCGCCCGGCGACGCCCGGGGTGCCCGTCGGGGCCGTGGACCGGGAGCGGCTGCGCGCGGAGGCCGGCGCCCTGGCGCAGGACCTGGCCGCGCTGTCGGCCACCGGGAGCCCGGTGGTCTGGGCGGGCCCGCCGATGGACGTCCCCTGGCCGGACTCCGCCGGCGGCGCCCGGGAGGCCGTGGACCGCCTTGAGGAGGCGCTCCTGTCCGTGGACCGCCAGGGCAGGATCCGCTACGTCAGCGGGGCCGCCGAGGCCCTCCTCGGCTTCGACGGACCGGCGCTGCGCGGCCGCGTGCTCTGGGAGGCGCTGCCCTGGCTCGGGCACCCGGCCTACGAGGACCACTTCCGGGGGGTGTTCCTGTCCGACGTGCCCGTGCACTTCTCGGCCCGGCGCAGCGCGCGGCCGGCGCGGGACTGGCTGTCCGTGGGCCTGTATCCGGGGCCCTCGGGGGTGTCGGTGACCATCGGGGCCACCGAGACGCCCGCGTACGCGCCCGGGTCGGTGGCCCGGCCGGGCGCGGGCCTGGGCTCGCCCGCGGACCGGGCCTCGGCCCTGTACCGGCCGGTGGCCCTGGCGATCGCGCTGACCGAGGCCGTCACCGCCCGCCAGGTGTCGGCGGTGGTCACCGAGGAGCTGTTGCCCGCCTTCGGGGGCCGCCAGCTGGCGATCTACCTCCTGGACGAGCGCCACCTGCACCTGGCCTGGGAGACCGGCTTCCCGCCGGGCTTCCTGGGCCCCTTCGACGGCGTCTCGCTCGACACGCACCTGCCGGGGGTGGAGACCCTCACCTCGGGGCGGCCGCTGTTCTTCGAGTCGATGCAGCACCTGGCCGCCGCCTATCCGGGGATCCCGCTCGACGCGGACGTGGGCGCCCGCGCCTTCCTGCCGCTGATCGCCTCCGGACGGCCCGTGGGGTCCTGCATCCTCGGCTTCGACGTACCGCGCGGGTTCAGCCCGGAGGAGCGTACGGTCCTCACCGCGCTGGCCGGCCTGATCGCGCAGGCCTTGGAGCGGGCCCGGCGCTACGACAGCGAGGCGGCCCTCGCGCGCGGGCTCCAGGCGGCCCTGCTGCCCCACCGGCTGCCGGTGGTGGAGGACGTGTCCACCGTCGGCCGGTACCTGCCGGGAACCGCCGGAATGGACGTCGGCGGGGACTGGTACGACGTGATCGTGACCCGGGCGGGACTGCTGGCCCTGGTGATCGGTGACGTCCAGGGCCACGGGGTGTCGGCCGCCGCGACGATGGGCCAACTCCGCAGCGCCGTACGGGCCTTCGCACTGAGCGGGAACAGCCCGGCGGAGGTGTTGCAAGGGACGAACGAGCTGCTCATCGATCTGGACCCGGGCCAGTTCGCGAGTTGCTGCTACGTCCTGCTCGATCCGGCCTCGGGCCGCGCCCAGGCCGTCCGCGCCGGGCATCCCCAGCCCCTGCTGCGCCGGCCCGACGGGCGGACGGAGGTGCTGGACCTGCCCGGCGGGGTGGTCCTCGGGGTCCACCCGGGGGGCGAGTACCCGGTGACGGAGCTGTGGATGGAACCCGGCGCGGTCCTCGCCCTGTACACCGACGGGATGGTGGAGATCGCCGGGACCGACATCGACGTGGGCGTGGAACGGCTGCGCACGGCGTTGGCCGGCTGCCCGCCGTACCCGCTGACGGAGGCGGCCGACCGACTGGTCGCCGAGGTGGGGAGCGAGGCCGACCGGCCCGACGACATAGCCCTCCTGCTGGCCTCCCGCACCGAGCCCCTGTAGGCCTACGGCGTGGCCGTGGCGCGCGCGTAGGCGTCCCCGGCGAGGAGGGCGTCCGCGACCATGTCCGCGCTCACCGTGAAGGGCATGTTGTGCGTGGTCTCCCCCTCGGCGGTGGCCGCGCGGCCGACGGCGAGGAGTTCCTCGCGGCCCGCGTCGGCGAGGCCCACCTCGGCGAGGGTGGTGGGCAGGCCGACGGACCGGCTGAAGCGCAGCCAGGTGTCGAGTTCGTCGGTGGGGGCGCCCTCCAGGACCAGTTGGGCGAGGGTGCCCATGTTGACCTTCTCGCCGTGCATCATGCCGTGGGTGCGGTGGGAGACGGTCAGGCCGTTGTGGATCCCGTGGGCGGCGGCGAGCCCGCAGGATTCGAAACCGAGCCCGGACAGAAGGGTGTTGGCCTCGGTGACCTTCTCCAGGGCCGGGGTCACCACGTGTGCCTCGGCGGAGAGGCGGGCTTGGGGGCCGTACTCCATGAGGGTCTCCCAGCAGAGCCGGGCCAGGCTCAGCGAGGCCTCGGTGGCGAGCCCGCCCGCCATGGCGGTGCGGTGCGCGGCCACGCACACGCGGGCCTCGTACCAGGTGGCGAGCGCGTCGCCCATGCCGGAGACGATGAAGCGGCTGGGCGCCCGGGCCACGAGCGCGGTGTCGACGAGGACCAGGTTCGGATTGCGCCCGAAGAAGGAGTAGCGCTCGAAGGCCCCCTCGTCGGTGTAGATCACCGCGAGGGCGCTGGTGGGGGCGTCGGTGGAGGCCACCGTGGGGGCGCTGACGACGGCGATGTCCCCGAGGGCGTGTCCGACGGCCTTGGCCGTGTCGATGGCGGTGCCGCCGCCGATCCCGACGATCACGTCCGCGCCTGTGTCCTCGGCCGCCGCCGCCACCCGGTCGATCTCCCTTTGTGTGCACAGACCGCCGAAGACCTCCTTGGTCAGCCGCACGCCCGCCGCGGCGAGCGATTCGGAAACGGACGCGTCGACGAATTCCCAGACGCCCTTGTCCGCGAGGACCACCACGTTCTCGCCGAGGCGGGCGACGTGCTCGCCCAACTCGTGCATCGCCCCGGCGCCCTGCACGTACTTCGCCGGACTGATCAGCATGCGCGTACCGATGGTCTTCACGGTGAAACCTCCTGCGTTCCGCGGCAGTTCGGGAATTCGACCGCCGTCGGCTCGCATTCATGACTATCACGCCGTCGAACCGTGTGGAGGAAATGCGGGGTCCCCTTTCGATCAGGCCTTTTCGCCGGTGGATCAGGGACCAAAGGCCCCCCGCGGGCCGACCTGATCCAGGCGTAGGTTTCCTTCACAGGCCGCCGTTATCGCATCCGAAAAGAGGCCCCGTGAAGAAGCTCATCAATTCCCCGGAAAGCGTCGTCGTCGACGCCCTGTACGGAATGGCCGCCGCGCACCCGGCGCTGTCCGTCGATCCGGAGGCGGGCGTCGTCACCCGGGCGGCGGGCCCGGAAGCCGGGAAGGTCGCCCTGCTGTCGGGCGGCGGCAGCGGGCACGAGCCGCTGCACGCCGGGTTCGTGGGGCGCGGCATGCTCGCGGCGGCGGTGGCCGGGCCGGTGTTCACCTCTCCCGTACCGGACGCCATCGCGCGGGCCACCGCCGCCGTGGACACGGGGGCGGGCGTGCTGCACGTCGTGAAGAACTACACCGGGGACATCCTCAACTTCACGATGGCCGCCGAGGACTGCGAGGACGAGGGGATCGCGGTCGAGCAGGTCGTCGTGGACGACGACGTCGCCGTGACCCCGGTCGAGGGCGGACCGGGCCGTCGGGGCACCGGCGCCACCCTCTTCGTCGAGAAGATCGCCGGCGCGCTCGCCGAGGAGGGTGCGACGCTGGCCGAGGTGGCGGCGGTGGCCCGCAAGGTCAACGCGAACTCCCGCAGCTACGGGGTCGCCCTGAGTTCCTGCACCACACCCGCCAAGGGCAGCCCCAACTTCACTCTCGGGGAAGGGGAGATGGAGCTGGGCATCGGCATCCACGGCGAGCCCGGACGGGAACGGCGCCCCCTGACGGACGCCGCCACGACGGCCGCGGCGATGCTCGACGCGATCCTCGCCGACCTGCCGGAAGCCGCCGGTTCGCCCGTGATCCTGCTGGTGAACGGGCTCGGGGGGACCCCTCCGATCGAGCTGTACGTCATGCGCGCCGAGGCCGAGCGGGTGCTGACCGACCGCGGGATCCCCGTGGCCCGCTCCCTGGTCGGCAACTACGTCACCAGCCTGGACATGGCCGGCTGCACCTTCACCTTGTGCCGCGCCGACGACGAGCTGCTGCGCCTGTGGGACGCACCCGTCGACACCCCGTCCCTGCGCTGGGGCTGCTGAACCGACCGCTCGACTCCCCCTAGGAAGCCGTCTCATGACGACCATTCAGATCGAACCGACCCCGGTGCTC
The DNA here is from genome assembly GCF_044741845.1 of Streptomyces sp. NPDC088097. Classification (NCBI taxonomy): domain Bacteria; kingdom Bacillati; phylum Actinomycetota; class Actinomycetes; order Kitasatosporales; family Streptomycetaceae; genus Streptomyces; species Streptomyces sp. NPDC088097. Next base: position 482,926 of record NZ_JBIUTJ010000003.1, read on the forward strand.
GACCTCGCCCTCTTCCGACGCTGGCTCGCGGAGACCGACCGTCTCGTACGCCGCGACAGCGCGCGCCTGACCGAGTTGGACGCGGTGATCGGCGACGGGGACCACGGCGCCAACCTCGTACGGGGCTTCGGCGCCGTCGGCGCGGCCGCGGCGGCCTCCCCGCCCGCCACCCCGGGCGAACTGCTGACCCTGGCCGGGTCCACCCTGACCAACAACGTCGGCGGGGCCTCCGGACCGCTCTTCGGGACCGCGCTGCGCCGCACCGGCAAGGTGTTGGGGGTGAGCGAGGTCCCCACCCCGGCCGAACTGGGCGCGGCGCTCGGCGCCGGTCTGCGTTCCGTGCAGAAGCTGGGCGGCGCCGAGGTCGGCGACGCCACCCTGGTGGACGCGCTCGCTCCGGCGGTGGCGGCCCTCGCGGAGGCGGCCGATGCGGGTCTCCCGCTGCGGGAGACCCTGGACGGGGCGGCGCGGGCCGCGCGGGCGGGCGCCGATGCCACCGCCGCCCTCCAGGCCCGCAAGGGCAGGGCCAGCTACCTCGGGGAGCGCAGCGTGGGCCATCAGGACGCCGGGGCGAACTCGGTGGCGCTGCTGATGGAGGCCCTGCGCTCGGCGGTCGACGCTCCGGAGCCGGTCGCGGAGCCGGGCAGGGGCGAAAGGGATGCGGCCGACCCCGTACGGGAGCCCGCCGCGCCCGCCTCCACCGCGCCGACCCCGGCCGCGCCGGCGGTGCGGACCGGCCGGGTCGGCGTCGTCCTGGTCTCGCACAGCGCGGCGGTCGCCTCGTCGGTGGCGTCCCTGTGCACCGCGCTGCTCGGCTCGCAGGAGCCCGGCCCGCTCGCCGTCGCGGGCGGCACCGCCGACGGCGGCGTCGGCACCAGTGCGGAACTCGTCCTCGCCGCCGCCCGCCGGGTGGACGAGGGCGCCGGGGTGGCCGTGCTCTGCGACATGGGCAGCGCCGTGCTCACCCTGAAGTCCCTGCTCTCCGACGCCGGCTCGGGTCTGCCGGGGGGCACCCGCATCGTGGACGCGCCCTTCCTGGAGGGCGCCGTCGCCATCACGTTGACCTCCGCCCTGGGCTGCGGGGTCGACGAGGTGCTGGCCGCGGCCGAGGACGCCCGGGAGTACCGCAAGCGCTGACCACGGACAACCCGCCGGACGCCCTCCAGGAGGAGGGCCTCCCCCGCTCCCGCGCCCTCGGCGGGGCCACCGACCTACCGGTGGCCCCGCCTCGATGTTGCCCCAACGGCATCCGAAGGGCGACGGCCCGGCCACGCACCCCCGGTGCTCCGCCCCCGCCGTTCCGCCCCGCGCCCGGGCCACCGTGGCGGTCCTGCCTGTCATGCCCGCGTCGCCTTCCATCCTCCCCGGACCGGTGTTGCCCGTCCGGACCCCCGGACGATCTCGGTGTGCGGGGCCGGCGCGGAGGCGAGACGCGCCTCCACCCCGGGAATCTTCCGACATCGGGCAAAGCGCAAGGAAATTCATCCGGGGCGCGCTGCGGTTCCCGCACCCCCCGACGGACCAATATTTACGCGGCCTTAACACTCGATTCGGGGTCGCGCCCGGCCCCCCGACGATGGAATCCGCACATGAACAGCTCTTGACCTGCGGATCTCGCGGAGATTGCATAGCGGCCCGGGAGCACCGCAGACGTCTTTGCCCACCACCGCCTCGGAGGCGATACCGCTCCCGCTCTCCACGCCGCATCTCGCGATCGGAATTCCCGCACGATGACTGACACGCTCAGCGCCCCCCAGGCCCTCGCCCCGGCGACCGGGCCCACCCCGCAGAAGCTCAAGCGTTCCATCGGTGTCGTCGGCGGGACGCTCCTCACGCTCTCGTGCGTGACGCCCGCCTCCACCCTGTTCGTGGTCGTCCCCGACCTGTTCGCGGGACTCGGCACCTGGGCCGCCCTCACCATCGCCATCGGCTCCCTCCTCTGCGTCGGTGTGGCGTTCTGCTACTCGGAGCTGGGCACGCTGATCCCCAGCGCCGGCGGCGAGTACGCCATGGTGTCCACGATGGCCGGCCGTCTCGCGGGCTGGCTCGTCTTCGTGCTCTCCCTGCTCGTCGTGATGATCGTGCCGCCCGTGATCGCGATGGGCACCGCCGACTACCTCTCCCCGGTGATCGACATACCCGCCCCGGTCGCCGGTGGCGCCGTGATGCTGCTCGCCACCCTCGCCGGTCTGCTCGACCTCCGGGCCAACGCCTGGATCACCGGCGTCTTCCTCGTGCTGGAGGTGGTCGCGGCGGCGTTGGTGGCCGTACTGGGCTTCGCCCACAGCGAGCGCGGCGCCGACGCGCTGGTGCACGGCACGGTGGCCGCCGAGAGCGGCGGCGGCACCTCCCCGGTGACCGCGATGATGGTGGTCTCCGGTCTGGCCATCGCCCTGTTCATCACCCAGGGCTTCTCCACCGCCGTCTACCTCTCGGAGGAGCTGGAGAAGCCCCGCCGCAACGTCCCGCGGACGGTGCTGTGGACCCTGGCCATCTCGACCGCGGTCATCCTGGTCCCGGTCGTCGCGATCACCGTGGGCGCCCCCGACCTGGCGGCGCTGACCTCCGGCGACCTCGGCGCGATGGTCACCGGCTGGTCGAACTCGGCCGTCGGCACCTTCGTCAGCCTCTGCGTGGCCCTGGCCATCGTCAACGCCGGCATCGTCATGGTCATCCAGAACTCCCGGGTCCTGTTCGCCTCGGCCCGTGACAAGGCCTGGCCGGAGCCGGTCAACCAGGCCCTCTCCCGCCTCGGCCGCTTCGGCTCCCCGTGGGTGGCGACCCTGTTGGTCGGCGTGCCGGGCGCGGCGATGTGCTTCGTCAACCTCGACACCCTGTACGGGGTCACCGGCGTCTCGGTGACGGGCATGTACCTGCTCGTCGCGGTGGCCGCCCTGTTCAGCCGGCGCGGCGCCCACCGCGAGGCCTCGGCCTGGCGGATGCCGCTGTGGCCGGCGGTCCCGATCGCGCTGATCCTCGTCTTCGCCTACATCCTGACCCAGCAGGAGACCCAGTACCTGCTGTGGACCGGCGGCATCACCGCCGTGGCCACCCTGTACTGGGCGCTGTACCTGCGGCCCCGCAAGGACACCCGCTGGCTGGTGAGCATCCCGGAGACGGACGAGGAGCCCGACGCCGCGTAGCGCGGCGCCGGGTCGGGCCTCAGATCCCGACGTTGGCCAGGCTGACACCGATGGTGCGCAGGGCCGCCGAGAGCGAGGGGTGGCGTACCTCGAACCGCTCGGCGGCCTCGTTCAGGGAGTCCACCACGCCGGGGTCGGCCGGGTGGTGGGCGGCCGTGTGGCGGTCGGCCGTGTGGGAGTCGGCCGCATGGCGATCGGCCGCGTCGCGGTCGGCCTCCAGCTTGCCCAGCAGGGACTCCAGGTGCTCGCGCTCCCCCGGGGAGAGCCGGGGGCCCGTCGCGCGGAGTTCCTCGTGCAGGGCCCCCAGGTGGTCGTTCTCCGGGCGGTTCGACACGGTGTCTCCCTCTTCTTGGCGATCTCGATCTTGGTTTGGCTTGCTCAGGCGGTGGCGGCGGACCTGACGGTGATCTCCGCGCAGCGGGTGACGACCCCCGCGAGGTCGCCTCCGGTACGCAGCAGCTCCCGTTGGACGCGGGCTCCGTTCCCGTCCCGGAGGAGGGCGTCGAGGCCCTCCCGGACCAGGGTGTCGTCACCGTGGTCGCGGAGCGCGTCGCGCACGTGGTGGTGGAGGGCGTCCACGGCCTCCTCGGGCGAGGCCTCCCGCATGGTCGCGGGATGCAGCAGGGAGCCCTCCAGTCCCGAGCGGCCGGCCTGCCAGGACGCCAGCCGCAGCAGGCTCGTGCTGACCGGGGCCGGCGGTCGCCCCTCGCGCCAGTCGCGCGCGGCCGTCTCGACGAGACCCCGTACGAGGGCGGCGAGCAGGACCGGGGTCGAGGCGTCGAGGCACACGTCCGCGACCCTGACCTCCACCGTGGGGTAGGCGGCCGACAGCCGGGCGTCGGACCAGATCATCCCCTCGTCCCGGAGTACGCCGCTGTCGACCATGGCCCGGACCTGCCGGTGGTAGCCCTCGGCGGACCCGAAGAGGTCCACGGGGCCGGCGGACGGCAGCCTGTTCCACACCCTGCTCCGGTAGCTCCCGTAGCCGGTGTCCTGTCCCTGCCAGAACGGCGAGTTCGCGCTGAGGGCGGTCAGGACCGCCAGCCAGGGCCGGATCCGGTCGAGGACCGCGACCCCTTCCTCGTCCGACTCCACCGACACGTGGATGTGGCAGCCGCAGGTCAGCTGCTCCTGCGCGGTCAGACCGAACTGTTCGGCGACCCACTGGTAGCGGCGGCCGGTGTTCAAGGAGGGCTCGACCGGCAGCGGCGAGGTGCCGAGGGCGGCCACGACGGCGCCGACGCTCTCCGCGTGCCGTGCGGCCTCGCTGCGCCAGCGACCGATCTCGCGCGCCAGCTCGCCCATGTCGGTGACCGGCTTGGTGGCGAACTCGACCTGCTCCTTGGCGAGTTCCCGCTCGAAGTTGTGGCCTTGCTCCCAGCCGTCGCGCGGCCCCCGCCCGTCGGACCGGTCCGCCGCCTCCAGGACGTGCCCCGACAGGGCCAGCGGAACGCCGCTGGCGGCGTCCACCAGGAGCAGCTCCTCTTCCACGCCCACACTTCGCATGCCTTCACCCATCACATCGCCGTTCAGATGTGCCCCGCCTTCCCCGGACGAGCCCCGCCCATGCGGGCCGCCCCGAACGGGTGACCCCGGCCGGCGGGGAGCCCGGGTGATCGGTGCGCGGGCGCCGCGCGCCGCCGTCAGGCGGGCTTGTGGGTGCGGCGGGCCTGGGGGCGGGGGCGGATCAGGTGGGCGATGCCCGCACACGCCCCGACCACCCGGTCGATCTGCTCGTCGGTGAGTTCGCTGTGGGCCGTGAGCCGGTGGATCGCCCGGTTGCGGGGGGGGTGGTGGGCGGCAGGAAGGCCGCGCCCAGGATCCCCCGTTCGTCCAGGTGGTGCTGGATCTCGGCGAGGTTGTCGTCCGGGCCCGCGTGCAGCGGCAGGATCGGGCTCTCGCCGGGCCGGGTGTCGCAGCCCACCTCCCGCAGGGCGGCGTGCAGCCGGTCGGTGACGGACCACAGGCGCTTGCGGCGCACGTCGTCGGTGCGGATGACGTGCAGGGCGGCGTACAGACCGGCGATGTCCTGGGGCAGCAGGGTGGAGCTGTAGATGGCGTTGAGCGAGTGGAACGGCAGCCAGTCGACCACCCGCCGGTCACAGGCGACGATCCCGGCGCGCCCCGCGAACACCTTGGCGAGGCTGGCGGTGCGGAAGGGGATGTGCTCCTGCAGTCCGAGTTCGACGGCGAGGCCATGCCGAGGGGGCCGTGCACGCCGAGGACGTGGGACTCGTCGGCCACCAGGGTGCAGCCGTGGCGGCGGCAGAGCGCGACGATCTCGGCGAGGGGGGCGACGTCGCCGGTGGTGCTGTAGAGCGTGTCGACGCAGACGGTGCCGGGGCCGTCCGGGGCCATCAGCCGTTCCAGGTGGTCCGTGTCGTTGTGGACGAAGGGGCGCAGGACGGAGCCGGTGCCGTTGGTCCCGGCCCAGAGCGAGGCGTGGGCCGGCAGGTCGACGTAGACGGGGTGCCCTTCGGGCTGCGGACCGAGCAGGGCCTGGAGCAGGCTGACGTTCGCGTCCCAGCCGGACTGGCAGGCCATGACGGCGGGTGCCTGGAGGAAGTCGGCCATGTCCGCCTCGAAGCGGCGCTGCGGGTCGCCGTCGAGGACGAAGACCCCGGACATCATCATGCCGGTGCCGTGCTCCGCGAGGGCCTGCTGCTGGGCGCCCACCACACGGGGGTGGCGGGAGAGGGCCAGGTAGTCGTTGCTGAAGAGGATCACGTCACCCGGGCGGGGGGCGGGCCGGTCGCGGAACAGGTCCCGCCCCCAGTGGCGGACGCGGTCCTCCCAGGCCGTCACGCTGTTCATCAGGGGGATTTCGCCGACGGGGCCCCAAGAAGAGGGCATGGCAAAGCCTCCGGGCTGTTCGCCGCTCGGTACGGCGCCGGGGGTGGGCGAGGTCGCGAGCGCGCCTCGCAGATGCGTTTCTGCACGGGGTGTTCTACGGCCTGCGCAACGCCTTGATCAACTCTGCCGACCCCGCTGCGCGCCCTCTTGTGCGCCTGGCGTACGCCCCCGCCTGCGCCGATGATCGAAAGCGCGCCGACCCGGCGAGAAAACGATCACTCGAAGGGGTGCCACGTTCGAATGCCGCAACGAGGGGTTCGCCGTGGTCGGCCCCACCGCCCGCCGGGGACGGCCGAGTTGCCCGGCCGCGTCGCGCGCACCGCATCGAACCGCCCCACCGGCCCCGCCCCCGCGCCACGGGGGTCAGGCGCGGTCGGCCGCGTCCTCGGCGGACGTCACCCTTTCCCCGGCGGACGTCACGATCGACGCCAGGTCCGCGCCCGCGCGCAGGAGCGCCACGCCACGGGCCGCGATGGCGTCCAGGCGCCGGCTCAGCACGCGGGCGGTCTCCTCCAGCCCCTCCGGCCGGTGCAGGGTGTCCATGACCTCGCGGACGGCGGGGACCCCGTAGCCGGCGCCGCGCAGGGCCGCGACGATCCGGGCCGCCCCGATGGCCGCGAGGCCGTAGCGCCGGGCCCGCAGGGACGTCACCCGGTCGGGAGTGACCAGTCCCTCCTGCTCCCAGAACCGCAGGGTGGAGGGGCGGACGCGGAGCGCTCCCGCGAGCTCCGTGATCGTCATCGCGTCGTCCTGCGGTGCGAACCCGGGCGCGTCCGCCTCGGCCCGGACCGCCCGCAGGGCCCGCTGGGCGTGGAGGACCTCCTCCCGTTCCCGCGCGAGGCGGACGTGGACCGCGCTCACCGCGCAGGCCGCCTCCTCGATCGTCCCGGTGCGCAGCTCCGTCAGCAGCCGCCGGGCCTCGACGGGTCCGACGGCCCCCGCGAGCCCCCGGTAGGCGCGCAGGGCATGCACGTGGAGGCGCGTGTAGGAGCGGTAGCCGTTGGTGGCCCTGGCCGCCGGCGGGAGGACGCCCAGGCGTTCCAGGTCGCGGACCTGCTGCACCGAGTAGCCCGTCTCCCGGGCGACGTCGACGGTCCGCAGCGCCGCCCCGGGCGCGTCCTCCGACGGATCGATCATGAGCGAACCCCACACCAGCACGTGAACCCGACACTCGAACCATGAGTATGGAACAGATCATCGCGACGGTGCGCGGCTTCGACGGGGCCCTCGTGCTCACCCCGGAGCCGGGCGACGGGTCTCCCGAGATCGCGTGGGGGGACGCGTTCTTCTACTACGCGCCCGACGGCAGGATGCCCCGCAACGGCCGGCCGTACGGGACGGTCGTCGTCAAGGACCAGCCGGGCGACACGGCCTCCGACCTCGACCCGCCGGGCCGGTCGCGGGTCAACGTCCAGGTCGACCGGACGGCCTTCCGCCGGCTCACCGGGGAGGATCCGCGCGAGCTCGCCCTGCCGCGCGACCACGGGGCCACCGACCTCCTGATGCCGCACCCCGTCTACGGGGCCCTGAGCTGGGTCTGCGTCGTGAATCCGGGCGGGCGTACGACGGACACCCTGCTGCGGCTGCTGCGCGAGGCCCACGAGGCCGCCCGCGCCCGACACGCACGGCGGACCGAAACGGAGGGCTGAGCGCGCGGCCGGGGGACGCGCGCATGGGCCGAGGCGTGGCCGGGGGGCGAGCCGGGCGGGCGCCGTGAGCGGATGGTGGACAGGTGGTGGTACGGCGGGCCTCGGGTGTCTATGATCCGCGGCATGGCCGTCCTGTCGCGGATACTTCCGCGCTCCTGTTGTCGTCGCTGACGCGCGACCACCGACGCCTGCCCGCACGCCGCGCCCGCGCCACCGTCCCGTACGGGGCCGGGCGGGCGGCGCCCCCTCCCCCGGCACGACCACCGCCCCGCCCCGCCCTTGATCGGACGCGGGCCGCGCCGTGGTCCCGGGACCCGCCGCAGCACAAGGAGCCCGCCCCATGAGCACTCCCGCCACCCTCACCGCCGACCAGGCGCACGCCCGCCGGGGCGATCTCACCGTCGTCGACGTGCGCACGCCCGGTGAGTTCGCCTCCGGCCACCTGCCCGGCGCGGCGAACATCCCGCTCGACCGGATCCCCGGGTCCCTCGCCGCGTTGCGCACGGGCGCCGCCGAGCGCGAGGGGCTGCTCCTCGTGTGCGCCTCCGGCACCCGCTCCGGGCACGCCGTGCGTACCCTGGCCGGGCACGGGATCGAGGCCCTGAGCCTGGTCGGCGGCACCGCCGCCTGGGCGGCCGACGGACACGCCCTCGAACGCGTCGAGGGGCCCGGCGCCCGCCCCCGGGCCGTGTGGGCCATGGAGCGGCAGGTCCGGCTCGCGGCGGGCTCGCTCGTGCTGCTCGGGCTGCTGCTGGGCCTGTTGGCGCACCCCGCCTTCGCGTTGCTGAGCGCCGCGATCGCGGCCGGTCTGGTGTTCTCCGCGCTCACGGACACCTGCGGGATGGCCGCCGCGCTGGCCCGGCTGCCGCACAACCGCCGCGCCTGAGGGGCCTCGGAGCGCCCCGCCGGTCCCCCCGTCCCCGGCCCCCGGGTCCGCCGCCGGCCGCCCGGCGGTGTCCCGCCATGCGGTACGGATTCGTCCAACATCCGGACCCCGCTTGTCCCCGACCGCCCGTCACCGACAGGATGCGTCCATGGCCCCCGTACTCGTCTCGCGTCGACACGTAGATCTGCTGCGTGTCTCGACCATGCTCTGTCGGGCCGAATCCTCCCGTACGCACGGCTGTTGATCCGCCGCTCCTGACTCCGTACGGATGACCGCGCGCGCCCTCACGGGCGTGCCGCCGCCGCATTTCCCCGCGCATTTCCCCTCTTCGCCTTCCTCTCCCCGTGTACACGTGCCACCTCCGCCGAGGCGTGGTCGTGCCGCGCTGCCCCGACAAGGTCCGTCATGAGGTCCGCCATGCCAGAAAACCCCCTCCTGCTGCACTGGTTCCTGCCCACGGGCGGTGACGGTCGTGACCCCGGCGGGGTCACCGCCGTCCAGGGCCGCGGCGGCGGCGCCACCCGCCGCCCCGCCGATGTCGGCTACCTGACCCAGGTGGCACGCGCCGCCGAACAGGTGGGATTCCATTCGCTGTTGACCCCGGTCGGCTTGGGTTGCGTGGACCCGTGGATCCTGACCTCGGCCCTGGCCCAGCACACCACCCGCATCGGATTCCTCGTCGCCTTCCGCGCGGGATTCGCCAGTGCGACCCTGATCGCCCAACAGGCCGACGCCTTCCGCCGCTTCGCCGGCGGGCGACTCGCGCTGAACGTCGTCACCGGCGGCGATCCCGCCGAACAGCGCGCCTACGGCGACCACGTGGAGCACGACGCCCGCTACGGACGCACCGACGAGGTGATGGCGGTGCTGCGCGACCTGCTCGACGGGAAGTCCGTCGACCACCACGGCGCCCACCTCAGGATCGAGGGCGCCCGACTCACCGACCCCGACACCCGTCACCCCGTCCCGCTCTACTTCGGTGGCGCCTCCCCCGCGGCCGAGGAGGTCGCCGCCCGGCGGGCCGACGTACAGCTGTTGTGGGGGGAGCCGCCCGCGGCCGTGGCGGAACGGATCACCCGACTGCGCGAACGGGCCCGGGCGGTGGGCCGCAGCCCCCGGTTCGGGCTGCGCCTGCACGTCATCAGCCGGGACACCGCCGCCGAGGCCTGGGCGGAGGCCGACCGGATGCTCGCCGGACTGGACCCGGAGGCGGTGCGCACGACCCAGGAGCGGTTCGCCGCCATGGATTCCACCGGACAGGCCCGCATGGCCGCCCTGCACGGGGGCGTCGCGGACGCCGCCCGGCTGACCGTGTCCCCCAACCTGTGGGCCGGCATCGGCCTGGTCCGCGAGGGCGCCGGAACCGCGCTGGTCGGCTCGCACGACGAGGTGGCCGCCCGTCTCGCCGAGTACCGGGCCCTGGGCGTCGACGAGTTCGTCCTGTCCGGGTACCCGCACCTCGAAGAGGCGTACCGGGTCGGCGAAGAGGTCGCCCCGCGACTGCGCGCCCTGACGGGGGCGGGTCCGGCGTGAGCGCCGTCCTGTCGGCGGGACCCGAGCGGACCGCCCCCGGGGCTCCGGCCCCCGAGCGGGAACCCGCCGCCCCGGAACGACTGCGGGAGGCCCTGCGCCGGGGGGCGCTGCGACTGGTGGCCCTGGTCGTGCTGCTGGCCGGCTGGCAGGCCGTGGTCTCGCTCGAAGTGTGGCCCCGGATCCTCGTCCCCTCCCCCGGGGACGTGTGGCACCAGTTCGTCCTCACCTCGGGCACCCACGACGGGGTCCGCGGCTACGGCGGACACCTGCTCGTCGAGCACCTGGGCGTGAGCCTGGGCCGGATCGGCACCGGTTCCGCGTACGCCGTGCTCGTCGGGGTTCCGCTGGGGCTGCTGATCGGGACCGTCCGGCCGCTGGCCGTGGTCCTGGAGCCGGCCGTCACCTTCCTGCGCACCCTGCCGCCGCTCGCCTACCTGTCCCTGCTCGTCATCTGGTTCGGCATCGACGAGGCCCCGAAGATCTGGCTGCTGGTGATCGCCGCGCTGCCTCCGATCGCCGCGGCCACCGCGGCAGCCGTACGGACCGTGCCGGAGCAACTCGTCGAGGCCGCGCGGGCCTTGGGTTCGGGACCGGTGGCCCTGCTGCTCTCGGTGCGGTTGCCCGCCGCCCTCCCGGAGATCCTGACCGGCGTCCGGATCGCGGTCGGGGTCGCGTACACCTCCGTGGTCGCGGCGGAGACCATCAACGGCGTTCCGGGCATCGGCGGGATGATCCGCGACGCCCAGCGCTACAACCAGACCGCCCTGGTCATCGCCGGCATCCTCGCCATCGGACTGTCCGGGATCGTCCTGGACGCCCTGCTGCGGGGCTTCGAGCGGGTCGCCGCGCCCTGGCGCGGGAAGGCCTGACCGCCGCGGCCCCGACTCCCCACCTCACGCGTTCCACTTCACCCTTCCAGAACCACCACCGGAGTTCCGCCATGCCCAGACACCTCACGCGCCGCACCCTGCTGCTGGCCGCCGCCACCCTCCTCACCGCCACCGCCACGGTGGCGTGCGGAGCCGGCGGCGACGGCGGTGGTTCGGGGAAGACCACCGTACGCATCGCCTACCAGGCGATACCCAACGCCGACCTGGTCGTGAAGAACCAGCGACTGCTGGAGAAGGCGCTGCCCGAAGTCGACGTGAAGTGGGTGAAGTTCGAGTCCGGCGGCGATGTGAACACCGCCGTCATCGCCGGCGCGGTGGACCTGGGCCTGGCCGGATCCAGCCCCGTCACCAAGGGCCTGTCGGCGCCGCTGAACATCCCGTACAAGGTCCTGTGGATCCACGACCTGATCGGTGACAACGAGGCGCTCGTCGCGAAGTCCGGCATCGGTTCGGTGAAGGACCTGGTCGGCAAGAAGGTGGCCACGCCCTTCGGTTCCACCTCCCACTACTCGCTGCTGGCCGCGCTGACGGCGGCCGGGATCGAGCCGTCCGCCGTGCAGATCGTCGACCTCCAGCCGCAGGACACCCTCGCGGCGTGGAAGCGCGGGGACATCGACGCCGCGTACGTGTGGACGCCCACCCTCGGGGAGCTGACCAAGGACGGGAAGGTGCTGGTCACCAGCCGGGAACTGGCGCGGCAGGGCAAGCCCACGGCCGACCTGGGCGTGGTCACGAACGCCTTCGCGGCCAAGCACCCGGACGTGGTCACCGCCTGGCTGAAGGCGCAGGACCAGGCCGTCGGCCAGACCCGTACCGCCCCCGACCAGGCCGCGAAGTCCCTCTCGGCCGAGCTGGGGCTGCCCGTCGAGGAGGCGAAGCGGCAGCTGTCGGAGCTGGTGCTGCTGAACGCGAAGGAGCAGACCGGGGCGGAGTACCTCGGCACACCGGGCGCCCCCGGCAGGCTGGCGGCGAACCTGCACGACGCGGCGGTGTTCCTGAAGGGGCAGAAGGCGGTGGAGAGCGCGCCGGACGAGGCGACCTTCGGTCGGGCCCTTGCGGTGGAGGAGCTGGCCCGTGCCGCGCACTGAGGTCGCCACCGCCGTCGTGGACCTCGCGGGCGTGGCCGTCCGCTACGGTCCGCCGAAGCGGCAGGTCACCGCGGTCGAGGGGGTCGACCTGCGGATCGAGGCCGGCGAGTTCGTCGTGCTGGTCGGCCCTTCCGGCTGCGGCAAGACCACCCTGCTGCGGGTGGTGGCGGGCTTCGAGCGGGCGGCGACCGGGCGCGCCCTGGTACGCGGCTCCGCGCCGCTGCCGGGACGTGGCGCGGGAGTGGTGTTCCAACAGCCGCGCCTGTTCCCGTGGCGCACCGTCGGCGGGAACATCGCCTTCGCGCTGGCCCGGCACGGGGTGCCGCGCGCCGAGCGGCCCGCGCGGGTCGCGGAGCTGCTGGAGCGGGTCGGCCTGGCCGGGACGGCCGGGCGGCGCACCTGGGAGCTGTCGGGTGGCCAGCAGCAGCGGGTGGCCATCGCCCGGGCGTTGGCGGCGGAACCCGAACTGCTGCTGATGGACGAGCCGTTCGCCGCGCTCGACGCCCTGACCCGCGAGCGGCTCCAGGAGGAGGTCCGGAGCCTGGCGGGTCGGCTCGGCACCACGGTGCTGTTCGTGACGCACTCCGCCGAGGAGGCGGTGCTGCTGGGCTCCCGCGTCGTGGTCATGGCGGCGGGCCCGGGTCGGGTGGTGGCGGACCTCCCGATCGACCTGGACCGGGCCCCCTCCGCGGACCTCCCGACCCTCCGCGCCTCCCCCCGCTTCACCCACCTCCGTACCCGCCTGACGGAACTGACCCGTTAGGGCGTGGTCGGGCGGGGTGGCGACCCGCCCGACCGGACGGTCAGGAGTGTCCGGGGGCGCGACTCAGGATCAGGGCGGTGTTCACCAGCCCGATGTGGCTGAAGGCCTGGGGGAAGTTGCCGAGCTGGCGGTCCGCGATGGGGTCGTACTCCTCGGCGAGCAGACCCACGTCGTTGCAGACGTCCAGGAGGCGTTCGAAGAGCTCGCGCGCGTCCTTCTCCCGGCCGGTCAGGTGCAGCGCGTCCACGAGCCAGAACGAGCAGGCCAGGAAGGCCCCTTCGTCGCCGGGCAGGCCGTCCACGGAGGGGCCCTCGGTGCTGTAGCGGCGGACGAGTCCGCTGCGGCCCAGTTCGGCGCGGACGGCGTCGACGGTACCGATGACGCGGGGGTCGTCGGGCGGCAGGAAGCCCACGCGGGGGATGAGGAGGGTGGCCGCGTCCAGTTCGCGCGAGCCGTAGTACTGGGTGAAGGTGCCCCGCTCGGCGTCGAAGCCGTTCTCGCAGACGTCGCGGTGGACCTCGTCCCTTATGGTCCGCCAGCGCTCGACGTCCCCGGGCATCTCCGGGCTGGCCTCCAGCGTGCGCACGGCCCGGTCGGCGGCCACCCAGGCCATCACCTTGGAGTGCACGAAGTGCCGACGCGGTCCGCGCACCTCCCACAACCCCTCGTCGGGCCGCTGCCAGTTGTGCTCCAGGAAGTCGAGGAGGGCCAGCTGGATCTTCCAGGCGTGCCGCTCGGAGGCGAGTCCGGAGGAGCGCGCCAGGAACAGGGAGTCCAGCACCTCGCCGTAGACGTCCAGCTGGAGTTGGTCCACGGCCGCGTTGCCCACGCGGACGGGCGCGGAGTCGGCGTACCCGCGCAGCCACGGCAGGTCGATCTCCGGGATCCGGCGTTCGCCCCCGATCCCGTACATGATCTGGAGGTCGGCGGGGTCGCCGGCCACCGCGCGGAGCAGCCAGTGGCGCCAGGCGCGGGCCTCGTCGAGGTAGCCGGTGGCCACCAGGGCCCCGAGGGTCAGGGTGGAGTCGCGCAGCCAGCAGTAGCGGTAGTCCCAGTTGCGGACGCCGCCCAGCTCCTCCGGCAGGGAGGTGGTGGCGGCGGCGACGATCCCGCCGGTCGGGGCGTAGGTGAGGGCCTTGAGGGTGATCAGGGAGCGCAGGACGGCCTCCCGGTAGGGGCCCTCGTACCGGCAGCGGGCGCTCCACGTCCGCCAGTCGACGAGGCTCTGCTCCAGGGCCTCGTACGGGTCGACGGGCTCGGGGCGCGGTTCGTGCGAGGGGTGCCAGGTGAGCACGAAGGCCACCTTCTCCCCCGGGCCGACGGTGAACTCCGAGAGGGTGCTGTTGTCCGCGCCCCAGGTCCGTACGGCGGGCTCGCTGCGGAACCACGCCGCGTCGGGTCCGGCGACGGCGACGCGGTCCGCGTCGCTGCGCCGGACCCACGGGACGACGTGGCCGTAGTCGAAGCGCAGCCGCAGGGTGCTGCGGACGGTGACCCGTCCGGAGACTCCCTCGACGATGCGCATCACGTCGGGCGCGGTGTCGCGCTGCGGCATGAAGTCGGTGACCTTCACGGTGCCGTCCGCCGTGTCCCAGAAGGACTCCAGGACGAGCGTGCCGTCGGAGTAGGCCCGGCGGGTGCACTGTTCACCGTCGGTGGCGCCCGCCGGGGCGATGCGCCAGTGACCGTTCTCCTCGTCGCCGAGGAGGGCGGCGAAGCAGGCCGCCGAGTCGAAGCGGGGAAAGCACAGCCAGTCGATGGACCCGTCGCGGCCGACCAGTGCGCTCGTCATGAGGTCGCCGATGATTGCGTAGTCTTCGATCGCCTGTGTGGGGTGTGTCATTCATCCGCTGTTCCCGCCATCGGCCGGGGTCAATCGGCCCGTTCGGAGTCGCTACTTCCGAATGAGCAGCGTCACGGCCGCCAAGACCACCCCGAGGGCGAGCGCCTGGGCCCCGAGGGCGGGTCGGTGGGCGAGCCGCGCGGGGACGGGGAGCAGCCGGTCGAGGGCGAGACGGCCCGGGCCGGTGAGGGTCAGTGCGGCGGCGGCCGCGGTGAGCAGCAGTTCGTACTCGAAGCCCTCGGGGGCGAAGAAGGAACCGGTGCCGTGGACCACGATGGCGTTGATCATGGTGCCGGTGACCGCGGCCCCGGCGAGCGGGGTGAGCAGCCCGAGGGCGAGGCCGAGGCCGCCCAGGGTTTCGGTCAGGCCCGCGATGGCGGCCATGGTGTCGCCCGCCGGGTAGCCGACGGAGTCGAAGAACCGGCCGGTGCCGCTGATGCCGCCACCGCCGAACCAGCCGAAGAGCTTCTGGGTGCCGTGGGCGGCGACGGTGAGGCCGAGGACGAGGCGCAGGAGCAGGAGTCCGGCGTCGTGGTAAGCGGTGGGGGCGGTCGGGGCGCCCGCGGCGGGCGCGCGGTCGGCGGGGCGCGCGGGCGCGCCCTTCGTGGCGGAGGTGTCGGCGGGGGTGCTGGGCATGGGGGGCCTTTCGGTGGGGACGGTCCGAAGGGAGGGGCAGGAGTTGTTCAAATTCGAACCTGGCTCCCGACCCTAACCACTGATTCAAATTGGAACAACTCGTGTAGGCTGTCGCCATGGCTGAAACCCGATGGCTGGACGACCGTGAGATGCGGGCCTGGGACGGCTTCCTGGCCGCCTCCGCGCTGGTGAACCGCCGCCTCGACCAGCAGCTCAAGGACGATTCGGGACTCTCCCACCCCCAGTACGAGATCCTCGTGCGCCTCGCCGCCGCACCCGATCACGAACTGCGGATGACCGAGCTGGCCAACGGCCTCATCAACTCCAAGAGCGGACTGACCTACCAGGTCACCCAGATGGAGAAGGCGGGCCTGGTCCGGCGCCGCAGTTGCCCCTCCGACGTGCGCGGGGTCTTCGCCGTCCTGACCGAGGCGGGCCACGACCGGCTCCGGGAGGCCGCCCCCGGGCACGTGGCCACCGTCCGCGAGGCCCTCGTCGACGTCCTGACCCCCGAGCAGCTCGACGCGATCGCCGACGGACTGGGCGAGGTCAGCCGCCGACTGCGCGCACAGGGTGCCTGATCCGCCCGACGGGGTAGAAGAGCGCCCATGGACGGAAAAGTCTGGCTGATCCTTCTCGGAGTCCTGGCCCTCGCGGCGGCGGTGACCGCGGCCGTACTCCTGGTACGCGTCTTCGCCGCACGGCGGCTGCTGATGGACGCCGGGATCCCGCTGCGCGACAAGGCGCTGTTCTGGGTGGCGGTCGTCTACACGATCTCCCCGGTGGACCTGATCCCGGACCCGGTCTACCTCGACGACATCGGGGTCCTGCTGCTCGCCCTGCGCTCCCTGCACGCCGCCGCCGCGACGGCACGGAAGCCCGCCGCCCTGCCGTCCGCCGACCGGACCGCGTGACGGCGGACCCCCGCGAAGAACGCCGCGCGGCCCATTCCCCGGGGCCACGCGGCGTTCGCTGTGGGGCCTGCGGCGGCGCGGAGCCGCTTCGACCGCTCCTGCTCCCGCGGCGTTCGGACTACTTGGGCATCAGGACGGTGTCGACGATGTAGACGGTGGCGTTCGCGGTCGGGACGTTGCCGCAGACCACGTTGGACGTGCCGTTGACCTTGTAGGCCTCGCCCGATCCGGCCGTGGTGATCTTGCCCTTCTCCAGGGTGTCGAAGGAGCCGCTCTCCAGCTGCTTCGGGGTGAGCTTCTCACCGACGACGTGGTAGGTGAGGATCTTGGTGAGCATGGCCTTGTCGGCGAGGACCTTGTCGAGGTCGGCCTTCGGGATCTTCGCGAACGCCTCGTTGGTGGGCGCGAAGACGGTGATGTCCTTGGCGTTGTTCAGGGTGTCCACGAGACCGGCCTGCTTGACGGCGGTGACCAGGGTGGACAGTGCCGGGTTGTTCGAGGCGGCCGTGGCCACCGGGTCCTTGGCCATGCCGTCGAAGGACCCCGCGCCCTCGGCCGGAACGCCCGCACAGGCCGGACCGAAGGGGCCGTCGGCCAGGGCGGCCGAGGAGCTCGCGCTGCTCGGGGTGGCGGCCGCGGAGGAGGCGGCGGACCCCGAGGTGGAGTCCTTGTCGGCGTCGGAGGACGAGCAGGCGGCCAGCGCGAAGGGCAGGAGCGCGGCGGCGGCGACGGCGACGGCGGTACGGCGGAAGGTGCTGCTGTTCATGACGGGGGTTCTCCTTGGGATCGCTGTGTTCGAGGGAAGATCAGAGAAGGGTTTGGGGTCCGGAGGTCCGCGGGATGTCCGCGGGGATCCGGGGCGGGGCCGTCAGTCGACGCTGACCACCACCGAGTGACGGCCGCTCGCGCCGTCGGGGATGGTCCGGGTGCGTTCCTCGGTCTGGACGGCTCCGGTGCGGTCCGTGGCGCGGACGGTGAGGGTGTGGCCACCGGCCGCCGCCTGCCACGGGAAGGACCACTGCCGCCAGGTGTCGGCGGTGTCCTCCACGGCCAGGTCGGCGTCCCGCCAGGGCCCGTCGTCGACCCGCACCTCGACCCGGTCGATGCCGCGGTGCTGGGCCCAGGCCACTCCGGCGACCGTGGTCGCGCCGACGCCCAGACGGGCGAAGGGCTTGGGGGTGTCGATCCTGGCCTGGGTCTTGATCGGGGCTCGACGGGCCCACTTCCGCTTGACCCAGTAGGGGTCGTAGGAGGCGAAGGTGGTCAGCTCGATGTCCTGGATCCACTTGCAGGCGGAGACGTAGCCGTACAGGCCCGGTACGAGCATCCGTACGGGGAAGCCGTGCTCGAACGGCAACGGTTGGCCGTTCATGCCGACGGCGAGCATGGCGTCACGGCCGTCCATGACGTCCTCGACGGGGCTGCCCAGCGTCATGCCGTCCACGGACCGGGCCACCAGCTGGTCGGCCGGACCGCCCTTGGACGGCGGGCGCACGCCGGCCTCGCGGAGCAGGTCGGCCAGCCGTACGCCGAGCCAGCGCGCGTTGCCCACGTACGGGCCCCCGACCTCATTGGACACGCAGGTCAAGGTGACGTCGCGCTCGATCAGGTCCCGGCCGAGCAGGTCGGCGTAGGTGTAGGTGCGGGGCCGGTCGACTCCCTTGCCGTGGATCCTCAGCCGCCAGGTGTCGGCCGACACCTTCGGCACCACCAAGGCGGTGTCGACACGGTAGAAGTCCGCGTTCGGGGTGGTGAAGGGGCTGATCCCGGCGACGCGCAGGGAGGCCCCCCGGGGTACGGAGGCGGCCGGTGATGCGGCGGCGGGCAGCCGTACGGCGTCCCGGGTGGCGGCCGCGCCCCTGCCGCGCGTGGAGTTGAGCTGCCGCCCGAGGGCGCCCGCCGCGGTGGAGGCCACGGCAGCCGCGCCGGCCGCCACGAGGAACCCTCGGCGGCTCCAGCCGGACGCGGCCGGAGCCTCGGGATCGCGTACGGCGGTCAGCCGGCCGATCAGCAGGTAGAGCAGCCCGGCCCCGGCCAGGGCCCCCACCAGCGAGGGCAGAGCGTCGGTGAGGCCGGTGGAGTCGGGCCGGGTCACGGCCGCCGCCCCTCCGACCACGCCGAAGAGCAGCACCCCGGCCGCGCCGGTGCGCCGGTGGCGCAGGGCGAAGAGGCCGAGGACGACGGCGAGGAGGCCGAGGACGACCACGATCCCGAGCTGGAGGACCAGCTTGTCGTTGGTGCCGAAGTTGCGGATCGCCCAGTCCTTGAGCGCCGGGGGCGTACGGTCGATGGCCGCTCCGCCGACCGCCGTCACGGGCCCCGACTCGGGGCGTACGGCGGCCGAGACCAGCTCGGCGACCGCCAGGGCCGCGTAGCCGGCGAGCAGGCCGCCGAGCGCCGCCTGGGCGGAGCGGGCGAAGGTGCTTCGGTTGATCCTCACAACCGGTCTTCGGCGCCGGACGGCCGGCGGATTGGCCGTTCAGTCGATCGAGTGTCGAGCCGCCACGCCGTTGACCCCTGCCGGGAGCCCTCGAATGGCCTCCCAACGGGCGCCGGCCCGGCCGTCGCAGGCCGGTGGCAGCATGTCCCCATGCCCTACGACGATCTTGAAATCGCCTCCGTCGACGAGTCGGCGCGGGCTCCCGACTTTCCCTTCTCCTCCCCCGCCGCCCTGCTGGACTCCGCCCGGATCGAGCTCCGGACGGCCCACGGCGCGGCCGGCGGGGTGGGCCGGGAGGTCTTCACACAGGCCGAGGCCGTGTTCGGCCAAGAGGAGGTGTCCCGGGCGGAGTTCGCCTCGTGGCTGCACTTCGCCGCACGGGTGCTGGGTCGGGACGCCTACGCCGAGCGGGTCGAGGCCGCCGAACCCGCCCTGCCGTGGCGGACGGTGTGGGCCTGGTGGCGGCCGGTCGGCGCCCACCGCGGCGAGCCGAACCTCAGCGGGGACCGGAACGTCGAGGTCTTCGCCCCGCTCGGCGATCCGGAGCGGAGCTCCCTCCTCAAGGTGTCGTCGCTCTGGGAGGGCGAGCGCTGGTTCCGCCTGGACACCGGCGCGCCCTGCGCGGAGCCCGACGCCGGAACGTACGAGGAGTGGCACGAGGAGGACGGGCCGGAGGGGCCGGTCCTCTTCGGGACCGAGGAGCGGGACTGGGCGCTGCACTGCCCCGGCACCTGGGAGGAGCCCGTCGCCCTCGGCGGGGACCGCTTCCTGATCGCCGAGGCCCGCGGGGTACTGGTGGCCGAGCGGAACCCCGCGGTGGCGCACGGCCCCCGGTCCGGCGGCGGCGCCCGGTACGACTCCTGGGAGGAGGGCGGGGGCGATCCCTGGTTCGTGGACCCGGCTCCGGCCGAACGGCCCCTGAGCGCCGCCCGGCTGGACGCGGTCTTCGGCGCGGCACGCGTACTGCGGGTCCCGCCGGAGCTGCTGCCCGCCACCCTGACCCACCGCCCCACGCGGGAGTTGCTGAGCGCGGTGGGCCTGCCGCGCCTCTGGGCGGCCGGGGTCACCTCCTTCGAGGCCGCCGGTGACGGGTCCGGTCCGCCGGTCCACTCCGGCGGGGGCGCGGCCGGCGTCGCGGGTTCCCTGCACCTGGGCACCTTCGACCTCGGGTACGCGGACACGGGCCTGGTCCTGCTCCGCCCGGACACCGGCGCACTGCTCATGGTCCGCAACGGGGGCGAGCCCTTCCCGCTGGCCCGCGACACCGAGACCTTCGTACGGCTGCTGGAAGCGGTCCGGCGGCACATGGGGTCCTGCTGGGACCCCTACCCGGCCGAGGACGGCGTCGGGCACTTCCACGACGAGGTCGAGGCCTTGGAACCGGCCGCGCTCGGCCCCGACGGGCCCACCGAGGAACTCTGGGGGCACGTGTTCGCCTCGATCACCGAACTCGGCGTGTGGGGCTACTGACCCACCGGCCCCATGGGAAGCGGCGCCGTCCCTCCGGACGGCGCCGCCCCCGTAGCGCGCAGCCTCAGAACAGGGTGCGCAACAGGCTCCCGACGACGTGCCCCGCCGCCGAGCCGAGCGCGCCCGCCAGCGCGTCGGTGAGGTGCCCCAGCCACGAGCGGAACGAGGCCTCGCCCGCCCGGCGGATCTCGGCGAGGTCCCGTCCCTGCTGCACCAGGATGTCGACCAGCAGGGACGCCACCCGGATGATCTCCTTCAGCGCGGCCTCCACCTCCACCGCCTCGAAGCGGCGACCGCAGCCGCAGAAGAACCGCGTCTCCCACACGCTCCAGGTCCCGTGACAGCCGGTGCACCGCACCCGCGCCGCGTCCGGATCGACGTCCAGCGCCGATCCCCTCCCGCCGTCGCGGCGGCCGGCCGGGCAGTCCCGGTGGCGGCTCGCGGACCAGGAGCGGGCGCAGGCGGGGCAGGCCGGGAAGGGGAACTCCACCCACGTCATCGGCGTGCCCCTCGCGGCCGGTGGTCGGGGGGCGGCACCTTGCGCGCCCTCTCGTAGGTGTCGTGGAACGAGGTGGAGAAGGTCCGGCCCGCCCTCCGCGCGATCGAGCCGACGTCGGCGAAGAACGCCTGAACGTGCGCCAAGGAGATCCCGAGGGCCGCGGACACCCGCTGGGCCAGGTGGTCGACCCACAGACGGAAGGAGACCTCCGAGAGGCGGACGATCTCGTTCACGTTGTCCTCGTTCTCGCGCATGGCCGCCCACACGCGTTCCAGCATTTCCTCGACGCCCGCCTCCGCGCCCGCGGGTTCCGTGTTCATCGGCCGCTCTCCTGCTCCACGCGCCGGGTGAACTCCAGGAACCGCTCGCGGTCCTGGCACAGCTCGCGCAACGTCGCCGGCGGCAGCGCGGCGAACACCTCGGACAGACGGGTGCCCGTGCCGGATCCGGCGGCGGCGTGGCGGGGTCCGGCGACGTGCGCGGGCGGGGCGACCGGGGCGCCCTCCACCACCGGGGGCTTCTCCACGGCCGGGGTCCTCTCCACGGCCGGCGTGCACTGCACCACCGGGGCGCTCTGCACGACCGCGGCGGCGGCCTCGACGGCCGCGAGGGGCCGGACTTCGGCGAGCATCCGGGCCGACGCCGCCCGCAACAGCTTCCGGTCCACCTTGGCGGTGAAGTCCGCCAGGTCCATCCGCTTCTCCAGCACCCACCGGCGCTGCTGCGGGACCGCGTGCATCATCTCCTTGAAGAGCGCCGTCAGGTTGTAGTGCTGGCGCGCCGAGTAGGTGATCGCCTCACCCTGCCAGAGCGGCAGGGTCCGGGAGATCTTCTCCGTGAAGTCCGCGGCCCGCGCGCGCAGGGCCTCCAGCTGGCGCGCGGACGGCAGGTTGGCGCTCGGATTCCAGTCGTGGGGGTCGATCTCGTCGGCCTTGTTCAGGGCCAGGACGAGCCGCCCCGCCAGTTCCGGTTCGGCCTGGCCGAAGACGTCCCGGAGCGCCTGCTGGACCAGTTGGACACTGCGGTCCTCGGCCGCGTGGACCCAGACGATCGCGTCGGCCGTCGGCAGGACCCGGTGGTAGAGGTCGAGGTAGCGGTGGTAGTTGACCTCGTCGTCGCCGATGCCCGGCATGTCGACCACCTCCAACAGACCCCGGCTGCCGATCAGTTCGACCGGGATCGCGTAGGCGTGGTCGGTGGTGGCCCGGGTGTGGCCGACCGGCTGGCCGGCGTTGAAGAGCGCGTTGACGGTCGTCGACTTGCCGACGCCGCATTCGCCGATGAGGACCAGGCGGGGAGGCCGCTCGCCGTGCAGGGCGGCGTCGTACTCCCGCATGACCGCCTCCTGTTCGGCCGGGCTGAGGGCTTCACTGCGGCCCATCGTCGCTTTCAGTTCCTTGCGGAAGGTCTGGACGAGCTTCTTCACGGAGGCTCCCCGGTGAGGGCATGCCGAGGGCGAGTACCGGGGTCCTCCCCGGCCTTCGCGGCACCCCTTCATGCTCGCGGCGCGACCCCCTGCCTGGCTGTCCCCATCCGTGGTGACAACCCCGCCCCCACCGGGTCCGGTTCGGGGCGAGCGGACGGTTCAGACCGTCCGGACGCGCGCCTCGACCCAGGTGGACTCGGCGGCGTCCTCCACCACCGCGCTGATCCCGGCGACGGCCTCGCGCAGCGCCCCGGCCCGGCTCCGGTCGCCCGGCAGCACGACCAGGGCCGCGTCCACGGTGTCCGCCGAGGCCGTCACGCTGAGGACCATCTCGCGGGGGGTGGGGCCGGTGCCCAGGGCCGTGGTCAGCAACAGGCGCAGCAGGGCGGGCGGGTGCGGGTCGTCCGAGTCCGACTGGATCGTGACGACGCAGCCCGCCGTGCGCGCCGCGCTCAACAGGTCGCGGGCCGGACGGTCGAGGACGCCGGGGATGTGGATCTCGTCGCGGACGGCGTACCCGAGCAGCCGGGCGGTGTCGCGCACCTCGGGGTCCTCGGGCGAGCGCCGCCCGGTGGCGGTGGCGCCGAGGAAGGGGAGGACCTCCTCGCCGAGGTCGGCGAGCCGCCTGCGGCGCAGGGCCTCCCGGGCCTCGCGGACGGCCTCGGCGGCGAGGGCGGCCGAGCGGACCGCGTTGGCGCGCATGGTCACCCCGCCGAGGCGGGCGACGGTGCGCCCGATCGCCAGGCCCATGACCACGCCGAGGGCGGGGGCCGACAGGGCGGGGAGGGTCATGCCGACCGTCTCGCCGAGGGTGGGCGCGATCGGCGGGCCGGTCGCCACGAGGACGACGACGCCCGCCTGTTCCAGTGCCATGGCCGTCAGCGCCTCCCACGAGGGGCGCACGATCACCAACAGGGTCAGCAGCGGCGTGACGGCGCCGATCGGCCACGAGGTGTAGTCGGCGAGGCCGGCCAGGGGCAGGACGAGGAAGCTCGCGAGCGCGCCCGTCACGGCGAACGCGCAGGCCGCCGCGGCGGCCGGTCCGCCGATCCCGTGACGGGACCGCAGCAGCAGGGCCACGGTGATCGTCGCCAGGGCCGCGTACCAGGCCATCAGCCAGCCCGCCCCGGGGGCCCGCCAGGTGTGGAGGGCCGCGATGACGCCCATGACCAGGAGGAAGGGCAGGCACACGGCGGCCAGCGGGCGGCGTACGTCGCCGACGGCGGCCCCCATCAGCTCGACCTTGGCCGGGACCGCCCGCGCCCCCGGGTCGGGGGCGGTGTCCCGCCACTCCAGGCGTACGGTCGTGCCGCGCCCGGGCGCGCTGACCACCTCCGCGCTGCCGCCCACGGCCTCCATCCGCCGGATCATCGAGCGGCGCACGCCGACGGAGGACCGCCTCAACTCCCCCCGGGCGAAGCCGGTTCCGTCGTCCGTGACGAGCAGGAGGAACCCCGCGCCGCCCTCCGGGGCGGTCAGGCTCACCCGTACGGTCCGGGCCCGGGCGTGGTCCGCGACGTTGCGCAGGGCCTCGCGGGCCGCGCCCACCGCCGCCGCGGCCACCTCGTGCGGGACGGCGAGGACTCCGGGGGCCTCCACGGTCGTCCCGGCGCCGGCGGGCGGGACGAGCCCGCGCACCAGGGCCGCCAGGTCGCCACGGTCCCCGGGGATCCCGATCCCGTCGCCGCCCGCGGTCCCGTCCGCGTCCCCGCCCGTGGTCCCCAGCACGGCGGGGGCGCCGGCGATCGCGGCCACGGCGCCCCGGGCCGCCTCCCGTACCCGGTCCGCGGCGATCCCCGGCTGGCCTATGGCCCGCAGGGCCGCGCTGACCTCGTCGTGCAGCATCCCCTGGAAGTCACGGTGGGCCTCGCGTCGACCCGCGGCCCGGGCGGCTTCGGCCTTGGCCGCCGCGGCCAGCGCCTCGGAGCGGTCGGCCCCGTCGCCGGCGGCGCGCATGACGGGCCCGAGCACCGTGCCGGCCACGGCCGTCGCCACCACCGGCCAGATGCCCTCCACGGCCGCCGCCGGGCCGTCCACGGGCCAGCTCGTGCCCAGTTGGGCGCCGATGGCCGCGAGGCAGGCCCACCGTCCGGCCGTTCGGGGCAGGAACCCGGTGGCGAGGAGCAAGGCCGGCACCGTCAGCATGCAGCGCTGACCGATCACGACGGACGCGGCGCCCCCGCCCAGGACGAGGACGGGGTGCGCGAGGACCGCCACGGCGACGGCGGTCCAGGCGTCGGAGCCGTCGAGTCGGCCCCGTACGCCCCGGACCACGAGGTGCGCGGTCAGGGCGACGAAGACGACCGCCACCGCCGTGACCCCGGGTGGCCGTCGACCGCCCGAGAACAGGAACGCCGTCCAGTTCAGGGCGAAGAGGACCGCGATGGCCGCCACGGACCGGGAGAGCGCGGCTTCGACCCCGCTTCGGTAGGACTGGCCCGCCCTCACCGAGCGGCCTGTCCTGCTCACCCGCCGGCGTCCGGCCGGTCCGGCGCGATGTCGATGTGGCCGTCGGCCACGGCCCGCCAGACGATCTCGGTGTTCGTGCCGAGCAGGCCGTCGCCGGCGTCCGTGTAGGCCTCGATCGCCCGCTTGCGGTGCGTGCGGACGGTGTCCTCGGTGACGTGGAGCAGTTTGGCGATCTGTCCGTGCGGCAGGCCCCGCGCTATCAGTTCGAGGACCCGGTGCTGTTGCCCGGAGAGCCGGATGCCGCCGCGCGGATCGGTGACGATCTGATGGGCGAGCCGGCTGGAGACGTACGCCTCACCGGCGTGGGCGGCCCGGATGGCCTCGGCGAGCCTGCTCTGCGGGTCCTCCTTGAGGACCAGCCCGAGGGCGCCCGCGTCGAGCGCCCTGCGGATCAGGGCGGGCCGTTGCTCGGTGGTGTAGGCGAGCACGCGGGCGCCGGTGGCGCGGACGCGGCGCACGTTCTCGCCGATGTCGCTGCCGTCCCGCAGGCGCAGGTCGAGCAGGACGACGGAGGCGTCGGCGCCGTGTTCCTGGGCGAGGAGGGTGTCGACGTCCTCCGCCATCGCGACGAGTTCGATGTCGGGCGTGTGGTCGGCGAAGGACGCCTGAAGGCCGTACAGGATGATGGGGTGGTCGTCCACGACGGCCACCCTGATCGGCGACGTCGCGTCCCCCACGGCCGATGAACCCACGGTTCCGTCCCCCCAAGGCGCGGCTGGTCCCGGAAGCGTATGCCCGGCCGGGTCCGCCCGTGGGGTTTTCGCCCGGTTGCGCCCCGGACCGGCCGGGGGGGGGCGTCCGGCGACCGGTCAGCGGCCGCGCAGGCTCTCGATGTCCCGGCGCTCGCGCTTGGTCGGGCGGCCCGCGCCACGGTCGCGGATGCCGACCACGGCGGCCTCGACACGGGTGGGCGGCGGCGGGCTGTTGTCGATGAAGCACTCCGCCGCGACGGGCGCTCCGACCCGCTTGGTCACGGGGCGCCGCACGACGACGATCCGCTCCCGGCCCGCGTGGAAGAGGCGCACCTCGTCGCCCGCGCGGACCATCTGGGCGGGCTTGGCCCGCTCGCCGTTGACCTTCACGTGCCCCGCCCGGCAGGCGGTCGCGGCCACGGACCGGGTCTTGGTGAGCCGGACGGACCACATCCAGGCGTCGACCCGCGCGGTGCCCGTCTCCATCGGCGACGGCTTGGCCGCCCCTGCCTCTGCATCAGCCATGAGGCGACTTTATCGATCCGCGGGCCCAAAAGCGGAATGGGTTTTGGCGGAAACCACAAGAGGCATGGCATCTGCGATGGAGATGCTCCCAAACGAATTGCAAATGCGGCAGATCTGCCCCTACCTTGTCGCTCATGCAGTCCTACACCATCGGTCAGGCGGCACGTCTGCTGGGCGTGAGCCCGGACACGGCTCGCCGCTGGGCCGACGCGGGCCGGGTCGTGACCCATCGCGACGAAGGCGGCCGCCGGCTCATCGACGGCCGCGATCTGGCCGCCTTCTCCGTCGAGGTGGGACAGGGGGCGCACGCCGAGGACGGGGAGCCCTACACCTCCGCGCGCAACGCCTTCCCCGGGATCGTCACCGCCGTCAAGCTCGGCGACGTCGCCGCCCAGGTCGAGATCCAGGCCGGTCCCCACCGGCTGGTCTCCCTGCTCACCCGTGAGGCCGTCGAGGAACTGGGACTGGAAGTCGGCATGCAGGCCACCGCCCGCGTGAAGTCCACCAGCGTGCACATCGACCGCACCTGAACCACCCGTACCGGCCTGCTCGTTCGTCTCACCACCCCGCTCGCTCGTCTCACACCCCGTTCGTCCCACCGCTCGTCCCACCCGCTCCGCCCGTCACCGGCGCGGGTCACCACCACGCGGTACCGGCACCCGGCCGGCCCGCCGACCCGAACCGAGGAGCACCCATGAACGCGACCTTCACCCGCCGTCGCAGTGCGGCCGCCGTCCTGACCGCCGCCCTGCTCATCCCGCTGTCCGCCTGCGGCAACGGCGACAAGAAGACCGACGCCGACGCCTCCCCGTCCGCCTCCGCCTCCGCCCCGGCCTCCCCCGCCGCGAAGCCCGCGACCCTCACCGTCCTCGCCGCGTCCTCCCTGACGGACGTGTTCAAGACGGCCGGCGAGGCGTACCAGAAGTCGCACCCCGGCACCGAGGTCAAGTTCTCCTTCGCCGGTTCGCAGGAACTCGCCGCCCAGGTCAAGCAGGGCGCCCCGGCGGACGCCCTGGTCACCGCCGACACCAAGACCATGGACGGCCTCAAGGCCGAGACGAACAACGCGACGATCATCGCGAAGAACCGCCTGGTCATCGCGACCGGCAAGGACAACCCCTTCAAGGTCGACGAGCTGAAGGACCTCGCCGACTCCAAGATCAAGGTCGTCCTGGCCGCGCCCGAGGTCCCGGTGGGTCGCTACAGCAAGCAGATCCTCGACGCCCAGAAGATCGAGGTGAAGCCGGTCTCGCAGGAGCCGAACGTCCGCGCCGTCCTCTCCAAGGTCGAGCTGGGCGAGGCCGATGCCGGTCTGGTCTACAAGACGGACTCCGCCAAGTCCGGTGACAAGGTCGTCACGGTCGACATCCCGGACGAGCAGAACGCGGTGGCCTCCTACCCGGCCGCCACGCTCAAGGGCTCCAAGAACGCCGAGGCCGCCGCCGCGTTCGTGGCGTGGCTGAGCACCCCCGAGGCGCAGAAGATCCTCCAGGACGCCGGTTTCCAGAAGGCGTAACGGCTTGCGCGGGCCGACGTGAGGGAGGGGACGCCCGGTCCGGGGGGACGGGCGGCCCCTCCTTCGTGCGTACGCTCCCGTGACGACCCGTCCGCCGACTCCACCGCATCCGCCGACACCAGCGCCTCCGCCTTCGCCCCGCCAGGAACCCTCATGAGCAGACACCGCACCCGCACCCGGCCGCCCCTGACGCTCGCGCTCCCCGCGCTGCTCGCCGTGGCCTTCCTGCTGCTGCCGCTCCTCGGCATCCTCAGCCGCACGCAGTGGAGCGAGCTGGCCGACCACCTCACCTCTCCCGGTGTGGTGCAGGCCCTCAGGCTCTCGATGTTCGTGTCCCTGTGGGCACTGGGCCTGTCCCTCGTCCTCGGCGTGCCGCTGGCCTGGTTGTTGGCCCGGGTCGAGTTCCCCGGCAAGTCCCTGGTCCGCTCGCTGGTGTTGCTGCCGATGGTGCTGCCGCCGACCGTCGGCGGTGTGGCGCTGCTCCTCGGCTTCGGGCGGCGCGGACTGCTCGGGCCGTGGCTGGAGAACACCTTCGGCATCACGCTGCCGTTCAACACCTCGGGCGCGGTCGTCGCGGCCACCTTCGTCGCCATGCCCTTCCTGGTGATCAGCCTGGAGGGCGCGCTCGGCGGGCTCAAGCAGAGCTACGAGGAGACCGCCTCCTCCCTCGGCGCCTCCCCGGTCCGGGTGTTCTTCACCGTGACGCTGCCGATGGTCGCCCCCGGGCTGATCGCGGGCGCGGCGCTCACCTGGGCCCGCGCGCTCGGCGAGTTCGGCGCGACCATCACCTTCGCCGGCAACCTTCCCGGCACCACCCAGACCCTGCCGCTCCAGGTCTACCTGCTCCTCCAGGACCAGCCGGAGGCCGCGACCTCGGTGTCCCTGCTGCTGCTGGCCATCGCCATGGCGGTCCTGGTAGCCCTGCGCGGCCGCTGGACGGGCACCCCGATCACCCCGAGGACCGCGCCGGCCGCCCCGGTCTCCGAGGATGCGCAGCCCGAGGCGGTCCCCGGGCCGGGCCCCGCGAAGACGCCGGAGCCCTCGGACCCCTCGGCGCCCGCCCCTCCCGACGGCGACCGTTGGCCGCTGCGCGCACGCGTGACGGGCTTCAACGAGCTGACCCTGGACGCCGAACCCGGCACCACCATCGCGGTCGTCGGGGAGAACGGCGCCGGCAAGACCACCCTGCTGCGCGCCCTCCTCGGGCTCACCCCCCGCGCCCACGCCGAGCTGCGCCTCGGCGACCTCGACGTCACCACCCTGCCCCCGCACCGACGCGGGGTCTCCTGGGTCCCCCAGGACGGCGCCCTCTTCCCGCACCTGAGCGCGCTGGCCAACACCGCCTACGGCCTGCGCGCCCACGGCGCCCCCAAGGCCCGGGCCCGCGCCGAGGCCCAAGACTGGCTGGACCGGCTCGGCGTCGGCCACCTCGCCCACCGCAAGCCCGCCCAGCTCTCCGGCGGCCAGGCCCAACGCGTCGCCCTCGCCCGGGCCCTCGCCGCCCGCCCCCGGCTGCTCCTCCTCGACGAACCCCTCGCCGCCCTCGACCAGACCACCCGGGCCCACGTCCGCCACACGCTGCGCACCCACCTCGCCGGCTTCGGGGGGGTCTGCCTCATCGTCACCCACGACCCCGTCGAAGCCGTCTCCCTCGCCGATCGGGTCCTCGTGCTCGCCGACGGCCACGCCCTCCAGGACGCCACTCCGGCCGAGGTCACCCGTCACCCCCGGTCCCCCTGGGTCGCCCGCATGCTCGGCCGCAACGCCTGGCCCGGCACGACCGACGCGGCAGGGGTCGCGCTCACCGGCGGCGGCCGACTGGTCGCCGCCGAGAACCTCCCCGAGGGGACGCGGGCCCTCGCGATCATCGCCCCGGAAGCGGTCTCCCTCCACCACGACCGCCCCTCCGGCAGCCCCCGCAACGTCTGGCCCGGCACCGTACGGGAGATCACCGTCGTCGGCAGCCGGCTCCGCGTCCTCGTCGGCTCGGACGAAGTCCCCGACCTGGTCGCGGAGATCACCCCGCAGGCCGCGGCCGATCTCGGCGTGCGGGACGGCGCCCGGCTCTGGACGAGCGTCAAGGCCACCGAGGTCACCCTCGTCGCACTCTGAGACCGCCCCTGTCCTCGCGGCATGATCTCCTCCACGGCCGCCCCGGCCTAACCGCCCGAGCCCGCGCCCGGAGACCGCATCGCGGTGATCTCGCCGTCCTCGGGGCCCGCCGGCATCCTCCCGCTCCCCCACGACCGGGCCTGAAGCGGCTGCGGGAAGAGTTCGGCCGGAGCCGGTGGAGTACCCGGCCACGCGGAAGATGGGCTCGACCCCGCAGAAGCGGGCCGACGACGTCCACACCGCGTTCGCCGATCCGTCGATCAAGGCGGTCATGGCCACCATCGGCGGTGACGACACCGCACCCGCTGACCGCCGACTCGGTGCGCGCCGCCCTCTTCACCCCGGGGCCCTACGAGCTGCGCCCCTCCGAGCGCTACCGCGACACCGACCGCGACCGGGCGGAGCCGGGGCGGCAACCTGGTGACCCTCTACCGGCTGTTGACGGCCGGAGGCGAGATCGGGCGGGATCCGGTCGGGTACGAGGGGGGCGTGCTGTTCCTGGAGACCTCGGAGACCTGGGGCGCACCTATCCGCGGCTGGTGATCCCGTACGGGGGCCGGGTGCGGGTGGACGGGGCCGCCCGGAGGATCACGGTCACCTACTGACGGGCCCTCACCCCGGGTGCACGGCGAGCCAGTCACGGCCGGCGCTCGGGAAGGGGTCCACTCCGAACAGGGTGCGGGCGCCCCGGGCGGCGGTGAGGTGCGGCACGCCCTCGGAGCGGGTCGCGGCGAAGCGGGGCCCGCCGAGGGTGATGAGCGCGGCGCCCTTGTGGGTGGCCCGGCGGAACTCGGCGAGGCGCAGTTCCAGCAGGGCGGTCTCCTTGGCGTCGAGACGGCCCGGCGCGTAGGGGCGTACGACGGCCACCGCGCCCGTGCCCGGCTCCCGGGCGGCGGTCGCCAAGGCTCGTTCCAGGGCCCGCATCCGATCGAGTCCGCCGCCCCCGTCGAGGGTGCGGCGTCGGGTGTCGAGGGGCAGGAAGCGCACTCCGCCGTGTACGAACGGATCCCGTTCGGCGCCGGTCAGCACGAGTTCCGTCCCCGCCGGCCGCACCCCGGCGGCCCGCACCCCGGCCTCGGCCGGGTCGGCGGAGAACCGCCAGGGCCGGGAGCGGACTTCGGCGGCGGTGGTCACCGCCGGGTCGGGACGGGCCGGGTCGGGGGTGGCGGGCCCGGTGGGCGGGGTCAGGGCGCTCAGGGTGTCCCACACCAGCCTGCCGGGCCCGCTTCCGGGGGTCACCGAGAGCCGGGTGACGCGCAGGGGGCGTTCGGCGGCGACGGGGAGGGGCAGGGTGAGCCGCCGCCAGCCGGTCCAGTCGACGGCGGGCCCCCGGAGCGTGGCGGGGCTCCCGTCGGCGCCCTCCAGTTCCACGGCGGGCCGGGCCCCGGAGCCGTCACCGCGCACCCACAGCGTCAGCGACCGGGCCTGCTCCGGCACGGGCAGCGGGCGGGGCGGGGTCGCGGCGGCGGGGCCGTCGGGGGCGGCGCTCAGGGCGAGCCCGGGGCCGGGGTGGCCCTCGGCGGGGGCCGCGCCGGGGCCGCTCCAACCGGCGGCGTCCTCGAAGCCCGCCAGGGGCCGGGCCACCGAGCCGACGCCGAGGGCCAGTTCGACGGTGGTTCCGGTGGCCCGGACGGTGGCGGTGAGCCGCCCGGAGGCCTGCCCGGTCAGGGCGGTGACGGTGAAGCCGCCCCGGCCGTCCTCGGCGACCCGCCAGCGGGAGCGGTCGTAGGCCAGGGTCAGGTCCCGGGGTTCGACGGGGGCCGCCGCGCCCTGGGCGTCGTAGCCGGTCAGCGTGAAGCCGGCGCTCTCCCCGGACTCCGCGAGGCCGATCCTGGCGGGGACGGGGCGGATCCGGGTCAGGGGGCCGAGCACGTCGAGGTGGAGGGCGCCCCGGGCGTCGCCGTGGCGGGCCCTCACCGTCAGCGGGCCGGGTCGGTCGGCGCGGAGGATCCCCTCCGGCCCGATCCGGCCGCCGGTGGCCGTCCACTCGGGCCGTCCCGCCGCCGGGCCGAGGGCCGGGTCGTGCCCGGTGGCGGTGAGGGTGCGTCCCAGGCCCGGGAAGGCCCGGGCGCTCCCCCCCAGGGCCTCGAGCCGGTACCCGGTGAGCCGGCCCGAGCCCGCCGGGGCGGTCAGGACGAGCCCGTTGGGGACCGGGCGCGGCCGGCCGTCGGAGGGGGCGTTCTCCAGGCGCAGCGCGCGCTCGCCGGCGCGCCCGGCGAGCAGGGTCGAGGAGCCGCCGCCGTCGAGGTTGAGGGCCTGGTGCGCGCCGAGGCGGCGCAGGAGAGCGCCGAGCCGGGTGAGGGTCAGGCCGCCGCTGTCGCGTTGGCGGCCGTCGACGGTGACGAGGCGCAGTCGGCGGCCGTCCCGGGAGAGGGCGACGGCGGTGCGCGGGGCGGAGGTGTCGTTGGGTTCGCCCGCGTGGCCGACCGGGGCTCCGTCGAGGACCAGGACCTCGCGGCCGCCGATCGCCGTGACGGGGTCGGGGCCCGTCAGCGGGCGGGGCCGGGCGGTGACCCCGACCCGGTCCCCGACCTTCAGCGCGGCCAGGGCCGCCCGCTGGGCCGGGCCCCGGGCGACGAGCAGGGTGGTGCCGGTGGCGGGGCGGCGCGGGGTGACGGCGACGGCGGTGACACGGCCGTCGCGCAGTTCCACGGCCGGGCCGGGGCCGAGCACCGGCAAGGTCGCCCCGGACCAGTCGGCGGTGTAGACGGCGAACCCTCCCGAGGCGGACTCGGCGCCCGGCTTGGCGGCGTTGTACCCGGTCAGGGGGTGGACGGCGCCGCCGGGCAGGGTCACGGTCGCGTCCAGACCGAGGCGCTGGAGGCGGCCGGAGCCGTCCGCGCCGAAGCCGACGGCGGAGCCGCCGCCGGGGCCGGGCGAGGCGGAGTGCAGCAGGCGTCCGCCCCGTACGCCGGGGCCGAGGGGTGCTCCGGTGGCGTGGATGTCGAAGAAGTCTCCGTTGACGGCGGCGACCACGCGCCGCCCGGGTCCGGGGGCGTACCGGGCGGCCGCCTCGGCGAGGGGGGCCGGTCCGCCGGCGGGCGCGGGCAGGTACTCGGCGCGCAGGCCGTCGGGCCCGCCGAGGTCGGCCGTCAGCTCGTCGATCCGCAGCCAGCGGTCGCCCTCCAGCCGGTCGTAGGACTCCAGGCGCAGCCCGGGGGCGACCTGACGCGCCGTCCGGGCGGTCTCGATGCCGGGCTCGGCGCCGGTCTCGATGCGCGACTCGGCGGTCCCGAGGCCCGACTCGGCGCCGGTCCCGAGGCCCTGCTCGGCGGGGGCCCCGACACGCGCCGCGCGGGCGTCCCCGGGGCGGGTGGCGGCGTGCGCGGGCAGGGCGGGCGCGGTGAGGAACCCGGTCAACAGCACGGGGAGCAACACGGGCCGGAGCGGGCGGAAGATCGACACCCCGGCAGGATCGGTCACACCGTACGACCATCGGATGACCGACCCGCCGCGTGGAGCGGCGGTTCAGCCGTTCGCCGCTCCGCCGAACCCCTTGGACGGCGGCGAGGGTCCTGACGTATGTTCAGTCGGCTCGGGCCGCCGATCAGGCGGTCCGTTCCCATGTCACACGTCCCGTGGGGGGATCTTCCGTCATGTCCGTCAACACGTCCGACCCGTCAGCGACCCCGAACCGGGGCCCGGTCCAGGCCCCGTACCCGCCCGTCATGAGCCCGGCGCCGACGCCCTCGGCCGTGCTGCGTTCCCCCCGGGGGTTGGCGACGGCGGTGACCGTGCTGCTCGCGGTCGGGGCGGCCGTCGACCTCTTCTCGGCGGGCGTCAACCTCTACACCCGGCAGCTGATGGAGGACTTCGGCGCGGACCCCGGTTCGGTCGAGGAGGACACTCTGAACCTGTCCGACTCCCTGACCGCCATGACCGGCCTCGCGCAGGTCGCGCTCCGGCTGGCCACGATGGTGGTCTTCATCATCTGGTTCCACCGGGTCCGCTCGAACGGCCAGGTCTTCCGCCCCGACGGCTTCACCCAGTCGACCGGCTGGGCCATCGGCGGCTGGTTCGTCCCGATCGCCCAGTTCTTCTTCCCCTACCGGACGGCCCGGGAGACCTGGGAGGCCAGCATCCAGCTCGCCCCCGACGGCTCCTACCGCCGCGTCTCCAACGCCCCGGTGACCGCCTGGTGGCTGATGTTCGTCGCCATGATGCTCATCGACCGCGCCTTCGGATCGCTCTACGAGCGGGCCGAGACGGCGGAGGAGATCGGTGGAGCCTCCGCCCTGGGGGCGGTCTCTGACCTGAGCGCGGTGGTGGCGGCCGTGCTGGCCTTCCTCTTCGTGCGCCGGCTGACCGCCCTCCAGGAGATCAAGGCGGCACAGGGCCCCTACGCCGCCGTGTGAGTTCCGGACCCGCCGGTCCGGGCCCACCCGGTCCGGGCCACGGCGCCGCCGGCCGCGGTCAGTGGTCGGCCCCCGGCTCCGCCGTCCGCGGCGGGACCTCGAACTCGCACCACACGCGTTTGCCGCTGCCCCGGGCCTCCACGCCCCAGGCTTCCGCGAGCCGGTCCACCAGCATCAGACCCCTGCCCGACACCGCCCAGTCGTCCGCCTCGCGGCGTCGGGGCAGGGCGCTGCTGGAGTCCTCGACCTCGATCCTGATCCGGCCGTCGGCGGTCAGCCTCAAGGTCACCTCACCGCCGCCGTCGGTGTGCACGAGGGCGTTGGTCATCAGCTCGTCGGCGGCGAGTTCGATCTCGTCGGCCCGCTCCCGGGCGCCCCAGGCGGCCACCGCCGCCCGGATCAGGTGGCGGGCCACCGCCGGGCCGTCCGGGTCGCCGGGAGCGAGACGTTGCCGCAGCGGGCCGCCGGCGCGCGGTCCGGGGCTCCCCCGGCGGCGCAGCAGGAGCAGGGCCATGTCGTCCCCGCCGCCCGCGTCCCCGACCAGGTCGCACAGCACGTCGGCCAGTTCCTCCACGTCGACCGGGCCCGTTCGGGCGGCTTCCATCAGCTCGCGCACCCCGCTCTCGGGGTCCGCGCCGGGGCGTTCGATCAGGCCGTCCGTGCAGAGCAACAGCGTGTCTCCCGGATGCAACTCCATGGACGTGACCGGGTATCCCGAGCCGGTGGTCCCCGCCCGTTCGCGCTCGGGCAGCCCGAGCGGGAGCCCGCCGGCCACCTGGAGCCGGTGGCAGCTGCCGTCCCCGCGCCGCACCAGCGGGTCCAGGTGGCCCGCGCGGACCAGGCGCAGCATTCCGGTGTTCAGGTCCACTTCGGCGTAGGTGCAGGTGGCGAAGCGTTCCGTGGCCAGGTCGCGCAGGAAGGCGGAGGCCCTGGCCAGGGCGGTGCCGGGGGTGTGCCCTTCGAGGATGTAGGCGCGCAGGACGATGCGCAGTTGTCCCATGACGGCGGCGGCGTCGGTGTCGTGTCCCTCCACGTCGCCGATCATGACCCCGACCCGGCCCTCGCCGAGGGGGATGACGTCGTACCAGTCGCCGCCGATGTCGCGGCCCATGCGGGCGGCCCGGTAGCGCACGGCGATCCGCGCGCCGGGGACCTCGGGGATCCGGCGCGGCAGCATGGCCCGCTGGAGGCCCTCGGCGAGGTCGTGCTCCTGCTCGAAGAGGATGGCCCGTTGGAGGCTCTGGGCGATGCCGCTGCCGAGGGCGACGAGGACGTTGCGCTCCTCGGCGGTGAAGTCCCCGTCCCTGCTGTAGAGCAGTCCGAGCGCGCCGACGGGCCGGCCCTGGGCGATCAGGGGGAGGTAGACCCCGCTGCACACGGACAGCGGTTCGATGTACGGCCAAAGGAGCGGGTAGCGCTGCCGGAACTCCTCGCGCGAGGAGAGGTACACGGGCTGGAGGGTGCGTACGGCCTCGCTCATCGGGAACCGGGCGTCGATGCGGGTGTACTCGATCTCCGGTACGTACGAGCCGAGCTGCCCTTCCGCGACGAGGTGGACGCGCGGCCCGTCGACGACGCCGAGCATGACGCTGACGGCGCCGAGGTGTCCGAGGGCCTCGGGGTCCTTGAGGACGTCGGTCACGTCGTTGACGGTGCGGGCGTGCGCGAGGATGGCGGTGGTCCGCTCGACCACCCCGGTCATCCGCCGGCGGCCCTCGTCCCGCTCTCCGGAGGCTCCCGGTTCGCCGGGGTCCTGGGCGGCGTCGCGGAGGATCCCGATGACGCGGTACGGGCGGCCGTGCGGGTCCCGCAGGATGTGGCCCTGGATGTGGGTCCAGGCGACGCCGCCGTCCGCGCGATGGGTGCGGAAGTAGGCCCCGTAGTGGCTGCGGCCGTCGTCGAGGGCTCGGCGCACCCGGCGGTCGAGCCGTGCCTCCTCGCCGGGCACGACGCGGGCACGCACCCCCTCGGGGGTCCCGTCGAACTCGTCGGGGCGCAGGTCGAGGACCTCAAGGGCGGTGGCGTCCAAGTGCATGCGCCCGCCGTCGAGGTCCCAGTCGAAGGTGCCCATGCGGTTGAGCGCCAGGCTCAGATCGGGCCGCGCGGGCCAGTCGACCTCGGGGGTCCGTCCCCGCTGGTCCATGCAGCCAGCGTCTCACCGCTCACCCTTCCCCGCCCCACGGCGTGCGCACGCCGCTCGGGCCTCCCCGCGGCCGGCCGGGTCCCTTCCCTTCCGGCACGGGCGCGAACGACGCCGGCCGCCCCGGGGCCATTACGGCCCGGGGGCGGCCGGGGTCAACCAACGGTGTCCGGGCTCAGCACTTCAGGGAGGTCGAGGCGGCGGCCACGGAGGCGTCCAGCTTCGCGAGCTCGGGCTGGATGGAGGTCATGACCTGCTGGCCGGTCGTGTCGCCCGGCAGGTCCTCGTACGACTTCTTCAGGCCTTCGGCCGCGTTCTTGACGCCGTCGCGCTTCGCCTGCTCCAGGGACTGGGCGTTCTTCTTCACGTTGTCCCAGTCCGTCTGCACCGCGTCAAACGCGCTCTTGATCTGGTCTTTCGTGGAGTTGGCCGGGTCCATCGCGCGGAGCTTGGCCGAGTCCGCCTTGAGCGTGGCCAGGTCGTTGCACAGGGCGGCGGCGGCCTTGGTGGCCTCCTCCTTCGGGGTCTCATCGTTGCTGTCTGAGCACGCGGTGAGGCCGAGTGCCGCGGTGGCACAGATCAGACTGGTCGCCACGAAACGCTTCATTGAGTGGGGCCTTCCTCGACAGATTCGCCGGCGGGAGTCCGCCTCCGAGCGAGATCCTTTGCGGTCAAGTCGGGATAAACCTCGCATAGGGCTTCGCCTTCCGCATCCGCGCGGCGGCGGCGGGTTCGGCCGGGCGGGTGAACGCCCGGCCGGGCCCGTGGCCTCAGTGCGCCGCGTGCGTCGGGTGCGTCTCGTGTGCCTGGTGGGACCGGTCCGTGCACAGGGCCCAGATCACGAACAGGTCGATGGCGATGGAGATCAGTGCCCACAGCGGCTGGTAGGGCAGCCACAGGAAGTTCGCCACGAGGCTGAGGCAGGCCAGGGCGACGCCGAGGCCGCGGGCCCAGCCGGCGCCCTTGAGGATGCCCACACCGACGACGACCAGGATGACGCCGAGGACGAGGAGGATCCATCCCCAGGTCGTGACGTTGAACTTGAAGACGTAGTCGCCGATCTCGGTGTACACCGAGTCCTCGGCTATCGCGACGATGCCCTTCAGGATGCTCAGGACTCCGTCCAACAGCAGGAGGACACCGGCGAAGGCGACTCCGCCGGCCGCCCAGGGACTGGAGGCGGAGGGGGTGCGCGACGGCGGTGCCGTGTGCGCGGTTCCGGCGGTACGGGAGGCGCCCGATGTGCCGGGGTCGCCGGGGGTGGGCTGCGTCATGGCTGCTCCTTGGGGTGCGTCCGGTGCGGACGGTGGGCAGGGCCTGCCGCCCTGTCTGGACGGCCCGCGCCACTGACGGGCTCCGGACGGTCCGATGATCCAGGCTGTGCCGCGCCGCGGAAGTCCGCAACCGGAGAGGTCGGAGGCCAACGCGCTTGGGGCGGCGGCCAGTTGCCAGCCCTTCGCATTCCGGCGGGCGTCCGCCGCCGACCCGACTGGACCGAACGGGTGAATCCCGCCCGCCGTGCGGCGCCACCCCGTTCAGGGCCGGCGCGGCCCGGGCGGCGCCGGCGGGTCCTGCGCGGGCGGCGCGCCGGGCGTACTCGCTCCCGTCGGGGTCCCCGTCCGGTCGGTGAGGGCGGGCTTCGAGGACCCGTCCTCCGTGCCCGTGTGGTCCTCGTCGGGGGTGTCCGAGGGCGTACCGGAGGAGGGGCCCGCCGGTGTGTCGGACGTGCCCGACGACCGACCGGCGGGCGCGCTGTCCGACGTGCCGGTGGAGGGACCCGCGGAGGGGCCGTCGGAGGGCGTGCCGCCGCTGTCCTCGGGCGCGGGGGTGTCGCTCCCGGTCGCGGGGGGCGAGGTGGTCCCGGGAGGGGCGCTGCCGTCCCCCGGCGAGATCGGCGGGGAGTTCGGTGGGGAGGTCGGTGGGGAGGTCCGCGGCGAGGCCGGGGAGGCCGGCGGGGACCCGGAGGGGGTCACGGGCGGCACGACCGGCGGGACGACGGGCGCCACGACGGGCTCGTCACGGTCCCGGGCGGGACCGCGGCCACGCTCGTACCAGCGGTTGTCCTGGTGGTCGTAGATCACGATCTTGTTGATGACGGTGGTCGACGGCGCGATGACCACCACCCGCGCGGGCTGGTACGCGTTCCACGGCTGACCGTGCCGCTTCGGGTTCGCCGGCAGCGCCACGGGCTCGCCGAGCGGGTTCCCGCAGGCGCACCGCACCCTCGGCACCCCGCGGTCGTCGACCAGGACGGCCGTGCCCGCCTGGAGGACCGCCTGGTAGGCGTTGGCCCTGCCGTCACGGAAGCCGTGGTTGGTGACACGGGTGTCCACGCGCAACTGCACGGCGGTCAGGGAGCGCAGGTAGCCGGGTACGGCCGCGGGACGGATCCCGAGCGCGGAGGCGAAGGCCCCGTTCTTGGCCGGCTGCGCGGACAGTGCGGTGATCTGCTTCTCGACGTCGCAGCTCGCCACGTCCTTCGTACCGCCGTAGAGCCCCGGGGCGGCGCCGCTGACGCGGGGAGTGCCCGTCGGGGCCCCGCTGGGGGCCGGTTGGCGCGGGGGCTCCGCCGGTGGGGTGGCCCGCCGGTTCGCCGTGGACTCGGTGAAGGGGTCGGGGCCGGTCGCCCCGGCGGGCTGGAGGAACACCTCGGCCCGGGCGTGCCGGGTCGAGCCGCCGCCGTCGGGCCGGGTCAGCACCACCACCAGGGCGGCGACCGCGGCCAGGGCCACCGCCACCGTCACCAGCCGGGGCACCGAACGCCACCAGGGCCCGGGGGGACCGCCCGAGGGTCCGGTGGGCGGCGCCGGGGGCCCCGGGGGCGGGGGGCCGCTCCCGCCGCCCGAGAGCGGACCGGAGGGCGGTCCGGTGGGCCGCCCGGAGCCGGTGGAACCGGTGGGGCCCGGGGGCGGGGCGGACGGTGCGGCGGGCTCGGGCGGCCGTTCGCCGGAGGGTTGCGTGGTCACGGCCTCTTCTTCCCGGGCTCGGCGGGCGGCCCCGGTGGGACGTTCGGGGCGCGACACGGACGTACCGCGCCCTGCGGACCATTGAGCGTCGTCCGGGTGGTGCCCGCAAGCGGGGGGTGCCACCGTTGCGGGATGAGCCGTACCTCCCCGAGGGCCTGGCGCGACGCCCTCGTCGCCGTCGTGGCGGGCTTCGCGGTGATGACCGCGGTGGCCGCGGCGGGACTCGCGTGCGCCGGAGCGGGTGACCTGCCCGGCGGCGCCTTCCCGCGGGTGGTGGCGGCCGTGGTCGTGATGGCGGCCGGCGGCTCGGTCGGCGTCTTCGGCGACGCCGGAATCCTGGCGGGGGCCGACGCGAGCCTGTCCGTGCTCCCGCTGTCGGTGAGCCTGGCGGGCGCCCTCACCGTCGGCTGCCTCTTCCTGCGCCCCCTGCGCCACCACGCCGTGGTCACGGCCCGCCACCTCGCCTTGAGGGCCGCCGGATCGGCGGCCCTGTGGCTGGTCCTGCTGGCCGTCTTCGCCCTCCTGGCCCGTCACACCTTCGCCCTGTCCACCGGCGATCCCTCGCTCGGCGAGATCGGGGAGATCGGGGAATTCCTGGACTCCGCGCCCACCGTGGGCTTCCGCGCGGACCTGCCCGCCACCCTGTTCTTCGGACTGCTGTGGATCCTGGGCCTGTTGCTGGTCTCGCTGCTCGTCTCACGCCGCGCCCCGCTCCCGCCCGGGCTGTTGCGCTTCCACACGGCGGTGCGCCCGGCCGCCTTCGCCACCACCGTCCTCCTCCTGTCCTACGTGGCGCTCGCCGCCGTGGTCGCCGTGGTCGTGGCCGCCACCCAGGGACACCCCGCCCGGACCCTCGCGGTGGCGCTGCTCGGCCTGCCGAACCTGGCCTGGCTCGCCCTCACCCTGGGCTTCGGCGGGGCCTGGCACGGCCGGGTCGAGGGCCCCTTCGGCCTGCCCGTGCCCCACCTGCTCGACCTGGTGCTGCGCGGCCCGGACCCGACCACCCTGGACGTGGCCTCCCTGGCGCAACGCGACCCCCGGGCGTGGTGGCTGGTCGTGGTGGCGGCCGTCCTGTTGCTCGGCACGGGTGTCCTGGCCGCCGTACGCTCCCCCGCCGGCGTGGCCCCTTGGCGGCACGCCCTGCACCTGGCGGTGGCGCTGGCCGCGGCCACCGTGACGGTGTGCCTGCTGGGCCGCGTCCAGGCGCAGTTCGGCCTGTCCCTGCTGGGACTCGGTGACGTGGGAGGTCTGGGCGGCCGGGTCGACCTCACCGCGCACCTCGGGCGCACCACGGGCCTGGCGCTGCTGTGGGGCGCCCTCGCCGGCTTCCTCGGCGCCGTCGTCGCCCGCCCCCTGCGCCACCGCGGCCCCTGGGCGCCCGCGCCCCCCGGATCCGCCCCGCCCGCCTCCGCCCCGCCGGCCTAGAACACCGCCCGCGCCCACGCCGGGGGCGGCTCCGGCTCGGGAGCGGGAGGCGGTCCCGGGGGCGCGGCGGCTGCCGTGCGCAGGGCCGCCGTGAAGTCCAGGCAGGTCGGCCAGCGGTCCTCGGGGGCCTTCGCGAGGGCCTTCGCCACGGCCTCGTCCACGGCCGGCGTCAGCTCCGGGCGGAGCGAGGACGGCGCGGGCGGCGGATCGTACTGGTGGGCCCAGAGCAGCGCCAGGTCGTCGTCGCGCCGGAAGGGCGGGCCGCCGGTCAGCATTTCGAAGACCACGCACCCCAGGCCGTACACGTCGCAGCGCCCGTCGACCGGTTTGCCGGAGATCTGCTCGGGCGCCACGTAGTCCAGGGTCCCGACGAACTGCCCCACGGTCGTGAACCCGGTCAGCGACAGCGACTTCTTCGTCAGTCCGAAGTCCGTCAGGTAGACGTGCTCGGGGTGTTCGCTGTCCGTTCCCTCCGCGACCAGGATGTTGCCGGGTTTCACGTCCCGGTGCACCAGGTCGTGGGCGTGGGCGGCGTCGAGGGCCGAGGCCACCTGGCCGGCGATCCGCGCGACCGCGTCGGCCGGGAGCGGACCCGTACGGTCCAGCAGGGCGCGCAGGTCCTGTCCGGCGACGTAGCGCATGGCGATGAACAGCAGCCCGTCCGCCTCGCCCGCTTCGAAGACGGGCACGATGTGCGGGTGGTCTATGGCCGCCGCCACCTTCGACTCGTGCGCGAACCGCTGCCGGAAGGCGTCGTTGCGGGCCAGTTCGGGGGCCAACAGCTTCAGCGCCACGGTGCGGTCCAGGCGCAGGTCCCGGGCGCGGTGGACCACCGCCATGCCGCCGCGCCCGATCTCGCCCTCCAGCAGGTACCCGGCGATCTGCCGGCCCGGCGGCTGCGGAGCCCGGTCCGCGGACGCGTCGGCGGCGCCCATCAGCGCCCTCCCGGTTCAGGGGCGTCGGCGATCCGGGTGGGCTCGTGCGGAGCCTCGCGTACGTCGGCCCGCGCCCCGGGGTCGGCTCCGCCCGGCGGCGGCTGCGGCGCGGGCGGCGCTCCCGGTTCCGAGGCGACCGCGTAGGTGGTGGGGCGGCTCCCGTCCGCGTACAGCCACCGTCGCGCCGACTCCTCGTAGACCCACACGGACTCCCCGTCGATCACGATCCCGGCGCGCAGGCCCCGGACCGCGCGTCGGAAGCCCTCGCCGTCGGGGCCGGTTCGCGCCGCCCGGCGGTAGCGCTCCAGGGCCTCGGCGGTCCGGTCCAGGAGCGGGCCGGGGTCCTCGGCGCGGGCGAGGGGCCGCCCGGTGGTGGGGGGCGGCTGCGGGACCGCCACCAGGAGCCTTCCGTCCACCCAGGCCGACCAGCCGTTCGCGCAGAGGACCTCCCCCCAGTCCCCATGCCGGGACAGCAGCCGTACGGGCAGGAAGGCGTCCAGCGGGGCCGTGGGACGGGAGGCCCCGGGGCCCTCCCACGCGGGCAGCCCGTCGGGGGGCACCACGTGCGTGGGGCGGAAGGCGTCGGCGGGATCCGCCGGGCCGCCGGTCGGCTGCTCTGACATCGTCCGGCCTACTTCCGCATGATCGCGGGCTCGTGGCGGCGCAGGAGCCGCGCGACCAGCAGCCCGAACAGCGCGGACAGGACGATCAGCATCCCCACGTTCAGCAGCCAGACGCCGCCGGAGTGGGCGAAGAGGGGGTCGTCGGTGAGGGGGCCGGGCAGGATCCGGGCGAGGTCGATGGTGCCCGCCATGGCGCCGAGCGCCCAGCGGGAGGGCACCAACCAGGCCAGTTGCCCGATGACCGGCACCCCGTCGAGCGGGAGCAGCGCCCCGCAGAAGACCACCTGCACGATGGCGAGGAGCACCAGCAACGGCATGGTGACCTCCTCCTTGCGCACCAGCGCGGACACCAGCAGGCCGAGCATCATCGCGGTGAAGGCGAGCAGGGCCACCACGAGGGTGATCTCCAGGAGGGGTGGCAGGAAGACCCCGTGTCCGCCCGGGGCGCCGAGCCGCACCCCGAAGAGGGCGACGAGGGTCAGGACCACGGCCTGGGCCACGGTGATCGCGCCCAGCACGACCACCTTGGACATCAGGTAGGCGGATCTGGACAGTCCGACGGCGCGTTCGCGCTGGTAGATGGCCCGCTCCTTGACCAGTTCCCGTACGGCGTTGGCGGCGCCCGTCAGGACGCCACCCACGCAGAGGATGAGCAGGGCGTTGATCGCCGTCTCCTGGGTGAGGGCGCTGCCGGCGAGGGCGCGGGCCATGGCACCCATCACGAAGGGCAGCGCGATCATGATGGCGAGGAAAGTGCGGTCGGCGCCGAGCGCGGCGGCGTAGCGGCGGACCAGGGTGGACAGCTGGGAGCGCCGGCTCTGGGCCTTGGGCGGGGCGGGGGCGAAGCCCGCCGGGCCCGACCGGTCCGCGTCGGCCCGGGGTCGGCGGGCCGCGCCCGCGCCGTAGCGGTGGTACTGCGGGGACGCGGCGTACCGGCCGGCCCAGTCGCGGTCCCGGTCGTTCTCGAAGGCTTCGAAGGCCTCGGGCCACTGGTCGAACCCGAAGAAGGCGAGGGCCTCGTCGGGCGGCCCGAACCAGGCGACGCGGCCTCCGGGGGCGAGGACGAGCAGCCGGTCGCAGACGTCGAGGCTGAGCACGCTGTGGGTGACGACGATGACGGTGCGGCTGTCGTCGGCGAGACCGCGCAGCATGTGCATCACCGAGCGGTCCATGCCGGGGTCGAGGCCGGAGGTGGGTTCGTCGAGGAACAGCAGGGAGGGTTTCGTCAGCAGTTCCAGCGCGACGGACACCCGCTTGCGCTGGCCTCCGGAGAGGCTGTGGATGGTCTGCTGGGCGCGCTGTTCCAGGCCGAGTTCGCGGATCACCTCGTCGACGCGGGCCTGGCGTTCGGCCTTGGCGGTGTCCTGGGGGAAGCGCAGCTCGGCGGCGTAGGTGAGGGCCCGGCGGACGGTGAGCTGCGCGTGCAGGATGTCGTCCTGGGGGACGAGGCCGATGCGGCCGCGCAGTTCGGCGTAGTCGCGGTAGAGGTCGCGGCCGTCGTAGAGGACGGTGCCGTGGTCGGCGGGGCGCAGGCCCGTGAGGGCGCCGAGCAGGGTCGACTTGCCGGCGCCGCTGGGGCCGACGACGGCGAGGAGGCATTTGGACCCGACGGGGAAGGAGACGTGGTCCAGCAGGGTCTTGGCGCCGTGGTCGACGGAGACGGCCAGTTCCTGGACGTCGAGGGAGACCTCGCCGGTGTCCACGTACTCCTGGAGCCGGTCTCCGACGAGGCAGAACGCCGTGTGGCCGATGCCGACGATGTCGCCCTCGGCGATGCGGGCGCGGCCGACGGGGGCGCCGTTGAGGTAGGTGCCGTTGTGGCTGCCGAGGTCGGCGATCTCGTAGGTGCCGTCGGGCAGGGCGCGCAGTTCGGCGTGCCGGCGGGAGACCACGAGGTCGTCGACGACCAGGTCGTTGGTCGGGTCGCGGCCGATCCTCAGGGAGGTGCGGGGTGGCAGGGGGCGGACGGTGGTGGGGCGGCGGAAGGTGCCGGTGAGGGAGGGGACGCTGAGCCGGGAGGGACGGTCGGCGGGCCGGGCGGCGGGCCCGTCGCCCGCTCCGTCGGCGGGCCGGGCGGGGGCGGACGCGCGCGCGGTGAGTGGTGCGGGTGGCGGCGTACGACCTACGAGGAGGGCGCGCGGGCCGTCCCGCGCGCTGCCGAAGCGCAGTTCGCTGCCGGGGCCGACCGTCAGGGCGTGGATCCGGTGGCCGTCGGCCCAGGTCCCGTTGGTGCTGTCCTCGTCCTCGACGGTCCAGTGGTCCCCGTCGGGGCGCAGGACCGCGTGGTGCCAGGAGACGCGGGCGTCGTCGAGGCAGACCTCGCAGAGGGGGTCGCGGCCGACGTGGTAGATCCGGGCCGGGTTCATGCGTGTGGAGCCCCTGGCGGTCTCCAGGACGAGTTCTGGCGCGGTCACCGCACCGGGGCGCTGGACCATGGGGCGATTTTCCCACGATCCGACCCGACCGGCACCGGACCGCGACTCTCGGGGAATCGTCGCAGGTCAGGCGGGTCTTAAA
Source organism: Streptomyces sp. NPDC088097 (assembly GCF_044741845.1). NCBI lineage: Bacteria > Bacillati > Actinomycetota > Actinomycetes > Kitasatosporales > Streptomycetaceae > Streptomyces > Streptomyces sp. NPDC088097. The sequence goes on from NZ_JBIUTJ010000003.1 coordinate 527,234, forward strand.
GGTAATGACAACGGTCCCCGTTGCAGCCTTTGCCGATCCCGCCCAGGTGCGCTTCACTTCACGCGTCGGAACCGAACGCACGGGGGAAGCCATGAGCGCGCACGACCACGCGCACGACGAGTACGAGTACGAGTACGTGGGACCGGACCACGAGCACGACGGCCCGGACCACGACGCGCACGGCCACGGTGGGCACGGCGGGCACGGGCACGGGCACGGCGGGCACAGCCACGGCGTGGACCCGGACGCGGACCGTCGCTGGCTGGGCATCGCGCTCGGCCTGATCGTCGGCTTCATGGCCGTCGAGGTGGTCATCGGCGTCATGGTCCACTCGCTGGCCCTGATCTCGGACGCCGCGCACATGCTCACCGACGCCGTGTCGATCGTCCTGGCCCTGGTCGCGATGCGGCTGGCGGCGCGCCCCGCGCGCGGCGGGTTCACCTTCGGCCTCAAGCGCGCGGAGATACTCTCCGCGCAGGCCAACGGGCTGACCCTGCTGCTGCTGGGGGCCTGGCTGGCCTATGAGGCGGTGCGCCGGCTGATGGATCCGCCGCCGGTGGCGGGCGGGCCGGTGCTGGCGACCGCGCTGGCGGGCATCGTCGTGAACGTGGGCGCGGCCTGGTGCATGTCCCGGGCCAACCGTTCCTCCCTCGCGGTGGAGGGCGCCTACCAGCACGTCCTGAACGACCTCTTCGCCTTCATCGGGACGGCGGTGGCCGGTCTGATCGTGCTCACCACCGGCTTCGTGCAGGCCGACGCCATCGCGACCCTCGTGGTGGTGGCGCTGATGTTCCGGGCGGGCTACGGCCTGGTCCGCGAGTCCGGACGGATCTTCCTGGAGGCGGCCCCGGCGCACCTGGACCCGGACGCGGTCGGCGACCGCCTCGTCGGGCAGCCGCCCGTCACCGAGGTCCACGACCTGCACATCTGGACGATCACCTCCGGTCAGGCGGCGCTCTCGGCGCACGTGCTGGTGGAACCGGAGGGCGACTGCCACGCCGTGCGCCGCGACCTGGAGGCGCTGCTCGCCAAGGAGTACGGGGTCACCCACACCACGCTCCAGGTGGACCACGTCCAGGACGCGCTGCTCACGGTCGGCCGGGCCGGCACGCTGCCCGACGGGGGCGACGCGCACTGCGCCGACGCCCACGGGCCGGTGCACCGCCAGGGCCCGCACGCGCACTGACGGCTCCGGCTCCGCACTGGGGCCGCGGGCCCGCGCGCTCCGGGGGGCCGCACCCGTACGAGGCGTGCGGCGCGGGTCGCACTGGGCATGTATGCCCCCATGACGGAACCGAAGGTGCGCAAGCGCAGTGCCGGCCTGCTGCTGTTCCGCAGGACCGGCGCCCCGGGCGACGACGGCGTGGAGGTCCTGCTCGGACACCTGGGCGGCCCCCTGTGGGAGTCCCGGGACAACGGCGGCTGGGGGATTCCCAAGGGCGAGTACGGGCCGGAGGAGACCCCCCGGGCCGCGGCCCGGCGGGAGTTCGCCGAGGAGTTGGGGCTGGCCCCGCCGGAGGGCCCGTACCTGCCGCTGGGCGAGGTGCTGCTGACCAGCGGGAAGCTGGTCACCATCTGGGCGGTGGAGGCCGATCTCGATCCCGAGCTGGTGGTTCCGGGCACCTTCTCCATGGAGTGGCCGCCGCACTCGGGGCGGGAGCAGGAGTTCCCCGAGCTGGACCGCGTGGCCTGGTTCGCCCCGCCCTTGGCCCGAACCAAACTGATGATCCCTCAAATCCCGTTCCTGGAGCGACTGTTGGTACTCCTGAAGGGTTGACCCGACCTTTACTTGCCAATAAACCCCACCTGCGTGGACATTGCACTTATGACGAGCGTCGTGCTGGTGGGAACCTTGGACACCAAGGGTGTCGAGTACGGCTGGCTGCGCGAGAGGCTGTTGCGCACCGGCGTCGAAGTGCTACTGGTCGACACGGGGATCATGGGCGACCCCCGTGTGCCCGCGGACGTGCCCCGCGCGGAGGTGGCCCGGGCCGCGGGGACGGAACTGTCGGAACTACGGGCGGCGGCCGACCGGGGCGCCGCCGTCACCACCATGGCCCGGGGCGCCGAGGCCACCCTCTTGCGCCTGCACGCCGAGGGCCGGCTGCACGGCGTGCTCGCGATCGGGGGCAGCGGCGGAACCTCCATCGCCACCCGGGCGATGCGGGCGCTGCCGCTGGGCGTGCCGAAGGTGATGGTCTCCTCGATGGCGTCGGGGGACGTGGCCCCCTACGTCGGGTCGGCGGACATCACCATGATGTACAGCGTGGTGGACATCGCCGGGATCAACAGCATCTCGGCCCCGGTGCTGGCCAACGCCGTGGAGGCGGTCGCCGGGATGGCCAAGGGCTTCGAGCGGGTCTCCTCCGAGCTGCGCGGCCCGACCGGGCCGGCCGCGGGCGGCAGGCCCTTGATCGCGGCGAGCATGGCGGGGGTCACCACGATCGGCGTGGACGCGGCCCGGGAACGACTGACCGAACTCGGCTACGAGGTACTGGTGTTCCACGTCAGCGGCACCGGTGGGCGCACCCTGGAGACCCTGGCCGGGCAGGGGATCTTCGCGGGAGTGCTGGACCTGACCCTCAGCGAGATCGCCGACGACCTGTGCGGCGGGATCCTCTCGGCCGGCCCCGACCGGTTGAGCGCGGCCGGGCGGGCCGGGGTCCCGCAGGTGGTGAGCCTGGGGGCGCTGGACATGGTGAAGTTCGGCCCGCTGGAGACCCTGCCCGAGCGGGCCCGCTACCGGCGGGTCCGCGTCCACAACCCGTCGATCACGGTGATCCGTACGACCGAGGCCGAGTGCGCCGAGCTGGGGCGCCGGGTCGCCGCCAAACTCCGCCCGGCCACCGGGCCGACGGCGGTGTGCCTGCCGCTGCGCGGACTGTCCACCCTCGGGGCGCCGGGCGGCCCCTACCACGACCCCGGCGCGGACCGGGCGCTGTTCACGGCACTGCGGGAGGGGTTGCGGGGCAGCGCGGCCCGGTTGTACGACTACGACACCCACATCAACGACCCGGCCTTCGGGCGGGCGGCGGCCGACCGGCTGCACGCCATGATCGGGGCGGTGTCGGCCGCGGCCTGACCCGTCCCGGCCCGCCCGGGTCCGCACCGCGAGACGTGTGGCGCACCGGGAACCGGTCATGGCGCAAACTGTGTCCTCGGTGATGGCCGGTCGGGGGACGACCGGTCGGCCCCTTCGGGTGGCCCGGGGCGCCACGGACGGGGGCAACGATGGACAACGGCTGGACGGTACCCGGATACACGCAGGTCCGGGAGCTCGGCGCGGGCGGCAGCGGCAGGGTCGTGCTCGCCGTCCACGACGGCACGGGCACGGCGGTCGCGGTGAAGTACCTCTCCGAGCAGCTCCGCCGCGACCCGGCCTTCGTCCGCGAGTTCCGGGCCGAGGCCCGGCTGCTGGGCGGGCTCGACTCCCCGTACGTGGTGGGTCTGTACGAGTACGTGGAGGCGCCGGGCGGCGCCGCGATCGTGATGGAGCTGGTCGACGGCATCTCCCTGCGGGCCCTGCTGAAGCGGTCCGGCCGGACGGACGCGGAGGCGGCGCTGCTGGTGCTGAAGGGCTCGCTGCTGGGCCTGGCCGCCGCCCACCGGACCGGCGTCGTGCACCGTGACTACAAGCCGGAGAACGTCCTGGTGGCGGCCGACGGCTCCTCCAAGCTCGTGGACTTCGGGATCGCGGCGGACCGCGGCAGCACCCCCGGGGTCGCGGGCACGCCCGCCTACATGGCCCCCGAGCAGTGGCAGGGGCATCCGGCCTCCCCGGCGGCCGACGTGTACGCGGCGACGGCGACCTTCTTCGAGTGCCTGACCGGCCGCAAGCCCTTCGACGGGGAGAACTTCGCGGAGCTGGCCGTCCAGCACGTCGAGGCGCCCGTCCCGGAGACGGAGGCGCCCGAGCCGGTCCGCCCGTTGATCCGTCGCGGTCTGGCCAAGCGGCCCGAACAACGGCCGGCGAACGCCGAGGCCTTCGTGGCCGAGCTGGAGCAGGTCGCGCTGGCGGCGTACGGACCGGACTGGGAGGAGCGCGGGCAGCGCAAGCTGGCCGCGCTGGCCGCCCTGCTCCCGTTGCTGTTCCCGTCCGCGGCGCCGGCCGCGGCGGGCACCACGGCGGTGGCCACCACCTCGATCGGTCACTCCTCCGCCTGGACACCGGGCCGCGGGGGCTGGATCGCGGCGGGCCTGGCACTGGTCGTCGGCGCCGTACTGGTGCTGACGACGGACGCGATCGGCGGCACGGCGCCCGGGGCCTCGGCACTCAGCTCCTTCGCGACGAGCAGCGCGGCCCCGCCCGGACCGGCCTCGCCGGGTCCCGGCCCGACCGCGTCCCCGTCCTCCTCGACCTCGCCCTCCCCCTCCCCCTCGCCGAGCGCGAGCCCCTCCGCCTCCCCCTCGCCCAGTGCCTCGATCACGGCGAGCCCGACGTACTCGCCCACCACGACGCCTTCGACGAGCCCGACGGTGTCCTGGTCCCCGACGCCGACGCCGACCCCCACCCCGACGCTCCGGGTGACCAAGCTCGACGTGTCCCTGCGGCCCGGGGTCTACCGGGGCGACGCCACCGTGTCCCTCGCGACGCAGGGCACCGGCTCGGTGACGGTGGTCCTGGAGTGGTTCCTCGGCGACGCCCCGGGCAGCCGCGCGGTCGCCGACGGCACGGAAAGCTTCACCGTCCCGGCCGGCTCCGCGCCGGTGGTCCGGACGCACGCCTTCAGTCGGGGGCGGGGCTGTTACGGCACCGTCCGGGTCACCACGAAGCCCGCTTCGGGCAGCGGCTCGGCGTCCGACTCGCAACTGCTGCTCCGCTGCCAGGTCCAGGAGGTCCCCCGATGAGCGACTCCCCCACCCGGCGCGAGGGCGAGGACGCCCCGACCCTGCGCGAGGTCGGCGCCGAGGGCGTGACCCTGCGCAAGACCGACGACGCCCCCACCGTGCGGGAGGCCGAGCCCGAGGCCCTCACCGTGCGGGAGGCCGCGCTCGGGTCGCCGGCCCCGGGCCGGGGCGAGCCCGAGGCCCTCACCGTGCCGGAGGGCGGCCCGGTCGTCGTGGCCCCGCGCGCGGAGGACGACGGCTACAGCGCGACGGTCCTCGGCAGCCACTGGTTCTCCGGGCCGCCGCCCCCGGCGGACTCCGCCCCCGACCGGGTGGAGGGGTCGGTCATGCGCTTCGGTCCCGGGGTGACGGCGTCCCTGCCCGCACCGTTCCCGGTGCTGCCCGGCCCGCCGCGGCCCGCCCGGCGGCGGCTCGGATGGCGGCGCTACACCCTGGCCGTGGTGGTCCTGGCGGCGGTGCTCGCCTACCTGGGCTGGCAGCGGTTCGGGCCCGCCGTCGAGGTGCGGGACGTGGCGGTGACCACCGATCCGCAGGGGCCGGCCTGCGACTCGGCGGCCGATGTGGTGGCCGTCGTACGGACGAACGGGCGCCCGGGCGTGCTCACCTACCACTGGCTCCGCAGCGACGGGACCACCTCGCAGGAGCTGACGGAACGGGTCCCGAGCGGGCGGCACGAGGCCACGCTGCACCTGCTGTGGACCTTCCGGGGCACCGGCACCTACCCGGCCCGCGCCGAGGTCCTCGTGACGTCCCCGTCCCGCCACTCGGCCGCCGTGGAGTTCACCTACGCCTGCCGCCCCTGAAGGCCGGGGAGCCGGATCACGGCGAGGCCGCCGTCGAGGTCGACGCGGGAGTGCGGGGGCGCGCCGTCCTCCTCGTCGTCGCGCATCACGAGGGCGCTGCGCCGTTCCTTCAACTCGTGCTGTTTGCCGGGCGAGAAGCTCGCGTGCAGCTGCTCGAACCCGGTGGAGGAGATCTGGCCCTGCCGTCCGCTCCACCGCCACGGCAGCATGCCCGCCCGGCCCGCGCGGACGAGCGCCAGGTCCAAGAAGGCCATCGTGGTGAGCACGATCGCGAGGCCCGGCAGTGTCATGAAGACGGCGAAACCCATGGCCCGACCGTAGCCCGCCGGTCGTCCGGGGGGCACAGGCCCCGCTCCCGATCGGGCCGGCCCGCTCCCCGGCCCGGGTCCGGGCGTCCGGGCGTCCGGGCGTCCGGGCGTCCGGGCGGGACCTTCGGCCCCCGGCGACGGGACCCGTTCCCGTACTTTCGGCCGGGTGCGGTGTGGCCGTACGGCCGAAGCCCGGACACCCCGCCCGCTGGTTGACTCGTAGATGTTGACGAGGGCGTACAGGACGCCCTCCGGCACCCTGCGTGTCACGTTCCAGCCGGCGAACACCCCAACCGGAACGTGACCGTCCCGCACGGATGCCAAGTCCGCGCGGGAGGCCCGCAGCCGCTTTGGGGAGTGGCTGCGGGCCGTTTCGCATGTCCGTCCCCCGCCGCAACCGGGGGACGGAGTCTCTGGGAACCAGGCGCCTCAGAACCGCGCGTGCGCGGTGATGTCGGCCTGGAACTCCCCCGTCATGGCCGGGGTCACGGTCGGCCGGCACTGGGCCACGGCCGCCAGGTAGTCCCGCGTGCTCGCCCCCAGTTGCGCCGCCGCCGCGCCGCGCGCGCCGACCGCCTCCAGGTCCCGTTCGAAGGAGACCTGGGCCGCGATCCGGGCCGCGTGCTCGATGTCGGCCGGGGTGAACAGCTCGGTCGCCGCCACCAGCGCCGCCACGTCCACGTCGGCGCGTCCCGCCGTGTAACGGGACCAGATCGCGGCGCGCGCCCCGGCGTCCGGGGTGCCGATCGGGATCAGGTAGTCGAAGCGCCCCGGTCGCAGGAAGGCGGGGTCGAGGGAGCGGATGGAGTTGGTCGCGCAGACCAACAGCCGCTCGTCGCCCTCCCGGAAGCCCGGGATGAGCTTCAGCAGCTCGTTGGTCACCCCGTGCATCCCGCCGGGCTGCGCGGGCTCGCTGCGGACGGGCGCTATCTCCTCGACCTCGTCGATGAAGACGAGGACCCGCTCCAACTCGGCGATCCGGGCGAAGGCGTCGCGCAGCGCCGTGGCGAGGTTGCCGCCGTCCGCGAGGCGGGAGGGCAGCAGTTCCACGAAGGGCCAGCCGAGCCGGGAGGCGATGGCGCGGGCGAAGGTGGTCTTGCCGGTGCCGGGCGGCCCGAAGAGGGTGATGGCGCGCGGCGGGCGGACCCCGTGCGAGGCGGCCCGTTCCGGTTCGGCGAGCGGCAGGACCACGCGGCGTTCGATGAGGTCCTTCTCCGTCTCCATGCCGGCGACCTTGGTCCACAGGTCGTTGGGCAGGAAGCGGCCCCCGAGGTCGTCGAGGAGGCCGGCGGCCGGTCCGTGCAGCGGCTCGGTCTTCTCGAAGTAGGCGACGGCGGGCTGACGGGTGTAGCCGGCGTTGAGGAGTCCCTCGCCGAGGAGGTCCTCCTCGGGCAGGACGTACGCGATCCTGCCGACCCGGGCGGCGATGAGCCGCCGTTCCAACTCGACGAGCAGGGCGCTGGCGAGGCCCCGGCCGCGCCAGCCGGCCGCGATGGCGATGCGCATGACCCAGGCCCGCTCCCCCGTCACACAGGCGAGGGCGGCGCCGATCGGGACTCCCTGGTGGACGGCCACCACGCAGGGCTGGCGGTCGGTGAGCGCGCTGATGCACTCGGCGAGCGAGAAGACCGACTCCTGGCCGAGTTCCGCCGTGGTGTCGATCAGATGGACCACTGCCGCGAGATCGCCCTCGCGGTAGTCGTGGATGAGCCAGTTCACCGGGTACCGCCCCTCGTTCGTACTCCTGCGGCGAGGCTAGGGGCGGGAGGGGCCGGCGTTCACGCTCCGTCGTGCACAACAGGCCGTCCGGAAACCGTCCGCGACGTCCATAGACTGGTGCGATCCGCCCGAACATCAGCCCGAGGATCCGCCCGCCTTCATGACTTCTCACATGTCGACCGGTCCACGGCGCCCGTACCTCGTCTGGCTGTTGCCCGCCCTGTGGACCCTCGGCCTCGGCCTGTGGGGGCTCTCCCGGCAGGACAGCGTGTGGCGGGACGAGGCCGCCACCTGGCAGGTCGCCGGACGGTCGACGGCCGAGATATGGGCGATGCTCGGCAACGTCGACGCCGTCCACGGGCTCTACTACCTGCTCATGCACGGCCTCTTCGAGGTGTTCGGGGCGAGCACCACCACCCTGCGGCTGCCGTCCGTGCTCGCGTGCGCGGGCGCCGCCGTCTGCGTGGCGCTGATCGGCCGCCGGCTGGCCGGGCCGTGGGCCGGGATCGCGGCCGGGACGGCGCTGGGGCTGCTGCCCGCCGTGCAGTTCTACCTCCAGGAGGGGCGGCCCTACGCCCTGGTCGCGGCCGGGGTCGCGCTGTCGACCCTGCTGCTGGTGTCCCTCCTCGGGAACCGACCGGCCGGCCGGCGGACCCGGACGCGCTGGACGGCGTACGGGTGCCTCGTGCTGCTGTGCGCCCTGCTGAACTGGCTCTCGCTGCTGGCCCTGCCCGCGCACGCGGCGACCCTGTGGTGGGTGCGGGTCGGGCGCGGGGTGTGGGCGCGCTGGGCCGTCGCCGGGGCGGGCGCGGTGGTGGGGGCGCTGCCGCTGGTGCTGTTCAGCCGGGGCCAGTCCGACCAGGTGTCCTGGATCCCCCCGCTGACCTGGCACATGATGATCGGTCCCGCCCTGCTGCTGGTGGTCGGCGCCCCGGGCGCGTGGGCCGACCGGCCGACCCGGGGCCGGGTGTCGGCGGCGGCCGTCGGGCTGCCGCTGCTGGTGGTGCCGCAGTCGGCGCTGATCGGGATCTCGCTGGCGCAGCCGCTGTTCCTGGACCGCTACGTGCTGTTCTCCATGGTCGGTCTGTCCCTGCTGATCGGCGCCGGGCTGGGAGCGGCCGTACGGGCGGCCCGGCCCCGGCTGCCGCGCGCGTCGGCCCTGCTCGTGCCGGGGGTGATCGCGGTAACGACGCTGGCCCTGCTCCCGGTGGAACTGGCCAAGCGGGACCCCGCCAGCCGCGTGGACGACGTGCTCCGCGTGGCCGGCGAGGTGGCCCGGCTCAAGCGGGACGGGGACGCGGTGCTCTTCGTACCGGCCGCGCGGCGGGACACCGCCCTGGTGTCGCCGGCGGCCTTCGCGGGCCTGGCCGACGTGGCGCTGGCCGACGCCCCGGCCGCCTCGGGGACGTTGAAGGGCGAGGAGGCGGACGCGGCCCGGATCCGGGCCGCCCTGCTGGAGCGGCGCCGGGTGCTGCTGGTCACGGACGCGGAGGGGGTGGCGAAGCCGCCGGGGGCGCGCCGCGACCAGGTCAAGGCGCAGGTGCTGCGGGAGCGGTTCAGCGTGGTCGAGGACCGCCAGGTGCGGGGGCGCCGGGTGACGGTGTACGAGCGCCGGGACTGAGCCGCCCCGGGGGAGACCGGGAGGACGCCTGGGCGCCGGTTCGGGATTCACAGCGTATTCATACGGAGATCCGGGCGGTGGACACAGTTTCACCGGGAAGGCTCGGGTGCATGATCCCGCGCATCCTCCCCCGACAGGCCGGCCGTCACCGCGCCCGGCGTGCGTCCCGGATCCTGCTCGCGTCGGCCGCGATGGCCTCCCTGCTGAGCGTGGACCTGCCCGACGCCGTGGCCCTCCCCCCGCTGGGGGTCACCGCCGAGGCCCTGCCCGATCCCACCTCCGCCCGGGTGGGCGCCCTGTTCGCCGACGACCTCGACGGCGGCCACTTCTGCACCGCCGCCGTGGTGCGCAGCGCCGACCGCGATGTGATCGCCACCGCCGCGCACTGCCTCGACAACCCGGACACCACCGTCTTCGCCCCGGGCTACCGGGACGGTGCGGCCCCGTACGGGACCTGGCGGGTGACGGGCGTCTACATGGCCCCGGAGTGGACGGACGGCGAGGACCCCGACGACGACATCGCCTTCGCGACGGTGGTCCCGGTGGACCGGGGCGAGTCCGGTGGCGCGAACGTCGAGGACGTCGTCGGCGGGTTCCCGGTGGCCACGGAGCAGCCGGACGACGTGACGGTGTCGATCGTCGGCTACCCGAGCGCCGAGAGCGCGCCGCTGCGCTGCTCCAACACCACCGGCCTCTTCTCCCCGACCCAGCGCCGGATCGACTGCCCCGACCTCAGCGGTGGCACCAGTGGCAGCCCGTGGCTGGCGAACGGGGCCCTGACGGGGGTCCTCGGCGGGTACGAGGGCGGCGGTACGGTCCCGGAGGTCTCGTACAGCGCGGTGATGGGCGACCAGGCGTTGGAGCTGTACCGGGAGGCGGCGGTCTCGGCGGGCTGAGCGGGCCCTGGAGGTCCCCCGGCCGTGATCCTGAGCCGACCGGGAGCCGTTCCCCGCGCTCCGAGCCGCTCACGGGGTCTCGGGCTCCGCGCTCCAGGCGAGCTGGTGGCACTGGGGCAGCTGGGTCGGGGTGAGGCCGGTGGTGGCCTTGACCACGTGATTGAAGTGGGCCTGGTCGTGGTAGCCGGCGAGCCGGGCCACGGCGGCCAGGGACAGTCCCCGGGCCTGTAACCGCAGAGCGTGCGTGAAGCGCAGCACGCGGGCGATCTCGCCCGGCGAGCGGCCGATCTGCTCCCTGAAGCGGCGTTCCAGGTGGCGGACGCTCACCAGGGCTCCGGCGGCCAGCCGGTTCACGCGGATCCGGCCGCGGGTGCGGTGCAACTCGTGCCAGGCCCACCGCACCTCGGGGGCGACGGACGGCCCCCGCCCCAGGAGTTCTCCGAGCAGCGTGTCCAGGACGCGGCCCCGCCGGTCCGGGTCGGCGGCCTCCAGTTGCTCCGGCAGGTGGCGCAGGGAGCGGGGCAGCAGGTGGGAGAGGTCGAATTGCGGCTCGCCCCACTCGGACATGGGCATGCCGAAGAGCTCGTACGCGCCCATGGGCCGCATCCGCACCACGACTCCCCGCACCTCCCCCACGTGCTCCGCCCTGACGGCGAGGGTGGTCGGCAGGTCGACCCGGGAGAGACCGGCCCCGTAGGGGCGCTCACCGGACACGGATTCGGTGTGGACGGGGGCGGCGAAGCCGAAATTGATGGTGGCGACGGTATTGGGAATCACGAGGCGAGTACGGACCGAGTTTCCGTAATAGGCGTAGCCGGAATACTCGGTGACGATTCCGGCCAATGCCGCCGTCGGTCGAAAGAGCAGGTGCGGAGATGCTTTTCCAGGGTCGGACATGACAGACGCGTGCCTCTCGAACGGGTAAATGGCCGGAATCGAGGTGATCATGCACAGTCGATCATGACCCTGGCCCCACAGAGCGACAACACGGTCTTGCGCCATCTTGACGCGAACGTACAGGCCATTTCCCGGGCCGCGAAAAGAGTCGGAACTATGAATTCCGAATCGTGTCGCATTCTTACAATGCAATCCCTTCCCCGGCCGCCCATGCTGATCAGGCACTCGGCACGGGCCGTTCGAGGCTTTCGACACTCGACGCTCGGCGCCGAAGAATGTCGAACGGCCCAGGATTTCGACTTCCACGGAAGGTGTTCCGCATCATGCGCACGAAAATCATGCTCGGCCTGGCCACCACCGCCCTGCTCGCCGGCCTGCCGGCCGCCGGTTCGGCCTCGGCCGCCACGGCCTCGGAGACCGGGACCACCGGGGTCACCGCCGTCCGCAGCTGCCCGCCGGAGCAGACCTACGACGACATCCAGTGCACGATGGCCTACAACGGCTCGTCCTGGTACAAGGGCGACTGGGTCGCCGTCCACCGCGGTCGCGACGGCAACAGCTGGGTGAACGGCTACTCCAACAAGAGCGGCGTCTTCCGCGTCACCCTGCGCAACGGCCGGGGCAACTACGTCGCCTCCGGCTGGGTCGGGGGCAACGCCGGCAACGGCGCCTCGGCCGGCGCGGTGGCCACCGTCCCGACCCTGTCCGGCGCCATCGAGATCAACGGCGGCGCCTCCCGCCTCACCGTCAACGGCTGACCGACCACGTCCCGCTCGCGCCGTTCCGGGGCCACGGGGGTCCCGGAGCGGCGCTCGGGGTCGATCGCCCGCCGGTGGCCGTCAGCCGTCGGTCGTCAGCCGTCGGCCGGCTCCGGCTCCGGCGCGGCGGTGGGAGCCTCGAACCAGGTGGGCTCGTCCAGCAGGCAACGGCGTACGCGCTCCAGGGCGAACGGCTCCAGCGGCGGCAGCGCGTCCGTCTCGAACCAGGCCACCTCCAGCAGCTCCCCGTCGGCGGAGCGCGCCTCGCCGCCGGTGGCCCGGCAGCGGAAGGTGATGTCCTGGAACTGGCAGTGGTCGCCGTTGGGATAGGTGATCGGCGCCAGCATCTGGACGAGGACGACCCGTTCGGGAACGCACCGCACCGCGGTCTCCTCGAAGACCTCGCGCACCGCTGTGTCGGCGGGCTGCTCCCCCGGTTCCGCGATACCGCCGATCACCGACCAGCGTCCGGTGTCGGCCCTGCGCCCGAGGAGCACCCGGCCCCGGTCGTCGAAGACGACGGCGGTGACGCCGGGCAGCAGGAGCAGCAACTGTCCGGCGCCGGCACGGATGGCGCGGATGAAATCGGGTGTGGTCATGGCCCGACCCTACGAGGGCACGCGGCGGACACCGTCCTCATGCGGCCCGGCGGGCGCGAATCCGGCGGAACAAGGCCGCCCCGAACCCGCCGGCGGCCAGGAGAACCAGCGCGTACTCGGGCAGCGGGCCCAAGCGGGTGGCCGGGGTCTGCGTGGAGCGCAGCGGGATCTCGGTGACGAGGGCGTCCGCCGTGAACATCTTCGTCTGCTCGACGATCGTGCCGTCGGGCCGGATGACGGCGCTGACCCCGCTGGTGACGGGGACGAGCACGGTCCGACTGTGTTCCACGGCCCGGATCCGGTCCATGGCCAGCTGCTGGTAGGTCATCTGGGAGCGGCCGAAGGTGGCGTTGTTGCTGGGGACGGCGATGACCTGGGCCCCGGCCCGCACGGTGGAACGGACGGCGTCGTCGAAGGCGGCCTCGTAACAGGTGACCATGCCGACTCCGGAGCCCGCCATGTCGAAGACGCCGGGCTCCTTGCCGGGGCCGAAGTCACGGCGCACCCGGTCCACGTCCGAGCTGAACAGCCGGACGAAGGACCGCATCGGGATGCGCTCGCCGAAGGGCTGGATCTTGCGCTTGTCGTAGGTGTCGACGGGGCCCTTGACCGGGTCCCACAAGATCATCGTGTTCCGCAGCGGCCCGGTCTCCGGGGCCAGTACGGAGCCGATCGCCACGGGCACGCCGATGGTCTTGACCGCGTTGTCGATGACGGCGTAGGCGTCCGGCTGGGTGTACGGGTCGATGTCGGAGGAGTTCTCCGGCCAGACGACGAAGTCGGGCCGGGGGGCGCGACCGGCCTTGACGTCCTCGGCGAGCTGGAGGGTGCGCTTGGCATGGTTGTCGAGGACCTGCCGGCGCTGGGCGTTGAAGTCGAAGCCGGCGCGCGGCACGTTGCCCTGGATGACCGCGGCGACGGCGGTGCCGTCCTCGGCCGCGTCGGAGACGAGCGGGCGGGCGGCGAGGCCCGCCCCGATCGGCGCCACGACGGTGAGGACGGCGAGGACGGCGGCGCTCCGGGCGGGCCGGCCGCGTACGACGCGGGCGGCCTCGTAGAGCCCGAATCCGCACAGGGCGACGGCGAAGGACAGCAGCGGGGTGCCCCCGAGGGCCGCGAGCGGCACGAAGACCCCGTCGGCCTGCCCGAAGGCGAGCCTGCCCCAGGAGAAGCCGCCGAAGGGGGCGCGGGCGCGCAGGGCCTCGCCCGCCACCCACACGGCGGCGGCGAACACGGGCCAGGCGGGCAACCGGCCGACCAGGCTGATGCCGAGGCAGGTGAGGCCGATGAGGAGGGCTTCGAGGGTGACGAGCGCGATCCACGGCACCGGGCCGACGCCCTCGCTGGTCCAGACGAGCAGCGGCAGCAGGTAGCCCAGCCCGAAGACGAACCCGATCCCGAAGCCGGCCCGGGCCCGCCGTCCGCGCAGGCAGCCGCCGAGCAGCGCGAGCGCGAAGGGGGCCAGCCACCACAGGGGGCGGGGCGGGAAGCTGAGGTAGAGCAGCACCCCCGCGAGGGCGGCGAGGGCGGGCCGCGCCAACCAGGCGCCCTTGCGGGCGGAGCCGGTGGCGGCCGGGGCTTCGGAATCCGTACGTCCGGCACGCTCGACGGGCCGCGGGGGCTCGCTCTCGGCGGCGCGGGTGACACTGCTGCTCATCTGGCGGAGTGTACGTCCCCGCACGCCGGGCCCCGGTAAGGCGGCCGGGGCGCGGCTCAGCGGGCGAGGGCCCGCAGGTGGGTGCGGATGACGCGGACGGCGTTCTCGGCGTCGTCCACGGTGAAGGTGAAGGCCTTCCCGTCCCCGAGCCGCAGGACCACGGCCTCGCCGCGCCGGACGATGACGGCGGTGCCCTTCTCGGGCCGCCACCGGTAGCCCCAGCCACCCCACTGCTGCGGGGTGACGCGGGGCAGGAACTCGGCGTCGGTGACCTCGGTCAGGCGGATGGTGCGGCGCGGGAGGCCCATGTGGCCGCAGCGGACGTCGACGGCCTGGGAGTCGACCGTGACGGCCACGTGCACGAAGGCCAGGGTTCCGTAGAGGATCAGGAGCCCCGCCGCGAGACAGCCGATCACGGACATGAACAACGGGGCGGAGCCGGAGCCCCAGGCGTTGTCGACGGCGAGCTCGACGCCGAGCGCGATGAAGGCGGCACCGGCCGCCGCGAGCACCCACTGCACGCGGTTGGAGGCCCGGCCCGTCCAGAGGGGACCCGGGGGGTGAACCGTCATGTCCAGAGCGTACCCACCTTCGCCGCACCCGCCACCGTGACGACTCCGGCCGACCCCAGCCGGAGTCGTGATCAGCGGTGGGAAAAGGGGTTGGAGGCGGGACGGTCGGGCTGCTACTTTCCAGTCGACCGCGACGCTGTCTGAGGAGGTGGGACCCATGAACGCCGTATCGATGTGGGTGCTCCCCCTTGCCGTCACGGTCGGGCGATTGACGTAGGTGTCGCCGGGAGCGCCTCGACAACAGGCACTCCCGAAAGGCAACACCCATGCATTCTCCGCAGTTCACCGCCGAGTCGTCTTCGAACGGCATCGTCGAGCGCGACTTCACCGTGGACGGGGTCCCCGGAGTCCTCTGGTCGCCGGCCGCCGGCGCCGATCGCGCGCCCCTGGTCCTGATGGGCCACGGTGGGGGCGCCCACAAGAAGCACCGGGCGATGGTGGGCCGGGCACAGCTCCTCGTGGCCGGCTGCGGCTTCCACGTCGCCGTCCTCGACGCTCCCGGTCACGGCGACCGGCCGCGCACCGCGCACGACGAGCGGGACATCGCCGCGCTGCGCGAGGCGCAGGCGACCGGCGCGCCGGAAGCCCCGATCGTCGTCCCGTACAACGCCCGCCTGGCGGAGCTCGCCGTGCCCGAGTACCGGGCGACCCTCGACGCCCTTCAGGAACTCCCCGAGATCGGCGCCGATGGGCCGGTGGGCTACGTCGGCATCGCCATGGGCACCGCGATCGGGGTGCCGCTGGTGGCGGCCGAGCCCAGGATCACGGCCGCCGTCTTCGGCATGATGTGGGCCGACGCCCTGTGCGAGGCGGCGCGGCGGATCACCGTCCCGATCGAGTTCTCCATGCACTGGGACAGCGAGCGCGTCCCGCGCGCGACGAGCCTCGCGCTGTTCGACGCCTTCGCCTCGAAGGAGAAGACGCTGCACGCCATCGCCGGCGAGCACGTCGACCCCCGGCTGGAGGCCGACAGCGCGACCCGCTTCTTCGCCCGGCACCTCGGCCGGTCGGTCGCCTCGACGGCCTGAAGGTGAGCGGCAGCGGCGTCCGGCCCCCGCCCACCGGGCGCCGCTGCCGGGGCCCGGCCGTGAGGGGCCCGACGAGCCTTTGATGACGGCGCCTAGCCGGGGAGGAGTCCGATCAGGGCGTCGCGCAGTGCGGGGCGGCGGGTCTTCACGAAGCGGTGCAGGGTCCGGGAACCGAGGGCGACCCGCTGGGCGCTGCGTCGGCGTTCGGAGTCGTACGCGGACAGCGCGGCGGGCAACCCGGCCCTGCCGTGGGCGGCGACGGCGCGGGTGAGGGCCTCGGCGTCGAGGAGGGCGGTGCAGGCTCCCTGGCCGAGGTTGGGGGTCATGGCGTGGGCCGCGTCCCCGACGAGGGCGATGCGGCCGTCGGCGACGAAGCCGCGCAGCGCGGGGTACAGGTGGCGCAGCTCGTAGCGGATCCAGGTGTCCGGGTCGGTGGCGCCCAGAAGTGGTGGGATCGGGTCGTGCCACCCCGCGAACGCGTCCCGCAGTTCCTCCGCGGTGGTGGCGGCGGGAACGGCGGCGTACCAGTTGGTGCGGCCGGGCTCGACGGGGGTCACCCCGAAGAAGCGGCCGTCGCCCCAGGTCTCGCCGTACTCTTCCGTCTCGAAGTCGGCGATGCCGATCCAGGCCGCCGTGTCGAGGCTCCGCACCCGGTCGGGAGCGCCGAAGCGGACCGGGCGAGACGTGCGCACGGCGCTGTGGATGCCGTCGGCGCCGACGACGAGATCGGCGTCGAGCGCCGCCGGATCCTCGGTGAGCGGCTGCCCGTAGGAAGGGGCGGGGCCGCCGAGCCGGTCGAGTTCGGTCAGCAGCGCGTCGACCAAGTGCGGCCGGGACACGAGGAGTTCGGGGCGTCCGGCCTTGCGCTCGACCCGTTCGAGGGGAAGCGCGGCGAGCACCTTCCCGTCGGGGCGGCGGATCCGCGCGTGCCGGTACGGGACCGCGCGCGCCCGCAGCGCGTCCCCGAGGCCGAGCCGGTCGAGGGCGGCTTGGGCGGTGGGGTGGATCCCGAAGGCGGTGCCGTAGCGGTCGGGGGCGGGCCGGCGTTCGCGGACGGTGACGGCCCAGCCCGCGCGGCGCAGGCCGATCGCGGTGGCGAGTCCGGCGACGCCCGCTCCGATCACGACGGCGGTTCCCGGGTCCCCGGCTTCCTCGGCTCGTCGGCCCTCGTCGCCGCTCCCGCGTGAACCCCACCGTTCCATCGCGTTCTCCCGTCCCCTCGCATCACCACATCCGTGGTACCCCATCTGTGGTACCACGGGTGTGGTTATGCTGGCAATGTGAATCAGGATCGAAGGGATCGGCTCGGCGACGCGGCCGTGTCCGTACTGGCGGCGGCGGGTGCGCGCGGGCTCACCCACCGGGCCGTCGACACGGCCGCCGACGTACCGCCGGGCACCGCCAAGAACTACTTCCCGACCCGCGACGCGCTCCTGCGGGCCGTGGCCGAACGCTGCCTGGAGCAGTACCGCCAACGCACGGCCTCCCTCGCGGGCGCCGGACCGGGCCCGCGCGACCGGGACGCCCTGGCGACCTTCCTCGCCGCCCTGCTGCGGGACGTGGCCGGACCCGGCCGGGCGCGGATGCTCGCCTACCTGGAGCTGCAGACCGAGGCCGCCCGGCGGCCCTGGCTGGCCGCCCTGCTCGACCCGATCGGCGCCGGCGACTTCGCGGCGCACGGGCACCTCCTGGCCGGCGCGGGCCTGCCGGCGGACCCCGACCGGGTCCGCGCGCTCACCCTCGCCCTGCACGGGGCGCTCCTCCACCTCCTGGCCGGAGCGCCCACCACCCTCGCCGCCGCCGGCCTCGACGACCCGGACGCCTTCGCCCGGAACCTGTTGACCTCCCTCTGCCCGGAGGAGCCCCGATGAAGGAACAGCCGGACGTACCGGCCGACGTACGACCCGACGTACGACCTGCGCCGGGGCCCGACGCGCGACCCGACCGGCTCGACCGGGCCGTGGGGGCCGTGGTCGGTTCGGCGGTCGGCGACGCGCTCGGCGCGCCGTACGAGTTCGGCCCGGCGGGACAACTCGCCGCGCGGGGCGAGGAGATGCGCGGGGGCGGCGGCTGGGATCCGGGCGAGGCCACCGACGACACCCAGATGGCGGTCCTGGTCGGCGAATCGCTCCTGGACCACGGCGGGCTCGAACTCCCGGACATCTTCGAGCGGTTCCGCCGCTGGGCGGCCTCCGACCCCAAGGACATCGGCCTGCAGACCGAGGACGTCCTGACGAGCGGGGAGGCCTGGGACCTGGCCGCGGCCCTGCACTTCCAGGTCAACGCGCGCGCGGCGGGCAACGGTTCACTGATGCGGGCCGCCACCTCGGCGGTGTACTTCGCCGCCGCGGGCCGCGAGGCCACCATGGACGCCGCCCGCCGGATCGCGGCCCTCACCCACGGCGACCGGGCCGCCTGGGAAGGCACCGCCGTCCTGCACGAACTGGTCCGCGTGGCACTCGACGGGGACGACCCCCTGTCCGCCCTCCCCGCGACGCTGGAGGCGGTGCACCCGAAGCACCGCAAGCGCTACGCCCGTGTCCTGGACCCCGCCTGGCACCCGGACATGGCCACCGAGTTCAACGGGGCCGTGTGGCCCTGCCTGGGTTCGGCGGTGTGGGCGCTGCGGACCACCACCGAATTCGCGCGGGCCGTCCGGGCCGCCGTGGACCTCGGCGGGGACACCGACACCGTGGCCGCCGTGACCGGAACCCTCGCCGGGGCCGTGTACGGCCGCGCCGCCGTCCCCGAGCGGTGGACGGCCCCGCTGCACGTACCGCTGCCCGGCTCCGGTGGCCGGGTCCTCGACGCCGAGGACCTGCGGAGGCTGGCCGAGCGCCTCGCCGCGGGGTGAGGCGTGCTTGCACGCACGCCGCAGGGGTCGCCTCAGCCGCATCCGCAGCCCCCGCACCCACCGCAGCTCCCTCCCCCGCAGCCGCCGTCGCCGCCCCCGCACCCGCCGGCGGTCGCGGCCGCCCCGCCCTCGGCCCGACCGCGCCGCTGCTCCTCGCGCCTGCGGGCCTCCGCTTCCCGGCGCCGCTCGGCCGCCCGGGCCAGGCGGCTCGCGGTGGTGTCGCGGTGGGAGACCCCGGCCGGGTTCCACTGGTCGAAGCGGTGGCGGCGGCGCGGCAGGAGCGGGACCGCCGTCAGTGAGGAACCGATGTGGCGGCCCTCATGGACGGCGTATTCGAGGAGGACCTCGGCGCCCTCGCGGGGGACCCCGTACAGCACCGCCTCGAAGGGCTCGGCGCGCGCGTCGATGTCGTGGAGCCCGCGCGGGGGTCGCCCCGCGACGGCGCCCGCGCCGCCCGAGAGCAGCCGCACCTCGGTGAGGGTGTCCCGGCCGCCGGGCCGGAAGGCGACCAGCGGGCGCCCGGAGGTGGTGTCGGCGTCCGGGAGGATCCAGTGGTGCCCGGAGGGGGCGATCCGTATCCCGACGATCAGCGCGGGCTGCGGCCGGCCGCGCAACCTCCGGGCGGCCAGGGCGGCGGCCGACCCCCGGCCCAGCGCGGTCGTCCCCAGGACCAGCGGGAGCAGGGCGATCCGCTGCCCGTCGACGGCGTCGCCCGGGGCGCTCGCACCGAGGGCGGCGAGGAGGACCGGCACGGCGAAGAGGCAGAGCAGGGCGCCGAGCGGGATCCAGGGCAGTCCGCGCCGCCGGTGCCCGACGGGCAGCCGCTCCGGGAGCGGGAAGCGGGCCGGCCCGGCCGCCTCCAGCACCGGCCGTTCCTGGGCCCGGCGGGCCCGCAGCCGCAGCAGGGCTCCGGTCAACGCCCACAGGGACAGCCCGCACACCAGGAGCGCGCCGGTCCGCCCGGCGGTGTGCGGTGCGGTCCGGGCGGCGGGGGCGAGCGCGGCCTCCACCGCGAGCAGGGCGGCGGAGACCGCCGTCGCCGCGGGCAGGAGGCGGAACCACAGCGGCAGGGCGGCGAGCAGCACGGCGTCCGGGTAATACCGCCAGTCCGCGCCGCCCGCCGGACCCGCGCCCTCGTCCCCGAGGATCAGTACGAACGCGAGGACGACCAGGGCGCCGAGCACCCAACTCCCGCCGGCGGGCGCGAAGAAGAGCGGCGCCCGAGCCCGGGACCACCGTTCCGCGAGGGGAACTCCCCATGTCCGCAGGTCACTTGCCGGAGCCGTCCCGGTGGGAAGGTGCTTGGCGTAGGCGGTCACACGGACCAGTATGCGAGCGCTCAAGCCCCCGGGGAACGGGCCGTGCGCACCGCTTCACAGCGCACGGAGCGCCGCTTCCAGGTCGGAGCCGTAGGAGGCCCAACAGACCACCGAGCCATCGGTGTTCAGCTGACCCATGTACCACTCGTCCTCCTCCTGGACGAGGCACAGGTCGTGGAACGCGAGGATCACGGCGGGTCGCAGACGCGCGTACCCGGCCGCCGCACCCCCGGCCCCGGCCACGGCGGACTCGACGAGGACGATCCGGTCCGGCGACAGCACGGTCGCGCTCAGGTCCCGCGAGACGGACCGGATCCGCTCCACGGTCCACCCGGCGCGGAACAACTCGGGCGCCGGACCTCCGCGAGGGCGGAGTCCTCGGGCGTCACCGCCCGACGGCCGCGTCCCGCTGCCGACCCGCGAGGAGCCGCCCTTCGGCGTAGCCCAGGGCGGCGGCCGACAGCTCGGAGGGGCGGCCGCTGTGCAGGACGGTCAGTCCGCCCGTACGGGGCAGCCCCGGCTCGGGGGCGACGCCGATGCGGCGCAGGGCTTGGACGGCGACGGCCTCGGCGGATCCGTGGAAGATCGGCTCGGCTCCCCCGGTACGGGCGGCGAGGGCGGCCCGGATGACTTCCCGGACCAGCTCGTAGTGGGTGCAGCCGAGCACCACGTCGGTGACGTCCGGCGGGGTCAGCTCGGCGGCGGCGGCGACGGCCCGTACGACGGCGGCCTCGTCCCCGTACTCGACGGCGTCGGCGAGCCCCGGGCAGGGGACCTCGGTGACCCGGGCCCCGGCGGCGAACTCACGGATCAGCCCCCGCTGGTAGGGGCTGCCGGTGGTGGCGGGGGTGGCCCAGATCGCGATCCGGCCGCCGGCGGCCGCGGCGGGCTTGATCGCCGGGACGGTCCCGATGACGGGGACCCCGGGCTCCAGCTCGGCACGCAGGGTGTCCAGGGAGTGCACGGACGCGGTGTTGCAGGCCACGATCAGCGCGTCGGGGCGGAACGCGGCGGCGGCCCGTGCCACGACGCGGGCACGCTCGGTGAGATCGGCGGGCGTACGGGGCCCCCAGGGCATCCCGTCGGGGTCGGAGGACAGCAGCAGATCGGCGTCGGGCCGCAGCCGACGCGTGGCGGCGGCCGCCGCGAGGAGGCCGATTCCCGAGTCCATGAGGGCGATCTTCACCTGGTCACCTTAATCGACCGCCCCCCACCGACCTCCGCCGCCTCGCACCCGGCACGGACGTCGGCCCACGACGCAGGCGTCGAACGCGCACCCCGACACAGACCCACACGGCCCCGACCGGCCCGGACCCCGGACCCGAACCCCCGCCCCGAACCCCCGCCCGAGGCCCGTTTCGAACCCCGGCCCCGGACACGCGCCCCGGACGCGCGATGCGGACAGACACGCGGCCCGGACGCGCGACATGGCCCGCGGGCTTCGACACACTCCCCCCATGGGCCCCCTCCTGATCGCCGCCTGCGCCTCCCTCACCGCCTGGCTCTGGCTCGCCCTCGCCCAGGGGATGTTCTGGCGCACCGACGTCCGGCTCCCCCCGCGCACCGACCCCGCCCGCTGGCCGTCCGTGGCCGTCGTCGTCCCGGCCAGGGACGAGGCCGAGGTGCTCCCCCTCAGCCTCCCCTCGCTCCTCGCCCAGGACTACCCCGGCGCGGCCCGGGTGATCCTGGTCGACGACGGCAGCTCCGACGGCACCGCCGCGCTGGCCCGCCGCCTCGCCGCCGAGCGCCCCGGCCTGCCGCTGACGGTCGTCTCCCCGCCCGAGCCTCCCCCCGGTTGGACCGGGAAGCTGTGGGCCCTGCGCCACGGCATCGCCCACGCCCGTGACACCCGTACGACCGATGTCGGAGCCGGCCCCGGTGCCGGCCCCGAGTACCTCCTCCTCACCGACGCCGACATCGCCCACGCGCCCGACAGCCTCCGCGAGCTGGTCGCCGCCGCGACCTCCGCCGACCTCGACCTGGTCTCCCAGATGGCCCGGCTGCGCGTCGCGGGGTTCTGGGAGCGGCTCGTCGTCCCGGCGTTCGTCTACTTCTTCGCCCAGCTCTACCCCTTCCGCCGGATCAACAGCCCCGCCTCCCGGACCGCCGCCGCGGCGGGCGGCTGCGTACTGCTGCGCACCGATGCCGCCGTCCGCGCCGGGATCCCCGATTCCATCCGGCAGGCCGTCATCGACGACGTGTCCCTCGCGCGCGCCGTCCAGGACCACGGCGGCCGGATCTGGCTCGGGCTGGCGGAGCGGGCGGAGAGCGTGCGCCCGTACCCGGACCTGGCCGACCTCTGGCGGATGGTGTCGCGCAGCGCCTACGCCCAACTGCGCCACCGGCCGGTCCTGCTGGCGGGGACGGTGGCCGGGCTCGTCCTCGTGTACCTCGTGCCGCCGGCCGCGCTCGTCGCCGGGCTCGCGGCCGGCCGGCCCGCCCTCGCCTGGGCCGGCGGCCTCGCGTGGCTGCTGATGGCCGGCACGTACCTGCCGATGGTGCGCCACTACGGGCAGCCCGCCGCCCTGGCGCCGCTGCTCCCCCTGACCGCGCTGCTCTATCTCCTCATGACCGTCGACTCGGCCGTCCAGCACTACCGGGGGCGCGGGGCGGCCTGGAAGGGCCGGACATATGCCCGGCCCGGCGACGCGTGAAACGCGCCCCCACCCGCTGAAAGGGCGTCATCCGAGGTCACCGCGTTGTGACGCTGCGTCAGCGACACATGGGTGCAGGCACCATGTGGTGGGTACGAGTGGGAACAAGGCGGGGCGGAAGTGATGAATCGTGCACGTGAACGTCAAGTGAAAGCTGGGGCCCTGACCTGGGAATATGCAGGTCAGGGCGGTGTTGACGGCACCTCGCTATGGACCCCGTGAAGTCGTGGGCTTAACTTAGGTCCCATGACCTCCCCCCGCTCCACTTATGGCGGCGGTTACTACTCCGCGCCCTCCTTCACGGACACCCCCATCTACGACTCCCTCGTCGCCGAACGCGGCACTCCGCAGATCGCCCCGATCCGCGTCCCGGCCGCCTACGAGTCGCCCAGTGCCGGTTACTCGAGCGGTGGTTACCTGCCGGCCCTCGCCTCCTCCATGCCCGCCCTCCCGCCCGCGATGTCGCACCAGCAGGCCGCGCCGGCGTACGGGTACCCCCAGCAGCAGCAGGCGCCGCAGTACCAGCAGCAGCCGATGCCGCTGCAGCACGCGCCCGCGCCGTACATCCCGCAGCAGCAGCCGGTCGCGGTCCGCGGCGGGTACATGCCGCAGCCGCAGCCCCAGCAGCCCCGTCCGATGGCCGCGGGGACCGGCTACGAGGCCATGCGGCCGGCCGCCCCGCGCCCGGTCCAGACGGCCGCCGCGGTGCCCTCGTACGAGGACCCGTACGGCCGGCAGCAGTACCAGCAGGGGCGCGGCTACTGACGGTCGGGTCACGCCGAGGTCCCCGGGGGCGCGGGGACCTCGTCGACCGGATGCCGGAACCCGGATGCCGGAACCCGGGTGACGGAACCCGGGTGACGCAGGTCGGGTACCGGAAGTCGGGTGCCGGGTTCCGGGTGCCGGCAAAATGACCCCATGCCGAATCCGTACGTCCGGTCCCTCCACGTCCATCCCGTCAAGTCACTGACCGGGGTCGCCCCCGACGAGATGACCGTGGAGCCCTGGGGGCTGTCCGGGGACCGGCGCTGGGCGGTGGTCGACTCCGAGGGAGCGATCCTCACCCAACGCCAGGAGGCCCGCCTCGCGCTCGCCTCCGCGCGTCCGCTGGGGGGCGGGCGGATCGCCCTGTCGGGCCCCGGGATGGACGGGCTGATCGTGGAGGTGCCGGAGCCGGGGCCGCTGGAGCCGGTCGTCCTGTTCGGCAAGAAGGTCGAGACGGTGGTCGCCTCGCGCGCTGCCGCCGACTGGTTCAGCGCCTACCTCGGCAGAGGGGCGCGGCTGGTCCACCTCGACGACCCGGCGGTGCGCCGCCCCGTGGACCCGGACTACGCGCTGCCCGGCGAGACCGTCAGCCTCGCCGACGCCTATCCGCTGCTCCTGGCCTCCGCGGCCTCGCTCGACGCCCTCAACGCGTTGATCGCGCAGGGCGAGCATCCGGCGGAGGGCCCGCTGCCCATGAACCGGTTCCGCCCCAACCTCGTGGTGGGCGGGGAGGACCTCGCGGCCTGGGCCGAGGACGGCTGGCGGCGGATCGCGATCGGCGACGCCGTCTTCCGTGGGGTGCGCGAGTGCGGGCGCTGCATCGTGACCACCACCGACCAGCGGACGGCCGAACGCGGCCGCGAACCCCTCAAGACACTGGCCCGCCACCGCCGGATCGGCAAATCACTGGCCTTCGGTCGCCAAATGGTCCCGATCACCCTGGGGACGATCCGGGTGGGCGACGAGGTCCGCGTCCTGGAGTAGGGACTTCCCGGTCCCCTGGCCGCCAGTCTTCCTGTCTTCCTGTCTTCCTGTTTCTTCCCGAGGAGGCGGCATGAACGAACCCGACGGAGCGGGGCCCGGCTGGATCGAGGCCCCCGACCCGGGACGGCCGAACGGGGGCCGCACCTGCCCCCATGCGGCCGGAGCACCCCGCCCCCCGGCCACGGCCACGGCCACCGGTACGGCGGCGGGTTGCGCGGAGTGCCTGGCCTCGGGCGGGACCTGGGTACGGCTGCTGGTCTGCCTGAGCTGTGGGCACGTGGGCTGCTGCGACAGCTCGCGGGGCAAGCACGCCTGGGCCCACGCCGAACGCAGCGGTCACGTCCTGGCCCGTTCCGCCGAGGAAGGCGCGCGCTGGGCCTGGTGCTACGCCGACGAGCTCTACCTCGTCCCCGCGCCGCCCGCCGACCCCGTCTGACCCGTCTCACCCGTCTCACCCAACTGCCCCGAGCGACCCGCCTGCCCCGACCGACCCGAACGGAGGGTCTGGAGCACCTCGCGCGCGGCCCGGGTGCCCGAGGCGAGAGCCCCCTGGACCGAACCCGTCGCCCGGTGGTCCCCGCACAGGTGGACGCCCTCGGCGACGCGCGTCGGCCGGGTCAGCGGCCAGGGCGCGGGCATCGCCGGCAGTGCGCCGCGCACCGTGAGGGCGGCCACCGGCTCCCAGGCGCCCGCGTCCGTCCCGTACGCCTGCGACAGCGCCCCGAGCAGGGACCGACGCCGCTCGGGCGAGTCCTCGCCGAGCACCGACGTCGCCACCAGGGCGCGGCCGTCCGCCGCGTAGGTGGGCGCCACCTCGGTCAGGACGCACGTGTTGAGGAAGCTCCCGCGGGCGTCGAGCAGCAGCGTCGGTTCCCGAAGGGGCGAGCGCGGACAGGCGTGGTGGTACGTGGTGACGGTACGGGTCGGCGTGGCCGGACGCCCGGGGAGCAGCCGGGCGGCGGTGGCCGGGTCGGTGGCGACCACGACCGCGGACGCCTCGCGCTCGGTCCCGTCCGCCACCAGGACTCCCCCGTCGGTGAGCGCCGTGACGGGGGTGTCCAGTTCCAGGCAGCCGGGCGGGAGCCGCTCGGCGAGCTGCCGGGGCACGGCCCCGATGCCCTCGGCGGGCAGGGTCAGGGTTCCGCGCAGGAAACTGCGCCAGAACAGGTGGAAGACCCGGCTGGAGGTCTCCAGATCGTCTTCGAGGAAGACCCCGGCGAGGAAGGGCCGCAGAAACTCCTCCACCAGCGTTTCCGGCAGCCCCCAGGCGCGCAGCGCGGCCCGGGTGCTGGTGTCGGGCATCCGGCGCAGCAGGCCGGCGGGGAACAGCAGGTCGCGGGCGGTGAGCGCGCCAAGGGTGGCGGCCCCGGTCGGGGACAGGCGGCCTCCGGTGACCAGGGCGAGGGCGTCGGCGGGGCGCCGGGTGGGGTCGCCGTAGCGGATCCGTTCGCCGTCGGCCGTGTGCACCAGCGCGCCGGGGGTGAAGGGCCGCAGGCCGAGCCGGCGCAGCCGCACGCGGCGTTTGACCTGGGGGTAGGAGGTGTTGAAGACCTGGAAGCCGCGGTCGAGCCGGAAGCCGTCGCGGACGTCGGTGCGCATCCGGCCCCCCACCTGGTCGCCGGCCTCCAGGAGCGAGACCTCCACCCCGGCCGCCGCGAGGTCGGCGGCGCACGCCAGCCCGGCCAGACCGGCGCCGACCACGAGGACGGGGGCTCGCCGCCCCCTTCGGGACGTGTCCATGGGATTCCCTTCGTCGTGCTGCGCGCCTCTGGCCCGGCTCTTCCCAGTCTTGCTCCTGTCGTCCTCTTCGGCCGGGCACGGGCCGCCGGATGCGGCGAGGGTGGCCGGGAGGGAAGCGAAGCGCGGGAGGCGGACGTGACGGGGAAGGGGGACGTGGCGGGGGAACGGAGCAACACCTTCGAGGGGCTCCTGTCCCTCTGAGGAACCAACCGACGGGGCACGGCCGTTGGAACGGTCAGGACGTGGCGCCCTCTCTCCGGGAGACGAGCACCGGATCGGGTGATCCACGTCTCGCGCGTCCCGGAATGCGCGTCCCGCGCGCATGCGGGAGGCTGGGACGCACGGACAGCGGGAAAAGGCGGAGTGGGAACGGGCAGAGGCAGGGGGAGCCGGCCGTGTGGACAGCTATGGGTGTGTGGCGTTGGCGGCGCAATCCGCTGCGCCGTCGAACCGACCTCTTCGAGGCGTGGGTGGCCTTCGCCGCCTTGGCGTGCCTGCTGTTGCTCGCGCCCGCCGTGGGCTGTGTCTCCGGCCTGGCGGTGGACGGAACGCTCCAGAGGGCCGCGAGCGCACAGCAGCACGAGCGGCACCTCGTGCCGGCCGTGGTGGTGCGGCCGACGGCCGTGCCCGTGGCGGGGGCGGCCACCGATCCCTCCGCCCAGCGCCAGGCGCCGGAGCGGACGCAGATCGTGGCCTCCTGGACCGCGCCCGACGGCAGCAGCCACCAGGGGACGGTACCGGCGGCGGAGGAACCGCCCCACGCGGGTGACCGGTTCCGCATATGGACCGATACGCGGGGGCGGGTGGTCGGGCAGCCGCTGGACCCGTCCGCCGCCTCCTTCCACGCGGGGATGGTCGGACTGGCCGCGGCCCTGGGGGCGGCCGCGCTGGTGGAGATGCTGCGGCGGTTGGTCGTACGCCGGCTCATGCATCGGCGGTACATCCGTCTGGACCGCGCGTGGGCGGCGGCCGGGCCCGATTGGGGCCGGGCGGGCGCGGGCAACTGACCTGGCAACCCACCGGCCCCGCGCGCGCTACGGTGGGATCCGCAGGCCGTTCGGTCGCGTCGACCACTGGAGGGACTCCGGTCACTCGGGACGCGGGGGCCGCATCAGCAACATCCGCCGCTTCGGCAGCGCGAGTACGAGGGTGGGGGTACGACAGCACCATGGCTCAGGGCACGGTCCAGGTGACGCACGGCGGGGCCTCGCGGTGGCGGCGGCGCTCCGGTGAGTATCCGACGCTGGCCGCCGCGCTGGCCGCCGCGGGTGACGGTGACGTGCTGTCCGTCGCCCCCGGCACCTACCGGGAGAACCTGATCCTGCGGCACGCCGTCACCCTGCGCGGGCCCGAGGGCGCGGTGGCCGGTTCCGTGCGGATCGCCCCGTTGGACGGGGTCGCGCTGACGGTGCGGGCCTCGGCCGTGGTCCAGGACCTCTACCTGGAGGGGGCGGACCGGGCGGCGCCCGCGTTGCTCGTCGAGGACGGCTCCCCGGAGTTCACCGACCTGCGCGTGCTCACCCGGTCGGCCTCGGGCATCGAGGTGCGCGGCGGGGCCCGCCCGTTGGTGCGCCGGTGCACGGTGGAGAATCCGGCCGGAGTCGGGATCTCCGTCCTCGACGGCGGCGGCGGGGTCTTCGAGGAGTGCGAGGTGGTGGCCGCCGGCCAGGCGGGGGTCGCGGTGCGCGGCGGCGCGCACCCCAGGCTGGAGCGCTGCCGCATCCACCACGCCACGGGCGCGGGCATCTCGGTCACCGGGGAGGGTTCCGGGCTGGAGGCGCTGGGCTGCGAGGTGTACGAGATCAAGGGCACCGGTGTGCAGATCGCCGCCCGCGCCTCGGCCCGCCTCACCGACTGCTCGGTGCACCGCACCTCCGCCGACGGGGTCACCCTGGACACCGACGCGGTGCTGACCCTCGCGGGCTGCGACATCCACGACATCCCCGAGAACGCGATCGACCTGCGGTCCCGTTCGGTCCTCACGCTCAGCCGCACCACCGTCCGCCGCTTCGGGCGCAACGGCCTGTCGGTGTGGGATCCGGGGACCCGGGTCGATGCCGAGTCCTGCGAGATCCACGACAGCACGGGCGACTATCCGGCGGTGTGGATCAGCGACGGGGCCACCGCCTCCCTGGACTCCTGCCGCGTGCACGACGTGCCGGACGCACTGTTCGTACTGGACCGGGGTTCGCGCGCCGACGTGGTCGACAGCGACCTGTCCCAGGTCCGCAACACGGCCGTGTCCGTGAGCGACGGCGCCACCGCGCAGCTCGACGACTGCCGGATCCGCGAGGCCGGCACGGGGGCCTGGTTCCGGGACCACGGCAGCGGCGGCACCCTCGCCAACTGCACGATCGACAACGTGCAGACCGGGGTGATCGTCACGAAGGGCGCCGATCCCACGCTGGAGCGGTGCACGGTCACCTCCCCCGCCGAGGCCGGGTTCTACGTGTCGGCGGGCGGCCGGGGCACCTTCACGGCCTGCCGGGTGAGCGGCAGCTCCGGCTTCGGCTTCCACGTGATCGACGGTTGCCGCACCACCATCACCAAGTGTCACACCGAGCGTTGCGCGCGCGGTGGCTACGAGTTCGCCGAGGACGGCCCGCTCGCCGAAGGCTGCACGAGCGACGAGTCGGGTCCCCGACTGGCCGCCCGGGCGGGAGCCGCCGGGGGCGCGCCGGCCGGGGACCGCCCGGGGATCCGTACGGTGACGGCCGCGCAGGGCCCGGCCGGACCGCCTTCCGGGGTGCCCGCTCCCCGCGCCGCCACGCGGGAGGCGAACGGCCCGGCGGACACGTCCGCGGCCGCCGACACCGCCCGCGGTTCGGGCGAGGTCCTGGGGCACCTGGACGCGCTGGTCGGACTGGACAGCGTGAAGCGGGAGGTCCGGGCGCTCACCGACATGATCGAGGTCGGCCGCCGGCGTCAACAGGCGGGGCTCAAGGCGGCCTCGGTCCGCCGGCACCTGGTCTTCACGGGCTCGCCGGGCACGGGAAAGACCACCGTGGCCCGGTTGTACGGGGAGATCCTCGCCTCCCTCGGGGTGCTGGAGAGCGGGCACCTGGTCGAGGTGTCGCGCGTCGACCTGGTGGGCGAGCACATCGGTTCCACGGCGATCCGTACGCAGGAGGCCTTCGACCGGGCCCGGGGCGGAGTGCTGTTCATCGACGAGGCGTACGCGCTGGCGCCTGAGGACTCCGGGCGGGACTTCGGCCGGGAGGCCATCGACACCCTGGTGAAGCTGATGGAGGACCACCGGGACGCGGTGGTGGTGATCGTCGCCGGGTACACGGCGGAGATGGACCGGTTCCTGACCGTGAACCCGGGAGTGGCCTCCCGCTTCTCCCGCACCATCACCTTCGGCGACTACGGGCCCGGGGAACTGCTGCGGATCGTGGAGCAGCAGACGGAGGAGCACGAGTACCGGCTGGGCGAGGGCACGGTCGAGGCTCTGCTGACGTACTTCACGGAGCTTCCCAAGGGGCCGGCCTTCGGCAACGGCCGCACGGCGCGCCAGACCTTCGAGTCGATGGTGGAGCGGCACGCGGGCCGGGTCGCGCAGTTGGCCGAGCCGACCACGGACGACCTCACCCTGTTGTTCGCCGCGGACCTCCCGGACCTTCCGGCGCTCCCGGGGGTCGCGGTGTCGGCGGTGACCCCGGCGCCCTGCTGACCGCCCCTGCCGATCCGGGGGCGTTCCGGTGCGGACAACGGGCGCGAAGCCGGCTATGGTGACGCGGCACCGCCGTCCGTACGCACGCACGCCGCACCCCCAGGGGGTTCCACCATGACCCGCCGACTCCGCCCCGTCGGGCTGGACTTCGCCGACACCGCCCCGGTCCGTCTGGTCTACACCGCTCGCGCCTCGGCGACCCCGGAAGCCGTGTACCGGGCGCTCGCGGAGGAGGTGACGGGCTGGCCGGACTGGTTCCGGGCGGTGACCCTCGCTCGGCCGACCGGGGGCGGCGCGGGCCGGGAGGTCAAGCTGATGGGCGGGGTCCGGTTCCAGGAGACGATCATGGCCGCCGATCCGGGGCAGCGCTACGCGTACCGGGTCGACGAGACCAACGCGCCCGGCATGCGGGCCCTGTTGGAGGAGTGGCTGCTGACCCCGGTAGGGGGCGCCGACTCCCCTGCCACGCTGATCCGCTGGACCTTCGCCTGCGACGGCCCGACCGCCTTCCGCCTGGCCCTCACCGCCGCCCGCCCGGCCCTCGGCCACTCCTTCCGCACCGCCGTCCGCACCCTGGACACCCGCCTGACGACCCGCAGCGGCGGCTAGACGGCCTCGGCCGTCTCTGCCGCGCCGTCGGCGTAGCGTGGGGTGACTACTGCGAGTTGCCGCCCGTCCGGCCGGTGGGGCGGCTCCGGAGCCAGTACGAGCGCGCCGCGATGGTCAGGGTGACGCCGTAGACGGCGAAGGCGACCATCCCGATCCAACCGACCAACAGCGCGGCGCCCGGGGAGTGGAGGTCGCCGCGCCGTACGGTCACCGCGCCGACCGTGGCCAGGGCCAGGTATCCGATCCCCACGACGCCGTACGGGGCGAGCGTCGCGGCGCCGAGCAGAGCGGGGGCGAGCGGGAGCCACCGTGGCACCCGTCGGCCGCGCAGGAACAGCGTCCGGCGCGGGAAGACCTGCCCCCACGGACGGACCAGCCCCCAGAGCAGGAAGACGCCGAGCACGGCCAGCAGCGCGGTGGGGTCCAGACCCCAGGACTCCAGGGTGAGGAAGATCCCCGAGGCGCCGTTCCGCTCCGAGACCGCGAGCATCTCCGCGCCGCTGATCCCCGCGAACGTGCCGCCCGACGCCCAGACCAGCTTCATCACCGCGTACGGGACGAAGGCCAGTGTCCCCGCCCAGGCGGCGAGTTGCACGGGCCGCGGTGCGGCGGACGGCGCTCGGGCGGTGTCACCGGCGGGCAGGCGGTCGGACCGGGCCGTGGCCGCGAGCAGGACCGCCCCGACCGCCGCCAGGGCCTTGGTCACGGCGGCGGCCCGGCTGTCCACTCCCTGACCGAGCATCAGCGTGATCACGTCCATCAGCAGGCTGAACGCCGTGATCGCGGCGAGCCCGCACACCACCCGGAGCAGCACCCGTAGCGCCGGCAGCAGCCCGAACCGCACCACCGCCCCGCCGACCAGCGCCCCCAGGACACCGATCGCCACGACCGCCCACGCCGGCCCGGTGGCCCCGGGGCCACCACCGTGGGAGAGCAAGGGGGTTCCGTTCAGCGCGCACGTCAGGCCCCACCCGGCGTACAGCACCGCCCACAGCACCGTCGCCCCGGCCGCCCATCGCGGCCATCGCTGCCACCACGCGCTCCAGCGCGCCGTCATCGTCCGTCCGACACCGGTCATGTTCCGAACGTCGCATCGACCACGACGCGGTGGCATCGGCCGCCGGAACGATCCGCCTCCCCCGGCCGGGGGAGCCGGCCCGGCGCCCCGCCCCTCACGCCCCCGTCCTCACGCCCCCGGTTCGCGCCAGTCGCCCGTGGCCAGGAGGGTTTCGATGGTTCGGGCGTACGGGGCGATGTCCATGCCCTGCGCCGCGAGCCACTCGTCGGAGTAGTACTTGTCCAGGTAGCGGTCGCCCGGGTCGCACAGCAGGGTCACGACACTGCCCTTGCGGCCCTCCGCCACCATCTCCGAGATGATCTTCAGCGCGCTCCACACGCCCGTACCGGTGGAGCCGCCCGCCTTGCGCCCTATGGCCGACTCCAGAGCGCGGCAGGCCGCGACGCTCGCCGCGTCCGGGACCTTCATCATCCGGTCGATGGCGCCCGGGACGAAGCTCGGCTCCATCCGGGGGCGGCCGATGCCCTCGATGCGCGAGCCGCAGTCGCTGCTCGCGTGCGGGTCGTCGCGGGTCCAACCGTCGAAGAAACAGGAGTTCTCCGGGTCCGGGACACAGATGCGGGTGTCGTGCTGCATGTAGTGCACGTAGCGCGCGATCGTCGCGGAGGTGCCGCCGGTGCCCGCCGTCGCCACGATCCACGTGGGCTCCGGGTAACGCTCCAGGCGCAGTTGCTGGTACATCGACTCGGCGATGTTGTTGTTGCCGCGCCAGTCGGTGGCGCGCTCCGCGTAGGTGAACTGGTCCATGTAGTGGCCGCCGGTGCGGGCGGCCAGCTCGGCGGACTCCTCGTACATCTTCATCGAGTCGTCCACGAAGTGGCACTCTCCGCCGTGGAATTCGATGAGGCGGCACTTCTCCGGGCTGGTGGTCTTCGGCATGACGGCGATGAAGGGAACGCCGATCAGCTTGGCGAAGTAGGCCTCGGAGACGGCGGTCGAGCCGCTGGACGCCTCGATGACCGGGCGGCCGGGGCGGATCCAGCCGTTGCACAGCGCGTACAGGAAGAGGGAGCGGGCCAGGCGGTGCTTCAGGGAGCCCGTGGGGTGCGTGGACTCGTCCTTGAGGTAGAGGTCGATGCCCCACTCCTCGGGCAGCGGGAAGAGCAGCAGGTGGGTGTCGGCGGAGCGGTTGGCGTCGGCCTGGACCTTGCGGACGGCCTCCTTGAGCCAGGCGCGGTAGTCCGCGTCGCTGCGGTCCACGTCCACGGTGGTCAACGGCGCGGCCGCGACCTCGCCGGTCTTGCCGGTGCTACCGGTAGTGCTCATGCGCCTTGCTCCTCTGTCGGTTCCGCGACCCCCTGCTTTCGCAATGTACCCCCCTCACCTGCGCAAACAGTTCCTTTGGGTTTCTCCTCGGATCGCTTTCGGTCGCATTCGGTTGCAGGGTGCGTCACCGCGGGTGACCCTGGTGGAGTCTCACCGTGGGTGCAGCACCCGTAACACCGATGTCGGGGAGTCGCAGCCGTGATCAGTCATTCCCGCAGGCACTGCGTCGTGGAACTGCAGGCCCTGCCCGCCCGGATCGGCCAGATCCGCAGAATCGTCGCGGCGCAACTGCGCCACTGGCAGCTCGACCCGCTCATAGACCGGGCCGCGCTCGGGGTGACGGAGCTGCTCAGCAACGTCCACCGCCACGCGCGGCCCGACCAGGTGTGCACGGTCGAGATCGAACTCCGCCTCGGCCGCATCACCGTCTCCGTCCACGACGGGGATCCGCGGCTGCCCGTCCTGCGGGAGGCGCAGGCCGACGCGCTGGAGACCTCCGGGCGCGGGCTGGCCCTCGTCGCGGCGCTCAGCGAGGCCTGGGGGGTCCGGCCCCATCCGGACGGCCCCGGCAAGATCGTGTGGTTCTCGCTGCGGGCCGCCCCCGCCCCGGCGGCGCCGTGCCGTACGGTCCGCATCGGCGCGGAGGAGGAGTCCGTACGGAAGTCCCCGCACCCGGTGCTCGCCGCCGTGGACCCGCGGGCCGTCCCCGCAGGCGTGCCGGAGCCCGTCCCGGCCGGTGCCGGGCCCGGCTGACTTCCCCGGGCCCTCCACCCCGCCGCCGGGACCGCAGCCCTCAGGCAGCCGCCCCCAGGGCGCCGAGCGGGTCGTCCAGCACCGGCTGCCAGGCCAGTTCCGCCGCCCCCACCAGGCTGTTGTGGTCGAGGGTGCAGGGCAGGATCGGCACGCCCCCGCTGCGCCCCCACAGGCTGCGGTCCGCGACCACCGCGCGGAGCCGCTCCGGGTCGGCGTACAACAGCTCGCGGTGCAGTCCTCCGAGGATGATCCGGTCCGGGTTCAGGATGTTGACCAAGCCCGCGAGGCCGAGCCCCAGCCGGTCGATCAGCTCCTCGACGGCCGCCCGTACCGCCGGCTCGGCGGGTTCCTCGCGCAGCAGGTCACGGGCCTGCTGGAGCAGCGACACCTCGGGGCCGGGCGTGCGGCCCGCCGCGGTGAGGAAGGCCAGCGGGTCGGCCTCCACGTCCAGGCAGCCCCGGCCGCCGCAGTGGCAGGCCCGGCCCTCCGGGTTGACGGTGAGGTGGCCGACCTCCAGGGCCAGGCCCGCGCTCCCGCTGTGCAGCCGGCCGTCGAGCACCAGCGCCCCGCCCACCCCGCGGTGCCCGGTGGCCACGCACAGCAGGTGCTGCGCGCTGCGGCCCGCGCCGTGGCGGTGTTCGGCGAGCGCGGCCAGGTTCACGTCGTTGCCGGTCAGGGCCGGTCCGTCGATCCCGGCCTCCTTCACGCACCGCGCGAAGATGGCCCGTACCGGGGCGCCCGCCGGCCAGGCCAGGTGCAGCGGGTTGAGCGCCGTGCCCTCCGGCTCCGCGACCGCCGAGGGCACCGCGAGGCCGGCGCCGACGCAGCGACGCCCGGATTCCGCGAGGAGGGCGGCGCCCGCCCCGACGACGGCGCCCAGCACCTGCGCCGGATCGGCGGACACGGTGACCTTGCCGGGCGCGGTCGCCACGATCCGGCCTCCGAGGCCGACCAGCGCGGCCCTGAACCCGTCCGGGTGAACCTGCGCGGCCAGCGCCACCGGGCCGTTCTCGTCCACGGCGAGCCGGTGCGAGGGCCTGCCCTGCGTTCCGCCCGCGCCTCCGGGGCGGGAGTCCACCCGGATCAGGCCGAGCGCCTCCAGCTCGGCGGCGACGGCCCCGGCCGTGGCGCGGGTGACGCCCAGCTCCGCCGTGAGGACGGCGCGCGTCGGGGCCCGGCCGGTGTGGACGAGTTCCAGGGCCGGGCCGAGTGCGCCGCGACCCCGTTCCAGCTTGGTCCGCGTGGAGCCCGCGGGCCCACCGGACGGTGCGGACGCCGTGGTCACGTCCCCCACCCGCGGCGGGGCCCCGTTGCCGTTCATGACATGGATCCTCGCATGATCGGGAGGTCTCGGACGCCCGCTACGGGCCGAGGCCGCCGACCCGCAGTGTGATGTTGAGCCGCCCCGTCAGCCCGAGTCCGGGCGGAGCGGTCCCGGGCAGGACCTTCGGCACCCCGTGGTAGGCCAGCCGGCTCGGGCCGCCGAAGACGAACAGGTCCCCGCTGCACAGCCGGAGGTCCCGAAACGGTCGTCCCCGCGAGGTGGTGTTCCCGAAGCGGAAGAGGCAGGAATCACCCAGGCTGAACGACACGACGGGGTCCGGGGAACGCTCCTCGGCGTCCCGGTGCATGCCCATCCGGGAGTCGCCCTCGTAGAAGTTCACGAGCGCGATGTCGTACGGGCCGTGGGCCTCGCGGGGTGTCCCGTAGGCGGCGGCGACGGCTTCGCGGCCGAGTTCGGCGAGCCACGCCGGCATCGGCTTGACCGGCGCCCCGTCCCCGTCGACCACGGTGCGCGCGTAGGCGTACGGGTACCAGTGCAGGCCCAGGCACACCTGCCGGGCGGTCATCGTCCCGCCGCCGGGCGTGCGCACGGTGCGCAGTCCGGCGGGCGGGCGGGCCCACTCGCGGCAGGCGTCGAGCAGCTCACCCTGGCGCCCCGGCCCGAGCCAGTCTGGCAGGTGAACGGCGCCGGGGGCGATCTCGGTCCGCTCGCGCGGGAACAACAGTCCATCGTCCACACCTCCATTGTCGGCGGCCGGCACACTCACGGCATGAAGATCAGTGAATACGTGGAGATCCTGGCGCGGGAAGGCGGCCTGTTGGCCGACGCCGCCGAACGGGCGGGCGACACCGCCCCGGTGCCCTCGTGCCCCGAGTGGCGGGTGGACGACCTGCTGCGGCACACCGGGTCGGTGCACCGCTGGGCGACGCTGGTGGTCGGGGAGGGCCGCGTGGAGGCGCCGGCCTTCCCGGATGCTTCCGCGCTGCCCGCGGCAGAGCCGGCGGCCTGGTTCCGCGAGGGGCACGCGGCGCTGGTGCGGACGTTGAACGAGGCTCCCGCGGAGCTGGCGTGCTGGACCTTCCTGCCGACGGCCCCGCCGTCCCCCCTGGCGTTCTGGGCCCGCCGCCAGGCGCACGAGACGACCGTGCACCGCCTCGACGCGCAGTTGGCGGCGGGCGTGGCCCCTTCTCCCGTGGACGCGGAGTTCGCGGAGGACGGGGTGGACGAGCTGCTGATCGGCTTCCATGCCAGGCCGCGCAGCCGGGTGCGTACGGAGCGGCCCCGTGTGGTGCGGATCCGGGCGGCCGACACGGGGGCGGTCTGGACGGTGCACCTGTCGCCCGAGCCGGCCCGTACGGTCCGCGGGGACACCGGCGACCCGGCCCACTGCGAGATCACGGGCGACGCCGCCTGGCTGTACGCGGCCCTGTGGAACCGGGCTCCCCTGACCGGACCCGGCATCACGGGCGACGAGTCGTTGGCCCGGCTGTGGCGGGAGAAGGCCGGAATCTGACCGCCCGTCGCCCAGGGGGTCCTTGTGGCGGGGTGCGGCCCCCTGTGACACTGCCCGGATGGTGACAGCACGCAGCCGGGCGGAGCGGGACGAGGCCACCGTCGAGATC
The DNA here is from genome assembly GCF_044741845.1 of Streptomyces sp. NPDC088097. Lineage (NCBI taxonomy): Bacteria > Bacillati > Actinomycetota > Actinomycetes > Kitasatosporales > Streptomycetaceae > Streptomyces > Streptomyces sp. NPDC088097. Next base: position 563,542 of record NZ_JBIUTJ010000003.1, read on the forward strand.
TCCTACGCCTTCGTGAGCGCGGGCGGCGCGGCCCTGTTGGTGTTCGCGGTGGTCTACGGCGTCGCCCGGGGGTCGGGCCTTCCCCCGTCGGCGCACCGGACGCTCATCGTGGTGGGAGGCTGCCTCGCGGCGGCGGCCTTCGTGCTGCGGGCGTGCCGGGTCCTGTGGCGCCACCGGCGGCGGGCGGGCGACTGACCGACCCGCCGGGCGCGGCCCACTACGATGCGGGAGTTCCACAGGGCGAGGCGGCGGGGGTGCGTGGCATGAGCGGTTACGGCGGAGGCGGGGCGTGGGACCCCGCGGGCGGTCCGGGAGGCCCACCGCCGGCGGGTCCGCCCGGCCAGGGCCCGTACGGACAAGGCCCGCCCGGCCAGGGCCCGTACGGACCCCCGCAGGCCCACCCGTACGGCCCTCCGCCCGGTTCGCCGTACGGGCCGCCGCAGGGCTACCCGTACGCGGCGCCGCCCGGTCCCCCGTACGCGCAGCAGGTCCCGCAGCAGGGGTACCCGTACGCCCCGCCCTATCCGCCCCCCGCGCCGCCGGTCGAGCCTTCGCGGGGCCGGAAGATCCTGCGCGGCGCCGTCAACCCGCTGTACGCCTCGCAGCGGACCTTCCGCCCCTCGCGTCCCGGGACCGTGGAAGACCCGCAGGTCCGCAAGCTGCAGCTGTGGCGGACCGTGTTGGGGCTGGTCGCCTGGATCGGCCTGATGGTCACCTACAAGGCCGTCGTCAGCGCCTCCGACGTCCAGTCCGTGGCCAGCGAACGTCTCGACCAGAGCTGGTCCAGCGTCCTGGTCCTCGTCTGCACCTTCCCTGTGTTCGTGGGCGCCTTCGTGGCGGCGGCGCGCGGCGGGCTGCGGCGCGTCTACCTGCGACGGGCCCTGCGTCCCTTCGGCGCGGTCCTGGCGGTCATGGCCTCCATGGGCACGTCCGCCCTCGCCATGGCGCCCGAGACGGCCGGCCTCAGGGACGCCGTCGGCCTGCCGGGAAAGATCGCCATCGGGGTGCTCTGCCTGTGGTCGATCGGCTTCGCCCTCTACGGCATCGGCCTCTCGCTCGTGCACGTCTTCCGCACCGCCGACATCCACGAGGTGGTGCCGCCCGTCCTCGCGGGCATCCTGGTCTGGGAGATGGCGCTCCTGGACCTGATCACCGGCGCCTACCCGCAGGTCCCGGCGGCCGCCCGCGCGGTCTTCGTCCTCGGCGCCCCCGTCACCGTCACCGCCCTGTCCTGGTGGGAGTTGCGCCGGCTGCGCCTGCGGCACGGCCTGACGGTCCGCGGCGCGCTGGGCCGCTGACCGGGCGGGCCGGGCGGGCCGCCCGGGCCGGGCCGGGCCGGCAAGATCCGAAAGACGGCCTAACCGAGGGTGGCGGCTTCGGTCGTCTGGGTGCGGTACTTCCAACTCGGTGATTCATTCCAGGGGTTGGGCATCTCCGCGTTGGTGGCGTACGCGTAGCCGGCGCCCCGGTCGAAGGCGGTTCGCAGGGTGTCGCGCATCGCGCGGGTGTCGGGGACGTCGTGGACGAGGTGCCAGAACGCGGTCCCGCTCGGGTCGAGTTCGGCGCCCGAGCGGTAGCCGCTGACCGCGTTGAAGACGTTGCCGCCGAGCCAACCGCCGGAGGCGTACGCCGCGTAGGTGTCCTCGAAGGTGACGAAGATGTCCGCCGTGCGGTGGCCCGGCTCCAGGAAGCAGTCGGCGATGGGCGTGCCCGGGTTGTTCACGACGAGGTCGGAGGCCTCGGGGTCGATCGCGTGCAGGGTGTCCCGGACGTAGGCGCGCAGCTCGCCGTAGCGGTCGCGGATGGAGTTGTCCGGGCCGCAGTCGCGGCTGACCACGTCGAAGAAGATGCCGTCGACGTGGAGGCGGCCGTCGCCACCGTCGGCGGGCCTGAGGTAGTTGTCCACGGAGGCCTTGACGGCGGCCATGTCCCGGTTGCCGTGGTCGGTGTGGACGTAGCCGAGGACCTTGGTCCTCTCCCCGGTGGCCGTGGTGCCGGTGCGCAGGGCGTCGGCGCGGGCACGCCAGGTGGCGTCGAAGGGGGCGTCGCCGTTGCCCGGGTTGAGGACGACCACGGAGGCGGCGGGGCTGGCGGCGACGAGGTCGACCGGCATCGGGTCGTCGGCGCGGGCGTAGGCCGGGACCGCGATCTCCAGGCCGCGCTCGCCGGGCGCGCGGGGGTTCGGTATGAAGGTGGGCGAGGGCGCCGGGGCCGGGGTCCGCGGGGCCTTCACAGCGGGGGCGCGGGCGGCCCGGGCGCCGTTCGCGGAAGCGGTCACGGCCGGTGCGGGGGCGGCCAGTAAGGCGATCAGCACTACGGCGTACAAGGCCTTGACGGCACGTGCGGGGGCCATGGCTGTTCCTCCGGCGGCAGGGGCGCGACCCGAGGAACACTAGACGCGCGGGAGATCGGTGAAAGCCGAACCACCCGGTTTGGTATGAGGAACAGAAAAGCGATCTGTCACCTCATCATGTGAACCTCCCGGCCCCTCGGGCCGACCTCCCGGTTTCTCGGGCGGACCTCCCGGCCCCTCGGGTGAACCTCCCGGCGGCCGGACCTTCAGACGGGGCGCAGCCCGACCGTGTGCGCCAGTTGCGCGACGGCGTGCCCGAAGAACGCGTCCCGCTCCTCGACCACCCGCTCGAACTGGCCGAACAGCTCGCAGGAGACCAGCCCGACCAGTTGGGCCCACGCCGCGACGAGGGCCGCCACCACCTCGGGGGGCAGTCCCTCGGCGAAATCCCGCGCCATCCGCTCGGCCTCCGGGCGCAGGGCGACGGGGAGGGGCGGGAGGGCGAGGCCGCGGCCCCGGTGGGCGGACCGGGCGATGCCGATGAGGACGTTCGCGGCGCGGGAGGCCGGGCCGATGGTGTCCGCGGGGGCGCTGTAGCCGGGGACCGGGGATCCGTAGACCAGGGCGTACTCGTGGGGGTGGGCCAGCGCCCAGACGCGGATCGCGGCGCAGACCTCGCTCCAGCGGGCGCGGGGTGGGGCTCCGGCGGTGACGGAGGCGGCATCGGCCGTCTCGGCGGCGGATCCCAGGCTGTCGTAGGCGTCGATGATCAGCGCGGTGAGCAGTTCGTCGCGGCTGGGGAAGTAGCGGTAGAGGGCGGAGGAGACCATGCCCAGTTCACGGGCGACGGCCCGGAGGGAGAGTTTGGCGGCGCCCTCGGCGGCGAGGCGGCGGCGCGCCTCGTCCTTGATGGCGGCGGTGACCTCGATGCGGGCCCGTTCCCTGACCCCTCGCACGGTGCTCATGCGGATCAGTGTGCCATCCATGTGGAGCAGTGCACAAAAATGGGATCGCCGATCCTTTTCGAGAGCAGTGCTCTTGTTTTGGCGCAGCGATCCGTGCACACTGGTCTCAAGCGAGAGCACCGCTCTCCCAACCGCTCCGGAGGCGGACATGAACGCGCCCACCCCGTACTACGTGGAGGCCGGCCCGATCGGTGTCCGCTTCAACGCCCTCTTCGGCAAGCTCGCCCGCCTCGGCATCAGCCTGGCCGGTACCGCCGAGTTGTCGGTGCGCGGTCGGAAGTCCGGCCAGATGCAGCGGATCCCGGTCAACCCCCACACCTACCGCGGCGAGCAGTACCTGGTGTCGGCCCGCGGCCACTCCCAGTGGGTGCGCAACATGCGGGTGGCGGGCGGTGGGGAGCTGCGGGTGGGGCGCAAGGTCCGCGCGTTCACGGTCACGGAACTCACCGACCCGGTGGAGAAGGCGACGGTGCTCCGGGCCTACCTGGAGAAGTGGGGCTGGGAGGTCAACCGCTTCTTCCAGGGCGTCACCGCCAAGTCCTCGGACGCCGAACTCCAGGCGGCCTCCGGCGACCACCCCGTCTTCCGCGTCACGGTGTCCAGGTAGGCCCGCGCCACTCGCCGCGCACCCGTACCCATCGCGGCGCACCCGCACTCCCGCCTACGCGACCGCCCGGGAAGGCAGGACCTCCCCGGGCGGTCGTGACGGACGGGCCGCCTGTAAGGACTCAGCCCTTGTCGGCCGCCGCCTGGCGGGAGTCGACGAGGTGGAGCGCCTTGCGGGCGAGCGGGTACGTACGGACCAGGTCGGCCAGGGTCGTCGCACCCCGCGTCACGCGGGCGAACGCCAGCCACGCGGGCCGCAGTCCGATCAGCACGGCGTGGATGGCCAGGGGGCGGGAGGCGAAGAGGGTCAGCATGCGCTTGCCGACGGCCATCTCCACGCCCAGCCCCGCCTTGATGGCGAACGCGTAGTTGAGGGCCTGACGGCGGGCGTCCACCGCGTCCTGGGCCTCGGAGATCTTGACGGCCCACTCCCCGGCGAGCCGCCCCGAGCGCAGTGCGAAGGAGATGCCCTCGCGGGTCCACGGCTCCAACAGCCCTGCCGCGTCCCCCGCGACGAGCACCCGGCCGCGCGAGAGGGGGGATTCCGGCTTGCGGCAGCGCGTCAGGTGCCCGGAGGAGAGGGACGGCTCGAAGCCGGCGAGGCCGAGGCGGGCGATGAAGTCGTCCAGGTACCGCTTGGTCGCGGCGCCCTCGCCCTTCGCGGCGATGACCCCGACGGTGAGGGTGTCGCCCTTGGGGAAGACCCAGCCGTAACTGCCGGGCAGCGGGCCCCAGTCGATGAGGACCCGGCCCTTCCAGTCCTCGGCCACCGTCTCCGGCACCGGGATCTCCGCCTCCAAGCCGAGGTCGACCTGGTCCATCTCCACGCCCACGTGGGCGCCGATCCGGCTGGCGCTGCCGTCCGCCCCGACCACGGCCCGGGCCAACACCGTTTCCCCGTCCGCGAGGACCACGGCCACCGTGCGCCGGTCGGGCACGGCGGAGCCGTGCTGCTCGACGCGCGTCACGGCCGTACCCGTACGGAGGGTCGCGCCGGCCTTCTCGGCCGCCGCGACCAGCGCCGCGTCGAACTCGGGCCGGTTGATGAGGCCGAAGAGCATGCCCTTCGAGCGACGGGTGCGGGCCAGCTTCCCGTCCATGGAGAAGGTGACGGCGTGGATCCGGTCCTTGAACGGCAGCACGAAGCCCGGGGGGAGGGCGTCGCGCGAGGGACCGATGATGCCGCCGCCACAGGTCTTGTAGCGGGGCAGTTCGGCCTTCTCCAGCAGGAGGACGCTGCGTCCCGCCGAGGCCGCCGCGTGCGCCGCCGAGGCCCCGGCCGGTCCGGCGCCGACCACGATGACGTCCCACACCTCACCGGCGTCCTCGCCGGAGTCCTCGCCGGAGTCCTCGGCCGGGCCGCCGTCGACCGGCGCCCCCTCGACCCCCTCGGCCGTCTCCCCGTCGGACGGGACCGGCAGGGCCGCACCGTCCGCCCGGCCGGCTTGGTCCGCGCCCTCGGCGGGCCGCTGCCCGGGCTGCTCGGGCTGCTCGGCGCTCGCGCCGTTTACGTCGTCGTCGCTGCTCACGATGTGCTGCTGCTCCTGATCACGCGGTTGCTCCGATGCCATGGGAATCCTACGGCGCGTCGCCGCCCCGGCCCGCTGTGCGAGGATCGGAGCTGTCTTTTCACCTTGTGTTCGCCGCACCCGGCACCCGTACAACGTCGCACCCAAAAGGAGCGTGCCCATGTCCCAGAATCCGATCGCCGAGACCATCGCCTCGTTGATGCCCCGCGCGAAGGCGGAGCTCACCGAGCTGGTGGCCTTCCAGTCGGTCGCGGACTGGGCCCAGTTCCCCAAGAGCGAGAGCGAGGGCGCCGCGAACTGGGTGGCCGACGCGCTGCGCGCCGAGGGCTTCGGCGACGTGGCCCTCCTCGACACCCCCGACGGCACCCAGTCGGTGTACGGCTTCCTGCCCGGTCCCGAGGGCGCCCCGACCGTACTGCTCTACGCCCACTACGACGTGCAGCCCCCGCTGGACGACGCCGCCTGGATCTCCCCCGCGTTCGAGCTGACCGAGCGCGACGGCCGCTGGTACGGGCGCGGCTCGGCCGACTGCAAGGGCGGGTTCATCATGCACCTGCTGGCGCTGCGCGCCCTGAAGGCGAACGGCGGGGTCCCCGTCGGCGTCAAGGTCATCGTCGAGGGCTCTGAGGAGCAGGGCACGGGCGGCCTCCAGCAGTACGCCGAGGCGCACCCCGAGCTGCTGGTCGCCGACACCATCGTCATCGGCGACGCCGGCAACTTCCGCCTCGGCCTGCCGACGGTGACGGCCACCCTGCGCGGGATGGCGCTGCTCAAGGTCAAGATCGACACCCTGGCCGGGAACCTGCACTCCGGCATGTTCGGCGGCGCCGCCCCGGACGCGCTGGCCGCCCTGATCCAGACCCTGGCCTCGCTGCGCGCGGCGGACGGTTCCACGACCGTGGACGGTCTGGCCTCGGACGTGGTCTGGGAGGGCCTGCAGTACCCGGAGACGGACTTCCGCGCGGACGCCAAGGTGCTGGACGGGGTCGAGCTGATCGGCGCGGGCACGGTGGCCGACCGGCTGTGGGCCCGGCCCGCGGTGACGGTGCTCGGCATCGACTGCCCTGCGGTGGTGGGCGCGACCCCCTCCGTGCACGCGAGCGCGGGCGCCCTGATCAGTCTGCGCGTGCCGCCGGGCGTCGACACAGCCGAGGCCATCAAGCTGCTGGAGGCGCACCTGGTGGCCAATGTGCCGTGGAAGGCGCGCCTGGAGCTGGAGGTCGTGGGCCAGGGACAGCCGTTCCAGGCGGACACCACCAGCCCGGCGTACGCCTCGATGCGCGACGCCATGGAGGTGGCCTACCCCGGCCAGGAGATGCAGGTCAGCGGCATGGGCGGATCGATCCCGCTGTGCAACACGCTCACCTCCCTGTACCCGGAGGCGGAGATGCTGCTGATCGGCCTGAGCGAGCCGGAGGCGCAGATCCACGCGGTCAACGAGAGCGTCTCCCCCGAGGAGTTGGAGCGGCTGTCGGTGGCCGAGGCCCTCTTCCTGGTCAACTACGCGGAGTCCAAGCGCGCCTGAGGCCCGCCCCCGCCCTCACCCGTACGGGTGCACGTACGCCCGGAGCGCAGCGCGCCCCGGGCGTACCGCGCTTCTGGCGTACTCCGCTCCCGGCGTACTGCGCTTCCCGCGTACTGCGCTCCCGGTGAACGCCGCCGCGCCGGCCGGGAACCGGTGCCTACGGTCGACGCATGGACATCGTCGAAGTACTTCCGGACCGGCTCCACATGCTGCGCTTCCCCATCGGCCAGGCGTACCTCTGGCAGGACGAGGAGGCACTCACCCTCATCGACGCGGGCAACGCCGGTTCCGGGGCGGTGATCGAGGAGGCGATGCGTTCCCTGGGGCGGTCGCCCGAACGGCTGGAGCGGATCGTCCTCACCCACTGCCACCGCGACCACGTCGGCTCCGCCGCTGAACTCTCCGCCCGTTGGGGCGCGCCCGTCCTGGCCCACCGGCTGGACGCCCCCGTGGTGCGGGGCGAGCAGCCGGTGCCCGAGCCCGTGCTGCTGGACTGGGAAGTCCCCCTGTACGCGCACGGATTGACGGCGCCCGAGGCCCCGCCGACCCCCGTGGACAGGGAGTTGGAGGACGGGGAGGTGCTGCCGTTCGGTGGCGGGGCGGTGGTGGTGCACGCCCCGGGTCACACCCCCGGCAGCATCGGGATCCACCTGCCGCGCCACGGGGTCCTGTTCACCGGGGACTGCGTCGCGGGGGTGGGCCGGGTGATGCTCGGCGTGTTCAACGTCGACCGGGAACGGGCGGTCGACTCGTTGCGCCGGCTGGCCGCGCTCACGCCCGCCGTGGTGTGCTTCGGCCACGGCGAGCCCCGGGTCGAGGACGCCGCCCGGTCCCTGCGCGAGGCCGCCGACTCCGTCCCGCCGGAAGCCTGAGCAGGACCGTTGCCGTACCACACCCCCGCGCCGGCCCCCGTCAGCCGCCGAACGCGTAGTGGACGCCGGTGAGTTCCTCCGAGAGGGCCCACAGTCGGCGGGCGAGTTCCGGGGTGGCCGAAGCGGCGGGGTGGACGAGGGTGGGGTGTCCCTTGGACTCGGCCCGGCCGTCCGGTCCGATGAACGAGCCGCCTTCGACGCCGGGTTCGACGGCCGCGTAGAGCTGGTTGAGCGCGCCGGTCTCGACGGGTTGGGCGACGTACCGGTTGGTGACCTTGAGGACCGCCTTGAGGAGGCCGGTCGGGCCGGCGGACTGGAGGTTGGTGGCCGAGTAGCCGGGGTGCGCCAGCAGGCTGCGCACCGGTTCGGCCGCGGCGCGCGCCCGTCGGTCGAGTTCCAGGCCGAAGAGCACGTTGGCGTACTTGGACTGGGCGTAGAACCCCCTCGGCGAGTAGGAACGTTCGCCCGTCAGGTCGTCGAAGTGGATCGACCCGTTCTTGTGCAGGGTGGAGGAGACCGTGACCACCCGCGCGTCACGTCCGGCCCGCAGCCGGTCCCACAGCAGACCGGTGAGGGCGAAGTGGCCGAGGTGGTTCGTGCCGAACTGGGACTCGAACCCCTGCGCGGTCAGGGAACGCGGCGGCATCATGATCCCCGCGTTGTTGACCAGCACGTCGACGGGGGTGTCGATCCCGTCGGCGAAGGCGCGGACGGAGTCCAGGTCGGCCAGGTCAAGGGAGCGCGACTCCACGATGGCCGAGGGCAGTTCGGCGCGGAGCCGCTCCACCGCGGCGGCTCCCTTGGCCGAGTTCCGCGCGGCGAGGACGACGCGGGCTCCCTTGCGGGCCAGTTCGCGGGCGGTGACGTAGCCGAGGCCGCTGTTGGCGCCGGTGACGACGACGGTGCGGCCGCTCTGGTCGGGGATCCGGTCGGCCGTCCAGGGGGCGTCGGCGGTGGTGGAACGGGTCATCGGGTGCCTCCGTGCGGGTGCTTCGGGGTGCGGAGCAGGTCCTCGGCGCTCGCGGCGAGGAGCCGGTGCAGGCGCTCCCGGTCCGTTTCGAGCTTGCCGATGCCGTAGAGGGCGGCGAGGCCGTGGGCGGTGGCCCAGATCCGGGTGACCCGGTCGTCGTCGGGGTCGTCGGAGCCCAGGGCCCCGGCGACGACGGCGGCGACCGCGGCGCCCTCGGTGGCGATGTCGGCGAAGGACACCCGGGCCCCGCCGAGGCCGTACATCACCTGGTAGAGGTCGGGTTCGTCGAGCGCGAAGTCGAGGTAGGCGGCCGACACGGACCCGACCGTCGAGCCGCTCGCCCTCATGGCGGCGGCGAGGCGGACGAAGCCGTCCCGGACGAGGGCCAGCAGGATGTCGTCGCGGCCCTGGAAGTACCGGTAGGCGTAGTTGGCGGAGTAGCCGATCCGATCGGCGAGCCGGCGCATGCTGACCGCCTCCCAGCCCTCCTCCGCGGCCAGTTCGCGCGCGGCAGCCATGATCGCGTTCCGCGCTTCGGCGCGTTCGCGCTCACGACGCTGCCGGGCGGGAGTGGACGACGGTCCGGTGGGCGCGGGGGAATCGGGCGGTGGGGGCATCGGTGGTCCTCCGGTCGACTGGATGGTTACACCGTACACAGTGTGTACGGTGTAACCAAGAGCCGCCGGTGGTCGGAGGTCACCGGGCAGGCGGGAGCCGTCGCCCCGTCAAGTGACCTCAGGGCGTGGGGAGTCCGGCCTCCAAGTAGAGCGGCCGGCCGCGCTCGCGGGCCCGCAGCGCCCAGCGCAGGCGCTCGCGCCGCTGCGGGGGCAACAGGCCGGCGGCCTCCTCCTCCGTGACGAAGCGCCAGGCCCGCAGCTCCGGCCCGGGAAGACGCAACCGGGCCGTCTGCTCCGCCGTCAGCCGGCCCCCGTCGAACAGCAGCCGCAGGCCCCCGTACGCCGGGCGGCACGGCGGCTCCCAGTCGACGACGAGCAGCTCCGGCAGCCGCTCCAGCTCCAGGCCGAGTTCCTCCGCCACCTCGCGCACGCCCCCGCACGCCGGGGCCTCGCCGGCCTCGACCACGCCTCCCGGGAACTCCCAGCCCGGCTTGTACGTCGGATCCACCAGGAGCACCCGGTCCCGGTCGTCGAAGAGCAGCACCCCCGCCGCCACCGTCTCCCGCGTCGGTTCCGGGGTCTGTACGATGTCGCAGACGGCGGCGGTGTCGGTCCGGACGGCCTCGGCGATCCGCTGCGCCGTCTCGCGGGCCGTCAGCCGTCCGTTGTCGATGACGTGCGCGTCGGTGGTCAGCCAGCCCAGTGCCTCCCGGTACGCGGGGAGGTGGTCGTGGGCCCACGCGAGTTCGCGTACGTCCGCGGGGTCCCCGCGCCCCTGCCCCCGGGCGGCGATGCGCTCGCGCAGGATCGTTTCTTCCGGGGCGAGCAGTACGTGCCGCACCGCGATCCGACGGGCGGCGAGCCCTCCGAAGATCTCGTCCCGGTAGTCCTGGCGCAGCAGGGTCATCGGCACCACCAGCACGCCGCCCAGCTCGGCGAGCATCGCGGCCGCCGCGTCCACGACGAGCCGCCGCCAGCTCGGCAGGTCCTGGTAGTCATCGACCTCCGCGAGGCGTTTGCGCGGCAGCAGCCGACGCAGCGCGTCACCGACCAGCTCCGGGTCGTACAGGGTGCCGTCCGGCAGGAGTCCGGTCAGCTCGCGGGCCGTGCTGGTCTTCCCGGCACCGAACGTGCCGTTGATCCAGACAATCACGTCTACCCCTCTCCCAAGGGCTCGCCTCCGAAGCCCCCTGAGGCTTGCCCGTCCCACCCCGCCACGGAAACCCGCGCACGGGCCGAGTGCTTATCCTCAAGGTCAGGGGCCGGGCCGCGGTCGAGGCCGCAGCCCCTCCCCCGTGCCCGTGCCGCCCGTCGCCCCGTCGCCACCCGGAGGTTTCCCCACCGTGCCGCAGACCCGCCCCCCGTCCGAGCCCCGCTACGGCAACAGGCCGACCATGAAGGACGTGGCGGCCCGGGCGGGTGTGGGCCTCAAGACGGTCTCACGGGTCGTCAACGGCGAGGCCGGGGTGACCCCGGACACCGAGAAGCGGGTCCACGAGGCCATCGACGCCCTCGGCTTCCGCCGCAACGACAGCGCCCGCGTGCTCCGCAAGGGCCGTACGGCGACGGTCGGTCTGGTCCTGGAGGACCTCGCCGACCCCTTCTACGGTCCGCTCAACCGGGCCGTGGAGGAGGTCGCCCGGATCCACGGGGCGCTGCTCATCAACGGCTCCAGCGCCGAGGACCCCGACCGGGAAAGGGAGTTGGCCCTCGCGCTGTGCGCCCGCCGGGTGGACGGGCTGATCGTGATCCCGGCCGGCGACGACCACCGCTACCTGGAGCCGGAGATCCGGGCCGGGATCGCGACGGTGTTCGTGGACCGCCCGGCGGGCCGGATCGACGCCGACGTGGTGCTGTCGGACAGCTTCGGTGGAGCCCGCGACGGGGTGGCCCACCTGATCGCGGCCGGACACCGCCGGATCGGTTTCATCGGCGACCAGCCGCACATCCACACCGCCACGGAACGCCTGCGGGGCTACCGCGAGGCCATGCGCGGCGCGGGGCTGCCCGTCACCGAGGCCTGGCTCTCCCTGGGCCCGACGACCCCGGCCCGCGTCACGGCCGCGGCCCGGTCGATGCTGACGGGCCCGGAGCCCGTCACGGCCGTCTTCGCGGGGAACAACCGCGTCACGGTGACCCTGGTCCGCGTCCTGGCGGAACACCCGCGGCCGGTCGCCCTGGTCGGCTTCGACGACTTCGAGCTGGCCGACCTGCTGCGTCCCGGCGTGACCGTGGTCGCCCAGGACCCGGCGGCCCTGGGCCGGGTGGCGACGGACCGCCTCTTCCAACGCCTGGCGGGCGCCTCCCTCCCCCCGTCCCGCATCGAACTCCCCACGCGCCTCATCCCCCGCGGCTCGGGCGAGATCGGCCCCTCGGCCTGACGTACGACGAGGCCCGCCCGGGGAACCGGGCGGGCCTCGTGGCGTTCAGCGGATCAGTTGGTCGCCGTCAGGGTGGCCGAGCGGCGGGGGATGGCGAAGGCGTCGAGTTCGGCGCGGGTCAGGCCGGTGAGGGCGGCGACTTCCTCGGCGCCGACCGCGCCGCAATCCAGGCCGCGGACCAGGTAGCCGGCCAGGGCCTTGGCGGTGGCGGGCTCGTCCATCACGTCGCCCTCGATCTTGGCCACGTACGCCTTCAGGCGCGCGGCGGCGGTCTCCAGGCCCTCGCGGTAGAAGGTGAAGACGGCCGCGTAGCGGGTCGGCAGGTGCGCCGGGTGCATGTCCCAGCCCTGGTAGTACGCGCGGGCCAGGGCGCGGCGGGTGAGGCCGTAGTGCAGCTTCCAGGCCTCGTGCACGTGCTCGGTGGTGCCGATGGGCAGGACGTTGGTCGAGCCGTCGGAGACGCGCACGCCGGTGCCGGCGGCCGCGACCTGCATGATCGCCTTCGCGTGGTCGGCGGCGGGGTGGTCGCTCGACTGGTACGCGGCGGAGACGCCGACGCAGGCGCTGTAGTCGAAGGTGCCGTAGTGCAGGCCGGTGGCGCGGCCCTTGGCGGCCTCGATCATGCGGGCCACGGTCGCGGTGCCGTCGGAGGCGACGATCGACTGGCTGGTCTCGATCTGGATCTCGAAGCCGATCCGGCCCGGGCGCAGACCGCGGGTGATCTCGAAGGCCTCCAGCAGCTTGACGAAGGCGCTGACCTGCTCGGCGTAGGTGACCTTGGGCAGGGTGAGGACGAGGCCCTCGGGCAGGCCGCCGTGCGCGAGCAGCCCGGACAGGAAGATGTCCGTGGTGCGGATGCCGCGGTCGCGGACGTTGGACTCCATGCACTTCATGCGGATGCCCATGTACGGGGCGTTCGTGCCGTTGGCGAAGGCCTCCGAGACGAGGCGGGCGGCGCGGGCCGCGGCCTGGTCCTCCTCCTCGTCGGAGCGGACGCCGAAGCCGTCCTCGAAGTCCACGCGCAGGTCCTCGATGGGCTCCGAGGCCAGCTTGGCGCGGACGCGGTCGTAGACCGGTACGGCCAGCTCGTCGGAGATGCCGAGCACCTTGGCGAAGGTGGCCGCGTCCGGGGCGTGCTCGTCGAGCGCCGCGAGGGCCTGGTCGCCCCAGGAACGGATGGTGTCCGCGGCGAACACGTCACCGGGTACGTAGACGGTGTGGATCGGCTGACGGGTGCCGGGGTCGCCCGGGTAGTGACGCGCGAGTTCCGCGTCCACCGGCGCCAGGGAAGCGCTGATTCCCTCGCTGACCGCGCCTGCGAGGCTCGTCGCCACCTTCTCCTGCTGACCCATCGTGCACTCTCCTCTTTTCCGCTTCACGGAAGCTTAGATCCGCATAGCAGAATTTAGTCACGGGGTTCCGCTCCGTCAATGGTCCCCCGGCCCTCCTGGGCAAACGACTCGGGGCCGTGTGGTGACAAACACCACACGGCCCCGGAGGCAAGAGATGCGCAGGTCAGCGACTGACCCGGCGTCCCGGCGCGATTCAGCCCTTGCGCGCCTTGATCTCACCGGTGAGCTGCGGGACGACCTCGAAGAGGTCGCCGACCACGCCGTAGTCGACCAGGTCGAAGATCGGGGCCTCGGCGTCCTTGTTGATGGCGACGATGGTCTTCGAGGTCTGCATGCCGGCCCGGTGCTGGATCGCGCCCGAGATGCCGGAGGCGATGTACAGCTGCGGGGAGACCGACTTGCCGGTCTGGCCGACCTGGTTGGAGTGCGGGTACCAGCCGGCGTCCACGGCGGCGCGGGAGGCGCCGACGGCCGCGCCGAGCGAGTCGGCGAGGTCCTCGATGAGGTGGAAGTTCTCGGCGCCGTTGACGCCACGACCACCGGAGACCACGATCGCGGCCTCGGTCAGCTCGGGGCGGCCGGTGGACTCGCGCGGGGTGCGGGAGACGACCTTGGTACCGGTGGCCAGGGCGCCGAAGGTGACGGCGAGCGCCTCGACGGCGCCGGCGGCCGGAGCGGCCTCGACCGGGGCCGAGTTGGGCTTCACGGTGATGACCGGGGTGCCCTTGGAGACGATCGACTTGGTGCTGAAGGACGCGGCGAACGCGGCCTGCGTCGCGACCGGACCCTTGTCACCGGCCTCCAGGTCGACGGCGTCGGTGATGATGCCGGAGCCGATGCGCACGGCGAGGCGCGCGGCGATCTCCTTGTTCTCGGCGGAGGACGGGATGAGCACGGCGGCCGGGGAAACGGCCTCGTACGCGGCCTGGAGCGCGTCCACCTTCGGTACCACGAGGTACTCGGTGAACTCCGGGGCGTCGGCGGTGAGGACCTTGACGGCGCCGTGCTCGGCGAGCACGGCGGCGGTGGCCTCGGCGCCGGCGCCGAGCGCGACGGCGACGGGCTCGCCGATGCGGCGGGCCAGCGTCAGCAGTTCGAGGGTGGGCTTGCGGACGGCGCCGTCCACGTGGTCGACGTAGACGAGAACTTCAGCCATGGGACTGCTCTCCTGCGATTGCGAAGTGTCTGGGGGCTAGGGAAGGACGGCGGAAGTCCTAGATGAACTTCTGGCCGGCCAGGAACTCGGCCAGCTGCTTGCCGCCCTCGCCCTCGTCCTTGACGACCGTGCCGGCGGTACGGGCCGGGCGCTGCGTGGCCGAGTCGACCAGGGTCCAGGCGCCTTCGAGGCCGACCTCGTCGGACTCCAGGTCCAGGTCGGACAGGTCCCAGGACTCGACCGGCTTCTTCTTGGCGGCCATGATGCCCTTGAAGGACGGATAGCGGGCCTCGCCCGACTGGTCCGTCACCGAGACGACGGCCGGGAGGGAGGCCTCCAGCTGCTCGCTCGCGGAGTCGCCGTCGCGGCGGCCCGTGACGGTGCCGTCCTCGACCTTGACCTCGGAGAGCAGGGTGACCTGCGGGACGCCCAGGCGCTCGGCCAGGATCGCCGGGAGCACGCCCATGGTGCCGTCGGTGGAGGCCATGCCCGTGATGACCAGGTCGTAGCCGGCCTTCTCGACGGCCTTGGCCAGCACCAGCGAGGTGCCGATGACGTCGCTGCCGTGCAGGCCGTCGTCCTCGACGTGGATGGCCTTGTCGGCACCCATCGACAGCGCCTTGCGCAGCGCGTCCTTGGCGTCCTCGGGGCCCACCGTCAGAACGGTGATCTCCGCGTCGTCCGCCTCGTCGGCGATCTGCAGCGCCTGCTCGACGGCGTACTCGTCGAGCTCCGACAGCAGGCCGTCGACGTCGTCGCGGTCAACGGTCAGGTCATCGGCGAAGTGCCGGTCACCGGTGGCGTCGGGCACGTACTTCACACAGACAACGATCCTCAGGCTCACGCCGGGTCTCCTACCGCATCGTCTTTTTCTGGTACCGCCTTGTGCAGGCAGCATAGGCGCCTTGTGGGGCGGATCCCGGTCGGGGCGGCCCGCGCTCCGAAGGGAATGTTACTCGTCAGTACACAGTGGGTCTTCCCCGCCGGCAAGCCTCGGTAACTGTGATCTGGCCAACGCCGCCCGAACCGCCCCAGCAGGGACGATTCAGTCGCGCAGCGCGTTGAAGCGACCCTGGTGGTAGAGGAGCGGACGGCCCTCACCGGCAGGGTCCCCGGCCAGCGCCTCCGAGATGATCACACGGTGCGTGCCGGCGGGCACCCTCGCCACCACCCGGCACACCAGCCACGCCGGCACCCCGGAAAGCAGGGGAACCCCGTGCGGCCCCGGGGCCCACGCGGTGTCGGGCCCGAACCGGTCCGCGCCGCTGCGCGCGAAGAGCCCGGCCAGGTCGCTCTGATGCTCGCCCAATATGTGGACGCCGAGGTGGTCGGAGTCCCGTACGCCGGGCCAGCTGGAGGAGCCGGTGCCGATGGTGAAGGAGAGCAGGGGCGGGTCGGCGGACACGGAGTTCAGCGAGGTCGCGGTGAAGCCGACGGGTACCCCGTCGCGCTCCGCGGTGATCACGGCCACCCCGGCCGCGTGTCGACGGAAGACCGAGCGCAGCAGCTCCGGGGAACCCGCCTGGCGCGCGGAGTGGTCACGGGCCGGAGCGGCGGGCGCGTCGCGGCCGGGGCGGTCGTCGCGGGAGCCGAGGGGCCGGCCGGGGACCTGGGCCGAGCCGTTCGGTGCCGTCGTGGTGGTGGCGGTCATGGGAGGACTTCCTTCTGCCGCGGGCGTGGCGGCGCTGTCGGGGATCGGGAACCTGGGTCGTTCAGTGATCCCGACAGCGCGCGCTCGCGTGGCGGACCAGGTCTATGTGGACCCGCCCGTAGAGCAGGAGTTCATACCGCATGTCGTCAGCCTGACGATCTCACGCGTACACAGTCAAGCCGCAGCGGTCAGATGTAGGGCGCGTCACGCTGCGTGCGGGCGCGCGTACCGGCGCGCGCGGGGCCCCGGGCGGCACGGCGGCGGTCATACGGCCGCGCCCAGTGCGGCGATCACGTCCGCCTTGCGCGGCATCCCGACGGCGCGGCGCACGATCCGGCCGGCGGAGTCGAGGACCAGCACCGTGGGGGTCTTCTCGATGCCCAGGCGGCGGACCAGCTCCAGGTTCTTCTCGGCGTCGATCTCGATGTGCGCGACGCCTTCCACCAAGGCGGCGACGTCCGCCAGGATCCTGCGCGTGGCGCGACAGGGTTGACAGAAGGCGCTGGAGAACTGGACCAGGCTGGCCCGCTCCCCCGGCGCGCGACCCAGTTCGGCGGCGCCCAACGGCGCGTGTCCGACCACTTCCCGTCCGCCCTCCTCGTGCCCGCGCACCCCGACTCCCCTCCGGCCCGTCCGGGGAGCCGACCCTCCGACCCGTCCCGCCGACCTGCCGCACCCGTCACACCTGTCCGTACGCTTGGGCGTAGCGCCCCGCACGCGGCCCGCATTCCCCGCGTGACGAGAATCTCCCCGGGCGGGGGCCTCTGGGCTGGTCTGCGGGGCTCGTTTGGGGCACGATCCCCGTAGTCGCGTACCTACGCTGCCGTAACTTCCGGCCGGGAGCACTTCCCCAGGCAGAAAGCGGGGTCTCCCCACCATGGCTGAACTCGTCTACCCCCCAGTGATCGGCGCAGCGCACACGCTGTTCCGCGCGCTCGACGTCCGGATCGACGTTCAGGGCACCGAGAACATCCCGCGCAAGGGCGGGGCGGTCCTGGTGTCGAACCACATCGGCTACCTCGACTTCATCTTCGCCGGGCTGACCGCGCGCCCGCAGAAGCGCCTGGTGCGCTTCATGGCGAAGGAGTCGGTGTTCCGGCACAAGGTCTCGGGTCCGCTGATGCGCGCGATGAAGCACATCCCCGTCGACCGCAAGCAGGGCGAGACCGCCTACCAGCACGCGCTGGACTCGCTGCGGTCCGGCGAGATCATCGGGGTGTTCCCCGAGGCCACGATCTCCCAGTCCTTCACGCTCAAGAGCTTCAAGTCCGGCGCCGCGCGCATGGCCCAGGAAGCCGGGGTCCCGCTGATCCCCGTCGCCCTGTGGGGCACGCAGCGGCTGTGGACCAAGGGGCGCCCCAAGGACCTCAAGCGCAGCCACATCCCCGTCACGATGCGGGTCGGCGAGCCCCTGGAGGCTCCGGCCGACCAGTACGCGGGCGCCATCACGCGCCGGCTGCGCGAGCGCGTGCAGGAGCTGCTCGACGCCGCGCAGAGCGCGTACCCGGGCAAGCCGAAGGGTCCCGAGGACTCCTGGTGGCTGCCGGCCCACCTCGGCGGTACCGCGCCGACGGCGGCCCAGGTCAAGGAAGCCGGCTGAAACGAGGTCACCGGGCCGGGTGAAACCGGCGGCGCGGGCGCCCCGCGCACGCCCGTCCGTACGTCCGTACGACCCCACGCCCGTCACGTACGTCTCGCGTACGTCCCACGTACGTCCGTCGCCGCCCGGCGTCAGCTGTCGGGGCGCGCCCGCGCATCCGCCTCCGTCCGGGCGGCCCGCTTGCGCCGCCGGTGCGCGGCGACCCGTTCGCGGGTGGCGCAGGCGCCCGAGCAGTAGCGGCGGGCGCTGCCGGGGCCGGTGCCCAGGAAGAGCCGCCCGCAGCCGCCGGCCGCGCAGGCGCCCCAGGCGAGCCGCCCGTACTCGGTGAGCAGTTGGGCCAGGGCCAGGGCGCCCGAGGCCAGGTACCAGTCGCCCCAGGCCGCCCCGTCGCCCCGGTCCACGTGCAGGTGCCAGGGGTGGCCGTCGTGCCGGGTCAGCCGGGGACGGGTGCCGCACTCTTCCAGCAGCGCGTTCAGCGCCCCGGCCGCCCGGTCCTCGTCCGTCTCGGCCAGGACCAGCGCCATCCGGGCCGCCGCGGCCCGCAGTTCGGCCGCTTCCGCCTCCCCGAAGGCCTCCGGGGTGAGGTCCGCCGGGTGCTCCCCGTGGCGGACGAGCAGCTCCGCGAGCGCCGTGCGCGGGAGGCCGGGATCGACGCGGACCGCTTCGGCGAGGTCGATCAGCCGCCCGGCGGCCGAGAAGCCGCCGCGCGCCGCTTCCGACGGGTCGGCGCCGGCGGCGCCCTTCCCTTCCGTCATCTCCCGGTCCTTTCCCTGTGCGTGCCGCGTCCCCATGACGTAACGTCTTGTCGAATCATCACGTTACACATTCACCGGAGGGTGCGCCGATGAGCGGGTTCGGACGGTACCTGGCGGCCGCGCTCGCCGCGCGCTTCGCCTCCGAGGGCATGGGGATGGCGGTGGTGCTGCTCGCCCTGGAACGCTCCGGGAGCGCCGCGCACGGGGCGTTCGTCCTCACCGCCTGGCTGGCTCCGCACGTGTTGGCCGCTCCCCTCGCGGGCGTGCTCGCGGGCCGGGTCCGCAGGCCCCGGCTGTTCTACGCGGGCTCGCTGGCCGGGTTCACGGCGGCCGTCGCGACGCTGGCCCTGCTGCTGGGCCGGGCCCCCACGGCGGTGGTCCTGGCGGTGGCGGTGCTGGGCGGGACCTGCGGCCCGGTGGTCACGGGCGGGCTCTCCAGCCTGGTGGCGGGAGTGGCGCCGGCGGGCCCCGGGCGCGACCGGGCCTACGGCTGGGACGCCTCCACCTACAACGCGGCGGCCGTGACGGCCCCGGCGGTGGTGAGCGTCCTCGCGGCGACGGGCTCGGCGGCGCCCGCGATGGGCGCGCTCGCGGCCTCGGGGGCCCTGGCGGCGCTGCTGGCGGCTTCACTGCCGGCCTCGGCGTACGAGGTCCCGGGCGCGGGCCGGGAGGCGGGCGGCCCCCGGGCCGGGCTCGGGGCGGGGCTCACGGCCCTGTGGCGGGTCCCGCAGCTGCGGGCCATCACCTCGGCGACGACGGTGGCCTTCGTCGGGATCGGCTCGCTGACCACCACCTCGGTGTTGCTGGCCGGGTCCCTGGGCAGCCCGGGGGCGGGCGGGGTGTTGATGACGGCCTTCGCGGTGGGCGCGCTGACCGGCTCCCTGACGCTGGGCCGGATCACCGCCCTGGATCCGGGCCGGCTCGCCCGCTGGGCCCTGACCGGTACGGGGGCGGCGCTCGCGGTGGCGGCCTTCGCCCCGTCGCCGGCGTGGACGGCGGTGGCCTTCGCCGTCGCCGGGGTCTGTGACGGGCCGCTGTTGACGGCCACCCTGCGCATCCGCTCGCAGTACGCGCCGGGGGCGGTACGGACGCAGGTGTTCACCCTGGGGGCGGGGCTCAAACTGACCGCCGCCTCGGCGGGCGCCGCCCTGGTGGGGCTCGCCGCGGCCGCGCCGCCGTGGACGCTGGTGCTCGGGATCGCCGTGCTCCAACTGGTCGGCGCCGCCCTGCACGCCCTGACCCCGGCCCGGGAGTCCGTACCGGCGCCGGGGCGGGCGGCCGGGGTCAGAGGGCCTTCGGCAGGTTCCGCCACAGCTCGGTCCGGTCCGCCGACTCCCGGAGCGCCTTGAGCGTGCCGGGGTGCGTGGTGGCGTGGAGCCCCGGGTAGTCGACCTCGCCCAGCTCGGGGCGCGCCGGGAAGGCGAGGCGTTCCCGCTCCAGGTCGAACCGGGCGTCGACGCCCGGCTTGTTGCCGCGCGGGTCCACGCGGGACCAGCGCGCGGCCCCGGGCAGCCGGAGCGCGACGAGACCGTGCAGGAGGGGGTTGGTCCCGTCGTCGTCGGTCAGGAGTTGGTAGCAGAGCGCGGTGGGCACGCCCCGGGCGCGCAGCAGGGCGGCGAGGGCGTGGGCCTTGGCGTGGCAGATGCCGTTGCGGGTGCCCAGCACGTCGGAGGCCCGCCAGGTGACGCGCTGGTCCCCCGAGTCCTTTGAGTGCGGGACGGTGTCGCGGACGAACTCGAAGGCGGCCTCCGCGTAGGCGCGGATCTCGCCGGTGGCCGCCCAGAGGGCGTCGGAGGTCTCGCGTACGAGGGGGTGGTCGTGGTCGATCACCTCGTCGGCCGCCAGATAGGCGTCGACGTCGGTGTGCTCCTGGATCAGTTTCATGATCCAGGAGCATACCTATGCGTTAGAGCGCATGACTATCGAATTGTGGAGCGTCGGACGACCCCGGTCGTGGAGCGTCGGACGGCCCCGGGACCCGGACCGCTGGGATCCGGACGGCCGGCCCCCTACCGGGCCAGCTCCTCCTTGAGGGCCTGGAGGAAGCCGTCCACGTCCTCCTCCTGGGTATCGAAGCCGCACATCCAGCGGACGTCGCCGGCGGCCTCGTCCCAGAAGTAGAAGCGGTAGCGCTTCTGGAGCCTGCGCGTGACCTCGTGCGGCAGGCGCGCGAACACCGCGTTCGCCTGCACCGGATAGAGGATCTCCACCCCGTCGGTCTCGCGGACACCGGCGGCGAGACGCTGCGCCATCGCGTTGCCGTGGCGGGCGTTGCGCAGCCACAGGTCCTTGGCGAGGAGCGCCTCCAGCTGCACGGACACGAAGCGCATCTTCGAGGCGAGCTGCATCGACATCTTGCGGATGTGCTTCATCTGCCGGACCGCGTCGGGGTTCAGCACCACCACGGCCTCGCCGAACATCATGCCGTTCTTGGTGCCGCCGTACGAGAGCACGTCCACGCCCACCGTGTTGGTGAAGGCGCGCATCGGCACGTCGAGCGAAGCCGCGGCGTTGGCTATGCGGGCGCCGTCGAGGTGCACCTTCATGCCGAGGCCGTGGGCGTGCTCGCAGATCGCCCGGATCTCGTCCGGGGTGTAGACCGTGCCCAGCTCGGTGTTCTGGGTGATCGAGACCACCTGCGGCATCGCCCGGTGCTCGTCCTCGAAGCCCCAGGCCTCCTGGTCGATCAGCTCGGGGGTCAGCTTGCCGTCCGGGGT
Source organism: Streptomyces sp. NPDC088097 (assembly GCF_044741845.1). Lineage (NCBI taxonomy): Bacteria > Bacillati > Actinomycetota > Actinomycetes > Kitasatosporales > Streptomycetaceae > Streptomyces > Streptomyces sp. NPDC088097. Next base: position 584,531 of record NZ_JBIUTJ010000003.1, read on the forward strand.
GGGGACGGCGAGCAGCTTGAGGCCGGCCATCCGCTCCGGGGCGCCGCCCTCGTCCACGTTGATGTGGGCGGACTTGGCGCAGATCACGGCGCCCCAGCGGTCCGTCATGGCCTGGAGGGCGACGACGTTGGCACCGGTGCCGTTGAAGACCGGGAAGGTCTGCGCGTACGGCCCGAAGTGGCTGCGGAAGATCTTCTGGAGGTTCTCGGTGTACTCGTCCTCACCGTACGAGACCTGGTGGCCACCGTTGGCGAGGGCGATCGCGGCGAGGACCTCCGGGTGCACGCCGGCGTAGTTGTCGCTGGCGAAACCGCGTACGGCCGGGTCGTGATGGCGCCGGGCGTCCGTCTTCCCGGTTTCGGTCCTCACGGTTGCGGGGTGAGCCACAGACGCTGTCCGTTCACATCGGAGGCGGGCCGGTCCCACACGCCGGCGATGGCCTCGGCCAGCTCGGCGACGTCGGTGAAGCCCGCGAACTTCGCATTGGGACGCTCGGCGCGCATCGCGTCGTGCACCAGTGCCTTGATGACCAGGATCGCAGCCGCGGCGCCGGGGCCGTCCTCGCCCCCGAGCTTGCGGAAGGAGTCGGCCATCGCCAGCGTCCACGCCTCGGCGGCCGCCTTGCCGGCGTTGTACGCGGCGTTGTTGGCGACCGGCTTGTGGGCGCCGGACTGGCTGATCAGCAGGTAGCGCCCGCGGTCGCTGCGCAGCAGCGCGTCGTGGAAGGCCAGCGAGGTGTGCTGGACGGTGCGGATGAGGAGCTTCTCCAGGAAGTCCCAGTCCGCGAGGTCCACGTCGGTGAAGGTTTTGCTGCCGCGCCAGCCTCCGACGAGGTGGACGACCCCGTCGACGCGGCCGAACTCCTTCTCGGTGCGCTCGGCCCAGGCCTTGGTGGCCTCCAGGTCGAGCAGGTCGACGGTGTCACCGGTGACACTGGCGCCGCCGTGGGCGTAGCGGGCGGCGTCGACGGCCTCGGCGAGGCGCGCCGGGTCGGCGTCGGAGGCCACGACCACGGCGCCGGCCTCGGCGAGGCGTAGGAGGGCGGCGCGGCCGGCGGGGCCACCGGCCCCGGCCACCGCGACCACCGCTCCGTGGAGGTTCCCGTTGCCGTTCGCGGACCCGTTCATCTGTGCGGCCTCCTGGGGGCGAGCGCTCACGCGGCGACCCGCTCGGACGTTTCGGCGTCGAAAGCGGTGATGCCCTTCGTCGAGGCGATCACGCCCTTGAGCTTCTTGGCGAGGGCCTCGTAGAACATGCTGAGGGGAAACTCGTCCGGAAGCACGTCGTCCACGAGCTTGCGCGGCGGCTGCGTCAGGTCGAGGGCGTCGGGACCCTTGGCCCACTTGGAGCCCGGGTGCGGGGCGAGGTAGGTGGCGACCAGCTCGTAGGCCTTGAACCAGTGGACGAGCTTGGGGCGGTCGATGCCGGCCCGGTAGAGGTTCTCGATCTCGGCGCAGAGCTGGTTGGTGACCTGCGGGGCGCGCATCCAGTCGATCTTCAGCGTGTTGTCGGTCCAGCGCACCACGTCGTGCTTGTGGAGGTACGCGAAGAGCAGCTGGCCACCGAGGCCGTCGTAGTTGCGGTTGCGGTCGCCGGAGACCGGGAAGCGGAACATCCGGTCGAAGAGGACGGCGTACTGGACGTCGCGGCCGTGCTCGTTGCCCTCGGACTCCAGCTTCACGGCCTCCTTGAAGGCGGTGAGGTCGCAGCGCAGCTCTTCCAGGCCGTACATCCAGAACGGCTGGCGCTGCTTGATCATGAAGGGGTCGAACGGCAGGTCGCCGTGGCTGTGGGTGCGGTCGTGGACCATGTCCCACAGGACGAAGGCCTTCTCGCAGCGCTCCTGGTCCTCGACCATGCGGGCGATGTCCTCGGGCAGGTCGATGCCCAGGATGTCGACGGCCGCCTCGGTCACCTTGCGGTAGCGGGCGGCCTCGCGGTCGCAGAAGATGCCGCCCCAGGTGAAGCGCTCGGGGGCCTCGCGCACGGCGATGGTCTCCGGGAAGAGCACCGCGGAGTGGGTGTCGTAGCCCGGGGTGAAGTCCTCGAAGGTGATGCCGAGGAAGAGCGGGTTGTCGTACCGGGTGCGCTCCAGCTCGGCGAGCCACTCGGGCCACACCATCTTGAGCACGACGGCTTCCAGGTTGCGGTCCGGGTTGCCGTTCTGCGTGTACATCGGGAAGATCACGAGGTGCTGGAGACCGTCGGCGCGCTCGGCGGCCGGGTGGAAGGCCAGCAGGGAGTCGAGGAAGTCCGGCACCTCGAAGTCGCCCGCGGCCCACTTGCGCAGGTCGGCGACGAGCGCGCGGTGGTAGGCGACCCCGTGCGGCAGGAGCGGCGAGAGCGTCTCGACGGCCTCGACGACGCGGTCCACGGCGGCCAGGACGGTGGCGCGGGCGTGCGCGCCCTCGACCTCGAAGTCGATGGACCCGTCCTTGGCCTGCCAGGGGCGGATCTCCTCCACGGCGGCCTTGAGCTCGGGCCACGCCGGGTGGTCGACCACCCGCGTCCCGGCGGTTATCACGGCTCCGCCAGTACCCGGCACAAGAGTTTCCGTCATGTCACTTCCTCCACAGGAGAACCTCACGTCGGCACAGCGTAAGCGCGTGAGGCTCTCCCACTCAAGAGGGAACTCGGGAAATTATCCTGCCCCACCCCCATGCACACCGAAATTCTTCCCGTCGCACCGGGTGGAGGCCACCACTCCGGCTAGGCCGCCCGCTCCTCCGACTATGGCCCCCGCGTTCAGATCCCGCGTCCGGAGAAGTGCGGGATGACCTTCTCCCCCCACTGACGCAGGGTCTCCAGGCACGCCTCCTGCGGCACGGTGCCCATCTGGATGAGGCACATCACCTCGTCGGCCCCCGCCCGCCGCAGCCGCTCCACGTACGCGATGGCGTCGTCGGCGCTCCCGTAGGCGTGGTCGGCGTTGAAGGTGGCGGTGGCGGTCGGCCGCACCGGGATGTACTGCTCGTTCAGCCGCGCCACCACCTGCTCGGCGGCCCGGCGCATCTCCGCCGCCTCGTCGGAGCCCGCCACCACCGCCTCGTCGGGGACGCCCGCGCCCCCGTACCAGTGCCCGATGGACTGGGCGAAGAACCGCTGGCCGCGGACGCCGATCCGGCGGGCCTCCTCGGGGTCGTCGAGCACGATGGTCGGGCAGAGCACCGAGAAGTGGTCGTTGACAACGGTGGACACGAAGGCGCTGCCGTCACGGCCCGCGACGGCCGCGTCGTACACGGCCCGCATCCCGGCGATCGACTCGGGACCGGCGAAGCCCATCACCAGGGCCCCGACCCCCCACTCCGCCGCCCGCACCAGGGTCTCGGCCCGGCTGCACGCGAGGAACAACGGCGGGTGCGGGGTCTGGACCGGGCGGGGCAGGATCGGGTGCGGGGAGATGTCGAGCAGTGCGCCGTGGTGCTCCAGCTCCTCCTCCTGCCAGGCCTTCCCGATGATCCGCAGGGCCTCCTCCACCTCGGCGGTGGTGCGCTCGCGGTCCACCCCGCACAGGGAGGTCTCCTGCTCGGTGCCGCCGCGCCCGGCCCCCAGGTCGAGCCGGCCGCCGGAGAGCAGGTCGAGCATCGCGGCCCGCTCGGCGACCCGGACCGGGTGGTTGAAGTTGAAGGGCATGCACACGACTCCGTGACCGATGCGTATGGTGTGCGTCCGGGCGGCGACCCAGGTCAGGAAGATCTCCGGCGCAAACCTTCTACTACGCATGGGTAGTTGAGTACGGTGAACCATGCCGATCGACCCCGAGTACCTGCATGCGGTCCACCAAGGGCCCTTCCCTGGCTACCTCTACGCGCGGGCCAGCCGCGACCCGAAGAAGAAGGGACGCAGCGTCACCGCCCAACTGATGGAGGGCCGCGCGCTCTGCGCCCGCTACGGCTGGCCCATCGTCGAGGAGTTCAAGGACGTCGACGTGTCCGCGTCCCGACACGCCAAGGTGGCGCGCGACGACTTCGACGCCATGCTCAAAGGCATCCGCGCCGGGCACGTACGGATCGTCGTGGCCTTCGAAGCCTCGCGCTACTACCGCGACCTTGAGGCGTACACCCGGCTGCGCGACGCCTGCCACAACGCGGGGGTCTTGCTCTACTACAAGGGCCAGATCTACGACTTCAGCAAGAGCGCCGACCGCAAGGCAACTGCGATGGACGCCGTCCAGGCGGAAAGCGAAGCGGAGGACATCCGCGACCGGAACCTCCGCACCGCCCGCCAGACCGCCGACGCGGGCAAGCCGTGGGGGCCGTGCCCCGACGGGTACAAGCGCATGTACGACCCGAACAGTGGCGACCTCGTCGAGCAGATCGAGCACCCTGTCCAGGGGCCCGTTGTGCGGGAAATCTGGGCGGACGCTGCGGCAGGAAAGTCGCTACGCGGCACGGCGGCACGGCTCACTGCGGCCGGGCACCGCACCCAGAAGGGAAAGGTCTGGGAGGACTGGCACCTGCGGACGATCCTGCGGAACCCGGCCTACGCTGGCCGCCGGGTGTACCAGGGCGAGGACTTCAAGGCTGGCACGTGGCCGGCGCTCGTCGACCCCGAGGTGTTCGAGGCTGTGCAGGCCCTGCTCGACATGGAGGGGCGGGCCTGGGCCACCGACCTCACGCCGACACATCTCCTGTCCGGGATCGGACTGTGCGGCGAGCACCCGGAGTTGATGGCCACGAATGCGGAGCCCGTGCTGCGCCCGTACGTCAACCGGAGCTATCCGTCGATGCGGTGTACGGATCGGGCTCACACGACGATCAACGAGGAGAAGTTCACGGCGTACGTCACGCTGGCGCTCCTCGACTACCTGTCCACGGACGCGGCCAAGGCCGCTTTTCAGGCGATGGAATCGGACAAGGAGGGGGCCGCGGCGCGAGCCCGACTGAAGGCCTTGGAGGGCCAGCTGAGGGAGGCCGAGGAGGCAGCGACTACGTTCGACGAGCATGGGGCGCCGGGGCTGAGTATCGCCATGCTGAACGCGACGGAGCAGCGCCTCAAGCCTCTCATCGCGGCGGCCCGCCAGGCGGCCCGCCCGCGCGTGGTCCCGGCCGTGGTACGTAACCTGCTGACGTCCAAGGACCCGTTCGCGCTGTGGGAGGAGTACGACCTTCAGCAGCAGCGGGCGGTAATCCGGCTGTGCATGACTGTGCGCCTCCATAAGGCGAGCACCCCCGGTGTGCGATCGATCCAGCCGGGCCGGATCACGATCGCCTACCAGGGTGAGCCAGGGTTCATGGGCGGGCGACGCCGCGGTCGCGTACTGCCTCCGGAGCCTGGTCTGCCGGGTGGGCCGTAGCCCGCTCGCGGACAGGCTGCTGTTGTCCGGGGAGGCGCAGGATCTTCGCCTCGACCGCCTCGGTCGGGGCGTTGAGGAGGCCAGCGAGGTGGAGGCGGATTCCGGTCGCCATGCTCTCGATGATCAGAGCCTCGCGGCGGGCTTCGAAGTCAGCTTCCATCGCAGCCTTGGCGGCGATGAAGTGTTGCTCCTGCCTCACTCGGTCGCCCTCGATGTCACGCAGGCGGCGACGGTGTTCCTCGGCCTGGGCGCCCTGGGCGGCGACGTAGCGCGTCTCTTCGTTCTGGGCCTGCCGGACGGAGTCGGCGAGTTGGCGGCGCTCGGCGCTGGTGTCAACGGTCCAGGCCCGGAGCTTGGCCAGACCCATCATCCCGGCGGCGGCAAGGCCAGCGAGGCCGCCGCCGACTGATGCCGGGATGCTGGAGTCGACGATCCCGTAGGCCAGGATGCCCGTTGAGAACGTCATGGCTGCGCCGGCGCCAGCGGCGGCAATTCTAGCTCGGGTTGCGCTTCCTGCCTGATCCATCCGTACCCCCGCTATGCGTGTGCTGCGGCACCCCCGCCGTCGGACTCGTCCGCAGCGTCCTGGATGCGCCTCAACCGCTCCACCGTGGCCGCGAGCATCTCGCGTGCCACGGGGTCGTGAATGCCAAGGGCATTTGCCGCTTCGTCGAGGGTGATTGTTTTTGAGCCTACCCCTGATGCCCGAGTTTGGGAGGGGGTTGACAGTGACTCAGGAGAAATAATCCCGGCTTCAACTAGCAGGTCGCGCACGTCCAGGTCAACGGCCGCGGCGAGTGGTTCGAAGAAGCGTGGATCCGGGATGGACTCCCCTCTGAGGACGCGCCCCATAGTGCTCTCGGAGAGGCCGGCGGCGCGCGCGAGTGCGGCCTTGCCTCCGTGGCTGTCTAGGTCGTATCTGCCCGTAGTTCGGGCGGCGCTGGCGATCAGCCTGCCGAACCGCTGTCGAACCGTCTCTTCACTCCGCATGGTTGCAAGGTATCTGCCCAGGTAGAGAGATGCAGCACCCTTGCTAGCAAGCAAGGGTACGCGTTTGGCCAGGTAGAAGCGTTACGGCAGCTCGAATCAGCGCTCGAACGCTTGTTCTCCACGAAATCATTACCTTTCTTGCTGGCATCCTTGCTTGCTAGGCAGGGTGTTTGCTGCGTAGAGTTCTGCCTATCGAGGCAGGTTCGCCTCGGTAGGCAGAACCAAGGGGGTGACCCATGTACCGACTTCACATCGAGCGCCTCAAGGCCGCCGCGAGCGATCGAGGCGACATCACCGGCTACGCCATCGCGAAGCGCACGGGCCTCGCCGAATCACACATCTCGAAGCTCCTGAACCGACGCTCGAAGCCGCTCGTCGAAACGTTGCTCGTCCTCAAGCGCACGTACGGCGGGACGGTCGACGACTTCATCGAGGAGACCGCCGCGTGACCCGCGCCGAACTCGTCGCCTACCTCGGGCCGACAGTCGTCGCTCACATCGAGCAGGGCGTGGCCGCCGCTCCCCCACCGGGACCTGAGCTGATCGCCGCACTCCGGCCGATCCTCACCAACCCGGCCAAGCGCCAGGCGCCCGTCGCCGACGAGCGCGCCGCCGCCTGACCTACGAAAGCGGGGCCGCCCGGACGGCTATCCGGAACAGCCCCTCGGCAGCACCTCACCACCAACAGAGAGGTACACCGTGAAGAACAACTCTATCCCCACCCGCTTTCCCATCCCGCTTCCGTCCCGCCCGCTCCCGGACATGCCGGTCGAGCTGTACAAGGACGGCCGCGGGTTCCTGTGGAAGCTGGTCGAGGACGGCCAGGACGGCCGGCTGTTCGTGCCGGAGCCGGTGAACCCGGCGAACTGCCCGCGAACGTTCTGGGCCCGTGAGGCCGAGCTGGCGGCGACGGTCGGCGCGCTGACGCTGGTGGAGCGTGCGGCATGAACACGAAGTCGCTGAACTCGCTGGCGGATCTGATCTGCCGGGCGCAGGAGCAGGACCGGACGCCGATGGGGATTGCGTTCGCGGTCGACGCGGCGGGCCGGCACATGACGCCGGAGGTGGCTGCCGAGCTGGCTCGGTTGCGGTCCCGGGTGTCCGAGCTGGAGGCGGAGCGGCACGGAACGAACGAGGCCCTGTCCGACGCGGCCGAAGCGCTGCGGGTGGGTCGGGACCGGATGGCCGAGCTGGAGGCCGAGCGCACTCGGCCGGCGCCGATGTTCGACCCGGTCGCCGGGCTGGAGCGTCTCCGGCAGGAGATCGCCGCCGCGCCGGTCGAGGACCCGCACGACTCGCCGCTCCACCACGCGTACACCACCGGCCGCGACCTCCCGGAGGTGTCCCGTGGCTGACCGCGTCCGGGTGCTCTGCGCTCACGGCTCCGTCCTGTTGCAGGACGGCTGCCCCGGCTGCGACTCCGAGGCCGAGACCCCGCACCAGGGGGACCCGGTCCGTGTCGTCCCGTCGTGGACGTCCACCCCGCACACCCGTTGCCGTCGCTGCACCCTCCGTCCGTCCGACCGCATCCACACGAAGGGCGGCACCCGATGAACGAGAACCCCAGCCGCGAGCCGGGCCTGTCCATCCGTCTCAACCCGACCTGGAACGCCGCGATCCTCCGTGTCGACCAGGTCCGCCGGGACACCCTCCTCTCCCTCGCCGTGGCGTGGGGTACGGACGAGGGCCGCGAGGACATCATCCTCCAGCTCGACGCGCTTGCCGAGGCCGTGGCCTCCCCGCGTGACGGGGAGCTGGACCACCTCGTCGAGGCGGTCGAGGACGCGGCCGCCATGGACGACGCCGAGACCCGCATCGACCTGGCCGCCGCGCTGCGGCTGAGGGCCGAGCTGGACGGCGTGATCCCGCAGCTCGCCCGCTTCAACCCGGCTGCGGTCCTGCTGTCGAAGGTCCCGAGTCAGGAGCGGGGGGCCGCCGCGTGAGCGCTACCACCCCCACCGCCCGTGAGCGGCTCGTCGCGAAGGTCGCGTTCCACTCGGACCGCTACGAGAAGGACTTCCTCGCGGAACTCGACGCCTACCGCGCCGAGGTGCTCGCCGAAAAGGCCGCCACACCGCTGATCGTCCGCCGCTTCGACTGCTCCGTCGAACCGGCGCTGGAGGACGAGAACCTCGAGCTGCTCGTGTGCTGCGTCGCGGAGGACGAGCGCCCGGTGGCGCTGCTCCTCGACGACGAGGCGCGGGCCAAGCTCGCCGGACTCCTCGGTCTGGCGGAGGGGAAGGGCACCGGCACGACCTGCGGCGAGCCCACCCCGTCGCGGTTCACTGCCACTCCCCTGGACGTGGACGTGTTCCTCCGGCGGAACTTCGCCGAGGACGTCTACCTCCGCTACCAGCAGGTCATCGGCGACCTGTCCGTCGCCGAGGCCGCCCGGGATGCCCGTATGGGTGCTGCGGTGCGGCAGGTCGACGGCGAGCCGGACATGGCCGAGTTGATCCGCGAGGTGGTCGACGAGATCGACCCGCGTAAGGGCGGCGGCCCGTACCCGGCGGTGCTGATCTGCTCGCAGCACAACGGGTTCGGGCCGTGCCCTGGGGCTCCGAAGTGCACGCCTGGCGGTGACCGATGAGCGCCCGCGCCCGTATCGCCGTCCTCCACCGGCTGTTCGTCCAGCAGCCCGGCCCCATCAAGACGGGGTCCGTCGTCACCTACTACCAGGTGCAGGGCCTCGCGCCGGGCCGGAACACGGTCCGCCACGACCTGCGGGCGGCGTACCAGAAGGGCCTGATCTACCACACCGGACCGGAGAACGACCGGCGTTGGCATCTCCGCTCGATCGGCGGTGGCCGATGACCGGGCCCGAGCACTACCGCGAGGCCGAGCGACTCGTCCGGGAACTTACCTCGACCAACGGGGCGATTGACGTCGGCGAGGGGTCAGCCGAGGTTCTGGCCACCGCCCAGGTGCACGCCACCCTCGCCCTCGCCGCTGCGCAGGCCGGCCTCTTGGCCGACCGGTACATCGGCGACGGCGACCACATCACCGACTGGAACGCCGCCGCCTGCGGGCTCGCCTGGGGTGGCAGCCGCTCCGCCGAGGGGAGTTGCGACGGCATCGCCCTGAACGGTGTCCACACTCAAATCTTCAACTGCAAGCAGGCCGGTGAACGGCACGAGCTGCACCTGTGGCGCACGGGCCTGGAGTGGTTCACCTGCCGAGGTGAAGCCGCATGACGAATCCGCGCCTGGCGCGGGACACCGAGCGGGGTCGCTACTACAGCGACCCCGCCGGGGGCCCCGACCTCGTGTCCGTCACCAACGTCCTCGACACCGCCGTCGCGAAGAAGGCGCTCATCCCGTGGGCGGTCAAGCTCACGGTGGAGCACGTCCTCGCGAACCTCCCCTCGATCACCCTTCGCCTGGTCACCGAGCCGACGGCCGTGGTCCGCGAGATCAAGGCCGTCCACCGCGACGTGAAGGACCGCGCCGCCGATCTCGGCGACCGCATCCACAAGGGCGCCGAGCTGTACCTCTGCGGCGCCCCCGTCCCTGCCGACCCGGAGGTCGCCCCGTACCTGGTCCAGCTGAAGGTATGGCTGGCCGGGTGGGGCGTCGACCTCAACGAGCACATCGAGGCAACCGAGATCACCGTGTTCCACCGGCGCCTCGGCTACGCCGGGACGGCGGACCTGCTGATCTGGCTGCCGACCGGCCCAAGCGGCCAGCTGGAGCTGTGGCTCATCGACTTCAAGACGTCGGCGACCCGGCCCGCCAAGAGCGTCTACCCGGAGAACACGCTCCAGCTCGCCGCCCTGCGGTACGCGGAGACCGTCCTCCTCCCCGACGACACCGACGCCCCGATGCCCGCCATCCAGCGGGCCGGCGTCCTCAACCTCCGCGCGAAGTCACACGCGCTCGTGCCGATGCCCGCCGACCGGAACGCCCACCGCGCGTTCCGCGGCGCCCTCGAAGCCACGCGCTGGCTGCACGCCGCACCCTCCTCGTACGCCGCGCTGTCGCCTACGGCAGCGCCCTCCCGAAAGGCGGCCTGAGATGGGCTCCCGTCTCAACAACATCCAGCGCCGCGCTGCCGAGCACGGCCGGTTGCGCACCGGCTACACCCAGGGCAACCGGCCGATGCGGTCCGCTACCTGGGTCGTCACCTCTCACTCCGAGGAGCACGTTCGCACGGCCGCCGAGCTGTGGGGCGGCGACGTCCAGGAGTGGACGCCGCTGAACTCCACGATCAAGCAGTGGAGGGTGATCACGAAGGCGTCCGCGATCGAGGCCCTGATCACCCCTGGCGACCCGCTCAACCAGTACAACGAGATGTGGTCCAAGGGCGGCTGCGCCCGGCGCTGCGACGGCCAGACCGAACTCCTCACCCGCAAGCCGTGCATCTGCGCGGCGACGTTCGGCGAGGACTGGCACCAGCAGCCCAAGGGCCGTGTCTGTTCCGCCACGTCCCGTCTGAACGTGATGCTGCCGGACCTGTCCGGTATGGGCATGTGGCGGGCTGAGACGCACTCGTTCTACGCCGCGTCGGAGTGGGGCGGCATGGTCGACATGGTCCTTGCCGGTACCGACGGGCGGGGCTTCGTGCCGGTGACGCTGCGGATCGAACCGCGGCAGCGGGTCGCGAACGGGGAGACGAAGAAGTTCCCCGTGGTCGTCGTGGAGCTGCGCGGGATCACCCCGCGCCAGGCCCTCGCCGGTCCGATCTCCACCGCGCTGGCCCTCGACCCGACCGGGTCCCGGGCGGTCGCCGCGATCGAAGCCCCGCGCCCCGACTACCTTGCCGACGCTGCGGGCGCTCTGACCGTCGACGACGTCCAGGACGTGTACCGGGCCGCGCACGCGGCTGGGCACCTGAATGACGAGCTGATTGCCGCGCTGAAGGAGCGCGCGGACGCCGTGAAGGAGCCCGCGCAGCCGATTCCGGCCGCCACCCCACCAGCGCCTGCGCCGGACGAGGAAGGCGTGTACGAGGGCGAGTTCGTCGAGGACGAGGAGTCGTCCGGCTGGCCGGCGGTCGCTGCTCCCGGATCGGGGGCCCGCGCATGAAATTCGCCGACGTCCGGAAGCTCGCGTTCGACACCGAAACCACGGGCCCCGACCCCACCCGGGACCGCATCGTCACCGCCGCCCTCGTCGCCCGTGGCGGCGGCTTCCCCGACCGCACCATGTCGTGGCTGATCAATCCGGGGATCCCGATCCCGGCCGAAGCCACCGAGGTCCACGGCATCACCGACGCGAAGGCCGCCACCGGCGCCACCCCGGCCGCCGCCCTCGACGACATCGCCCACCACATCACCCTGGCCCTGATGTACGGCATGCCGGTCGTCGCCTACAACCTCAGCTTCGACTGGACCATCCTCACCCGCGATGCGGAACGGCACCGCGTCCCGGGCCCCGCCGACCGGGTGCCCGAAGGCACGGTCCTCGGGCTAATCGACCCGCTCGTCATCGACAAGCAGTTCGACCGCTACGTCAAGGGCAGCGGCGCACGGAGGCTCAAGCCCACCGCCGAGCGGTACGGCGTCGAGCTGGCCGACTGGCACACCGCCGAGGCCGACGCGCTCGCCGCGCTCCTCATCGCCGAAGCCCAGTTCGAGCGGTACCCGCACCTCAACGACTACGCCCCCAGCTTCCTGTTCGAGCAGCAGCAGCGGTGGCGAGCCGACCAACAGGCCAGCCTCCAGCAGTGGTTCCGCACGAAAGCCAGCCCGGAGCAGGGCGGCGACCCGAACAAGGTCATCGACGGCTCGTGGCCCCTCATCCCTCACCAGCAGAACGGAGGGCGCTGATGTTCGGCAGGAAATCCCAGAAGATCGCCAACCTCGAAAGGCTCGTGCGGATCCGTACCGCCGAACTGGCCGACACCCGCGAGGACTACAAGGCTCTCCGTGGCGACGTCCGGGACATCGTCCTCTCGGACCTCGACTCGGCCGCCGTCCAGAACGCGCGTCTCGCTCGCGCTGTTCGGGCCTGCGCCCGCTACCGGGCCGAGCTGTCCAAGCAGGGCCGGGCGTCGAAGCGGCTCGCTAGTCAGCTCCTCGACGCGACGGGCCACAACGGTAGGCCGCTGGAGCCCGCCGCCCGCGTGGCCCTCGGGATCACCCCGAAGGACGTGGCCAAGTGATCGCGACCACAGCGGCCAAGCTCCGCAGCATCAGTTACGGCGGGGGTGTCCAGTCAACGGCCCTGCTCGTCTTGGCCGCTACCGGCCGGATCGACTTCCGCACGTTCCTCATGGCCAACGTGGGTGACGACTCCGAGAACCCGGCCACGATGCGCTACCTCGACGAGCACGCCCGCCCGTACGCCGCCGAGCACGGTATCGAGCTGGTTCTCCTTGACCGCGTCATGGTCCGCTCTGGTGAGACCCGCACGCTGCACGGCCAGCTCACCAAGGAGGGGTCCCGGTCCCTAGCCATCCCGGTGCGGATGTCCAACGGGGCGCCCGGCACCCGGTCGTGCACGGCCGACTTCAAGATCAAGGTGATCGGCAAGGAGCTGAAGCGACGCGGCGCCACCGCGGGACGCGTATGTAGGGCACATCGCGCCGAGCAACCCGGGACAGCTTGCGAGGAGGACGGCACCCCGTACCTGTGTGGGGACGGCCCGCGGCAGGACTGCCCGAAGTGCGTACAGCCGAACGTCGCCACCATCGGCATCGGCATCAGCGTCGACGAGGTCCACCGGGCCAACAAGCGGCACTGCGAACCGCACGAGGAGATCGTCTACCCGCTCCTCGACCTGGGCCTCCGGCGTACGGACTGCGCGCGGATCATCCGTGACGCCGGCCTCCCAGTCCCGCCGAAGTCGTCGTGCTACTTCTGCCCGTTCCACCGGCCCGAGACCTGGCACGACATGCGCCGCAACGAGCCGGACCTGTTCGAGAAGTCGTGCCAGCTCGAAGACCTCCTCAACGACCGTCGCGACGTGCTCGGCAAGGACCACGTCTACCTGACCCGGTTCGGAAAGCCACTTCGCGAGGCCATCCCCGACGGTGTCGACCTCCTCCCCATGTTCGACGAGGCCGAGGGCCTCTGTGACTCCGGATGGTGCATGACATGACCACCGCCGTAACCCCCGCGACCGGGATGCCGTCCACCCTCCCGGCCGCGGGCACCAACCCCGCCGACCTCACCATCACCGTCCTCGGCCACCGCCCCGCCCCGCAAGGCAGCAAACGGCACGTCGGCCGCGGCCGACTCATCGAGCAGTCCACCCGGGTCAAGCCCTGGCGAGCCGTCGTCGACGCCGCGGCGCGGGCCGCCGTCACCGGGGCCCCGCTCGACGGCCCGCTCTCGGTCGAGATCGCATTCACCGTCCGCAAGCCCGCCTCGGCACCGAAGACCCGCCTCACGTGGCCCACCACCCGCGACAGCGGCGACCTCGACAAGCTCCTCCGCTCCACCTTCGACGCCCTCACCACCGCGGGCGCCATCGCCGACGACTCCCGGATCGTCGAGGTCACCGCCCGCAAGATGCACCCCGGCGAAGGACTCGACGCACTCGACCAGCCCGGCGCCATCATCCGTATCTGGCAGCTCACCCCGGCGGTGACCCGATGAAGACCCTGCCCATGCTGGTGTGGAAGGCCGACGCCACCTGCGCCCAGTCCGACCCCGAATCGTTCTTCCCCGAGCGTGGCCACTCGATCGCCGCTGTCAAGCGGGTGTGCGCGGTATGCCCGGTCCTGGATCTGTGCCGGGACTACGCCCTCACGCACGGCGAGCAGCACGGAGTGTGGGGTGGCCTGTCCGAGCGGGAGCGCCGGGCCCTGCGCGCGGGGACCAAAACCGCTCCCGAAGAGGCAGGCCGGGACTACAGCGAGGTGGACGCATACATCCGCGCGGGCGAACTCGGCGACACCGACATCGCCCGCCTCTGTGACCTGCCGAACTCCACGGTCCACACCCGCCGTGCCCTCCTCGGTCTGTCGCCGAATTCCCAGCAGCGCACGCCGCTGGAGGTGTTCGCGGAGATGACGCGCAGCGTAGGAGACGGCCACCGCGAGTGGACCGGACCGGCAAACGTGATCTGGGAGGGTCGCCACCTCGCACCTACGCGAATCGCGTTCCTCGCCGGTCACGGCCGCGAGGCTGCGGGCCACGTGCGCGTGACGTGCGGGCATAAGGGCTGCGTCGCTCCCGCGCACCTCGCCGACCGCGAGCTACGCGACGCGTGGGCCGCCGCGTGACGCCGGTCGCCGCGGCCTGGATCCGCGACACCGTCCTCGTCCAGTCGGCTGCCTCTGTTGGCCCGGTGGCCGGGGGACCGTCTCCGTGCCAGACGCGCCGCACCTGCCGGGCCTGCCAGGTCGGAACGCACGACGCGTGCGCCGGACACCTGGAGGACCGGGAGAAGAGCGTGTACGGGCCCGGCCTGGCCTGGCCGCCGCGCGCCTTGGTTCACACGGCGGGCCCCGACTGTCGGGTCCGGTGCGCCTGCCGGACCTGTCACCCGCCGCAGCAGCTCGGACTGTTCGGGTGACCGGCCGCCGCCCCCGCCGGGCACCGCCTCCACCGGCCGCCGGCCAGCTCCTCGACTGGTCCAACGCCTCCGTCCACTGGTCCCGCGACCCGAGGCCGTGCAGGTACTGCGGCTTCGACACCCACCTCCGCGACTCCAAGCGCAGCCCCGCACACAAGGTCTGCGCCGAGGAAGCCATCCAAGCCCGGGCCGCAGAAGCGGCCGACGCCTACCAGCAGAACGGAACCCTCTGATGCCGAAGCTCAACCCCGCCCAGACCCCCGAGATCAAGCTCGACACAGCAGCCGCCCCCGTCGAGGTGTCCCTGTCGCCCGAGCAGCGCCGCGGCCTGTTCGAGCGGCCGGGTAGCACCGTCGTCGCCATCGTCGAGCTGACCAGCAAGTCGTACACCGGGCACGCCGACGACGAGGACAAAGAACCGCAGGTCAAGGTGCGCATCACGAGCTGCGAAGTCGCCCGCTCCGACGCCGAAGCCGACACGCTCCGCGAGGCCAAGCGGGCCATGTGGAGGGCCCGCCGCATGGACGGAACGCTCGACGAGATCGGCCCCGGCCCGCGCGACGCGGAGTCCGTGATCGCCGACGCGTTCGGCGAGTACCCCACGGAGAGCGAGTACCAGGGCTACCAGCGCGTCAAGGCGCAGGCCGAACGCGACCAGTTCGTGCGCTGACCATTCCACCGCCCGCCCGGTAACCAGGCCGGCGCCCGGGGGTTCAACGCCCCCGGGTCGGGCTTCACCATCCCGCACTCGCACCACGAGAAGAGGACCGCACGTGAGGATTCGGCACTCCCGGCTGACGAGGGACTTCCTTCAAGTCCCCAACGCCACTGTGCGCGACGACCGCATGAGCCACATGGCTCGCGGCATCCTCGTCGAGCTCCTCAGCCGGCCCGACGGATGGAAGACAAGCTGCGACGAGATGTGGCAGGCCTCGGTTGCCAAGCACGGGAAGGACAGCCCTGGTCGCCGGCAGTTCCGCTCTGCCTTTGCGGAGTTGAAGAGCTTCGGCTACCTGCTGTCCGAGCGGGAAGTTCTTGTCGGCGGTCAGCACGCAACCTCCCTCGTCGTGCAAGACGTTCCCGCAGGTCACTCCGACGTGCCACAGGGCGGTACGTCGGCGCGACCTGGACAAACGGGCAAAGCCGCAGGTGGGACCGACGTACCACACGGTGGTACGCCGGAGGGCTCCACCGACGTACCAGATGGTGGTACGTCGGTGCGACCTGCACAAACGGCCATCGGCGCAGCTCAGCCCGACATGCCACCTCCTGGCACGTCGGCGCCACCTGCGGAAACAGACATAACCGCAGGTCACTCCGACGTACCACACGGTGGTACGTCAAATACAGAACACAGAGAGACGAACACGGGGGTTAAGAACACTTCCCCCGACACGTCCAGCGGTGAGGAAGACGACCCTCACCTCTCGGCATTCGGAGCCTTCTGGATCGTCTACCCCAAGAAGATCCACATGGCGAAGGCCAAAACCGAGTGGATCGCCGCAATCCGCAAGGGCATCAACCCCCGCGACATGGTCAACGCCGCCCAGGCCTACGCCCGCGAAGTCTCCGGCAAGGACCCCCAGTACACGAGCTACCCCGCGAACTGGTTGGCCAACGAGCGGTACCACGACGAGTACCCCGAACCCGACATGCGCCCCGCACTCCGCGCCGTGCCCGCCGCCGCACCGAACCAGGCCTCCGCGCGCCGCAACGCCAGCCGCAACGTCCTCGACCGACTCACCGACGAACTCCGAGCAGCAGCAGGAGGAGACCAGTGAACCCCGAAGAGATCCCCCAACTCCTCAAGCAGGTGTCCTACGCCGACCCGCGAGTCCTACCCGACGACGAACACGAGATCGTCGGCCTCGCCGCGCTCTGGGCTGAAGTCCTCAAGGACGTCCCCGCCCAATACGCCATGTACGCCGTCGGCAAGCACTACGCCATCAGCCCCTTCCCCATCAAACCCAGCGACATCTCCACCCGTTGGCAAGCAGTCGTCCGCGACCGCATGAACCGCGACGCCGACCCCGAGCCCCCCGGCATCGACCCCGACGACGAGGAGGCCTACCGCACCCAGCTCGCCGCCCGCCGGCTGGCCGTTGCACAGGGCCACACCGACCCCGTCCAAGCACGCGAACTCACCGCCGTCCCCGAAGACGTCCAACAACGCCTGAAGCAGATCGGCCGGTACATCCCCGACCACGTCCGCGAGCAACTCGCCGCGCATCGCCCCCAGAAGGCCGACCGTGAGGCCGCCGTCCGCCGAGGCCAGGCCGACCCGCTCAGCGTCTCCTGCCCCTGGTGTGACGCCGCCGTGGACCAAGCCTGCCGAGGACGGCGCGTCACCCCCGGCCATGACCCGGAGAGCAAGCGGCAAGGGCGCCGAGCCCCGCACCCGTCCCGCATCGACGCCGCCCGCGCCCACCTCCACGCCGCGTAGGGACAGACCGTGACCGACATCGAACCTGCTGACGTCCGGGCCATGCGCGAGCAGGGCGACATGCGCGCCTACCTCCGGCAGCTCATCGCCACCGGACGCGACCGCGGCAAATCCGCGCCAGCGCCCACCACCGACCCGGACCCGCACGGAATCCCGGGCGCCTGGCCGCCCCGCAGCCGACCACCCCACCCGATACCCACAACCCCACCCGAAGCCTGGGAAACAGCCCTCCAGCGCCTCCGCACCGGCACCCAGACCGGCACCCGATGCGAATGCCCCGGCTGCAACCACAACACCAGCAACCACCCCGACGCCTGACCGCCCACCCGGTTCATCCCGCTCCTCGCGCCCAGGAAGGACACCCCATGACCCGCCAGCCCCCGACCGACATCGCCGTCCTCGCCCCACTCCAGCACCTCATCGACCAGATCGTCCGCTCCACCCCCATCGGCGCGACCGAGCAGCTCGCCGCCGAGCTGACGGTGCAGACCGCCGTCTGGGTCGGCAAGCACGTTCTCCCCGCTACGCCTGGTCTGGCTCCGTTCGTTGCTGCGGTGGACGTCGAGAGTGGTCGGCAGCTCGCCAAGTTTGGAGACCAGCGACACCCCGACGGCACCGGCCCGAACACCGAGGTCTGGATCCCGCTCCTCCCCGCCAGCCGGGCCGCCGACGCAGCACTCACCCGATGCCAGCGTGCAGCCGAGCGCGGCAACCTGACTTGGCAGCACATCCTCGACAAGGAGGTCGCCGAGGTCCGCGCCGAGTCGAACCCCGCGAAGTTGCGCGCCGAGCTGGTCCAGGTTGCCGCGGTCTGCGCGGCCTGGGTGTCCGACCTCGACCGGCGCCCGGTCAGCGAAACGCCGCCGCGCCGGGCCGTGTGCCAGCACTGCCGCACCGAGATCGAGTGGATCGACTGCCCGCACGCCGGCGGCTGGTGGGCGCACGACGGCCACCCCGCCGACGGACACGACGCCGACCCCCAGCCCGAGCGCCCCTGACGCAGACGGCCGCCCCGGGGGCTATCCGGGGCGGCCACCCCCAGCACACCACAGACCAGGAGCAGCACACCATGACCCTCACCCCGAACCCATCCAGCCCCTTCGCCACCGCCGCGGCCGACGTCCGGCACATCCTCCCCACCGTCACCTTCTTCGGCGCGCCCCGCCCCGGCGCCCTCGTCCTCACCAGCTGCGACCGCCTCGCCGTCGTCCCCACCGAACCCCTCACCGAGACCAACCCCACCACCAGCACCCCCGACGGCCTCTGCCCGAGCTGCGTTGCCGCGATGAACGGCGTCAGCGAGCAGCCGGCCGAGCCGTCGCGCCGGTGCAGCGAATGCACAGCGACTACCCGGCACGACGGTCTCTGCGTGCTCTGTCGGATGGAGGCCCACGACGAGTGGTGGGCGCAGCAGCAGGCGGAGACGACCCCGTGAGCGGCCCCTCGAAGGTCCCGGCCGGGGTGCGCCCCGGCCGCCCGGGCGTCACCTGGGAGGCCACCACGGCCCGCGTCGAGCAGCACATCGACGACGACGCCCCCGACCCCACCCCCAACCGCGTCACACGCCGAGCAGCAGCCCGAGCCGCACGAAAGAGGAACCGATGACCAACCTCACCCGCTTCCCGAAGTCCGGGTTCGCCCTCCACTGCCCCGACGGCCAGGACTTCGCCGCCCTCCCCGGCCAGTTCCCCGACGGACGCCGCACCATCCGGTTCTGCACCGGCAGCGAGGACACCGGCCACGCCGAGGCTGCCGTCCCCCTGGAGCAGCTGGAGGAGGTCATCGCCGGGCTCCGCGAGATCGCCCGGCGGCAGGACGGGCCCGCGCCCGTGCCGCGCCGTCGCCTGACCGAGCTGGAGCACGACCGGGCCTGGCACACCATCGAAGGCCTCGACTGGGAAGCCACACACGACCCGGGGACCGTCCTCAACGCCGTCCTCCGCGCGCTCGGTATCGACCCGCCCGCCGTACCGCTCCCCGGAGCCCTGATCACCGCCGAGCAGCTCGCCCACGCCCGAGACACCCTCCCCGACGGCTCCGTCATCAGCGCCGAAGCCATCCGGCTCAACGTCGGCATCGACCCCGAAGCGTTCAGGACCGTGATCCGCCGCTCCCTCCGCGGCGACCCCGGAGACCCGCGGTGAACGGCTGGTGGTGGGCCGCCCTCGCCATCGCCGTCCAGATCATCGGAGCCGCCCTCATGAGCCTCCTCCTGCGCCACGGCGAGCAGCAGGCCCGAGCCGCGCGCCGCTCGCCTCAGCACACGCCCGCGTGGGCCCGCACCGACCACCACCGCCACGACCACGGAAGGCACCGACGATGACCACCGCCGAAGAACTCGCCACCCTGCGAGCCCGCGCCCTCGAACGAGCCAACGCCCTTGCGGACTCATGGGCCAGCGACCCCACCCTCGTCACCCGCTCCTCCGCCGCCGACCTCTTCGCCTCCGTACTCGAACTCAGCGGCTGGGAACAGGGCAACCCCGAGCCCGCGCCGCTCCGCCTCGTTACGGACAGGAGCAGCCGATGACCCCCGCCGAGGAACTCCACGCCGCCGCCCAGCGACTGCGCGCCGCCATACTCCCCGGCGGCGTCGGCGCCCCCCTCGCCACCCTCCTGGAACGGCAGGCCAAGCGGGCCGCCGAAATCGAGCAGTACCTCGGCGGCGAGTTCCAGGACAGCGACCTCGGCCAGGACACCCGCGACGCCCTTGCCGTGGCCCGGGAGATCCTCGGGAGCCAGCCGTGACCGAACAGCCCGAGATCCTCCCCGCCCTGCACTTCACCACCGCAGGCCCCGATGGCCAACCCATCACCTACCGCGTCGACATGGGGGCACCCATAAGCCTCCGCGACCGCGAACTCCTCCGAGCCCTCATGTCCACCGCCCACAAGCTGCTCACGGCCAGCGAGCACGCCGCACGCTTCGCCGAGGAGGGCCAGCCGTGACCGAGCAGCCCAGCCGCCACACCGTCGACACGATCACCAGCGACGCACTCGACCAGCTCTACGCCCGCATCGACACCCTGGAACACGTCGCGGAACGCAACAAGCAGGCCTACAAGCTCGTCGTCCGCGACGTCCAGGCAGCCACGCAGCTCCTCAAGGAGGGCAAGGCCGCCCTCAGGCAGGCCAAGCTCGACCAGCTCACCGACCGCGAGGCCATCAGCTACTGGACGCATCAGGCCCAGCTCGCCCGCGACTACTCCGCGTACGACGGCCGCGCCCTCGCCTCGACGATCCTCCAGGCCCAGCGTCAGGCCGCCCGCGCCGACCAGGCCGAGGCCGCCCTCGACCGTCTCCACCAGCTGCACGCCGACCGGGGCGGCTGGTGCGCTGAATGCTGCGCCCCCGACTGCGAAAACAACGAGGTCGCCTGGCCCTGCCCCACCATCCGCGCCCTCGACAATCCCCAGGAGCCCACCCCGTGAGCCGCCTCCGCGCGGTCCTCACCCGCCTCCGGACCGTCTTCAACGTCCCGCCCCCATCCGAGCACATCGGCGGACCCGCCTGGGACTGCCCCGCCTGCCTCGACGAGCAACTCACCGACCCGACCTGCCCCGCCCACCGGAAAGGCGCCCCATGACCGACGAGGAACGCGACCAGGCCCTCCGCCAGCTCTGCCACTTCACCAGCCTCGCCGCCCCACTCCTTGCCAACTTTGCCCCCGACTCAGCCGCCCAACTCCACGAGGTACGGGCGCAGCTCCTCACCGCAGGACTCGCCGCCCCACTCCCCACCGACACCTGCGCGTGCGGCCACCCTCGCGGCAGCCACGAGTACGGCGGCTGCCAGGAGGAGTACGACTGCTACTGCGACACCTGGAGGACCCCGTGAGCCCCCGCGATCCCGCCAACCTCGCCGCCCGCAACCTCCTCGCAGCCCGCCTCATCGAACGGCACGGCCTCGACCCCCTCGACGCCCACGCCGCCGTCACGCGTCTCCACTGCGGCCTGCCCACCGAACACGAGGTCATCGCCCGGCAGGAAGTCCGCGCGATCGTCGGCGAGCTTCAGCAGCGCCTCACGGAGGCCCTCGCGCCCATCGCCACCGCCATACGGGCCTTCGGCGAGGCCATCACCCGCAGCATGGCCCAGCTCCCCCCACCCGGCCGCAGCCAGCGCGCCCGACCGGCCTGGCAGTCCCCCTACGGCCCGCCCCGGAAAGGCCACCGCCGATGACCACCCTCCCGCCGTTCTCCGGCGACGAACCCACCTGCGGCAAGTGCGGATGGACCGGCGCCAGCACCGAATATCTGCCCATGGGGGACTGCGTCCACGGCCCCGGCGACCGCAGCGTCACCCTCGGCTGGACGGCCAACGAGCGGCTCCACCGCGAGTGCCAGCGCTGCCGGTACCAGTGGGACGAAGCCATCGCCGAACGGGCCAACCAGAGCAGCGCGGCTGCGGCCTGCTCAATCTGCCAGGGCCGAGTACTGCCGTCCCCGTACACCTGCAACCACGAGGCGACCCCGTGAGCATCTGGCACCTGCTGATCATCTGCCTGACCGCCCTCGGCCTCGCCCTCATCTGGGCCGCCGTCCGCACCAACCAGACCAAGGAGAAGTGACGATGCCCCAGGACATGCGCACCCAGGTCGCCGCCTGGCTCACCTGCCTCGGCATCAACCCCAACCGCGTTCCGATCAACGGCGATCTGTACATCGACGAAGGCGCCGCCGGCCGCGAGCTGCACTACGACGAGTACGTGTTCGACACCAACGACCGCCCGCTCCTCGACGAACGCGACAGCCTGCTCACCGCCCCGAAGGCGTGCCCGCTCACCGTCGAACCGCCCGAGCACTGGCAGCCGTACCGCAAGACGACCGTGGAGGAAGTCGAGGCCGAACGGGACGGGGCGTACCGCGAGCGGGCCCAGCTCGTCGCCCACCTCGCCAGCCTCTACCCCTCCACCATCGGCCTGACGGACCCGGACGCGCCGGACTGGCCCGTCGTCACCATCAACACCCCCACCGGGCAGATGACCTGGCACATCTCGACCATCGACCTCGACCTGTTCGAGCACGTCGAGCGATCCCTCGGCCCGGTCTGGGACGGCCACACCACCGACGAGAAGTACGAGCGGCTCCGGCAGCTCACCATCCGACCGAGGCGAGGGCTGTAGCCGTGAGCGACAACGCCCTCGAAGCGGTGCGCTACCTCTGCATCACTGCCGTCACCCTCGGCATCGTCATCGGCTCCGTCCTGGAACACCGCCGGAAGCCCTGAGCATGCGCGAGGGGCGCGCCTCATGTCTGACCAGGACAGGCGCGCCCCCAGGTGCTGATCACGATACCGCCCGACCAGCACCGGGAGCCACGATGAACAACACCGCCACCACCCTCCGCACCCTCATCACCACCTGGCCCGACCTCCGCAACGCCCTCGGCGACCGCCCCACGATCGGCGCGTTCGGCCTCGGCCTCCGCGGCTACCTCGCGGCCCTCGACGAGCACGACATCGCCGAGGCCGCCGCCCTCCGCGCCGAGGAGCGCAACCCCGCGCAGCTCGGCGACCGGCCCGTCCCGCTCAGCCTCCGCATCTACGACACGATGCGCGCGGTCGAGGCCGCCCTCGCCACCTGCGCCGAGGTCACCGCGGCCAGCATCCAGACCGAGCCCATCCCCCTCCCCGGTCGCGACTGGCCCGCCGACGACCTGGCCCGCCGCACCGCCGCCTCCCGCGCCGACCTCGCCGACCCCCGCCGGTGGCGGTTCCGTGGCCGGACCCCGTCCGCGCAGCACACTGCGCTGTGGCTCCTCGCCCGCGTCGAGCAGCGGCCCGGCCCGTTCCGTCGACTGTCCGAGGCGCAGGAGCAGTACATCGGGGCCATCGCCCGCGGTGCCGTCCAGCGGATCGAGGAGGCCCTCGACGTCGCCGACGGCCGGCGGGAGTTGGGGGCCGGTCACGTGTGCGCGTGCGGCGGGACGATCGAGGTCTACGGCGGGGCGGGCGCGACCCCGTGCGCGCGCTGCACCGGCTGCGGGGCGCTGTGGACGGAGCGCGGCATCGTCGCTGCGTAGAGGGTTGTTCGGGGTTGTTCGGGGGTTGTCCAGGACCGGCCGGACAACCCCCGCCCGCAGTAGCATGGATACATCACATTCGAGCGATGGGTCGCGGGCTGCGGCACTACTCGATCCGCCCCACCGGCCCCCCAGGGGACAGCGACCGGCGGGGCGGACGTGTGTCAGCCCTCGGCCTGGGCCGCCTCAGCAGCGCGGGCCGCCGACTTCACCGCCATTTCGAGATCGACCCGGTTGATGCCCGCCTCCTTCGCGTGCTCGGTCACTGCGATCCGGACCGTCTCCGCCGCCTCCAGCCAAGGCCGCCACGCCTCCGCGCTGTACGGGCCGGCGGTCGCCTCAGCTCGGGCTGTGTTCGTCGCGCGCTGGAGTTCGATCAGATGCTCAGGGGGTTCGATTTTCGCCACCGCGTGATCCTACGGTCCCGGCTCCAGCTCACCGCCGGGGCTCGCGGCTGGCAGCTCACGGGGTCTCCATGCCCCACGGCGCAGGCCAGACGTCGAACCCGCCGCCCCGCCACTCGATCCACGGCGAGGCCGCGATCTGCTCCTCGTCCCAATCCAGGCCCGCCCGCCGCAGGAACTTGCGGACGTCCTTCAGGCTGTGCGCGAGGCCGAGAATCTCGCTGTCGACATGGACCCGCCGGCCACCGGACTCGTCAGGGACGTGCACCACGATCTTCTGACTCATTGCTCCAGCCTGCGGGCCTCCGGTCAGTCCAGCACGCCGAGCGCGGCGTCCGGCTGGCAGTACGGGCACGCCTCCAGGCGGTCGACGCCGAGCGCGCGGAGGGCGGCCTCACGGGCGAGCGGCCGACGTCGGAATCCCTTGCCTCCCATGGAGCAGCCCCCGATGTGCACGCGGGACGGCTTCTGTCCGAGGTCGAGTTCCAGCTCCCATTCCGGCGGCGGTGCAGCGGGCAGGCGGGCGGCGACCTCTGCGGCCAGGGCCTCGGCGGTCTCGATCTCCCCGCGGACCCGCTCCAGGGTGAGGACGAGCCACGTTTCCAGGGTGCGGAGACGGGCGAGGTCGGGCGGCAGATCGGACACATGTTCGAGTCTACGCGCAGCCCAGCCCCCCCACGCGCCCTCCCACGCGCCCCCCGTACACCCCGACCGTAGACCGAGACCCGGAGGAGCAGCCCTTGACCCGCACGCACTCAACGAACAGCCTCGCTGCCGAACTCGGCACCCCCGAGATCATCACCGACGCGCAGGGCTACCAGCAGATCCGCATCCCGCTGGTCACCGAGACCGGCACCATCGTGTACGCCGACGTCAGCCCGTTCAACGCCAAACGGTTCGCTGACGGAATCGGCCGGATCTCCTACGCCGCCCGCCAGCACAACGCCACCCAGCCGCCCGCACCCCCGAAGAACGATCAGCCACAGGACACTGAGGACTCTCACGGTCCGCTCGGCGCGTTCATCACGGCCGTCCGCCAGGAGCGCGGGATCTGGACCGAAGACCGCGTCTCAGCGGTCGCCGAGCGCCACGGATACAGGCTCGACGGGCTGGAGGCGCACGAGTTCCTGGAAGACCTTGAGCGGCGCGGCCTACTACGGTGGATTCGGGTGGGGCAGTACGAGACCCGCACGTAAGGCCCGGACAGCACGGAGCCCCCGATCCGCCAGGGACCGGGGGCTCCACCGTGCGCGGCTACTCGGCGGCCCTGTGCGCCTTCTGTCGTGCTACCCACGCGGGGAACAAGCCGCTCTCCTCCAGGAAGGCCAAGCCCGCCGCGTCCGCCACGTCTCGCGCTTCTCGCCAGGAACCCCCGGCTGCTCGCAGATCGGCCATCGCCTGATTCTGAACGCGGTGCATTTCGGCAATGACCTGGCCTCGGACGCGGGCCATCTCGTCACGCCGCCGCATAGCGTCCGACCTGGCTCCGGGCGCGCCCATCACGTTGTACTTGGCGCGTTCAACAGCGACGGCCGCCATTTCTGCTGCGTAGGCCGCACCTCGGCTGGGATGCCACTCCTCGGTTCGGCGCGCCACCTGGGGCCACCAGGGCTTGTCGTGGTGCCCGATACACCGCTGCTCGGGGTCGTATGCCGATCCGATGTAGAGCAGCGTGTCGTCCGCAGCGAAGAGCCGATACACCGCAGCCTGCCTACGTTCCGGCGCCGTCGGACTGGTCGCGTTGGGCAAGGTCATGAGATCCACCTTCCGCTGGCGGCATCTGCCGCTTCGGTCGCTGCCCTTGCCGAGACGTGCGGTTGCGGAAGTAGGCCTCGACCACGCGCCAGTCGAAGAGTCGCATCCGGCCGACCTTCATCACGGGTGCCGGCCAAGCCGGGTCTTCCTCCGCGAGCTGACGGCAGCGCTGCACACTCACGCGCTTGAGGCCAGCCGCCTCCATGCGCGCGGGCATGTCCGGGAACGAGATCAAGTCCGGACCTCCCGTCTCTGCGACTTCCTCCGGTGGGGAGTCGGGCATGGCTCCATCCTCTCAACATCCTTGTTTTAAAACAAGGAAGTCGCTACGGTCGTACCAGCAACATGGAACGGCCCCGGTCGGTGTGTGAGAGCCCGACCGGGGCCAGCCATCCACCTGCACGAACAGGGGACAGCCATGACACACCGTACCCAGCTCAACCAGGCCGAGGAACACCTCCGCCGCTCCCGCGAAAACCTCCCCGTAGCCGCACAGCTGCTCTACGCCGTAGCCGACCTCCTCGTCGACGCCCAGCCGGCCGAGCCGGTCACCAACCGCGTGGCCGGACTCGCGTTCACCTACGCCGGACTCGCTGTCCTGGCCCAGTACCCGCAGGCCGTCCAGGACGCCGCGCTCGACCGCGCCCTCGCCGTCGTACCCGAGGCCCGACCGAGCGAGACCGGCGGCGAGTGGGCCCTCCGCCTCCGCGCCGCAGCGGGGAGCGTCCGGTGATCGAGGACGCCGACGCCACCGCCGCCGAGCTGCTCGCCCGCGCCGCAGACGACTACCGCGAAGCCCAGCCCGCCCGGGAAGCCGAGACCAACCGCACCCCGGGAGGTGGCGCATGACCAGTCTCGTACCGCTCCACAACCCGGCCCACGACCTTCCCGCAGGTGCGCTCCTCCTGCCCGTCGCCCTCCAGCTCGCCCGCGAGGCCCTCGCCAAGCACGCCGACGCAGACATCCGCCACGGCAGCGCCATGTACCTCGCGGCCAGCGACCTCCAGTACGCGCTGCGCAACCTCATCGTCGCCCTCGACCACCCGACGGAGACCTGATGCGCGCCCTCTACATCCTCGCCATGGTCTGGCCGCTGGTCCTGCTGGCGTTCCTCGTCGGCCGCCACTTCGCCTGACCCCCACCCCTCCGGCCGGGCCCGCCCCCGCGCGCCCGGCCCCCGCACGCCCAGGAGCACCCCGTGACCAGCGACCGCCTGACCCGCGGCCAACAGTGGACCCTCGCCGCCACCGCGCTCCCCATGATTGGCGCAGGCATCGCCGGCGGCCTCGGCACCTACACCAACATTCGGGCCGAACTCGGCCGCTCCGAAACCGCTCTCGGCGTCGTCGCCGCAGGCGAAGGCGTCGCGCTGACCCTTGCACTGCTCGTTGTCGGCCTTACCCTCCTCGGCCAAGCGGTGCCCGCGGTCGTCCGCCTCGGACTCTGGGCCGCGCCCCTCGCCGCATCCGCCACCGGAATCAGCGCCGCCGACGACCTCACCGAGGCCGCCGTCTACGCCGTCACCCCCATGGCCATGAGCGTGGCCGCCGAAGGCCTCGGCCTCCTCGCCCGCCGGATCGTCATCCACCGCACCGGAGTCGACGCCGAGGCCATGCGACGCAACGCCGAAACCGTGCAACGCCTCGCCACCCTTCGGGCCATGGCCACCAACCACCCCAGCCGTCCCGTGCGCTGGATGTCCGACCGGCGCGCCTGGCGCCTGATTCGCCGCATCGGGGTCGGGGATACCCAGCTCGGGGCGCAGCTCGTCGGAGTGCAGCGCGACCGACTGCACTCGGGTGCGGATGCAGCCCTCGCATCCATGCTCGGTGGCCCGGCTGCACCCACACTCCCGGCTGCGCAGCCGCACCCGCTCGCGCTGCCCGGGGGCGGCTTCGAAGCCGCAGCCGCCGAGGCCGTCGCGGTCGCCTCACCAGCCCACCTCAACCCGCCCCCGCAGCCTCCGCACCCGCCCACCACAGCCGCCCCACAGCCGGGCGCAACCGCATCCCCCGCAGGTCACACCCTGAGCGCAGCCGTGCCCGCAGTCGGCCCGGATGCGCAGCCCGTAGCCACCATCCCCGACCCGGATGCGGATGCGCAGCTCCTCGAAGCCGCAGCCAAGCTCAACGCAGCCGCACTCGCGGCCGACGGCCGCCCCGCATCCCTGCGCACCCTCCAAGCCGAGCTGCACATCGGCCAGCGCCGGGCCCAGCGCATCCAGAAGCAGCTCCCCAGGAAGGCGTCATGAACCCCACCCTCGGCTCGGTCCTCGTCGGCTGCCTCTTCATCATCTGGGAACTCGCCGCCTGGTTCCCCGGCGTGAAGGCACTTCGCTCCAGCCCCCTCGACCACCTCGGTGCCCTCCTCCCGTTCGTCCTCTGCTGGGGCATCGGCGCGCTCACAGTGATGGTCGTCGGCGGCCTCGTCGGCTGGCTCGGCGACGGCACCCTCTGGGGCCTGAACACCTTCGGGGACGGCCTCCTCGTCTACGGCGTCGGCGCGGAGACCGGCACCGCGCCCGGCTCGCCCGCAGCGCCCCTGACCCAAGGCGGCCTGTTCATGGTTGTCCTCGTCCTCGGTGCCTTCATCGCCCGCCGCCGGCGTGGGGCCACCACCTCGAAGTGGCGGGGCTGGTTGTCCGGGATCGGCATGGGCCTCTCCGGCGGGGTCGCCCGCTATGCCGCCGTGCCGCTCGCTTCCGCCGCGAACTTCACCGGGGTTTGGCTGACCGGGGTCCTGTCGTGACCGCCGTCGAGCAGCCCCCGGCCACCGAGGTAGAGGTGGGCAACCGGGTTGCGGGCTACGTGGTCCTCGCCGTTGCCACCGCCGGGGCCGGAGCGGTCGCCGTTGTGCACCCCGAGGCCGCCTACTTCGTCACTGGGCTCCTCGCCTCCGCTGGAGTCCGCAAGGCCCACGGCTGGGTCATTGCCCGCCGAAACTCGGCCGACGAGGCCGAGCCCGTCGACCTGGTTGCCGTCCTGCGCGACCTTGCCGCCGGGGGTAAGCACGTGCGTCTTACCCAGCTTCAGGTGGCCGCGGGCCTGCCCGACACCAAGGCGGTGCGCGCCCTCCTCGACGAGGCCGGGATCCCCGTCCGAACCGGGGTCCGTGCGGGCGGGAAGAACGGGCCCGGCGTCCACCACGACGATGTGCCGCCCCTTCCCGCGCCTGAGAGTGACACCTCTTCCGGGGGTTGTTTGTGCAGCTCAACGGCCAACACCAACGCCAACAAAGGCCAGCCGAACGCGGTCCGAGAGGGGTTGAGTGTAGAGGCCATTGGCCAGGCCGGATCCGTCATCCGCGACCCGGCCGAGCGCCGCGCGTACACCGTCTGACCTCGGGGCGGCCTCCGCCTGGCAGCTACCGGCCGCCCCGGGTCCCCATCCCTCACGAGAGACAGGACCGCCATCATGGACCACCCCTTCCAGGCCACCATCTCCGAGGCCGAGTTGATCCGCCGCCATCAGGAGGCCGTCGCCGCGCAGCAGGCCGAGCAGGAGCGCCAGAACCAGCCCACGCCCCAGGAGGGATGATGGATGGCATGAGCGAGCAGCAGGGTACGCACTTCATCTTCATGTCCTTGACGGTCCCCACACCTCAGGGCTTCATGACGCTGCGACGGTCGGGAGCCATCACGCCGCCGCCGGGAGCGACGCGGCTGGACATGTTCGAGAAGCTGCGACAGCAGGTCCTTGCGGAAGATCCGAGCTACGCCGAGGCCGCCGTGATCTCCTTCGACATCCAGCCCAACAAGCTGTGATCCGGCCACACATGAGGGGTGTCGTTTCGGCCGTGTCGGGCGTAGCGTGCTCTGCACAGCGTCTGCCAGCGGGCGGCACCAGATCTCCCCGGGTGTGATGCCGCCTGAGCCCCGCCGTGACCACCCCCACGGCGGGGCTCTCCCACGTCACAGACCAGTCACAACGCACGCACAGCCACCCGAACTTCGCCACGATGACGCGATGCGCACCCACCACACCGTCATCACCGCACTCGCCGCCGCCGGGACTCTAGCCCTCACCGGCTGCTCCAGCAGCGACACCCCCGCCGACTCAGGGCCGCCAGCCTCCTGGGTTCGCGAAAGCGGCACCAGCCCGGCCACCGCCCAACCCTCCGCAGACCCGGGGCGCGCCAACCTGGAGAAGACCGTCCGCGCCTACTCCGCGGCCTACTTCAAGCCTGACGGGAAGACGGCCTACGCCACTCTGTCGAAGCGCTGCCAGGCCAAGGCCGGAGACGCCGAGCTGTTCGCCGGACTCGTCAACAGCGCCGCCAAGACCTACGGGCGACAGGAAATCCAGACCCTCACCATCGACCAACTCGCCGGCGACCTGGCCCGCGTCAGCTACACCTACTCGGTGCCCGTCCTCAACCAGTCGCAGCAGCCGTGGGCGCGCGAGGGCGGCGCCTGGAAGTACGACGGCTGCTGACTCTGGCGGCGGCTCGGCGGTACCGTTGGGGCTGCACGCTTCGGTCGGGGGTCAGTGCGAGCGGTGAAACTCCGTACCCGACCTGTCAGGGCAACCGGCGAACTGGCGTACAAGAGTCGGCCCGGCCACGGGAAAGGGCGCAGGCGCCGCCCCCGAGTACCAACAGAGTGCCCCCGCTCCGGAGCGGGGGCACTCGGCTTTTGCATCCAGTTGCACAATCGGTCCCGCGTACCGCATCATGGGCCGCAGATCCGGCGTGCCCGGACACAGAACATCGCGTCAGCCCCGCCACCGCGCGGGGCTGACGCATACCCAGACCCCCGCCGCCCTGCCGGACTCCCGCGCCCCAACGCGGTCGAGCCCCCGGCGGCGGGCCCTCACCCCTGCTGCCCGGCGACGGGCATAGAGAGCCTGGCCGTAGCCCCTGAGGAACGCTCGGGACATCGCGCGGTTGGCCAGCGACCGGGCAGCAGGCCCACCACCGGGAGGTGACCGCATGCCCAAGGGCGCCCCCATACCGCTCAGTGACGAGGAGGCCGACGAGATCCGCCGGCTTCACGCCGAGGGCCTCGGCCGCAACGAGATCGCCCGCCAGATCGGCCGCGGCACCCGCACCGTATCCGTGTGCTGCGCCCGCCTCGGCCTGATCTTCACCAACACGGCGACCGAGGCAGCCACCGCCGCCCGGAACGCCCAGCTCGCCGAGAAGCGCTCCATCCTCGCCGACGCTCTGACCGACGATGCCCTCCGTCTCTCCGCTCAGATCTGGGAGCCGGCCACCGTCTACAACTTCGGCGGCAAGGACAACACCTACGAGGAGCAGCAGCTCCCCGAGCCCCCGGCGGCCGACAAGCGTGCGCTCATGACCGCCGCGACGGCCGCCGCCGCGCAGTCGCTGCGCCTGGTCCCGCCGGAGACCGAGACCGAGGGCATGGCCGCCGTCGACCAGTGGCTGAGGGGGATGATGGGCGGCGCCCCCGCCCCGGAGTAGCCGACCGGGAGGGGGCCCGCCGTGTACAAGGCCCTTGTCGGGAAGCAGCTCCGCTCCACCCAGTTGGCGACCGCCCGCGGGAACCTCTGGGAGGGCGCGGTCCGCTCGTCGAAGACCATCTCTTCGATCATGGTGTGGCTGCGGTACGTCCGCACCGGCCCCGCTGGCCCCTTGCTGATGGTCGGGAAGACCGAGCGGACGCTGAAGCGCAACATCATCGACCCGCTGATCGAGATGGTCGGTCCGAAGCGCTGCGTGTACAAGGCGGGCGCGGGCGAACTGGTCCTCCTCGGCCGAAAGATCTACACCGCAGGCGCGAACGACGAACGCGCGGCCGAAAAGATCAAGGGGCTCACCCTCGCGGGCGCCTACCTCGACGAGGTCACCACCTTCCCAGAGACGTTCTTCTCCATGCTCGGCACCCGCCTCAGCATCGAAGGCGCGCAGTGGTTCGGAACGACCAACCCCGAAGGCCCCAACCACTGGTTGAAGAAGAAGTTCCTGGACCGGGCCCGCTTCCACCTCCGGCGCGACGGCACGGTCGTCGAGTCGCAGGCCGACGACGCCATCGACCTGCACCGTTTCTCGTTCAGCCTCGACGACAACCCGTACCTGCCCACGAAGTACGTCGCCGACCTCAAGATCGAGTACCAGGGTTTGTTCTACCGGCGGTACGTCCTCGGCGAGTGGTGCCTGGCTGAAGGTGTCGTCTACGACATGTTCAGCGAGGCCCGACACGTCGTTGACGTCGTACCGGTGATCGACCGGTGGATGTGCGTGGGCATCGACTACGGCACCATCAACCCCCTGTCCGCGCTGCTCGTCGGCGCCGGTGCCGATGGCCGCCTGTACGTGGCCAGCGAGTACCGGCACGACTCCCGCACCGCGCGCCGGCAGCTCACGGACGCCGCCTACAGCGAGGCATTCCGCGACTGGCTCGGCTCCTACGAACACGGCGGGGTACGGGGCGTGAGCCCGCAATGGATCTTCGTGGACCCGTCGGCCGCATCGTTCATGACCCAGTTGTGGGCCGACGGCGTCCCCGGCGTGGCGAAGGCTCAGAACGACGTCAAGGACGGAATCCGCTCCGTATCCGTGGCGCTCGGCTCCAACGTGCTGTCCGTGCACCGCTCGTGCAAAGGCCTGCTGTCCGAACTCCCCTCGTACGCCTGGGACCCGAAGGCCGCCGAGAAAGGTGAGGACAAGCCGCTGAAGGTCGACGACCACAGCGTCGATGCCCTGCGGTACGCCCTGCACTCCACCTCGCACGAATGGCGGGGCCTGGCCCGCCCGAAGCTGGAGGTGGCTGCCTGATGGCGTTCGAGACAACGTACGAGGCGTTCCTGGCCAGAGTCACCGCCCAGCGTGGTCCCGCCGAGGCGCGCGCCATGTGCGAGCCGTTCGCCCGCAACCTCTCGGGCGACATCCAGGCCTTGGCAACCGACGCGGATCCCGACGACGCCGCACAGTTTCTGCGCCTCGCCGATCAGATGGACCCGGACAGGAGGGAAGTCCCCGATGGCACTGCCTGAGAAGGGCGCCCCCTGGCCGCCGATCGACCCGTCCGTCCGCTCCGACATGGAGGACTGGGCCGCCTGGTACTCCGCCAGCCCCGACCGCCTCACCTACCGGTACACCAACCGGCACCGCGACGGCCGCGCCTATGGACAGCCCGCCAACCGGCCCAGCCAGTACCGCGGCGGCCTCGTCGGGACCATGGCGCGCTTCTTCTGGGGCGAGCCGACCCCGCTCGGCGAGAAGCGCGCCAAGCTCCACATGCCGCTCGCCCGCGACATCGCGCGCACCAGCTCCGACCTCCTGTTCTCCGAGCCTCCGAAACTCGTGACCGAGAACACCGCCACCCGCGACCGCCTCGAACAGCTCATGGAGGACGGCCTCCGCCGTACCCTCATCGCCCAGGGCGAAGCATCCTCAGCACTCGGCGGGGCCTACCTGCGGGCCGTCTGGGACCTGAAGGTCAGCCCGCGCCCGTGGGCCAGCCTCGTACGCGCCGACGGCGCCGCCCCCACCTTCGTCCACGGCCGACTGGCCGCGGTCACCTACTGGACCGTGCTCGGCGTGGACGGCCAGAAAGTCGTCCGGCACCTGGAGCGCCACGAACCGGGAAAGATCCTCCACGGCGTCTACGAGGGCACCGAGGACAACCTGGGCAAGCCCGTCGACCTGGGCGCGTTCAAGGAGACGAAGGGCTATCTCCCCGCGCAGATCCTGCCGATCGGGAACCGGCTGGCCAGCGTCTACATCCCGAACACCATGACCGCCCCGGACTGGCACGATCTTCCGGGCGCCGTCGGGCTCGGCACGTCGGACTTTCAGGGGTCGGAAACGATGCTCGCCGCGATCGACGAGACGTACACGAGCTGGATGCGGGACGTCCGTCTCGCCCGGTCCCGGATCCTCGTACCGTCCGGCTACCTCCAGTCGAATGGGCCGGGGCAGGGAGTGGCGTGGGAGGACCGCGAGGTCTACGCCATGATGAACATTCCGCCGACGAGTGATCATCAGATCACTGAAAATCAGTTCAAGATTCGGCACGTCGAGCACCGTGAGACCATCGCCGACTTGTTCGCCCGGGTCATCCACACCGCCGGGTACAGCAGCGGCACCATGGGCGACGACTCGGGCGGCCCGGCCGTCACTGCCACAGAGATCAAGGCCCGCAACGCGCGCAGCATGAGCACGCGCGCGCGTAAGGCCGAGCTGGAGGCAGTCGGCATCGCCGACATTGCGGAGATCATCCTCCTCCTGGAGGCATCCGACCTGTTCCCCGGCCTGGACTCGGTACCGGTCGAGCGCCCCACGGTCGAGTTCCAGGACTCGATCCAGGACGACGTCAAGGTCTTGGCCGAGTCCGCCGCCCTGTACCGGCAGGCCGAGGCCATGTCGACCGAGACCATCGTGGCCTTGGTCAACAAGGACCGTGACGCGGACTGGCAGGCCGAAGAGACCCGCCGAATCCTGCGCGAATCCGGCCGAGACGTCGCCGACCCGACCGCGGTCGGCGCCGAGTAGCCGTGGGGAGGCGAACCGATGCCCGTCTCCCCCGCCATGGCCGAGGATCTCGCCGCCGCCGTCACCATGCTCTACGAGGACGCCGAGCTGGCCCTGATCGGAATCCTGCGGGACGCGCTCGCAGAGGGCATCGACTCCCCCCGCTGGGCCGAGTTGAAGCTCCGGGCGCTCGGCGACCTCCGCGAAGCCGTCGAGACCGTCGCCAACGCGCTCCAGACCGATGCAACAGGCGCCGTTGCCGAGGCCCTCGCCACGGCGTACGGGCGGGGCCGTCAGGCCGCGGTTGCCGAGCTGGGCGCGCTGGACATCGGCCGGGAGCTGCACGTCCGCCGGATCCTGCCGAACGCTCCCGCAGTCGACCGGCTTGCCGCGTCGTATGCGGCTGACACCCGGCCGCTGTACCAGCGCATTACCCGCGCCGTCCTCGATGTCTTCCGGGGCGTCACCGCGCGGGCGGCCGGGACTCAGCTCCTGACCGGGATCACCCGCCGCGACGCGAGTCAGCGCGCCCTCGACGAGTTCGCGCGCCGCGGCATCACCGGATTCGTCGACTCGCGCGGCCACGGCTGGAACCTGGCCTCCTACGCCGAGATGGCCGTCCGCTCCGTCACCGCCCGCGCGGCGATCGACGGGCACATCGACGCGATGGCCGAGGTCGGCCAGGGCCTGGTGATCGTGTCCGATGCTCCGCTGGAGTGCGAGCGATGCGCGCCGTGGGAGGGCGAAGTCCTCGCGCTGGCGGGCCCGCCGGGGCCGCGCACGGTCCGGGTCGAGCACGCGATCCAGCCGACGGGCCTCCGCAGCGTCTTCCGGCCTCCTACGACGGTGGCCGTCCACGTCGCGGGAAGCCTGCTCGAAGCCAGGGCAAAGGGTCTATATCACCCCAACTGTCGTCACAGTCTGGCCCTCTACCTCCCCGGCGTGACGACCCGGCCCCCGCACCACGCGACGCCCGGCACCACCTACGCGGACACGCAGCGGCTGCGGGCGATCGAGCGGCACATCCGCGAGTGGAAGCGCCGCGAGGTCGCCGCAATCGACGACGGCGCCCGCGCGAAGGCGGCGGCGAAGGTGCGCATCTGGCAGGCCGCGGCCCGCGCGCACGTGGCCGCGCACGAGCACATCGTCCGCCAGCCCGCGCGCGAGCAGATCGGCCAGGCCCGCTAGGTACCGAGGTTACGGATGGCTTCCTGCCGGAACTGGTCGACGTAGGCGTCCCAACTGATGCCGCGCCGAGCCGCGTCGTTCTCCATCAGGAAGCTGATGAGCTGCGACATCACGACGGCCACGTCGTCCGCGTCAGGTCGGCGCCGCCATTCCGCGACCCAGGCCTCAGGGCCGTCGTTGCGGATCAACTCAGCCAAGTTCAGCGCGGCCATGATCCGCGTCATCGCTGGATTCTCCATCCGCGAACTCTACGAGCGCCGACTCACCCACACCAGAGCTTCCCGGCACCCGCCGCACGGCACCGCCGGATGATCCCGAAACGGGAGCCCACCATGAACACCCCTTTCCGCCACCCCCTCGCCTCGCACCCCGCTGGCACGATCCTCGGCCACCGCACGGACGGCCGACCGATCTACGTCATCGCGGGTGGCAGCAACGAGGGCGCCGCCGACGCCGGTGGCACCCCGCCCGCGGGTGAACCCTCGACCCCGCCCGCGACGCCCCCGGCCACGCCTCCGGCCGCCCCCGCACCGAGCGGTGACGGAACGGACTGGAAGGCCGAAGCCCGCAAGTGGGAACAGCGAGCCAAGGAGAACAAGACCGCTGCCGAGCAGGGCAAGACGGCGGCCGAGGAACTCACCAAGCTGCGCGAGCAGTCCATGACCGACCAGGAGAAGGCGGTCGCGGCGGCCGAGAAGAAGGGCCGCACCGAAGCCGCTGCCGAACGGGACCAGGCCCTCGCCGAGCGGGACGCCCGGATCCGCGAGCAGGCTGTTGAGCTGGCCGTCCGCGACCACGCCGACAAGGCAGGCGCGAAGCCCAGTGCGCTCCTCGACTCCCGCAGCTTCCTGAAGGCCGTTGCCGACCTCAACCCCTCCGACAAGGGATTCAGCACGGCCATCGAGACGGCCATCAAGGCCGCCGTAAAGGACAACCCCGCGCTCGCCGCGTCCCCGGCCGCCACCGCGTCCGGCGGCGACCTCTCCGGCGGGACCGGAGAAGGCAACACCCGGCAGCGCCCCACCTCACTCCACGCCGCCGTGCGCAGCAGCCTCGGCACCTAACCCTAGGAGCACCCCGTGCCCGTGACCCTCGCCCAGGCTCAGATCAACAGCCAGGCCGACATCGACTACGCCGTCATCGACAACCTGCGCCGCTACTCGTGGCTCCTCGACCAGATCGCCTTCGACGACACGGTCACCCCCGGTACCGGAGGAGGCAGCCTCACCTACGGCTACACCCGCCTCACCGCCGGCCGCGGCGCCCAATTCCGTGCCATGAACTCGGAGTACACCCCGGCGCAGGCCAACCGGCAGCGGTACAGCGTGGACCTCAAGCCCCTCGGCGGCGCGTTCACCATCGACCGGGTCCTCTCCCGGCTCGGCGCCTCGCAGACCAACGAGATCAGCTTCCAGATGCAGCAGCTCCTGACGGGCGTCCGCACGTCCTTCCAGTACGAGCTGATCCGGGGCGACACGGCCGTCAACGCCGACGGATTCGACGGCCTCGACAAGAGCTTGACGGGGCAGTCCACCGAGTACCTGCCCGTCAACGAGGGCGTCCCCACCGGCTACCTGGACTGGACGCGCGGCACCATCGACACCCAGCCCGAAGCCATGGCCCAGCTGGACATCGTCGACGACTTCCTGTCGCGGATCGTGCCCTCCCACACGGGCGGCGGCGACGCGGGCGCGGCTGGCGCGCTCCCGCCCGGGGTGAAGGCCATCCTCGGCAACACTAAGAGCATCACCCGGATGCGGGCCCTGGCCCGCTGGGCGACGATCTACACCGCGATCAAGGACGACCTCGGCCGTCAGATCGAGATGTACGGGCAGTGGGTCCTCGTCGACCTCGGCGACAACGCTCTCGGCTCGGCCCCG
Organism: Streptomyces sp. NPDC088097; assembly: GCF_044741845.1. Taxonomy (NCBI): domain Bacteria; kingdom Bacillati; phylum Actinomycetota; class Actinomycetes; order Kitasatosporales; family Streptomycetaceae; genus Streptomyces; species Streptomyces sp. NPDC088097. Next base: position 621,403 of record NZ_JBIUTJ010000003.1, read on the forward strand.
ATCATCCCGGTCGAGACCCGCGACCCCGACGGCGTGGGCGCAGGTGGGAACATCACCAGCCTCACCGACCTGTACGCCGTGTCCTTTGGTCTCGACGCCCTCCACGGCGCGGCCGTGGCCGGTCAGCCGCTGGTCAACGCCTACATGCCGGACTTCACCCAGCCCGGCGCGGTCAAGACCGGTGAGATCGAAATGGGCCCGGTCGCGGCCGTGCTCCGCAACACCCGGTCGTGTGGGGTACTCCGGAACATCAAAATCGCCTAGTCGGTCCCCTCTGACCTGCGATAATGGGCAGAGGAGACCCCGGCGGGTGCTGGTAACACCCCCGGGGCGTGGCCGACCTGACGAGAGCAGATCGACATGTCTCAGCGTAGCTGTGTAGTGGACTCGTGCGAACGACCGGCATATCACCAGCGGGAGTGGTGCAAGTCGCACTACGACCGGTGGAAGCGGTATGGCGACGTCAGAGCTGATGTTCCTTTCCAGCGCAAGGCGCCCCAAGGGGAGCACTGCACGTTCGGATGCGACAGGCCTCCGATCGCACGGGGGTGGTGTGCCATGCACTACAACCGCTGGCGCCTGACCGGAGATCCTGGTCCTGCATCCAGGCTCTATCAGAGGAGCAAGCCCGAGGCGGAGGCGAAGCTCTGCTCGTCCTGCCGGAACGAGAAGCCGAAGTCGGCATTCCACAAGGAGCCCCGCAACGGTGATGGCCGGTCCTCCCAGTGCAAGGCATGCGCCAGCCTGGGCCACCGGAACCGAACGCTGCGCCGCAAGTACGGCATCACGGCCGCCGAGTACGACGCTCTAGTCGCCGCTCAGAACGGGCTCTGCCGTATCTGTCTCAATCCGCCACCGTCCGATCAACGAGGGCTGGTGGTCGACCACTGCCACTCGACCGGCACTGTGCGTGGTCTGCTCTGCAACAACTGCAACGCGCTTCTGGGCATGGCTGCCGACGACGTGGCGCGGCTCCGCAGCGCCATCGACTACCTCGAAAGAAGTCGAGATGACTCAGTTCCAAGTTCATTCCCCCGAGGGGGGATTCAGCGGTGAGATCAGCGGCGTCGTCTTCCGAGACGGCGCCGCTCTCGTATCCGGTGACCTTCCCCAGCACCGTGCGGCCCTGGCCTACTTCCGGCGTAGCGGCTACCGCGTCACCGACGAGGCCCCGGCCGAACCGACTGTCCAGGACGCCCCTGCGGACGTCTTCGACCCGGCCGACCACAACGTGGTCGATGTCCTCGCCTACCTCGCCGACGCCGACGAGGACGAGCGGGCCCGCGTGCTCGCCGCAGAAGAAGCGGGCCAGGCCCGCGCCACCATCCTCAAGAAGGGACCTTCCGGTGAGTGAGCAGCTTGGCGGGTACACCCGCAACGTCCGTGACGCCATCGCGCACATCAACGCCGCCGACCCCGCGTCGCCGGATACCTTCTTCCGCCGCAACATGCCCCGCATCGGCCTGTACGACTCGGCCAGCGACACCGGCCAGGTCGCCCTCGCCACCGGGGTTATGACGTCGGTGCCGATCCATCTGCGCTCGGGCGACGTCATCACCAACGTCTCGGTGCGCTCGGGCGCGACCGCGGCGGGCACCCCGACGAACTACTGGGTGGCGCTCTACGACAGCTCGGCCACGCCGGCCCTGCTGGCGCAGTCCGCCGACCAGACGTCGACCGCGTGGGCCGCGAACACCACCAAGACGTTGGCGCTGGCCAGCACGGTGACGATCACGCGGTCGGGGATCTACTGGGTGGGCATCATGGTCACGGCCACGACCCCGCCCACGCTCCTCGGCGCGTGCGCGGCTCCGGCGGTCGTTACCGGCGAGCGGAACCTCTCCCAGTCGTCGGGGTCGTCGCTGACCGCGACGGCCCCGACCACGATCGCGAGCGTCACGGCCAAAAGCTTCGTGCCGTACGTCGTCCTCACCTGATGGACAGCGGTACGCCTTCCGTCGAGGAGCAGGAAGCCGCGCCGCCGCCTGCGCCCCCGGCCCGGTACCGCGTCAGCGCGCCCGGGCCGGTGACCGGCGGCGTCATGGGCGTGGCCTTCGCCAACGGTCAGGCGCTCATCGAGGACGCGACCCAGCACGAGGGGGCGCTGGTCTGGTTCCAGGCTGAGCCCGGCTACCACGTTCAGCCCGTCGACCTGCCCGATTCTAGCCCCGAACCGGCGGCCGAGCCTGAGGACGCTCCGTCCCCAGTCGAGGCGCCGGTCGAGGGCGAGCCCTCCGAGGACAGCGCCTCGGCGGCCCCAGTCCGACGACGAAAGTAGGGGGCAGCCATGCCCGTGATCAGCGACTTTTCCATGACCGCCAGCGTGGCCCAGACCAAGAGCCAGGACTTCACCGTCACGACGGACCCGCTCGCCCGGATCTGGGCCACCCACCTGGAGTCCGGCACTGGTGCCGGGCAGGCAGACCGCGCGTTCCACGACCAGCGGACCCTCGCCGCCAGCGCGACTGAGGATCTCGACCTCGCAGGCATCCTGACCGACGTCTACGGCGCCGCGATCACGTTCGCGCGGATCAAGGGCCTGTTCATCGCCGCGTCCAGCGCGAATACCAACAACGTGGTGATCGGGGCGGGTACGAACCCGTGGGCCACCCTCTTCTCGGCGACCGGGACTGTGACCCTCAAGCCCGGCGGATGGTGCGGCTTCGGCGCAGGCGCCGGCGACGCCATCGGCTGGCCGGTCACAGCGGCCACCGGCGACATCCTCAAGGTCACCAACTCGGCGGGTTCGACGTCGGTGACGTACGACGTCGTCATCGTCGGCTGCTCCGCATAGAAGGGGGTCCGGCCGTGGCCCGTATCTACGCCTCCGCCGACCAGTACGAGGCCCACACCGGAACGGCGGCGCCCGTCGACATCGAGGCCCGTATCGCCCGGGCCTCCCGGTTCCTCGACGCGAACGTGTTCCGCATGTGCTCGTACTCCGTGGACACGGCCACCGGCCTCCCCGCCGACAGCGCGGTCGCCGAGGCGCTCGCGAGCGCGGTGTGTGCGCAGGTCGAGTGGGGCGTTGAGGTCGGCGACGTCACCGGTGCGGCTGCTGCCGGGTGGGGCACGGTCGAGATCGGCGACGTACGCCTCGGCCGGTCCGTCACCTCCGTGTCGGGCGACGCATCCGCAGCCCGGCAGGTCGCCCCCGCCGTGTGGGACGCCCTGCAATCCCCCGACCTGGCCGCGGTCGGGTTCCGGCTGGGGGCGGTGAGCGTATGGGGGTGATTCCCGGGTTCCTGCTGCGGCATCAGGTGACGATCGAGCCCTATGCCGGGGACTCGGCGTACGGCCCGCAGTACGGGCCGGCGGTGACCGTCCGCGCGTTCGTCACGGAGAAGGTGCGGACTGTCCGGGATAAGCGCGGTGAGGAGGTCGTGGCGTCCACCACTGTCTATCTCCTCCCCACGCAGGACTGCCCCCCCGAATCCCTCGTCACCACGCCGTCAGGCCGGACGGCGTCCGTCATCACCTCCGCCCTCCACGACGGCGGGGGCCTACCGACACCTGATCATCGGGAGGTGACCCTCACATGAGGCAGCACACCGGCCTGCGGTGGGAGGGTGGACGGCTCGGCGCAACCCGCCGGGGCCGCCGCGGCGCCGAGGAGGGCCTCCAGAAGGCCCTCGAACATCTCCTCGCCGAATCCCGCAAAATCGTGCCCTTGCGTGAGGGCACCCTGGAGCGCTCCGGCCGTGTCGTCCGCGACGGTCTCGTCGGGGCCGTCACCTACGACACCGTGTACGCGAAGCGCCAGCACGAAGAGTTGACCTGGAAGCACTTGCCCGGGCGTAGCGCCAAGTACTTGGAGCTTCCCCTTAACCGGGAGCGGGACGTGATGCTGCGGCTGATGCAGGTCTCGCTACGGAGGTGGCTTAGTGGCTGACCTCCTCGACGGGCTCGCCCGCCACCTGGCCGCGCGCGGCCACGGCACCTACGACAAGACCGGCGCGAGCGGGGACCTCTACATCGAGGCACTGCCGTCCACCCCGGGGGCGTGTGTCGTCCTCGGCATCTACGACGACGGGACCGTCCAGGACTCCCGCATCGGCTACGACACCGTCGCCGTGCAGGTCCGCGTGCGCGGGACGACTGACCCGCGCGTGAGCCGCCAGCGCGCGCTCGCGATCCGCTCCGAGCTGCACGGCCTCGGCCAGGTCACCCTGCCGGACGGTACCGAGTTGCTGCTGTCGGTCGCCCGGAATGTGGCCGGTCTCGGCACGGACGAGAACCGCCGCCATGAGCACGTTTTCAATGCGTTGATGCAGGTCCGGTCGGTGACCGCGCACCGCGTCTGACCCTCCCCCCTCTCTCCCCTCAGCCCGCACGGCGTTGCCGACGGGCTCCTCGCCATGCCCTGAGGAGATCACCATGCCCGCCACGAAGTACAACGCGCGCGACGTCGTGTTCCAGATCGAGAACTACGCCAGCCCCGGGACGTGGGTGGCGATCTCGCCGCTCGCGGTCAACACCTTCACCAAGTCCGAGGACGAAGAGACCACCGACACGACCACCTTCGGGTCCGCCGGTCAGGCCGAGTCCATGAAGATGCAGATCGGCAAGAGCCTCCAGTTGGAGGGCTTCCGGCTCCGCGACTCCGCGACCGGCGCCCTCGACCCCGGCCAGGCCATCGTCGAGGCGATGAACGACCGCCTCGGCACGTCCTCGTTGACCGGGTTCCGGTGGGCTCACACCACCGACACCACCTGGACCGTGTGGGCCCAGACCCGCGTCAGCCTCGGTGACCAGGGCGGCGGCAACAACGACGAGGTGTCGTGGTCGGCGACGTTCACCCGGTCTGGCCCGTCGACCACGGCGGCCAAGCCGTGACGGCCCGCGTCAGCAAGTCCCAGTCATGGGACGCCTTCTGGGCCGAAGCCGCACCCCACGCAGAGGTTGAGATCCGCGGCGTCATGGTGCAGGTCCCCACGGACATGCCCATGGGCGTCGAGCAGCGGATCCAGGAACTCCAGGACTCTACCGAGCTGGAGGACGTCGCCGAGCTGGTGTCGCTGCTCTTCGGGACCGACTGCATCGCGCAATGGCGCGAGGCGCGCATGGGTCTCAAGGAGTTCCAGACGGTCCTCACGTGGGGGCTCGCGCGCGCGTCCGGCCGCGACACCACGTTCGCCGAGGCCCTCGCCCTCGTCGAGCAGGGCGCACCGGCGGGAAAAGGACCGAACCGAGCCGCACGGAGATCGCAATCCGCCGCTACTGGTGGGCCCTCGAAGCGGACCTCCAACGCGAGTACCGGCTCGGCCCGCAAGACATCGCGCAGCTGACTCGCCGCAGGTTCTACGTCCTCCTCGCCGGTCTGTCCGCTGACGCGATGTGGCGGCGGATGGCGGGCGACGAGATCTCTGTCGTGGACGACGCCTCCCAGATCAAGGCGGCTCTGGCCTCTCTCGCCACCTGACAGGAGGCCGCAATGTCGCTGACCATCGGTGAACTCGTTGCCCGGATCGACGCCGACGACTCCGCGTTCCTGCGGGGTCTGTCGGACGCCGAGCTGGAAATGCGTGGGTTCCAGCGGGAGATCACCGGGGGCCTTCGCACCCTCGACTGGGAATTTGCTCAGCTTGGCGACCTGCGCGCGGCAGAGCTGCGCCTGAACGGCTTCGTACAGCATGCGGACGGCTCTCTACGAACCCTGACCGGCCAGTTCGCAGAGCTGAACCGACCTGTACACGTCGAGATGGAAGCCGACAGCAGCGGCGTGGAGCACGCCGTCGAGCGGGTCGTGACCAGCATGCGGTCCGGGGACCGCGAGGGGCACCGCTTCTCCGGGACGCTGCGGGGCCTGGGCTCGGCGGCGGGGGCCCTCGGCTCGGTGGCTGCGACGGCCGGGACGATGGCGGCGGGCCTCGGCGCCGTCGTCCCGATCGCGGCCGGCCTCGCGGCGACGCTGGCGAACATCGCACCTGCCGCGGGCGTGGGTGCCACGGCCGTGTTCGCGTTGGCGCAGGCCACGGCAGCATTCAAGATCGGTACGTCGGGGATCTCGGAGGCAGTCGGCGCAGCCGGAAAGTCAGCGGGCGTCGCGTCCGGGCAGGCCAAGGCGGCGGCCTCGGCACAGCAGAGCCTCACGGACGCGGTGAAGTCTGCGGCCCGCGCCAACGAGCAGGCAGCCAAGCAGGTTGCCACCGCCGAGCGGGGCTTGGCCGACGCGCAACGCGAGTCCCGTGCCGCGCAGATGGCCCTCAACGATGCCAGGGAGCAGGGCGCCCGCGACCTGGAGGACATCAACAACCGGCTCGCGGACGCCGAACTGTCGCAGCGAGACGCCGTCCTGGACATTGCCGACGCCGAGGCCGAACTGGCGAAGGCGAGGCAGTCCGGGGATCCGAAGGACATCGCGCGGGCGCAGCTGGCGTACGACCGTGCCGTCCAGCGCCTGAAGGAACAGACGACCGAAACAGCCAGGTTGCGCGCCGAGACCGCGAAGGCCAACACGGCTGGCGTGGAGGGGTCGAACGCGGTCCGGCAGGCCCAGGAGCGGATCGCCGACACGCAGCGGACCGTCGCCGACAGCGAGCAGACCCTAGCGGACGCCCGCCAGGACGCCGCCCGTACCGCAGCCGACGGGATCGAGCAGGTGCGGCGCGCTCAGGAGGCCCTCGCCGAGGCGGGCGCGTCCAGCGGCGGGGCTGATCCGTTCGCGGAGGCCATGGCCAAGCTCGCGCCTGCGGCGCGTGAGTTCGTCACCGCGCTGATGGCACTGAAGCCCGCGTGGGAGTCGCTGCGGCTGGACGTGCAGCAGACCCTGATGCAGGGCCTGGCCGGGGAGATGACCCGGACCGCGGGCAGTGTCCTGCCGGTCCTGCGTAAGGGGCTGGTCGACTCCGCTGGCGCCCTGAACCTCATGGGTCGTGGGGTCCTAGACGCGGCGCGCGAGCTGGCCGACTCCGGGACGCTCGGGCGCGCGATGTCCTCGGCGTCGGCCGGGCTGAAGAACCTGTCCCGGGCTCCGGGGCAGGTCGTCACCGGACTGGGCCAGGTCGCTGCGGCGGCGGGCCCGGCTTTCGAGCGGCTCACCGCGGCTGCGGCCAAGGGCCTCGACGGTGTGGCCGCGCGGATGGCGTCCGCGTTCGAGAGCGGCCGCATGCAGACGGCCATCGACCAGGCCATCGGTCTGATTGGCCAGTTGTTCGATGTCTTCGCGAACGTCGGCGACATCTTCGCGAGCGTCCTGGGGCCGATGGAGACATCCGGCGGCGGGTTCATCGGGATCCTCCAGGACATCACGCGGTCGATGGCGGACGCCTTCGCGACGCCTGCGGTGCAGGCCGGGCTGAAGGCGATCTACGAGACGATGTCGGTTCTCGGAAAGACCGTCGGTCCGCTGCTCGCGGATGCGCTCCAGGCCATAGCGCCAATTTTCGTGGCGCTCGGCCCGCCCATCCAGACGCTAATAAAGGCCTTCGGTGAGGCCCTAGGGCCCGTCATTAAAGCCTTGGGTCCAGTTTTGGAAAGCGCAGCAAAGGCATTCGGGGAATTGATTACGGCAATATCCCCGCTTTTGCCAGTAGCGGGTGAATTGATTGCCGCTCTGCTCCCCGCTTTGACTCCGCTTTTCGATGGACTGGGCGTCGTTTTTAAAGAATTGGCCCCGGTAATTAAGATCGTGGCGGGAATCCTGAAGGAAACCCTAGGCCCCATTTTCGCGCAACTGCCGGGAATTATCGGGCCGATCGCTACGCTTTTGGCTGGTCAGCTCGGTTGGGGCCTCAAGCTGGTGGGCGAACTGCTGACCACCCTGGCGCCCTCGTTCAAGATCCTGGGTGAGACCATCGGCAAATTGATGATCGCACTGGGTCCGCTGATTCAGGTCTGGGGCGAACTGATCGCCAAAATGATGGTCGAGCTGATGCCGTTCTTGATCCCGCTGATTCAGCTGATCGGCGATCTCGCCACGATTTTTGCGGATCAGCTCGCGGGGATCATCATTTCCGTCGTCATTCCCGCAATCGAGATGATCACCAAGCTTTTGCAAGGTGATTTCTCCGGCGCGTGGGATGCGGCAAAGCGAATGATCATGGGAATGATGGTTACCTGGCTCAACTTGTTCGAGAATCTCCCCACCCGAATCTGGGACGCCCTGTCGAAACTCGGCGACAAACTCGCCGAGCGCCTGCGCGACGCCGGCGACCGGGCCGCCGCAGTGCTCATCGAGAAGCGCGGCGTCATCCTCACCACGCTCGCGAGGATCCCGGCCATGGCCTCCGAGGCCCTAGGTGACCTGGGCTGGGTGCTCTGGAATGCAGGCGCGCGCCTGATCGGTGGCCTGATCGACGGACTCCGCGCGATGGTGCCCAGCTTGAAGGAACACCTGTCGTGGATCACCAACATGATGCCGAGCTGGAAGGGGCCGCCGGAGACCGACGCACGGATCCTCACCCCCGCCGGCCGCAGCCTGATCGAAGGCTTCCAGCGGGGCATCAGCCTCGCCACTCCGGGCCTCCAGGACCAGCTCGCCGGGCTCACCGGCAGCCTCCCGGGAATGGCGCTCGCCCCCGCCGGTGCGATGGGCGGCCCGGGCGGACCGTCGGCTCGGTCCGTACCGCGCGTCATCGTCGAGGTCGAAGGACCCGACGCCATGAAGCAGTTCATCCGGCGCATCGTCGCGTCCGACGGCGGCGACGTTCAGCAGGTACTGGGGCGAGTGAGTTAGAGAGGAGGGGCCTGGTGGGAGTTCACAACCCGAAGGTCGAGCTTCAGATTTCAAGCTCGTGGACGGACGTCACCGCGCCCGTCCGCCTGGAGGACGGGATCCGTCACCGGCGCGGGCGCGGCTCGGAGGGCGCCCGCGTCGACGCCTCGCAGATCACGCTGACCCTGAACGACCCGACCGGCAAATTCAACAGCCGGAACCCTCGGTCGCAGTACTACGGGCAGCTCGGTCGGAACATCCCGCTGCGGTACTCGGTGGACGGCGCGGCGGTCGCGCTGTCCATCCCGCCGGGCGCGGTCGGCCGGGCCTACGCCGCCAACCACGCCTCTTTCGCGGTCACCGACCTCGACGTCCGCGCCGAGGTCACCCCCGTCGCCTGGACCGGCGTCCGGACCAACCAGGCGTGGGAGGTCTGCGGTCGCTACGTCTTCGGAGACGCCAGCTGGTACCTCCTCGTCAACGACGACGGAAGCCTGTCTCTGACCTGGTCGGCGGACGGGTCGACGCTCAGGACTGCGACCAGCAACGCTGCGGTTCGTTTCGCGCCCGGAGAACGGGCCGCGATCCGAGCCACGCTGGACGTCAACAACGGCGCCTCGGGGCGGACGATCGTCTTCTACACCTCGACGTCGATCTCCGGGACCTGGACCCAGCTCGGCGACCCGATCGTTCAGGCCACCACCACCGCCGTCTGGGCCGGGTCGTCGCCGCTGCGGGTCGGCGACCTGCCTGACATCAGCACCCAGGCCATCGGGCGCCTGGTGCATGCGGTGCAGGTCCGCAACAACATCAACGGGACGATCGTCGCCAACCCTGTGTTCAACTCGCAGGTCAGCGGGGCGACCTCGTTCACGGACTCGGCCGGGCGTCTCTGGAGCACGGAGGGCGCGGCGGTCATCACGTCCCGTCGGTACCGTGCGATCGCCGAGGTGTCCGAGTGGGCGCCGCGCTGGCACATCTCGGGCAACGACGTGCGCGCCCCGTTGGTGGCCTCGGGGGTCATGCACCGCCTCAACCAGGGCCGCAAACCGTTGCCGTCCTCCCTGGCTCGGGGCATGCCGACGCTCCTCCCGGTCGCGTACTGGCCGATGGAGGGCGGCACGGACGCCACCCTCGCCTACAGCCCGATCCCCGGCGTGGCCCCCCTCGCGGTCACTGGCCTGCGTATGGGTGCGGACACCACCAACCCGGCGTCCGACGCCCTGCCCACCGTGGCGACGGGTGCGTCGATGGTGGGGCCGGTTCCGGTGCACACGCCGTCGGCGTGGACGGTTCATTTCCTGTACCGGGTGTCGTCGGTGCCGTCCACGTCGGGGCCGATCCTGCGGTGGATCACCACCGGGTCACCATGGAAAATCTGGACGATCTACTTCGGCAACAACACCGCCTACCTCAGCGTCGAGGACGGCGCGGGCGCGACCACCCTCGTGACGAGCACCAGCATGACGGGCCTGTTCGACGGCACCTGGCGCCGCATGATCATTCAGGTAATTCCCTCCGGCTCCGACATCTTTGTCGTCGGGAATCTCGGCTCGAACAGCCTGACCAGCACCACTATGGGCCGGATCACCGACGTCGCCACCGACTACTACGCCGCCCTCGACGGGAAGGTCAGCTTCGGCCACATCGCGATCTTCAACGACCAGATCTACAACTACACGTCCTACGACTCCGCCTGGCACGGCGAAGCCGCTGGCGCCCGCGTCTCCCGCCTCTGCTCGGAAGAGGCCGTACCGGTGGACGTGTGGGGCATCACCGACGGCCAGCAGGCCATGGGCTACCAGCGCCCCGGCAAACTGTTGGACGTCCTCGCCGAGAGTGAGGCCGCCGACGGCGGAATCCTGCTGGAGGACCGCGACCGCCTCGGCCTCGTCTACCGGACCCGAAGCAGCCTCTACACCCAGAACCCCATCCTCACGATCCCCTACGCGCACCTCGTCGAATTCGGGCCGCCCCGGGACGACGACAGCAGGATTCGCAACGACCGCACCGTCCGCCGCCAAGACGGCAACTACGGGCGCTGGACGGAGACCAGCGGCGCCCTCTCGACCCAGCAGCACCCGTTCGGTGTCGGTGTCTACGACGACGAGACCACCCTCAACCTGTCCGACGACGCCCAGTGTGAGCCGATCGCGCAGTGGCTCGTCCACCTCGGCACCGTCGATGAGGCCCGATACCCGCAGATCAAGATCTATCTGCACAAATACCCGCAGTACATCGACGCTGCCACCCGCCTGGAGGTCGGCTCGGTCGTCCGCGTCACCAACCTGCCTGCCCATCTCCCGCCCGGGCCGCTGGACTTGCTAGTCGAGGGCTTCACGGACGACGTCCGGTCCGAGTCCTGGGACCTCACCCTGGTATGCAGCCCGGCCAGCCCCTGGACGATCGCCGTAGCTGACCTGGCCAAAGCCGAGACGAGCGGGTCGTATCTCGCGTCTGCGATCTCCTCGACAGCAACGAGCTTGTCCGTGGCGACGGTCAGCGGCCCACTGTGGGCGACCAGCGCCGGCGACATGCCGATCAGCATCGAGATCGCCAGCGAGGTTATGACCGTCACCGCGATCTCCGGTAGCAGCAGCCCCCAGACGATGACCGTCGTCCGTGGGGTCAACGGCTACCAGGCGGCGCACCTCGTACTCGACCCCGTCACCCTGGCGCAGCCCGCGGTGGCCGCCCTGTAGAGAGGAGATTCGATGCCGATTCCGGCTGGAGGCACCATCACCGCCGCCGCGTTGCAGATGCTCGACGCGAAACCGATCGCCGTGCTGCAGCAGACGGTCACGCAGTCAGTTGCCAACGGAGCCTGGGCGGTGCTCACGATGGATAGCGAGATCACCGACCCGTACAACGGGCACTCGACCAGCAGCAATACGAGCCGCTACGTCTGCCAGTACGCGGGCTGGTACCGCATCACCGGCCGGGCCGCTTTCGCCACCAACTCGACCGGCAGCCGCGGATCCCGGATCCACAAAAACGGCAGCTTCATTCAGGGCGCGGCAAGCTTGGCTGGCGCGGGCACTCTGAACGGGATCTCGGAGGTGAGTCACGTGCTCTACCTGGCCGTATCCGATTACGTCGAGGTCGCCGGCGGCCAGAACAGCGGCGGCTCACTCAGCACCAGTTTCGCGGGCGAGGCCGCCTCAATGATGTACGTCGACTGGCTCCGGTCATGAGCCTTTGCGCGTGTGGCGAGCCCGCCGTGGTGCAGTGGCGACGGCGCCCGGCGAAGGCTGAGTTGGAGCGGATCGTCGAGGCCGAGTCAGCCCGGCGGGCGACCGCTGAGGGTCGCGGCCAGGTGGTAAGCCCCGAGGCGCCGGAGGCCGGGGCCGATGCGACGGTGCCCGTGTTCGCCTGCGTGGCTCACGCCCTGGCGCCGGAGGCTGCGGCGCGGGTCCACGACGCGAAGTGCACGGGCCCCGGAAAGTCCGGCTCGTGCGCCTGCACGGAGGCCGACCCGGAGTTCCCGTTCGAGCCGGACGGGGAGCAGCCCGCCCGGCCGCTCCCACCCGGCTGGTAGCCCACTCCCCTGAATCTCACGCCCCCGCCGTTGGCCGGGGCGTTCTTCATGCCCTGGAGGCATCGATGTCTCAGCCAGAGCCGTCCGTCGGACGGATCGTCCACTACGTCAGCTACGGCACCCCCGGCGGCGAGTACCCGTCCGTCTGCCGGGCCGCTGTGATCACCGAGGTCCCCGACCATCTGACCGCCGAGCCCTTCGACGGGTGCCCCAACGGCACCGAGGGTCAGTGGATCGCGGGCCTGGCCGTCCTCAACCCCGAGGGCTTCTTCTTCAACCGTGACGCCCAGCACTCCGAGGAGCAGCGCGGCGGCACCTGGCACTGGCCGGAGCGTGTGTGATGCCCTTCTCCCGAGACGCCTACGTCAACCTCCTCAGAGCCCAGACCGGCTATCACGAGGGCCGCGACAAGAACGGCAACTGGAACAACATCCAGCGCTTCTCCCCCGAAACGCCCGGCCTGGAGTGGAGCCAGGCCCAGGCCTGGTGCGCCACATTCACCGCGTGGGGCGCCGACGAACTCGGCGCCCGCAACCTGTGGCCGATCACCGCGTCCTGCTACTACGCCGTCGACTGGTGGAAGAAGGCCGGCCGCTGGACGGAGTACCCCGTCCTCGGCGGCCCGTTCTACCTGGGCCGGGTCGGCGAGGACCACGTCGGCGTGGTCTACGCGTACGACGAGACCAGCATCTACACCGTGGAGGGGAACACCAACGCGGGAGGCGCGTTCCAGGGCGACGGGGTGTATCAGCGCGTCCGGCCCCGCCGCGGTGCTGGCTCGCCGTACGGGTACGGCGTCCCGGACTTCACCGAGGGCACCGTGTCCGCCGACCCCAAGCTCGGCGGCACCAGGGCAGCATCCGTGCCGGTCCCGGCGCCGCCTCAGGTCCAGGTGTCCCTGTCCCGTCTCCAGGCCGCCGCCGACCGGGATCCCGGGCTCCGGCAGGGCGGGACCACCAGCCCGGCGGACGTCAACGTCGTTGAGGTCGCTCTGGCCCGCGAAGGGCTCCTCGCCGACGCCTACGCCCACGACGGGAGCTACGGCTCCCTCACCTGGACCGGCATGGGGAAGTGGCAGCGCCGCTACTCCGACGCCAAGAGCCTCGGCTGGAGCGCGACCGACTGCAACGGCCGGCCCGGCCGCACGTCGCTTACCGCGCTCGGCAAGAAGTACTCGTTCACCGTCATCGACTGATGGGCTACACCCACAGCACGCCTCCCACGGACTGGCCCGGACTGGAGATGACCGGCGTCACCAGGTTGACCGCCGACATCTACTACGGGTGGACAGCCATCGAGAACACTCCGCTGTTCTGGCACTGGTGTGCCGCGCTGGCAGACGTGGCCGACAGCCACACGGCCAGCGGGCGCTGGGTGGCCGCTGGCACCAGCACACACGCCCTCATCTCCCGTGACCCCCTGCACCTCGAACCTTCCCTGCTGTGGTCCTGCTGCGGCCTGCACGGCTTCGTGCGTGCCGGGCAATGGACCGACGCCTGAACTGATTGGAGACCGAACCATGTTCACCCTCGCCTTTTGGAAGGCCACCGCGGAGCGGAGCGTCCGCACCTTCGCCCAGGGCACGATCGGTGCGATCAGCGCCGACCAGCTCGGCGTCCTGGACGTCGACTGGGGACAGGCGGCATCCATCGGCGGCCTCGCCGCCGTCCTGGCCATCCTGACCGCCATCGCAACCTCGGGCGGCACCGAGGGCCCCGGCATCACCGAGACCGTCGCGGAACCCGCGCGCCCGTCCCGGCCGACCGCCGTCTGATCGGAGCAGCCACGTGCCCGAAGAGCTGAGCGTCGGTGAACTCGGGCGCACCGTGGATGCCTTGCGGCATGAGATTCAGGCCCTGGGCCAGGGCATCAACGCCCGCTTGGACCGGGTCGTGTCCACTGAGGTGTACTCCCTGCAATCGGCGTACACCGACCAGCGGATCACGGCCCTGTCCCAAGATCTACAGAAGGTGCACGATCAGCGGGACGCGCTGGAGACAGCTTTCGAGCAGTACCAGCTGACGGAGCGGGATCGGCGGGAGCGGGAGAGGCAGGCTCGGCTCTACCAGTTGATCGTGCCGATGCTCCTGGCGCTCTTGTCCGCGGCGGTCGCTATCTGGGCGGTGGTGTCGTGACTCGGGCACGGCGTACACCGTTGCGGCTGCCGCGCGCGGAGTGGCTGGGTGCGCTCACCGCTCTACTGATGCTGGCGTTTCTGGCCTGGCTGGCCGTGCAGGTCGTCACCCTGACCCATGACCTACGGGACGCGAACGGGGCGCGCGATGCCCTGGCGCGACAGGTCCTCGACCTCGGCGCCACACCGGTGGCCGGGGCGCCAGGCTCACGCGGGGACGTCGGCCCGTCGGGGTCACCTGGGCGTGCGGGCGAGGCTGGGGACGTCGGCCCGTCCGGGCCTCCTGGACCGTCCGGTCCTCCCGGTGCTTCGGGAGCGCCGGGTCCCAGCGGTACCCCGGGTGCGCCTGGGGTGGGCCTGACCGGAGCGCCGGGCGCGGCGGGAGCCGCAGGTCCGGCAGGGCAGCCCGGATCGCAAGGCCCCGCAGGCCCTGCCGGTCCACAGGGAGAACAGGGCCCTCAGGGTGAACGGGGGCCTGCGGGCGAGCCGGGGCCGGCCGGGTCACCGTGCCCGTCGGGCTACAGGCTCCAGCCGCCACCGGGAGACCCGGACGCGCTGGTCTGCCGCCGAGACACCCCGCCAGCGCCGTCCCCGACATCCACATCCGCCGCCCTGGACCCGAACCGGCGGAAGTACCCCTGACAGGAGGCCGTCATGCCGCTGCCCGCGCAGCGCACCGTCCACGGGACGGTCGCCGATCTGTTCACCGGCGCCGAACCGACCACGAGCATCACCATAACCGCGCTCCCGAGACGCTGGACGGACGAGACCGGCGACCAGCTCCTCGTCAGCCCGGACCACACCGTCCCGGTCACGAGCGGCACCTGGTCGATCGCGTTGGTACCGACCGATGCGGCCGGGATCGAGCCGGTGACGGGTCGCTACTACCGGATCCAGGAAGTGATCAGCGGGGTACCCCGTCGGGCCCGGACGTTCGAGGTGCCCACGGGAGACATGACGCCGATCAGCATCCTGGCCCTGCTGGTGGACGATCCGGGCCTCCCGGGGTACGTACGCGGTGCGACCGGCCCGCAGGGACCAGAGGGACCAGAGGGACCAGAGGGACCGGCCGGATCCAGTGGCACGCCGGGCGCGCATGCCGGGACGCACAGCTCCGGCGGCTCCGACCCCGTGTCTCCGGCGTCCATCGGCGCCGCCACTATGTCCGCGCTGTCCACGCACACCGCTGCGACAACAAGTGTTCACGGCATCGCTGATACGGGTCTCCTGGAGACCACGGCGGGGGCCGCGGCAAAGGTCTCTGCGCACGCTGGCGCCTCCGACCCGCACGCCGACCGGGCGTACGCGGACACCAACCTGCTGGCCAAGGCGGCGAACCTGTCCGACGTCGCCAACCCCGCGACCTCCCGCACGAGCCTGGGGCTCGGTTCGAGTGCCACCCGCAACGTCGGAGCCTCAGCGGGCACGGTGGCGGCGGGTGACGACAGCCGGCTGACCGATGCCCGGATGCCCACCTCGCACGCGACATCGCACGGTACGGGCGGCTCGGACCCGGTCACCCCGGCGGCGATCGGCGCCGCGACCGCCTCGGCGCTGACCACTCACACCGGGGCGAGCACCAGTGTGCACGGCATCCCAGACACGGCCGCGCTGGAGACCACTACCGGCGCAGCCGGGAAGGTTACCGCGCACGTGGGCGCGAGCGATCCTCATGCTGACCGGGCCTTCGCGACAAGCGCGGTGGCGGCTCTGTCCGCCCTGACCCAGACGGTCTCGAAGGCGGTCGACGAGCCGCGCACAGCGGTCACGACGGTGTCCGACGACGGGCATCTGTTCGCGTCGCTGGAGGCCAACTCGGTCTACAAGTTCAACGCGACCTTGCTGTTCGACGGCCCAGAAGCCGCAGACGCGACCATCACGTTCACCGTGCCGTCCGGAGCGACCGGAGGCTGGACCCCGCTCGCGGGCACGCTCGGCACGACTGTCCCGGACGGCTCCGCGCAGCTGAAGGTGGCTGCCCGCCAGTTCGGCAGCAACTCGGACATCGGCGTCATGGCGTCCTCGGCGACCCTGGCGGGGATCATGGCCATGCCCACCGGCATCGTGGCGACCGGAGGTACCCCGGGGCTGCTGCGGCTGCGGTGGGCGCAGCAGACGTCCAACGCGACGGCCGTGAACCTGAAGGCGGGATCCGTCCTCCAGGTCATTAAGGTGTCCGGCAGCGGCCCGGCCGCGTCCGGGATCGATCTGGCGCAGGCGTACCCGTTGCCGTCGGACCAGGGGCTCCTGGCGTGGACAGGGGACCCGAACGACGCCGGGCACGTCACCGCGCAGTCGAACGGTGGTGTCGCGGGCCGGGTGACGTTGGTGAAGATGCAGATCAGGAAGTCGATCACGTGGTCGAAGATTTGGTTCGGGCTCGCTGGTGTCGATTCGGGCGCGACGCTCGCGAACTGCTACCTCGGCGTCTACAACAGCTCGGGCACGCTCGTCGGCGTGACCGCAGACATCTCCTCGAACTTGATGTCCGGTGCGACCGGCAAGTCCGTGGACCTGATGAGCCCGTTCACCGCCAGCCCCGGCGAGTACTTCGTGGCGATGCTCCTCAACGGCACGTGGTCCACCAACGTCCTCACTTTCAAGGCGACCGGCGCCGGGATCACGGTCAACTCGGGCACCTTGGCGGCGCCGCGGCTGCGGTACTCGAACATGCTCTCGGGGCAGACCAGCCTCCCTGGCACCCTCGACCTCACTCAGCAGACGACGACGATCATCAACACTGGCTGGGCGTCGCAGTGGTACGGCGTATCTTGACCCCAGCACAGCACAGCGCCCCCTCTCGCCTTCGGGCGGGAGGGGGCGCTTTCGTGCGTCCGGGTCAGCTCTTCTCACCGATGGCCGCCCGCAGCCAGTCGAGCGGACCCTGACCGAGTAGCTCGTCGGCGAGTCTCTGCCCGGTCTCGGTCGTCAGGCGGGCCCGGCTGTTGTCGATCCACCGTTGGGCCGCTTCGTAGCCCTGGGCTCGGTACTCGATGCCCTGGAGCAGGCACTCCAGCTTGTCGGCATCGCGCGCACAGATGGCCTCCGCCGAATCCTTCCCCTCGTACTCGGCGACCAGCTCTTGAATCGTGGCGGCCAGCAGTTCCGGCATGCCTGCTGTCTGGTCGGCCGTCACCGCCTCGGGGTCGGCGCCGGTCGAGTACTTCTTACCCAGATGGTTGACGTCCCCGGTGCGGGTCTCCTGGGTGTCGTGCCACACGGCGAGGAACGCGGCCCGCGCGGGGTCGGCGCCCTCCAGCTTCGCGATAATCGACGCGATGAGAGAGGTCCGCCAGGAGTGTTCGGCGACGCTCTCGGGCTGCTTGACGCCGGCCATCCACCAGCCCGTCCGGGCCGCGTTCTTCAGGGTGCCCGCCTCATAGAGGAAGCGCGCCACCGCGGACAGGTCGTCAGCCACGTCTGTCTCCTTCTCACGCCTCAGCAAGGCGGATCGCGTACCGAATGCCCTCAAGCTCACGACGCGCGCGCGTCGACGGCTCAGTGCCATCCAACAGCACGGGCAGTAGGTCACGCAGGGCGCCTCCGGCAGGGGACGTGCGCAGGAGCCCGGGACGGGCAGCGAGCAGCGCCCAGAGGGTGTGGACGTTGAGGTCGAAGAACCCGCGGTCAGGGGCGAGGCCGGTGACGAGATGCTGGAGCAGCTTGTGCCCGTGCCAGGTGGGCGTACCGCGGGTAGCGATGAAGTCGTCCGAGAGCTGAACGTGCGTGCTCTCCCCGATCCAGTACGCCCAGTAAGCCAGGTTGGCGGCCTCGCCTGCGTCGTCATCGTCCAGGGTCGTGGTGATGAAGTGCTGCATCCGGTCCCGGTCCCCCTGCCTCGCAGCAACGGCCGCGACTGATCGCGCTGTAAGCCAGCGGGTCAGCCAGTCGTCCGGCCGTTCCGCGCGCTGCTGTTGGCTCAGCCAGCTCGGGGTATCGGGGGCATCGTCGTAGCCTGCGAGGTACAGGGCTTGGCGTCGGAGGAGAAAGTCACCGCCGCGCGCCTCCTCTGCCGTGCGTCGCATCCGCCGGAAGAACCGCCGCCGGTCGTCGGGGGCCAGCTCGGGGCGTGTGGGGGCGGGTCCTCGGCGGGGCCGTGCGGGCACATCGAGTCCACGCATCGGCTCAGGAGTGACGCCGTTCAGCGGCCAGGCCAGCACTTCGACGAGGTCGCGCTGCATCACCCACGCGCCCAGCGGGCTGTCGCTGGTGGGACCGTCGTCCGTGAGGGCGCTGGCGAGGAGGACGTCCGCTTCGAGCCCCTTGTCGAGGGCGAGGAGCAGAGCGGGGCTGATGCCCATACGCATGAGGCGGTGTCGGTGCACGAGCATCTGGCCCACGGCAAGGGCGGTCAGGGGGCGGCGCCCGGACTCCCATCCGGCGACCGTGTCCGTCGACACTCCGAATGCCTCGGCGAGTGAGTCCTGCGTGTGTGCAAGTTGCTCGCGGATCATCCGGAAGACGTAGCCGGACACTATGCCGCCGTGGCCGCGTCGAGGGTTTCCCTGACTGCGGGTCAGGGTCGTGGTGCCGTCGCTGCTCAAGGCGTCTCCTCTGCCAGCTCGCAGGTCCAAACTACCCGTACTCCGGGTCACTTCGTGAGGGATGACGGAATACCTAGGCTCGTCTTACCACCCGCTGACGAGGCAGGGAGTACGGCCATGAAAGTCCGGGAGACCGGCACGAGCACGGCGGCGTTCGGGCACGAGAATCACCCCCTGCTGCGCCAGCGGGTACGCGACCCCGCGAGCCTGCGCGAAGGCGTCCTCATGGCCGTGGTTCGTGAGCCGCTCAATCTCGCGGGCGGCGAGCAGCGCGAGACCCGGACCGCATACGTCCGGGCCGACGACGGCATCGAGTTCACCGCGTCGCCGATGACCCTGGAGTTGACGTGACCGCGGGCAGAGTCTGCGCCCGTTGTCACCAGCCGGTCGGTGCTGACGGTCGGGAGATCGTTCGGCACTCGTCCTCGGGCGCCCGACCGAACTCACTCGTCCACGCCAGCCTCGCCGTGTGCAATGCGGCCCTGGCCCGTACCCAGCAGCACTGAGCGTTCCGCCGCCAGCACCCGGCCCGCACCTCCTGACCCAGACCTAAGGAGACCCGCATGTCGCACCCCGTCCCGCCCCCCTGCTCGACCAAGCACCCGGACAACCCGATCCCGCCGTCCGTCACGCCCGTCCGGGCGCTCCTGTCCGACGCCGAGTTCTCCGGCGTCCTCGCGACCGTCCTCGACGCCAACCCCGGCATGGACATCAGCATGGGGTCGCGAATCGTCATCGAGGCCCTCAAGTTCGTGGTGGCCGGCACTCGGACGACGTTCGGCGTCGCCCCGTCCCGCGTGGTCGATGAGGGCTGGCATGCGCTCATCCTGCACACGGCCCTGTACCAGTCGCTGTGCGCACGCCTCGGCGGCAACTTCGTCCACCACTACCCGGAGCGGCCGGACACCGGCCGCTACGACCCGGAGGTCCACGCCCGCACCGCTGAGGCGATCCGCGCGGCTGGGTACGAGCCGGACCCCCAGCTGTGGGCGGGCCCGGAGGACGACCTCGTCTCCGTCTCGGCGAAGTGCCAGCACGCCCCGAACTGCGCCATCCGTCCGATGCCGAAGCCCGAGTGGCCGGTAGCCTGACGCCCTCACAGGGAGGTTGCAATGACGGAATGGATCGACCCCAGGTACGCGGAGCTGGTTGCCGAGTGGGACGCGGCCCAGCAACCGGACTCGCGTGACCCGGACGAACCTCGGCCCGTGCGCGGCTTCATCGTGCCGCGCGCCTAGGGCTGACCCGTGAACCGCCCCGGCCGGCACTCCCCCCGCCGGCCGGGGCTACTCCCAGAGCGAGCGCTGCGGGTCGAGTCTCACTAGAGGCTGACTTGAGCCGCCGCTTTGGCCGGGATGCACCACATCCGGATATGCCTTTCAGTCAGTACGATGTGCTCATGCCAGATGTGAGGCACATCTTCCGCTTAGCCTGACCTACTCCCGCACGAGGTGCGCGAGCGGGACCTTTACGGCCCGCGCGAGGCGCAGCCAGACCGTCAACCTGGCGTCGCTCGTCCCACCCTCCAGGCGTACGACCGTTTTGCGGTCGATCCCGGCCAGCTCGGCGAGCTGTTCTTGTGAGAGGTGGGCGTCAGTGCGGGCGTCTCGGAGGCGTGCCCCGATGGCCCGGCGGCGGGCGACTGCCCAGGTGGGCGGCGGATCGGTAGACACTCGCCCAACGCTTTAACGATCTTGACGATTTGTCTGTACCTGGCCAGGTACATCTAACGATCAGGTGTACGGGCCAATCGGTTGACCGAAACCCATTGCGTCAGTGGCTCAAAGCACTCAAGGTGCTTACACATCCGCACCGAACGACAGCCCAGGGTGATACCACGTGCACGATTTGCCCGACCCTCACCGCGCCAGACTCGACCCGACCGAGCGCATGCGTCGCGACAACGCCGCCCGCACCCTCGCCGCTTCACGGATAACGGACCTGGCCGCCCTGGGCGCCGCTGGCTCCATCCTCATGATCGAGGCGCTCCGCAGCGCCCTCGACGACACCCTCCGGCTCCTGGAGACACACGCCGAGTAGACTCCACCGCCTGCCCGACCATCCCCCTGGGCCTCCGCAGCCCAGGGGGTTTCCCTTGCCCCCGAACACCCATGCGCAGTAGAAATCTCTCGGGGGCGCTCATGTGCGCGTACCACTTCAAGGAGTGGTGCTCCACCGCCCAGATCCGGTCGAACCCCATCTGTTCGGCGAGCACCGCCTGCTCGACGCAGTCACGGATGACCTGGTGCTCGCGCTCCACGGTCGGGTCGGCCAGCTGCGCTTCGAAGATGACGGAGAACTTCACTTATGCCTCCAGGGTTGCGTCCCGTGCCCGGTCTCACTTCAATTCGAAATATGACTAGTAGTCAGACCTCGAAGAAGCAAGACCTTCCGCCGACCGCGTGGGCGGTGCTCGGTCTGCTGTCCTTCCCCGGCGAGCGCACCGGCTACGAGCTGAAGAAGTGGGCCGACTCCTCCCTGCGCTTCTTCTACTGGTCCCCCGCGATCAGCCAGATCTACGCCGAACTGCGCCGACTGGAAGAGCTGGGCTACGCGGCCTCCACCCGCTCGGGACCCGAGGAGGCTCGCGCCAAGCGCCGCTACGTCATCACCGATGCGGGCCGCGAGGCCCTCGCGGGCTGGGCCGGGGACACCGCGGAGGCCGGCCCCCCGGTGCTCAAGCACGGGCTGCTGCTGCGGATCTGGCTCGGACACCTCTCGGAGCCGCGGGAGCTGCGCGCGATGGTCACCGAGCACCTGGAGCGCACCCGCGACGAACTGGCCGCCGTCCGGGAGGCCATGGAGCACGCGGCGGACGTCCGCGAGTGGGCCTTCCCCACCCTCGCGCTGCGTTGGAGCGAGCGGCAGCACCTGGCGGAACTGGAACTGGCCGAGGCCCTCCTCGCCGACCTGGAGCAGGCCGGGGCGCGGGCCGGGACGCGGGCCGGGGACGGGACGCGGGCAACGGCGCAGGCCGGGGAGGCGACCCTCGCCGAGCCGGCGGAGCGCGAACGTCAAGCCGACGGGGACGCGCCCACGCCCGGGTGACGCGACAGGGCGGCGACGGGCCGCCGCGGGGCCGCGGACCCCGGCGGGAAGCGGCCGGGCGACCTCCGCACGGCCGGTCCCCTCGCGGGGCGGGCGCACTAGCATGCGTCCTCACCGCGCGCGGCCGGTCGGGACACCGCGACCGCGCGGGAGCCGCCGTCGACGGAAGCGAGAGAACCTTGACTTTCCTCACCATCGGTCACCGCGGGGTCATGGGCGTGGAACCGGAGAACACCCTCCGGTCGTTCGTCCGCGCGGAACGTGCCGGAATGGACGTCATCGCCCTGGACGTCCGCCTCAGCAAGGACGGCTCGCTGGCCGTCCTGCACGACGCCGCGGTGGACCGCACCACAGAC
Organism: Streptomyces sp. NPDC088097; assembly: GCF_044741845.1. Classification (NCBI taxonomy): domain Bacteria; kingdom Bacillati; phylum Actinomycetota; class Actinomycetes; order Kitasatosporales; family Streptomycetaceae; genus Streptomyces; species Streptomyces sp. NPDC088097. The sequence continues at coordinate 643,679 of NZ_JBIUTJ010000003.1, forward strand.
GGCGCGGGCGCCGTCGCCGACCTGACCCTCGCGGAACTGCGCGAACTGGACGCCGGCCAGGGCGAACGCGTACCGGTCCTGGACGAGGTGCTGGAGGCGGTCCGCACACCGCTCCTGGCCGAAGTCCGGGATCCGGCGAGCGCCGGAGCCCTCGCGGACCTGCTGCTGCGCCGGGACCTGACCTCCCGGGTGGAGGTGGCCTCCCACGACGGGGAACTGCTCGCCTCGCTCGCCCGGCGGGTGCCCGGGCTCCGCACCGCGCTGCGCGTCGACGGCCGGCCCGACCGGCCCGAGGAACTCCTGGCGCGGGCCCGGCAGGCGGCGGCGGAGACCCTGGCCTTGGACATCCGCGGGATCAGCCTGGACACCGTGGAGGCGGCCCACGGGGCCGGGCTCCGCGTGACGGGCTGGACGGTCAACACCCTGGAACTGCTACGGCTGGCGCGCGCCCTCCAATTGGACGGCGCGGCCACCGACTTCCCGGAGATCCGCAGCACGGGCCGGTTCACCGCCTGAGCGGCGGGCGGGCCCGCGCGAGGTTCCGTCAGAGGGCCTTGACGAGCAGCTCGAAGGCGAGGTCGTCGCGGCGCGGGACGCCGAAACGCTCGTCGCCGTAGGGGAAGGGGCTCATCTCGCCGGTGCGCTCGTAACCGCGGCGCACGTAGTAGGCGATGAGCTCCTCCCGTACGTTCACCACCGTCATCCGCATCTCCTTGGCGCCCCAGGTGTCGCGGGCGCGGCGTTCGGCCTCGGCCAGGATCTCCCGGCCGAGACCGCCGCCCTGGAGGCCGGGGCGGACCGCGAACATGCCGAAGTAGACGTGGTCCGCCCGGTGTTCGAGCTGGCAGCAGGCGACGATCTCGCCCGCGCGCTCGACGACCATCAGCACCCCGTCCTCGTGGCCGATGACCGCTCGGACGCCTTCCGCGCTGGTCCGCTGCCCGTCGAGGTAGTCGGCCTCGGTGGTCCATCCGGCACGGCTGGCGTCGCCCCGGTAGGCGGACTCGACCAGGGCCACCAGCTCCGGGACATCCGCCTCCACGGCACTGCGGAAACTCAGGGAGGTGGGCTGCGCGGTGGACATCGGGGCTCCGTTCGGTGGGGCGGCATATGCGCATGCCGCCGTGGCAGGCAGAGCCTAACGCGCGTCGGCGTGCGGGCGGCGTGAAGGGGGCATCTCTTCCGGTGACGCCGACGAACCGGGAGGTTCCGCCGTGCACGGATCCGCCATGTCCCTCTCCCTCCTCTCCGCCCCGGCGGTCTGCGCCTGGCTGGTGGTGCTGGTCTGCGCCGCGAGCGGTACGTACTGCCTGCTGCGGGCGCGCAGAGCGGACGGCGCCGTCCGCGGGGCCGCGGCGGGCGAGGCGGTCATGGGCCTCGGGATGGCCGTGATGGCGGTCCCGTCCGGGACGGGACGCTGGGGGCCGCCGATCCTGTTGGCCGTCTTCTGCGGGGCCACCGCGCACGCGCTGTGGCTGCTGCGCGGCGGCCCCCGCCACGCGCACCACGTGCACCACCTGGTGGGCTCGCTGGCGATGGCCTACATGGCGTACGCCGGGTTGTCGATGGCCTCGGGGCACGGGCACGGCCCCATGGGGCCGCCGGCGGTGACCGGGGCGCTGCTCGTCTACTTCTCCGCGTACGTCCTGCTGGGCGGGGCCCGGCTGATGGGCGCCGCGGCCGGCCCCGCGGGGCGGGTGGCGCTGCCCGGGGTGGGGACCGCGGGCGGCGGGAGCGACGTCGCAACGGGCTACGGGGAACTGACCCGGGCCTGCCGACTGGCCATGGGAACCGGCATGTTGGCCATGTTGCTGATCATGTGAGGCCGCGCGCCGATCACGCGCGGAGGCGGGAAACCCGGGCGGAACGTGTGCTGCGTCACCAATGCGGCGGGACCGCACCCGTAGGTAGTCGGGCCTCATAGGCTGGCGCCCATGATGGTCTCCGCCGCCCTCCTCCTGCTCGGCGCACTGACCGCGGTGCTCGCGCCCCGCCTGCTGGCGCGGGCCCGGTGGCCCGAGCGCGAACCGGTCGTGGCGCTGTGGGTGTGGCAGTGCGTGGTCGCCGCGACGCTGCTGTGCCTGGCCCTGTCGATGCTGCTCAGCTCCGCCGCGGCCTGGGAGGCGGTACGGGGCCGGCTCTTCGCCGCCGCCCCGCACGGGGTGGTCGACGCGTACGCCTTGGGCGCGGCCGGCGGGCCCTGGGCCACCGGCACCGCCCTGGCCCTGGCCGGCGGGGGCCTGTGGACGGGCTGGATGCTGACCCGGGAGGTGCTGCGGGCCCGGACCGGGCGGCGCAACCGGGGCGCCGAACTGCGCCTGCGCGCGCCGCTGTTGCCCGGAGAGGACGCGGAGGCGACCCGACTGGTGGTGTTGGAGGGACCGCGCCCCGAGGCCTGGTGGCAGTCGGGACCGGCGCCGCGCCTGGTGGTGACCACGGCGGCGCTGGGCCGGCTCAAGGGAAGCCAGCTGGACGCGGTGCTGGCGCACGAGCAGGGGCACGTGGCCGCCCGGCACGACTGGCTCCTGCACTGCTCGCGGGCGCTGTCGCGGGGCTTCCCGCAGGTGCCGGTGTTCGCCGCGTTCGAGGCGGAGATGCACCGCCTGGTCGAACTGGCCGCCGACGACGTCGCCTCGCGGCGCTACGGGCGCCTCACGGTCGCACTGGCCCTGGTCGGCCTCAACGAGGACAAGGGGGTCTTCGGCCCCTCCCCGGATCCCGGGGCGCACGACGTGCCCCAGCGGGTCCGGCGCCTGCTGTCGGCCGCTCCCCGCCTCTCCCCGGGACGGCGGCTGCGCCTGACGGCGCTGGCCACCCTGGTCCCGGCGGTGCCGCTGCTGGTGGCCTTCGTCCCGGGGCTGAGCGCGCTGGCGTGAGGACGGGCCGGAACCGGGAACGGGGACGCCGGCCGGGAAGGGATCGGGCACCGGAGCGGCTCCGGGCACGGAAAACGGGGCGTCCCTCCGGGGACGATCCCCCGCGTCGCCCCCGGGCGGAACGCCCCGCGCGCTGAGTATATTGGCTCGGAGCCAGTCAACGCAGGAGTAAGCATGTCCCCGCGCAGCGCAACGGTCAATGAAGAATTGCGCAGACGTTCCCGGGAGCGGCTGCTGCGCGCCACGGTCGAGCTGGTCTCCGAACGGGGGTACGAGGCGACGAAGCTCGGCGACATCGCCGACCGGGCGGGCGCCGCCCGCGGACTCATCTCGTACTACTTCCCCGGCAAGCGGCAGCTCCTCCAGTCGGCCGTGCACCGGCTGATGCACCTGACCCTGGAAGCGGCCTTGGAGCGGGAGCCCTCCCGGGAGCACGGCGGTCCCTCCCCCGAGGACGACGGGCGCGAGCGCATGGCCCGGGCGATCGACGCGATCCTCGGGCTGGCCCGCGACCACCCCCGGCTGATGCGCACGCACATGGCCGGCATCCTCCAGGCGGAGGGGTTCATCCAGTGCCCGGAGCAGCAGCGGCTCGCGCAGCTACTGCGGGACACGGTGGTGCGGTACGGATCGGCGGACGTGGACACGGACTACCCGCTGTTGCGCGCGCTGCTGATGGGGGCCGTGGTGGCGGTGCTGCTGCCGGGGGCGCCGATGCCGCCGGCCCGCCTGCGGGCGGAGCTGTTCCAACGGTTCGGGCTGGAGTGGGAGCTGGGTGTCCCGCCGGACGGCGGACCGCCCGGCGGAACGTTTCCGCATTGAGCGTCAGCGGTAGTCGGGCTGGGTCTGCACGTTGAGCCGGTCCATCCGCACCCACGCGGCGCTGTCGGTCCGCCGGTCGTCGAGCTTCAGCACGTCGAGGCCCTTGACGATGTCGTTCGAGTAGATGTGCCCGTTGTAGTAGTACGCGGACCAGGAGCCGCCGAGGCCGAGGGCGTCGGTGGTCAGCGGGCCGCGCTCGAAGTAGGCGATCTCCCGGGGGCGGGTGGAGTCGGTGAAGTCCCACACGGAGACACCGCCCTGGTACCAGGCCTGCACCATGATGTCGCGGCCTCCTCCGACCGGGACCAGCGAGCCGTTGTGGGCCACGCAGTTCTCGGTGTCGGCCTGGTGCCTCGGGATCTTGTAGTAGCTCTTGAAGACCAGCTTGCGCTGGTCCCCGCGGCCGGTGATCTCGTAGATCCCGTCGGCGCCGCGGTTCGGCCCGGTGGCCTCGTTGCAGGTGGCGCTGGACCCACCGCCCAGCTCGTCGGTGAACACCACCTTGTCGGCGCGCTCGTTGAAGGTGGCCGAGTGCCAGAAGGCGAAGTTGACGTTGTCCTGCACCCGGTCGATGACCCGGGGCCGCTCGGGCTCGCTGATGTCGAAGAGGATGCCGTCGCCCATGCACGCGCCGGCGGCCAGGTCCTTCGACGGCAGCACGGTGATGTCGTGGCAACCGGTGGTCTTGGAGACCCCGGGGTTGGTGGGCGCGCCCGGGTTGCCGCCGTCCGGGAAGAGCACCGGGAAGCCGACCACCGAGGCCTGGGTGGGGGCCTTCTTCGGGACCTTCACGACCGAGATGCCGTCGTGCGGCGGCTTGCAGTCCGGGAAGGCCTCGTTGGGCGAGTAGGAGGCGACGTAGAGGTAGATGTCACGGGAGCCCGGCACCAGGGTGTGGGTGTGGGAACCGCACGCCGTCTCCACCGACTTGATGTACTTCGGGTTCTTCTTGTCCTTGATGTCGAAGATCTTGATGCCCTCCCACGAGGACTTCTCCGTGGCCGGCTGCGAGACGCTGTTGCAGGAGTCGTCGCTGCGGGAGGAGTCGGTGGAGAGGAACAGCAGGTCGCCGGAGACCGAGATGTCGTTCTGGCCGCCCGGGCAGAGGACCCGCGTGACCACCTTCGGGGTCTTGGGATTGCCGATGTCGTAGATGACGAAGCCGTCGTAGTTGCCGGCGTAGGCGTACCGGCCCTGGAAGGCGATGTCGGAGTTGATGCCGTCGGGATTCGCGCTGGGGATGTTGGCCAAGGGCTTGAGGTTGCGGCTGTGCACGATCTCGTCCCGGCCGGGGATCTCCCCCGGTGCGAGCTCGCGCTCCTGTGCTGAGCCGGCGCTCTGCCGGGATCCGGACCCGGGTGATAAGTCCCCGGGGTCGGGTGTGGCCGACGCCGGTCCGGCGGCGGCCAGCATCGTGGCGAGGAGTCCGGCCGCGGCCAGGGCCGCCCCCAGACTGCGGTGGTGCGCTCTGGCGGTGTGCGACGAGGTCACTGTGCCTCCCGTGGGGCCCGTGCGTTTCGCTCCTCTGGGGAACGGAACCTGGACCACGGCAGTATGTTCCTTTCCATGGACATGGCAAATGCATTACTCGGCCGATTCCTGGCGGCGGCCCTGACCGCCGGACTCCTCCTCGCCCTCACCGGCTGCGAGGACGGCGGGGCGAAAGCCTCGGGCGACGGATCCGTGGTCGTCGCCCCGGGCAGACCGGGCGAGGAGGCTCGCGTCCTGTCCCCCGAACAGGCCGCCCGGGAGCGCCCCGACGACACCCCCAACGCCGCCGACCGGGCCTACGTACGCCACATGATCGAGCACCACCGACAGGCCCTGACCATGAGCGCGCTGGCCCCCGACCGGGCCTCGGCGGACGGGGTGAAACGGCTCGCCGAACGCATCGCGGCCGCGCAGGCGCCGGAGATCGGGGCCATGGAGAAGTGGCTCGCGCGCCACCCGCTGCCCACGGGCGCCGCGAGCCCCCAGGACCACTCCGACCACGCCGCGATGCCCGGCATGGCCACGGAACAGCAGCTCGAAGAGCTGGGGCGGGCCCAGGGGCCGGACTTCGACCGGCTCTTCCTGAAGCTGATGACCGCCCACCACGAGGGCGCCGTGAAGATGGCGGGCGAGGCCCTGGCCGGCGGCAACAACGTCGCCGTGGAGGAGATGGCCACCGAACTGGTCGCCACCCAGACCACCGAGATACACCGGATGCGCGCCATGGGCTGACGGGTGCGGGGCCCGGTGTCATGCTGGGAGGCACCTGCGGGAGGAGCTCCGCCGTGCTTCGTGTCGCCGTCGTCGGTTCGGGCCCCAGCGGGGTCTACGCCGCGCAGACCCTCGTGCAGCAGCGCGAGGTGCCGGGCGTGCGGGTCGACGTGCTGGACCGGCTGCCGGCCCCGTACGGACTCGTCCGGTACGGGGTGGCGCCCGACCACGAGAAGATCAAATCGCTGTCCGGAAGCCTGCGCTCGGTGCTGGAGGACGACCGGATCCGCTTCCTCGGGAACGTCGAGGTCGGCGGTCCGGCGCTGTCCACGGCCCGGTTGCTGGAGCTGTACCACGCGGTCGTGTACTGCGTGGGCGCGGCCCGGGACCGGCCGCTCGGCATCCCCGGCGAGGAACTGGACGGGGTGCACTCGGCGACGGCCTTCGTGTCCTGGTACAGCGGGCACCCCGACGCCGGGGCCTTCGACCTGACCGGGGTGCGCGCGGCGGTGGTGGTCGGGGCCGGGAACGTGGCCGTGGACGTGACCCGGATCCTCGCACGGGGCGCGCCGGAGCTGGAGCCGACCGACATGCCCGACGCGGCGCTGGGCGCGCTGTCCGGCAGCGGCGTACGGACGGTGTCGATGGTGGCCCGGCGCGGGCCCTCGCAGGCCAGGTTCACCACGAAGGAACTCCGCGAACTGGGCGCCCTGGCGGGGGTGGAGGCCTTGGTGGTCCCGGCCGAACTCGCCACGGACCCGGCGTACGCGGACGGGGGCGCGGCCGCCGCCCTGCCGGCGGTCGCCCGGCGCAACGTCGAGGTGCTGCGCGGTTGGGCTCAGGCCGCGCCCGACCCCGGGGCCGCGCGCCGCGTCACCCTGCGGTTCTACCTGCGGCCGGTGGAGGTGCTGGGCGGCCCGGACGGCCGGGTCCGCGCGGTGCGCTTCGAGCGGACCGCCCCGGACGGCGCGGGCGGGGTGTTCGGGACGGGCGTGTACGAGGACCTCGACGCGCAGCTGGTGCTGCGTTCGGTGGGCTACCTGGGGGTTCCGTTGGAGGGGCTCCCCTTCGACCCCGTCCGGGGCACGGTCCCGCACGCGGCGGGCCGGGTGCTGCGCGCGGGCCGGGCCTCGGTCGGCGAGTACGTGGCGGGGTGGATCAAGCGGGGGCCGACCGGGGTGATCGGCACCAACCGGCCCTGCGCGAAGGAGACGGCCTCCTCGCTGCTCCAGGACGCGGGCGCGCTGGCCCGCCGGGAGCTGCCGGGCGATCCCCTCGAAGCGCTGCGCGCGGCGGGGCTGCGCCCGGTGGAGTGGCCGGGCTGGCTGGCCATCGAGGCGGCCGAGGGGGAACTGGGCCGCTCGCTGGGCCGCCGCTCGGTGAAGATCCCCGACTGGGCGGGCCTGCGGGGCGCGGCGGGGCTGACGTAGGGGACGCGTCCGCGAAACCCCGGCCGGCGGGCGGTGTCCGCGGGGCCTCCCCTGGGCCGTCGCCGTCCCGTCCGGCCCTCCTTCCGTGGCGTGCGCACGATGGGCTAGGTTCCGTGACGTGACCGAGGATCTTGGGCGAGTGCTGGCCGGACGGTACCGACTGTCGGGGTTACTGGGCCGGGGCGGCATGGGGACGGTGTGGCGTGCCCACGACGAGCACCTGGACCGGGAGGTGGCCGTCAAGGAACTGCGCCTCCCCGAGGACCTCGACCCCGTGCGCCGGGAGTCCTGGACGGCCCGCCTGGACCGCGAGGCGCGCGCGGCGGCGCGGTTGAAGCACCCCGGGGTCATCACCGTCCACGACCGGGTCACCGATGAGGACGGACGCCCCTGGATCGTCATGGAACTGGTCCACGGGCCTTCCCTGGACGACCTGGTCAAAGCCGAGGGGCCGCTGCCGCCCGAGCGGGTCGCGCGGATCGGCCTCCAGGTCCTGGACGCGTTGCGCGCCGTACACGGCATGGGCATCACGCACCGCGACATCAAGCCCGCCAACGTGCTGCTCGAAGGCGAGCGGGTGGTGCTGACCGACTTCGGGATCGCGGCGCTCGAAGGCGATGTGACGCTGACGCGTTCGGGCGCCCTCCTGGGAACCCCGGTCTTCATGGCCCCCGAGCAGGTGCACGGGCTCGCGGCCACCGCCGAGTCCGACCTGTGGTCCCTGGGCGCGACGCTGTTCACGGCCGTGGAGGGGCGCCCGCCCTTCGCGGGCTCCGGCGCCGTGGCGGTGTTCGTCGCCGTCGCGACCGAGGAACCGGCCCCGGCCGTCCTCGCCGGGCCGCTCGCCCCCGTACTGGCGGGCCTGCTGCGCAAGGATCCGGCCGAGCGCCTGACCGCCGAGGCCGCCCACCGACTGCTCCGCGCGCTCGCGGACGCTCCGGCGCCCCCTCCGCCGTCGCCCACCCTCGCGTTCACCGGGACCGGAGGGTCCGGCGGGGCAGGCGAGGTGGGTGAGGGTGGTCCCGGCGCGCGCCCCGAGGCCGAATCCGGGGCGGCGGCGCGGAACGCGGGGAACGCCCGGCGCCCCGGCAGGCCGGGGGTCGTCGCCGTACTCGCGCTCGCCCTCGTCCTCGTCGGTGTGCTGGCCTGGGCGCCGTGGCGGGAGTCCGGGCACGACGGCCTCGCGGACTCCCCCGGCGCCGGCTCCTCGGCGCGGTCCGGCCCCTCGGCCTCACCGTCCCCGTCGCCGCCGGCTTCGGCCACGCCCTCGGCCACGCCGCCTTCCTCGTCCTCGCCTTCCTCGTCCCCGCCCGGCACGTCCCCGGCGGCCGTGCCGGGGCGCCCGGCGCACACCCCGCTCGACCGGGCGGCGATCGACCGGGTCGTCACGACGTACATGAACGGCCTGGCCGATCAGGACATGACGGCCCTGCGCCGGGGCACCTGCCCCCGGTTGCGCTCCACCCTGCTCGGGTTCGCGCTCAACGGCTACTACGTGGCCCGCTGGGAACTGCGGCCGTACGAGGTCCCCGCCTCGATGGACCAGCTCAGCATCGAGGCGCGGATCACCCAACAGGATCCGGAGACGGGCGGGTTGGCCGGGGACATCGACTACCAGTGGATCGTCGAACGCGACGCGGGCGGCGACTACTGGGTCTGCGGCTGGCTCAACGGGCGCTGAGCGGACGCCCCGGGCACCTCAGGCCGGGCCGGGGGCACCCGACACCGGCAGCCGGGCCTCCTCGGCGGTCGCGGCCGTGAGGACGGCGTCCAGCAGCCCCGGGAAGAGAGCGTCCAACTCCTCGCGGCGCAGGCCGTTCATCTTGGCGGTGCCCCGGTAGGTCTGCCGGACCACTCCGCTCTCGCGCAGTACGCGGAAGTGGTGGGTGGTCGTCGACTTGGTGACCGGCAACACGAAACGGGAGCAGGCCAGTTCGGTGTCCGAGCCGGCCAGTTCCCGGACGATGGACAGCCGCAGGGGGTCGGAGAGCGCGTGCAGCACGCCTTCGAGCCGGATCGCGGCCGGATCGGGGTGGACGAGCGCACGGGCCGTGTCACGTTCCGTCATGTCCTGCTCCACTCGTCGGGCCCGCCGGGGCGCGGCGTTCTGCGGGGTCCATCGTACGAGAACGGTCGTAGGACGGGAGGGGTGGGAGCGGCGCGGGCCGTGGGGCGGGCCCGCGCCGCACCCGGTTCACCAGGAGCGGTGGTACGGGGCGGGCGTACGGATCTCCGCGCCCAGTTCGGCGGCGGCGCGGCGGGCCCAGTACGGGTCCCGCAGCAGCTCCCGGCCGAGGAGGACGGCGTCCGCCTCGCCGTTGGCCAGGATCTTCTCGGCGTGCTCGGGCTCGGTGATCAGGCCGACGGCGGCGACGGGGAGGGCGCTCTCGGCCTTGACGCGGGCCGCGAAGGGCACCTGGTAGCCGGGGCCGAGGGGGATGGTGACCCCGGGGGCGAGGCCGCCGGTGGAGACGTCGAGGAGGTCCACCCCGTGCGCGAGGAGCAGGTCGGCCAGCCGGACCGTCTCGTCGGCGGTCCAGCCGTCCTCCTCCAGCCAGTCGGTGGCGGAGATCCGGAAGAAGAGCGGGAGTGCCTCGGGCCACACCTCCCGTACGGCGTCTACGACTTCGAGGGCGAAGCGGGTGCGGTTCTCGAAGGAGCCGCCGTAGGAGTCGGTGCGCCGGTTGCTGTGCGGGGAGAGGAACTCCCCGATGAGGTAGCCGTGGGCGCCGTGGATCTCGACGACCTCGTAGCCCGCGTCGAGGGCGCGGCGGGCGGCGGCCGCGAACTGGCCCGTGATCTCCTCGATCTCCTCGACGGTGAGGGCGTGCGGTTCGGGGTGGCCCTCGGCGAAGGGCAGGGCGCTGGGGGCGCTGGGGCGCCAGCCGTGCGCCTCGGGGCCGAGGGGGCGGCCGCCCTTCCAGGTGCGGTCGGTGGACGCCTTCCGACCGGCGTGGGCGATCTGGATCGCCGGGACCGCGCCCTGGGACTTGACGAAGGAGGTGATCCGGCGCAGCGCCTCGACCTGGGTGTCGTTCCAGATGCCGAGGTCGTAGGGGCTGATGCGGCCCTCCGGGGAGACCGCGGTGGCCTCCTGGACGATCAGGCCGGTGCCGCCGGTGGCGCGGGCCGCGTAGTGGGCGAAGTGCCAGTCCCCGGCCACTCCGGCGTTCGGGCCGGAGGGCTCGGCGCTGTACTGGCACATCGCGGCCATCCACACGCGGTTCGGCACGGTGACCGAACGCAGGGTGTAGGGCTGGAACAGGGCGGCGAAAGCGGCGGGGGCAGCACTCATCAGGCTCTCCAGACGACCGGGCGCGCACCGGGGATCGGCGCTAAGTACGAGAACCATCGTACTACGAAATCTCTCGTAGTACGAGAGATCCCGTACAAGACTGCGCGGAGTTCACGGAGCCGTCACACGGCTCGCTGTCGGTGCGGCGGTGCAGACTGGGACGGAACTGCCGTGTGGGACGAGGACGTCCGGAGGTGTCGGCCATGACCGACGTGCTGCTGCTCGCGGGGACCCGCAAGGGGTTGTTCATCGGCCGCCGCCGGGGATCCGCCCCCTGGAAGTTCGACGGGCCGCACTTCAACGCCCAGGCCGTCTCGGCGGTCGCCATCGACACGCGGGGCCCGGCCCCCCGGCTGCTGGTCGCCGGGGACAGCTCCCACTGGGGCCCCTCCGTCTTCAGGTCCGACGACCTCGGGGCCACCTGGGACGAGCCGTCCGAGCCCGCCGTGCGCTTCCCCCACGACACCGGCGCCTCACTGGAACGGGTCTGGCAGCTGCATCCGGCCGGACCTGAGGCCCCGGACGTGGTCTACGCGGGGACGGAGCCGGCCGCGCTGTTCCGCTCCACCGACCGGGGCGAGTCCTTCGAGCTGGTCCGCCCCCTGTGGGAGCACCCGACGCGCGGCGGCTGGGTGCCGGGCGGGGGCGGCGAGGGGCTCCACACGGTGATCACCTACCCGCGCGACCCGGACGCGGTGACGGTGGCGGTGTCCACCGCCGGGGTGTTCCGCACCCGCGACGGGGGCGCGAGCTGGGCCCCCTCCAACCACGGGGTCTCGGCGGTGTTCCTGCCCGACCCGAACCCGGAGTTCGGCCAGTGCGTGCACAAGATCGCCCAGGACGCCGGGGACTCCGGCCGGCTGTACCTGCAGAACCACTGGGGCGTCTACCGCAGCGACGACGCGGGCACCGAGTGGGTCGACATCGGCGCCGGACTGCCCTCCGACTTCGGCTTCGCCGTCGCCGCACACCCCCACCGCCCCGACACCGCCTACGTGTTCCCGCTCAACGCCGACTCCGACCGGGTCCCGGCCGAGCACCGCTGCCGGGTCTTCCGCACCCGGGACGCGGGCGCCACCTGGGAGCCGCTCACCAAGGGCCTCCCGGACGGGGACCACTACGGCACGGTGCTGCGCGACGCCCTGTGCACGGACGACGCGGACCCGGCGGGCCTCTACTTCGGCAACCGCAACGGCGAGCTGTACGTCGGCCGCGACGACGGCGACTCCTGGGAGCTGCTGGCCGAACACCTGCCGGACGTCCTGTGCGTACGGGCCGCCGTCCTGCGTTGAGCGGCGCGCCCCGATCGCCTCGGCGTCAGGACGTCAGGGCAGGCGCCAGTCGACGGGCTGCGCCCCGAGGGAGGCCAGGGCCTCGTTCGTCCGACTGAAGGGCCGTGAGCCGAAGAAGCCCCGGTCCGCGGACATCGGGGACGGGTGCGCCGACTCGATGGCGGGCAGGCTCCCCAGGAGCGGGCGCGCGTTGCGGGCGTCACGTCCCCACAGGATCGACACCATCGGCTTCCCCCGGGCGGCGAGGGCGCGGATCGCCTGCTCGGTGACCTCTTCCCAACCCTTGCCCCGGTGCGAGCCGGGCTTGCGGGGCGCCGTGGTCAACGCCCGGTTGAGGAGCAGGACGCCCTGACGGGTCCACGGGGTCAGGTCGCCGTTCGAGGGGCGGGGCAGGCCGAGGTCCGTGTGCATCTCCCGGAAGATGTTCTCCAGGCTGCCGGGGACCTGGCGGACGTCCGGGGCGACGGAGAAGCTGTGCCCGTTGGCCATGCCCGGGGTCGGATAGGGGTCCTGTCCGACGATCAGCACCCTGACCTCGTCGAAGGGCTGCTGGAAGGCGCGCAGGATGTTCGGCCCGGCGGGCAGGTAGGTTCTGCCCGCGGCCACCTCCGCGCGGAGGAAGTCCCCGCAGGCCGCGATGTGCCCGGCCACCAGGGCGAGGGCGTTCGCCCAGCCGGGCTCGACGAGTTCGTTCAACGGTTGAGCTGCCACAATCGATCACTCTACTGGCGTAGTGGACCTTCCCTCACCAGGGAGGCCGGCCGAGCACGGGCCCACCTCGGGCCCATCGCGGGGCAGCCGGTGGGCGCGCACGGCGCGTCGACTGGGGCTCGCGGTCAGTCAGTTGAAACGTGTATGACATTCAACGGATAAATACGGACAGATGCCGCCCGATAAGGCCCTGCCCGAACACCTGGTTCCGACAAGCCAGTAGCATGCGGCGCCATGAGCTCCCCCACTGGGCCCGCAAATGGCCTGCCCGTACGAATGCCGCGACCCCGCCAGACCGGACGGCACCGCCGGCCCGAGCCCGCGGTGGCGCCCGAGGGCGCGCCCGCGCTGGTGCTCGCCGTGCCCGGTGCCCCTTCGGCCGCCTCGCGTGGGCTGGCGGAAGAGATCATCAGCATCGGCCGCTCCGAGCTGCCCGGCCTCGACGCCCGGATCGGCTACCTCGACGGCGACGACACCGAGGGCGCCGAGTTCCCCTCCCTCTCCGGCGTGCTGACCGCCGTGGCGAACGAGCGCAACGCGCGCGCCGAGTTCGCCCGGTCGACGGGCGCCGACGTGCCCGCGCCGACCGGCCCGGACGCCGTGGTCGTGCCCCTGCTCGCCGGTCCCGACGGGGACCTGCTGCGCCGGGTGCGCCAGGCACTGATGGACTCCTCGGCCGCCGCCGAACTGGCCGACGTGCTCGGTCCGCACCCGCTGCTCGCCGAGGCCCTGCACGTGCGGCTCTCCGAGGCCGGCCTGGCCCGCGCCGACCGCGCCCGCCTGTTCACCGTGGCCACCGCCGCGGACGGCATCATCCTGGCCACCACCGGTGGCGAGGAGGCCGTCCAGGCCGCCGGGATCACCGGGATGCTGCTGGCCGCCCGGCTGGCCGTGCCCGTGATCGCCGCCGCGCTGGACCAGGAGGGCTCGGTGGCCGCCATCGCCGCCGAGCTGCGCGGTTCCGGTTCCACGCAGCTCGCGCTGGCCCCGTACCTGATCGGCCCCGAGGCGGCCGAGGGTCTGCTGGACACGGCCTGCAAGGAGGCCGAGTGCGCCGCCGCCGAGGTGCTGGGCTCCTACCCGGCGCTCGGCAAGCTCGCCGTCTCCCAGTACAGCGCCGCCCTCGGGATCACCCTGGGCGCCTCCACGCACTGACCGCGAGCGGACGAGCACGACGGCCCCCACCGACGGACGCCCCGCGTCCGTCGGTGGGGGCCGTCGTCGTCTCAGCCGAAGACCACGCAGCTGACGGCGGGCACGGCGATCGAGCCCGCGCGGCGCGGGTGTCCGGTCCGCGGGTCCACGGCGAACCACGTGACGTCCCCCGAGTGCTGGTTGGCCGCGTACAGCCGGCCCCCGGCGGGGTCGTGCGCGAGATCGCGGGGCCAGCGTCCGCCGCAGTCGACGGTGTCCGTGAGCCGCGGCTCCTCGGGGCCGCCGGCGAGGGAGAAGGTGACCAGGGTGTCGGATCCGCGCACGGCCGCCCAGAGGAACCGACCGTCGGGCGAGGCGACGATCGCCGAGGGATAGGCCCGCACGGCCCCTGGGGCGGCCCCGGAGTCGAGCGGAACCTCCGACACCGGTTCCAGTCGCCCGGACACCGCGTTCCACCGGCAGACGGTCACCTGCGGCTCCAGCTCGTGCAGTACGTAGACCACCTCGCCCGCCGGGTGGAACGCGAGGTGGCGCGGGCCGGTCCCGGCGCGCAGCGCGGTCTCCGCGTGCACCCGGGGGGCGCCGCCGGCGGGGTCCGGCTCGCAGACGCGTACGGAATCGGTGCCGAGGTCCACGCTGAGCACCCAGCGCCCACCCGGGGCGGGGAGCACCTGATGGGCGTGCGGACCTTCCTGGCGGTCGGCGTCGGGCCCGGAGCCCCGGTGTTCCAGGACCGCGGCGGGGCCGACGGGGGCGCCGTCGGCGTCGAGCGCGAGGCTGCTGACACTGCCGGAGGTGTAGTTGGCGGTGTAGAGCCGGGCGCCGGCGACGCCGAGGTGGGTGGGGCCCGCGCCCCCGACGGGTACGGGCGGGCCCAGCGGGGCCAGAGCGTGCCCGGTGGGGCGGAAGGCCGCCACCGCTCCCCGGTCCGTCTCGCTCACCGCGTAGAGCACGCCCGTGTCCGCCGCGACGGCGAGGTACGAGGGGTCGGGCAGGGAGGAGGTGGAGTCGAGCACGGTGGGTGCTCCGGTGTCCGGATCCACGGCCGCGACGGTGACGCCGCGGCCGCCCCCCGAGGTGAACGAGCCGAAATAGACCCGGTGGCCGCCGCTCCGGTCGGTACTGTCCGCGTCGCCCACAGGTCCCTCATCTTCGCCGTCGCCGGATCCGTACCGGGCCGACGGTAACAGAAGGTCTAGACCAAGTCCCGCCCTCTGGCCCGATCCTGGGCTCCGGAGTGGTGGACGTAGGCCGTGGCGCTGGGCCGGTCCTCGTAGGTGCGGTGGAACACGGGGGTGGCGGAGCCGGAGATCGGCGGGACGATCCAGGACCAGTCCGCGCCGACCTCGCGCCCGCGGCGCTCCTCGCGTTCGAGGTGGGAGAGGAAGCGCCGGGACTCGGTGTGGTGGTCGGCGATGGTGACCTTGGCCCGGTCGAAGGACTCCAGGACCGCCCGGTTGAGTTCGACCAGCGCCCGGTCCTTCCAGAGGGAGCGGTCGCTGGAGGTGTCCAGCCCGAGTCTGCGGGCGACGGCGGGCAGCAGGTTGTAGCGGTCGGTGTCGGCGAGGTTGCGGGCGCCTATCTCGGTGCCCATGTACCAGCCGTTGAAAGGGGCGGCCGGGTAGTGGATGCCACCGACCTCCAGACACATGTTGGAGATGGCCGGGACGGCGTGCCAGCGCAGGCCCCAGTCCGACCAGTCGTCGGCCCCGTCCGGGTGCCGGATCGGCACCTCCAGCACGGCGTCCGCCGGGGTCTCGAACCAGCGGGGCTTGTCGTCCACCCCCTGGACCACGAGCGGGAGGAGGTCGAAGGGGGTGCCCGCGCCACCGGACCAGCCGAGCCCCAGCAGGGCTTCGGTGAGCGGGGCGTTGCGGGCGTCGCCCACGGTGACGGAGGGGTGGTCGCCGTACCCGGCGTACCGCACCAGTTGCTCGTTCCAGATCAGCGGGCCGGGGCGGTTCGGGGCGTCCGGGGCGAAGACCGTGATCGTGGGCCGGACCCGGCCCCCGTTGGTGGCGTCGCGCAGGTGCTCGAAGCACTCCCGCGCGACGTCCTCGGCCTCGGTCAGGTTGCGGCGGTCGCGCACCCGCAGCGAGTTCCAGTAGAGCCGACCTATGCAGCGGTTGCTGTTGCGCCAGGCCACGCGGGCGCCGTGGACCAGCTCCTGCGGGGTGTGCCGGTAGGTTCCGGACTCCGCCAGTTCGGCTCGTACGGCCGCGAGTCGGGCGCGCGGATCACCGGCCTCCGGGTTCTCCCGGTGGAAGAGTCGGATGAACTCCTCGGCTTCCTCCCACACCTGCGCGGTGTTCGAGTGCTGCTGCAGTATTTCCATCCCGGGCCGATACCCCCTGTCCGACCGGATTCACCCCGTACGTGCCGGATGAATGTGCAAGGAACAATCACCCGTTGTACATGCCACAGGTCGCCGGCGGAACTCCGCGGCCCGGGGAACACACCTCCGAGTGATCTTCATTTGTACGACTGCGGGAGGCGCAGGCCGGGGCGTATCATCCCCGGCGGTCCGGGCGTTGGGGCGGACCGGCCCTCAAGACCGTCCGACCCTCAAGGCGGACCGGCCCCCAAGGCCGCCCGCCCGTCCAGACCGCCCGGCCCCCTCAACCCGCGGCCGCCGCCAGTCGCGGGGCGCTCGGGGAGCTGTGCAGCGGGGCCGCGAGTTCCGCCAGGGTCCGCTCCAGGCGGTGCAGGTGCGCGAGGGCGGGGCCGGCCGCCGCGGGCTGGGGCGCCGGCCCGGAGGCGAGACGCTCCCCCGCCGTCAGGGCCTCCACCGCGGCCTCCACCTGCCGGCAGGCGGCGGCCAGTCGGGCGTCGTGCGAGGCGTCCGGGTCGGCGGCCACCGCGACGAGTCCGCGCACCTCGCGCGAGCAGTCGTCGAGCAGGGCGATGACCTGACGGGCGCGGGCCTTGCGGGCGGGGAAGGGGCTCAGCGGGTGGACGAGGGGGGCGAGGGCCATCCGCACCCGGGCGAGCAGGACCACCAACTCGGCGGCGTGCGGAGCGGGGTCCGCGGCGGCGGAGCCGGCGAGCCGGGCGGTGGCCTCGGCGGTGGCCCCGTGCACGCACCGCAACGCGCGTTGGATCCAGGCGTCGTTGGTGGCGTGGGTGGTGACCGGGAGGACGAGGAGCACCGCGAGCGCGGCGCCGATCGCCCCGACGGCGGTCTCCTGGAAGCGCAGGAGCAGCAGGCCGGGGTGCAGGACGCCGAGGAGCCCGTAGAGCAGACCGGCCATCACGGTGACGAAGAACATCATCCAGGAGTAGGAGGGGGCGGCGGTGTAGAAGATGCCGAAGACGCAGACGGCGACGAGGACGGCGGTGGGGGCGGGTGCGCCGTGCAGGGGGACGGCGATCAGCAGCCCGGCGGCGATGCCCAGGACGGTGCCGAGCACCCGGCGGAAGCCGCGCACCAGGGTCTCGCCGCGCGAGGTGGTGTTGACGAAGATCCACCACGCGGTGCCGACGGCCCAGTACCAGCGGTCGTCGGAGAGCGCCTGCCCGATGGCCAGGGCGAAGCCGCAGGCCGCGGTGGCCTGGAAGGCCTGCCGGGTCGTGGCCCGGGCCAGCCCGGCGCCGGGCAGCCCCGGCGGCGCGGGGGCGGGCGGGGTACGGCGCTCGATGGGCCAGAGCAGGAAGCGCGCGGCCCCGGCGGCGAGCAGGGCCAGTCCGACGGCGGCGAACAGCTCCGGGAGCTGGGCGGGCACGGCGTGCAGGAACTGGGTGACGAAGAACATCATGAAGGCGAAGATCCCGAGGGCGTGTCCGCGCGGGCCGAAGCGCCGGGCGTAGACCCCGGCGAAGACCACGGCCAGGAAGGCGGCGTCCCGCGCCTGCGGCATCCCGTGGAGGGTCGTGGCCAGCGCCAGGACCGGGAAGCCGGCCACCGGGAGCAGGGCCGTGGTGAGGCGCTGCGCGCGCACGGTCGCGTCGAGCACGGTGAAGAGCGCGAGGAGGGCCGCGAGGCCTCCGGTGATCGAGGCGGTGCGCGAGAGCCCCGCCAGTTCGGCGACGGCGACGGCGAGTCCCACGCCGACGACGGCGCGGGCCGAGTTCCTCAGTCTCATCAGCCCCGGATCCGGAGCCACGAACATCCTCTTCACGGCGGTGTGCCGCCCCCCTCGCGATGACGCACGCCGACCCGTCTCCGCCCGGGGGTGGTGGGCGGCGTACGGGCACGGCGAAGGCGCCGCGCTCCGGACCGGCGTCATTGCCGTCCGGCGCCGCGCGGCGCCGAAACTACATGGATACGACACAGATAAGCATCCGGAGGCCCGTTGGCTCAAGTCGTGGACCGGTGACCGGGCCAATGGCACACCCGCACGTCCCCGGGGCCGGTCCACCGAGTACCAACGGACCCCGTCCGGTCGGCCACCCCGCGTTCCGCACGCCGGCCCGCGCTGGACGGAGTCATTCCGCACGTGAGAACCATTACATTCATGCCGGATTAGCCCCTTTCGGGTGAATCATGGATGCTCGGAAACATCGTCTACGGGCCGCTGTCGCGGCCTCGCCGCCCTCCCCGGGCGACGCCACAGGGAGTGACATGGGACGCGCGGGCAGCAGGACCGGGAACCGACGGATCGCCCTCACGGTGGCGGGCGGCGCCGTCGTACTCGGCCTGGGCGGCCTCTACGTCACCGGACTGGCCGCCGGCGACGACGTGGCCGCGGGCACCCGGGTCCGGAGCGTGGACATAGGCGGCATGAGCCGGGCCGAGGCCCGCCGCACGCTGGACCGTGAGCTGGGTCCCGCCGCCGCCGCCCCGGTGGCCATGAAGATCGGCGACCGCGTCGAGGAGGTCGCCCCCGACGCCCTGGGGCTGTCCCTGGACACCGCCGCCACCGTCGACCGCGCCACCCGCTCGGGATACGACCCCGTCACCGTCGTGGGCCGCCTCTTCGACTCCGGCGAGCGGCGGCAGGTCGAGCCCGTGGTCCGGATGGACGAGGACACCGCCCGCGCCGCCGTCGGCCGGATCGGCGAGAACACCCGGCAGCAGGTGCGCGACGGCCTGATCACCTTCGACAAGGGCACGGCCAAGGCCGTCACCCCGCAGCCGGGCATATCCCTGGCCGAGGACCGCGCCGCCGCCACCCTGCTCGACGCCTACGAACGCGGGCAGACCGGCCCCGTCGTGATGCCGGTCGAGCGCACCGCGCCGCGCATAGGAGCCGAGGAGACCGGACGGGCGCTGCGGCAGTTCGCGCGGCCCGCCATGTCGGCCCCCGTCACGCTCACCGTCGCCGGCTCCCGCATGTCCATCAGCCCCGCCGTCCTCGGCGAGCACCTGCGGATGGAGGCCGACGGGCAGGACCGCCTGGTCCCGGCCCTCGATTCCAAGGGCCTCCTCGCCGACCCCGCCGTCGCCCGCCCCGTCCGGGATGCCTCCGGGACGCCCCGCGACGCCGACCTCGGCCTCGACAACGCCGGTCGCGTGGTCGTGGAGGACCACGGCAGCACCGGACACCAGGTCACGGAGGCCGCCCTCGGCAAGGCCGTACTGCCCCTCCTCACCCGTACGGGCGAGGCCCGCAGCGGCGAGGTCGCCACCGTGAAGGTCGAGCCGGACCTGACGAGCGCCGAGGCGCAGCGCCTCGGGATCAAGGAGAAGCTCTCGTCCTTCACCGTGAACTTCCCGGCCGCCCCGTACCGCACCACCAACATCGGCCGCGCCGTCGAGCTGATCAACGGATCCGTGGTCATGCCGGGCAAGGAGTGGAGCTTCAACCGCACCGTCGGCGAGCGCACCAAGGAGAACGGCTTCGTCGACGGGATCATGATCAATGACGGCCGGTACGTGAAGTCGCCCGGCGGCGGGGTCTCGGCGGTCGCCACGACCATGTACAACGCCGCGTTCTTCGCCGGCGTCAAGCCCGTCGAGCACGGCGCGCACTCCTTCTACATCGAGCGTTACCCGGAGGGCCGCGAGGCCACGGTCGCCTGGGGCAGCCTGGACCTGCGGTGGCTCAACGACTCCGGGCACGCCCTCTACGTGCAGGCCGAGTCCACCCCCACCTCGCTGACCATCACCCTCCTCGGCACGAAGAAGTACGACGAGGTCCGGGCGACCAAGGGGCCGCGCACCAACATCACGCCGCCGGCCAAGGTCACGGGCAGCGGGCCGACCTGCGAGGTGCAGACCCCCCTGGAGGGCTTCGACGTGACCGTCGGCCGCCAGTTCGTCCAGGGCGGCAAGGAGGTCAAGCACGAGGAGTACAAGACCCACTACACCCCGCGCGACGAGGTCACCTGCGCCCCCGCGGCCACTCCCCCGGCTCCGGCCGCCTCTCCGGGTTCCTCGGCTCCCCCCGCCCCCGCGACCGCGCAGAGCACCCTCGTCACGGCGGCCGGCCTGCGCCGATAGGGGCCGAAGGGGGCGGAACGCCACCCCGGCCCGGGGCGACCGCGTGTGATCGTCGGGACGCGCACGGCTCCGACCCGGGGCCGGCGGCGCCCGGAGGTGCTACAAATGGGGACGTGACCCTTCCTCGCCACCCGTGCCGGGTACCTCGGTGCGGTCACCCGTAGGCAAGAGAACCAGGAGCGTCGCCGGACAGGTCTTCGTCCTCCAGGTGGCGATCGTGGTCCTGCTCGCCGCCGGGGCCCTGCTGGCCCTGCTCCTCCAGTCGCGGCACGACGTCGACCGCGAGGCGCGCAACCGCTCCGTGGCCGTCGCCGAGACCTTCGCGCACTCCCTCGGCCTCCAGGACGAGCTCAAGGCGGCCGACCCCTCCGCCGTGCTCCAGCCGCTGGCCGAGGCCACGCGCAAGGACGCCGGGGTCGACTTCATCGTCGTGATGGACACCGACGGCATCCGCTACACGCACCCCCAGCCGGACCGCATCGGCAAGCGGTTCGTCGGCACCATCGGCCCCTCGCTGGCCGGTCAGGTCCACACCGAGAGCGTCCAGGGCCCCCTGGGCAAGGAGATCCAGGCGGTGGTGCCGGTCACCGCGCCCGACGGCAAGGTCGTCGGGCTCGTGTCGGCGGGCCTCACGGTGAAGAACGTCACCGGGGTCATCGACCGCCAGCTCCCCGTCATCCTCCTGGCCATCGCCACCGGGCTGGCCCTCGCCACCGTCGGCACGGCGCTGATCAGCCGACGTCTGCGCCGCCAGACGCACGGCCTCGGCACCCAGGAGATGACCCGGATGTACGAGCACCACGACGCGGTGCTCCACGCCGTCCGCGAGGGGGTGCTGATCACCGACGGCGACGGCCGGCTCCTGCTGGCGAACGACGAGGCCAGACGGCTTCTCGGGCTGCCCGAGGACACCGACGGACGGCACATCGACGACGTGCCGGAACTCGACCGGCGGATGGCGGACCTGCTCCTCTCCGGGCGCGAGACCACCGACGAGGTCGTGGAGAGCGGCGAGCGGCTGCTGGTGGTCAACCAGCGGCCCACCCACGCCCACGGCCGCCCGGAGGGCTGCGCCGTCACCATCCGCGACTCCACCGAGATGCGGGTGCTCACCAGCCGGGCCGAGACGGCCCGCAAACGGCTCAAGCTGCTGTACGACGCGGGCGGCGACATCGGCACCACGCTGGACGTGGTCCGCACGGCCGAGGAACTCGCTTCCGTGGTCGTCCCGCGGTTCGCCGACTACGTCACGGTCGACCTCGCCGACCAGGTGCTCGACGGCGACGAACCCACCCCCGGCGCCGACATGCGGCGCACCGCCGTCAACGGCATCCGCTCCGACCACCCGCTCTATCCCCGGGGCCGGCTGATCGACTTCCTGCCCTCCACCCCGCAGGCGCGCGGGTTCGGCACCGGCAAGGCAGAGCTGGTGCCCCACCTGTCCGACGCCCCCGGCTGGCACGCCCAGGACCCGCCGCGCGCCCGGGCCATCGTCGACTACGGGATCCACTCCCTGATCACGGCGCCCCTGAAGGCGCGCGGCGTCGTGCTGGGCGTGGTCAACTTCTGGCGTTCGCAGAAGCCCGAGCCGTTCGACGAGGACGAGCTGTCCCTGGCCGAGGAACTCGTCGCTCGGGCTGCCGTCAGCATGGACAACGCCCGCCGCTACACCCGCGAGCACGCCCTCGCCGAGACCCTCCAGCGCAGCCTGCTGCCGCGCGCGCTGCCCGAGCAGAGCGCCGTGGAGGTCGCGCACTTCTACCTGCCGGCCCAGTCCGGGGTCGGCGGGGACTGGTTCGACGTGATCCCCATGCCAGGCAGCAGGGTCGCGCTGGTCGTCGGCGATGTCGTCGGACACGGCCTGCACGCCGCCGCCACCATGGGCCGGCTGCGCACCGCCGTGCACAACTTCTCCTCCCTCGACCTGCCGCCCGACGAGATCCTCGCCCGCCTCGACGATCTGGTGCAGCGCATCGACCACGACCGCCAAGGCGACGAGGACGGCGCCGGCGACGGCTCGGACGGCGGTGGTGTCCTCGGTGCGACGTGCCTGTACGCGGTCTACGACCCGGTGTCCCAGCACTGCACGATGGCCCGGGCGGGCCACCTGCCGCCTCTGGTGGTCGCCCCCGACGGCACCACGGAGTTCGTGGAACTGCCGGCCGGTCCCCCGCTGGGTCTGGGCGGCATGCCCTTCGAGACCGCCGAGCTGTACCTCGCGGAGGGGAGCCAGCTCGTGCTGTACACGGACGGGCTGATCGAGGAACGCACCCGCGACATCGGCGAGGGCATGGAACTGCTGCGCACCGCGTTGAGCCACCCCGGCCGCGACCCGCGCGAGAGCTGCGCGGCCGTCCTGGACGTCCTGCTGCCGGTCCGCCCCACCGACGACGTGGCCCTGCTCATCGCCCGGACCAAGACCCTCGGCCCGGACCGGGTCGCGCAGTGGGAGGTCCCCTTCCAGCCGGACGCGGTGGGCGCCATCCGCAACGCCGCCTCCAAACAGCTCGACGCCTGGGGCCTGACGGACCTCTCCTTCGCCACCGAACTCATCCTCAGTGAGCTGATCACCAACGCCCTGCGGCACGGCGGCGCCCCGGTCCGCGTCCGGCTGCTGCACGACCACACCCTGACGTGCGAGGTGTGGGACGGCAGCAGCATCGCCCCGCACCTGCGCTACGCCGCCACCACCGACGAGGGCGGCCGCGGTCTCTTCCTCGTGGCGCAGCTCAGCGAGCACTGGGGCACCCGCTACACGCCCTACGGCAAGGTCATCTGGGCCGAGCAGGCCCTCCCCGGCTCGCCCGGCTCCCCCGGTCCGGCGGGGCCCTCCCTCGCGGACTTCCTCGACGTGGAACCGATCTGAGCCCCGCCTGCTGAGGTCGCCGGGCACGGGGTCGGCGAGGAGCATGGGGGCATGGACGCAAACGTGGACGTGGACGTTCTGGTCGTCGGCGCCGGCCCGGTGGGGCTGACGGCCGCGGGCGAGCTGCGTCGACGCGGGGTCTCCTGCCGGATCGTGGACCGGCTGCCCGCGCGCCTCCCGTACGCCAAGGCCGTGGGCATCCAGCCGCGCACCCTGGAGCTGTGGGACCGGATGGGCCTCGTCCGGGCGGCACTGGACGCGTCGGTCCCGATGCGGGGGCAACTGGTCTACGTCGACGGGGTGCAGGGCGAGCGGATCGACCTGGCGCTGCCCCCCGAGGTGCCGTACGGGTTCGCCGCCCTGCCGCAATACGAGACGGAACGGATCCTGGAGGAGTTCCTGGCCCGCTTCGGGACCCTGATCGAGCGGAGCGCCGAGCTGGTCTCCTTCGTCCAGGACGCCGGCGGGGTCAGCTCCGTGCTGCGCACCGCCACCGGTGAGGAGGAGGTCCGCAGCCACTACCTGGTCGGCTGCGACGGGGCGCACAGCGCGGTCCGCAAGGGGCTCGGGCTGAGCTTCGAGGGCGGGGCCTTCGCCGAGGAGTACATGCTCGCCGACGTGGAGATCGGCTGGGACCTGCCGGCCGGATACGCGGTGCGCTCCATGCACCTGGACGGCGACGGCAAGGTCGACGACCTCCTGGTGTGCGTCCCGCTGCCCGGCGAGGGCCGCTACCGCGTGTCCATGCAGGCGCCCCCGGAACTCTCCGCCGGCTCCGGCGCCGACCCCGCCGACGGGGTGGCGCACGGGCTGGGGGACGGCTCCCGCTCCCCCGGCCTCGCCGACGTACAGGCCGTGCTGGACCGGCTGTCGCCGCGGCCGGTGACCGCCTCGACCCTGCGCTGGTCCTCGGTGTTCCGCATCAGCCACCGGCTCGTGGACCGGTACGGCGAGGGCCGGGTCTTCGTCGCCGGGGACGCGGCGCACATCCATCCGCCGACCGGCGCGCAGGGCATGAACACCGGGATCCAGGACGCCTGGAACCTCGCCTGGAAGCTGGCCCTGGCCGTCGACGGCGCCGACCACCCGGCGCTGCTCCCCAGCTACGACGCCGAACGCCGGCCGGTGGGCGAGGAGGTGGTCGGGCGGACCGTCCGGCACGCCGCCCAGGGGGTGCGGGCCGACGCGGAGGACCCCGCGACGCTCATGCTGCGGGAGGCGCAGCTCCTCGTCGCCTACCCGGGGAGCCCGGTCGTGCTGCGGCCCGACGCGGATCCCGGGCGCGCCGGCGCGGCCGGGCCGGGCGCCGGGGAGCGGGCCCCGGACTGCGGCGGGCTGGTCGGGGAGATCGCCGCGTACCCGCAGCGGCTGTACGACCTGCTCCGGGAGCGCGATCACGTACTGCTCCTGTACGGGGACGAGGGGGACGGACTGCCCGCCCTGACGGACGGGCTGCCGGCGGCGGGACGGCTCACGGCGTACGCGGTCCTCTCCGAGGGCGGGACCGCGCGGTCGGGAGCCGCCCCGCCCGTGTTCCGGGACGCGGGCGGCGAGTTCGCCCGCCTCTACGGGGTGCGCGGGCCGACCGCCTTCGTGGTCCGCCCGGACGGCTACCTCGGCGCCCGGCTCGAACCGCCCACGCGGGAGGGCCTGGGGGCGTATCTGGCGGGGGTCTTCCGGGACTGACGGGGCACGCCGCTCCCGGAGGTCACGCCCTGCGGGGCGGCAGGGAGCGTGCCCGGTCGCGGCGTACGACGAGGGCCATCGCGGCGGCTCCTAGGACGGACAGGACGGCGGTCCAGCGCAGCAGCGTCTCGATGGCCGGGCCGTCGGAGGCGGCGTGGGCGGCGGAGCCGCTGATCACCTCCAGCAGGGTGGAGGCCACGGCCACCGAGACCGCTCCCAGCAGGACCAGCGAGGTCAGGACGAGGCCGGACGCGGCGGCGAGGCGGCCGGGGGCGACGTAGGACTGGGTGGCGACGTTCGTCAGGGCCCAGCCGAGGCCGACCCCCACCCCGACGACGGCGAAGACGGCCGTGTAGAGCGCGAGGTTCTCGATCCAGGTCAGGGCGTACAGGCCGACTCCGCTGAGCAGCAGCGCCGCGGCCATCAGCGTTTCGGGGCGGATCCGTTCGGCCAGGTGACCGGCGCCGTAACTGGCGGCCCCCGCCCCGACGGACAGGGACAGGAAGATCAGCCCGGAATCGAGGGGGGAGAGCCCGCGCGCCTGTTGGAGGTAGAGCGCGGAGAACACGGCGACCAGGCAGTAGACGATGTTCGACACGGATCCGGCGAGGGTGACGGCGACGAAGGGGCCGTTGCGCAGGAGCGCGAGGTCGAGCAGGGGGTGCGGGGAGCGGCGCTCGACGAGGACGAACACGGCCAGGAGGACGACGCCGGCGACCGCGCAGCCGAGGGTGGCGGGGGACGTCCAGCCCCACCGCGCCCCCTGGTCCACGGCGATCATGATGCCGGTGAGGCCTCCGGCCAGGGTCAGTACGCCGGGGAGGTCGGGGGCCCGGCCGGCCTCCTCGTCCCGGGTCTCGGGCACGTGACGCAGCAGGAGCAGTACGGCGACGAGGCAGAAGGGCACGTTCAGCAGGAACACCGCCCGCCAGCTGACGTGTTCGGCCAGGGCTCCGCCGACGAAGGGTCCCAGGGCGGTGCCGATGGCGCTGAAGGCCAGCACCGTGGCCACGGCCCGGCCCTGGCGGGCGTCCCGGAAGTACGCGGTGACCACCGCGACGGAGACGGGCAGGATCAGGGCGGCCGTGCACCCCTGGACGGCGCGGCCGGCCGTCAGCCAGGCGGTGCCGCGGGCGGCCGCGCACACGACGGAGACGAGGGCGAAGCCGATGAGCCCGGTGACGAGGACGCGGCGGCGGCCCAGCAGGTCGGCGGCCCGACCGCCGGTGATCATCAGGGCCCCGAGGGTGAGCATGTAGCCGCTGACCAGCCACTGGAGGTCGGTGGTGGGCGTGTGGAAGTCGCGGCCGATGACGGGGAGCATCAGGTTGAGCGCGAACCAGTCCATCTGGACGAGCAGCATCGAGATGGCGGCGGCGGCGATGACCGCCCGGTCGCGCCGGTCGAACCGGCGCCGCCGGCCCCCGGTGGGCGTCGCCCGGGTCGTCACGGCCGTCCCTACGGGTGCGGCTCGGTCGGGACGCAGAGCACGGGCACCGGCGAGAGGTGCAGGAGCTTGTGCGGGGTGGAGCCGAGGAGGGCGCCGCGCAGCGGGCTGTCGCCCCAGCTGCCGACGATGATGACGCGGGCGCGGTGGCGTTCGGCGGCGGCGAGGAGCGCCTGGGCCGGTCGGTCGTCGACGACCTCCACGGCGGAGGGCACCCCGGCCTCGTCGGCCTCGGCGACGGCCCGCGCGAGCGCGGTGCGGCCCGCCTGGAGCAGGGCTTCGCGGTGGGCGCGGTACTCCTCGCCCGTGTTGCCGGGGGCGGCGGCCCCGTAGACGAGGACGAGGGGCTCGCCGAAGGCGGTGGCCACCTCCAGCGCCACGCGCAGCGCGCGTTCGGCGCCGGGCGACTCGTCGTAGCCGAGGACCACGGACATCGGACCTCCTCAGTTCTTTCCGCCGTGGACGAGCGCCGGGTCGACGACCCCGCGTCGTTCCTGCCAGAACCTGCCGTCCCGGATCCGCCAGTAACACATGAGCAGGACGCCGACGACGGCGATCCCGATGCCGATGACCAGGGGCGGACCGAGGCCGAACCAGGAGGTTCCGCCCGCCGAGTTCTCCGGGTTGGACATGTCGCCGATGGACTCCACCAGCAGCCAGGCGAGCAAGCCGGCGCCGATCAGCGGTCCGACGCCGATGAGCAGGAAATTGTGCGGGCTCTCCAGGAGGTGGCGGCGGTAGTAGACGGCGCAGGCCACCCCGGTGAGCGCGTAGTAGAAGGCGATGAGCAGGGAGAGCGCGGTCAGGGAGTCGAGGAGGGCGTTCTCGCTGATCTGGTTGACGACGAGGTACCAGGCGATGGCGATGCCGGCGACCCACCAGGTGCTGACGTCCGGGGTGCGGAAGCGGGGGTGGATGTGCGCGAGGTGCGGCGGGAGGGCGTGGCGCCGGGCCATCGACAGGGCGGTGCGGGAGGCGGGGATGATCGTGGTCTGGGTGGAGGCGAGGGCCGAGGTGCAGACGGCGAGGAGCACCATCCAGTCCCAGCCTCCCATGACCTCGTGCGCGAGGGTGGCGAAGACGGCCTCCTCCTCGCCGGCGTTCTCGGCGAGGAACCGCGTGCCCGCGTAGGCGACGACGGCGTAGCCGACGGCCAGGTACGTCACCAACAGCACCACGGTCGACCAGATGCCCGCCTTGCCGGGGGCGGTCGCGGAGTTCTCGACCTCCTCGGTGAGGTTCACGGCGGATTCCCAGCCCCAGTAGATGAACACGCCCAGGAGCAGCCCTCCGGTGAGGGCGGACCCGCCCGCCCCGAAGGGGTTCAGCCAGGAGAGGGAGGGGGTGGTGCCGTCGAGGCTGCTGGTGCCCGCGTAGACGCGGTAGAGGGCGACCACCGCGAAGGCGAGGAGGAAGAAGACCTGGGCGAGGATGAGGACGTCCTGGAGCCGGGCGGACATCTCGGTGCCGATGACGCAGACGGCGGTCATCGCGAGGATCACCACGATGGCGAGGCCCTGGCGGATCCAGGCGTTCGTCGCCCAGTCGTCGAGGCCGGCGGCGAGCAGCCCGAAGTGGACGGCGACGTCCGCGAGGGAGCCGATGACCAGGACGCCGGTCATGGCGATGGCCCAGCCGCCGAGCCAGCCCGCCCACGGGCCCATGGCCCGGGTCACCCAGGAAAAGGTGGTCCCGCAGTCCTGGTCGACCTTGTTGAGGTAGTAGAAGGCCGCGGCGATCAGCAGCATCGGGACGAAGGAGGCCAGCATCACGCCCGGGGCGTAGAGGCCGACCAGCGCCACGATGGGGCCGATGACGGCGGCCAGGGAGTAGGCCGGGGAGGTGGAGTTCAGGCCGATGACGAGGGCGTCGAGGAAGCCGATCGCGTTCGCCTTGAGGCCGGGTCCGTCGGGGTCGTCCGGGAGCATGGCCCCCGCCGGTCCGCCGCCGCCCGCGCGGCCACCGCCCGTGCCGCCGTGGCCCTGGTCGCCGTCGCCCTCGTCCATGTACGCATCGTCACGCACCCGGTGCCGACGCGCGAGGTGAGCCGGACCGGGTGTGTCCGTCAGGGCGGGGCGTCACCGCGCGGAGCGTGGCCGGGCGGGGTCAGGCGCGCGTGTTCCAGCCCGCGATGACCGGGAGGCCGTGCTCGGTGGACAGGACGCTGACGGTGCCGGTGCGCAGCAGGAAGAGGCGGCCCTCGGTCGGGGGCAGGCCGAGGTAGCGGGCGGTGAGCACGCGCAGGAAGTGGCCGTGGGCGACGAGGACCACGGTGCCCCGGTCCTCGCGCAGCACCTTTCCGGCGCGGGCGAGGACCCGGTCGGCGCGGGCGCCGACCTGCACGGCGCTCTCCCCGGGGTGGTGGACGTCGCCCTGCGGGACCCCGTCCGTCCACAGCGACCAGTCGGGCCGGGTCCGCCGGATCTCGGCGGTGGTGATGCCCTCGTAGCCGCCGTAGTCCCATTCGTGCAGGTCGGGGTCGGGGACACCGTCGCTCAGGCCGGCGAGTTGGGCGGTGGCCACGGCCCGGCTCAGCGGGCTGGTCAGCACCAGGGCGGGGTGGCGGTCGCGGAAGAAGGGGGCGAGCGAGATGGCCTCCTCGACGCCTTGGGCGGTCAGCGGGACGTCGGTCAGCCCCGTGTGCCGTCCGTCGGCGCTCCAGGCCGTCTCCCCGTGCCGCACCAGCAGAAGATCGCTCATCCTGGGAACCCTATGCCCTGCGGCGTTTCGGCGCCGGAGCAATCGGCGTGCGGGAGGCGGTGTGCGGGCGATTTCGGGGGTCGGGAATTCGCTGCGAAAACGCTGCAACTTGGCCCCGGGTGGCTCGCCGGCGAGGCTCGTTGCATGGACGAGAACACCCTCACCGCCGCCGCCACCGCCCCCGCACCGGACCGGGACACCGCCCTGTCGGCAGGGTTCCGGGCGGGCGAAGAGGGCGTCATGGAGGCGGTCTACCGGCGCTGGGGGCCGTTGGTGCACTCCCTGGCCCGGCGGTCGCTGGGGGACGAGCGGGAGGCCGAGGACGTCACCCAGCAGGTGTTCCTCGCGGCCTGGCGCGGCCGGGCCGGCTACCGTCCGGGCCCCGGCGGTCTCGGGGCCTGGCTGACCGGCATCACCCGCCACAAGATCGCCGACGCGCTGGAGGCCCGTACCCGGCGGGCCCGGGTGGCCGCCGCCGCCGCGCTCGCCGCCCCCGGGGGCGAGCGCTCCCCCGCCGGAGCCGGACGCCCCGAACCGGAGCAGGCCGTCGACCGGGTCCTGGTCCTCGGGGAACTGGCCCGGCTGCCGTTCGCGCAGCGGCGGGTCCTCGCCCTGGCCTTCTACGCCGACCTCTCCCAGAGCCAGATCGCCGACCGCACGGGGCTCCCGCTGGGCACCGTCAAGAGCCACATGCGGCGGGCGCTGCACGTCCTGCGTCAGTCGCTCGGCCCGCTTCCGGGCCCTGCCGGCCGGGTGTCCGTCCCGCGATGACCGCGAGGCCCGAGCGGAGCCCGAACAGCCGCTCGGTGCGCGCCTCCTGGACCTCGGGGCCCCAGCCCGGCCCGGCCAGGAACAGCGCCGATCGGCCGCGCGCCCCGCGCAGCCCCCACTCGATGCCGGCCACGGAACGCACCAGCGCCCGGTCGGCGGTCGTTCGGGACTGCGACCAGAGCACGGCGGCCCGGGGCCCCGTACGCCGCACCGCGTCGCGCAGCGCCTCGGCGGGCAGGGCGGCGCCGAACATCCGTACCGGGACGCCCCGTTCACCGAGGGCGGCGGCCAAGGCCTCTATGGGGAGGCAGTGCAGCTCGCCGGGGACGCAGGCGAGGAGCACGGGGGCCGCGCCGGGAAGCTCGGGGGCGGGCCGCACTCGGTGCAGGGCGGCGGAGACCTGCCACGACAGCAGGTGCTCCACCTCGATGTAACGCTCCCCCGCCGAGGCCCACTTGCGGCCCACCGCGTGCAGGGTCGGCGCGATGATCTCCTCCCAGGCGGTGACCGGACCGTGCTCCGCGAGGGCGGCGTCGAGCAGGTCGGCCACGGTCGGCGCGTCCAGGCGTACGGCGGCCCGTGCGAGCCCCCTCGCCTCCGGCCGCACCTCCCCGAGGGGGAGGGCGCCGGGCCCGCCCGGGTTCATGGCCGCTCCCGGGCTCGCGGCGGGAGCGCCGGGGGCTTCGCCGAGCGCGGCCCGCGCCGCCTCGGACGGGGGGACGCCGTGTGCGGTGAGCCGGCACATCTCTTCGAGGCGGGCGATGTCCCGGGGGGTCCAGCGGCGGTGCCTGCCGTCCTCGCGCTGGGCGGGGCCGATGGCGTAGCGGCGCTCCCAGGAGCGGAGCGTGGTCGGGGAGACGCCCAGGCGCCGAGCGACCGCGCCGGTGCTGAGGGCGGGTTCGGGGAGCGGCGGCACGGGGTCCACCCGACTCAGGATACGGGGCCGGGGCGGCCCTGGCGGAAGCGGCCGAGGCCGTCGGCGAGGTCGACCAGCGGATCGGGGTAGTCGTAGCGGAGGCGTTCGAGCCCGGGAAGCTTCCACGGTTCGTGGACGTGGGGCGCGGGCAGTTCGGCCAGCTCGGGGATCCACCGGTGGACGTAGCGGCCCTCCGGGTCGTACCGCAGTCCTTGGCGGACGGGGTTGAGGACCCGGTTGGGGCGGGTGTCGGTGCCCGTCCCGGCCACCCACTGCCAGTTCATCTGGTTGTTGGCGACGTCCCCGTCGACGAGGAGGTCGAGGAAGTGGCGGGCTCCGATGCGCCAGTCCACGTAGAGGGTCTTGGCGAGGAAGCTCGCCGCGAGCAGCCGGGCGCGGTTGTGCATCCAGCCCTCGTGGGCGAGTTGGCGCATCGCGGCGTCGACCACCGGATAGCCGGTGCGGCCCTCCTTCCAGGCCTGGACCTCCTCCTCGGCGGCCGGTCCGGTGCGCCACCGGTCCTGGCGGGGGCGGTAGTCCTCGGCGGCGGCGCGGGGGCGGGCGGCCAGAACCTGGTGATGGAAGTCGCGCCAACACAGTTGACGTACGAAGGCCTCGGCGCCGGGTCCGCCGGCGGCGCGGGAGCGCTGGACCGCCTCGGCGGGCGAGAGGGTGCCGAAGTGCAGGTGCGGGGAGAGCTTGGAGGTGGCGTCGGCGGCGAGGTCGTCGTGGACGTCCTCGTAGCGGGTGATGCCGGCGCGCAGCCACCGGGTGAGCAGCTTGCGCGCCTCCAGTTCCCCGCCGCGCGCCAGCCCGGGAGAGGTCCCGGTGACGGCGGAGCGGGCGGGCACGGCCTCGGAGCCGATGGCCTCGGGCACGCGGACGGCGCGCGGGGCGGCGGTGACGGGGCGCAGGGGCAGTTCCGTCCAGCGGCGCAGGTAGGGGGTGAACACCGCGAAGTGGTCGGAGCCGGAACCGGAGGGGAGGACGGCGCCCGGGGCCACCGCCGTGATCACGGTGTCGTGGACGTACAGCCTGCGGCCCAGGTCCTCCAGGGCGGTGCGCAGGCGTTCCTCACGGGCGTGGGCGTAGCCGCTGACTCCGGCGGCCATGTGCACCTCGTCGGCGTCGGCCTCCTCGACGAGGGCGCAGACCTCGTCGACGGGGTCGCCGGAGCGGATCACGAGCCGCCCGCCGCGTTCGCGCAGGCCGGAGTCGAGGTCGGCGAGGCAGTCGGCGAGGAAGGCCAGCCGGTTGGGGGCGGCGAAGCCGGTGTCGCCGATGGCGCGGTCGCGGACGAAGAGCGGGACGACGCTGTCGCAGGAGGAGAGCGCGGCGCGCAGGGGCGGGTGGTCGTGCAGGCGCAGGTCTGAGGTGTACAGGACCACGGCGATGTTCATGGCGCTCGGCTCCGCGTCAGGGGTGGGGGCGGCGACTGTCGGGAGGTTCTTCGGCTCGGGGGGCCGGTCCGGATGCGGTGGGCCCGGGGCGGCCGGCGGCGGGGGCGGGGGCCCGGTCGGGGGCCGGCCCGGACGCCCGGTCGGAAGCCCGGTCGGACGCCTGGCCGGGCGCGGCTTCCTGGCGTTCGGCGGCGTGGGCGATGTTGCGGGCCATCCCGCCGAAGACGACGGCGTGGAAGGGCGACACGCTCCACCAGTACAGGTGGCCGAGGAGGCCGTGCGGGTGGAACAGGGCCCGCTGGCGGTAGCGGGAGGCGCCGTCGGGAGCGCCGGAGGCGGGGTCGGGGTCGCCGCCCGGGGCGGGCTTCGGGTTCCCGTCCGGGTCGTGCTTCGGGGTGCCCTCCGGGTCTGCGTGGAGCTCCAGCCAGGCCAGGCCCGGGAGCCGCATCTCGGCGCGCAGCCGGAGCAGCCGGCCGGGCTCGATCTCCTCCACCCGCCAGAAGTCGAGGGAGTCGCCCACCCTGAGCCGGGCGGCGTCGCGCCGCCCCCGGCGGATGCCAACGCCGCCGACGAGCCGGTCCAGCCAGCCCCGTACGGCCCAGGCCAGCGGGAAGGAGTACCAGCCGTTGTCGCCGCCGATGCCCTCCACCACCCGCCACAGGGCGGCCGGGGAGGCGTCCACGGACAACTCCCGCTCGTCGCTGTAGAGGCTGCCGCCCGCCCAGTCGGGGTCGGTGGGCAGCGGATCGCTGGGAGCGCCGGGGAGGGAGGCGGAGGACCAGCGGGTGGTCACCTTGGCCTCCCGCACCCGCCGCAGGGCCAGCTCCAGGGCCTGGTCGAAGCCGATCGGGGCGCCGGGCGGGTCGGGGACGTAGCGGGCGATGTCGTGCTCGTCGCAGACCACCTCGTGCCGCAGCGATTCGGCGAGCGGCCGGGCCAGGGCCCGGGGCACGGGGGTGACCAGGCCGATCCAGTGGCTGGACAGCCTCGGCGTCAGCATCGGGACGCGCACGATGAGCCGTTTGGGCAGCCGGGCGACCTGGGCGTAGCGGCGCATCATCACCTCGTACGTGACCACGTCGGGGCCGCCGATGTCGAAGGTCCGGCTGACCTCGGGCGGCATGCCCGCGCTGCCGACGAGGTAGCGCAGGACGTCCCGGACGGCGATGGGCTGGATGCGGGTGCCGACCCAGCTGGGCGTGACCATGACGGGCAGTCGTTCGGTGAGGTAGCGCAGCATCTCGAAGGAGGCGGAGCCGGAGCCGATGATCACCGCGGCGCGCAGCACGGTGGCCGGGACCCCGCAGTCGAGGAGGATCTCGCCGACCTCGGCGCGCGAGCGCAGGTGCGGGGACAGTTCGTGGGCCGGGACGTCCTTCGGGATGAGGCCGCCGAGGTAGACGATCCGGCGCACCCCGGCCGCGCGGGCCTGCTCGCCGAAGGTCCGGGCGGCGGCGCGGTCGCGTTCCTCGAAGCCGGAGCCGGTGCCCAGGGCGTGCACGAGGTAGTAGGCGACGTCAATGCCGTGCATGGCGGGCGCCAGGGTGTCCGCGTCGGTGACATCGCCGCGCACGACCTCGGCGCGGCCGGCCCATTCGTGATCGCGCAGCCGTTCGGGTGAACGGGCCAGGCAGCGGACGCGGTGTCCGGCGTCGAGGAGTTCCGGGACCAGACGGCCTCCGATGTAGCCGGTGGCGCCGGTGACCAGGCAGTGCAGACCGGACTCGGCGGTCGCGTCGGTGGTCGCGTCGGTGGTCGGTGACACGTCGGGCGTGGGTGACACGTCGGTCATGGGTGTCTCCGCTCCTTTTGTCGCTCCTGGTGCCCCCTGCGGGACTTCCACCGGGCGGCCGGGTTCGGATGCGCCCGATCCGCTTGAACGTTCACCCGTTCGGTGCATCCGGGCGGGGCGTCGCGGCCGAATCCCCGGCGAACCGGTCGACGGCGGCCGGTCGTGGTCGGGCGCACCCGACTGCGTCCGACTGCCCGCTCGTCCCAGCTCAACACACAATCCCCCGGCACACCCGTCCCACCGCCGGTCACCTCCGTCCCGTCCGACCCCTTCCGTCCCGCACCCGGGAGTGCCATGTCCCCGTCCCCCCGGATCACCCGTCTGGTGATTCCGTTCGTCCTCCTGGTCGGCTGGCTCGCCATCGGCGGAGTCCTCGGCCCCTACGCCGGAAAGCTCGGCGAGGTCGCGACCAACGACCAGGCCGCCTTCCTGCCGCGCAGCGCCGAGTCCACCCGGGTGGCGCAGGCCCAGCGGGAGCTGCGGCAGGCCGAAGCGCTGCCCGCCGTCGTGGTCTGGACGGTCCCGGAGGGCCGGACCGTCACCGCGGGGCAACGGGAGGCCGCCGGAGCCGCCCTGGCCTCTCTCGCCGCCCGGCCGGACCTGGCCGGACCCCCGTCGCCCGCGCTGCCCGCGCCGGACGGGCGGGCCCTGCGCGGGGTGGTCCCGCTGCGGCCGGACCTCGGGGACCGGCTGCCCGGCGCCCTGGACGAGGTCCGGGCGGCAGCCTCGCGGGTGCCCGGGACGACGGTCCGGATCGCCGGTCCGGCGGCCACCCAGGCCGACCTCAAGGACGCCTTCGCCGGGATCGACGGCCTGCTGCTGGGCGTGGCACTGGGCACCGTGCTGGTGATCCTGCTCGGGGTGTACCGCAGCGTGTTGCTGCCCCTGGTGGTGGTCTTCGCGGCCGTGTTGGCGCTCGGACTGGCCTGCGCGGTGGTGTACGCGCTGGCCGACCGGGGGCTCGTACGGGTCGACGGCCAGGTGCAGGGGATCCTGTCGATCCTGGTCATCGGCGCCGCGACCGACTACGCGCTGCTGCTGACGGCCCGGTTCCGGGAGGAACTGGCCGTACGTTCCGACCGGTTCGAGGCGATGCGCGCCGCCTGGCGCCGCACGTGGGGCCCGGTGACGGCGAGCGCGGCGACGGTGGCCCTCGGGTTGCTCGCCCTGCTGCTCAGCGACCTCACCAACAACCGGGCGCTGGGGCCGGTCGGCGCGGTGGGGATCGCCTGCGCCGTGCTGGCCGCGCTGACCTTCCTGCCCGCCGCGCTGGTCCTGCTGGGGCGGGCCGCGTACTGGCCGGCCCGACCGCAGGCGGGTCCCGACGGAGGTCATCGGCTGTGGGCACGGGTCGCCGCGCTGGTGGACCGGGCCCCGCGCCGGGTGTGGGCCCTGACCCTGGTGGGTCTGCTGGCCTGCGCGGCCTTCGCTCCGACGCTGGAGTCCAAGGGGGTGCCGCTCGACGAGATCTTCGTGAAGGAAGCCCCCTCCGTCTCGGCGCAGGCCGCGCTCGGCGCGCACTTCCCCGGCGGGGCGGGCAACCCGGCCGTGGTCATCGCCGACGCGGACCGCGCGGCGCGGGTGGTGGCGGCCGCCGGGGCGACCGAGGGGGTGGCCGGCGCGGCGGTGGTCGGCGCGCCCGGTCCCGGCGGCCGGGGCCGGATCGACGCCACCCTGGCCGACCCGGCCGACAGCCCGGCGGCCGAGGCGACCGTGGTCCGGCTGCGCACCGCGGTGCACTCCGTCCCGGGCGCCGACGCCCTGGTCGGCGGTTACACGGCCCAGCGCCACGACACGCAGGCCACCGCCGCCCGCGACCGGATGCTGATCGTCCCGGTGGTCCTGGCGATCATCCTGGTGATCCTCGCGGGGCTGTTGCGTTCGCTGGTGATGCCGGTGTTGCTGGTGGCCACCGTGGCGCTCAACTTCCTGGCCACGCTGGGTGTGTCGGCCCTCGTCTTCCGCGGCGTGTTCGGCTTCACCGGGACGGACGCCTCGGTGCCCCTGTACGGGTTCGTGTTCCTGGTGGCCCTCGGTGTGGACTACAACATCTTCCTCATGTCCCGGGTCCGCGAGGAAACCGTCGCGCACGGCCACCGCGAAGGTGTCCGGCGGGGACTGACCTCGACCGGTGGGGTGATCACCTCCGCCGGGGTGGTGCTCGCGGCGACGTTCGCGGCCCTCGGGGTGATCCCCCTCGCCTTCCTGGTGCAGATCGCCTTCATCGTCGCCCTCGGGGTGCTCCTGGACACGCTGATCGTCCGCTCCCTGCTGGTCCCGGCCCTGGTCAGGGACCTGGGGCCGATCTCGTGGTGGCCCGGTTCGCCGCAGGACACATCCAAGACCCCCTCTCGCTCCGAAGAGGGAGCGAAGGCATGAAGGAGGGAGCGAGATGACCGAGCGAGGACGACCGCGCACCGCCGTGGTCGGCGGGGGTGTCTCGGGGCTGACGGCGGCGTACGTGCTGGCCAGGACCCATGAGGTGACCCTGTACGAGGCGGACGAACGCCTGGGCGGGCACGCCCACACCCACGAGGTGAAGGGACCCGACGGGTTGGTGCGCCCGGTGGACTCCGGTTTCATCGTGCACAACGACCGCACCTACCCGCACCTGCTGCGCCTGTTCGGCGAGTTGGGGGTGGCCACCCGGCCGACCACGATGAGCCTGTCGGTGCGCTGCGAGGGGTGCGGCCTGGAGTACGCGGGGGCGCGCGGGCCGCGCGGCCTGTTCGCCCGGCCGTCGAACGCGCTGCGTCCCGCGTACCTGCGGATGCTGGCACAGGTGCCGGCCTTCCACCGACAGGCCCGGCGGCTGCTGGCGACACCCGCGGGGACGTACGAGATCACCCTGGGCGAGTTCCTGGAGCGGGGCGGCTTCGGGCCGTACTTCACCGGGCACTTCGCGATCCCGCTGGTGGCCTCGGTGTGGTCCTGCCCGCCGGGCGGCGCCCTCTCCTATCCGGCCCGCTACCTGTTCCGGTTCCTGGCCCACCACGGGATGCTCGCGGTGGGCGGCTCCCCGAACTGGCGGACCGTGGAAGGTGGTTCGGCCCGGTACGTGGAGCGGGTCCGGGAGGAGCTGGGTCTCGGCGCGGTCCGTCAGGGCGTGCCCGTTCGGTCCCTCGCCCGCACCGGGAGCGGGGTGCTCGTCACCACGGCCGACGGGGCTTCGGACGCGTACGACTCGGTGGTCGTGGCCGTCCACGCCGACCAGGCACTGGGGTTGCTGGCCGATCCGACGGACGCCGAGCGCGCGACGCTCGGCGCCTTCCACTACTCCCGCAACCGGACGGTGCTGCACACCGACGCCTCCGTGCTGCCCCGCGCCCCGGGTGCGCGTGGCTGCTGGAACTACCGGCTGGACGGCTGCCGACCCTCCGAGGTCCCCGTCCAGGTCAGCTACGACATGAACCGCCTCCAGGGCCTGGACGCCCCGGAGCCGTACGTGGTCACGCTCGGCGGCGACGAACGGGTGCGCCCGGACCGGGTGATCGCCGAGATGGAGTACGAACACCCGCTGTACACGCCCGAGTCGGTCGCCGCCCAGCGCCGACTGCCGGAGCTGTCGGGGCCGGTGACGGCCTTCGCCGGGGCCTACCACGGGTGGGGGTTCCACGAGGACGGCTGCCGTTCGGGCGTGGAGGCGGCCGCGGCCCTGGGGGTGGAGTGGTGAGCGCCGTCCTGCCCGAAGCCGGGCCCCGGGTGGTGGCGCCGCGCCGGCCCGCGCTCTACGACACCGAGACACGGCACGTGCGCGCGGGCCGCGGGCCCTCGTACCGGTTGCGGCACCGCACGTATATGTGGCTGGTCGACCTGGCGGAACTCCCGCGCCCACCCGGGCCGTTGCGGCTGCTCGCGGGCTTCGACGCGCGGGACCACTTCGGCGGCGGCCTGCCCACGATCCGGGCCGGCCTGGACGCGTTCCTCGCGGCGCGCGGGGCCGCGCTCCCGCCCGACTCCCGGGTGCTGATGCTGGCCCACGCGCGGGTGTTCGGGTACGTCTTCAATCCGCTGTCCGTGTACTGGTGCCACGCCCCGGACGGGCGGCTCCTGCACGTGGTCGCCGAGGTGCACAACACCTACGGCGGCCGACACGTCTACCTGCTCGGCCCCGAGGTCGCGCAGTCGGGCGGGCGGACCGCCAAGGAGTTCCACGTCTCCCCCTTCTTCGGGGTGGACGGCGACTACCTGATGCGCCTGCCGGTGCCCGACGAGCGGATCTCGCTGTCGGTGCGACTGTCCGGCACCGCGGACGGCGCCCGGCTGACGGCGACCGTCAGCGGCGGGCGCCGCCCGGCCACGGCGCCCGGACTGCTGCGGGCCGCCCTGCGTCATCCCTGGTCCACCGTCGGCGTGGCGGTGGGCATCCGATTCCACGGCGTCCGGCTGTGGCTGCGCGGCCTCGCCGTGCGGCCGTGCCCCCCACACGTACCCCAGGAGGGTGTGAAGTGAGCGTTTCGACCCTTCCGGCCGTGCCGCCGTGTTCCCGCACGAAGGCGGCCGTCGGCCGGATGATCATCCGGCGGGCGCTGGACCGGCTCCCGCTCCAGGTCCGCATGGGCCGGGCCGAACTCCTCGGCCGCGGCGGTCCCGCCATGGCCGTCCACGATCCGGCCGCCTTCGAGCGGCGCATCACCGCCGAGGGCCTGATCGGCTTCGGCGAGTCCTACGTCGCCGGGGAATGGGACGCCCGGGACCCGGTGGCCGTGCTGACGGTTCTGGCGGGCCACGTGGAGGCACTGGTGCCCGCCCCGCTGCAACGTCTGCGCGGCCTGTGGGCGGCCCGGCACCCGACCCTCGAACGCAACACCCCGGACGGCTCGCGGAGCAACATCCGGCGGCACTACGACCTGTCGAACGAACTCTTCGGGGAGTTCCTCGACCCGACGATGACCTACTCCTCGGCGGTGTTCCGCGCCCTGCCCGCCTCCTGGAAGGAGCTGCCCGCGGCCCAACACCGGAAGATCGACATGCTGCTGGACCTGGCACAGGTGGGCCCGGACACACGGCTGTTGGA
Organism: Streptomyces sp. NPDC088097; assembly: GCF_044741845.1. NCBI lineage: Bacteria > Bacillati > Actinomycetota > Actinomycetes > Kitasatosporales > Streptomycetaceae > Streptomyces > Streptomyces sp. NPDC088097. Next base: position 682,439 of record NZ_JBIUTJ010000003.1, read on the forward strand.
GATCGGGACCGGTTGGGGCGAGCTGGCCCTGCGGGCCGCCCGGCGCGGGGCCCGCGTGGTGACGCTGACCCTCTCGCACGAGCAGCGGGAGCTGGCCCTGCGCAGGATCGCGGCCGCCGGGCTGGAGGGCCGGGTGGAGGTCCGGCTGTGCGACTACCGCGAGGCGACGGGCCGGTACGACGCCGTCGTCAGCGTGGAGATGATCGAGGCGGTCGGCGCCGAGTACTGGCCGGTGTACTTCGCCACGCTGGACCGGCTGTTGGCGCCGGGCGGGCGGGTCGCGCTCCAGGCCATCACCATGCCGCACGAGCGGATGCTGGCCACGAAGGACACGTACACCTGGATCCAGAAGTACATCTTCCCGGGCGGGATGCTCCCCTCGGTCCAGGTGATCGAGGAGATGGCGCGGGCGCACACCGGACTGCGGGTGACCCGCTGCGAGGGCTACGGGGCGCACTACGCGCAGACGCTGCGGCTGTGGCGGGAACGCTTCGCCGAGCGGGCGGACCGGGTGGCCGCCCTGGGCTTCGACGAGACCTTCCGCCGGATGTGGACCTTCTACCTGGCCTACTGCGAGGCCGGTTTCGCCTCGGGCTACCTCGACGTCCACCAGATTCTACTGACGGGTGCGGGTGGCCGGGACGGGGGTGAGCGGGAGTGAACTGGTCCGGATTCGGCGTCAACCTCGCGGTCTCCGCCCTCGCGGCGCTCGCCGTGATGCTGCTCGCCTTCGCGGTGGGGGTGCGCAGACACCTGCACCGGGTGGTCGACGTGGCCTGGGGCCTGGCCTTCGCGGCCGTGGCCGTGGCGACGTACGCCACCGCGGGCGGGGGCGGGGGCCGGGTCCTCCTCCTGACGGTGCTCACGGTGGCGTGGGGGCTGCGGCTGGCCGGGCACATCGCGTGGCGGGGGCGGGGCCACGGGGAGGACCCGCGCTACGAGCGGATGCTCGCCCGGGCCCCGGGCAGCCGGAGCCTGTACGCGCTGCGGAAGGTGTACCTGCTCCAGGCGGCGCTGGTGTGGCTGGTGTCGCTCCCGGTGCAGGCGGGTGCGTACGCGGGCGGCCGGCTCGGCCCGCTCGCGCTGGTCGGGGTCCTGCTGTGGCTGACGGGCGTCACGTTCGAGGCGGTGGGCGACCACCAGCTGGCCCGCTTCAAGGCCGATCCCGCGCACCGCGGCCGGATCATGGACCGCGGGCTGTGGTCCTGGACCCGGCACCCGAACTACTTCGGGGACTTCTGCGTGTGGTGGGGGATCTACCTGGTCGCCTGCGGGTCGCCGGCGGCGGCCGCGGTGTCCCTCGTGGCCCCGCTGGTCATGTCGTACCTGCTGATCGCCGGGAGCGGGAAGCGGCTGCTGGAGCGGCACATGGCCGGGCGGCCCGGGTACGCCGAGTACCGGGCGCGGACCAGCGGCTTCCTGCCGTGGCCGCCGAGGCGGGAGCCGTCCGCGGACGGGGCCGGGTGAGCCGGGCCGCGAGCGGCGCCAACCGGGCCATTGGTACAGTCCGGACATGCCGGTGGACGAGCTGGACACGCGCATCCTGGGCCTGCTGATCGCACAGCCGCGCACGAGCGTGCGCGAGTACGCCCGGATCCTCGGCGTGGCCCGGGGCACCCTCCAGGCCCGCCTCGACCGGCTCGAACGCACCGGCGTGATCACCGGGACCGGTCCGGCGCTCTCCCCCGCCGCGCTCGGGCACCCGGTGCTGGCCTTCGTGCACATCGAGGTCACCCAGGGGCGGCTGGACGAGGTGGGCGACGCCCTGTCCGCCGTCCCGGAGATCGTCGAGGCCTTCTCGATCACGGGTGGCGGCGACCTGCTGACCCGGGTGGTGGCGCGGGACAACGCGCACCTGGAGGACGTGATCCAGGGCCTGATCCGCCTTCCGGGCGTGGTCCGCACCCGTACCGAGATCGCCCTGCGCGAACGGGTCGCCCACCGGCTGCTGCCGCTCGTGGAAGCCGTGGGGCGAGCGGCGGGCAAACCCTGACAGGATGGTGGAGACAGGCACACGCACGGCAGGACGGGCACTCCGCATGATTTCCGTCATATTCGACCTCGACGGCACCCTCGTGGACAGCGAACCGAACTACTACGAGTCGGGTCGCGTCACCCTCGAACGCCACGGCGTCCCCGACTTCACCTGGGAGGAGCACTCCCGGTTCATCGGGATCGGGACGCTGGAGACCCTGGAGATCCTCAAGGAGCGCCACGCCCTGCGGGCCCCCGTCGGGCAACTGCTCGAAGAGCAGAACGCCGCCTACCTGGAGCTGGCGCGCAGGCGTACGGACGCCTTCCCGGAGATGCGCAGGTTCGTCGAGCGGCTGCACGCGGAGGGCGTCCCGATGGCCGTGGCCTCCGGCTCCTCCCGGGAGGCCATCGACGCCGTGCTGGCGGGCACCGGTCTGGACGCGGTGCTCACCACCGTGGTCTCCGCCGAGGAGGTCGCCCACGGCAAGCCCGCCCCGGACGTGTTCCTGGAGGCGGCCCGGCGACTCGGGGTGGCTCCCGCCGACTGCGTGGTCGTCGAGGACGCCGCCCCGGGCGCCGAGGCCGCGCGGGCGGCGGGGATGCGCTGCGTGGCCATCCCCTACGTGGCGCTGTCCGCCGGCGACCCGGCCTTCGCCGCCGCGGACCTGCTCTTCGCGGGCGGCCAGGCGGAGTTCAGCGCGGAAGCCGCCCACGACTGGCTCACCGAACGGCGCACGGCCTGAGGAATCCGCGGCACCCGGCCCGAGCGCACCGGCCGGAGGGGGCGCACGGCCCGGGGGCACACCGGCCGGCGAAACTGCCCCCGCGGACTGCCCCTCGTACCGGCGCCCCGCTCCTACGCTCGGCCCCGGCGGCGCGACAGCACGCCGCTCCGGACCAGGAGAGGGCTTGATGCACATGAAGAGGAACAGACTGGCGACGGGCGGCGCGGCGGTCGTCATGGCGGCCGGCATCGCGATCGCGGCGGCCGGGACGGCGAACGCCGCCCCCGTCGGCGGCGCGCGGATCACCTCGGTGGAGCAGCTCCACGCGAACCTCACGCAGGCCGTGGCCCAGGAACAGGCCCTCGGCCTCCAGGGCACCCTCGGCGACCCCATCGGCCGTGAGGTCCTCGCGTCGGCCGACGCGCTCGACAGCTGACGGGACGGTGAGCACCGTGGGAAGCGAGCAGCGGACGACGACGGCGGCCGAGCCGCCCACCTGGTGTCCGAGCGGTGAGGCGCGGGCGCCCGAGTCCCTCGTCCTCGGAGTCCGCTCGGCGGTCGACGGTCGGGTGACCTACCTGGCCGATCCGGTTCCGGCGGCCGAGGTGCTCGGTTCGCTCCCCGAGGGGATCGAACCGACGCGGGTGCTGCGCTTCGCCTCGCATTGCGTCTCGGCGTGCGCCAACCGGCGGGGGAACGACTGCTCCCTGGTGGAACGGGTCCTGACCCTGCCCGAGGCGGCGCCGGACGCCCGCGCGGTCCCACGGTGCCACCTGCGCGCACGGTGCCAGTGGTGGCAGCAGTCGGGCGTGGCCGCGTGCCACCGCTGCCCGGCGGTCACCACGGCCACCTTCAAGGAGGACGCGCTGGCCACGCTGGTGGCCGACCCGTCCACCACGCCCGAGCAGTTGGCCGCCTGGATCGCGGAATCCGCCTGAGCGAGGAGGCCGGCCCGCGCCCGGGCCCGGACACCACCCCACCGCCCCCGTGCGGCGATGCACTCCATCGCCGCACGGGGGCGGCCTCGTTGCCGGGCGCTTGATGCCTGACACCCTGCTCCTGACACCCGGCGCCCGGCTCCTGACGCCTGGCATCCCAATATCGGAGACGCGTCGTCCGACAGGCGAGACACCATTGACCGGCGCCCCGCCGGCCGGCTACCTTCTGCCGCATGTTGCGTTCAGCCATGCTCACCACGCGCGGTCACATCGACCTGCTGCGGGTGGCCTCCGCCGCGTGTCGCCGCGGCTGCTGACGCCCAATTTCCCTCCGTGCCACCAGCGCTCCGCGCTCGGCTGTCGCACGCCCTGAACACCCCCTGCCGCACGGGCCGTTGAGGCCCACGCCCCCGAACCGCTCCGCCGTACCGGCGTACGCGTCCGGCCGGGCGTCCGCGGCCTGACGCGTACGCCTCCCCCGCTCGTCCCGTCCGTCCCGCACGGCACTCCCGTCCCCTCCGCCCCTCCTCCTCCGTGGAGCCTCGATGAGCCTCGACCACGCACCGCCCGACATATCCCCCAAATCGGTATCCCACACCATCGATCCTTCCGCCGAGCCCACCCCGACTTCCGCCTCGACCCCCGACCGCCGGGCCCCCACGCTCGTCCCCGTCGTACCGACCTCGGTGCGTCGTGGGTCCCCGCCCCGCTGGCTGCGCCGGACCGCGGGCCCCCTGGCGCTGCTCGCACTGTGGCAACTCGCCAGCACCTTCGGGGTCCTGGCCCCGGAGACCCTCGCGCCGCCGTCGACCATCGCCTCCGCCGGCGCGGACCTGATCGGGGACGGCACCCTGCCGTCCGCGATGTGGATATCCCTCCAGCGCGTCGCGATCGGCCTGTTGATCGGCGGGGCGGCCGGTACGGCCCTCGCGCTGCTGTCGGGGCTGTCCCGGCTCGGGGAGGACCTGATCGACGCGAGCGTGCAGATGCTGCGCACCGTCCCGTGGGTGGGCCTCATCCCCCTGTTCATCATCTGGATGGGCATCGGCGAGGCTCCGAAGGTGGCCCTGATCGCCCTCGGCACGGCCTTCCACCTCTACCTGAACGTCTACGCCGGGATCCGCGGCGTGGACGAGCAACTCATCGAAGCGGGCGGCGCGTTGGGGCTGGGCCGCTGGGGTCTGGTCCGACACGTGGTGCTGCCGGGCGCGCTGCCCGGCTTCATGACCGGGCTGCGCTACTCCCTCGCCACCGCCTGGCTCGCCCTGGTGTTCGGGGAGTCCATCAACGCGGACGCCGGCATCGGGTTCCTGATGAACCAGGCGCGCGAGTTCTTCCGTACGGACGTGATCGTCGTCTGCCTCGCGGTCTACGCCCTCCTCGGCCTCACCGCCGATCTCGTCGTCCGCGCTCTCGAAAGGCTGCTGCTGCAATGGCGACCGACGTTCACGGGTCAGTGATCCCCCGGACAGCCGTACGCGTCGACGGGCTGACGCGGTCCTTCGCCGGACGGGCCGTCATCGACGGCCTCGACCTGAGCCTGCACGCGGGCGAGTTCACCGTCCTGCTGGGGCGCAGCGGCTGCGGCAAGTCCACCCTGCTGCGGATCCTGGCCGGCCTGGACCGGGAGATCTCCGGCGAGGTGCTCGTCCCCGAACGCCGGGCGGTGGCCTTCCAGGCGCCCCGGCTGATGCCGTGGAAGCGGGTATGGCGCAACGTCCTGCTCGGCCTCCCCGGTCGGCCCGAACGGGAGCGCGCCGAACGGGCGTTGGCCGAGGTGGGACTGGAGCACCGCGTCGATGCCTGGCCCAAGACCCTGTCGGGCGGCGAGGCCCAGCGGGCCTCGCTGGCCAGGGCCCTGGTGCGCGAGCCCGATCTGCTGTTGCTGGACGAGCCGTTCGGCGCGCTGGACGCGCTGACACGGATCAACGCGCAGCGGTTGGTGTCCGAGCTGTGGCAGCGGCGCGGCTGCGCGGTGCTGCTCGTGACGCACGACGTGGACGAGGCGGTGCTCCTGGCCGACCGCATCCTCGTCATGGACGAGGGCCGGATCGCCTACGACGTCCGCGTGCCCCTGGAGCGGCCCCGTTCGGCCGGCGACCCGGGCTTCGCCGAACTGCGCGGCCGACTCCTCGCCGAACTCGGCGTCCACTGAGGCCGTTGGCGCCCCACCTCCTCCCGCCCCATCCCGATTCGCCGCACCCCGATTCGCCGCATCCCCTTCCGCCCGCCCCGTACGAGAGATCGAAGAGAACCGACATGAGACGCCGTTCCCTGCCCCTGCTCGCCGCCCTGATCCCGCTGTCGCTGGCCCTGTCCGCCTGCGGCGGCAACTCCGCCGCCGACAGCTCCGAGCCGGCCGGCCAGGAGGGCACGAAGGCCGGCGGAGCGGGCGGAGCCTCGGTCACGCTGAACGTCGGCGACCAGAAGGGCGGATCCGAGTCGCTGCTGCGCGCGGCCGGCGAGTTGGACAAGCTCGACTACACGATCAAGTGGTCCACCTTCACCTCCGGTCCGCCGATGCTGGAGGCGGTCAACGCCAAGGCCGTGGACATCGGCGGAGTGGGCAACACCCCGCCCGTGTTCGCCGCCGCCGCCAAGTCGAAGATCACCGTGGTGGCCGCCACCCACGGCTCCTCGGCCGGCGAGGCGATCCTGGTGCCCAAGGACTCCCCGCTGAAGTCCCCGGCCGAGCTGCGCGGCAAGAAGATCGCGGTGGCGCAGGGCAGTTCGGCGCACTTCCAGCTGATCGCCGGCCTCCAGGCGGCCGGCCTGACCCCCACCGACGTGCAGATCACCCTGCTCCAGCCCGCCGACGCGCTCGCCGCCTTCAACAGCGGCAAGGTCGACGCCTGGGCGGTCTGGGACCCGTACACCTCCCAGGTGCTGCGCGCCGGCGCCCGGGTGCTGACCAACGGCGAGGGCATCGTCAACGGACTCGGCTTCCAGGTGGCCGCGCCCTCCGCCCTGGCGAACGGGGCGAAGAGCAAGGCCATCGCGGACTACCTCCAGCGCCTCCAGCGCGCCCAGGACTGGGTGTTCACGCACCCGGAGGAGTGGGCGAAGGTCTGGTCGAAGGAGACCGGCCTCCCGTACGAGGTGGCCCTCGACGCCGTCAAGCGCAGCAACGGCAGCCGGGTCACGGTGGCCGTCGACGACGCGGCCGTCGCCTCCGAGCAGAAGATCGCCGACACCTTCGCCGAGTTGAAGCTGATCCCCGGCAAGGTCGTCTTCAAGGACTTCGTGGACACCCGCTTCAACCGCGACCTGCCGCCCTCCACCACCGCCCCGCGCGTGTCCGGGAAGGACTCCTGATGACCGTCCGACTGCACTGGTTCCTGCCGACCGGAGGCGACGGCCGCACCCTCGTGGACCGGCACGCCTACGCCCACAACACGGCCACCGCCGGGGTGCGCGCCCCCGACATCGAATACCTCGCCCAGATCGCGAAGGCGGCCGAGCGGCTCGGCTTCGAGGCCGTGCTGACCCCGACCGGGACCTGGTGCGAGGACGCCTGGCTGACCACGGTCGCCCTGGCCCAGCACACGGAGCGGCTGAAGTTCCTCGTCGCCTTCCGGCCCGGGGTCATCTCGCCCACGCTGGCCGCGCAGATGGCGGCGACGTACCAGCGGATCACCCGCGGGCGGCTGCTGCTGAACGTGGTGACGGGCGGGGACTCCGCCGAGCAGCGGCGTTTCGGCGACCACCTCGACCACGACCGCCGCTACGAGCGGACAGCCGAGTTCCTCTCGGTGGTCCGGGGGGTGTGGGGCGGCACGCCGTACGACTTCCAGGGCGAGCACTACCGGATCGACGGCGGGCTGACGGCGCTGCCGCCGGACCCGCTGCCGGAGATCTTCTTCGGGGGCTCCTCGGCGGCGGCCGGGCCGGTGGCCGCCGAGCACGCGGACGTGTACCTCACCTGGGGCGAGCGACCGCAGGAGGTCAAGGAGAAGATCGACTGGATCCGCGGGCTGGCCGAGGAGCGTGGACGCACGGTGCGCTTCGGGATCCGGCTGCACACGATCTCTCGGGACTCGGCGAAGGAGGCCTGGACGGCGGCCGACCGGCTGCTCGGGGACCTCTCCGACACGGACATCGCCACCGCCCAGTCCCTGCTGGGGGTCAGCGAGTCCGTCGGCCAGCAGCGGATGCTGGCCCTGCACGGCGGCTCCCGGGACAAGCTGGAGATCTCGCCGAACCTCTGGGCGGGCGTCGGTCTGGTCCGCGGCGGGGCGGGAACGGCCCTGGTCGGCAGCCACGCGGACGTGGCCGACCGGATCGAGGAGTACCACGACCTCGGGATCGAGCACTTCGTGCTCTCGGGCTACCCGCACCTGGAGGAGGCGTACTGGTTCGGCGAGGGCGTGACCCCGGAGCTGGCGTCGCGCGGGCTCCTCGCCGGGCGGGAAGATCCGGTGGCCGCCCGAGGTTGGTAGAACCGTGAACGAAATGGCGGGGTACGCGGAAGCGCCGGCAGAGGTGGACGTGGTGGTCGTGGGCGCCGGCCAGGCGGGCCTGTCCAGCGCCTACCACCTGGCCCGGGCCGGCATCGACCACGTGGTCCTGGACCACGCGCCGCGCCCGGGCGGGGCCTGGCAGTTCCGCTGGCCCTCGCTCACCTACGGCAAGGTGCACGGCATGCACGCGCTGCCCGGCATGGAACTGGTCGGGGCCGATCCGCTGCGCCCCTCCTCCGAGGTGATCGGGGAGTACTTCGCGGCGTACGAGGAGCGGTTCGACCTGCGCGTACGTCGCCCCGTCGACGTGAGCGCGGTGCGCGACGGGGGCTCCGCCGGGCCGGGGCGGTTGCTCGTCGAGTCGGCGTCCGGCAGCTGGTCGGCGCGGGCGCTGGTCAACGCCACGGGCACCTGGGACCGGCCGTTCTGGCCCCGCTATCCGGGTCAGGAGCTGTTCCGGGGGCGCCAACTGCACACCGCGAACTACCCGGGCCCGCAGGAGTTCGCCGGGGCCCGGGTGGTGGTCGTGGGCGGCGGCACCTCGGCGGTGCAGCACCTCCTGGAGATCTCCGAGGTGGCGGCCGGGACCACGTGGGTGACCCGCCGGCCCCCCGTGTTCCGCGACGGCGGCTTCGGCGAGGCCGAGGGACGCGCGGCGGTGGCCCTGGTCGAGGACCGGGTCCGGCGGGGGCTGCCGCCGCAGAGCGTGGTCAGCGTGACGGGGCTGCCGCTCAACGCCGCCGTCCGGGCGGGACTCGACTCGGGGGTCCTGGCACGCCGGCCGGCCTTCGACCACCTCACCCCGACGGGCGTGGCCTGGTCGGACGGCACCCGGGTGGACGCCGACATCATCCTGTGGGCCACCGGCTTCCGGGCGGCCGTGGACCACCTCGCCCCGCTGCGGCTGCGCGAACCGGGCGGCGGAATCCGGGTCGAGGGCACCCGGGCGGTGCGCGACGAGCGCGTCCACCTGGTCGGGTACGGCCCCTCAGCCTCGACCGTCGGGGCCAACCGTGCGGGCGGCGCGGCCACCCGCGCGATCCGCCGCCTCTTGGCCCGCGCCCCGGTCCCGGCGCCCGTCCCCACGCCGGACCGGGGCCGGGGCCGGGGCCGGGGCGTCGGATGAGATCATGGCCGGGTGTCCGAGTCCTCCGCCCCGGCGACCGCCCGGTGGCCGCTCGCGCCGTCCGGTGAGACCGACTGACTGCGCGAGCTGAGCGCAGACGACGGACTCACCGGCTTCATGCCACCGCCCCTGCCGGACGCCGCCTGGGTGCTCAACGCCATGTACGAACACAAGCACGGCCCGGCCGACGTGTCGTACGACGCGTACCGGCGGGCCCGGGTGGCGGACGGCAGCATGCCGCCCGAAACGATCGCGGGCTTCGACCTGGCCGAATCGACCGTCGCCACCGGAGGCGGCCTGGGCCGCGCCGAGCACCCCGGACCGCAGTGGCGTCGGCTGCGCTGGGCGGAACTGGCCCGACGCACCGGCGACCCCCTGGTCCCGGAGGGGACGCTGCCGTGCCACCGCTGCTTCCCCTCGGCCCGGAAGTCCGGGAGTTGGCCGATCGGGATCGCCCCGCCGACCGAGGGAAGCCTGGACCGCGACACCTGGAACCGGCTGGTCGAGATCCTCGTCGAGCAGAGCCCGCAGGGCCCGGACACCCCCTGCCTGGCCTACTTCAACCCGCTGTCGGTGCAGGTCTTCGACTTCGAAGACCTGCGCGTGCTGCGCGGCCGGCTCGGTGACGCGAAGGCCCTGTACGACCACCCGGACACGAATTTCAGCCCGTCCAACCTCTGGGCCGAGGACCGCTCCTGGGTCTTCTGCACGGACTACGACCTCTGGGCCACCAAGGTCGCCGGCCCCGCGCCGCTCGTCGAGGCCCTCCTGGACGACTCCGAGATCGAGGCCGTCCGCCTGCCCTGGGCCTCCTGAGGCCCGAGGGGCCTCAGGAGCCCTTCGCCGTCGGCGACGGCTTGACCCCCTTGGCGGCCGACACCGCCTTGAGGTCCTTGGGCTCCTTGGGGCTCGGGGCCTTGGGGTCTTTGGGGTCCTTGGGGTCCTTGGGGTCCTTGGGGTCCTTCGGAGGCTTCGCGCCCTTCGCCTCCGCGCCCTTCGCCTGCGCCCCCTTCGCCTCCGCGTCGGGCGGTGCTCCCGTGGCCGCCGGTGCTCCCGCCGCCGCGCGCAGTCGGTTGAACTCCGCCACGTTCTTCTTGTGCTCCTCGTAGGTGGCCGCGAAGCGGGTGTCCCCCGGTTTTACGGTGACGAAGAACAGCCAGTCCCCGGGGGTCGGCGCGACCGCCGCCGCCATGGCCTGGAGTCCGGGGCTGTCGATCGGGGTCGGCGGCAGGCCTTGGCGTTCGTACGTGTTGAAGGGGTGGTCGATCCGGGTGTCGCCGATCTTGGTGTCGACGGTGCTGCGGTTCAGCGCGTAGTTGATGGTGGAGTCCATCTGCAAGGGCATCGACTTCGCCAGCCGGTTGTGCACCACCCGCGCGACCTTGCCCATGTCGGCCGGGTTGTCGGCCTCCGCCTCGATGATGCTGGCGAGCGTGGCGGTCTGGTAGGCGGTCATGCCGTGGGCCTTGCCCCCGTCGGCGACGGCCTTCGTGGCGAGCTTCAGGTTCGCCGTCTGCACCATGTGGGTGAGCAGGGCGACCGGGGTGGACTTGGAAGTCACCGGGTACGTCGCCGGGAAGAGGTACCCCTCCGGGTTTCCCTTCGCCTCCGCCGGCAGGGCCAAGGGCGCGGCGGCGACGGCCTTCTTCGTCGTCCCGGCCGGGAGCTTCAGCTCACGGTCGACGGCGGCGTACACCTGTGCGGCCCGCCAGCCCTCGGCGACGAGCAGGTGCCGCGGCTTCTCGGGTGTTTGCGCGGCGGGCAGCATCGGGACGACCACCGCCGCGCCGAATCCGAGCAGCGCGCAGGCGAAGAGCGCCAGGCGACCTCTACGGGTGAGCCGGGAGCGGTGTTGGGGCGGCCGGTACTCATGAGGCATGCCGGAACGCTAACCGGCATGTCGGTAGATTCCGGGCATCACACTCCCACTATTTTCATACGATCACACGCTCACACGTTCACCGGAGTCGGTACCGCCTCCCCGGCGGCCCCCGGTCCCGCGTCCGCCCGCACCCGTTCCCGCTCCGGTGCCTGCGTGGCGTCCCGGTCGCGGCGGAGCAGCGCGGCGTAGCGTCCGCCGGCCCCGAGCAGTTCCTCGTGCGTCCCGCGCTCGGCTATCCGTCCGGCGTCCAGGACCACGATCTGGTCGGCGTCGCGCACGGTGGAGAGGCGGTGGGCGATGGTGATGGTGGTGCGTCCCTGGGAGAGGTTGTCGATGGCGCGCTGCACGGCGTGCTCGGTGCGGGTGTCGAGGGCGCTGGTGGCCTCGTCGAGGATGAGCACGGGCGGGTCGCGCAGGATCGTGCGCGCGATGGCCAGGCGCTGCTTCTCGCCGCCGGAGAACCGGTAGCCGCGTTCGCCGACGAGGGTGTCGTAGCCCTCGGGCAGGGACGCGATGTGGTCGTGGATCTGGGCGGCACGGGCCGCTTCGGCGATCTCCTCGTCGGTGGCGTCCGGCTTGGCGAAGCGCAGGTTGTCGGCGACGGAGGCGTGGAAGAGGTAGGTCTCCTGGGAGACCACACCGATGGAGCGGGCCAGGGAGTCGAAGTCGAGGTCACGCACGTCCACCCCGTCGAGGGCGACGCGTCCGCCGGTGACGTCGTAGAGCCGGGGCACCAGGTAGCTGAGGGTGCTCTTGCCGGAGCCGGTCGGGCCGACCACGGCCAGCGAACCGCCCGCCGGGACGGTGATGTCGATGCCGGTCAGCGTCGGGCCGTTCTTGGCCTCGTAGGCGAAGTGCACGTCCTCCAGACGGACCTCGCCCTTCGCGCGCCCCAGCTTCACCGCGTCCGGGCGCTCGGTGATGTCCACGGGCAGGTCGAGGTACTCGAAGATGCGGGTGAACAGGGCCAGGGAGGTCTGGATCTGCACTCCGGTCGACAGCAGGCTGACGGCGGGCCGGAACAGGCCCTGCTGGAGGCTGACGAAGGCGACCAGGGTGCCCACGGAGAGCGAGGGGGCACCGGTCTGCAGGGCTATGCCCGCCGCCCAGTAGATGAGCGCGGGCATGGCGGCCATGACGATGCCGATCGTCGACATCCGCCAGCGCCCGGCCATGCTGGAGCGCACCTCCAGGGAGACCAGCTTCTCGGACTCCGCGGCGAAGGACTCCGTCAGGGAATCGGAGCGCCCCATGGTCCGGCCGAGCAGGATGCCGCTGACCGAGAGGGACTCGGTGACCTCGGCGGCCATGGCGGCCATCTGCTTCTGCCGCTGCATGGTGATCTTCTTGCGCTCGCGGCCGACGCGGCGGCTGATCCACACGAAGACGGGCAGCAGGAGCAGGGAGACGAGGGTGAGCCGCCAGTCGAGCGCGAGCATCGCGACGACGGAAGCGATCACGGCGGTCAGGTTCGAGACGAGGGAGGTCGCCGTCGAGGTGACGGTGGCCTGCATGCCGCCGATGTCGTTGGCTATGCGGGATTGCACCTCACCGGTGCGGGTGCGGGTGAAGAAGGCCAGCGGCATCCGCTGGAGCTGGGCGTAGACGGCGGTGCGCAGGTCGTGCATGACCCGCTGCCCCACCGTGGTGGATATCAGGGTCTGCAACACGCCGAACACACTGGTGACGACCGCGGTGAGGATCATGCCGAGGGCGAGCAGGCTGAGCAGCCCGGTCCGCCCCTCGGGGATCGCGACGTCCAGGATCTCCTTGAGCAGGAAGGGCGAGGCGACACCCACCAGCGAGGAGGCGGCGACCAGGGCGCCGACCACGGCGAGGCGACCGCGGTAGGGGCGGAAGAGGGCGATGATGCGGCGCAGTTCCCGGGGGCGTTCCGCCGGGGCGGGGCGAGTGGGGTCCAGGGATTCGTTCGATGGGGTCCACTTCGGTTCTTCGGGGCGCATGGGCCTCCTTCTGACGAGACTCCGATGAGCATAGCTCATTGTTACCTATACTCACAATGAATCCGGTCCTGGTACTGTTCCCAGTATGAGCACCGGTTCCGAGACCGACACCCGCGATTCCACCGACGGCGTCCTCGCCGAGCAGCTGTTGCGCCTCACGCGCCGGCTCCACCGCATCCAGAAGCGCCACATGGAGCCGCTCGGCATCACCCCGGCCCAGGGTCGACTGCTCCGGCTCGTCGCGCACTACGGAGGTGACCAGCCGCCCCGAATGGCGGATCTGGCCAAGCGCCTTGAGGTCGTACCGCGCGCCGTGACCACCCTCGTGGACGGTCTGGAGACCGCCGACTGCGTCCGCCGCGCGCCCGACCCCGCGAACCGCCGGGTGATCCGCATCGAGCTCACCGAAACCGGTCGCGCCACGCTGCGCCGTCTGCGCAGCGCGCGGACCGACGCCGCGGAGGAGATCCTGGCTCCATTGACCGCCGCGCAGCGCGAGGTGCTCGGCGGACTGCTCAACGCCCTGGCGGACGCTCCGGCGGAGCGCCCCTGCTGACGGGCGCTGCCGTACACCGGCGTACGTCGTCTTGCGCCGACGTACGCCGACGGAAAAGGGGTCGCTCATGCCGCTGCTGGAACCGAACCCGGACGCGCTGCGGCCCTCGGGCCACCGTCCGCCGGCCCCGGACCGGGTCCCCGACCTGTTGGCCGCGGGCACCCCGCAGCCCCTGCGCGCCGAGCTGATCGAGCTTCTCGGCGCCGAGAAGGTGCTGTGGAAGGTCTCCGACCTGGTCCGCTACGCCTCCGACGCGTCCCCGTACCGGTTCGTTCCGCAGGTGGTCGTCATCGCCGAGGACATCGACGACGTCTCCGCCGTCCTCTCCTACGCCCACGGCAAACAGCGCGAGGTCGTCTTCCGGGCCGCCGGGACCTCCCTGAACGGACAGGCCCAGGGCGAGGACATCCTGGTCGACGTACGCCGCCACTGGACCGGGGTCGAGGTCCTGGAGGAGGGCCGGCGGGCCCGGATCCGACCGGGGACCACCGTGTTCCGGGCCAACGCAGCGCTCGCCCGGCACGGCCGGGTGCTGGGCCCCGACCCGGCCAGCGCCATCGCCTGCACCCTCGGCGGAGTGGTCGCGAACAACGCCTCCGGCATGACGGCCGGGACCACGAGGAACTCGTACCGCACGCTCTCCTCCCTCACCCTCGTCCTGCCGACCGGCACCGTCGTGGACACCGCCGATCCGCTCGCCGACGAGGAGCTGGCACGCGCCGAGCCCGGCCTGTGCCGCGGGCTGATGGAGATCAAGGGGGAGATCGAGGCCGATCCGGCCCTCGTCGCCCGCATCCGCGCCAAGTACGAGATCAAGAACACCACCGGCTACCGGCTCGACGCCTACCTCGACGGCTCCACCCCGGTGGAGATCCTGCGCGGCCTGGCGGTCGGCTCGGAGGGCACCCTCGGCTTCATCTCGGAGGTGGTCTTCGACACCCTCCCCCTGGACCGCGAGCTGACCACCGCCCTGCTCTTCTTCCCGTCCCTGCCCGCCGCGGCCGCCGCCGTACCGCTGTTCAACGACGCCGGCGCGCTCGCCGTCGAGCTGATGGACGGCAACACCCTGCGGGCCTCCGTCAGCGTCGCGGGCGTACCCGCCGCCTGGGCACTGCTGCCCAAGGACACCGCCGCCCTGCTGGTGGAGTTCCGCGCGTCCGACGCGGCGGGCCGCGCCGCGTACGAACGGCGCGCCGCCGAGGTGCTCGCCGGTCTGGAACTCGTCGCGCCGGTGGCCTCCGTCGGCAACGCCTTCACCTCCGATCCGGGCACCATCGCCGGCTACTGGAAGGCCCGCAAGGCCTTCGTCACCGCCGTCGGCGGGGCCCGCGCCCCCGGAACGACCCTGATCACCGAGGACTTCGCCGTGCCCCCGTCCCGGCTGGCCGAGGCCTGCGAGGCACTGCTCGCCCTCCAGGCCCGGCACGGCTTCGACGCGGCCGTCGCCGGTCACGCCGCCCACGGCAACCTGCACTTCCTCCTGGCCTTCGACGCCGCCTCCCCCGCCGACGTGGAGCGGTACGGGTCCTTCATGGACGCCTTCTGCCGGCTCACCGTGGAACGGTTCGACGGCTCCCTCAAGGCCGAGCACTCCACCGGCCGGAACATGGCCCCCTTCCTGGAACTGGAGTGGGGGCCGAGGGCCACCGAACTGATGTGGCGCACCAAACGGCTGGTCGACCCCGACCTGGTGCTCGCCCCCCGGATCCTCCTCGACCGCGACCCCCGGGCCCATCTGCGCGGGCTCAAGACGATCCCCCGGGTCGAGGCGACGGCCGACCCCTGCATCGAGTGCGGGTTCTGCGAACCGACCTGCCCCAGCGAGGACCTGACGACCACTCCGCGCCAGCGCATCGTGTTGCGCCGCGAGATGATGCGGCAACAACCCGGCTCCCCCGTGCTCGACGGGCTCCTCGACGCCTACGGCTACGACGCCGTCGACACCTGCGCGGGCGATTCCACCTGCAAGCTCGCCTGCCCCGTCGGCATCGACACCGGCGCCCTGATGAGGGACTTCCGCCATCGTCGTCACGGCCCCCGCGAGGAACGGGCCGCCGCCCTGGCCGCGCGGAGGTTCCGTACCGTCGAGGCCGCCGCGCGGCTGGCCGTGGCCGCCGCCGACACGATCACCGGGCTGGTCGGGGACGACGTGCTGAGCGCCGTGACGGACGCGGCGCGCAAGGTCGTACGTCCGGACCTGGTCCCCCGGTGGCTGCCGCAGGTGCCCGGCGCGGCGGCGCGCCGGCCGCCGCCCACGCGACGGGTCGGCGCGGCCGCCGTGTACTACCCGGCCTGCGTCAACCGGATCTTCGGCGGCCCCGAGGACGATCCGGGGCCCTCCCTGCCGGAAGCGATCGTGGCCGTGTCGGAGCGCGCCGGGAGGCCGGTGTGGATCCCGCGCGATGTCACCGGGACCTGCTGCGCGACGATCTGGCACTCCAAGGGCTACGAGGACGGCACCCGGCTGATGGCCAACCGGATCGTCGAGGCCGCCTGGGGCTGGACGGCCGGGGGGCGGCTGCCGCTCGTGGTCGACGCCTCCTCCTGCACCCTCGGCATCGCCCACGAGGTGGTCCCCTACCTGACGGAGGACAACCGCGCCCTGCACGCGGAACTGCGGATCGTGGACTCGGTGGTCTGGGCGGCCGAGGAGCTGCTGCCGCGCCTGGAGATCCTGCGCACCGTCGGCTCGGCGGTCCTGCACCCCACCTGCTCGATGCGGCACCTCGCGGACGAGGACCGGCTGCGGACGGTCGCCGAGGCCTGCGCCACGGAAGTGGTGATTCCGGACGACGTGGGCTGCTGCGCCTTCGCGGGTGACCGGGGCATGCTGCACCCGGAGCTGACCGACTCCGCGACGGCCCACGAGGCAAGGGAGGTGACGGCGCGGGAGTTCGACGCGCACCTGTCGGCGAACCGCATGTGCGAGGTCGGCATGGAGCGGGCGACCGGACGGAGCTACCACTCGGCGCTCATCGAACTGGAGCGCGCCACCCGGCCCTGACACCCCTGCGACGAGCGGAAACACGCGCCGGGCCCATGCCCCCTGCCGGAAAATCGATTGCCCGCAGCGGGTCCGGAAGGCGAACCTTGCGTGGTTTGGACTCGTCGACCAGTCGTGGGGCGTCATGCAGATCAGTGATCTTCCGTATCCGGACCCAGGGGTACCCGACGCCCGTTCCGGCCCCCGGTTCCTGCTCTGGCTCGGCCGGGGCCAACTCGGCGGCCAGGCCAAGAGTCTGGCCTGGGGGCTGGTGCACTTCTGCGGCATCGCCGGGCTGCCCTACGCGCTGGGGCTGGGCATCGACGCGGTCGTCCGGCGCGACGGGACCGGGCTCCTGCTCGTCGGCGCGCTGCTCCTCGTGATCGGGGTCGCCATTTCGGTGGGCGACGCCATGCTGCACCGCACCGCCGTCACCAACTGGATCACCGCCGCCGCGCGGGTGCAGCAACTGCTGGCCCGCAGGACGGCCGAACTGGGCGCCGCGCTGACCCGACGGGTCGCGGCGGGAGAAGTGGTGGCGGTTTCCACGGGTGACGTCGAGAAGATCGGTTGGTTCGTGGAGGCGGTCTCCCGCTTCCTCGCCGCCGCCTTCGCCGTCGTCGCGATCTGTGTGGGGCTGCTGTTCTACGCCCCCGCGATCGGCGTGGTCGTCGCCGCCGGCGTACCCGTGCTCGCCCTGTCCGTGCTGCCCCTGCTGCCGCACGCCACCCGCCGCGCCGACGTCCAGCGGGAGAAGGCGGGCAAGGCCACCGAGCTGGCCTCGGACACCGTGGCGGGACTGCGGGTGTTGCGCGGGATCGGCGGCGAGGAACTGTTCCTGAGCCGCTACCGCGAGGCCTCGCAGGACGTCCGTGAGGCGGCGGTGCGCAGCGCCCGGATGTGGGCCCTGATCTCGGCGATCCAGGTGTTGCTCCCGGGCGCCCTGATGATCACCGTGGTCTGGTACGGCGCGGCGCTGGTGCTGGACGGTCGCCTGGACGTGGGTGAACTCGTCGCGGCGTTCAGCGCGGTGGCCACGATGCTCTACCCCTTGCGCCACTTCGAGGAGATCGCGATGGCGTACTCCTTCTCCCGGCCGTCCGCCGACCGGGCCGCCCGGGTGCTGTCGCTGACGCGGACCGAGGCCGGCGGGCAGGGTGTCGGGCCCGTCGCGCCGCCCGCTGCGCCGCCCGCTGCGGGCGGGGACCTGTACGACCCGGCGACCGGACTGCTGGCCCCGGCCGGGCAGTTCACGGCGGTGGTGTGCGGGGACCCGGATCTGGCGGGCCGGCTCGCCGAGCGGCTGGGCGGGCATCCCGTGGACGCGGCCGAGGAGACCGCTTCGGCCCTGCTGGGCGGGGTGGCCCTGGACGGGCTCGCGCTGGAGGTGGCGCGCGAGCTGGTCCTCGTACAGGACAAGGATCCGGTGCTGTTGTCGGGGACGCTGCGCGAGCTGCTGGACGTACCGGCCTCCGGAGCGGTCACGGCGCGGCAGGCGCTGGCGGCCGCGCAGTGCGCGGACGTCCTGGACGCGCTGCTCCAGTCCGCCCCCGACGGGGTGGACGACCCGATGGACGCCCGGATCACCGAACGCGGCCGGTCCCTGTCGGGCGGGCAGCGCCAGCGGATCGCGCTGGCCCGCTCGCTGGTCACCGATCCGGAGGTACTGGTGCTGGACGAGCCGACCTCGGCCGTCGACTCGCACACCGAGGCTCGGATCGCCGAGGGCATCGCGGCCCTGCGGGCCGGGCGCACGACGGTGGTGCTGGCCTCCTCGCCGCTGTTGCTGGACCGCGCGGACCGGGTGGTCCTGGTCCACGAGGGTCGGGCCCTGCCGGCCGGCACGCACCGCGAGCTGATGCGCGGCGAGCCGCTCTACCGGGCGGTGGTGACCCGCGAGACGGAGCCGGAGGAGAAGTTCTCCGAGGTGCGGGCACTGGAAGAAGAACTCACCGGGATCGAGGAATCCGCATGATCGGCGTGGCACCGCCGCAGTACGACCCCGCAGCCCCCGAAACGGCCGCGACGCTGCCCGTGGGCAGCTCGACGACCGTACGGGGCTATGTGCGCGAGCTGTTCCACAGGCACCGGCGGGCCCTCGTGGTGCTGGTGACCGTCAACTCGGTCGCCGTGGTGGCGTCGATGGTCGGCCCGTACCTGTTGGGCCGGGTGGTCGACCGGCTCTCGGCGGGAGCCCGCGACCTCCATCTGGGGCAGGTGGCGCTGCTGTTCGCGGTGGCGCTGGCCGTCCAGACCCTTTTCGTTCGGCTGGTCCGACTGCGGGGGGCGGTGCTCGGGGAGCAGATGTTGGCCGATCTGCGCGAGGACTTCCTCATCCGGTCGGTCGGCCTGCCGCCGGGAGTCCTGGAGCGGGCCGGCACGGGTGACCTGCTGTCCCGGATCACCACCGACATCGACCGGCTGGCCAACGCGATGCGCGAGGCCGTACCGCAGTTGGCCATCGGCGTGGTCTGGGTCGGGCTGCTCTTCGGGGCGCTGGCCGTGACCGCGCCGCCGCTGGCACTGGCCGCGCTGGTGTCGCTGCCGGTGCTGGTGTTCGGCTGTCGCTGGTACTTCCGGCGGGCGCCCTCGGCGTACCGGTCCGAGGCGGCCGGGTACGCGGCGGTCTCGGCGGCGCTCACCGAGACGGTCGACGCGGGCCGCACGGTGGAGGCGCACCGTCTGGGGCGGCGTCGGATCGCCCTGTCGGAGCGCCGGATCAAGGAGTGGACGGCATGGGAGCGGTACACGCTCTACCTGCGGACGGTCCTCTTCCCCGTCATCAACGTCACCTACGTGACCATCCTCGGCTCCGTGCTGATGATCGGCGGCTACTGCGTGCTGCGGGGCTGGATGTCGGTGGGGCAGCTCACCACGGGCGCGCTGCTGGCCCAGATGATGGTCGACCCGATCGGCCTGATCCTGCGCTGGTACGACGAACTCCAGATCGCCCAGGTCTCCCTGGCCCGGCTGGTGGGGGTGCACGAGATCGAGCCCGACGCGGGCGACGCGACCCTCGACCCCGAGGGCCGTGAGGTGCGGGCCGATGAGGTCCGGTTCGGCTACCGGGAGGGCGTGGACGTCCTGCACCGGGTGTCGATGGCGGTGCCGCCGGGCACCCGGATGGCACTGGTCGGCCCCTCGGGCGCGGGCAAGTCCACCCTGGGCCGGCTGCTGGCGGGGATCTACGCGCCCCGCACCGGCGAGGTCACCCTGGGCGGGGCGCGACTGTCGGGGATGACCGCCGAGCGGGTGCGCGCGCACGTGGCCCTGGTCAACCAGGAGCACCACGTGTTCGTGGGCTCCCTCCGGGACAACCTGCGGCTGGCCCGTACGGGCGCGGCGGACGCCGAGCTGTGGACGGCGCTGGGCGCGGTGGACGCGGACGGCTGGGCGCGGGCCCTGGAGTCCGGGCTGGACACCGAGGTGGGGTCGGGCGGGACCGCGCTGACCCCGGCGCAGGCCCAGCAGATCGCGCTGGCCCGGTTGGTGCTGGCGGACCCGCACACGCTGGTGCTCGACGAGGCGACCTCCCTCCTGGACCCCCGGGCGGCCCGGCACCTGGAACGCTCGCTGGCCCGGGTGCTGGACGGCCGCACGGTCATCGCCATCGCCCACCGGCTGCACACCGCGCACGACGCGGACGTGATCGCGGTGGTCGAGGCCGGCCGGATCAGCGAACTCGGCTCGCACGAGGAACTGGTCGCCGCCGACGGGGCCTACGCCGCCCTGTGGCGCTCCTGGCACGGCTGACCGCCGGCCCCGGGCCCCGGTCCCGGGCCCGGGGGGCGCCCCGACGGGACGGGCCCCCTCCGGGATTCGACCAGGACGGTCTAGATGAAGCCGAGGGCGGACGCGCCGCCGATCCCACCGAGCAGCATGAACACGGGCATCAACACCTTGAGCTCCACCCAGCTGCCCGCCCGGAAGCGCATCATCTTGGGCGGGCCGATGGGGTACCAGCGCTTCCCGGCGATGGGTAGGGGCCACAGGATGGGACACCCCGAGACCGTCAGGGCGTCGCCGATGTCGTGGACGAGGGCGCCGAGCAGGATCGGCAGGCCGAGCCACAGGTATTCCTGGCCGGGGCCGGTGAAGAGCCAGCCGGCGCCGTTGCCCGGCTGGTCGAGGACGCCGGCGAGGATCCAGGCGCTGGTCGCGCCGAGCAGCCAGACCAGAATGTCGCTGGACATCCGCGCGGCCCGCCACAGCAGACCTTCGACGGCCAGCACGAGGTGGATGAAGAGCAGGATGAGAACGCCCCACCGGTCGATGGTGACGGCGAGCGCGGAGGAACCCGCGCCTATCAGCACCGCCCAGAGCCAGGTGTGGGTCAGGGTGCGGTGGCCGCCGGTACGGCGGGCGTCGCGCGGTGCGCGGGTCGCCTTGTAGACGCCGTAGGAGATCTTGTCGACCACCTCGCACAGGCCCCGGGACAACGGCCCGAAAGCGCGTGAGATCGTCGCGGACTTGTGGTCGAGGTCGGGAGCCAGGGCGGCTCCGGCGCAGATCAGCGCGCCGACGACGAGTACGGGCCAGGGCATCGCGTGCCCGGCGGCCGCTGCCGCCGCGCCCACCCCCAACCACGCCGCCGCCCCGGAAAGTGAGTGCGCCGGACCCATCATGGTCGTTCCCCGCCCCGGTGGTGTGCTGCTCGGGCCCCGTCGAACGATTCGGTCGGGCCGCGTCGACGGCACAGCGTACCTTCGATGATCTTCCTTCCGGCCTCCGGTTCCCTCTTCCGGTCGGAAGCCAGGCAAGATGGGGGGCGTGACCCTCATTGATCAGCTCCCGCCGAACGCCGACCCCGACGCCCTCTTCGAGGCTTTCTCCTCGTGGGCGGAGGGCCAGGGCATCACCCTGTACCCGGCTCAGGAGGAAGCGCTGATCGAGGTGGTCTCGGGCGCGAACGTGGTCCTGTCGACGCCCACCGGCTCCGGCAAGAGCCTCGTCGCGGCGGGCGCGCACTTCACCGCGCTGGCCCAGGACAAGGTGACCTTCTACACCGCGCCGATCAAGGCCCTGGTGTCGGAGAAGTTCTTCGACCTGTGCAAGCTCTTCGGCACCGAGAACGTCGGCATGCTCACCGGCGACGCCTCCGTGAACGCCGACGCCCCCGTCATCTGCTGTACCGCCGAGGTGCTGGCCTCCATCGCGCTGCGCGACGGCAAGTACGCCGACATCGGCCAGGTCGTGATGGACGAGTTCCACTTCTACGCGGAGCCGGACCGTGGCTGGGCCTGGCAGATCCCGATCCTGGAACTGCCGCAGGCGCAGTTCGTCCTGATGTCGGCGACGCTCGGCGACATGAAGCGGTTCGAGGAGGAC
This sequence comes from Streptomyces sp. NPDC088097, assembly GCF_044741845.1. Lineage (NCBI taxonomy): Bacteria > Bacillati > Actinomycetota > Actinomycetes > Kitasatosporales > Streptomycetaceae > Streptomyces > Streptomyces sp. NPDC088097. Next base: position 704,375 of record NZ_JBIUTJ010000003.1, read on the forward strand.
CTCACCCGCCGCACCGGCCGGCCGACCTCGATGGTCCGCTCCGCGACCCGGCCCGTCCCCCTGTCGTACGAGTACGTCACCACACCGATCACCGACACGATCACCGAACTGCTGGAGACCCGGCAGGCCCCGGTCTACATCGTCCACTTCACGCAGGCCCAGGCGGTCGAGCGGGCGCAGTCGCTCATGAGCATCAACATGTGCACCCGCGAGGAGAAGGACAAGATCGCCGAGCTGATCGGCAACTTCCGCTTCACCACCAAGTTCGGTCAGAATCTCTCCCGTTACGTCCGGCACGGCATCGGCGTACACCACGCCGGCATGCTGCCCAAGTACCGGCGCCTGGTGGAGAAGCTGGCCCAGGCCGGTCTGTTGAAGGTCATCTGCGGTACCGACACCCTCGGCGTCGGCGTGAACGTCCCGATCCGCACGGTGCTGTTCACCGCGCTCACCAAGTACGACGGCACCCGGGTCCGCACCCTGCGCGCCCGCGAGTTCCACCAGATCGCCGGTCGGGCCGGCCGCGCCGGCTTCGACACGGCGGGCTACGTGGTCGCGCAGGCGCCCGAGCACGTCATCGAGAACGAGAAGGCCCTCGCCAAGGCGGGCGACGACCCGAAGAAGCGCCGCAAGGTGGTCCGCAAGAAGGCACCCGAGGGCTTCGTGGCCTGGTCGGACATCACCTTCGAGAAGCTGATCGGCGCCGACCCGGAGCCGCTGACCTCGCGGTTCAAGGTCACCAACATCATGCTGCTGTCGGTCATCGCCCGGCCCGGCGACGCCTTCAAGGCGATGCGCCATCTCCTTGAGGACAACCACGAGCCGCGCAAGGCCCAGCTGCGCCACATCCGTCGGGCCATCGCGATCTACCGCTCGCTGTTGGACGGCGGCGTGGTCGAGAAGCTCGACACCCCGGACGCCGAGGGCCGCACCATCCGGCTCACCGTCGACCTCCAGCAGGACTTCGCGCTGAACCAGCCCCTGTCCACCTTCGCGCTGGCCTCCTTCGACCTGCTGGACCCCGAGTCCCCCTCCTACGCGCTGGACATGGTGTCCGTCGTGGAGTCCACGCTGGACGACCCGCGCCAGATCCTGGCCGCCCAGCAGAACAAGGAGCGCGGGATCGCGGTCGGCCAGATGAAGGCCGACGGCATCGAGTACGAGGAGCGGATGGAGCGGCTCCAGGACGTCACCTACCCCAAGCCGCTCGAAGAGCTGCTGTTGCACGCCTACGACGTGTACAGCAAGAGCCACCCGTGGGTCCGCGACCACCCGGTCTCCCCGAAGTCGATCATCCGCGACATGTACGAGCGCGCGATGACCTTCACCGAGTTCACCTCCTTCTACGAACTCGCCCGCACCGAGGGCATCGTGCTGCGCTACCTGGCCGGTGCCTTCAAGGCGCTGGACCACACGATCCCCGACGACCTCAAGTCCGAGGACCTCCAGGACCTCATCGCCTGGCTCGGCGAGCTGGTCCGCCAGGTCGACTCCAGCCTCCTCGACGAGTGGGAGCAGCTGGCGAACCCGGAGGTGGAGACGGCGGAGCAGGCCCAGGAGAAGGCCGACCAGGTCAAGCCGGTCACGGCGAACTCCCGCGCCTTCCGCGTGCTGGTCCGCAACGCCATGTTCCGCCGGGTGGAGCTCGCCGCCCTGGACCACGTCAACGTCCTGGGCGAGCTGGACTCCGAGTCCGGCTGGGACGCCGACGCCTGGGGCGAGGCCATGGACGGGTACTGGGACGAGTACGACGACCTCGGCACCGGCCCCGACGCGCGCGGCCCGAAGCTCCTCCAGATCGAGGAGGACGCGGCGCACGGCCTGTGGCGCGTCCGTCAGACCTTCGCCGACCCCAACGGGGACCACGGCTGGGGCATCAGCGCCGAGGTCGACCTCGCGGCCTCCGACGAGGAGGGTCGGGCCGTCATCCGGGTCACCTCGGTCGGCGAGCTCGGCGTCCTCTGACCCGACCCCACAACCCGCCGGCCCGAGCGGCCACCCTGGACCACGTGGAGAACCCCTGATGACGAACCCTGCCGAGAGACTGGTCGATCTGCTCGACCTGGAGCAGATCGAGGTCAACATCTTCCGGGGGGTCAGCCCCCAGGAGTCCCTCCAGCGCGTGTTCGGCGGCCAGGTCGCCGGCCAGGCGCTGGTGGCCGCCGGCCGGACGGTCGAGGGCGACCGACCGGTCCACTCGCTGCACGCGTACTTCCTGCGCCCGGGCATCCCCGGGGTGCCGATCGTGTACCAGGTGGAACGGGTCCGTGACGGACGCTCCTTCACCACGCGCCGGGTCACCGCCGTCCAGCAGGGCAAGACCATCTTCAACCTGACCGCCTCCTTCCATCACCCGGAGGAGGGCAGCATCGAGCACCAGCTGCCTCCTCGCCTCGATTTCCCGCATCCGGACACGCTCCCGCCGGTCGCGGAGGAGATCCGCGAGCACCTGGGCGCACTGCCGGAGGCCCTGGAGCGGATGGCCCGCCGCCAACCCTTCGACATCCGGTACGTGGACCGGCTCCGTTGGACTCCGCAGGAGCTCAAGGACGCCGATCCGCGCAGCGCGGTGTGGATGCGGGCGGTCGGCCCCTTGGGCGACGACCCGCTCGTGCACACCTGCGCCCTCACCTACGCCAGTGACATGACCCTCCTCGACGCCGTGCGGATCCCCGTGGAACCGCTGTGGGGGATGCGCGGTTTCGACATGGCCTCACTGGACCACGCCATGTGGTTCCACCGACCCTTCCGGGCCGACGAGTGGTTCCTGTACGACCAGGAGTCGCCCATCGCGCACGGTGGCCGGGGGTTGGCCCGTGGCCGCATCTACGATCTGGAGGGCAGGCTGCTGGTCTCCGTGGTCCAAGAGGGCCTCTTCCGTCCGTACGCCCCCCGGACCTGAGCGACACCTCTCCCTCTTCTCTCCCTTCCCCTCCCCTGGCCACCTCCTCACCGAAGAGCTGAGCGCACCCATGCCCACCCCGGCCCTCCCCTGCCCCTGCGGGCTGCCCGCCTCGTATCCGGAGTGCTGCGGCCGCTTCCACTCCGGTGCCCGATCGGCTCCCACCGCCGAACTGTTGATGCGGTCCCGCTTCAGCGCCTTCGCGGTCGGCGACGCCGCCTACCTGTTGCGGTCCTGGCACTCCACGACGCGGCCGGAGCGGCTGGAAACGGATCCGGGGCAGCGCTGGGAGCGGCTGGAGATCCTCTCCACCGAGCGCGGCGGGATGTTCGAGACGGAGGGGGCGGTGGAGTTCCGCGCCCACTACCGCGAGGACGGACACACGGGCTCGCTGCGCGAACACAGTTCCTTCGTGCGCGAGGACGGCTCCTGGGTCTACGTGGGCCCCCTCTCCCCCGTCGAGTTCGACTGACCCCGGGCGCCGGCCAGCGCGAGGTCGAGGCCGGCGCGGTAGTGGTCGGTCTCCTCGGGCGGCCCGGCCAGCAGCAGTGCGGTGGCCACGGCGGCGGCGGCCGGGACCTGGGGATGCCCGTACGGCGGGGGTGGCGCGAGCGCGGCGAGCACGATCCGCTCCTCCGGGTCGGGGACGGCCCGCAGCACCTCGTGTTCCGGCAGGACGGAGGCCAGTACGGCGGCCCGTTCCCACGGGTCGGCGGTTCGTCTCAGCAGCAGCCCCACATGCCGGTCCCGCCAGGCGCGGGGGCGCAGGTCGCCCTTGGCGGCCAACAGTTCCCGGTCGGCCGGCGGCGCGACCCCGCGCAGCATCCCCGGCCGGTGCGCGGCGAACTCCCGTAGCTCCGCGATGAGATAGACCCAGACGACGGCCCGGTAGCGGTTGATCCGGTAGCCGACCGGTACGAGGTGGCCGCTGCGGGCGAGCCGGGTGAACCGGCTGGGCCCGATCCCCAACACCCGGGCTCCCGCGTCGGCGCCGGCCACGGTCTCGACCCTCGCCCGCAGTTCCTCGGGAAATCCCTCGCCCGCCCGGACCCGGTCCAGCTCGGCCCGCGGGAAGCGGGCGGCGCCGCCGGGTGTGCGAACGCCGGGGCGTACCAGGCCCAGTTGGACGGCGCGGGCCAACTCGCTCCGGCCGAGCCCCAGCTCCTGCGCCGCCCGGACCCCACCGAGCAGCGGTTCAGCCGTTCGTAGCTCCATCACAGTCCTCCCCCACGAGTGGCGATCACTCTGTGTGAAGACCGTAACTCAGCGCTACGCATCCATGTGGGGCCTGTGGATAACCCTCGGACGGACAGCCCGCCCATCAGCCCCCGGTGATCCGTCGTTCCGCGACGCCGAGGTGCTCGCCGACCCGGTTGACCAGCAACGTCATCTCGTAGGCGACCTGCACGATGTCGGCTTCGGCGGCGCTCAGCGCGCACAGGCAGCTCCCCGAACCGGCCGCCACCACGAAGAGGAAGCCCTCGTCGTACTCGACCATCGTCTGGCGCACCTCGCCCGCCCGGAAGTGCCGTCCGGAGCCCTTCGCCAGGCTCTGGAGCCCGGCCGCGACCGCCGCCAGGTGTTCCGCGTCCTCCCGGGCCAGGCCCGCGGTCGCCGCCGTCACCAGCCCGTCGTTCGACAACACCACCGCGTGCCGCACCTGCGGGACCCTGCGCGTGAGATCGTCCAGCAACCAGTCGAGCTGCTTGTCCAGTGCCATTTCAAGCCCCTCCCCGTCGGCGCGGCCGACCTGGCCGAGCCCCACCCCGCGTAGTCGTGCCGCAAGCCTTCCCCACCAGCGGCTTTCGGGCAAGGAGGATGGACCCATGGCACAGAAGATGACTCAAGAGGAATGGCGGGCCTTCGTCTCGCACTCCACCCGCACCGGGAAGCTGTCCACGGTCCGTGAGGACGGAAGCCCTCACATCGCTCCCATCTGGTTCGTTCTCGACGGCGATTCCTTCGTGTTCAACACCGGGAAGGACACCGTCAAGGGGCGGAATCTGGCCCGCGACGGCCGGGTCGCCCTGTGCGTGGACGACGAGCGGCCCCCCTTCTCCTACGTGATCCTCCAAGGCCGCGCCGAGATCAGCGAGGACCTGGAGGACATGCTCCCGTGGGCGGTCCGGATCGGCAGCCGCTACATGGGCGAGGAGCGCGGCGAGGCCTTCGGTCGCCGCAACGCGGTCCCCGGCGAACTCCTCGTCCGGGTCTCCATCGACAAGGTGAACGCGATGGCCGCCGTGGCGGACTGAGGCCCCCCGACCGAGGTGGGCGGGACGGGCGGGACCCTACTGGCCCACCGAGTCGAGCAGCCGGGCGGTGTGCACCCGCCCGGCGTACTCGACCAGCCTGATCAGCACTTCCTTCCCGGAGTCCTTGTCGCGCGCGTCGCACAGCACCACCGGCGTCCCCTGCTCCAGGTCCAGGGCCAGCGACACCTCGTTCGCCCCGTAACGGCGCGAGTCGGAGAAGCAGTTGACGGCCACCACGAAGGGGATCCGCCGGTGCTCGAAGTAGTCGACGGCCGGGAAGCAGTCCTCCAGGCGGCGGGTGTCGGCGAGGACGACGGCCCCCAGCGCGCCCTGTGACAGCTCGTCCCAGAGGAACCAGAAACGATCCTGCCCCGGCGTCCCGAACAGGTAGAGGGACAGGCCGGAGCGGATGGTGATCCGCCCGAAGTCCATCGCCACCGTCGTCGTGGTCTTCTGGTCCACCCCACCCGTGTCGTCGACCAGTTCGCCGGCCTCGCTCAGCGCCTCCTCGGTGCGCAGCGGGCGGATCTCGCTGACGGCGCCGACCATCGTGGTCTTGCCCACCCCGAAGCCCCCGGCCACGAGGATCTTCAGGGCGAGCGCGGCGAGTTCATCGTCCGTCCCCGAACCGGGCGGCCCGGCCGGTCCGTCGTCGTGCAGTCCCATCACAGCGCTCGCAATCCCTCGATGACTTCCCGCAGGATCCGTTCGTCCGGCAGTTGCGCGGGCGGAACCGGCCGGCTGACCTTGACGTGTCCCGCCTCCAGCAGGTCGCCCAGCAGCACCCGCACCACCCCGACCGGGAGGTCCGCGTCGGCGGCGAGTTCCGCGACGGACTGGGTCTCGGCCCGGCAGAGGCCGAGCAGGGAGCGGTGTTCGGGGCCGAGCAGGGAGTCCTCGCCCACCCCGTCGGCGTCCGGGTCGACCACCACCAGGGCGATCAGGTCGAACCGGACCCCGTGCGGCCCGGGTTTCGTCCGTCCGCCCGTCATCGCGTACGGGCGTACGAGCGGACCCGCCGCTGCGTCGTACCAGTGGCCGTCCACGCTCCGGACCGCCGCCCTCACCCGGCGGCCGGCGGGTGGGCCGCGAAGCGCGGTGGGGTGTGGAGGTGTTCGCCGACCCGCTTGACCAGCCGGGCCATCTCATAGGCGATCAGCCCGACGTCGGCGCTCGCCGCGCTGAGGACCGCCAGGCAGGACCCGTCGCCGGCGGCGGCGACGAAGAGGAAGCCCTCGTCCATCTCCACCATCGTCTGGCGCACGCCCCCGGCGTGGAAATGCCGGCCCGCCCCCTTGGCGAGGCTGTGGAAGCCGGAGGCCACGGCGGCCAAGTGCTCGGCGTCCTCCCGGTCGAGGGCGCTGGAGGAGCCCACGGCGAGACCGTCGTTGGAGAGGACCACGACGTGACGGACCTCGCGGACCCGGTGCACGAGGTCGTCCAGCAACCAGTCCAGTTCGCCGGAGCGGCGGCCCCCGTCGAGGTCGAGCCTCTGGTGTTCGATCATCACACTTCTCCTTCGCGTTCTGCGTGGGGGGAGTCGTCCTGAGTGCCCCGCGCCCACCCGGCCCGGTAGGCGGCCATCCGGTCCCGGGCCTGTTCGGGGGTGCGGCCCGGCGGGTCGCCGGGGGTCCGCGTCCCGGTCGACGGCCCGGTCTCGGCGGCCTCGCGCAGTTGCGGGACCAGGCTGGCCTGGCGCACCCGGCGCGGGAGTTCCGTCACCGGGCCCACGGGGCCGCCGCGCGGCCGCAGGGGGGCCACCGGTGCGGGGCGGGGCCGGCGCGGCTCGGGGACGGGCGCGGGGGTCGAGGCCGGAGCGGGCGCGTCGGGGTCGGGCCGGGTGCCGCGCGCGGGGTCCCGTACGACGCTCATCGCGGGGAACGGAGGCTGCGGGCGGCCGACTTCGGACGTGGCCGCCTGGTCCGCGCCGGCCCGGGCACGGGCGGATCCGAGGGCGGGCTCCGGCTCGGGCCCGCCCGGCCCGGCGGGGACGGGAGCCGGGGTCGGGGCCGAGGTCGGGGCGGGGGCGGGGGCCGCCGGGCGCGGTGCCGCCTCCGGTGCGGCGCCCCTGGCGCGGGCGCGGGCCGTCCGGTCCGCCGCCCGCTGCCGCCCGGAACCGGGCTCGGGCTCGCGGTCGGGCTCGGGCTCGCGGTCGGGCTCCGAGGTGGCGGGGGCGGTCGTGACGGCGCTCTGGAGGAGGGAGTTGGGCAGGAGCACCACCGCGGTGGTGCCTCCGTAGGGCGAGGTGCGCAGGTGCACGCGGATCCCGTGCCGGGCCGAGAGCCTGCTGACGACGAAGAGGCCGAGGCGGTCGCTGTCGAAGAGGTCGAGGTCCTCGGAGTGTTCGATGCGACGGTTGGCGTCGGCGAGGGCCTCGCGGCCCATGCCGAGCCCCCTGTCCTCGACCTCCAGCACATAGCCGGCGCCGACGGGCTCGCCGCTGACGCGCACCTTGGTGTGGGGCGGGGAGAACTGGGCGGCGTTCTCGATCAGTTCGGCGAGGAGGTGGGTCAGGTCGGCGACGGCTCCGCCGACGACCGCGGCCTCGGCGAGTCGGCGCACCTCGACGCGCGGGTAGTCCTCGATCTCGGAGACGGCCGCCCGCACGACATTGGTCAGCGGGACCGGCAGCCGCCACGCGCGTCCGGGTGCGGCCCCCGACAGGATGATCAGGCTCTCGGCGTGGCGGCGCATCCGGGTGGTGAGGTGGTCGAGCCGGAAGAGGTCGCCCAGCTCGCCCGGGTCGTCGGCGCGCCGCTCCATGGAGTCGAGCAGGTTGAGCTGCTTGTGCACGAGGACCTGGCTGCGGCGGGCGAGGTTGACGAAGACCCCGCTGACGCCGCTCGCCAGTTCGGCCCGTTCCACGGCGGCGCTGAGCGCGGCCCGGTGGACGGTGGCCAGGGCCGCGCCGACCTGGGTGACCTCGTCGTCCGCGGGGGGCCCGGGCGGGGTCTCCGCCTCGACGTCGATCTCCTGGCCCGCCCGCAGCCGGTCCATGGCGTCCGGGAGCTTGCGGTGGGCGATGTCCAGGGCGGTGTTGCGCAGCGAGACCAGTTCGACGACGAGGGCGCGACCGATGCGTACGGAGATGACGAGCGAGGCGGCGACGGCGACCAGGCCCAGCAGGACGGCGGCGCCTGCGGGGCTGAGCACACCCGCGGAGACGGGGTCGGCGCGGCCGATGGCGGCCCGGTGCACCGCGTCGCGCACCTCCCGCATCGAGGCGCTGACGTCGGTGTACGCGGACTCCCAGCCGGCCGGGGGCACGGTGGCCGGCGAGGAGGCGGGTGGGGCGGGGTTCGGGACGGCCGGGGTCGCCGCCAGGACCTTGTCCTCGGCGGCGGTGAGGTCGGCGTGGGCGGCGGTCTTGGACGCGGACTCCCACGCGGCCCGTTGGGCGGCGGGCAGGTCGCGGGTGGACGTCTCGGTCAGGGCGCGGCGGGTGGCCACGGTGCCGGTGAGGCGGCGCAGGGCATCGGCGGAGCGTGGTCCCGGCAGCGCGAGCAGCGCGTCCTCCCGGGACAGCAGCTCGCCGGCCCGGTCGAACTCCAGCAGGATCCTCGCGTCGGGACCGGGTTCGGCCTCTTCGCCGCCGGACAGGGCGCCTTCGACGGTGAGGGCGGATTCGGTCACGCGGGTGTACGCCTCGTAGGCCGCGTCCGGGGCGAGCCGCCGTTCGACGATGTCCTCGCGGGTGCCGGTGAGGGCCTCCGCGTCGGCGACGAGCGTGCGCAGGCGGGTCACCACCACGCCCCGGTAGTCGCCGGAGTCGGCCACGGTGTGCCGGTCGCCGAGCCGCAGGCGGCGTACGGCCGCGTCGGTACGGCCGGCCTGCCGGGTGAGGGCGCTCGCCTGGTCGGACACGGGATCCGCCAGGAACCTCACGGAGGCCCGGCGTTCGGCCTGGAGCTCGGTCAGCAGGGCGGCCACGGGGGTGCCCATCTCGGCGTCGACCTGTCGGGCGCGGCTGAGGTCGGCGATGTCCTGGGCGGTGCTGACGGTGGCGAAGCCCCAGAGGGCGAGGAGCGAGACCACCGGGACCATGAGCAGGGAGACGATCTTCGCCCGGACGGTGGCGGGCCTCAGCCGGATCCGGGGCCGCGGGCCGGCCGGGCCGCCCCCGGCCCCTCCGGTGGGGGACGGAGGGGTCCGCGGCCCCGGCGTTTCCTCGGCGGGGGGACCGGCGTGGGCCCGGCGGCCGCGCACCGGGGGCGCGGGCGACTCCGGCGCCGCTGCTTCCGGTCTTCTGCGGGGTATGCGCATGGGCTCCTCGTTCCGGGCGGTACGACTGGACTCGGTGTCGGGCTGGGGGGGTGGGGGCCGGCGGCGGGCGGCCGGGCTACGAGGCGGGGGTCCGGTGGGCCGACAGCGCACCTCCGGCCCTGAGGGGGGCCGTGGGTGGGGCGGCAGGGGCCGACGGGGCGGAGGTGACGGCCGACGCGACGGCGGAAGCGGTGGCGGCCCGCTCGTCGGCGGTCGGGGAGAGGGCGACGAAGGCGGCGGTCACGAAGAGGTACGAGCCGAGTCCGACGGCGAGCGGGAAGACGAACTGCATCGTGGTGGCTCCGGACAGGGCTTGGTCCGAAGGGGAGACCGTGACGACCACGGCCAGCATCCCGGTGTAGTGCATGCTGCTGACGGCGGCGCCCATGACGAGGGCCGCGACGGCTCCGGCCGCGGGGGACTTGATGTTGAGCGCGGCCCAGAGCGCGGCGGTGGCGGCGGCCACGGCGATGGCGACGGACAGGACGACCACCGTCGGCCGGTAGTCGACCGTGCCGTGCAGGCGCAGGGCCGCCATTCCGAGGTAGTGCATGCTCGCGACGCCGAGCCCGGTGGTCAGGCCGCCGAGGAAGAGGGCGCGTCCCCTTCGCTTGCCGTAGCCGACGGCGAAGACGCCCGCGCCGACCACGAGCACGGCGACGAGCAGGCTCAGAACGGTCAGCGGCACGTCGTAGCGGATCTCCGTGCCGGTGACGTGGAAGCCGAACATGGCGACGAAGTGCATCGTCCAGATGCCGGTTCCGATGGCGGAGGCGCCCGTGAGGAGCCAGTTGCGGCGCGATGCGCCGGTCGTGGCGAGCGCGCGGACGGTGCAGCGCAGGCCGAGGGCGGCGCCGATCGATGCCATCGCGTACGACAGCGCGGGTGTCAGCCAGCCGTAGGCGGCGTGGTCCAGGTGTCCCATGGCCACCGGACGCTAGTCCGGGTGAGGCCACGAACAAGGGGCGCATTTCGAAAGCAGCTGTAACTGCTGGAATATGACAGAGATACCTTCATCTTCGATCACCCCGCGTGCCAGCTTGCGCACGGACCGCAGGCACGGGCGACGGGATCCGGAGGGCGGAGCCGGACGCGGGCAACGGGAAGCCCGACGCCGGACTCCGTGAACAACGGCGCGGGTGCGGAATCATGGACCCATGAGCCCTATGAGCCGAACCAACGAGGACCACGCGCACGTGCAGGAGTTCTTCGGGGCCCGCGCCGCGGACTGGGACCGCAAGTTCCCCGGGGACGGGCCCGCCTTCGCGGCCGCCGTCGCCGAGTTCGGGCTGCGCCCGGGGGACCGGGTGCTCGACGCGGGCTGCGGGACGGGGCGGGCGCTGCCGGAGCTGCGCGCGGCCGTCGGGGACACCGGGAGCGTGCTCGGGATGGACATGACCGCTCAGATGCTGGACGCCGCCCGGCAGGCCGGTCGCGGGAGCCGTGCGGCGCTGATCCGCGCGGACGTGGCGCGGCTGCCGCTACGGGACGGGGCGCTGGACGCGGTGTTCGCGGCCGGGCTGATCGCCCACCTGCCCGAGCCCGCCGCGAACCTGCGCGAGCTCGCCCGCGTGGTGCGCCCCGGCGGACGGCTCGCCCTGTTCCACCCGATCGGGCGGGCGGCGCTGGCCGCGCGCCACGGCCGCGAGCTGGCCCCGGACGACCTGCGGGCCGAGCACAACCTCGGCCCGCTGCTGTCCGGTTCGGGGTGGGAACTGACCTCGTACGCCGACGAGGACGCCCGGTTCCTGGCCCTGGCCGTACGCCGCCCCTGAGCCGCACCGGCGGGCCGTGCGGGACCTGGCCGGCCTACGCGGGCGGCTGGGCCTCGGCGCCGGCCGGGCGGCGGGGGTGCGGCACGGGGCAGCCGCCTCGACCGGGCACCGGGAAGGTGCCCAGCTCCCCCACGTCGTAGCCGTCGGGGTAGCCCTTGACCTCCCGGTTCTGGCGGGCGTAGTGGGGGGCCGCGCGCGGGGGCAGCAGCCGCACCGCCCGGCCGCGCAGCCGCAGGGCGCCGCGGACCAGCCGACGTACGGCCGGGCGCGGTGGCTCGTAGCGGAAGGCCGCCAGGAGGGGCTCGTCGAGGAGGCTGAGGCTCAGCGCGCGCACGGCGGGGGCGAGGGGCGCCGGGTACCAGGAGGCCATCAGCTCGATGGTGGAGTCGGCGACGGCCCGGCCGCCTTGGTCCCAGCCGAAGTGGGCCTCCTCGTAGGCGGTCAGGGTGGCCTCGAACTCCTCATAGGAGGCCGGGACCTCCTTGATGCCGAGGTGGTGGCCGAGGGCGCGGTAGTAGTTCGCGCAGGCCCGGCGCTCGTGGTGGGTCAGCGGGCGCCAGCCGTAGGCGTCGATCCAGCGCGCGGGGATCACCACGAACGTGCACAGGACGTAGCGCATGTCGTCGTCGGAGATCTCGTAACCGCGGTGCATCGCGTTGACGCGGCGGATCGCGGTGCGCGCCGTTTCGCTGTCGAACCCGTGCTCCACGACCGCGTCGAGGAGGAGCGAGGTGTCGTCGTAGCGCTTCTGGGCTCGCAGCGTGAACTCGCCGGTCTCGGCGAGGAGGGAGCCGATGGACGGGACGGCGTAGGTCCGGAAGAGCGCCAGTTCCAGGGCGCGGGTGAAGTCCCAGGGGAACTCGTGGGCGGCGGTGAGCCGGTAGATGGCCAGGAAGTCCTCCTCCGGATCGAGCCGGAGGATCTCCCTGAGCCGGTCGTAACGCTGCACCGATGTCCCTTTCTGTGGCGGGGCCCCAACTCTACGTGCAGGTAGTGGGCTTGGAAATCGTCACCTACGGGCTCTCGACGCGCGTGTTACCCGCTGGTTAAGGTGCGCCGACGAGAGAGCGATCGGGAGGCCAGGTGTCCGACGAGGATGACGGGGGCTCGCTGTACGTGCTGACCGCCGTGCTGCTGACCCCCATGCGGTTCCCGACGGTGCTCGGTGACGACTTCCCGGAGGCCTGTGGGCTGCTGGGAGTCCGGCCGGTCGCCGACGGGTACGGGCTGGTGCTCGGGCAGGACGAGGAGGGCGCGCGCTGGACGGTCGTCGTGGACGACGTCTCGCTGGTGGCGTCCGCCATCGCCGCCTGGGACTGCGGCATGGAGTACGACCTGTCGCCCGACGAGCGCACGATCGTGGTCTCGCTGGCGGGTTGGCCGCTGGAGCTGACGGTCTCCGCTCCGGGCGTCCCCGAGCCGTACGACCCCCCGCAGGGCGCGGACGGTACGGGACGGGTGCCACTGGCGCCGCCCTCGGCGGCGGGATGGGGTCCCGTGCAGCGGCGGTTGGGGGCGGACCAGATCGCCCGGGAGTGGGCGGACTGGCGCGAGCGGGTCGCCACGGACGGCGGGGCGGCGGCAGCCGCACACCCCGGGCTGGCGCGGGCGCTGCGGGAGGCGGCCGCCTACACGCGGGAGGCTCCGCCGCCCGGACGGGTCCGCTCCGTCTTCGCGGGCGAGGAGGCACGGACCCTCAGGGCGGACGGGCCGGGATGGTCGATGGTGGCCCGGACCGACGGCGGGGCGTTCCTCCTGCTCGACGAGGAGCCCGGCGAGGTCCTGGCCGTGCCCCGCGAGGGGAACGCGGAGCGGCCGGAGTTGCCCGAGCTGCTGACGGCGCTGGACCGCGTCGCGACCGGCGCCCCGTCCCAACCACCGGCTTGACCCGCTCGCACCGCTTGAACCACGTGGGCGGGCGCCGCCCCCGCTCCGTCAGACGCGTTCGAGCGGGACGTGCGGGAGCTCCGGCAGCGTGACCGTGATGGTGTCACCGGGGCGGATCGCGCCGCCTCGGTGGACCACGCCCATGATGCCCGCCTTGCGCACGACGCGGCCCTCCTCGTCGCGCCCGACCACCTGCTTGAGCAGCCCGTCCTGGAAGGCGTTGATCTGCGGGCAGGGGTTGCGCAGGCCGGTTATCTCCACGACGGCCTCCTCCCCGAGGCGCAGGAGCGTGCCCGTCGGCAGGGCGAGGAGGTCGATGCCCTGCGTGGTGACGTTCTCCCCGAGCTGTCCCGGTGCGACGCGGAACCCGGCGTCGGCGACCTCGTCGAACAGCTCCCGGTGGATCAGGTGCACCTGTCTGAGGTTCGGCTGGGTCGGGTCGGCCGCGACCCGCGAGCGGTGCTTGACCGTGACCCCCGCGTGCACGTCCCCCTCCACACCCAGACCGGCGAGCAGGGTGATGCTGTCCCGGTTGGGCTTGGTGAAGGAGTACACGGCGTTGCTGCTCACGGCGGCGACCTGTGCGGTGTTGTTCATGAACGAGTTCCCCCCTGCCGCTCTCAGCGACCGATCTGCTTCCTGGATATGCCCCGCAGACGACGACGCTGGGAGGGGTCGAGCAGCAGGTAGGCCACGGCCGGGATCCCGATCAGGACCGCCAAACCCACCCAGAATCCGAACAGGGCGTACAACACGATCGCCGCAACGACCGCGGTCACCGCGATCTTTCCGCTCTTCGACATCTGCGGACACCTCCCTCTACGTCGACTGCCACCTCCTCAACGCGCGGCCGCGGACAGTCGTTCCCCCGCCGCCCGGCCTTGAGGTACGCTCGGCCACCCTTTGCCCAGTGGTCAAGTTTGAGGAATGCGTGCTTCCAGAGATCTCCGGCCTCCTGCGTTGCTCCGCCGTCTTCCTGCCCTCCGACCCGCCCCGCGGCGGCCGGATCGCCCTCTGGCGCCCTGACGGCCTTCCCCTCCCCACCGGTCACGGCGCGGGACGGACCGAGGAGATCGAGGTCGTCACCACGGGCGCGGACCGCCTGGTCGTCCCGGCCGTGGTCCTGCCCGTCGGGGAGGCGCTGCCCCTCCTCACCCGGGCCCGAGCCGCCACCCTCGCCCCCTCCGGCCCCACCACGGGCGCCGATGCCGATGCCGTCCCGGACGGGAGCGTCGCCTTCTGGGGCGCCGCCGCCCTGCTCGCCCTGGGCCTCGCCGCCCGCGGACTGTTGCTGCCCGGACTGAGCCCCACCGGCCACGACGCCTGGCGGGTCGGGCCCCTCCAGGCGGAGGACGTCGAGGAGATCCGGAAACTGGCGGCCGCCATGCCGCCCGCGGCGCACGCCGTCCCCCTGCGCGCACACGGCCCGGAGGGCCCCGACGACATCGGCGGCCCCGACGGCACCTCCCACCCCCGGCGCCCCCACGGTCCGCCCCGCCTCCCCGCTCAAGAGCCCCTCCTGCGCGCCTTCCTCGACGCCGTCGCCGACACCCTGCCCCGCTCCCCCGCCGCGCCCGCCGCCACCGGCGCGGCCGTCTACGCGGCGGCCGGGGCGCAGGCGGCTCCGGATCCCCGCCCCAGCCTGCGCGCCTGGGCCGACGAGGTGGCGGCCGGCCACGACGCCGGGGTCCGGATCTCCCTGCGCGTGGAAGTCCGCGCGGCGCCCGGACAAGGGCACGGCGCCGCCGACCGCTCAGAGCACGGCCCCGCCGACCACGAGGGTCCCGGCGGCTCCGAGACCCCGCCCCGCCTTCGCGCCGTGCTCCAGATGCACAGCCTCGCCGACGCCTCCCTCGTCGCCGACGCCGTCGACGTCTGGGCCGCCTCGGGGTCCGTCGGGGCCGCCTTCCCGCCCCGCGCCCGGCTGGACGCGTTGCGCGCGCTGCGCCGGGCCGCCCGGCTGTGGCCGCCCCTCACCCCGCTGCTGGGGGCCGCCGTACCGGACTCCGTGGACCTCGCCGACGAGGAGGTGGCGGAGCTGCTCGGGGAGGCCTGCGCGGCGCTCGCCGCCGACGGGGTGCAGGTGCACTGGCCCCGCGCGCTCGCCCGTACCCTCACCTCCGGGATCCTGGTCGGCGACGGCTCCGCCCCCGCGAAGGCCCCGCCCCGATCCACCGCCGCAGCCGTGTCCGGCGCCGGGCTCGCCCTGGGCTGGCGCCACTCCCTGGGCCATCCGGCGGGTGACCTGACCGCCGCCGAACTCGACCGGCTCGCCGAGGCGAACCGCCCCCTCGTCCGGCTGCGCGACCAGTGGGTCCTGATCGACCCCGCCGCCGTACGCCGCGCCCGCACCCTGCGGGACCGCCCCGTCCCCGTGGCCGCGGCCGACGCACTGGCCGCCGTACTCACCGGGTCGACCGAGATCGACGGGGCGCGGTTCGACGTCACGGCGACCGGTTCGTCGGCGCGGTTGCGGGACCGGTTGGCAGGGGATCCCGAGCCGATCGCGGCGCCCGCCGCGCTGAAGGCGACCCTGCGGGACTACCAACTGCGGGGACTGGCCTGGCTCGACCTGATGACCTCCCTGGGCCTCGGCGGCTGCCTCGCCGACGACATGGGCCTGGGCAAGACCGTCACCCTCATCGCCCTCCACCTCCACCGCGACCGCCCCGAACCCACCCTCGTCGTCTGCCCCGCCTCCCTCCTGGGCAACTGGCAACGCGAGATCGAGAAATTCGCCCCCGCCACCCCCGTACGCCGCTTCCACGGCGCCGGCCGCACCCTCGACGACCTCCCGCCCGGCGGATTCGTCCTCACCACCTACGCCACCATGCGCGCCACCGCCCCCCACCTCGCCACCCACGCCTGGGGCATGGTCGTCGCCGACGAGGCCCAACACGTCAAGAACCCCCGCTCCTCCACCGCCAAAGCCCTCCGCACCATCCCCACACCAGCCCGCGTCGCCCTCACCGGCACCCCCGTCGAGAACAACCTCTCCGAACTCTGGGCCCTCCTCGACTGGACCACCCCCGGCCTCCTCGGCCCGCTCGGCAGGTTCCGCTCGCGGTACGCGGAGCCCGTCGAGAGCGGTCGCGATCCGCAGGCCGCGGCCCGTCTGGCGGCTCTCGTACGGCCGTTCCTGCTGCGCCGCAAGAAGTCCGACCCCGGGATCGCCCCCGAACTCCCGCCCAAGACCGAGACCGACCACCCGGTGTCCCTCAGCCCCGAACAGGCCGGGCTGTACGAGGCCGTCGTGCGCGAGACGCTCGCCGCGATCGCGGAGGCGGACGGGATGGAGCGGCGCGGGCTCGTCGTCAAGCTGCTGACCTCGCTCAAGCAGATCTGCAACCACCCGGCGCAGTACCTCGGCGACCGGTCCTCCACCGCCACAGCCACCGGCCCCGGCCAGGGACCCGGTGCGGGATCCGGTGCGGGATCCGGCGCCGGTGCCGATTCCGGTCCCGGCTCCGGTTCCGGCCCGTCCGGGAAGCTCGACCTCCTCGACGAGCTCCTCGACACGATCCTCGCCGAGGGCGGCTCCGTCCTCGTCTTCACCCAGTACGTGGCCATGGCCCGGATCCTGGAGAAGCACCTCGCCGCCCGCGCCGTCCCGACGCAACTCCTGCACGGCGGCACGCCGGTGCCGCGCCGCGAGGAACTCGTCGACCGCTTCCAATCCGGCGAGGTCCCCGTCTTCCTGCTCTCCCTCAAAGCCGCCGGAACCGGCCTCAACCTCACCCGCGCCGGCCACGTCGTCCACTACGACCGCTGGTGGAACCCCGCCGTCGAGGAACAGGCCACCGACCGCGCCCACCGCATCGGCCAGACCCAACCCGTCCAGGTCCACCGCATCATCGCCGAGGGCACCGTCGAAGACCGCATCGCCGAACTGCTCGTCCGCAAAAAGGCACTCGCCGACGCCGTCCTCGCGGGCGACGAGACCGCACTGACCGAACTGACCGACAGCGCGCTGGCCGACCTCGTCTCCCTGCGCCCGATCTCCGGGAGCCGGCCGTGAAGCACCGTACGCACGGCGGGCACGACGCCCCCAACCCCTACGAGCGGGTCTTCCCCGCCCTGCCCGCGCACGCCGGGCGCGCCTTCGCCACCACCTGGTGGGGCCGTGCCTGGCTGCGCGCCCTGGAGGAGGGCGCGTTGGACGGGGAGCAGGTGCGCCAGGGGCGGCGGTACGCGCGCACGGGCACGGTCGGCGCCGTGTCGGTGCGTCCCGGCGGGGTGACGGCGGTGGTGCGCGACCGGGACGGTACGGCGCACCGGACGGACGTACTGGTCCGGGAGTTCACGGAAGCGGAATGGGACCGGGTGATCGGGTCGGCCGCGTCCGAGGCGGGGTTCATCGCGGCGCTGCTGGACCGTGAGGTGCCGCCGGAGCTGGCCGAGGAGGCGGCCGCGGCCGGGGTGGACCTGCTGCCCGGGCTCGCCGACCTCGACCCGCAGTGCGACTGCGGGGAATGGGATCACTGCGCGCACACGGCGGCGCTCTGCTACCAGGTGGCGCGGCTGCTGGACCAGGACCCCTTCGTGCTGTTGCTGCTGCGCGGGCGCCCTGAGCGGGACCTCGTCGCTGCGTTGGAGGAGCGCAGCGCGGCGGCCGGCGGCCCGCACGGGGAGGCGGAAGCGGAACCGGAAGCGGCTGATCCGGGGGTCGCGGCCGAGGACGTATTCGCGGCCGGGCGGATCCTACCGCCGCTGCCCCCGCCGCCGGCCCTGCCCGAGGGCCCGGGGCAGCCGCCGACGCTGGACACCGACGGCGCCGCCCCGCCGGACGGGCTGGACGTGGACGCGGTGGAGTTCCTGGCGCAGGCGGCCGCGTCGGAGGCGTACCGGCTGCTGGCGGAGGCGCTGGCTCCGGGCCATGCGGAGCGCGCGCTGCGGCCCCCGCTGCCGGCGGCCGAAGACGCCGTACGCCTCATCGCCGAGGGTGGCGACTTCCGGGTCCGCTTCCGTCTGGCGGTGGCTTCCGGACGTGACCGGGCAGCGCTGGAGCGGGCCGTCCGGGCCTGGGGCTTCGGCGGGGCCCCGGCCCTCGCGGCGCTGGAGGACGACTGGACGCCGGACCGCGCGACCCTGGCCCGGGCCCGCTCCGCCCTGGCGGCGGCCCGGCCGGACGAGCGGGCCCCGGAACCGCACCGGGTCCGCGCCCGCTGGACGGTCCCGGACACGGACCACGGGCTCCGGCTGGACCGGGAGGGCCGTTGGTGGCCCCTGCGCCGGACGGCCGGCCGGTGGCACCTGGCGGGCCCGGCGGCCCCGGACCCGGCGTCGGCACTGGCGGTGCTGGACTCGGCGGACGCGGCGGAATCCACGGACTGGGCGGACCAGGCGGACAGGGCGCCGTCCCGCGACGGGGAGCCACCGGACCGCTGACCGCACCGGCTGATTCCGGCGCGGGCCGGCCGACGCGGGCCCTTGCCGGGGCTCCGGGCCCGCACGACGATGGGGGCGCTCCGCGTCTCGCGGCGCCGCGACCCCCGGAGGGTGACATGGGCGATCCGTCGTTGGCGCTGCCGGGCGGGGTCGATCCCGTCGAACGCCTCCGCGTGCTGCGGCGGGCGCACGCGGCCTTCACCCGGGACGGGTCGGTCGAGCCGCCGGTCCGGGCGGTGATCGCGAGGTCTTGGCGACGGTGCGCGCGGGCCCGGGTCAGCCCGGAATGCGTGCCCCGACTGGAGCTGGCCGAAGCGGAGTTGCGGGACTACCGGGCACAACACCCCCTCGCCCGGGTGATGCCGCTGGTCCGGGACCTCGTGGGAGCGTTCGCGGCGCACGGGGCCCACCTGTTGGCGGTGTGCGACGCGCGGGGCCGGCTGCTGTGGGTGGAGGGGGAGCCGGCCACGCTGCGGCGTGCGGAGGGGCTCGGCTTCGTGCCGGGCGCGCGGTGGGCGGAGAGCGCGATGGGGACCAACGCCCCCGGCACGGCGGTCGCGCTCGGGGAGCCCGTCCAGGTCTTCGGGGCGGAGCACTTCAGCCGCCGGGTCCACCCCTGGACCTGCGCGGCGGCGCCGGTGCGGGATCCGCGCACGGGGCAGGTGCTCGGGGCGGTGGACATCACCGGCGGCGACGGTCTGGCCCACCCCCACTCGCTGGCGTTCGTCCAGGCGGTGGCCCGGGCCGCCGAAACCCAACTGGCCCTGCTCGCACCTCGGTCGGCCGACCCTCCCGACACGCTGGCCGCGCTGGGCCGTGACGAGGCGTTGCTGGTGCTCGGGGGTCGACGGATCGAGTTGGGGCGGCGGCACAGCGAGATCATGGCGTTGCTCGCGCACCATCCGGAGGGCTTGTCGGGAGAGGAACTGGCCTGCGCCCTGTACGAGGACGAGGCGGTCGCGGCGGTGACGGTGCGGGCGGAGGTGTCCCGGCTGCGCGCGCTCCTGGGCGCCGGTCGGCTGCTGTCGCGCCCCTACCGGACGGCCGCGCCGCTGGAGGCCGACTTCACCGCCGTGACCCGGCACTTGGCGGGCGGCGCGGTGTCGGCCGCCCTCACCCGCTACCCGGGGCCACTGTTGCCGGCGTCGGGGGCGCCCGGCATCGTCCGGCTGCGGCGGCGCATCGAGGACCAGGCGCGGGCCGCGGTGATCGCCCGGGCGGACGCGGGGTTGTTGACGGACTGGGTGTGCGGGCCGTGGGGCGCGGACGACCCGGTGGTGTGGCGGGCGCTGGCCGCGGCGCTGCCGGCCCGGGACAGGCCGGTGGCGTGGGCCCGCGTACGCGCCCTGGACGCGGAACTGGGCGCACGGTAGCGCGGGTGCGCCGCCCTGGCACGGGCCCGTGGCGGGGGTGCCCGTGGCCGGGGATGCGCGCGGCGGGGGTGCCCGTGGCGGGGGGGGTGCCCGTGGCCGGGGGTGCAACGTAGCCGCAACCCCACCGCTCCTAGCCTCCTCGCCGAGCGCTGTCCAACGGCGGCCGGCGCCCGGCAGAGGGAGTCCACCATGGCCCGTTACGCGGCGCCCGGTACCGAGGGCGCGTTGATGTCGTACGCGTCCCGCTACGGTCACTTCATCGGCGGCGAGTACGTCGATCCCGTGCGCGGGCAGTGGTTCGCCAACCCCTCGCCCGTCACGGGGCAGCCGTTCACGGAGGTGGCGCGCGGCACCGCGGAGGACATCGAACTGGCCCTGGACGCGGCGCACGCCGCCGCGCCGGCCTGGGGGCGCACCTCAGTGGGCGAGCGCGCGACGGTCCTGCTCCGGATCGCGGATCGGATGGAGCAGAACCTGGAGGCCCTCGCGGTCGCCGAGACCTGGGAGAACGGCAAGCCGATCCGCGAGACCCTCGCCGCGGACATCCCTCTGGCGGTCGACCAGTTCCGCTACTTCGCGGGGGCGCTGCGTGCCCAGGAGGGCGCGCTCAGCCAGATCGACGACGACACGGTGGCCTACCACTTCCACGAGCCGTTGGGCGTGGTCGCCCAGATCATCCCGTGGAACTTCCCGATCCTCATGGCGGTGTGGAAGCTGGCTCCGGCCCTCGCCGCCGGCAACACGGTGGTCCTCAAGCCGGCCGAGCAGACCCCGGCTTCGGTGCACTACTGGCTGAGCCTGGTGGCGGACCTGCTGCCGCCGGGTGTGGTGAACGTGGTGAACGGCTTCGGGGAGGAGGCGGGCAAGCCCCTCGCGTCCAGCCCGCGCGTGGCGAAGGTGGCCTTCACCGGGGAGACCTCCACGGGCCGGCTGATCATGCAGTACGCGGCGGAGCACCTGAAGCCGGTCACGCTGGAGTTGGGCGGCAAGAGCCCGAACCTCTTCTTCGACGACATCTGGACGACCGACGACGACCTGCGCGACAAGGCCCTGGAGGGCTTCACGATGTTCGCGCTGAACCAGGGCGAGGTCTGTACGAGCCCTTCGCGCGCCCTGATCGAGCGGGGCCGCTACGCCGACTTCCTGGACGCGGCCGTTGCCCGTACCGAACTGATCGTGCCGGGACACCCGTTGGACACGGACACGATGATCGGGGCGCAGGCCTCCGAGGAACAGCTGCGCAAGGTCCTCTCGTACGTCCGGATCGGCCAGGAGGAGGGCGCGAAGATCCTGACGGGCGGCGGACGCGTCGACCACGGCGGTGACCTGGCGGGTGGGTTCTACATCCAGCCGACCATCTTCGAGGGGGACAACCGGATGCGGATCTTCCAGGAGGAGATCTTCGGCCCGGTGGTGTCGGTGACCTCCTTCGAGGACTTCGACGACGCGGTCCGGATCGCCAACGACACGGCGTACGGCTTGGGCGCGGGCGTCTGGACCCGCGACATCAACACCGCCTACCGCGCCGGCCGCGCCATCCAGGCCGGCCGCGTCTGGACGAACTGCTACCACGCCTACCCGGCCCACGCGGCGTTCGGCGGCTACAAGCAGTCGGGCATCGGCCGCGAGACCCACAAGATGATGCTGGAGCACTACCAGCAGACGAAGAACCTCCTGGTCTCCTACTCCCCCAAGAAGTTGGGCTTCTTCTAGGCCGCAAGGCCGAACGGAAAGGACCCGTCTCGACCGGCAACCCCTGCGGATTTGGCCGGATCGTAGCGGTCCGGATGGTCCTGGCCCACCCCGGGTGGGGTGGGCCGGCCCGGGGTCAGACGGTGAAGCGGACGGCCTCCAGCCAGCGGTTGTCGTCGAGCGTGCCGCCGAAGATGTAGTTGCCGGCGGCCTGGCCGAGCGGCTTGTCGCAGCCCAGCCCCAACCAGCCCTGGTCGCGGACGTGCGCGTTCTGGCAGACCGCGCCGTCGCCGACGTTGATGATGAAGCCCAACATGTACGGGTAGGAGGCGGCCGTGCCGCCGACGTACAGGTCGACCCCGTTGGCCGCGCTGCTCCACGGGGTCTTCCAGTGCTCCTTGTGGACGAAGGCGTTGGCGGCCGTGCCCTTCGTGCCCGAGACCGCGATGTTGAGGGACTTGATCTTCTTCTTCTGTCCCACCGTGCCGGCCGTGGCGCCGTCGCACACGGCCTTCTGCCAGCCGACGCCCTCGACGAAGGCCCGGTAGCAGATGTGCCGTCCGGGTGTCTGGGCGGCGAGCCGGGCGACCGTGCTCGCCGCCGTGTTCGGTGCGAGGGGTATCGGCGCCTCGGCGACCTGGGGCGTGGTCCGGGGCGTGGTGGGCGCCGGTGGGGGCGCGGGGGCGGCCGGGGGTGCGGGGGCGGGCTGCTCGGTCTTGGTCTCGGCCGTCGGCGTGGGTTGCTCGGTCTTGGGCGTGGCCGGCTCCGAGGGGATGACCGGCGCGGGGGGCAGGCCCGGGGGCACGGCCTTGCCCTGGGTGGAGGGGAGCGCCGACGCGGGGAGATCGCGTACGGCGGCCGTCTCGTGGGCGTTGCCGAAGTCCAGGACGCCCGCCTGGGCCAGCGTCACCGACGCGGCGACGGGAACGGCGGCGACGGCCGCCCATCCCACGGTCATCCAGACCCGGCGTCCTGGTGCCAGCCCGCGCGGGGCACGGGTCGGCCGACGGCGGAACGCGTCGGCGAGGCTCTGCTCGGCGGGTTCGTTTAGCGGCGACTTCCTGGGCTGCGGCTTCATGGTCCTGAGGCTCCAGTCGGGTGCTCACGGCGAGTGCCGTTCGTCCATCTGCGCCGGCCGGGCGGGGCGGAGCGAGGGGCTCCACGACCCTGCCGCGGTGGGCTCACCGTCACAGGCGGTCGGCCTGACGGGTGGTGCGGTCATCGGCGGATCTGGCGTCAGGGTAGCCGGTGGCGCGGACGACCACGCCGTCGTCGTGCGCCACGCGTGAGGCAGGCACCAAGATCGGCCAAATGGGACCCAACACCCGCTGACCTGCTCGGTGTTATTTCGGACGCCGTGAAATTCTGAGCTTCTATTGAGCCCGTACACACGATTCGTGTTCTATGTTGACTGCGCGTCACCGAATAACTGACCAGCGAATGCAGGGACTTGTGTCCCGTTTCGCTGCCTTCCATCGCGTTGTGGGGCATACATCATGGACGCTCACCGCACTTCCGGTTCCACCCCCTTCATGTCGGCGGCCGAGCGACATCGGAACCTGCTGATGCGGTACGCGGGGCGGCTCACCGACGGGGACCGCTACCGGGCGGAGGACATCGTCCAGGAAACCCTCCTGCGCGCTTGGCGACGACCGCCCGTCACCGGGCAGGACGACGACGAACGACTCCTCGCCTGGCTCTACACCGTGGCCCGCAACCTGTCGATCGACATGTACCGGCGGGAGCGCTCGGTGCCGGTGGGGGCCGTGCCGCTCCAGTTGCTCAACCGCGCCGCCGACGGCGATCTGGCCGAGCAGGTGGTGGACCGGCAGGTCGTCCGGACGGCGCTGACGCGGATCTCCGACGAACACCGTGAGGTCATCGTCCGGGTCCACCTGTGCGACCGGGCCGGCGGGGACGCCGCACGGGAGATCGGGATATCCCCCGGCACCGTCAAATCCCGCACGCACTACGCCCTGCGTGCCCTGAGGCGGGAGCTGGCCGCGTGAACAACGTGGACCCCGTCGCGTGGATCGTCGATCACCGCGAGGCGATCATCCGATGGTCCATCATGCTCGGCGCGGCCTTCCTGGTCTTCCTCCTGATCCGCTACTTCGCCATGAGGCTGGGCGGTTGGCGGGCGGCCTGGCGCAGGCTGATGAGGGAACTGGCGCTCACCGGCGCCGCGTTCGCGTCTCCCGTACGGGCGTGGCTCCGCTACCGGCGGGTGTTGCGGATGCTCGTCCGGCGGATGGGCGACCCGGAGAGTTGGCGCGACGCCGAACGGGCCCTGGCCGCCGCGCGTCTCGCGGCGGCGCCGACCCTTCCGTACGCCGCGCTCGTCGACGACTCCTACGTCTCGGTGTTGTTGGCCGGGCACCGGTTGCCGGCGCCGCCGGCCCCGTGGGAGGCCGACGAGGACGTGCCCGGACAGTGGTCCGTGCCCAGGTCGGAGCTTCCCGCCGTGGTCCCCGGAGCGGGTCTCAACCGGCCCGTGATCGTGGCGATCGGCGGCGAGGACGGCCCGTACGGGCGCTGCGCCTTCCTGGACACCGCGTCGGGGCCGCCGGCCGTGGCGCTGGACGGTGACCGCCGGGCCGGTACGGCGCTGTTGCCGGCGCTCGCCGTGCAACTGGGCGTACGGCTGCCGACCGGCCAGGTCATCGTGGCCAAGGGGGTGCACCGCGGGTTCCAGGGCGAGCCGGTGCGCGAGGCGTACCGGGCGGCGAAGGACACCCCGCCCCGGCTCGGGATCGCGCCGGTACTGGTGACCCCGGAACTGCCGGACCCGCTGCCGCCGGAGCTCGCGGGGCGACCGCAGGACGTCCCCCGTCTGCGGGTGCTGGTCCTCGGGCCGGGACGCGGCTACGTACGGCGGTTGTACGCCGACCGGCACGGACAACTGGTCGTGCCCGGAACGCCCTTGCTGCTGATGGCGCACGCCCTGCCGAAGGCGGTGGCCCGGACGCTGAAGCGGATCCCGCCCGTGCATCCGCCGGCTCCGGCGGGCGAGAGCGCCCTCGGCGTCTTCGTGGAGTCCGAGGACGCCGACGCCGACGTCGACGTCAGCACCGGTGCGGGGGAAGCGGAACGGGACCCGGACGCGGGCGTCGTGACGACCCCGGGCGGCGCCGTCGCCCCGGGTCCCGGTCGCACCGCCCTTCCCGAGCCGCGCCACGGCGCGCGGCGGGCCGGCTCCGCCCCACGGGGGACCTCGGCGGCCGCCGCCCCGCTCCCGGCGGCCCCCGTTCCCGCCACCGCGGGGCGCCCGGCGGCGGAGCCGGTCGCCGATCCGGACGCGGGCGTCGCCCCGGCACACCGGACGGGCGCGGCCTCCGGCACGGGCACGGGGTCCGGACCCGGGTCCGGCGCGGCTTCCCGTCCCGGGTCCGGCGCGGCTCCCGAAGTCGGGTCCGGCGCCGGCTCCGGCGCCCCGAACGGATCCGCCCCGGCTTCGCGGAGGGCCCCGGACCCGGGCTCCCCGCCGGCCCCGGGCCCGGACACCGGCCCGCACCGGGACCCCGACGCGGACCCCGCCCCCGCCCCCGACGCCGACCCCACCCCGGGCCCCGCCCCCGCGCCCTCGCAGGCGGGGCCCCCGGCGACCACCGGAGCCGGGACCGCCCCGGCGGGGCCCGTCATCTGGGCCGGGTCGGATGTGAACCCGGGCGTGTGGACCGGCCTCGTGGGCGCCCCTCCCCGGCCCAGGCCCGGCACCGACCCCCGCTCCCCGTCGGCGGAACCACCCGGCCCGGACCCGACCGCACCCGGTCCCGATCCGGATCCCGCCGGCGACCGGGACCGCTCCGGGGACCGGGCCGACGGGACCGATCCCGACGCGGGAGTACCCACCGGGCCGAACGGCCCGCACGGCCCGCACTGACGTGACCGAAGCGATGCAAGGAGCGCCGTGAGGCTCACCCTCTCCACCGTCGACCCCCGCGGCCACCTCGCGGACCACATGCTGGACCTCCCCGACGGCGCCGACATCGCCGCCCTCGGGGCGGCCCTGGGAGCCACCGAGCTGTACCTCGACGGCCGAATCCTGAGTCCCGATCTCCCCGTTCGGGCCAGCGGTCTGCGCGAGGGCTCGGTGCTCGGCCTCGGAGCCCCGGTACCACCCCCGGCCGCGGGCTCCGAGGCCTGGAGGCCCCCCGCCTCCGACCCGGTCCTCGTCGAGGTCCGCCATGTCGGCGGGCCCGGCGCGGGCCGGGTGTGGCGGTTGGGCCCCGGCGGCCACGAAGTCGGCACCGACCGGGGGTGCGCACTGCGCCTGGACGGTGGCGGGGCGCCCGAACTCGGGGTCTGGATCACCGTCGGCGCCGACGGGGCGGTGGCCTTCCGGCTGCCCGCCGACGCCGTCGGGGACGAGGCCTGCGGGTTGCGCAGTCTGACCCCGCCCCCGCCGGTGGATCCCACCACCGGCACCCCGCTCACCGCCGAGGAGCCCGCCGGTCCGCAGGACGGCGGGCCGGGCGGCCACACCCCCGAGCCGGCCCCGCCCGGACCCGACGGGCATCCGGTCCCGGAGCCGCTGCCGCCCGTCGGGAAGCTGCCGCTGCCGGACGACGGCTCCGTCCCGTGGCCGACGTACGCGGACCTGTCGCTCGGCGACCACCTGTTGCGCCTGTGCACGCCGTTCGAGCCCGACGCCGCCGTGAACCGGGCCGCCGACGGCATCGGCATCGAGTACAACCGGCCGCCCCGGATCGTGCCGCACCTGGACACCGAGTCGATGTCCATGCAGGGGCCGCCCGCCGACAACACCAAGCGACCCTTCCCGTTCCTCATGATGGTCTCGCCGCTCATCATGGGCCTGGTCATGATGTTCCTGTTCCGCAGCCTCTACTTCGTCGTCTTCATCCTGCTGACGCCCCTGATGGCGGTCGGCAACTGGGTCTCGGGCCGGCGGACGGGCCGCAAGCAGCACGAGGAGAACATGCGCGTCTTCCTCGTCCGCCGCTCCTGGCTGGAACTGGAGATGCGCCAGTCGACGATCGAGGAACGGCAGTTGCGTGCCGACACCTTCCCCGATCCGGCCTCGCTGCTGTTGACAGCGTCCGGTCCCGGCAAGGGGCTGTGGCAGCGGCGCCGCCGGGACCCGGACCACCTCACGCTGCGCATGGGCACGTTGACCAGACCCTCCCTCAAACGCATCGACGACGGCGCCCGCGAATCGAACCACCGTCAGGTCCACTGGCGGATCGCCGACGCCCCCTTCGGCATCGAACTCGCCGAGCACGGCGTCGTCGGTGTCAGCGGCTCCGGCGCGGCCCCGCGCTCCCTGGCCTGCTGGGCCGTCGCCCAGGCGGCCGTCCTGCACAGCCCCCGCGACCTGCGGATCGTCGTCCTCACCGACCGCGAGCACGCGGACGCCTGGAACTGGGTGCGCTGGCTGCCGCACCTGCGCTCGGGCCGCCCGGGCGCCGCGGTCGTCAGCCTCGGCAACGACCCCGAGAGCACCGCCCACCGGGTCAACGAGCTGCTCGGCGAGATCCAGACCCGCTCGGACACGAACACCTCGGCACTGGGCAGCTCCCTCCAGCGGGAGCCCGACATCATGGTCGTGCTCGACGGCGCGCGTCGCCTCCGCGACGTGCCGGGCGTCGTCCACCTCCTCACCGCGGGCCCCCAGGCGCGGGTGTTCAGCCTCTGTGTGGACGAGCGCGAGCGCCTGTTGCCCGAGGAGTGCACCGCCGTCGTCACCACCTCCGGCAACCGGTTGACCGTACGGGCCTCCGGTGTGCCGGCCGTGGAGGGCGTGCGCGCCGACCGGGTCGACGCCGACTGGTGCGAGGAGGTGGCGCGGGCGCTGGCACCGGTGCGCGACGTCACCGTCGACGGCGACTCCGGGCTCCCGGACGGCACCCAGTTGCTGCCGCTGATCGGGCAGGAGCCGCCCGACCCGGGGGCGTTCGTCAGGGCGTGGGCCCGGCGGCCCGCCTCCAGCTCGTTCGTCCTCGGTGCCGGCTACGAGGGGCCACTCACCCTCGACCTGGTGCGCGACGGGCCGCACGGCCTGATCGGCGGGACCACCGGCTCCGGCAAGTCGGAGCTGCTCCAGACCATGATCGCCTCGCTGGCGGCCGGCAACCGTCCCGACGAGCTCGCCTTCGTCCTGGTCGACTACAAGGGCGGCAGTGCCTTCCGCGAGTGCGACCGGCTGCCCCACACGCTCGGCATGATCACGGACCTCGACGGGCACCTCGTCCGCCGGGCCTTGGCCTCCCTGGACGCCGAACTGCGGCGCAGGGAGATCCTGCTCAACGAGGTCGAGGCGAAGGACCACCCCGAGTACCGGGCCAAGCGGGCCCGCGATCCGAGGCTGCCAGCACTGCCCCGCCTGCTCATCATCATCGACGAGTTCGCCACGGTGGTCCGCGAACTGCCGGAGTTCGTGCCCGGCCTGATCAGTCTGGCCCAGCGCGGTCGATCCCTCGGACTGCACCTGATCCTCGCCACGCAGCGGCCCGGCGGCTCCGTCAGCAACGAGATCCGCGCCAACACCAACCTGCGGATCTCCTTGCGGGTCACCGACCGCTCGGAGAGCCAGGACATCATCAACGCCCCCGACGCCGCGGGTATCTCACCCAACAACCCCGGCCGCGCCCTGGTGCGGCGCGGTTCGGCCGCGCCGGTGCCGTTCCAGACGGCCTACGTGGGCGCCGAGCGCGGCGGCGCGGCGCCCGACCCGCTGGCCGTCTCGGACGGGCCCGTCCGGCCGATCCGCGCCACGGAGCTGACCTGGCAGCGCCTGGGCCGACCGGCGGCCCTCTCGGAGTTCACCGAGGAGGACGCCGAACCGCTGTCGTCCGCGTCCCGGGAGGAACTCCCCACCGATCTGAAGGCCCTCGTGGACGCACTGATCGAGGCCACGGACCGGCTCGACGACTTCACCCCGCAGCCCCGGCCCTGGCTGCCGCCGCTGGACGAGCAGATCGCGCTGGAGGAGCTGCCGCCCGTCCCGGTGGCGGCGGAGGGCGAACTCCCCTTCGTCCCCTACGCGCTCCTCGACATCCCCTCGTTCCAGCAGCGTCGGCTCGGCGCGATCGACTGGTCGGTCTTCGGGCACCTCTACGTCATCGGCGCGCCGCGCTCCGGCCGCACCCAGGTACTGCGCACCATCGCCGGATCCACCGCCATGGCGATCGACAGCGGTGACCTGCACATGTACGGCATCGACGCCGCCGGCGGCGGTCTCTCGGCGATGGAGTCGCTCCCGCACTGCGGGGCCGTGGTCTCGCGCCACGACACCGAACGCATGGAGCGTCTGATCACCCGGCTGGTGGCGGAACTGACCCTGCGCCAGCGGATGTTGTCCCAGCACGACTGCGCCGGAATCACCGAGCTGCGCGCCAAGCTGTCCGCCGGCCGGCGACCCGCCCACGTGGTCCTCTTCATCGACGGCTGGGACGCGCTGAGCCAGCTCCTCGACGACTACGACGGCGGCCGGGTGTACGCCGACGTCGTACGGCTGATCCGTGAGGGGGTGGCCGTCGGCGTCCACGTCATCGCCACCTCCGAACGTGTCCTGCTGGGCGGTCGGTTGGCCGCACACAACGACAAGCGGCTGTTGCTCCGACAGACGGACCCCAGCGACTACAACGTCGTCGGCATGGGTCGGGACCGGGTGCCCTCCCACGTGGCGCCCGGCCGCGGCTGGCACGCTCCGGGCGGGATCGAGGCGCACATCGCGCTCCTGCCCACCGCCTCCCCCCAACGGCCCGACCAGGGCGACGCCCTGCGCGCCATCGGCAAGCGGACCACGGTGCGGGACAGTGCGGTGCCGGAGCACAAGCGGCCCTTCAAGATCGGCGAGATGCCCACGCTGATCGGCTTCCAGGAGGCCGTCGACCAGGTCCCCAAGGACGGGCTGCGCCCCCTGTGGGCCCTGCTGGGCGTCGGCGGCGACGAGGTCGGGCCGATCGGCTACGACTTCCAACAGGGCGGCGGCTCGTTCGTCGTGGCGGGGCCGCCCCGTACCGGCCGCAGCACCGCCCTCGCGGCGATGGCGGTCTCCCTCCTGCTCGGCGGGACGCGGCTGATCGTGATCACCCCGCGCGAGTCGCAGTTGCGCCGATTGGCCGCGCACGACCTCGCCCACGTCTTCCGTGAGCCCGACCCGTCGAACGAGGCGCTGGCGGAGGCACTGAGGGCGGCGGAGGGCCGGCCCGTGGTGGTGGTCGTGGACGACGCGGACCTGTTGCTGGCGGCGGAGGCCGACCGCACCCTGCGGCAGGTGGCCACCTCCGGCCGGGACCACATGCAGGGGCTGCTGCTGGCCGGCCTGCCGGAGTCCATGCACTCGTTGGGCTGGGTCGGCACGGCCCGGCGGGCCCGGCGGGGGCTGCTCCTCGGCCCGAAGAGCCCCGGCGAGGGGGACCTCATCGGCGCCCGTATCTCCGGCGACCAGATCCGTACGATGCTGGGGGCCGGGCGCGGCTGGACTGCGGGTGACAGCGGGAGCGCGATCGCCGTACAGGTGCCGCTGACGGTGCTGGACGGCTGAGCCGACGCGTACGAGGGAAGGGGCCGGGCTCGTACGCCCGGCCCCTTCGCCGTCTGTGCCCGTGCGTCACTTGTTGTTCGCGGCGGCCTCGGCCTGTGCCTTCTTGATCTCTTCGACGATCTTCGAGTCGGACTGGCCCATCGACTCCGCGATCTTCTTGAAGTTCTCCGCGTAGGAGCCGATGTTGGCGGCCGACGTCTTCATCTGCTTGCTGAACTCGTTGTAGGCGTCCCGCATGACGGGGCTCGCCTTCTCGAAGACCAGGCCGTTCTGGAGCAGACCGCTGACGGTGCCCTCCAAGGAGGTCAACTCGCGGGATATGTCGGTGAGTTTGTTGCCCATGGTGGTGCAACCGTTGAAGATCGCGTCGTAGTCGAATACGACATCGTCATTGCCGACCGGCATCCTGGTGGCCCCTTCTGTTGTCTGTCCGTGGCGTGCGTGTCGTCTTCGTCAGTTGCCGCTGCTGTTGACCTTCTCGGCCAGGTCGGCGTCCATCCCCATGACCGAGTCCTTGATCGCCTGGAACTGTTTGGCGTACCCCTTGATGGACTCCGTCGCCGCGGTCAGCGCGGTGTTGAACTTCTCGTACTGCTGCTGGAGGGCGGGGCTGCTCTTCTCCAGTACCAGGAAGGTGGTCAGGAGGTTGTCCACCTCCTTCTTGGCCTCGGTCATCCGGGGCACCAGGGTGACGTCGACGCTGGTGTTCAGCGCGCCGGCGACCCGGTCGATCTCGGCGTAGGAAAGTCGGATGTTGGCAACCATGGGTGCGATTCCCTCTGTCGTGTGCGGCTGGGGGTGGGGCGTGCTGGGGTCGGGAGGCGGTGGTCAGGAGGCGATGGTCGACTCGCTTTCCTCGTCCTCCGGCTTCGGGACTTCCTCCCACTTGGCGGCGGGTCCGGTACGGGTGTACTCGGTGGTCTCGTCGCCCTGGACGACCTTCATCGTCCCGGAGCCGTTGTCGTTGATCACGACCGTCGAGACGCTGGTCTTGCCGTCGCCGCCGGTGGTGGTCACCGAGTAGTCACGGGTGTCGTACGGCTTCCCACCGTCGGGCGGCGTCACCATCTTGGGCTCGCCCTGCTCGTAGGTGGTGCTCGTGGTGAACGTCTGCCCGTTCGTCTTGACGGTGGACTTCTCCGTGATGACGTTGTTGTCCTTGTCGAGGACGAGATCCACGTCGACCGAGCCCGTCGTGGTCTCCGAGTGGTAGTGCGTCGGCGGGGTGTCCGAGGGCTTGGGCGGCGCGTCGCCGGGCTTCAGCGGCGGATCGTCCGCGTCGCGCCACGCCTGGCACCAGCCGGGCGCGTCGTCGGCGCCGCACACGGCGCGGATGCTGTCGTCCGGGTGCTCCTTGAAGTAGTCGGTGGCGCCGATCTTCGTCAGGAAGTCGTCCCATTCCTTCTTGTCCTGCACCCAGTTGTCGTACGCCTCCTTCTGGTTCTTCCAGTCGCCCAACCCGATGGACTTGCCCAGCACGCCCGCGCTGCCGCTGATCTGGGAGTCGGCGTCGAAGAACACGTCCGAGACGCTCTTGAAGAGGTCGGCCAGTTCGTTCAGGCCGTCCTTGGCCTTCCCCTGGCGCCCCTTGGAGAAGGTGAAGAAGTAGTTGAACTCCGCGGACAGCTCCCCGTTCCCGAGGATCCTGCGCCGCTCGCTGGGCAACGCGTCGCCCAGACTCTTGTAGGCGCCCTCGCCCGCACCCGCGCCCGCCTGGGTGGCCAGATCGCGGAGCTTGGACTGAACGCCGTGGAGCAGCCCGTAGTCGATGGCGAAGTCCGGGGTGATGTCGGCCACGACCGCCTCCTTCCTGCTCGTGCCCTCGCTTCGTCCACGCCCCGGACTCCCTTTTGGTTCAACCCCGTTGGGAATCCGCTTTCGGGTGGATCCGATTTCGTTCGAGGTTGAACCGTTCGGACGGCCGGTGCGTGGACCGGGTGAGACCGAGAGCCGGACGACGGAGGGTGGCCGGGTATGGCCCGTCCCAGTGACTGGAGCGCGCTCGGCTTGTCGAGCGACCCGACACCGGGCGATCCCGACGAGCTCGATCGGGTCCTCACCTCGCAGTACACGCTGATCGAATTGGCCCGCACCATCGACAGCGGGCTGGCCGAGGTCTCGGACAAGGCCTCGCTCGCCTTCAAGGGCAAGACGGCCGACGCGATGCGCGGCAAGATCGACGGACGGATCCGCGGCTTCGTCACCACCTTCAAAACGGCCCACGAGGACGTCCGCACCGCCCTGATGACCTATGTGGGGGTGATGCGCGAACAGCAGCGCGTCGCCGGGGACGCGCTGACCGCGGCCCAGGCCCTGCCGGAGGACGACCAGGCCGGGCGGGACGCACACAAGTCCACCGCCGAGACGGCCGGGCAGACGTTGGAGACCGCCGCCAGTACCGCCGCCACGGCGCTCGCGACCGCGTCGGAGTCCATCTCCTCGCCGGTCGACGAGTGCGAGGACCTGTGGAAGGCCCTCACCTGGATCGCGATCATCCTGATCATCCCGGCGATCATCATCGGTGGCCCGCTGGCGCTGCTGGCCCTGGGCCTCAACCTGGCCATCATGATCAAGACCGCGATCGACTTCTCCCGGGGCGACGCGAGCCTCACCGAGCTGCTCCTGTCCATCGTCGGAGTCCTCGCACCGACCACCAAGGGCCTGAACGTGGGCCAGGCATGGAAGACGATCAAGGGGTTCGGCGCACAGGGCCTGAAGGGCGGCAAGAGCCTGGTCCTGGGCGGCCCCAACTCCCTGGGCCTCTTCGGCCGGCTCACGCTCGGCTTCGACAACACCTTTACCGCCACCGGCTCCTGGCTCAAGGGTGGTCTGGGCGACGCGATCAAGTTCAACCAGGTCAAGGGGCTCCAGGGCGTCCACATCCTGGGCGGCGGCTCCGGCAAGGGATTCCAGTTCTTCCCGCTCGGCGTCCAGCTCGGCATGATCAACAACATCGGCGCCAAGTCGTTCTTCGGCCTGCACAGCCTGATCGTCGGACTCAACGGCGTGAAGATGGGCGCGGGTGCGATCGCCAACGGTCTGAGCGGTTTCAAGGGCCTGCGCCTGTTCCTGCCCGTCGCCGCGGACGAGATGGGCCAGGGCCTCTTCCTCGCCTTCAAGATCGGTTTCATCGACCGCGGCATCTTCGGCATGTACCGCTACGGCGCCTTCGTCAACGGCGCGTTCATCGGCGCGGGCAGCAAGATCTCCGGCGCCGGGGCCGGAGCCTTCAACTTCTTCGACGCGGGCAACGGCGGCGGCCTCGGCCTGGTCAAGTTCAACGACTTCCACTTCGCGCCCGGCACCTTCGGCAACATCGGCGGACCCGGTGGCCTGGCCGCTCCGGGCAGCCTGGTCCCGCCCGGGCAGTTCGCCATGCCGCCCGCGGGCGTGTCCCTGTCGATGCCGCAGGACATCTCCGTGCACCTCGGCGCGCAGGGCGGGTTCAACTCGCTGGGCCAGATCAACCTGCCGTCGATCGACGCGAGGCTCACCGACCTCCCCTCCCTCGGCCTGAACGGCGGCAACCAGTCCCTCCCCACTCTGGGGGCGGTGACCCAGATCAACATGCCCGGCGGTCTGGGCGCCCTGCCGAACCTGGGATCGGTCACCCAGACCATGCCGGCGCTCGGACAGGTGAACATCCCGAACCTGGGCAACTCCCTGGGCCACATGCCGTCCGTGACGCTCGACACCCCGTCCGTCACCGGCAATCTCGGCGGACTCGGGTCGATCACGGTGACCGCGCCCTCCATGCCCCAGCTCGGCCACATCAGCGTGCCGAGCCTGGGCACCGCCGGCGGAGGCCACCTCGGACTGATCCGCACCGAGCTGCCGGGAATCAACGCGCAGGTCGTGGACCTCCCCTCGGTGGGCGGCGCCGGTCACCTCGGATCGGTCCAGCTCGGCTCCGTCCAGCTCGGCCACGTGAGCGTGCCGTCCTTGGGCCTGAGCATGCCGCACTTCTCGGTGGCGAACGCGACCCCGACCGTGGGCGACCTCGCCTCGCCGAACCTGACCCCCGCGCTGAGCGACGTATCCCTCCCCCACGGCCAGACCCACCTCGGGCAGATCGACCTCCCCCAGACCACTACGGGGGCGGTGCACACCGACCTGTCGAACCTGACCCCGCACCTGGGCCACACTGCCCTGACGAACCTCAACCCGACCCTGGGCCAGGTGCAGACCCCCACCCTCGCTCCGGGCCTCGGCCAGGTGGACCTGCCCGTCGCCAACACCGGGGCGGTCAACCTGCCCGGGCTCGGCCAGAACAACCTGTCGCTCTCCGTCCCCCCGCCGGCGACCACACACCTCACCGCGGGAGCGATCGCGGCGCCCGGCATCAACGGCAGGATGGTGGACCTCCCCAACGTCCTGCCCGGCAACGGGCAACTGATCGGCGCACCCAACTCCGCGCCGGTGCTCAACGGTTCGGCCTTCTCCCCGCCGACCGGCCAGTTCCTCGGCGATCTCCTCGCGGCGATGAACCGGGAACCCCTCACCGTCTTCATGGCGCCCCAGATCACCTACAACTTCCAGCACACCTTCACCCAGCTCCCGAACATGCCCGCCGGTGTGCAGGTCCAGGTCCATCCCGGTACGGGCGGGCAGCTGGTGAACGTCCAGGTGACGACCCCGACAGGCATGCAGGGCGCCGTCACCGCCGTCCACGTGCCCGTGAACGGCCAGGACGTGTTGCGCGTCCAACACACCCGGCTCGACGGCTCGATCCAGAGCCTCGACTACGAGCTGAGCGCGGCCAACAACCACCAGCTGCTCAGCAGCCGGACCATCAGCCCCGCCCACGTCTCGGTCAACGGCATCCAGATGCAGACCTTCGGGTCGAACAGCGTCGTCGCCCCCACCCCGACCGGCAACCTCGCGGGCTCCTCCTCCGGTTCGGGCAGTACCGGCGCCGGCGCCGCCGGCCTGACACCCGCACCGTTCACCTCCGTGGTGCACGGCGTGGCCCTGCCGGGTCTGCACGGCACCACAACGATCATCCGGAGCGGGCCCGCGGGCTCCATCGCCTCCGTCGGCGTCCTGCCCGGCGGCGCCCCGGTCGCGATCCAACACCTCCCGGGCGCCGGGGCCGGCGGGATCGACATCGCGCGGGTCGAGCACACGGTCACGGCCGGCGCCGAGATCCGCCGCTGGGAGTTCACCGTCGACCAGGCCGGCCACCACCTGGTCACCAACGAGCGGCGGTTCCTGCTCAACGACGGCGCCCTGAGCGGCGGTGTGATCAGCGTCGACCTCGTCCCGGCGGTCCACACCGTCCGGTACCTCGACGCGAACGGCGCCGTGGGGGCCACCGGCGGCCGGCCCATCCACATCGACGCCGCCTCCCTCAACATCCCCTCCGCCGGGGGCTTCCACCTCTACGACCCGACCACCGGCCTCCAGACCCACACCGGCCTGACCCTGGTCGGGGCCAACGGGCAGCCCACCGCGCTGCACGTCCTCACCCCCCGGGCCGCGCCCGCGGGCGGGGCCGTCCCGGCGCTCCGTCTCACCGGCGCCGACGGCGTGACCCCGCTCGGTACGGTCACCGTGCCCGCCCACGCCGGCGGCCTGTTCCACGTGCGGCCCACCCCGGCGCCCGGTACCGCGGCCGTCCCGCACCTCGACGTCCACCGGCCCGACGGCACCTTCTCGCACCAGGCCCTGCCGGTGCCCGCCGTCAACCTGGGCGGCGGCTCGGGCCCCGCCTTCGTCCGGCTCGCGGACAACGCCGGCGGCCTGCCCGGGATCGTCCGCGCGGACGGCACACACGTCCCCGGGGCGCAGGTCCACCCGCAGGGCGCGCACGGCGCACTGGGCTTCCGGATCGACCACAACAACCAACACCTCGTCGTCGACCCGGCCGGTGCGCACACCCACCACGTGGTCGCCCTCCAGGGGGGTCCGGGCGCGCCGGCCGCCGGCCGGTTCGTGTTCAACCCGGTCGCCACCCCGCAGGTACCGCTCCCGCAACTGCGCGACCAGAACGGCGCCTTCGGAGCCGGCGGTCAGGTGGCCAGGGTGGACGGCACCTACCACGTGTCCCTGGGCCAGAACCGGTTCTCGGTCCACACCCAGGCCGGCGCCTACTCCCACCAGGCCCTCGGCGTGGGCGGCCTGACCGTCGTCCCGCCCGGCGGCGCCTTCCTGCGGGCCGACCCCGCCAACCCGGGCGGCTCCCTGTTGGTGCGGGGCGACGGCACGGTGGTCCCCGGGGCCGTCGTCCACCCCCAGAGCAACGGCGGTTTCCGGATCGACCACAACAACCAACACCTCGTCGTCGACACGGCCGGTGTCCACACCCACCACGTGGTGACGCTCTCCGGCCCGGGCGTCCCGGCTGCCGGCCTGCACGTCTTCAACCCGGTCGCCACCCCGACCGTGCCCGCCCCGCACCCGCGCGCCGGCAACGGAGCCGTCGACAACACCGTCACCGTCCAGCACGTGGGCAACGAGTTCCGGCTCACCGACGCCCACGGCACGATCCGGTCGTTCGACCACACCACCGGCGCCCTCATCCGCACGGACGTGCCGGTCAGCGGCGGCTCGGCGCTGGACGGGAGCTTCGTGCGGACCGACGTGGCCGGCGCCGTCACCGTCGTGCGCGCCGACTTCAGCGCCCTGCCCGGGGTGCACGCCACCCCGCAGACGGGCCTACAGGGCGGCGGCTTCCGACTCGACCAGGGCAACACCCACCTGGTGGTCGACGCCCAGGGCGCCCGTACGCACACCGCCGTGGAACTGCGGGGGGCGGGCGCGGCCGGCGGGACCGGGCACTACGTCTTCCGGCCGACCGCGCCCGGCGCGGTTCCGCACCCGCAGGTCAAGGACGGGAACGGTACCGACCTGCCGGACACGGTCGCCGTCCGCCCGGACGGCACCCTCCAGGTCACCGCGGCCCACTCCATCCGCGTCTTCGACCCCACCGACGGCCGCTTCGATTTCAGCCTGCTCCGCCTCACCGACGCGGCCGGCGCCCACGTGCCGGAGACGGTACGGGTCTACGGCGCGGGCGGCATCCGCCTGCTGGACCACCGGCAGAACGTGATCGACACGACGGTCGTCACGGTCCGGCCCGGCGGCGGTTTCCGGGTCGAGGACCCGACCGGCGGGTTCAAGCTGTTCGACGCGACGGGACAATTGGACTTCCACGTGGCGCCGGTCGCGGGCGCCGCCAACAACGGCTTCACGGTCACCCCGACGGTCGGCAACGCGTTCACCGTCGTCCCGCTCGGCGACGCCGTGAAGCTCACCGATGCGAGCCTGTCCCGGTTCGTCGACATCACCCCCGGCGGTGCGCGGGTGCTCGACGGCAACCTCACCGTCGTCCCGGGCCACACGGTCACCCCGACGGCGGGCGGCGGCTGGCGCGTCGACCCCCCGGGCAACCTGCGCCTGGGCGAGTACACCGAGTACGCCGCCGACGGCACGCTCACCGTCCAGCGGGTCAACGTGGTCACCAAGGGCCTGGTCAAGGCCAACAACCACCTGGAGCTGTACCACGTCGCCACCCCCGGCGCCGGTGGGAACCCGGCCGGCACCTGGAAGCTGGTCCGCACCGACGGGGCCGGCGCCGCGGTGGCCGGCGTGGGCGGCAAGTGGTTCCAGAACGGCCTGATCAACACCAAGGGCCTCGGCCAGGGCCGGATCCACCTCACCACGCACTCCGGGGTCACCGTCTTCGAGTCACGGCCGCTCCCCGGCGGCAGCAACACCCTCCGCTCCTTCCAGTCGAGCGCCAGCGCCGATGTCAGCACGTTCTCCATGGGCAATCAGCGCGGCGAGTGGCACGAGATCGACCCGCAGGGGCAGCTCGTCCGCAACGGTGACCGGCACTGGGGCGAGAGCGGGCGCAGCTGGTACGACTCCACGGGCACCAGCGGGGTCGACCGGGTCCTGCACTTCCAGCAACTCCCGGACGGGGGGCACGTCCTGGGCACCCTGAACCGCAACGTGTTCACCCAGAGCGCGGGCAACGGCGTGTGGTTCCGTTTCGACGCCGACTTCAAGATGATCGCCCAGGGCTCCCGCACGTACGGGCCCGGTCTCGGGCGCGGCTTCACCGACTCGATGCACCACCCGCTGGGCGGTCAGAGCATTGTCGTCCACGAGAAGTTCGGTCGCTTCCAGACCAACACGCACGACGTACGCCGTCTCTTCCAGCGGGAGATGGGCGCCGACGGGGTCCCCAAGGAGACCTCGGTGTCGCTGTCCGCGCCCGGCAAGGAGATCGACAGCCTGCGCCAGTTGGAGAACAACGGCGGCTACCTGGAGGTCCAGCGGGTGGCCGAGCAGCGTCCGCCGAACTGGTTCCGCTACCTCATCAGCAGCGAGTACCGCAGCACGGACCTGGGGGCCTTCTCCTGGCTGAAGAACGACAACCTGCCGCAGCTCAACGAGTGGCGCGTGCGGACCGCGCCCGGCGCGGCGGTCGGCGACCACGGCATCCGCCTGCTCACGCAGAACGCCGCGATCACCGACATCTCCAGTACGGGTCAAATCGTCCGTGAGATGCGCAAGTTGTTCCACGGCAACGACCTCACCGTCGGCAACGTCCGGGTGCCCACCAACGCCGCGGGCGCCCCGGTGGCCATCCCGAACCACTACCTGCCCTTCTCCGAGGGGGTGGGCGGGCTCCAGGGCCACCGCACCTTCAACCACGCCGACTTCCACGCCCCGGCGGGCACCCACATCAACGTCAACCAGGTCATCTGGCACGACCGGTTCACCACCAACCTGGGTGACGGAGACTGGTTCACCCCCAACGGCGCCAAGCAGTGGGAGATCGCCCGCACGGGGCTGAACGACGGCACGGTGATCGAGTACCGGCCGCACCCGGCCGTCCGCCCCGACGGCGCGGCGGGCAACGGCGATCTGGCCTTCCGCCAGAACTTCCACATGAACAACGGCGATTGGACCCGTTACGACCACCACGGGTACGTCGTGGCCCGCTCCGACAGCTGGCCGGACCCGGCCGGCGGTGCGAACCTCCACATCACGGCGCAGGGCCCGACGACCGGCAAGATGACCTGGGTCGACGCGGCCAACCCCGGCAGCACCGGCGTCCGACTGACGGCCCACGGCCGCGACATCAACTACTACGGCTGGGACCGCGAGTCCTACCAGGACCTCGCCCCCGACGGCCGGATGATCCGCGACCACCGACTGCTCGGCGACGGCACCACGGTCGACGCCTGGCGGGTCAGCCGGGACGCCGCCGGCAACGAGGTCTGGCAGTGGAACAAGGTCGACCAGCACGGCAACATCAAGATGTTCGGCACCGGCGCGGGCGACCAGGTCCGGCACTGGATCGACGCCGGGGGCAATGCCCTGCCCGGCTGGGCCAAGGGCGCCCGCTGGTCCGACCAGGTCACCAGCCTCGGCAACATGCGGGTCCAGGAGATCCCGGCCCGACCCGACGCCGGCGCCTTCCAGAATTTCCTCGGCGACAAGCCCTTCCGGATCCGCGAGTACGTGGCGGATCCCGGCGGGAACTTCAACGCGCACGTGTGGAAGGAGTTCGACACCGG
Source organism: Streptomyces sp. NPDC088097 (assembly GCF_044741845.1). Taxonomy (NCBI): domain Bacteria; kingdom Bacillati; phylum Actinomycetota; class Actinomycetes; order Kitasatosporales; family Streptomycetaceae; genus Streptomyces; species Streptomyces sp. NPDC088097. The sequence goes on from NZ_JBIUTJ010000003.1 coordinate 743,952, forward strand.
CGCCGTCGTCCGCCAGAAGAAGGAACTCCTCAACGGCACCTTCCTGGAGAGCGAGAGCTGGCAGAAGCACTGGCGGCTCTACGGCGCGGGCGGCACGAACGTGATCGCCGAACGGGCCGTCTCGGGCTGGGTCTACGAGTCCAACGCCTTCGGTCAGCTCAAGCTGGTCGGCCGGGAGACCAACTTCATCGACTGGGCCAACCAGTACCGCGGCTACAACCGCATGTGGAAGGACCCCAACCGGTGGGAGTTCGGCCCCTCCGTGGGCGGCGAGTCCACCTACCGGCCCTTCGTCACCAAGGCCATGCAACAGATCGCCCTCGACGCGGGCCACGAGTTCGTCGTCGACTTCGCCCTCAGCCTGGCCGTCCTCGGCATCGCCGCCCTCGTCTCGGGAGCCAAGTTCACCCCCACCGACGTGGCCAAGGCCGCCTTCGGCGCCGCGATGGGCTCCGTCGTCAAGAGCCTCGTCACCTCCATGCACCACGCCGCCGGCCGCGGCACCCCCTGGAAGAACGGCTGGGGCCACGTCGACTACGGCTACGCCTACCAACGCCACCCCAGCGACGACGACTGGGGCGGCGAGTGGGCGGGCCACGACAAGGTGACGCGTTGGCGCGGCGGCACCTACGACTTCGGCGTGGGCGTCGGCACCGGCATCCTGTCCGGCTTCGCCTCCGGAGCCAGCTCGGCCGCGATCTTCGGGGTGAAGACCGCGGGCGGTGAACTGGTCCACCTGGCCAACTCCGACGCCGCGATCGCCGGCCTGATGAGCGCGATCGGCGGCACCCTCGGCGGCATCAGTGTCGGCGCCGCCCGGTCCCTGATCCACCTCAACCTGGCGGGCCGCTGGTACCACCGCGCGGGCATGATCGACATCTATGTCGCGCCGGCCATCGGCAAGCTCATCGACAAGTCGTTCTCCGCCTTCTTCATGGGCGGCGCGGTACGCGGCTGGTTCAACCCGAGCTGGTACACGGCCGTCCCCGTCGGCGGCGCCGGCAACTCCACCCTCGTCACGAACGCCACCGACATCCCCGGACCCCGGTCCGGCTACGCCAGCCTGTTCGACTTCGACCTCGACAGCCTTCCGCAGGGAGCCGGCACCCCATGACGACCACCACCACCGGCGCCCCACCGCTGCGCGTAGCGGCCAAGGGCTGGGGCGGCCACCGCACCATCGCCTCCGCACTCGCCGCGGCCCCCGCCGGCGCCGTGATCACCATCGCGCCCGGGGTCTACACCGAGTCCCTGCGCCTGGAGCGACGGGTGCTGCTGGAGCCGGAGTTCGGCTCGGGAACGGTCCAACTGCGCTCCCCGGGCGGCCCCCTCCTCACGGTCACCGCCCCCGGCTGCGAGCTGTACGGGCTGGACCTGCGCGGCTGTGATCCCGCCGAGGCCGCCGTGCAGGTCGCCGACGCGGCCGGGCTGACCCTCACCGAGTGCGACCTCGGCAGCGGCAGGATCGACGTCCTAGGCTCCCCGCAAGGGACCGGGGCCGCGGCCAACGCGGCCCTCACCTTCGACGACACCCTCGCCGACGCACTGCGCGACCCGGTCGGCGGCGGTGTCCTGCTGATCCGCGCCGGCAGGCTGCACGACGCCCGGCACGCCGCCGTACACCTCGAAGGGGACGCCAGGGCCCGGCTGGAGGACACCCGCGTCGACACCGTCGACGGACTCGGCATATCCCTCGGCGGCCACGCCGTCCTCCTCGCCGAACGCCTGCGCGTCAGCGGCACCGCCGGCTCCTGCCTGCGCGCCCGCGGCTCCTCCCGACTGCTGCTGCGCGACAGTCGGCTGAGCGGACCCGGCCGCCACGGCCTCCTCATCGAGGACGAGGCCGAGGCCCTGTTGGAGGACTGCCGGATCGACGAACCGGCGCGCGGGGCCGTCCGGGCGGAGGGCTCGGCGACCGTGGGCCTGGCCGACTGCCGGATCGTCGCGGCCGGCGCCGACGCCGTGGCCGGGCTCGGCTCCGCCCGGCTCACCGTCCACGGCTGCTGGATCCTCGGGCCCGCCGGTCACGGCCTCGTCGTCGGGGGCGGGGCCACCGCGGTGGTGGGCGAGACCCTGATCGCCCGCAGCGGCGCGGCCGCCGTACGGATCGAGGGCCGGGCCGAGGCGACCCTGACCGGCTGCCGGGTCGGCGTCAGCGGGGAGCACGCCCTGACCGTCACCGACGACGCCCACGCCGAGGTGGCCGACACCACGCTCGCCGACGCCGCCGTCTGCGGGGTGCACACCGACGGCCGGGCCCGCCTCGACCTCACCGGCGGCCGGATCGAGCGCGGCGAGACCGGCCTGCGGCTGCGCTCCACCGCCCTCGCCACCGTCCGGGGCACCACCGTGACCGGTCCGGGCAAAGCGGGCGTCGAGGTCGGGCCACAGGCCCACGGAGCCCTGGACGGCGTCCGGATCGGGGCCGCGGGCAGCGCGGGCGTGGTCCTCGCCGACGGGGCCCGGCTCACCATGGACGGGTGCGGCATCGAGGCACCCGGGGGCAGCGGGATGGTCGTCGCGGGCGGCTCCGAGGCGACGGTACGGGGCCTGCGGATCGACGGGGCGGCCAAGAACGGGATCCTGTTCGGACCGGGCGCGGGCGGCGAGTTCGAGTACTGCGACCTCACCGGAGGCAGCTTCCCCGCCCTGCACGTCGGCCGCGCCGCCACGCCCCGGTTCACCGGCTGCCGGGTCATGGACTGCGGCCAGGACGTCGCCCTGGCCGAGGACGCCGCACCGGTCTTCGAGGACTGCGTTTCGATCCGGGTCAAGAACCCGCTCCTGCCCCAGGTCACCGCGGCCGGCCCCGCCCCGGCCACCCCGCCGAGGCTCCCCGAGGCCCCGGCCGTCGACGGCCCCGCCCCCGCCGCGCCCAGGCCCTTCACCGACCTCACCTCCCTCACGGACCTCGGCGAACCGGAGCCCGAGCCGGAGACCCTGGAGGAACTCCTCGCCGAGCTGGGCGAGTTGGTCGGCCTCGACGGGGTCAAGCAGAACGTCGGCGGCATGGTCAAACTCATGCAGACCGTACGACTGCGCCAGCAGGCCGGGCTGCCCGCACCGCCGCTGAGCCGCCACCTGGTCTTCGCCGGGAACCCGGGCACCGGCAAGACCACCGTGGCCCGCCTCTACGGAAGGCTCCTCAAGGCCCTCGGCCTGCTGGAGCGGGGCCACCTGGTGGAGGTCGACCGCAGCGCCCTGGTCGGCGAGTACGTGGGCCACACGGGCCCGCGGACCACCGAGTCCTTCAACCGGGCCCGTGGCGGGGTGTTGTTCATCGACGAGGCGTACGCGCTGGTCCCGGCCGGGGTGTCCAACGACTTCGGCCTGGAGGCGGTGGCGACCCTGGTCAAGCTCATGGAGGACCACCGCGACGAGGTCGTCGTCATCGCCGCCGGATACCCCGGGGACATGGAGCGCTTCGTCTCCTCGAACCCCGGTCTCTCCTCGCGCTTCACCCGGAGCCTGCTCTTCGCCGACTACAGCTCCGAAGAACTGGTGCGGATCGTGGAGCACCACGCGCAGCGGCACCGCTACGAGCTCAGCACGGACGCCCGGTCCGCGCTCGGCCGCCACTTCGACTCGATCCCGCGCGACGCGCGCTTCGGCAACGGACGCACGGCGCGCCAGGTCTTCCAGGCGATGACGGAGCGCCAAGCCCTGCGGATCACCGAGCTGACCTCCCCGGTGGAGGCCCAGCTGGTGGTCCTCGACGAGGAGGACATGCCGGAGTCGATCCCGACCGCGTGACGCCCGGGCGGGGGTGGTGGTGTGACGTCGCGGAAGCCGAACCCGTCGCTGCGGCGGACGGTGGTACCGGCCGTTGAACCGGTGGGCGGGTTCATCCGTTGTCAAGAATGCCGGGGTGCGCGCGAACGCGTCGGACACGCCCGGGACAGGGAGGACATGCCGTGGCCGTCAAGGTGGGCAGGATGGACGACGCGGAGGGCCGGTGGTCCTGGGAGGACGCTCCCGAACACCAACCGGCGGCCGGTTCGGGTTGGGTCGCGGCGGGGCCCCGGGCCACCGTCACGGTCACGGTGCCGGTTCCCCGGATTGCCGTGACGGCGGCGGGGACGGTGACGGTGGGTCCCCCCGCGACGCCTCCACGGGCGACTCCCCCGGCGGGGGCCCCCGCGGAGCCGGCCGGCGGCACGGTGGCGACCGAAGCGGCGGCGGAGGTCGCCCCCGCGGAGCCGGAACCCCGCCCGGAGCCCGCAGCCACCGCGGAAACCCCGGCGGAACCGGCGGCCGAAGCCCCGGCCGACGCGCCGGCGGAACCCACCTCGGAAGCCACGGCGGAGCCGACCCCGGCAGCGCCGCCCGCCGCCGATCCCGGGCCGCCGCCCGCCCCCGCGCCGACGGCCGCCCCGGCGCCCACTCCCGCGCCCCCTGCCCCCGCATCCCCGCCGACCCCGGCTCCCGAGCACCCGGGCCGGCCGGGCGGCGCCGTCATCGAACTGGGGCGCGCCGCCGACCTGGAGCTGTCCTCGGACCGGCTGTTGCGGCGCCCCGGGGGCTCTCGGTGGCCCCGGGGCGGGCTGTCCGCGCTGCGTGCGGGCGGGCGTTCCCACGAGGCCCGGATCGAGGCCATCCGTACACCGCTGCGGCGCTGCCACCGCATCGCGGTGATCAGCCTCAAGGGCGGGGTCAGCAAGACGACCACCACCATGGTCCTCGGCTCCATCCTGGCGGCCGAGCGGTCGGACCGGGTCCTCGCGCTCGACGCGAACCCCGACTCGGGCACCCTGGGCCGCCGAGTGCGGCGCCAGACCCCGGCCACCATCCGGACCTTCGTGACCGCGCTCCCGGAGATCCGTACGTACATGGACATCCGGCAGTTCACCTCGCAGGCCTCCAGCGGCCTGGAGGTCCTCGCCAACGACTCCGATCCCGCGGTGTCGCGGACGTTCAACGACACGGACTACCGGCAGGCCATGGAGGTGCTGAGCGGCCAGTACCCCCTCGTGCTCACCGACTCCGGCACCGGTCTGCTCTACAGCGCGATGCGCGGGGTGCTGGACCTCGCCGACCAGCTGGTGGTCGTCGCCACGGCGAGCGTGGACGGCGCCACCAGCGCGAGCATGACCCTGGACTGGCTGGAGGCGCACGGCTACCGGCAGCTCGTGGAGCGCTCGGTGACGGTGATCTCCCGGGTCCGCGACGCCGGTCGGGTGGTGCGCGAGGACTACGTGGTGGAGCACTTCGCGAGCCGGTGCCGGGCGGTGGTCTCCATCCCGTTCGACCCCCACCTCGCCCAGGGCGCGGAGGTCGACCTCACACAGCTGCGCAAGCCCACGCGGGCGGCGTACTACGAGCTGGCAGCCCACGTGGGCCAGGGCTTCACCCACCAGGCCTGAGCGAGACGGGCCGGTCGGCCGGCGGTGCTCGCGCGACCAAAGTCCCGCCGGTCCGGGACCAACGTCGCCCTTCTCGGCGCCCCGGCGGGGGCAGGGGACCCCGGGTGACCCCCGACCGTCAGAGCACCCAGTGAGGGCCCCCTTGACCACGCACGAGCACGCAGCGCCCCCGAAGAGTCCGTCCGGGCCGGGGGACGGGGGGAACCGGCGCACCGCACCCGACCCCAGCTCCGTCCTCCCGTGGGGGGTCCGGGTCGGCGCCGAGGCGGCGTGGAGACTGGTCGTCCTCGCCGCCGCGCTGTGGATCCTCGCGCGCGCGGTGGCCACCGTGCAGCTGGTGGCGCTCTCGTTCGTCGTCGCCCTCTTCGCCACCGCCCTGCTGCGCCCCGCCGTCTGTCGCCTGGAGCGCGCCGGCCTGCACCGCGCCCTGGCCACCGCCCTCGTCATCGTGGCCGGGTTCGCGGTGGTGACCTTGATCGGCTGGTTCGTCGTCTGGCAGGTCGTCGACCACTCCGACGAGGTCGCGGGCCGCCTCCAGGAGGGGATCCACCAGCTGCGCACCTGGGCGCTGAACAGTCCCCTCCACGTCACCGACCAACAGGTCGAGCAGGCCGCCCACAGCCTCAGCGACGCCGTCGGGACCAACGCGTCGAAACTGGCCGCCACCGGCCTCCAGGGAGCCACCTTCGCGGCGGAGTTCCTGACCGGGGTCCTGCTGACGGCCTTCTCCACCCTGTTCCTGGTCTACGACGGCCCCCGCGTGTGGCGTTGGGTCCTCGGCCTGGTGCCCGGTGCCGGGAGGCCCGCGGTGGCCGCGGCGGCTCCGCACGCCTGGCGCACCCTGACCGCCTACGTGCGCGGCACGGTGGCCGTGGCGTTCATCGACGGCCTCTTCATCGGTCTCGGCCTGTACCTGCTGGACGTGCCCCTCGCCGTCCCGCTGGCGGCGCTGGTCTTCGTGTGCGCGTTCGTCCCCCTGGCGGGAGCCGTGGCCTCGGGGGCGCTGGCGGTCCTCGTCGCGCTGGTGACCTGCGGGCCGGTCACCGCGCTGGCCGTGCTCCTCGTCGTCCTGGCCGTGCAACAGCTGGAGGGCCATGTCCTCCAGCCGTTCATCCTCGGCCGCGCCGTCCGCGTCCATCCGCTGGCCGTCATCCTCTCCGTCGCGGCGGGCGGACTCGCTGCGGGCGTCGGCGGAGCGGTGATCGCCGTGCCCCTCGTGGCGGTCGCCAACACGATGGTGGGACGCCTGCGCGAGGCGGCCGGCGCGGAGGCGACCTCCGTGAGTACCGGTTGACGGGAGGCTCGACTCCTTCACAGGCACCCCGAAAAGACCCGGTTTGAACACATTTTTTCCGGACACTCTGGGGTGTGCCCCCACTTTCCCCCACAGAAGGAGCTTTCAGGGTCATGGGAATCATCGCCTGGATCCTGCTCGGCCTGCTGGCCGGAGCCATCGCCAAGGCCCTCACCCCCGGCCGCGACCCCGGCGGCTGCCTGGTCACCATCCTCATCGGTGTCATCGGCGGCCTGCTCGGCGGATGGCTGGGGAAGGTCCTCTTCGGCGTGGACTCGATCAACGGGTTCTTCCACCTCTCGACCTGGATCGCGGCCATCGCCGGCTCGGTCGTGCTGCTCCTGCTCTACCGGCTCGTGACGGGCAGCCGCGCCCGCTGAACGGGCGCGGTGCGCCGCAGGAGCATCGCGGGACGCCCCCGCTCCCCCGTACTCACCCTTGAAACCGGCAACACCAGGAGCCACCGTGACCACAGTTCCCGAAATCACCCTCAACAACGCCGTGCGCATACCCCAGTTGGGCTTCGGCACCTTCCAGATCCCTCCGGAGGAGACCCGGGAGACGACGCTGACCGCACTGGAGGTCGGCTACCGGCACATCGACACGGCGCAGATGTACGGCAACGAGAAGGAGGTCGGCCAGGCGGTCCGAGAGTCCGGCCTCGACCGCGCCGACGTCTTCGTGACGAGCAAGCTCGACAACGGGGCCCACGCCCACGACGACGTCCTGAGGGCCTTCGACGGCAGCCTCGACGCGATGGGCCTCGATCACCTGGACCTCTTCCTCATCCACTGGCCGCTGCCCACCCGCCGCGACTTCGTGGAGACCTGGAAGGCCATGGAGGAGATCTACCGCTCCGGACGGGCCAAGGCCATCGGTGTCTCCAACTTCCAGCCCCACCACCTGCGGCGACTGATGGAAAGCAGTCTGGTGGTGCCCGCGGTCAACCAGATCGAGGTGCACCCGTACCTCACCCAGGATGACGTCAGGGCCTTCGGCGCCGAGCACGACATCGCCACCGAGGCCTGGTCGCCGATCGCGCGGGGCAAGGTCCTGGACGCCCCGGCCATCCACCGCGTGGCGGAGCGGACGGGCAAATCTCCGGCCCAGGTGACCCTGCGCTGGCACCTTCAGCGGGGGGACGTCGTCTTCCCCAAGTCCGTGACCCGCGCGCGCATCGAGGAGAACCTCGACCTGTTCGACTTCGAACTCGCCGAAGCCGACATGGGCGAGATCTCCGCACTGAACCGCGACGAGCGGACCGGACCCGACCCGGACCGCTTCGAGGGCTGACCCGAGGGCCGGGGCCCTCACACGGGGTCGACCGAGGGGCCGGGGCGGGATTCGGTGGCCCTGGCGGCACGGCGCAGGCGCGTGCGGGCGGGGTCCTTGGGGGCGTGGGCGCTCGCGGCGGCGTGTTCGTCCGGGTTGGACCGGACGAAGAGCGTGACGGTGACCTTCTCGGTGAAGCCGTTGCGCCGCATCATGGCCGCCGAGGCGGCGTTCCCGCTCTCCACGTCGGTGATGATCCGGGACGCCCCCGCCGCGAAGAGCGCGGCGCAGCAGCGCTCCACCAGGGCGCTCGCGACGCCCCGGCCCCGGGCGCGCTCCTCCAGCGCGATCCACTCAAGGTAGCCCCAGTCCTCCCGCTCGTCGTAGGACGGCGAGCCGAGGACAAAGCCGAGCAGTCCCTCCTCGTCGCGGGCGATCCAGCAGGCGTCCGGTTGGGCGTCCCAGTGCGCGGCCACCGAGGACAGCGACCACGAGGTGTACGGCATCGCCTTCACGTCGAACGACCGGTACCCGAGATCGAGGACGGCGTGGAGATGGGTCAGCTGGAGGGGGACTAGCTCGACTTCGCTCATGCCCGGATGATGACATGAACCCATATGTCCATGCGGTGAGGGCGGTCCGGCGGGCCTACGGCTTGTTCGCCATGCCGCCGAGGTACTGGTTCACCTGCTTGAGGTGGGCCTCGATGCCCTGCGCGGAGCGGTTCAGGACCTGGAGTTCGCTCACCACGGCGAGGGCGGCGAGCAGCGCCGCCCGGGTCGAGGGGTCGCTCACGTCGGCCAGTGCCGTGCGCGCGTCTTCGGCGAGTTGTGCGGAGGAAGAGCCGGACACCTGTTCCATGGCGTTCTCCTTCGAGGGGCTGTGGCGCTCCGTCGTGGCACGTCTGCCCGGGATGTCGTCGTGTAGTACCCGGGTGACACGGGGTGGAGTAGCGGGGACGGGGTAGGCGTGTAGGGGTACCGGCCCTCGGGCGGGAGGAGGAACGATGGTGGACGACCCTTCGCTGAGGGCGGTCGGCTGGGCGCGCTCGCTCCCGGTGAGCCACGGCGTGAAGTCGGTCAGGGACTGGGCGCGGGCCCATCTGGCCACGTTGGACTGGTCGCGGACGGCTCCGGAGACGGTGGACTCGGTCCTGTTGGCCGTGTCCGAGCTGGTGACCAACGCACACGTCCACGCCCGCGACGCCGCACAGTTGGTGCTCGCCTGGGACGGTGAATGCCTGCACGTGACCGTGCACGATTCGTCCCCCGAGCTGCCCCGGCGCCGGGAGCCGACGGAGGACGGACTCGGGGGACGCGGCATGTTCCTGGTCGACGCGCTCGCCGACAGCTGGGAGGCCTACCGGTGCCCGAACGGCAAGGACGTCACCGCCTGTTTCCGCCCGCTCCCGCCCGCCTCCGGTTCCTGACGCCCGTCTTCCCGATGTACGTCGGCGGCGCCCGGAGTGTCTCGGGCGCCGCTCACGCGAGGGCCTCGCGCAGGGTGTGGGCGGCGAGGCCGGTGGCGAGCCGTGAGGCACGCGTGTCGCGCAGCGCGTCCAGCATGACGAAGTCGTGGATGGTCCCCTGGACGCGCAGGGCGGTGACGGGAACTCCGGCGGCGCGGAGCTTCGCCGCGTACGCCTCGCCCTCGTCGCGCAGGACGTCGGCCTCGGCGGTGATGACCAGGGCGGGCGGCAGCCCGGTGAGCTGGTCGGAGGTGGCGCGCAGCGGGGAGGCGGTGATCAGGGCGCGCTCGGCCTCGTCCGTCGTGTACTGGTCCCAGAACCACCGCATGGCGTCGCGGCGCAGGAAGTAGCCGGTGGCGAAGCGCTGGTAGGAGTCGGTGTCGAAGGCGGCGTCGGTGACCGGGTAGAAGAGGACCTGGTGCAGGAGGCGGACGTCGCCGCGTTCCTTGGCCATCAGGGTGAGGGCGGCGCTCATGTTCCCGCCGACGGAGTCGCCCGCGACGGCGATCCGGGTTCCGTCCAGGTCCTTGTGGCGCCCTTCGCGGGCGATCCACCGGGCGACGGCGTAGCTCTGCTCGATGGCGACGGGGTAGCGGGCCTCGGGCGAGAGGTCGTACTCGGGGAAGACCACGGCGGCCCCGGCGCCGATCGCCAGTTCACGGACCAGGCGGTCGTGGGTGTGGGCGTTGCCGAAGACCCAGCCGGCGCCGTGGATGTAGAGGATGACGGGGAGGGCGCCGGTGGCGCCGGCGGGGCGGACGATCCGGGTGCGGACGGCGCCGGTGGGCCCGCCCTGGACGGTGATCCACTCCTCGTCCACGGCGGGCGGGGTGACGCCTTCGCCGCTCTGTACGTCGTCCACGGCCTTGCGGCCTTCGGCGGGCGGGATCTCGTACAGGTACGGCGGTTGGGCGGTGGCGTCGGCGAAGGCCTGCGCGGCGGGTTCGAGTACCGGCTGGTCGGGCATGACGGGGCTCCTCGTCGGGTGCGGAGGGTCGGGCTGTTCACAGATGCCCCGGACGGCGTCCGGAATCACACCGGCGCCCCCTCCCGGCCGGGCCGCGGGGCCGAACCCGGGGCCGTACGAGGCGCCGGACGCGGGGTCGCCGCGCGGACCGTCAACCGGCGCGGGCGCGGTGGGCGTCCCCGTTCGAGGAGCATGCGTACGCGCTGCTCAGGGGGTGCGTGCGCGGTGCGGGTGGGACGGGAGCGGCGCGGAGCGCTTCGTCGTGTGCGGCGTTCCCGAAGCGTGACGTCACGGCGGCGGTCGGACCCCTCCATCGGCTGCATAATCTCCCGCGGGGAGGGAGCGCCGAGGGGTGTCTTCCCCCCTTCCCCTTCGGGACTCTTCAACGCATTCGAGGGCTGACTTGATATCCAATCTGATGCGGCGCGCCCGGGGCGCGCTCGCCGTCACCATCGCCACCGGCGCCCTGGTGGCAGTGTCGGTGCCGGCCCAGGCCGCCGCCGCGCCGCCCGTCAGGGCCGCGGGCGCGTTCCTGATGAACAGCGCCAACGGCGCCGTCCTCACCTCCAAGGCCGCTGACACCAAACGCCAGATGGCGAGCACCACGAAGATCATGACGGCCGCGGTGGTGACGACCCTTCCGGGCCTGAACCTCGACCGGAAGGTCACCGTCAAGCAGGCGTACCTCGACTACGTCTACCGGGAGGGGGCCAGTTCGGCGAACCTGAAGGCCGGCGCCACGCCGACCGTCCGTCAGCTCCTGTACGCGCTGATGCTGCCCTCGGGTTGCGACGCGGCCTTCGCGCTCGCGGACACCTTCGGCGCGGGCACGACCACGGCGGCCCGCACGGCGGACTTCATCGCGAAGATGAACGCCAAGGCGAAGTCCCTGGGCATGACCAACACCACGTACGACACCTTCGACGGCATCTCGCCGACCGGCAAGAACCTCACCACCCCGCGCGACATCGCGAAGCTCACCCAGTACGCGATGACCAACACGCTGTTCCAGACGGTCGTGAAGACCACCACCTACAGCAGCGGCGGAACCTCCGTCAACGCCACGTGGGGCAACAGCAACCTGCTGATCCGGGCGCGTCCCACCGGGTACGGATTCCCGGGTGCGATCGGGGTCAAGACCGGCACCGGCTCGGCCGCGGGCAAGTGCCTCGTCTTCGCGGTGACCCGCAACGGCAAGACGGTCATCGGGGTCCTGCTCAACGACGAGGAACGCTACGCGGACTCGATGGCGCTCTCCGACTGGGCCCTCGGCCCGGCCGCAGGCTCCAAGAACGCCGTCCAGCGCGGTAACACGGACCCGATACCGGACGTCCTCGACTGATCCTGACGCGGGGCGGACACCAGGGTGTCCGTCCCGCGTCGCCATGTCCGCAAACGTCCGCGGGGCGCCCTGGGGGGGCGCGCCGCCGGGCCCCGCACGCCGGGGCGGCCTCCTGTGGGCCGGCTGTGCGCGGGCTGTGGAGTGGCTTGAACATGTGGTCCCGCCCGCACGGACCGGGGCGACACGTTCTATATTCGTACGAACCATCCATGCGCGGCCCTGCTGCGTGAGTCAGGGGGAGAGCCGCCATGGCCGATGCCGAGGCCTCCGCTCCGCGCGCCGAGTCCGAGTCCCGGTCCGCCCTCAAGGCCCGTAGGAAGGCGCGCGACCGTCGGCGCCTGGGGATAGGTGTCGCGGCGCTGGCCCTCGGTGGGATCGTCGCCGGCGCCTGCGCCTTCGCCCTGGGCGGCTCGGAGGATCCCGGGCGCGACCCGAAGTCCGCGGAAGCCGCCTTGGGCGGCGGGGCGGGCGGCCAGGGCGGCGCCAAGAAGGACGAGGAGCCCTGGGACGGCAAGACCAAGGTGCTGGGCGACGGGTCGACGTCCTACACCGGGCCGCAACGCGGCACCCTCAAGGCCGAGCGCCTCAAGCCCGGCGAGAAGCCCCCGCAGTTCGTGGTGTTCTCCTGGGACGGCGCGCTGGAGGGGGACGATCACCTCTTCTCGCACTTCCGCCAGGTGGCGCGGGAGAGCAACGCCCACATGACCTTCTTCCTCACCGGCATCTACCTGCTGCCGGAGAACCAGCGGATGCTGTACCGCCCGCCGCAGCACAGCCAGGGCTCGGCGGCCATCTCGTACCCGACCGTCCCGCACGTCAAGAGCACCCTGCAGCAGCTGCGCGGAGCCTGGACCGACGGCAACGAGATCGGGTCGCACTTCAACGGACACTTCTGCGGGCCCCAGGGGGGCGGGGAGTGGAGCCCCGCCGAGTGGAAGAGCGAGATAGACCAGGCCTACTCGTTCATGAACAACTGGAAGACCAACACCGGCTTCACCGGCGAGGCTCCGCTGCCCTTCGACCCGAACCGGGAAGTGGTCGGCGGCCGGGCCCCCTGCCTGGAGGGCCAGAAGAACCTCCTGACCGCGATCAAGCCGCTGGGCTGGCGCTACGACGCCAGTTCCTCGGGAGACTTCCAGCTGTGGCCGTCCAAGCCGAACGGCATATGGAACTTCCCCCTCCAGCTCGTGCCCCTCCAGGGCAAGGAGGCCCAGGTCCTCTCCATGGACTTCAACTTCCTCTACAACCAGTCCGGCGACAGCACCAAGGGCGACCCGACGAAGTACCCGGCCTGGCTCGACCAGACCCGGAAGTCCTACCTCAACGGCTTCAACCGGGTCTACAACGGCAGCCGGGCCCCGATGTACATCGGCAACCACTTCGAGGACTGGAACGGCGGCATCTACATGACGGCCGTCGAGGACATGATGAGGGACGTCTGTCCGCGCAAGGACGTGCGCTGCGTGTCGTTCCGCGAGCTGGCCGACTGGCTCGACGCCCAGGACCCCAAGGTCCTCAACCAGCTGCGGCTGCTCGACCCCGCGCAGGCGCCGGACTGGAAGACGCTGGTCAAGTAGCCCCTCGGGGCGACCGGGGTCGGCGGCGCCCCCGGCCGTGACCGGGCGGCCGGTGCCCCCGTCCGTCACCTGCCGGCCACCTCACCCGCCGGTCACTTCACCGCCTTGACGTACTGCGACCACAGCCGCACGGCCCGCTCGGAGCCGGGGGTCCCGGGGGCGTCGCCGCCCAGGCCCTCCAGGGACAGCGGGATCAGGTCCGTGAGGGCCATCCGGTAGACGACCACGGCCGTGGACTCTCCCGTGGTGTTGCCCACGAACCAGCCCACCGTGCCGCCGGCCGTCGTCCCCGTCTTGCCCGCCGCACCCGGGTGGGCCTTTTGCGCCGTCTTCGCCGAGCCCACGGCGACCGTGTCCTTGAGCGCCTCGGTCACCGTGCTCGCGGCCCGGGCCGACATCGCCCGGGTGGGCTTCGGGGCGTCGAGCGGGATCGCGGTGCCGTTGCGCGTGATCGTGCGGACCGAGTAGGGGTCGGTGTGCATGCCCGCGGCGGCGAAGGTCTCGTAGGCGCCGGCCATGCGGATCGCGCTGGGCGTGGAGTTCTCCCCGAGGGCGAAGGTGGGGATCCGCGGCCCGAGGCTCGATCCGAGCAGGCCCGTGCGCCGGGCGAGCGCGTCGACGTGGTCGAGACCCACGTCGAGGCCGAGCTGCAGCATCGGGGTGTTCACGGAGTCGGCGACGGCCTTGCGCAGGGTCACCTGCCCCCAGTCGCGACCGCCTTCGTTGCGCCCCTTCACCACCTTGCCGCCGCGGTCCCAGTACGGGCCGTCGGGCGTCTGCACGGTGACCTGGTCGTTGCCGTTGTAGAGGGCGGACGGGGAGAGGGGGCTGCGGGCGGCGCCCCGGGTGCGCAGCACGCCGTCGTCGAGCGCGGCGGCGTAGACGAAGGGCGTGAAGGCCGTCCCGACCGGCACCGTCGTCGCGTTCGATTCGTTGAAGCCCTGTTTGAGGTAGTCGGGGCCGCCGTACACGGCGAGCAGGCGTCCGTCGGTGGCGACGCTCGCCGCGCCGATCTTCGCGTGGGTGTCGGTGGTGGGGCGGCGTTCGGCGTCGAAGTCCTTGCGCGTCTCCTGGACGGCGGAGGTCAGGGCCGCCATGCGGTTCTTGTCGAAGGTCGTGTAGATCTGGTAGCCGCCGAGGTCGAAGTCGGAGTCCCCGATGTGGGCGGACTTGACCGCGTACGACTTGGCCAGCTCCACCAGGTAGCCGTCCTGGGCGTTGGCGGTGCCGGGCAGGTAGCCGCCCTTGGGTTCGGGGAACTTCGTGTAGCCGGCGCGCTCGGCAGCCGAGAGGTGGCCCGTCGTGACCATGCGGTCCAGGATCCAGTTCCACCGTTCGACCGCCCGGCCGTGGTTCTCCTTGCCGAGGGCGGGGTCGTACAGGCCGGCGCCCTTGAGGAGCGAGGCGAGGAACGCCCCCTCGCCGGCGTTGAGTTGCGAGACGTCCTTGCCGTAGTACGCCTGCGAGGCGCGCTGGATGCCGTAGGTGCCGCGGCCGAACCAGCTGGTGTTGAGGTAGTCCTGGAGGATCTGCCGCTTGCTCGACTGGCGATCGAGCTTCACCGCGAGCAGCAGCTCGGTGAACTTCCGGGAGAGGGTGCGGTCCTGGCTCAGGTAGGCGTTCTTCACGTACTGCTGCGTGATGGTCGAGCCGCCCTGGGTCTCGCCGCCCGTCCCCGCGGCCCCCAACGCGCGCAGGACGCCGGAGGGGGAGACACCGGGGTCGGAGTAGAAGCTGGCGTTCTCCGCGGCGAGTACCGCGCCCTGCACCTTCGGGGGCACCTTGTCGAGGGACATCTCCTGCCGGCTGACCCAGCCCGTCCGGGCCATCACCGAGCCGTCGGCCCAGTAGAAGACGTTGTCCTGCTGCGTGGCGAAGGAGTTGAGGTCGTCGGGTATCTCGGTGGTCGCGTACGCGATGCCGACGAAGCCGGCGATGCCGAGGAACGCGTACAGGAACGCCCCCAGCCACTGGCGCCAGGAGGGTATCCACCGGCGCGGGCCGCTGCGCCCCGGGCGGGGATAGGCCGGCCGCAGGCGTCGGGCGAGCGGGCGAGTCGCCTTCAGGGCCCGTTCGAGGACCGGTCCGAGGGTGGGCCCGAGGGCCCGCCCGACCGCCCGTACGGCACTCCCGGCGCGGCCGGCCGCCCCTCGGCCGCGCCCGGAACCGGCCGGTTTGCGCCTGCGGCCCTCGGACGGCTTCCTTCCGCCGTCCTCGGCCGCCCGCCGCCCGCGCCGACGACCCCTTCCGGCCGCACCCTGCCCACTCACCACGAATGCTCCCTTTTCGCTGCGCCTGCGGCTCACCCTAGGCGGTCCACCTGTGCGTCGGCCGGGCGGGTGGGCGGACCCGCCGGCGAGTGCGCGCCTGCGGGAAAAGCCGCGCGGACGCCTCGATTTATTTCACCGGGAGGCGTTTTGTGTACGGCGGATGACAATGGCGCACGGTTCCGCGAATACCGATATCCGGCCCGTTGACAGCCCTTCTCGGCGCTGCCTAGCTTACGCCGCAGACAAAGACATCAGCGGCCTCTTACCCGACATGACGGCTGCTCTTCGATTCTTCGATTCATCGAAGCTGCTGGAGTGTCCATGACCGAATCACTCGTCCTCACCGCGCCCGCCGACCCATCCGACCCGTCCCGTTCCTCCGGCCCGCCCACGGCCGCCGAGCGGGTGCTCCCGCTGCGCCGGCCCGGGCGGTGGATCGCCGCCCTCGTCGTGCTGGTCCTGGTCTCCCAGGCCGCGCACGGGCTGTTCGCCAACCCCTTCTACCAATGGGACCGCTTCGCGTACTGGTTCGCCCGACCCGTCGTCCTCGACGGGCTGTGGATCACCCTCCAGGTGGCCGCGTACAGCGCCGTCCTCGGTCTGGCGGGCGGTGTGCTGCTCGCGCTGGGCCGGCTCTCCGCCAATCCGGTGCTGCGCTCGGTCAGCTGGGGGTACATCTGGCTCTTCCGCTCGGTGCCGCTGATCGTGGTCCTGCTCTTCCTCTACAACCTCAGCGCCCTCTATCCCACCCTCAGCCTCGGGATCCCCTTCGGGCCCGCCTTCTTCACCTTCGACGAGTCCCGCCTCGCCACCGACATCGTGGTCGCCGTCGTCGGCCTGAGCCTGAGCGAGGCGGCGTACGCGGCCGAGGTGGTCCGGGCCGGTGTGCTGTCCGTGGACCAGGGCCAGCACGAGGCGGCCGCCGCCCTGGGGCTGCCCAAGCGGTACCAGTTCGCCCGGATCGTCCTTCCGCAGGCGCTGCGCTCCATCGTCCCGGCGTACGTGAACCAGCTGATCGGCCTGGTCAAGGCCACCTCGCTGGTGTTCTACGTGTCCCTGCTCGACCTGTTCGGCTCGGTCCAGAGCCTGGGCAGCACCTATCCCGGCGACGTGGTGCCGCTGCTGCTGGTGGCCACCGTCTGGTACGTGGTCCTCACCAGCCTCGTCTCCGTCGCGCAGTTCTACGTCGAGCGGTACTACGCCCGCGGGGCGCTGCGCACGCTGCCCGCCACCCCCGCCCAGCGGGCCCGGGCCGGCGTGCGCGACCTGCGGGCCCGCTTGCGGAAGGAGACGGCCCGATGAGCACCACCGCCACCGCGCGGCCCGCCGCGATCGAGGTGCACGACGTACACAAGTGGTTCGGCGGCCACCGGGTCCTGGACGGGGTGAACCTGGAGGTCAGGCCGGGCACGGTCACGGTGATCCTGGGGCGTTCGGGCTCCGGCAAGTCCACGCTGCTGCGCGTCCTCAACCACCTGGAGAAGCCGGAGGCCGGCTACGTCAGCGTGGGCGGCGAGCCGATCGGGGTCCAGCGGCACGGGGAGCGGCTCAAGGAGCTGGGCGAGCGCGCGATCCTGGCCCAGCGCGGCAGGATCGGCTTCGTCTTCCAGAACTTCAACCTCTTCCCGCACCTGACCGTGCTGGACAACGTCGCCGCGGCTCCCGTGGCCACCGGCCGGCTGCCCCGCTCCGAGGCCGAGGAGCTGGCGCGCGAGCTGCTGGAGCGGGTCGGGCTCGGGGACCGTACCGACGCCTACCCCCGGCAGTTGTCCGGCGGCCAGCAGCAGCGGGTGGCCATCGCCCGCGCCCTCGCGCTGCGGCCCGGGGTCATCCTCTTCGACGAGCCGACGTCCGCGCTCGACCCCGAGCTGGTCGGCGAGGTCCTGTCGGTGATCAAGGACCTGGCCAACGGCGGCACGACCCTGGTCATCGTCACGCACGAGATCGGCTTCGCCCGCGAGGTCGCCGACGAGGTCGTCTTCCTCCACGAGGGCCGCATCGTCGAACAGGGACCGCCCGAGCAGGTGCTGGACCGGCCCGCCCACCCCCGTACCCGGGAGTTCCTGAGCAAGGTCCTCTGACCCCGCCGGCTCCCTCCCGCCTCCCCCTCTCCCTTCCACCGTCACGCCCGCCACCACTCCTCACCCCACGTGAACCCCCGTAAAGGAAGACCGATGCGACACCTGCCCCACCTGCGCTCCAGACTCGTCCGCGGCCTCGGCGCGGCGACCGCCACCGTCGCCCTCGCCTCCGGTCTGACCGCGTGCGGCGGCTCGGCGGAGGCCTCCGGCGAGACCGGCGACGTGGTCACCGTCGGCGCCGTGTCCAACGGTGCCGGCCGGGAGACCCGGCTGACGGTTCCCGCCGTCGAGACGCTGCGCGCCAAGCTGCCGGCCGCCGTGCGCGAGCGCGGCGAGCTGGTCGTCGGGGTCGGCGCCCTGCCCGCCGGGTACCCGCCGTTGACCTACGTCGGCACCGACCAGAAGACGCTCACCGGGACCGAGCCGGACCTCGGACGGCTCGTGGCGGCGACCCTCGGGCTCAAGCCGGTGGTGAAGAACTCCACCTGGGAGAACCTCTTCGTCGGCATCGACAGCGGCAAGGTCGACGTGGCCTTCACCAACGTCACGGTCACCGAGGAACGCAAGAAGAAGTACGACTTCGCCTCCTACCGGCAGGACAACCTGGCCTTCGAGGTGCTGAAGGACAACCCCTGGAACTTCGGCGGCGACTACCGCGCGCTCGCCGGCAAGACCGTGGCCGTCGGCTCGGGCACCAACCAGGAGAAGATCCTGCTGGAGTGGCAGAAGAAGCTCCAGGGCGAGGGCAAGGACATCACCGTCAAGTACTTCCCCGACTCCAACAGCACCGCCCTGGCCCTGAGCGGCAAGAAGATCGACATCAACTTCGGCCCGAACCCCTCCATCGCCTACCACATCACGCAGAGCGCGAGCGGTCCCTCGCCCACCCGCAACGCGGGTTCCTTCTCCGGCGCCGGCGAGTCCCTCCAGGGCCTGATCGCCGCGACCGCCAAGAAGGACAGCGGGCTGGCCGAGCCGGTGGCGGAGGCCATCAACCACCTGATCGCCAACGGCCAGTACGCGAAGCTGCTCAGCGCCTGGAACCTGTCCAACGAGGCGGTCACCACCTCCCAGGTCAACCCGCCCGGCCTGCCGGTGACCAACTCGTGAGCCAGGACGCCCGCACGACGGTGTCCGCGCACGTCCTGGACAACCCCGCCTGGGCCTCGCTGTCCGGCGCGCACGCGGCC
The DNA here is from genome assembly GCF_044741845.1 of Streptomyces sp. NPDC088097. Taxonomy (NCBI): domain Bacteria; kingdom Bacillati; phylum Actinomycetota; class Actinomycetes; order Kitasatosporales; family Streptomycetaceae; genus Streptomyces; species Streptomyces sp. NPDC088097. The sequence continues at coordinate 762,776 of NZ_JBIUTJ010000003.1, forward strand.
TTCGCCGAGCGTCCGGGGCGGCGGGAGGACGCGTACGCCGCCCGCTACGCCCCGGACGTCGCGCCCTTCACCGCGCTCGCCGACCCGGACGATCCGCGCGCGTGGTCCGATCTGGGCGCGCTGATCGGCGCGGGCAACGTCGCCTCCCTCGCCGGCGTGCTCACACCCCCCGAGGGCTGGGAGACCGTCGCCTCGATCGAGGGGGTCCAGCTGGTCGACACCGCGCTCCGGGCCGAACCGGCCCCGGAGGCGGTCCGGCTGGGCCTCGCCGACGTGCCCGAGATCCTCGCCCTGATCGAGCTGACCAAGCCCGGCCCGTTCCTGCCGCGCACCGTCGAGCTGGGCACGTACCTCGGGATCCGGCACGAGGGCCGGCTGATCGCGATGGCCGGGGAACGGCTGCGGCCCCCCGGCTGGACGGAGATCAGCGCCGTCTGCACGCACCCCGGGCACCGGGGCGCCGGACTGGCCACCCGGCTGGTCCGCGCCGTCGCGGCGGGCATCCGGGAGCGCGGTGACGTCCCGTTCCTGCACACCGCCGCGAGCAACACCGGTGCGATCCGGCTCTACGAGTCGATCGGCTTCACCCTGCGCCGGAGGCCGTCCTTCACGGCCGTCCGCGCTCCGGCGCGGACCGACGCGGGGGCGGGCGCGGGGACCGGGGCGGCGGCGGGAAACAATTCTGCCAAATTCTCTTCATAGTGCGCTCATTGTCCGACACCGCCATCGGGCGTAGCGTTTTCGAAGAGCAATTGATGACGGGCTGAATTCGCGATCCCGCATCGGCTTCCATTCCTCGCGCCGATCAGGAAGGCGTTATTCGACGTGTCCGTTCCCGCTGCCCCTCCCGCACCCCTGCACCTGGCCGTCGCCCTCGACGGCGCGGGCCGGCACCCGGCCGCCTGGCGCGAGCCGGGAGCCCGGCCCGCCGAACTGTTCACCGCCCGTCATTGGGCCGGCCTCGTCGCCGAGGCCGAAGCGGGACTGCTCGACTTCGTGACGTTCGAGGACGGCCTCCCGCTCCAGTCCTCCTCCCCCATCGGCCCGGACGAGCGCACCGACCGGGTCCGGGGACGGCTGGACGCGGTGCTCACCGCCGCCCGGGTCGCACCGCTGACCCGGCACATCGGGCTGGTCCCGGCCGTCACCGTCACGCACACCGAGCCCTTCCACATCTCCAAGGCCATCGCCACGCTCGACCACATCAGCCGCGGTCGCGCCGGCCTGTCGGTGCAGGTGTCGGAACTCGCCCACGAGGCCCGGCTCTTCGGCCGCCGCACGCCGCCCTTCGCCGACGGCGAGCTGTACGAGGAGGCCGCCGACCACATCGAGGTCGTCCGGCGGCTGTGGGACAGCTGGGAGGACGACGCGGAGATCCGGGACGTGGCCACGGGCCGGTTCGTCGACCGCGACAGGCTGCACCACATCGACTTCCAGGGTCGGCACTTCGCCGTCCGGGGCCCGTCGATCACCCCGCGCCCGCCGCAGGGGCTGCCCGTGATCGGCTCCGCCGGGGACGGCGGCGCCGCGTACGGGCTCATCGCCGGCTCCGCGGACATCGGTTACCTGGCCGCGCACGACACCGACACGGTCCGCGCCGCCGTGACCGGGATCCGCCGCGCGCGGGAGTCCTCGGGGGCGGCCTCGGATCCGCTGCACCTGTTCGGTGAGCTGACCGTGTTCCTGGACGAGGACGGCCCCGCCGCCCGGGACCGCCTGGCGCGACTCGACGCCTTGGCGGGCGAGCCGTACGCGGACGAGGACGCCCCCGTCTTCGCGGGGACCCCCGCGGAGCTGGCCGACCTGCTCCTGGAGCGGCGCTCGGCGGGTCTGACCGGCTTCCGGCTGCGGCCCGGGGTGATCGCCCACGACCTGCCCGCCCTCACGCGGGGCCTGGTGCCGGAACTCCAGCGGCGCGGCGCCTTCCGTCGTGCCTACGAGGCGAACACCCTGCGCGGGCTGCTCGGCCTGGACCGCCCCGCCAACCGCTACGCCACCCGGCCCGCGGCCGACGCCGCCGCCGGCTCCGCGGCCTGACCCGGACCCTCCGGAAGGACGAACCATGAGCACCACCAAGCCGCTCAAGCAGATCCACCTCGCGGCCCACTTCCCCGGGGTCAACAACACCACCGTGTGGAGCGACCCGGCGGCCGGGAGCCACATCGACTTCGACTCCTTCGTCCACCTCGCGCGGACGGCCGAACGGGCCAAGTTCGACTTCCTCTTCCTCGCCGAGGGGCTACGCCTGCGCGAACAGGGCGGGGAAATATACGACTTGGACGTCGTGGGCCGGCCCGACACCTTCACGGTGCTCGCCGCCCTCGCCGCCGTCACCGAGCGCCTCGGCCTCACCGGCACCATCAACTCCACCTTCAACGAGCCCTACGAGGTGGCCCGGCAGTTCGCCTCCCTCGACCACCTCTCGGAGGGGCGGGCCGCCTGGAACGTGGTGACCTCCTGGGACGCCTTCACCGGCGAGAACTTCCGGCGCGGCGGCTTCCTGCCCCGCGAGGAGCGCTACTCGCGCGCCCGGGAGTTCCTCGCCACCGCCCACGAGCTGTTCGACTCGTGGGCGGACGGTGCGCTCCTGGCCGATCCGGGATCGGGCGCCTTCCTCCGGGACGCGCGGGCGGGCGCCTTCGCCCACCGGGGGCAGCACTTCGACATCGAGGGCCGGTTCAACGTGCCCCGGAGCCCGCAGGGCCGGCCGGTGATCTTCCAGGCGGGGGACTCCGACGAGGGCCGCGAGTTCGCCGCCTCCGACGCCGACGCGATCTTCGGCCGGCACGGGACGCTCGACGAGGGCCGGGCCTTCTACGCCGACGTCAAGGGCAGGCTCGCCAAGTACGGTCGTACGCATGACCAGTTGAAGATCCTGCCCGCGGCGACCTTCGTCCTCGGCGACACCGACGCCGAGGCCCACGAGATCGCCCACGAGGTACGGCGGCTCCAGGTTAGCGGGGCCACCGCGATCAAGTACCTGGAGCACGTCTGGAACAGGGACCTGTCCGCGTACGACCCCGACGGTCCGCTGCCGGAGGTCGACCCCGAGGTGGGGGAGAACACCATCGCCCTCGGCCGCGCGAGCGTACGGCAGTTCGGCGATCCGCTCGCCACCGCCCGCGACTGGCGCGAGCTGGCCGCGGCCAAGAACCTGTCGATCCGGGAGCTCGTCATCGCGACGACCGCCCGTCAGACCTTCGTCGGCTCCGCCGCCACGGTCGCCGAGTCGATCGACACCCTGGTGCAGGCGGACGCCGCCGACGGGTTCATCCTCGTCCCGCACATCACCCCGGGCGGCCTGGACGCGTTCGCCGACACCGTGGTCCCCCTCCTGCAGGAACGGGGCGCGTACCGGAAGGAGTACGAGGGCACCACCCTGCGCGACCACCTCGGGCTGACCGTGCCGATCGGCAGCTGAGGGCTGTCCCGTAATCCCTGGCGGGCGCGCGGCGTCGGCTACCCGCGCCGGAGGTGGTCCACGAGGGTGAGGAACACGAGCAGGTTCGGGACCTTCCGGGCCTGGGGCGCCTGCCATGCCTTGGTGCGGCCGACCCGCCAGACGCAGACCGCGCCCCCGCGCACGGCCACCTCGCTCACGTCCCGCCACGGGACCATCTCGCCGGAGCCGTTGGTGACGCCTGCGCCGGACAGCTTGAACGGGCCGAAGCCGACCGTCCCGCCCTCCCGGACGAGCTTCCACACCTTGTCCACCTGGGCGCGGGCGACGGCTTCCGCGATCAACGGACCCCAGGTGGGCGAGCCCGCGTAGACGTCCGTGATCCGGGCCTTCTCCCCACCCGGTGCGACGAGCACGGAGGCGTGGGAGCGTCCCACCGGCGTCCGCGTGCCCTTGTGGTCGATCACCTCCTGGACGGTCTCCTGGTAGAGCACCACCCGCTCCCAACGCGCCGCGAACAGTTTGCCGCCGGTGGTGTTCACGACCAGCCCGTGTTCGTACAGGTGCAGCCGCCTGGCCGCCAGGCCCTTGCGGAAGAGCGGGCTGCCGGACGCGACCCCGGCGGCGATCACGCCGATCCACAGGGGGAACATCGCGACCCCCCAGTGCACCTCCACCCACAACAGAACGCCACCGCCCAGCAGGGCGGCAATGCCGACGAGAGAGCCCACGACGAACCAGACCCGGTACTTCCCTTGGAACCCGACCTCGCTCTCGGGGCGGAAGGTGTGCTCCAGGCTGCCCAGCCGGTGCCGGAGGGCCAGCGCGGCTGCTGCACGGGAGGGCGACGTCGGCACGGTCATGCGCGGCCTCGGCTTCACGGTCACGGCGGACCCCGCAAGGCCGCCTCAGCGAACGGGAGTTCACCGGGCAAGCCGATGTCGGCACCGGTGAGTGGCCCCCGCAGCCAACACCACGATCAGTACCCGGGCAACCCTTCGCGGAGCCCGCGACTTCGCGAATGTCGCCGTGAGGACCGTCCCGATCGACGGGGCGACCACACAGCACGTCCAGATGGTCGTCGACACCGCCCTGCGCCGCTGAACCACGCCCGGCGAGCGGGGAATCCGGCGCGCGGGGCCTACACCCGTGGGGGTAGGCCCTCGTACACCCACGGTGGGCGGACGGGATACGACCGTGGATGGGCGCGCTCACGCGGGGTCTGTCCGTAGCGTTCAACCCGTACGCACGACAACGGGGGAACACCATGAACGCTACGGCCCGCGCGCACCACAGGAGCCGGAAGACCTACGCACTCGGGGCGGTGGCGCTCGCCGCGCTGCTCGCGTCGACGGCGTGCGACCCGAACACGGGCGACGCTTCGGACGGCGGGCGGCCCTCCGGCCGGCCCGGCGCGACCGGAGCGGCGACGCCCGGTGCATCGGGTTCCGCGACCCCCGGTGGATCCGGTTCCCCGGCGGCCGGTGGATCGGCTTCGCCGACGCCCGGCGGGACGTCCCCCACGGCGAGGAACTCCCCGGCGCCCGGTGCGACCGCTCCGACCAGGCCGAACACCCCGAAGCCCGGCGCGACCGGTTCGCCGAAGGCGAGCGGCAGCCCGGGCGCCGTCGCCGCCACCTGCGCCGACGCGGACCTCAAGACCTCCTCCACGAACGAGGACGAGGCGGGTCGACCCGTCAGGCACGTCCTGCTCACCGTCACCAACACCGGCGCCGAGGCCTGCACCGTCCACTCCTACCCCACCGTCCGGTTGGGCGCCGACTCCCGGGCCCCGGTCGGCGTCATCGAGGACAGCGACCCGAAGGCGCTCCTCACCCTCGCTCCGGGCCGGCAGGCGCACGCCGCGCTGCTCGTCAGCGGTGGCCACATGGACGAGTACCAGGCGCTCACCCTCACCGTCGCGCTCCGGGGTCCGGCGCCCGGCGACAAGCCGGGCGAACCGCTCCCGGTCGCCCTGCCCGGCGTGGACCGGCTGTGGGCCGACGACGGTGCCCGCGTGACCTACTGGTCGACCGCTTCGGGCTTCGCCCTGCGGTTCATCATGTCCTCCTGACGGCCCCCGGCCGGCAGGAGGGACCCGGCGCGCACGTGGTTCTGCGTGGCGTTCAACGGGGGCGTCGCGCCGGACACGGCGGGACCGGAACGCGCCGGGCATCACCGGGCCGCGCGGGCGTCAGTCGGGAAACCGACCGACGGCCGCGCGGCTTCGGCACGTTCGGATCCCGTACTCGACCTGGGTGAGCGGGCTGCCGTCGCCGAAGTCGTGGGGGCGCTGCGCACCGGTCTCGGTGAAGCCGGACTTGACGTAGAAACGGCGCGAACGCGGCGTGTCACGCAGGGTCCACAGGTGCGCTCCGTCGGCCCCCTCCTCGCGCAGCACGCGCAGGGTCTCGTCCATGAGCGCGCCCGCGATGCCGCTCCCCCAGCCGTCGGGGTGGCCGTAGAAGCTGTGGATCTCCCCGAGGCCGGGCCGGTCGGCGGACGGCCCGAAGAAGGAGAGGGCCAGGGGGCGCCCGTCGAGCGTCGCGAGGAGGACCGTCTCGGGTCCGGCGCCGACGCGCGCGTGCCACCGTCCGCGCCGGTCCCGGAGCGCTCGGGCGGCGAACTCCGCCTCGAAGAAGGGGACGTGGGCGGCCGCCCAGGCCGCGACGTGGATCTCACCGAGCACGTCCCCGTCCTGCGGGCCCGCGCGACGTACTTCGATCATGTCGACCATCCCTGGGCTCGTGGTGATGTCGTGCTCCATCAGCTGCTCGCCGGAGGTCCCGAACGACGCTGTGATTGCGGACGCAACTGGATACCAATCGGCCCGGACGCCAGAAGGCGGCGGGCCCGCGTCACACCGAACCTCCCGGAGAGCGAGAAATTCTGGAACTCACGCCCGATTTGGGGCGGTTGCAAGTCGATGCGATCCCTTCCGACGTAAGTGTCGGATAAGTGATGGGGGTCACTGGAGGCCGGAGTTTGGATCTTTTTATTTGCTGTAGAGAATGCTTGAGGGGTGCTGTCCGCGGGTGAGCGAGGGCCCCTTGCGCTGCGTCGGGCCGCGTGTTCCGACCTTTTGGCGCAGGGGGTTCGCGGGCCGTGCGGTGATCGTGATCGACGCAGGTCGAGCGAGTGATGCGAGCAGGATCGGGGGGTGCGTCATGCGCACAGTCTGGAGCGGCGGCCTGAGCACCACATGAGTACCTGTACTCAGTCGTACTCGGGTATTCGGCGGCGGTGGCGGACTTCACGGGAGCAAGCGCGAGGCAGCTGTTTGCCCGTCAGACGTGCCTTGTGGACGTGATCAGGAGCCGTCTACTGTCCGCATCGATCACCAGCCGAGAACGAACACGAGGGGGGACTCGTGCGCAGAATTGCGCTTCCTGCCATCGCCGCACTGTCACTGACACTGCTTCTTCCGCAGCAGTCCATGGCGGTCGCGACCGCCCCGCAGCCGAAGGCGGTGGCGGCCGAGGTACCCGAACCGCCGCTGGCCCAAGGCACGCTGTCCACGATCGGCCCCGGTCAGTACTCGACCGAGGACAAGACCTTCCAGGTCGCCGAGAACGACGTGGACGCGGCCCTCATCGGTCGTCGCCACACGGTCAGCGCGCAGCCCGACGGCGGACTCGCCAAGCCCGAGTCCGCACCCGCCACGCGCCCCGAGATGGGTGTCTTCGGACCCAGTTGGGAAGCCGAGTTCGTCGGCGGTCAGCTCAACCGGAAGCTGGAGCAGAAGGGCGACAGCATCGTCGTGACCGACCTCGGGGTCGAGGAGAAGATCACGTACGCGCTGAAGTCGAGCATCGACTACCCGGACGGCGGTGGCCTCAAGAAGTACGCCACCACCGACGGCTCCCAGGTCACGGCGACCTCGAAGTGGAACGACGCCACCGGCACCCTGGTGACGTCCATCGTCGAGGTGCTCGGCGTGGACCTGTCCACGATCACCTCGGGCGACGACGCGTTCACCGACGCCGCCGGCAAGCCGATCCCGGCCGCGGACCTCAAGCCCACGTACAAGTGGCAGCAGGCCGCGACCGGCACCGACAAGTGGCGGGTCACCAGCGTCGGCAACAACGCCTACGCCACCACGGTGCAGTACGACGCCCAGGGACGGGTCTTCAAGATCTCGAACCCTGCGGCGGGCGACCGGCTCGCGACGTCCACCTCGGTCACCTACGCTGCCTCGACCACCGCCGCCGGCACCTCGTTCGGTGACTACGCGGGCCGCGTCAAGCAGATCACCGTCGCCGAGGGCGCCACCACGCAGACCCTCGCCCGGTACGCCTACGACTCCTCCGGTCTGCTGCGCACCGTGACCAACCCGAGCGAGGCCGCCGAGCCGCAGGCCACCTACGCCTACGACGCCACCAAGCGCCTCTCCGACATCAGCTCGCCCACCAACGGCAGCTGGGACCTGAGCTTCGCGGCCGACTCCGCGGCGCCGACCGCCACCCTCGACGGCGAGGCCGTCCCGGTCCCGGGCGTGCCCATGGAGGGCGACGCCCCGGAGGGCAGCACCGGCGTCACCACCCCGCCGCCCGCCTCCGACTTCCCCGGCGGCGAGATCACCGACCCGACGTCGTACCCGTCGAAGTGCAGCTGGGCTCGGCACTGGATGTACGGCTGGAAGGCCGGCTGCAGCACCAAGGTCGCCCACTACGGGTGGCACTCGCCCAAGTGGGAGCAGACCAGGACCGGCTACTGGGTCCGGGGTATCAACCACGACCACTGCACCAACGCCCCCGACAAGCCGCTCGGCTACAACTTCGTCCCCGCCTGCGACATGCACGACTACGGCTACGGTCTGATCGGCAACTCGTACAAGGGCTACAGGTACTACCTGTCGCGCAACAAGGGCCTGTCCGTGGACGCCGTGTTCTACAGCACGCTCTACAGCAAGACCTGCCCCGGCTACTTCTGGAAGAGCACCTGCCGCTCCCTCGCCAACACGTACTTCGGAGCGGTGGCCGCCTTCGGCCGGGCCAAGAACGGCGCGAACGCCACCTGATGCCGGGCGCGGACTCCTGATGTTCCCCCGCACGACCTCCTGAGGCGCACACCCTCGGGAGGGGACCGGGCCGGGTGGCGCCGCAGCAGCGTCGCCCGGCCCGTTCGCACCCCGCTCTTCGCACCCCACACCTCTCCCCCCCTCTCCACGGGTCGGCCGTGCCCGCCCGTCCACGGGCCACGCCAGGCCCCCTGCTCCCCGAGGCGCCATGAAGAAGAAGATCTGGGCCACGGTCGTCGCCGTCGCGATGACCACGACCCTCGGCGCGATACCGGCCCGGGCCGCCGCGCCGACGAGCGTCCCCGACGCCGTCAAGGCCACGGTCCCGGGCGGGGTCGTCGACCCGCCGTTGTACGCGCGGGCCGCCGACACCGGCACCATCCGCGTCAACGTGCTCACCAAGAGCCGCACCGACCTCCCCGAGGCGGCCGCCGCGGGTGAGACGAAGCAGGACTTCGACTCGCTGCCGGTGGTCACGCTCAAGGTGGACAAGGCGGGCCTGGACCGGCTCGCCGCCCAGCCGGGCGTGCTCGCCGTCACCGAGGACAAGCCGGAACCGGCGAGCCTGGACGAGAGCGTCCCGCTCATCGGTGGTGACGTGGCGGCCAAGGCGGGGAAGACCGGTGCGGGCACCGCGGTCGCCGTTCTCGACACCGGTGTCGCCACCCAGCACCCGTTCCTGAAGGGCCGGGTCAAGGCCGAGGCCTGCTTCTCGCCGATCGACCCGGATCTGGGCGCCACCAGCCTCTGCCCCAACGGCGCCGCCGAGCAGGAGGGTCCCGGCTCCGCCGACACCGACTCCGGGCCGTGCGCGGCCCTGACCGCCTGCGACCACGGAACCCATGTGGCCGGCATCGCCGCGGGCAAGGGCACGGGCGCCCCCGGGGCCCCGAAGACAGGTGTCGCCCCCGGCGCCGACATCGTCGCGATCCAGGTCTTCTCGCAGTTCAACACGGCAGATTCCTGCGCGGGCGAAGCGCCCTGCGTGGCCAGCTTCCCCAGTGCCCAACTGGCGGGTCTGGAAAAGGTGTTGAAGATCAAGCAGGCGGGCACGCCGGTCATCGCGGCGAACCTGAGCCTGGGCGGCGGCCACTACACGACCGCCTGTGACGCCGACCCGCGCAAGGCCGCCGTCGACAACCTGCTCGCGGCCGGTGTCGCCACCGTGATCGCGGCCGGCAACAACGGCTACGCCGACGCGGTGAGCGTCCCGGGCTGCATCTCCTCCGCCGTCACCGTCGGCTCCACCACCGACGACGACGAGCTGTCCTCCTTCACCAACCGGGGTCCGCTGCTCGACCTCTTCGCCCCGGGGACGAGCATCGTCTCCTCGGTGCCCGGCGGGAACTACGCCTCCAAGAACGGCACCTCGATGGCGGCCCCGCACGTGGCCGGCGCCTTCGCCGTGCTCAAGCAGGCCTACCCGACCAAGAGCGTCGCGGACCTCACGGCGCTGCTGAAGAACAGCGGCCGGCCCATCATCTACACGGGCGCCACCACGCCCCGCATCGACCTCGGCTCGGCGCTCGGCGGCGGCGGCAACACCCCCAAGCCGGTCGGCATGAGCGACTTCAACGGTGACGGCGCCGAGGACATCGCGATCTCCGATACCCAGGCCACCGTCGGCACGAACTCCAACGCCGGCCTGATCCGTGTCGTGTACGGCGCCGGCAAGGGCACCGCGGAGCTCAGCCAGGACCTGGACTGGGTGCCGGGCGGCTCCGAGAAGGACGACTACTTCGGCGAGACCCTCGCCACCATCGACTGGAACAAGGACGGCTTCACCGACCTGGTCGTCGGCACCCCCAGCGAAGCCGTCGGCACGGCCTCCAACGCGGGCACGGTCGACATCCTGTACGGCGCCGCGGGCGGCCTGGGCGCGGGCACCCTGAAAGCCACGCACTTCGAGCAGGGCGCCGGCACCGGCGCGATCGCCGGGTCGGCGTCCGAGGCCAACGACCGGATGGGTCAGTCGCTCGCGGTGGCGGTCAACGATTCCGGTCGGCCCTACCTGCTGATCGGGCTGCCCGGCGAGGCCCTCGGCACCCTGGCCGGCGCGGGCAGCGCCTTCTACGTCTACGGCAACACGAGCCTGGCGATCAGCCAGGACAGGCCCGGCGTCCCCGGTGACCCGGAGACGGGCGACAACTTCGGCTTCGCCGTGACCGCGGACGCCAACTACTTCGCCATCGCCTCCCCCAACGAGGCGCTGGGCACCAAGGCGAAGGCGGGCGGTGTCGTCCTCTTCGACGCCAACAGGTTCGACGCCGACGGCCGCCCGGTCCCGCTGGCCGGACTCGACCAGGACAGCGCCGCCATCTCCGGTGACGCCGAGGCGGGCGACCAGTTCGGCTACGCGCTGGCCATCGCCCCCTTCCGGCCCACGGGTTCCCCGGCCCCCACCGAATCGATCCTCGCGATCGGCTCGCCCGGCGAGGGCGTGGTCGTGGGCGCCGAGAACCGGCTCAACGCGGGCCGTGTGGTGCTGATCCGGATCAAGGCCGACGGGAGCTGGAGCTACCTGCGCGAGCTGAAGCAGGGCACCGCGGACGACGACGTCTCGGGCACCTCCGAGACCGGTGACCGCATGGGCGAGACGTTGACCGCGGTCAACACCGCCCCGGGTTCGGTGAGCACCGTGGCCTCCATGCGGCTCGCGGTCGGTACGCCCGGCGAGGCGCTGGGAACCACGATCAAGGCGGGTGCGATCCACACGTTCTCCATGGCCGGTTCGGCCGGACCGAACGACCGCTGGATCGAGGCGGGCGACGGCGACGGGATCCCCGGGCCGCCCGGGGCCAACCAGCAGCTCGGCAAGAACATCCACTTCACCGCGACCAAGCTGTACGTGGGGATGCCCTTCGGGCCGAACGCGGCCGGCGCGCTGTACGCGCTGCCGATGTCCAACGTCACCCAGGGTGGGAAGGTCGCCCCGGTGATCACCTACAAGCCCGGCTCGGGCGGCCTGCCGGCCAACGGTGTGGCCTTCGGATACTCGGCCGGCTAGGGACGACCTGACGACCTCCACCCACCCGGGACACCCGGCCAGGGCCGCTCAGGCCCCGGTCGGGTGTCCGTTTCTGCGGGAGTTGCGGCCGGACGTCCCCGGTGTTCGATCGATTCCGGGGCGGGAACGTACGTGAAATGCCGCATCGGGGCCGGTTCGTGTTCGGCGGGCGTTCGCGGACGGCCCAGGGGCGGGGCCGATTGGCCGAGAACGCTCTGGCGTCCCCGCCCACCGGCGCGGGGGCCGGGCCGGTCACGGCCGTACGCGATCACCGCCGCCGGCGCGGCCGGCCCCGCACGGCCCCCGGCTGGGCACGGGTCGGGGCGCGCGGGCGCCGCCGTACGCCGTGCGGAGCGGAGATAGGCCCCGCCGGCGGGGGCTGCCGGCCGGCCCCGGGGGCGATCTTCGAAGGGGCCGACGGCCGCTCCCCTCGCGCTCCCCCGCCCGTTCCCGGGAGTGAACCGGCCCCCTGCCGCGCTCGGCGCCGGTCCAGCGGGTCCGGGCATGCCGGATGAGGTGCGGTCCGTCAGCGGGCGCCCCGCGCGGCGGCGCCGGGGCGGAGTTGCGCGCGCACGTCCGCAATCCCGCCGCGGGCCCCACGCACGACGACCCGTCCGCCGGACGGTCCCGACCGGTGGGCGTGGCACGAGGGGGCGCGGTCCCGCCGGCCGCCCGCGCCCCGGGCGGTCGGGGAAGCGCCGCCGGAGCGCGTCCGATCGCACGAGCGGGCTGTCCGCTCTCCGGTGCCCGGGGCCGCACACCTGCGGCGCCAAGGCCGAATCAGCCATTCGAACCGTGCGCACGGGCGTCCATTGACACACCCCTCGGGAGTTCCGTCTACTTCTCACGCACGACTCGACGGCAGGTCGACGCGTGTCACCTCGTGAAGGGGTCAAGATGGACGCAGACGACAGTGAGGCCATGTCCCGGCCAGTTCACATCGCCGTACTGGGCCCACTGGAAGTGCGCGTAGGGTCGACGCACATCACCGTTCCCGGCCGTCGCCAGCGCGGCATCCTGGCCGCGTTGGCCCTCCAGAGCGGCCGCATCGTGCCCACGGACCACCTGATCCGGGCCGTCTGGTACGACAAGCCGCCCCGGACGGCCATGGGGCAGATCCAGACGGGCATCTGGATGTTGCGCAGTGCCCTCATGGCCGCCGGCGGCCCGGCGGAGGCGGTGCAGTCCCGCGTCACCGGTTACCGCCTGAACAGCGATTTCTGTTCGGTCGACATCGCGGGCTACCGGGCGAAGGTCGCGGCCGCCCGGGAGTTGCACCGCTGGGGGCGTCTCAACGAGGCCGCGATGACGGTCCGTTCGGCCAACGAGCTGTGGCGCGGTCCGGCCCTCGCGGACATCACCCAGCAGGGGCTGCGCAGTTGTTCCACCCGCCTGGAGGAGGAGCACATCGCGGCGGTGCACTACCGGGCCTCGCTCGAACTCCAGCTGGGGCGCCACGAAGAGGTCATCTCGGAGCTCTTCGAGCTGGTCGACCTCCACCCCCTGCGCGAGGGGCTGCACGCCGACCTGATGCTCGCGCTCTACCGTTCGGGCCGGCAGGCGGAGGCCTTGGAGGTCTTCCACGGCGTACGGCGGACCCTGGCCGAGGAACTCGGCATCGACCCGGGGCCCACCCTGCGCACCCTGGCCCAGGCCATCCTGCGGCAGGACAGCGCGCTCATCCCCGCCTGAGCGGGGCCCGCGCCCCTCCGCCCGACCGCGCGTCACGTACCGCCGCACCTCGTACCGCCGCACCTCGTACCGCCGCACCGCGTACGGGCGCGCCCGCGTGCCCGTCACCGAAGACCCGAGGGGGGTCCCATGAGCAGCACGAGCAACGGGGGCAAGTCCGGCGGCAGTACGCGCGAACCACCCGGCACGGCCGGGGCCTCGAAGGCCCGTGCATCGTCGCTGCCCCGGGGGGCCGGAGTGGGCTGGTTCGGCGCCGCCGCGCTGGTCAATGCGGTCGGGACCGGCTTCTTCTACCCGTACCAGTTGCTGTTCTTCGTCGCGGTCACCGATCTCTCGCTGACCGCGGTGGGCGCCGGTCTCACGATCGCCACGCTGATCGCCCTGCCCGCCGTGTTCCTGGTGGGGCGGCTGGTGGACGGCTGGGGCACCAAGGCGGTGCTGATCAGCGCCGCGCTGCTGAGGGCGGGCGTGTTCGTGGCCTACCTCTTCGTCCACGACCTGCCGGCCTTCGTCGCCCTGGCGGTGGTCGCGGCCGTGGCGCAGCGGGCGGAGCAGGTGTCGATGCCGGTGCTGGCCGCCGGGACCGCCCCCGAGGGAGAGGTCGGCCGTTGGCTCGCCCTCACCCGGGTGGTGTTCAACGCGGGCATGGGACTGGGCGGCCTGTTGGCGGGGGTGGCGTTCGTCGGCTCCGGCGACCGTTCCGGCTTCGCGGCGATGGGCCTGCTCAACGCGGGCAGTTTCGTCCTGGCCGCCCTGCTCTACCTCCCGTTGGCGACCGTACGGCGCCCGAAGGCCGCGGCGCCCGCCGCGAAGGGTTCCGGACGCCCTTGGCGCGACGGGCTCTTCCTGCGGATCTCGCTCACGAACTTCCTGCTCATCACCGTCATCGTCGCCACCGAGGCGGGGCTCCCGGTCTACCTGATCGAGGAGTTGGACACGCCCTCGTGGATCGTGGGTGTGCTCTTCGCCGTGAACACGGTGCTGATGGTGATCTTCCAACTCCCGGTCACCGGACGGGTCGAGGGCCGGCCCCCGCTCCGGCTGATCGCCGTGGGCAGCGTGCTGCACGCGGCCCTGTTGGTGGCGCTCGGGCTGGGCGGGCTGTTGCCCTTCGCCGCGCTGCTCCCCCTGCTACTGCTGGGCATGGCCGTCTACACGCTCGGCGAGATCCTCGCCACACAGGCGCTGTCGGTGCTGCTGGTGAAGTTGGCCCCGCCGCGCGAACTCGGCGTGTACCAGGCCTTCAACCAGGTGCTCGTCGGTCTGTCGCTGGCCGTCGTGCCGCTGCTGGTGGCCTTCTTCCTGACGCACGCGCCCGCCGGGCTGTGGTGGCTGCTGACGGGCGCGACCGTGGTCCTTGGCCTCGGGATGCTGCGCCTGCACCGGAGTTCGGCGGTGGCCGTGGCCGCCGGCGCGCCGGGCCCGGACGCGGCCTGAACCCGCCCGGCCCGAGCGCGGAGGGCCCCCGCCCGGCCCCGGGCGACCGTTCAGCGGCGCGGCGTGAAGGTGATGACGTCGCCCGCGCGCTCTCCGCCCGTGGGGAGCTGGCCGTGGGAGTTGGTGCGGATGTACACCCGGTGCAGCCACCGGTCCCTGCCGTCCCAGCGCGGGGTGAAGGGCGTACGCGCGTGCGTGGTGCGGAAGTTGTCGATGATGAGCAGGTCTCCGGGCGTGAGGAAGACCCCCTCGGTGACGTCGTCGAGGGCCTGGGACAGCTTCGCCACGGCCTCGTCGGCCGGCCCCGGTTCGGGCTTGAGCAGCTCCCGGTCGTAGCCGAGCAGCGGATCGTCCTGGGGGCCGTAGAGCGGCTTCACCCGCGCGATGGCGCCCGGGTCCTCGACCCCGCCGCGGAAGGCCACGTCCACCTCGCAGGGCTGCTTGTTCTCGTACAGGGTGGCGACGGTCCCGTCGTCCAGGAGCCGGACGGCCTTGCGGATCGAGCCGACCAGGGTCCGGGCCCTGCGGTCGTGGTCGGCCCGGGAGCAGGCCAACATCACGTAGTTGGGCTGGAGCATGTGGTAGGCCATCTCGGTGTGGAACTCCAGCAGGGTCTCGCTGGTCTCCGAGGACAGGTGGTGGGCGCCGGGCGAGGGGTACACGTCGTGGTAGACGGTGCCCGAGCGCAGCTCCGCGTACCCGGTGTGCAGGCCGAGCCGCCGCCCGAAGACCGCGAGGAAGGCCTCCATGTTGAGCCGGGGCCGCCCGACCGGGGCGGGGGTGCTCGTGGGGGTGGGCGGGAGTTCCTCGTCGGCCTCGACCGGAAGCCCGCGCAGCAGCAGGTAGCCGTCCTCGTTGCCGACCTGGTTGAAGGCGTCGAGCGTGTCGCTGACCTCGTACGGGAGCTCCTGCGCGAGTTTGTGGGCCACGTCCAGGAAGTGGTACAGGTCCTGGCGGGGCACGGCGGGCAGCTTCGACGCGAGCGACAGCATCTGCTCCCGGTGCGCGGTGACGTCCAGGGTCGCCATGACTACTCCTCCTCTTCCTTCTTCTTCGGCTGGTGCGCGCGTGCGTACTGGTAGAGCAGTTCCGCGCCGACCTCGGTGGCCAGGACGCTGGTGATGCCCGCGTGGTCGTAGGGCGGGGACACCTCCATCACGTCGAACCCGATCGGGTTCAGCTCGCCGACCGTGCGCAGCAGGGCGAGCACCTCCCGGCTGGTCGGGCCGCCGGGGGCGGGGGTGCCGGTGCCGGGGGCGAACGCGGGGTCGAAGACGTCGATGTCCACGGAGACGTAGACCGGACGGTCGCCGAGCCGCTCGCGGATCAGGTCGGCCGCGCCCCGGACGCCGAGGTCGGCGAACTCGTCGGCGGTGACGACGCGTACGCCGTGGCCCCGGGCGTAGTCGAGGCTGTCGGGTCGGGGGTTGTGTCCCCGGATGCCGAGCTGGACCATGGCGTCCGGCCGGACGAGGCCCTCGTCGATGGCGTGCCGGAAGGGCGTTCCGTGGTGGAACTCCCCGCCGATCATTGCGGGGTTGGTGTCGGAGTGGGCGTCGAGGTGCAGGACGGCCACCGGTCCGTGCCGGCCGTGTACGGCGCGCAGCGCGGCCAGGGTGAGCGAGTGGTCCCCGCCGAGCATCAGGAAGGCGGAATTGTCGACGAGGAGGGCGGAGAGGTGCTCCTGCGCGGCCCGGATGGCCAGGTGTTGGTTGAAGGGGGTCAGGTTGATGTCCCCGCCGTCGACGACCTCGATCAGGTCGAAGACGCCCGGCCCCCGGTCGATGCCGACGCCGTGGATGAGTCCGGACTCGCAGCGGATCTGTTGCGGGCCGAAGCGTGCTCCGGGGCGGTAGCTGGTGCCGCCGTCGTAGGGGGCTCCGATGACGACGACGTCGGCGCCCCGGGGGGCCGGGTCGTGCGGGAGCCGCATGAAGGTGGGGATCTGCGCGTAGCGCGGTGAGACGTTCGAGTTGATCTGACCGCTCACGGAGCCGTCCTCCGGGTGTGGATGCTGATGAGTGCCGCCGCCGCGCGGGCCTTGGCCAGGGCGGCTTCGGCGGTGTCGGCGTGGGCGTGGACGAAGCCGACGGAGGCGGAGTTGTCGAGGCGGTCGGCGACCATGTCGCCGGGCTCGTGGTGGAGGTGGACCCGTACGCCGAGTGCCTCGGCGGCGTCGAGGCCGTCGATGCCGGTGAACTCGCCGCTCTCGTCGGGGAAGAGGACGACCACGGCGGCTCCTCCCACGGGGCCCCGGCCGGGTGCTCCGGTGGGGACGTGGTCCACGCCGAGGGCGAGGAGTTTCGCGTCCAGGTGGGGGTTGGTCCCGCAGACGTCGGTGATCATCGTGGAGATCATGTGGGCGGGCAGGCGGGGGTTCACCTCGATGATGCGGGGCCCGTCGGCGGTGAGCATGACCTCGGTGTGGGCCGGTCCCTGGTGGTAGGAGATGGCGCGCAGGGCCCGGTCCACGCAGGCG
Organism: Streptomyces sp. NPDC088097; assembly: GCF_044741845.1. Taxonomy (NCBI): domain Bacteria; kingdom Bacillati; phylum Actinomycetota; class Actinomycetes; order Kitasatosporales; family Streptomycetaceae; genus Streptomyces; species Streptomyces sp. NPDC088097. The sequence goes on from NZ_JBIUTJ010000003.1 coordinate 779,811, forward strand.
TGGACCGCGTCCCGGACGGCGGGGGCGAGGGCGACGGGGAAGGAGTGGGCCTCCTCCAGCACGGTCTGCTTGTGGAGGTCCTTGGAGGTGGCGCCGAAGAAGTGGGTGGCGCCGCGCGCGGTCATGGACTCGACGCTGATCTCGGTGCCGGACACGTACTCCTCGAAGAGGACGTGTCCCGGGCGGGGTTGTCCGCGCAGGGACTCCCGGATCTCGGAGAGTTCCCGCCAGGCCTCGGCCGCCTCCGCGTGGGTGGCGCACTTGCGGACCCCGTAGGAGATGGCCTCGGAGGGGGGTTTCGCGATCAGTGGCAGTCCGACGTGGGCGACGGCCCCGTCGAGTTCGCGCGCGTCGGTCACCAGGCGCCAGCGGACGTTCGCGGGGTCGCCTTCGAGCGCGGCCCGCAGCAGGTGCTTGTGGTTGGCGGCGCGTACGGCGGCGAGCCCCTGGGAGGGCAGGCCGAGGGACTCGGCCACCCGCGCGGTCACCTCTGTGTGGTAGTCGGAGAACGACAACACCCCGTCCACCACGGGTTTTCCGTCCTCGTCGGTGAGGGCCTCGGCGACGGCGCGCCAGTCGTGGGTGTCCACGTGCAGCACCCGGTCGACCCGGCCGAGGGGGTGTTCGGCCAGGGGGCGACCGCCGGTGTACCACTCCTCGCCGCGGACGAGCAGCCACACCTCGCAGCCGAAGTCCCGGGCGCGGTGGATGCCGTCGTAGAAGGCGTCGTGCAGCATGGACTCGACGATCGCGAGCCGCAGCCCCGCGAAGGCTTCGTATCCGTTCGTTCCGTGCGTGGCACTCGTTTCGTAGGTGGCGCTCGGCCCGTGTGTCGCGCTCGGCCCGTGTGTCGCACCCGCCTCGTTCGTCCCGCTCATCCCCGTCCCTCCGCCACGGCCTTCGCGACGATCTCCTCGATGTCGACCTCGTCCGGGTGGACCCCTCCGACCACGGTCCGGTCGAAGAGCGCCTGGACCACGCGGGCCTTGAAGGCGGCGACCTCTTCCTCGGCGGCGCCCGCGCGACGGACCAGCGCGGAGAAGGAGGCAGTCGTTCCGGAGCCCTCGTGGACGCCGAGTTTGGGCCGGTTCACGGTCTCGGCGGGCAGCAGCTCGGTCATGGCGGCGCGCAGGACCCACTTGTCGCGTCCGTGGCGGCGTTTGAGGCCCGCTTCCAGGGAGGTCAGCAGCTCCAGGACGTCCCGGTCCCAGTACGGGTGGGTGGACCAGTGGCCGGCGGCGGTCGACAGGACCGGGCTCATCTCGTTGAGCCCGTCGAAGGTGTCCATGTCGTGGGCGACCGCGGTGTCCAGGTTCGGCAGCCGGTCCTCGCGGTGCATGCCGCCGAGGGGGATGTCGGCCCCGTAGCCGGTGAGGACCCTGCGGGGCGGCCCGCCCATCCTGCGGTACAGGGCGGTCAGCGGGAGGAGGTACTCGACGACCTCCGGGTCCGTCGACTCACAGGCGTGGACGGTGTGCGGGAGCAGGGACAGCAGGTCCGCCGAGGCGATGGTGACCTCCCGGTGTGCGGAGCCGAGGTGCGCGGCGACCACCCGGGCCTGCGGGAACTCGTCGGAGGTGTCCGTGCCCATGGACAGGGTGTCGATCCCGGACGCGAGGGCGCCGGACGCGAGGGCGGCCACGGCCGAGGAGTCGATCCCGCCCGACAGCACCACCAGCGGTCGGCCGACCGCGGGGAGGCGGCGGACGACGGCCCGCTCCAGGGCGGTCCGTACCCGGGCGACGGCCTCGTCCTCGGGCATCAGGAGCCGGTGCGACGGGGGCGCCCAGGTCCGGTGCACGGTGACCGCGCCGGTGTCGGTGCGGACGTCGAGCACGGCTCCGGCGGGCACCTGGTGGAGTCCGGTCAGGCCCCGGACGCGGCGGGCCCCGGGGACGGGTGCGCCGCGTACGACGGCCCCGGCGCCCGCCAGGGCCTTCACCTCGGTGGCCACCAGGACGCGGCCCGGTTCGGGGCGCACGTACAGCGGGACGGAGCCCGCGTGGTCGGTGGCCGCCAGCACGCGGGATCCCGTGACCAGCAGCGCCGCGTAGCGGCCGTTGACGATCCGGAAGGCGTGCACGGCGTACTTCTCGAAGAGGCCGGCCACCAGCTCCGCGTCCGAGGCGCTCGCGGGCAGGTCGGCGGCGGCGCGGATCTCGTCGCGGTTGTGGATCTCCCCGGCGAAGAGCACCAGGGTGGTCCCGTCGCAGGCGTGCGCGCCGGCGGCGTCCGCGCCGGGGTGGACCAGGACGGCGTCCACCTCGACCGGGGAGCCGCCGAGCCGTGCGTCCAGCCGGGTGTGTCGGCCGCGCGTGGCGAAGACGGGCGCGGGGAGCCCGCCCCCGCCCGTGTGGGCGGAGGCGAGGAACCCGAAGGCGGGGGGAAGCTCGGGCATCGGTGTCATATCAGATCTTCAGCGCCCCGAAACCACCGGCGGTGAACTCGTAGTTCACCGGGACCTCGATCAGGTAGGGGCGGCCCAGTTCCACGGCCTTGCGCAGGGCGGCGAGCAGGTCGGCCCGGGTCGTGGCCCGGGTGCCGTCGACCCCGTTGGCCTGGGCGAGCTGGACGAAGTCGACGCCGGTGAACTTGATCGCGGGGCCGTGGCTGCGATGGTGGCCGATGTTCTGGTAGAGCTCGATGAGGCCGTTGGTGTCGTTGTTGACGACGACCGTGATGATCGGCAGGCCGAGCCGGGCGATGGTCTCCAGGTCCGCGCTGTTGGAGTGGAAGCCTCCGTCGCCGGCGATCAGGAAGGTGGGCTGGCCGGGGCGGGCCAGTTGGGCGCCGATGGCGGCGGGGATGCCGTAGCCGAAGCTGGAGCAGCCCGCCGAGGTGAGGAACCCGTAGGGCTGGTCGGCGCGGGCGAAGAGGACGCCGTAGTGCCGGAAGAAGCCGATGTCGGAGACGATCGTGCCCTCGCCGGGGCGGGCGGTCTCGGCCATGACGGTGTTCATCGAGTCCATGACCTGGTGGACGCGCATGCCGTCGTCGTACTGCGCGGGGTCGGCGAGCAGTTCGGCGACGCGCTCCCGGACGGCCGTGATCTCGTGGCGGTCCTTGGGCGCGACGTCGGCGGTGCCGGCGTCCAGCCGCTCGACGAAGGCGAACACGTCGGTGACCACGTCGACGGTGGGCCGGTAGATGCGCGGTACCGGGTTCCCGGTCGGGGAGACGCGTACGGTCAGCTTCTCGCGGCCCCGCTCCCACATCGAGGGGCGCAGGTCCTCGGCGTAGTCGTAGCCCAGGGTGAGGATGACGTCGGCGGGACCGAAGAGGGCCTCCAGGGCGGGGAAGGACAGGATGCCGTCCATGTAGCCGGTGACGGCGCCGTAGTTCAGCTCGTGCGCGTGCGGCAGGACGCCCTTGGCGATGTACGTGGTGATCACGGGGATGTTCAGCCGCTCGGCGAGGGCGCGGATGCCGGGGACGGCGCCGGCGCGGATCGCGGCGGCGCCGACGACGAACACCGGGTTCGTGGCCTCGCGGACGAGGTCCACGGCCCGGTCCGCCGCGTCCTCCCAGCCGGGCTGGACGGTGTTGATCGGCCGGGCGGGGGTGAGGGCGGGGCCGTGGTCGGCGTCGAGGTCGATGCCCTCGGAGGAGCCCAGGAGGTCCACGGGAAGGCTGATGAAGGCGGGTCCCACCGGCTCGGTCATCGCGGCCGTGACGGCCGAGTCGACCAGGTCGGTGATCTCGTGGGGCCGCCGGAGTTCGACGGCGTACTTGGAGATCGGCTCGGCGATCTTGACCAGGTCGAGGCACTGGTGGGTGTCGTTCGGGAAGATGTCGTGCGATTCCGACTGCGCGGCCATCGCGATGACCGGGGAACGGTCGAGGACGCTCGTCGCCATGCCGGTGGCCAGGTTGGTCATGCCGGGGCCCAGGGTGGCCCAGCAGGCCTGGGGACGGCCGGTGATGCGGGCCAGGACGTCGGCGGCGACTCCGGCGGTGAACTCGTGACGGGTCAGGACGAACTCGATGCCCTCCTGCTCGTCGAAGAGGATGGAGGCCGCCTCGCGGCCCACGACACCGAAGATCTTGTCCACTCCGTGCTCGCGCAGGCGTCTGAGCAGAGCGTGCGCGGTGGTCGGCTGCTCACTGGGGCCGGTGGATACACGGGACATGGATCGGCTCTCCTCGTTCACACGGTGACTCACACGGTGGGGGGTTCGGGACACACCCTGCGTCGGTCCTCTCTCGCCGTTCTCTCAGCCCGGTATCAGGGAGCGCTTGGAGAGCGGACGGAGACCGTGTCCGTCGAACATCGGGTGTGTGACCAGTGGAGTGGTGATCGACCGATGGCAGACGCCCGAGGAAGCGCGTGAGGCCGGCTGGAACACGCTCGTCGGCGCGGAGGACTTCTTCCTCGGCACCGACTGGATGCGTGTCCTCCAGGACTCCGCCGGGGCGTGGATGGGCTACCTCACCGCGCGGGACGGAGAGCGACCGCTCGCCGCCATGGCGCTGGTGCGGGCCACCCGGGAGTCCCCGTGGTCGTTGGGCCGTACCGACCTGCTGGTGCGGCACTGCGCCGAGGAGGGGATGGCCGGGGCCCGGGAGGTGCTGGCCGCCTTCGGGGACGTGGACCGCCTGATGCCGTCGATGATGGGCGGCGGTCGCCACCTCGGCCGCACCCGCCTGCTGTTGCACCCCCACGCCGACCCTTCGACGGCGCACCGCGTCCTGGACGAGGCCGAGGCCACGGCCGTCCGTGAGGGGTGCCGGTCGCTGTGCCTGCCGTACGTGGACGCCGACGACCGCGTCCAGCGCGAGGTGCTGCGCGAGCGCGGCTACACCTCGCACGTGTCGGGGCAGTTCGCCACCCTCACGCTGCCCGGCGCCGGGTTCACGGACTACGCGCTGGCCTTCCCGCCCCACCGTTCGCGCCGGGTGCGGGCCGAGCGGCGGCGGGTCGGGGCGGCGGGCGTACGGATCACCCTGGCCCCGCTGGATCCGGCCGACATCCCCCGGCTGGCGGCGCTGGAGACCGAGCTGTTCGCCAAGTACGGGATGACCGGCTGGGACCCGCTGCGCTCCGAGGCCGTCCTGCGGGCCGCCGCCGCGCGGCTCGGCGACCGGGCGTTGGTATCCCGGGCCGAGCTGGACGGGCGGGTGATCGGCTTCACGTTGATCCTCTCCCACGGGGACGTGTGGTTCGCCCACCGCGCCGGCTTCGACTACGCGGCCGTCGGCAAGCTGCCGCTGTACTACGAGCTGACGTACTACACGCCCGCCGACCATGCCCCCCGCCACGGGGTCAAGACCGTCCAGTACGGCATCGGTTCCACGGAGGCCAAGGTGTCCCGAGGGTGTTCGCTGTCGACCCAGTACCTGTACGTGAAGGAACTGGGCTGATGTCCGGTTGGAACGCCGCCGTCGGCGCGATCGCCGGCGCGGACGATCCGAGCCTGCCCGAAGGCGGCCGTTCGGGCGGCCGGTTGGCCCTGGTGGCTTCCGCCGACGTCGACTCCCTGGACCCCGCCCGCACCTACTACGTGTGGTCCTGGCTGCTGCAACGGACCCTCCAGCGCACCCTGATGGCCTTCGGCACCGACCCGGTCGCCCCCACCGTCGTGCCGGACCTGGCGACCGGGCCGGGCCAGGTCTCGGACTCCGGGCTGACCTGGACCTACCGGATCCGCGAGGGCGTCCGCTACGAGACGGGCGAGGTGATCGGCGCCCGGGATTTGGCGTACGCCGTGGAACGGGTCTTCGCCCAGGACGTGCTCCCGGGCGGCCCCACCTACCTCCTCGACCTGCTCGACCACGGCGGCTACCGGGGCCCCTACGCCGGCGGGCGCTGCAAGGCCGTCGAGACCCCCGACGAGCACACCCTGCGCTTCCGCCTCGTACGGCCCTTCGCGGACTTCGACTACCTGATGGCGCAGCCCAACACGGCGCCGGTCCCGGCCGACCGCGACACCCGCGAGCGGTACGGCGAGGCGCCGGTCTGCTCCGGGCCCTACCGCGTACGGCGCCACCGCCCCGGGCGCTCCCTCCACCTCGAACGGAACCCGATGTGGGACCGGGCCACGGATCCCTTCCGCCGCGCCCTGCCGGACGGGATGGACGTGACCTTCGGGGTGGACGTCGACGAGCTGGACGCCCGCCTCATCGCCGGGGAGTTCCACCTCGACGTCGAGGGGCGCGGCATCCAGCACTCCGCGCGCGACGCGATCCTGGCCGATCCGGTGCTGCGGGCCAGGGCCGACAATCCGGCCACCGGCTTCCTCCAGTACGTCAGCGTGCAGACCTGCGTGCCGCCCTTCGACAACGTCCACGCCCGGCGCGCGGTGTTCTTCGCGGCCGACAAGGCCGCCCTCCTCGAAGCGCGCGGCGGGGACGGGGTGGGCGGCTCGCTCGCCACCAGCCTGATCCCGCCCACCCTGCCCTCCCACACGGGGAGCGACCGCTACCCCTCCGGCGCCGACCACACCGGCGATCCGGACGCCGCCCGCGCCGAACTGGTCGCCGCCGGGCTGCCCGACGGCTTCGAGACGGTCATCGCGACCCAGCCCGGCAAGTTCGAGTTGGTCGCCCGGACCCTCTCCGCCTCCCTGACCCGGGTGGGGATCCGGGCCCGCGTCCGGGTCCTGGACACCGCCTCGTACTACCGCTCCGGGCTGGGGCACCCGGACACGGTGCGCGCGCTCGGCCTGGGCCTGGGCATCACCGACTGGGGCGCCGACTACCCGACCGAGTACGGGTTCCTCGCGCCCCTGGTCGACGGACGGCAGATCAAGTACGGCGGCGGCAACTTCAACTTCGCCGAACTCGACGACCCGCTCGTGCGGCGGCTGATCGACGAGGCCCGGTCCTCGGGCGAACCGGCGGACCGACGGCGGCTGTGGCAGCGCGTCGAGGAGACCGTCATGGACCGCGCCGTGATGCTCCCGATGGCCCATGACCGCACCCTGCACTACCGCCATCCCGACCTGACCGGCGTCTACGTCCACCCCGCCTTCGGGCTGTACGACCTCCAGGCCGTCGGGCTCGCCCGCTGAGGTCCCGCCGGCCGGGCCCCCGCCCCACACCCGCACCACCGGCACGACGAGAGAGGCGCTGGGAACAACCGTGGCATTCAATGCGGTAGCACGCGGCATCGTGAACCCGTCCGAGCACCGGGGCGGAACCCTCCGGTACGTCCGCACCGACGACTTCGACTCGCTCGACCCCGCCGACACGTACTACGCCTACACCTGGAACTTCATCCGGCTGCTCGGCCGGCCGCTCGTCGGCTACACGACCGACGCGGAGGGCGGCCCCCGCCTGGTGCCCGATCTGGCGCGCTCCCTCGGCGAGGCCTCCGACGACGCCCTCACCTGGACCTACCGGCTGCGCGAGGGGATCCGCTTCGAGGACGGCTCCCCCATCACCTCGCGGGACGTGAGGTACGCGGTGCTGCGCTCCGCCTTCCCCGAGCACGTCTACGGGCGGCCCGTCACCCGGGGCGGTCCCGCCTACTTCCGGCAGTACCTGACGGGTCCGGACGGCATCGAGACCCCGGACGCGCACACCCTCGTATTCCGGTTGCGCGAGGCCATGGCCGCCTTCGACTACCTGGCGGCGCTGCCCGCGACCATCCCGGTGCCCCGCGAGCGGGACTCCTTCCCCGACTACCGGCTGGGCCCGGTGTCCTCGGGCCCCTACCGGATCGAGACGTACGCGCCGGGCACGGAGCTGCTCCTGGCGCGCAACCCGCACTGGGAGGCATCGACGGACCCGGTCCGCACCGCCCGGCCGGACCGGATCACCGTCCGGCTCGGGGTGAGCGGGCCGGAGGTCGACCGGATCCTGCTGGCCGGGGAGGCGGACATCGACCTCGCCGGAGTCGGGGTGCAACCCGAGACGCAGGAGCGGATCCTGGCCGACCCGCTGCTGAGGCCGCGGGTGGACAATCCGCGTACGGGCTTCGTGTGGCTGTACTGCCTCAACCGGAACATCGGCGCGCTGACGGACGTGCACGCCCGGCGCGCCGTGCAGTACGCCACCGACAAGACGGCGATGCTCGCGGCCTACGGCGGCGACGCGGCCGGGGAGATCGCCACCACCCTGCTGCCCGCGTCCGTGGTCGGCCACGAACCCTTCGACCGCTATCCCGTCGGTCCCGAGGGCGCGGGGGACCTGGACGCGGCCCGGCGCGAACTGGCGCTCGCCGGCCTTCCGGACGGGTTCCGTACGAAGATCGCCGCCCGGGAGGACCGGCGCAAGGAGTGGAACGCCGCGATCGCCCTGTCCAAGGGGCTCGAACGCGTCGGGATCCTGGCGGAGGTCATCCCCTTCACCTCGGGCGACTACTTCACCAAGGCGGCGGGCGTGCCGGCGTACGCGCGCGCGCACGGCATCGGGATCGTGATGTTCGGTTGGGCGGCCGACTTCCCGGACGGGTACGGGTTCCTCCAACAGATCACCGACTCGCGGGCGATCAAGGAGAGCGGCAACCAGAACCTCGGGGAGCTGGCCTCGCCGCACATCGACGCGCTGCTCGACACGGGCGCGGCGACGCGCGACGAGAAGGAGCGCGCGGCGATCTGGGCCGCCGTGGACCGGGCCGCGATGGACGAGGCGGTCATGTGCCCCTACATGTACGTCAAATCGGTGGTGTTGAGGGGCGCTCAAGCCGCGAACGTCACGATGTCACCGGCGTACGGCATGTACGACTACGCCGTACTGTCGGTGTCCGATGATGAGGGCGAGGGGCCGAACGGCTGACGTGCCGGGGGGCGTTCGCGCACGTGGCGGGCGCCCCGTCTGATACCAAGGACGTGGGCCGGTGGGTCGTGGACCCCCCGGCCCTCGCTCGACCAAGACGCATACATATTCTGAAAGGCGTATTCACATGCACGGTCTTGTCCCCCGCGGATTCACCGTCCACACCGCTCCCATCGGCATCGAGGACGACGGGCGCGACGATCTGTGCATCATCGCCTCGGACGTTCCGGCCCGGACGGCGGCGGTCTTCACCCGGTCCCGGTTCGCCGGTCCCTCCGTCACCCTCTCGCGGGCCGCCGCGGCCGACGGCAGCGCGCGCGGCGTGGTCGTCGTCGCCCGCAACGCCAACGTCGCCACCGGCCCCGAGGGGTCGCGGAACGCGGTCGCCGTACGGGACTCCGCCGCGCGCGCCCTCGGCATCGACCCGGAGGAGCTGCTGATCGCCTCCACCGGTGTCATCGGGCGGCAGTACCCGATGGACCGGATCTCCGGCCACCTGGACGGCCTGGCCTGGCCGCCGGCCGGAGAGGCCCGGGACATGGGCTCGGCCTCGCGGGCCATCATGACCACGGACACCCGGCCGAAGTGCCTGACCGTGAAGGTCGGCGACGCCGTCCTGACCGGCATCGCCAAGGGCGTCGGCATGCTGGAGCCCGACATGGCGACGCTGCTGACCTTCTTCGTCACCGACGCCGAGCTGGAGCCGGAGACGCTGACGGCCCTGTTCAAGCGGGTCATGGACACCACCTTCAACGCCGTGTCGATCGACACCGACACCTCCACCTCCGACTCCGCCGTCCTCTTCGCCAACGGCCTCGCCGGACCGGTCGACCCCGACGCCTTCGAGCAGGCCCTGCACACGGTCGCGCTGGGGCTGGTGAAGATGATCGCCTCGGACGGCGAGGGCGCCTCCACCCTGATCCAGGTCGAGGTCGAGGGCGCCCGCGACGCCGCGCAGGCCAAGCGCGTCGGCAAGGCCGTGGTGAACTCCCCGCTGGTCAAAACCGCCGTCCACGGGGCCGACCCGAACTGGGGCCGGGTCGTCATGGCCATCGGGAAGTGCCACGACGAGACGGACATCCTCCCGGAGAACGTCACCGTGCGCTTCGGAGACATCGGCGTCTACCCGCCCGGAGCCGACGAGGACGAGCGTCGCGCGGCGGTGGCCGCCTACCTCAAGGCCCACGACGAGGTCGTGATCGGCATCGGCCTGGGCATCGGGGAGGGCAGCTTCACGGTGTACGGCTGCGACCTGACCGAGGGCTACGTGCGGCTGAACTCCCAGTACACGACCTGATCGGCCGCGGTCGGCCCCCCGGACCCCCGCTCCGCTCCGGACGGCGGGGGCCCGGTCCCGGTGGTATGACTGGAGGATGACGCCGCCGGCCTCCCCCGACGAGCGGGCCCGGAACGGCCGGGCCCTGCGGCGCCGGCTGCCCCGCAGCACGCACGCGGAGGTGCCCGGGGCGCAGGCACGGGCGGATCCGGTGGCGGTGCTGGCGGCGCAGGGCCTCGATCGGGTTCCGGAACTGCTGCCGCTGCGCTACGAGCGGATGGCCGCCGGACCGTTCCCCTTCCTGCGCGGGGCCGCCGCCGTGATGGCGGCCGATCTGGGGTCGCTGCCGCACACCGGGCTGGAGGTCCAGTTGTGCGGGGACGCGCACCTGCTCAACTTCGGGCTGTTCGCCTCCCCGGAGCGGACGTTGCTGTTTGACCTGAACGACTTCGACGAGACCCTGCCCGGCCCCTTCGAGTGGGACGTCAAACGGCTGGCGGCCAGCGTGGCGGTGGCCGCCCGGGCGAACGGGCACGGGGACAAGGCCGCCCGGCGGGCAGCCGGCACGGCCGCGGGCTCCTACCGGCGGACCATGCGCCGGCTGGCCGGGCTCGGTGAACTCGCCGTCTGGTACGAGCGGGTGGACAGCGCGGAGGTGCTGCCGCTGGTGCGGCGGCGCGACCGCGAGCGCGTGGAGTCCGGGCTGGCGAAGGCCAGGCGGCGCACCAGCCTCCAGGCACTGGAGAAGTTGACCGAGGTGGTGGACGGGCGGCGCCGGATCCGCCACGAGCCGCCGCTGCTGGAGCGGGTCGCGGAATCCGATGGCGCGACGGTGCAGAGGGTGTTCACCGACTACCGGGCCACCCTCCCGGAGGAGCGGCGGCTGCTGCTGGACCGGTTCCGGGTGGTGGACGTGGCCCGGAAGGTCGTCGGCGTCGGCAGCGTCGGCACCCGGTGCTTCGTGGTCCTGCTGACCGGTCGGGACATCGGCGACCCGCTGTTCCTCCAGGTCAAGGAGGCCGGTCCGTCCGTCCTGGAGGCCCACACCGACGCCTGCCCCCCTCCGCACGCCGGGCAGCGGGTGGTGACCGGGCAACGGCTGCTCCAGTCCGCCACCGACATCTTCCTGGGCTGGGCAAGCGGGCCCGCGGGCCGACAGTTCTACTGGCGCCAACTGCGCGACATGAAGGGCTCGGCCGCGGTCGAGACCATGGACCCGCTCCTGCTGGAGGGGTACGCGCGGCTGTGCGGCCGGACCCTGGCCCGCGCCCACGCCCGGACCGGCGACCGGTTCGCCATCGCCGGCTACCTCGGCGCCGGGGACCCCTTCGACCGGGCCGTGGCCCGCTTCGCCCTCGCCTACGCCGACGTGACCCTCACCGACCACGCCGCGCTGACGGCGGCCCTGACCGACACGAACACCCCCTCCCGCACGCCCCGTTCGGGTCGGCTGGGCTGAACCGCTCCCTTCAGGTAGCTTCTTCCGCGTGAGGGCACACCAGGACCGCACCGGGGCGGCCTACGACGGGGTCGTCGAGCTGTACGCGTCCCTGTTCGCCGGCCGGCTGGAGACGCACCCGTTCTCGCGAACCATGATCGGCACCTTCGCCGAACTGGTGCGCGGGACGGGAAACCTCAGGGCGGCCGACGTCGGGTGCGGGCCCGGCCACCTGACGGCCATGCTGGACGAACTGGGTCTCGACGCCTTCGGGATGGACCTCTCCCCCGCCATGGTCGAGCACGCCCGGCGGGCACATCCGACGCTCCGGTTCGACCAGGGCCGGATGGAGGCCCTCCCCCTCGCGGACGGGGCGTTGGGCGGGGTTCTGGCGCACTACTCGACGATCCACACCCCGCCCGCGGAACTGCCCGCACTGATGGCCGAGTTGGGGCGCGTGTTGGCCCCCGGGGGCCTGCTCCTGGTCTCGTTCTTCGCGACCGACGGGCCGGAGCCGGTCCGCTTCGACCACAAGGTCACTCCCGCGTACAGCTGGCCCGTGGACCGCTTCGCCGAGATGCCGGCCGGAGCCGGCCTCGTCCCGTTCGCCCGACTGATCCACGACCCCTCCACCCCGCGGGGCTTCCTCGACGCCCACCTGCTGGCGCGCCGCCCGGTCTAGGCCGTCTCCATCGGTCTTGCCGCGCCCGCCAAGATCCGAAAGAGACGGCCTAAGGGCTGTCGCGCGCCCACCAGGGATTACGGGACAGCCCTTAGGAGCACTGGCCGCCTTCGAAGTAGGCGACGAGCCCGGGGTCGAGCGGGGGCACCCGGCGGGGCGTGCCGCCGTCGCGCAGGGACTCCGTCGCCCCGCAGCCCGCCGCGACGGCCATCCGGGCGGCGACCGGGGAGGTGTCGGTGGATCCTCCGTCGCGGGCGAACCGGAGGAACTCGTCCATCAGCAGCGGATCGGCGCCGCCGTGGTCCCGGGGGCCGTCGGCGTCGGGGACCTCGTACGTCTCGTCGGGCTCGGGCCGGTAGCCGGAGCGGCGGGTGTTCCACACGCGCACCCGGGCGCCGGGGCCGTCGCCGAAGTTCTCCAGCCGTCCGGCGTCCCCGATGACGGTGTAGTTGCGCCAGTAGTCGGGCGAGAAGTGGCACTGCTGGTAGGCGGCGAGGACCCCGTTGTCCAGGCGGGCGTTGAGGAGGGAGACGTCCTCAACGTCGATGACCGGGTTGAGGTCGCGCTGGGTGTGCGGCGGCCAGTGGCCCTCGACGGTGAACCAGTCGTCCGCCTTGGGCTCGCCGGGCGCGCGGCGGTGTGGGTTGTCCCCGTAGACGAGGAGGTCGCCCATGGCCTGGACCTCGCGGGTGTAGCCGCCGGCCAGCCAGTGCAGCACGTCGAGGTCATGGGCGGCCTTCTGGAGCAACAGGCCGCCGGTGCAACGGCGTTCGGCGTGCCAGTCCTTGAAGTACCAGTCCCCGCCGTAGCCCACGAAGTGCCGGATCCACACCGTCTTGACGGCGCCCACGGCCCCCCGGCCGATCAGCTCGCGCATGGTCCGCACGACCGGCATGTGCCGCATGTTGTGGCCGACGTACAGCCGGGTGCCGGTCGCGCGGGCGGTGCGGAGGATCTCGTCGCAGCCCTCGACGGTGATGTCGAGGGGCTTCTCGACGAGTACGGGCTTGCGGGCGCGCAGGGCCCGGCAGGCGAGGTCGGCGTGGGTGTGGTCGGGGGTGAGGACGAGGACGGCGTCGACCTCGGGATCCCCGAGGACCGAGCGGTGTTCGGCGCTCGTGCGGGCGCCGGGGAACGCGGCGGCGGCCGCGGCGCGGGCGCGCGGGTCCGGATCGGCGACGGCGGTGACGACGGCCCCCCGGCCGGGGCGGTGCGCGTGCCGGGCGAGGCTGCCGCGCAGGCCGAAGCCGAGCACGCCGATCCGGAGGTCGGTCATGGTCCGACGGTAGCGCCACCGCACCGCCCACGGGTGGCTCAATGGGCGGGCGGGTCCGGAAGTGTGCGGTCGGATGTGCGGGTCCCTCCGACCGCACGACTCTCGGGAGTTCAGCATGAAGATCCGCAACTTGGCCACCGCGGCCTGCCTCACCGCCGGTCTGATCCTCGGCGGCGCGGGCGCCGCCCTCGCCGACGCCAACGCCTCGGGCGTCGCGGCCGGCTCCCCGGGCGTCCTGTCCGGAAACGTGGTCCAGATCCCGATCCACGTGCCGATCAACCTGTGTGGCAACTCGATCAACGTGATCGGCGCGCTCAACCCGGCGGCCGGCAACACCTGCGTCAACGCCTGACCCCTGGTCCGGGGCGGGCCCGTCCCGCCCCGGACCACCCCCGGGTGGCCGCCTTCCGGGCGCCACCCCCGCGCGACCCGCCCCCGCACGCGCTCACCGCCCCGCTAGGCGGCACGCCCCCGGGACCGGTCCCTGCGCCCCCGCCCCGTCACCCGCCCCCGCACCCGCCCGCGCGAACGCCCGCGCCGGTGCGGCGCCGAGCGGGCCCGGTGGCCGGTGTCCCTCCCGGCGCGAACACCCCGCACGGCCGCACGGCCCGTAGCGCAGGGGCCCGTAGCGCAGGGGCCCCCGCGCCGAACCCCGTCGTCCGCCCCCGTTCCTCACGCGCCGAGCACCCGCGCGCCCCTCCCCGCCCCGAGACCCACCCCGAGACCCACCCCGTGCCCTCGTACGCGGCCCGTCCGGGGCGGTCCCCGTTGCCCACCGCGCACCCCGGGCACGCTGACGGATGCGGCCGAGCGGGCGCGTGGGGGCCCGCTTTCGAGTGACACCGCCGCACCGCCTCGGGCGTGCCCGCTCCGGGGTGGCCGACCATCTCAGGCGGCCGGTCATGCTCCGGTCACGAGCGCCGACCAGGCCGGGCCCACGCCTCCGTGGGCCGCGGCCACCCCGGGAGACCACGTGCACGTCCTGCTCGTCGCCAGCGCGTTCAACAGCCTCACCCAGCGGGTCCACGCCGAACTGCGCGACCACGGCCACCGGGTCTCCGTCGAGCTGGCCCTGCCCGGGATGTGCCCGGCCGACGCCGTGGCCCGCCACGATCCCGACCTGATCGTGGCGCCGATGCTGACGACGGCCCTCCCCGAGGCGGTGTGGGCCACGCGGACCTGCCTGATCGTCCACCCCGGGCCGGTCGGCGACCGGGGCCCCTCCTCCCTCGACCGGGCCGTCCTGGACCGGGAGCCCCGCTGGGGCGTCACCGTGCTCCGGGCGGACGCGGAGATGGACGCGGGGGACGTGTGGGCATCGGCGGAGTGCGCGCTGCCCCCCGTGGGCAAGAGCGACCTCTACCGGGGCGAGATCGCCGACGCCGCCCTGGAGGCCGTCCTGCTGGCCGTCGAGCGCTTCGCGTCCGGTACGTACGTGCCCCGCCCCCAGGACCCCGGCGCCGTCCGCACCCGGCCCTTCCTGCACCAGCGCGAGCGCCGGATCGACTGGGCGGCCGACCCCACCGAGCAGGTGCTGCGCACCCTGCGCGCCGCCGACTCCCGGCCGGGCGTCCCGGACGAGCTGCTGGGCTCCTCCTGGTTCCTGCACGGCGGCCACCCGGAGCCGGTGCTGCGCGGCCGGCCCGGGGAGCTGCTGGCCACCCGGACGGGCGCGATCTGCCGGGCCACGACCGACGGGGCCGTGTGGATCCCGGAGCTGCGGGCCCGCCGGGTGCCCGGGGGGCCCGCCCCGGTGAAGCTGCCCGCCGTCCTCGCGCTGGGCGACCGGCTCCCGGCGCTGCCGGAGCACCCGGCCCCGGCCTGGACGGAGCCCGGAGCCGACGCGGCCTGGTCGGACATCCGCTACCGGGAGGAGGGGCCGTGCGGGTTCCTCTCCTTCGCGTTCCCCGGCGGCGCCATGGGCACCGGCCAGTGCCGGCGCCTCCTGGAGGCCTACCGGGCGGCCCTGACCCGCCCGACCTCCGTCCTGGTGCTCGGCGGCGGGCGGGACTTCTTCTCCAACGGCATCCACCTGGGGCTCATCGAGGCCGCGCCGGACCCGGCCGCGGAGTCCTGGGCCAACATCAACGCCATGGACGACCTGGTCGAGGCCGTCCTGACCACCACCGACCGGCTGGTCGTCGCCGCCCTCGGCGGCAACGCGGCCGCCGGCGGGGCCGTCCTCGCGCTCGCCGCCGACGAGGTCTGGTGCCGCTCGGGCGTGGTGCTCAACCCGCACTACCGCCTGATGGGCCTGTACGGGTCCGAGTACTGGACGTACACCCTGCCGCGCCGCGTCGGCCCGGCCGCCGCCGAGCGGCTCTGCGCCGAGGCGCTCCCGCTGAGCGCGGAGGCCGCCCTGCGGCTCGGGCTGTCCGACCGCACGGTGCCCTGCCCGCCCGCCGGGTTCGCCGACGAGACGGCCCGCCTCGCGGCGCGGTTGGCCGCGTTGCCCGCCACACAGGCCCGGATCTCCGCGAAGAAGGCCCTGCGGGAGCGCGACGAGGCGGCCCTGCCGCTGGCCGCCCACCGGGAGGCGGAGCTGGCCCAGATGCACCGGACGTTCTTCGACCCCGAGGCCCCGTACCACGCCCTGCGCCGGGCCTTCGTGCGCAAGGAGGCGCCGGCTTTCACCCCGGTCCACCTGACCCGGCCCGCGGCGGGGCGCGCGAGCGCCGGCGTCACCTCAATGGCCGCACATGACGGAGCACGCGGGGGCGGCTGCTGTTAGCAAGAAAGGTGGGGCGCGGACGGACCGTCCCGCCGCCTGTCCCACGACCTCGTCCCCCGTTCCCCTCCCGCTCCTCCCGCTCCTCCCCAAGGAGGCACCCCGATGAACGCAGCACCGTCCGCCCCGGCTCCGGCCGAGGACCCCCCGATCCACATCCTCTGGATCAACGCGGGGCTGAGCTGCGACGGCGACTCCGTCTCGCTGACGGCCGCGATGCAGCCCAGCATCGAGGAGATCGTGATGGGCGTCCTTCCCGGACTCCCCAAGATCGCCGTCCACTGGCCCCTGATCGACTTCGAGTGCGGCCCCGTCGGGGGCGCGGACACCTTCATCGAGTGGTTCTTCAAGGGTGAGCGCGGCGAGATCGACCCGTTCGTCCTGGTGGTCGAGGGCTCGATCCCCAACGAGTCGATCAAGCCCGAGGGCTACTGGTGCGGATTCGGCGACGACCCGGAGACCGGCCAGCCCATCACCACCAGCGAGTGGCTGGACCGGCTCGCGCCGAAGGCCCTGGCCGTGGTGGCCATCGGCACCTGCGCCACGTACGGCGGCATCCACGCGATGGAGGGCAATCCGACGGGCGCCATGGGCGTTCCGGACTACCTCGGCTGGGACTGGAAGTCGAAGGCCGGCATCCCGATCGTGTGCGTTCCGGGCTGTCCGATCCAGCCGGACAACTTCTCGGAGACGCTGACCTACCTGCTGTACCAGGCGGCCGGTTCGGCGCCGATGATCCCGCTGGACGACAAGCTGCGCCCGACGTGGTTGTTCGGCGCCACCGTCCACGAGGGGTGCGACCGGGCCGGCTACTACGAGCAGGGCCAGTTCGCGCAGACCTACGACTCCCCCAAGTGCCTGGTGAAGCTCGGCTGTTGGGGCCCGGTCGTCAAGTGCAACGTGCCCAAGCGCGGCTGGATGAACGGCATCGGCGGCTGCCCGAACGTCGGCGGCATCTGCATCGCCTGCACCATGCCGGGCTTCCCGGACAAGTTCATGCCGTTCATGGACGAGCCCCCCGGCGGCAAGGTCTCCAGCGCCGCGAGCGGTGCGTACGGGGCGGTCATCCGCAAGCTCCGCGCGATCACGGCGCACACCGTGGACCAGGAGCCCAAGTGGCGCCACACCGGCAGGAAGCTCACGACGGGCTACCGCCCGCCCTGGTGACCCCGGCCCCTCCCCGAAACCCGCACCGGCGGGCGGAATCCCCCGCGCCGCACGCAAGCGAAGCACCGAAGAAGGGTCACGGCAGACACGATGACACCGAAGACGAAGCAGGCCGCGGACGGCAGCGGCCTGGTGGAGATGGCCTGGGACCCGATCACCCGGATCGTGGGCAGCCTCGGCATCCACACGAAGATCGACTTCAAGCAGAAGAAGGTCGCGGAGTGCTACAGCACCTCGTCGGTCTTCCGCGGCTACAGCGTCTTCATGCGCGGCAAGGACCCCCGCGACGCGCACTTCATCACGAGCCGCATCTGCGGCATCTGCGGTGACAACCACGCCACCTGCTCCGTGTACGCGCAGAACATGGCCTACGGGGTGAAGCCGCCCCACCTCGCCGAGTGGATCATCAACCTCGGCGAGGCCGCGGAGTACATGTTCGACCACAACATCTTCCAGGAGAACCTGGTCGGGGTCGACTACTGCGAGAAGATGGTCCGCGAGACCAACCCGGGCGTCCTGGAGAAGGCCGAGCGCACCCCCGCCCCGCACGCCGGCGAGCACGGCTTCAAGACGATCGCCGACATCATGCGCTCCCTCAACCCCATCGAGGGCGAGTTCTACCGCGAGGCGCTCCAGGTGTCCCGCTACACGCGGGAGATGTTCTGCCTGATGGAGGGCCGCCACGTGCACCCCTCCACGCTCTACCCGGGCGGCGTCGGCACCATCGCCTCCGTGCAGCTCTTCACGGACTACCTGAGCCGCCTGATGCGGTACTGCGAGTTCATGAAGCGGGTCGTCCCGCTCCACGACGACCTGTTCGACTTCTTCTACGAGGCCCTTCCCGGCTACGAGGAGGTCGGCCGACGGCGCGTCCTGCTCGGCTGCTGGGGCGCCCTCAACGACCCCGAGCACTGCGACTTCACGTACGCCAACATGACCGACTGGGGACGGAAGATGTTCGTCACCCCGGGCGTGGTGGTGGACGGGAAGCTGGTCACCAACGACCTCACCGAGATCAACCTCGGCATCCGCATCCTGCTGGGCAGCTCGTACTACGACGACTGGCAGGGCCAGGAGCAGTTCGTCACGCACGACCCGCTCGGCAACCCGGTCGACCCGCGCCACCCGTGGAACCAGCACACCATCCCGGCGCCGCAGAAGCGGAACTTCGACGACAAGTACAGCTGGGTCATGTCGCCCCGCTGGTTCGACGGCAAGGACCACCTCGCGCTCGACACCGGCGGCGGCCCCATCGCCCGCCTGTGGTCGACGGCCCTGTCGGGGCTGGTCCACACCGACTACGTGCAGGCCACCGGTCACAGCGTCGTGATCACCCTGCCGAAGACGATGACCAAGCCCGAGACCCGCTTCGAGTGGAAGATCCCGAAGTGGAGCAACGCGCTGGAACGCAACCGTGCGCGCACCTACTTCCAGGCGTACGCGGCCGCCATCGCCCTGCACTGCGCCGAGAAGGGCCTCGCCGAGGTCCGCGCCGGACGCACCCAGACCTGGGAGAAGTTCGAGGTCCCGGACGAGGGTCTGGGAGTCGGCTTCACGGAGGCGGTGCGCGGAGTGCTCTCGCACCACATGGTGATCCGCGACGGCAAGATCGCCAACTACCACCCGTACCCGCCGACCCCGTGGAACGCGAGCACCCGCGACACCTTCGGCACCCCCGGACCGTACGAGGACGCGGTGCAGAACACCCCGATCTTCGAGGAGAACACCCCGGAGAACTTCAAGGGCATCGACATCATGCGCGCCGTGCGCAGCTTCGACCCCTGTCTGCCGTGCGGCGTCCACATGTACGTCGGCCCCGGCAAGACGGTCAAGCAGATGCACGTCCCCACCGGCCTGAGCGGACTGGGCGGATGAGCGCCCCGGTGGACGCCCGCCAGGTGGGCGCGCGGGTCGAGGAGGTACTGGAGGAACTGGCCGCGGGCGGCGACCGGCAGGCGTGCGCCGCGGCCGAGGAACTGGTGCGCGTCCTGATGGACTTCTACGGTGCCGGGCTCGCCCGGATCGTGGAGCGGGTCGGCGCCGCGCCGCTGGCCCCCGTGCTGGACGACGAGTTGGTCGCGAGCCTGCTCTCGCTGCACGGACTGCACCCCGAAGACGTCCGGACCCGGATCGGGCGCGCCCTGGCGGCGTCGGGCGAATCGGTGGACCTGGTCGGCTTCGACGAGGCCACCGGGGTGCTGCGGCTGCGCCCGCAGGCCGCCCCGGCGGGGGGCGGCGGGTGCGGCTGCGGGAGCTCCGACGCCGACGCCTCCCGGCGCACCCTGGAGGACACCCTGGCCTCCTTCGCCCCGGAGGTGACCGGGGTGGAGCTGGAGGCCGCCCCGCCGCCGGCAGCCCCGCTGCTGCAGATCGGCATCCGCCCGCCCACCCCGGTGCGGGTGCCGTGACGGGGCCCGGACCCGGCGTCCTGAAGGCGGGCGGCCCGCGGGACGCCGGCCCGCGCGGGCTGCGCCGGTTCACCCAGCCGCGCCCGCCGAGGCCCGAGACATGCGAGCTGTGCGGGGCGCTCCTGCCCGAGGAGGGCCCGGGCCACCGCCACCTGGTGGAGACCGAGAAGCGGGCCATGGTGTGCGCGTGCACCGCCTGCTCCCTCCTGTTCGACCGGCCGGGCACCTCGACGGGCCGCTACCGGGCCGTCCCGGACCGGTACCTCTCCGACCCGGCCCACCCCCTCGAAGAGGGCGCGTGGGAGCTGCTCCAGATCCCGGTCGGCGTCGCGTTCTTCTTCCGCAACGCCGCCTTGGACCGCCTGGTCGCGCTGTACCCGAGCCCGGCCGGGGCCACCGAGAGCGAACTCGACCCGGAGACCTGGCAAAGCGTCCTGGGCGGCGGCCGACTGGCCGCCGTCCTGGAACCCGACGTGGAGGCGCTGCTGTTGCGCCGTACGCAGGGGCGCACCACCTGCCACCTGGTGCCGATCGACATCTGCTACGAGCTGGTGGGGCGGATGCGCCTGCTGTGGCACGGCTTCGACGGTGGCGCCGAAGCCCGGGCCGCCCTCGACGCGTTCTTCGCCCATGTGGAACGGCGTGCCAGGGTGCTGGCCGAGGAACCGGTGGAGGCACGTCGCCCATGACCGGTCCCACGCGCTTCACCTTCACCTGCACCGGAGTGCGGGCCGACGCCTACGCGGCCGGCCCCACCCTGGTCTTCCGCCTGCGCGTCACGGCCAGCGGTGCGGACGACGCCGACGGCGTCCCGGAGCCCGTCCGGGTCCACGCCCTCGCCCTGCGCTGCCAGATCCGGCTGGAACCGGCCCGGCGCGGCTACGGCCCCGAGGAGGCCGAGGGGCTGGGCGATCTGTTCGGCGAGCGCTCGCGCTGGGGCACCACCCTCCAGCCGGTGCAGTTCGCCCACGTCTCGGTGATGGTGCCCAGCTTCACCGGGGAGACCGAGACCGACCTGGTCGTCCCGTGCACCTACGACATGGACATCGCGGCGAGCCGCTACTTCGACGCCCTGCGGGACGGCGAGGCGCCCCTGCTGATGCTGTTCTCCGGCACGGCCTTCGTCGGGGACGGCGGCTTCCGGGTCGAGCCGGTGCCCTGGGACCGCGAGGCCTCGTACCGGATGCCCGTCGCCGTGTGGCGGGAGATGGTCGAGCAGCACTTTCCCGGCTGCGGATGGCTGAGGCTGCCCCGCGACACGATGGCGGAGCTGCTCGCCTTCCGCTCGCGGCACGCGCTCGCCTCGTGGGAGGCGACCGTACGCCTGTTGCTGGACTCGGCCGACGGGGCGCGCCCGGCGTCCCCGTCCGTCCGGCTGGGGGCTCCCCCGCCGCGCGTCACCGAGAGGACCGCCCCGTGACGACCACCGCCGCGACCACCGGCGCGACCACCGACCGGGACACCCGGTTCGCCACCGCCCGGCAGGTGGCGGACGCCGTCCTCTTCGAGGGGTACGTCCTCTATCCGTACCGGGCGTCCGCCGCCAAGAACCGGCTGCGCTGGCAGTTCGGCGTGCTGGTGCCGCCTGCCTGGGCGCCCGCACACGACGAGCCGGTGCTCCAGCACACCGAGATCCTGATGGAGCCCCGGGGCTCGGCCACCCTCTTCCTGGAGCTGCGTTTCCTGCACGCCCAGCGCCGTACGGTGCAACGGGCGCTCGACGGCGGCGGCTTCGAGGACGTCCCCGAACTGCACCTGCCGGACCGGGTGCTGGTGCCCTGGGACGAGGGCTCCGAGGAGCGGGTGGAGGTGTCCGTCCCGGTGGCCGAGCTGAGCGGCGACGGGGCGGTGTTCCCCTTCTCCCGGCCCGCCCGCGAGGTCACCGAGCCCGTGCTCGACGACACCGGGCGGACGGTGGGCCGGCTCGTGCGGCGCACCGCGGAGGTCGAGGGGGTGCTGCGGGTCCGCACGAGCGAACTCGAAGGCCCCTACCGGGTGTCGCGGCTCACCGCGGTGGTGGAGAACACCAGCCCCTGGGCCCCGGCCGGAAAGGGGGCGACCCGGGAGGACGCCCTGCCGTGCTCGCTGGTCGCCGCGCACCTCCTGCTCGGCCTGGACTCCGGCTCCTTCCTGTCGCTGACCGACCCGCCCGAATGGGCCCGGGCGGCGGTGGCCGCCTGCGAGAACCGGCACACCTGGCCGGTGCTGGCGGGCGAGCCTGGCCGGGCCGACGTGGTGTTGTCCTCCCCGATCATCCTGGAGGACCATCCGGCGATCGCCCCGGAGAGCGCGGGCGCCATGTACGACGCGCTGGAGATCGACGAGATCCTCGCGCTGCGCACGGCGACCCTCACCGACCAGGAGAAGCGCGAGGCGCGCGGGACGGATCCCCGCGCGGCGGCCGTGATCGACCTGGCCGATTCCATGCCGCCGGAGGTCCTGGAGCGCCTCCACGGAGCGGTGCGGGCGCTGCGGGAGATCACCGGCCCGGACGACGGCCCGCCGGAGCTGCGGGAGCCGGTCGAACTCCTCGAACGGTGCGCGGTCGAACCGTGCGCCGATCAGGACGTGTTCAAGCCGGACACGCCCTGGTGGGACCCGGCGAAGGCCGACACGGCGGACCCGGCCCGCGACCGGGTCCTGGTCGACGGGGTCTCGGTGGGCCTCGGCAGCCGGGTCCTGTTGCGCCCGGGCCTGCGGCGCACCGACGCCCAGGACCTCTTCCTCCAGGGCTTGGCCGCCCGGGTCGAGGCCGTCCTGCACGACGTGGACGGCGGTGTGCACCTGGCCGTCACCGTGGAGGGGGACCCGGGGGCGGACATCCGTCGGGAGCAGGGCCGCTTCCTGTACTTCCAGCCTGACGAGGTCTCTCCCCTGGAGGAGACGTGAGCGGGCGCGTGCTGGTCGCCGGGATCGGCAACCTCTTCCTCGGCGACGACGGCTTCGGCGTCGAGGTGGTGCGCGTCCTGTCCGGGCGCGAACTGCCCGGACACGTCGAGGTGGTCGACTTCGGTGTGCGCGGGGTCCACCTCGCCTACCAGCTCCTGGACGGCTACGACTCCCTCGTGCTGGTCGACGCCGCCGCCCGCGGCGGGCCTCCCGGCACCCTGTACCTGATCGACGCCGGCGATCCCGGCTCCGCCCCGCCGGGCGGGGCCGTCCTCGACGGCCACCACATGTCCCCCGACGCGGTCCTCGCCCTGCTGGGCACCCTGTGCGCCGGTACGGACTCCATCCCGCCCCGGCGCGTCCATGTCGTCGGTTGCGAACCCGCCTGCGTCGAGGAGGGCATCGGGCTCAGCGCTCCGGTGGCCGCCGCGGTGCCGGAGGCCGTGCGGATGGTCCTGGAACTGCTCCGGGACGAGGACGTCGACGCGGCCGGGCCGGCCCGCCGCGATGAACTGAGGAGAACACCGTGAAGAAGGCAGTCGTCGGCACAGCCGCCGCCCTCGTCCTGGCCGCCCTGCTCCAACAGATCCTCCCCGACATCCGGCGCTACCTGCGCATGAGCCGCATGTGAGCGGGCGGGCGCCCCGCCCCCGAACGCCCTGAACCGTCCGCACGCCCCGACGCCCGAATGGCGTACGGGGCGTGCGGCGCGTCGGCGTGCCCGCCCGCCGGGGGCGGGCGCTGCCGGTGTAATGAGCCCCGGCAGGACGGAGTCCGATGCACGAGATGTCGATCGCCATGGCCGTCGTGGGCCAGGTGGAAGAGGCCGCCGACGCCGGTGGCGCGAGCACCGTGAGCCGGGTACGGCTCCAGGTCGGGGAGTTGGCGGGGGTGGTCCCGGACGCCCTCGCCTTCTGTTTCGAACTGGCCTGTGCCGGGACGGTCCTCGAAGGCGCCGAACTGACCACCGAGTCCGTGACGGCGCGCGCCCGCTGCGGGTGCGGGCACCAGTGGGACGTCGGCATGCCCCCCGAACTGTGTTGCCCCGACTGCGGACTGGCCACGGAGGTGGAACTGCTCTCGGGACGCGAGCTGCGGATCCTCAGCGTGACCTGGGAGGACGCCCCGGCCGGGGCCCCGTGCCGCGAACCGATCCCCGAGGAGGCCTGAACCCATGTGCCGAGTGGTCGACCTGCAACAGGCGGTGCTCGCCAAGAACGACGTCGCCGCACAGGTGCTGCGCGCCGAACTGACCGCCCGCGGAACGACGGTGGTCAACCTGCTGTCCAGCCCCGGCAGCGGCAAGACCGCCCTGCTGGAGCGCGAGCTGCTGCTCGCCCGGGAGCGCGGGGTGTCCGTGGCCGCCCTCACGGCGGACCTCGCCACCGAGAACGACGCGGTGCGGCTGGCCCGTTCGGGGGTCCCCGTCAAGCAGGTGCTGACCGACGGGCTCTGCCACCTGGAGGCCGGGATGCTGGGCCGGCACCTGGAGGGGTGGCTGCCCGAGGACGCCCGGCTGCTGTTCGTGGAGAACGTGGGGAACCTGGTCTGCCCGGCCTCGTACGACCTCGGCGAGAGCCTGCGGGTGGCGCTCGCCTCGGTGACGGAGGGCGAGGACAAGCCGCTCAAGTACCCGACGGCCTTCGGCCTGGCCCACCTGGTGGTGGTCACCAAGACCGACATCGCCGACGCCGTCGAGTTCGACGAGGCCACCTTCCGGGCGAACGTCCAGCGGGTGAACCCGGGCGTGGAGGTGGTGCTCACCTCGGCGCGGAGCGGCGCGGGCGTGGGCGTCCTGCTCGACCGCGCCCTCGCCGTCGGAGCCGGCGGCGCGGTCCACTCCCCGGTCATGGCCCGGCAGGTCGCCGGCCCGACGCACCCCCACCATCACGCGCACGACGACGACCACGACCACCCGCACGGTCCCGGGCACGACCACACCCACGACCACACCGACACCCCCGACCACACCCACCCGCAGCCGAGGCCCGCCGGCGCGCAGAGCCTCTGATGGAGGCCGTGCAACGCCGCCGGGTCGTCGTCCGGGGAGTGGTGCAGGGGGTCGGCTTCCGCCCCTACGTCTACACCCGCGCCACCGGGCTCGGTCTGGCCGGGCACGTCACCAACACCTCCGAGGGCGTGGTCGCGGAGGTGGAGGGCGCCCCGGCGGCGGTCTCGGAGTTCTGCGAACGGCTCGCGGCGGACGCTCCCCCGCTGGCGGTGGTGGACACCGTGGACCACTGCGAGGTGCCCCTCGCCGGCGGCAGCGGCTTCACCATCATCGCCTCGCGGGCCGGCGGTCCCGCCCGCACCCTGATCTCCCCGGACACGGCCACCTGCGCCGACTGCCTCGCCGAGCTGGCGGACCCGGCCGACCGGCGCCACCGCCACCCCTTCATCACCTGCACCCACTGCGGACCGCGCTTCACCATCGTCACCGGGCTCCCCTACGACCGGGCCCACACCACCATGGCCCGGTTCCCGATGTGCCCCGACTGCGCCCGCGAGTACGCCGACCCCGCCGACCGGCGCTTCCACGCCCAGCCCGTCGCCTGCCCGGCCTGCGGCCCCCGCCTTCGCCTCCTGGCCGGGAGCCCGCCCCGGGAGGAGCCGGGCGGGGACCCGGTGGCGCGGGCCCGCCGGCTGCTGGCCGACGGGGCGGTGCTCGCCGTGAAGGGGCTCGGCGGCTACCACCTGGCCTGCGACGCCGAGAACCCCGCCGCCGTGGCCCTGTTGCGCCGCCGCAAGGACCGCGGGAACAAGCCGTTCGCCCTGATGGCCCGCGACCTCGCCGACGTCGAGGCCCTGGCCGAGATCGGCCCCGAGGAACGGCAGCTGCTCACCGGTGCGGTCCGCCCCGTCGTGTTGCTGCGCCGGCGCGCCGGGGGCGCCGCCCTGCCCGGGGTCGCCCCGGGCGCTCCCGACCTCGGCGTGATGCTCCCGTACACCCCCGTGCACCATCTGCTGCTCGGCCTGCCCGGCGACCCGGAGGGCCCCCGCCTGCTGGTGATGACCAGCGGGAACCTCTCGGGCGAGCCCATCGTCACCGACGACGCCGAGGCCCTGGAACGCCTCGCGGGCCTCGCGGACGCCTGGCTCACCCACGACCGTCCGATCCACGTGCCCTGCGACGACTCGGTGGTACGGATCTGCGACGGCGAGCGGCTGACCCTGCGCCGCTCGCGCGGGTACGCGCCGCTGCCCCTGGACCTGCCCTTCGAGGTGCCCGCCATCCTGGCCGTGGGCGGCGACCTCAAGAACGCCTTCTGCCTGGGCGAGGGCCGCAAGGCCTGGCTTTCCGCGCACATCGGCGACATGGACGACCTGGCCACGCAGGAGGCCTTCGGCCGGGCCGAACGACAGCTGGAGTCCGTCACCGGCGTCACCCCCGTACTGCTCGCCGCCGACCGCCACCCGGGCTACCGCTCCGGCCGGTGGGCCCGCGCGCACGCGGACGGCCGCCCGCGGTTCGGCGTACAGCACCACCACGCGCACATCGCCTCCGCCATGGCCGAACACGGGCTGGACGGCTCGCGGCCCGTGATCGGCGTCGCCTTCGACGGCACCGGGTACGGGGACGACGGCGCGGTGTGGGGCGGGGAGTTCCTCCTCGCGGACTACGCCGGTCACACCCGCTTCGCCCACCTCGGCTACGTCCCGCTGCCGGGCGGCGACGCGGCCGTGCGGCGCCCCTACCGCATGGCCCTGTCCCACCTGCGCGCCGCCGGGCTGCCCTGGACCCCGGACCTGCCCTGCGTGGCGGCCTGCCCGCCCGACGAACTCCGGATTCTGGAAACGCAGTTGGCGCGGGACCTGAACTGCGCGCCGACCTCCAGCGCGGGCCGGCTCTTCGACGCCGTCTCCTCCCTGGCGGGGATCTGCCAGCACGCCGGGTACGAGGCGCAGGCCGCGATCGAGCTGGAGGCCGCCGCGCTGCGGGTGACCGGCGCCGACGCGGGTCCCGGCTACGCCTTCGCGCTGCGCGAGCCCCGGGCGGGCGTCGGCGGGCCGGTGGTCGCCGACCCGGCGCCCGTCGTGGCCGCGGTGGTGGCCGACGTACGGGCGGGCACCGACCCCGAGCTGATCGCGGCCCGCTTCCACACCGGCCTCGCGGAGCTGGTGGCCGCGCTGTGCGTCCTCGCCCGCGAGCGGTACGGCCCGCGGACCGACACGGTGGCGCTGACCGGCGGGGTCTTCGCCAACACCCTCCTGTCGCGCGCCTGCGCCCGCCTCCTGCGCGAGCGGGGCTTCACCGTCCTGCGCCAGAACCGGATCCCGCCCAACGACGGCGGACTGGCGCTGGGCCAGCTCATGGTGGCGGCCGCGACGGCCGCACGCCAGACCGAACACCCACAGCGAGGAGAAGCCCATGTGTCTGGCGGTACCCGGCAGAGTGCTTGAGATCGCGGAGAAGGACGGCACCAGGATGGCCACCGTCGACTTCGGCGGCGTCCAGAAGGAGGTGTGCCTGGAGTACCTCCCCGACCTCCAGGTCGGCGAGTACGCCGTGGTCCACGTGGGCTTCGCCCTCCAGCGCCTGGACGAGGAGTCGGCGCGGCAGACCCTCGAACTCTTCGCCCAGCTCGGCGTGCTCCAGGAGGAGTTCGGCGACCCGTGGGAGCAGGCCGCCCAGGCAGCGGGTGGCGACTGGCCGTTCGCCGACGCCTCCGCGCAGGACGAGACCCGACCGGAAGAAGAGGTGACGCGGTGAGGTACATCGAGGAGTTCCAGGACCCGGAGCTGGCCCGTCGGCTCCTGGACGACATCCACTCCGCGGTGACCCGCCCCTGGGCACTGATGGAGGTCTGCGGCGGCCAGACGCACACCATCATCCGACACGGGATCGATCAACTACTGCCCGATCTGGTCGAGTTGATCCACGGTCCCGGATGTCCCGTCTGCGTGACCCCCCTCGAAGTCATCGACAAGGCCCTGGAGATCGCCTCCCGGCCCGATGTGATCTTCTGTTCCTTCGGGGACATGCTGCGCGTCCCCGGCACCGGTCGCGACCTGTTCCAGGTCCGCTCCGAGGGCGGCGACGTACGGGTGGTGTACTCGCCGCTGGACGCCCTGAAGATCGCCCGGCAGAACCCGAAGCGCCAGGTGGTGTTCTTCGGCATCGGCTTCGAGACCACGGCCCCGCCGAACGCGATGACCGTCCACCAGGCCAAGAAGCTGGGCATCGCCAACTTCAGCCTGCTGGTGTCCCACGTGCGCGTCCCCCCGGCGATCGAGGCGATCATGCAGTCGCCGAGCTGCCGGGTCCAGGGCTTCCTGGCCGCCGGGCACGTGTGCAGCGTGATGGGGACGAGCGAGTACCCGGAACTCGCGGCCCGCTACCGGGTCCCGATCGTGGTGACGGGCTTCGAGCCGTTGGACATCCTGGAGGGCGTGCGCCGGACCGTGCTCCAGTTGGAGCGGGGCGAGCACACCGTGGACAACGCCTATCCGCGCGCCGTCCGCCCGGAGGGCAATCCGGCCGCCCTCGCCATGCTGGAGGACGTGTTCGAGGTGACCGACCGGGCCTGGCGCGGCATCGGGGTGATCCCCGACAGCGGCTGGCGACTGTCGGAGCGCTACCGGGAGTTCGACGCCGAGCACCGCTTCTCCGTCACCGGGATCACCACCCGCGAACCGGAGGCCTGTCGCGCGGGCGAGGTGCTCCAGGGGCTGCTCAAGCCGCACGAGTGCGAGGCCTTCGGCACCCTGTGCACCCCGCGCACCCCGCTCGGCGCCACGATGGTCTCCAGCGAGGGCGCGTGCGCCGCGTACTACCTCTACCGGCGGCTGGACCTCCAGCCCGCACCGAAGACCCCTTCGCTGGAGGCGAGCCCCGTTGCCTGACATCGCACCGCCCCGGACCGTCCTGGACGTCACCGGCTGGACCTGCCCCGCCCCGCTGCGCGACCACCCCCGGGTGGTGATGGGCCACGGCGGTGGGGGCGCGCTCTCCGCCGAGCTGGTCGAGCACCTCTTCGCCCCGGCCTTCGGCGGCGAGGTCCTCGCACAGCTCGGGGACTCGGCGGCCGTGTCGCTGGGCGGCGCGCGGCTGGCCTTCTCCACGGACTCCTACGTGGTGCGGCCGCTGTTCTTCCCCGGCGGCTGCATCGGCGACCTCGCGGTCAACGGCACGGTCAACGACCTGGCGATGAGCGGGGCCGTCCCGGCCTACCTGTCCTGCGGGTTCATCCTGGAGGAGGGGGTGGAGGTCTCGGTGGTCGCGCGGATCGCGGAGGCGATGGGCGCCGCGGCGCGGGCCGCCGGCGTCGAGGTGGCGACCGGCGACACCAAGGTCGTGGAGTCGGGTCACGGGGACGGGGTGTACATCAACACCTCCGGCATCGGCCTGATCCCCGAGGGCGTGGACCTTCGCCCGCAGCGGGTGGTCCCGGGCGACGTGGTCATCGTCAGCGGGGAGATCGGGCTCCACGGGGTGGCGATCATGAGCGTGCGCGAGGGCCTGGAGTTCGGGGTGGACATCGAGAGCGACTGCGCCGGCCTCGGCGGCCTCGTGCGGAGCATGCTCGCCGTCAC
The DNA here is from genome assembly GCF_044741845.1 of Streptomyces sp. NPDC088097. NCBI lineage: Bacteria > Bacillati > Actinomycetota > Actinomycetes > Kitasatosporales > Streptomycetaceae > Streptomyces > Streptomyces sp. NPDC088097. The sequence goes on from NZ_JBIUTJ010000003.1 coordinate 808,927, forward strand.
CCCGGACCTGCACGTGCTGCGCGACCCCACGCGGGGCGGGCTGGCGGCCTCCCTGAACGAGATCGCCGCCGCCTCGGGCACCGGGGTGGTGCTCCACGAGGGGCGGGTCCCGGTGCCGGAGGCCGTCGCGAACGCCTGCGCCATCCTCGGTCTGGACCCGCTGTACGTGGCGAACGAGGGCAAGCTGGTCGCCTTCGTCCCGCGCGAGCACGCCGAGGCCGTCCTGGAGGCCATGCGCGCCCACCCGCTGGGTCGGCGCGCGGCGGTGATCGGCGAGGCCGTCGAGGCCCACCCGGGGATGGTGGTGGCCCGTACGGGGCTGGGCGGCACCCGGGTCGTCGACCTGCCGATCGGCGAGCAGCTCCCCCGCATCTGCTGACCGGGCGCCCCGCGATCCCCGCCCGCGCACCCGCCGGTCCGCCCCACCCGTCCACGGTGGCGGGCCGGCGGTCGGGGATTCGACAAGACGGCGCGGTGTCCCCGGCTCCCGGTGCAGCATGATCGTCGCGTCGATCCGATCACCGACCCGCCGGAGGCCCTTCATGTCCGAGATCCAGGTCCGTCCCGCCCGCCCCGGGGACTTCGACCAGTGGCGAGTCCTCTACCGGGGCTACGCCGAGTTCTACCGGGTCGAGCAGACCGAGGAGGCGGCCTCCACCGTCTGGTCCTGGATCCACGACCCGGAGCAGGAGGTCAGCGCCCTGGTCGCCGAGGACGCGCGGGGGCAACTCCTGGGACTGGCCCACTACCGCCCCTTCGCCCGGCCCCTGTCGGCCACCGTCGGCTGCCACCTCGACGACCTGTTCGTGGCCCCGGAGCACCGCGGTTCGGGAGCCGCCGACCTGCTCCTGGCCGCCCTCAGCGAGTTGGCGGCGGACCACGGGTGGAGCGTGGTCCGGTGGATCACGGCGGACGACAACCACCGCGCCCGCTCCAAGTACGACCAGGTCGCCACCCGGACCATGTGGATCACCTACGACATGGCCCCCGGCCGCTGACCGCCGGTGCGCGCCCCCCGGCGCGGGCCCTGACCGACCGATGGGGCGACCCCGGCCGGAACCGTGTCCCGTCCGGCCGGAGTCCGGTCGCCGGACGGTCGGGCCCTGGTGCGTGACAGCTCGGGAAGCAGGGTGAGGATGCCGAGGAGTGCCATCACCGCGCCGAGCACGAGCGGGGCGCGCAGACCGTGGGCATCGACGCCGAGACCCCCCAGCCAGGAGCCGATCACGATGCCGAGGGTGATGAAGGAGGAGTGCACGGTGTTGACCAGCGGTCGGGCGTTGGCCGTGCGCTGGACCCGGGTCACCATGCACGGGTTGAGGGTCACACCGACGAGGCCGATGCCCACCAGGCAGATCACGGCGGCCGCGACGGACTCGGCGAGGAGGGCGAAGGCCGTCAGGAAGAGGGCGTTGAGGCCGAGGCCGACGAACTGCAGGGCGAGGGCGTGCCGGTCGACGAGGCGGGCGACGACGGCGTTGCCGAGGACGGTGGCGGCCCCGTACCCGGCGAGCAGCCAGGGCACGGCGCCCTCGGTGAAGCCGGTCAGTCCGGTGAGGATCGGCGAGAAGTAGCTGAAGGCCGCGAAGGTGGCGCCGATGAGCAGGGTCGAAGTGGCGAACACCAGCCACAGCCGTGGGTCGCGGAAGACCCGCAGCTCCTGGCGCAGGGTCGGGGCCCCGCCCGCCCGCGCCGCGCGGGGGACGTCCGGCACTCCGAAGCCGGCTGCCACCGCGGCCAGCGCGGCGAGGGCGGAGACCGCCCAGAAGGCGGCCCGCCAGCCGAACTGGTTCCCGACGAACGTGGACAGCGGGAGGCCGAGGAGCGTGCCCAGCATCAGGCCGTTCATGACGGCCCCGATGGCCTTGCCTCGGGTCTCGGGCGGAGCGATCTCGGCCGCGAGGGAGAGCGAGACGCCGAAGAAGGCCGCCGCGGCCACCCCGGTGACGACGCGCGCGAGCACCATCCCCGCGTAGCCGTCGGCCACGGCGGCCAGGAGGTTGCCGACCAGGAAGACGGCGAAGAGGACCATCAGCGCCGTCTTGTACGGGAGCCTGAGGACGGCAGCGGCCAGGAACGGCCCGCCCAGGGCCATGGCGCCGGCGAACACGGTGATCAGGTAGCCGGTTTCGGGGATGGTCGCGTCCAGCCCCTCGGCCATGAGGGGCATCAGTCCCGCCACCGCGAACTCACTGGTGACCATGGCGAAGATGCCGAAGGCGAGAACGTGCACGGCCTTGGGCATGACGGCCGGTCACCACCTTTCCACAGAGGAACGGACGGACGTTCGATCGGGTGAACACACCAAGGCTGCCGGTGGGCCCATGTGTTGATCATGAGATTAGCCCGCTCGCCACCGATCGCCGCGAACCATCGGACCCGACGACCCGTCAGGTCATCTGTCCCGGACCCTTGACTCCGATCGCGCCACTCGGGATTCTCGTCGGACTACTTGTGCGGGGCATGACAATTCATGCCCGGATTCGACCGCGCCGTCCGCCGACGAAGACATGAGTGATGACCTTGACCCCCCACCGCAAACGCAGTCTCCTCACCCTCCTGCCCCTCGTCCTCGCCGTCATGGCCATGGTCCTCGGGCCCGTTCCCAGCTCCTCCGCCGCCGATCCCGGCTGGTGGAACCCCACCGCCCGTCCCGCACCCGACTCCGAGATCAACGTCACCGGTGAGCCCTTCAAGGGCACCGACGCCCAGGGCCGCGTCCGCGGGTTCGTCGACGCGCACGACCACCTGATGTCCAACGAGGGCTTCGGCGGGCGACTCATCTGCGGCAAGCCGTTCTCCGACCTGGGTGTGGCCGACGCGCTCAAGGACTGTCCCGAGCACTATCCCGACGGGACCCTGGCGATCTTCGACTTCATCACCAAGGGCGGGGACGGCAAGCACGACCCCAACGGCTGGCCCACCTTCAAGGACTGGCCCGCCCACGATTCGCTGACCCACCAGCAGAACTACTACGCGTGGGTGGAGCGCGCCTGGCGCGGCGGGCAGCGGGTGCTCGTCAACGACCTCGTCACCAACGGCGTCATCTGCTCGGTCTACTTCTTCAAGGACCGCGGCTGCGACGAGATGACCGCCATCCGCCTGGAGGCGCAGAAGACCTACGACATGCAGGCCTTCGTCGACAAGATGTACGGCGGCCCCGGAAAGGGCTGGTTCCGGATCGTCACCGACTCCGCCCAGGCGCGCGACGTCGTCGCCCAGGGCAAGTTGGCCGTCGTCCTGGGGGTGGAGACCTCCGAGCCGTTCGGCTGCAAGCAGGTCCTCGACATCGCCCAGTGCAGCAAGGCCGACATCGATCGCGGCCTGGACGAACTGCACAAGCTCGGCGTGCGCAGCATGTTCCTGTGTCACAAGTTCGACAACGCCCTGTGCGGGGTCCGCTTCGACGAGGGCGCCCTCGGAACGGCCATCAACGTCGGCCAGTTCCTGTCCACCGGCACCTTCTGGCAGACGGAGAAGTGCACCGGCCCCCAGAAGGACCACCCCATCGGGCTGGCGGCCGCGCCCACGGCGCAGAAGGAACTGCCGGCCGGCGTGTCCGTCCCCTCGTACGCGGCCGACGCCCAGTGCAACACCCGCGGGCTCACCGATCTCGGCGAGTACGCCGTGCGCGGCATGATGAAGCGCAAGATGATGCTCGAAGTCGACCACATGAGCGTCAAGGCCGCGGGCCGGGCCTTCGACATCCTGGAGTCCGATTCCTACCCGGGCGTCATCTCCTCGCACAGCTGGATGGACCTGGGCTGGACCGAGCGGCTCTACAAGCTGGGCGGGTTCGCCGCCCAGTACATGAACGGCGCCGAGGGCTTCAGCTCCGAGGCCCGCCGCACGGAGGCCCTGCGCGACAAGTACGGCGTCGGGTACGGCTACGGCACCGACATGAACGGCGTCGGCGGCTGGCCGGGTCCCCGGGGCGCGGACACCCCGAATCCGGTGAAGTACCCCTTCCGCAGCACCGACGGGGGTTCCGTCATCGACCGGCAGACCACCGGTCAGCGCACCTGGGACCTGAACACCGACGGAGCCGCGCACTACGGGCTGGTCCCGGACTGGATCGAGGACATCCGCCAGGTCGGCGGCCAGGACGTGGTGGACGACCTGTTCCGGGGCGCCGAGTCCTACCTCACCACCTGGGGCGCCTCCGAGCGGCACAAGGCCGGGGTGAACCTGGCCTCCGGCGCCTCGGCGTCCGCGAGCTCCGCCGAGTGGAACCCCTTCGTCAGCTACGCCCCGGGCCGGGCCGTGGACGGCAGCAGGGACAGCCGCTGGGCCAGCGACTGGAGCGACGACCAGTCCCTCACGGTCGACCTCGGCTCGCCGGCCCTGGTCAAGCGGGTCACGCTGGACTGGGAGCGGGCTTACGGCAAGGCGTACCGGATCGAGCTGTCCACCGACGGGGCGAACTGGCAGACGGCCTGGTCCACGACCACCGCGGACGGCGGCCTGGACACGGCGCAGTTCGCCGGGACCACGGCCCGTTACGTGCGAGTCCACGGGACCGGACGCGGCACCCAGTGGGGATACTCCCTCTACGAGGTGGGCGTCTACAGCAGTTGAGTTCCGCCCCCGTGCCATCCTCCGTGGCCGGCTGGACCGGGCTTCCGGTCCGGCCGGCCACGGCGCTCCTCCCCCACCGCACCACGAAGGGATCCCCATGGGCCGCATGCCGTCGGCGGAGCGACGTCGGCAGCTGACGGAGGCGGCGATCCGCGCGATGACCCGCGACGGGGTCGCCCGGACGACGACCCGCTCCATCTCCGCCGAGGCGGGGGTGTCGCTGAGCGTGTTCCACTACTGCTTCGAGTCGAAGCAGGCGCTGCTGGAGTCGGTGATCGAGGCGATCACCGCCCACTACGTGGCGGTGGTGCGCGAGGCGATCCGGCCGAAGCCCACCCTCCACGAGACGATCCGGGCCGGATTCCAGGCGTACTGGGACCACGTCCGCGCCCAGCCCGGCGAGCACATGCTGACCTACGAGCTCACCCAGTACGCCCTGCGCCAGCCCGGCTTCGAGCACCTCGCGCGGCGCCAGTACACGCTGTACCGCGAGACGTACGGGGAGCTGATCGAGCAGCTGCGGGTGGACATGGACCTCGAACTGAAGGTGCCGGCGCACGTGTTGGCCTGCTATCTGGCGGCGATGACGGACGGCCTGACGCTCAGCGCGCTCGTCCTCGGGGACGAGCGCGGGGCGGCGGACATCCTGGACCTGGTCACCGACCACGTGGCGTCGCTGACCGAGCCCTGAGGCGGGGCGCGCTCAGGCCGGGTCGGCGGCCCGCCAGAGCGTGGTGATGTTGCAGAACTCGCGGATGCCGTGCGCCGACAACTCCCGTCCGTACCCGGATCGCTTGGCTCCGCCGAAGGGCAGCGCGGGGTGGGAGGCGGTCATCCCGTTGACGAAGACACCGCCGGCCTCCAGGTCCCGGGCGAAGCGCTCCACCTCGGCCTCGTCACGGGTCCAGACGTTGGAACTGAGCCCGAAGGGCGTGTGGTTGGCGCGCTCCACCGCCTCGTCCAGGCTGTCGACCCGATAGAGGGTGGCGACCGGCCCGAAGGTCTCCTCCTGGTCGACGCGCATGTCGGAGGTGATCCCGGCGAGCACGGTCGGCTCGTAGAACCAGCCGTCGGTCAGCCCGGCCGGGCGCCGACCGCCGCACAGGACCCGGGCGCCCCCTCGTACAGCGTCCACGACCAGTTCCTCCAGGTCGGTGCGACCGGCCTCGGTGGCCAGCGGTCCCACGTCGGTGGTGTCCAGCATCGGGTCGCCCACCGTGAGCGCCGCCATGGCCTCCGTGAAGAGGCGTGCGAACTCGTCGTAGACCTCGGTGTGGACGATGAAGCGCTTGGCGGCGATGCAGGACTGGCCGTTGTTCTGCACGCGGGCGGTGACCGCGGTGCGGGCCGCGCGGGCGACGTCGGCGGAGGGCATGACGACGTACGGGTCGCTGCCGCCGAGTTCCAGGACGGTCTTCTTGACCTCGTCCCCGGCGGTCGCGGCCACCGCGCGGCCGGCGGGCTCGCTGCCGGTCAGGGTGGCGGCGGCCACCCGGGGATCGCGCAGCACCGCGTCCACGGCGTCGGAGCCGACGAGCAGGGTCTGGAAGCAGCCGCGCGGGAAGCCGGCCCGGTGGAAGAGGTCACCGAGGTACAGGGCGGTCTGGGGGACGTTCGAGGAGTGCTTGAGCAGGCCCACGTTGCCCGCCATCAGGGCGGGCGCGGCGAAGCGGACCACCTGCCAGAGCGGGAAGTTCCACGGCATGACGGCGAGCACCACCCCGAGGGGGCGGTAGATCACCCGGACCGCCGAGGCTCCGGAGTCGCGGACGTCGGCGGGGTCCGGGTGCTCGTCCGCGAGCAGGGATTCGGCGCGGGCCGCGTACCAGCGCATCGCCTTGACGCACTTGGCTGCCTCCGCGCGGGCCGCCGCGAGGGGCTTGCCCATCTCGGTGGTCATCGTGACGGCGATCTCCTCCGTCTCCGCCTCCAGGAGCTCGGCCGCGCGGTTCAGCAGCGCGGCGCGCTCCGCGAAGGAGGTCCGCCGGTAGGTGGCGGCCGTCGCGGCGGCCTCGGCGAGGGCGCGCTCGACTCCCTCGGCGTCGAGGGCGTCGAAGGTGCGCAGCGTCCGGCCTGTGGTGGGGTTGACGGTGGCGATGGGCATGTTCCGACCTTCCTGGGGCTACGTGGGCCGTCCCTGTCGACCCTGCCCGCCGCTACCCGCGCCCGCAACGCGTAACCCGTCGGGCGCCGGCGCCGGCGGACCCGGTCGGGCCCCCTTGGGGCGGTCACCTGCCGAGATCGCCCTGCCGCCGGACACGAGGGGGTCGCACAATGGGAGGAGCAGTTCGACCCAGGCGGCGAAAGGCGCGCACAGGTGAACGAACAGGCACAGGACGAGGCCGGCCGCGGCAGGGAGTGGGCCAGGACCGTGGTCTCGGACCTCGGCAGCGCCGAGGCGGCCGAGCGGGCCCTCACGGTCGCCCTCGGACCTCATCCGGGCCTCCAGGCCGAGAACAGCGTCCGCCGCGCCTACGCCGTGCACGCGGCGGCGATGGGCATGGGCCCGGCGGGCTGCGCGGCGGCGGCCGGCATCTCCGAGACGTTGCTGACGCACTGGCGCGACCGGGACCCCGCCTTCGAAACGGCTCTGGCCTCGGCCCGGGCCCTGGCCGAGTCCCACGCGGTGGCCGGGCAGGGCAAGGTGAGCGGGTTCGGTCTGGGGGTGCTGCTGCGCGCCGTCGGACGGGGCATGCACGCCGGGGTCGCCGCCTCGGTGGTGGGACTGCGCCCGGACCAGCTCCTCCGGCTGCGGCGGACGAACCCGCAGGTGGGCGCCTTGGTCGAAGCTGCGGTCCAGCAGGCCCGGGGCCTGCGCGGCAGCGAACGGAAGCCGAAGCGGGCACCCGCCTACCGCCTGGTCACGGTGGGGGAACCCGACCCGGCCCCGGCCCCGGCTCCCGACCCGGCTCCGGAGGAGACGACATAGACCGTCCCTTACCGCGTGCGGGGTTCGGGCTCGCGCCGGCGGCCCAGGGACCTACGGACGACTTACGGGCGACCTACGGCCGACGGCGGGGCTTGCCCCGCTTGGCCGCCGCCGAGGAGGCGCCGCGCGGGTTCTTGCCGGCCGCCGGCTTGCCGCCGGTCTTCGAGCCCGTCTTGCCGCCTGCCTTGGCTCCGGGCTTGCCGCCCGTCTTGCCGGTGGCGGCCTTGCGCTGCTTGGGCTGGGGCGGTGTCGGCGGACGGCCCCGCGTGCTGTTCACGGTCCGGCCGCGGACGATGCCGATGAACTCCTCGACCAGCTCGGTGGTCTTCTCCTCCGGCCAGGACAGCGCGACCCGCGAGGCGGGCGCGTCCACGACCGTGCGGTAGGTGAGGTCCTTGCGGTGGTGCAGGCGGGCCAGCGACTGCGGAACGATCAGGACGCCGATCCCCGCCGCCACCAGCTCGATCGCGTCCTCGGTGGTCGCGGGGCGCTCGAAGGCGGGCTTGCCGGGCAGGGCCTCCCAGCCCAGGACGTCGTCCAAGGGGTGCAGCACGATCTCGTCGCCGAGGTCCCCGGTCGAGATTTCTTCCGTTGACGCGATCAGGTGGTCCTTGGGGACCACCACGACGCTGGTCTCGGTGTAGAGCGGGATCGCGCTGAGGTCATCGCCGTCCACCGGCAGCCGGACGAATCCGGCGTCGGCTCCACCGCCTCTGAGCAGGCCGAAGGCCTCGTCGGGCGCCACTCCCACCAGGGTCAGCGGTACACCGGGCAGCCGCTCGTTCCAGATCCGCACCCACTTCGTGGGCGTCATTCCCGGGACGTAGGCGAGCCGGAACGAAGGGGTTGCATCCGAGCCTGTCACTCCGCCAGGTTACCGGTCGTGGTCAGCAGTAGCGCACACGCTCGATACTCTTGACTCCATGACGTCGCACCAGAGCACCCAGACGATGAAGCCCGCGACCGCGGCGAAGAAGCTGGGTGTGTACCTCGAAGCCACCCCCGCAGAATTCCAAGAGGGTGTGGTCTCGCGTTCCGAGCTGAACGCCCTCCAGACCGACCCGCCCGCGTGGCTGGTGGAGCTGCGGAGCACCGGCCCGCACCCCCGCCCGGTGGTCGCGGCGAAGCTCGGCGTCTCCATCGCCGGTCTCGCCCGCGGTGGCGTCACCGAGGCGCTCACCACCGAGCAGATCGAGGCGATCAAGCAGGAGAACCCGGAGTGGCTGCAGAAGGAGCGCACCACCCAGGCCGAGGTCCGCAAGGAGACCGTGCGGATCAAGGAGAAGAACGCGCAGCGCGCCGAGAAGCAGGAGCCCGGTCAGGCTTCCTGACCCCTCACCCGTGCCACCGACGGCCGGACCGGATCACTCCGGCCCGGCCGTTCTCCGTTTCCCCGTGACGCGGGGCCCCCGCCGGTCGCCCGGCGGGCTCTCACCGTCGACTCTCGCGTCGCCTTCCGGGTTCCCGTAACCCGATGGACAAAGATCACGGCGCCACCAGACTGGCCCCATGACCACGACCGATCCCAAGGCCGATCTGCACGTCTACCTCCAGGACGCCCGCGAAGCCCTGCTGTGGAAGCTCGAAGGGCTGTCGGAGTACGACGTCCGTCGGCCGATCACGCCGACGGGTACCAACCTCCTGGGGCTCGTCAAGCACGTGAGCGGGGCCGAGGCCATGTACTTCGGGGCCGGCTTCGGACGCCCCTTCGAGGCTCCGGGCCTGTGGATAGCGGGCCACGCCGAGCCCAACGCCGACCTCTGGGCCACCCCCGACGAGACCCGCGAGCAGATCACCGGCCTGTACCGCCGGGCGTGGGCCCACTCCGACGAGACCATCGCGGCCCTGGACCTGGACGCCGTGGGCCGTGTGGCCTGGGGCGACGGTGGCGAGGTGACCCTGCACCGCAGCCTGGTGCACATGATCGCGGAGACCAGCCGGCACGCCGGGCACGCCGATGTCGTACGCGAACTCCTCGACGGGACCACGGGGTTGCGCCCCGGCGGCGAGGCCGTGGCCCCCGGCGACGCGACGTGGTGGGCGGAGCACCGCGAGCGGGTCGAACGCGCGGCCCGGCAGGCGGGCGGCGGGGATCAGGGCTCCGCGGAGACCAGGCCCAGTTCGTAGGCCATGATCACCAGGTGGACCCGGTCGCGGGCGCCCAGCTTGGTGAAGAGTCGGGCCACATGCGCCTTGGCGGTGGCGATCGAGATGAACAGTTCCTCGGCGATCTCCCCGTTCGAGCGGCCCCGCCCCACCAGGACGAGCACCTCCCGCTCCCGTCCGGTGATCCCCGCGACCGGCTTCGGGGCGCGTTCCGCCCGCACGTGCGGGCCCGTCCCGCCGACGAAGTCCGCGATCAGGCGGCGGGTGACGCCCGGCGCGATCAGGGCGTCACCGGCGGCCACCACGCGGATGGCCGCCAGGATGTCGTCCAGGGGCATGTCCTTGACCGCGAACCCGCCGGCGCCCGCGCGCAGCGCCCCGTAGACGTGCTCGTCCTCGTCGAAGGTGGTCAGGACCAGGACCCGGGGCGCCCCCGGGCCGGCCGTGATGTGTCCGGTCGCCTCGATGCCGTCCATGCCCGGCATCCGGATGTCCATCACCACCACGTCGGGGGCGTGTTCGGCCGCGAGCCGGACCGCCTCGGCGCCGTTGCCCGCCTCGGCCACCACCTCCAGGTCGGGGGTGTCGGCGATGAGCACGCGCAAGCCGGAGCGGACGAGCGGCTGGTCGTCGACGAGCAGGATCCGTACGGGGTCGGCGGTCACCGGCCGGCCTCCGCCCCGGCCTCGGGCAGCGGGAGTTCGGCGGCGACGCGGAAGCCTCCGCCGGGGCAGGGGCCCGCGCTGAAGCGGCCGTGCAGCAGGCTGACACGCTCGTACATGCCGGTCAGCCCGAAGCCGGTCCGTCCGGCCCGCGCGGTCGTGCCCCTGCCGTCGTCGAGCACCTCCACCGTGAGCTGCTCCGGCCCGAACTCCACGCTCACCACGGCCCGTACGCCGTCACCCGCGTGCCGGACCACATTGGTCAGCGCCTCCTGCACGATGCGGTAGGCCGACAGGTCGATGTCCGGCGGGAGGGTGAGCGGTCCGCCCGTGCGGCGGACCTCGACCGGGACCCCGGAGGCGGTGACGGATTCCGCGAGGGCGTCGAGGTCGGCGAGGCCGGGCGCGGGTCCGGTCGGGGCCCGGCTGTCCGCGCCGTCGGGTTGTGCGCGGCGCAGGGCCACCAGGGTGCGGCGCAGCCCGGAGAGGGCCTCGCGGCTGGTGTCCTCGATGGCGACGAGGGCGTTGCGCGCCTCCTCGGGCTGGGTGGCGATGACCCGGCTGCCGACTCCGGCCTGGATCGCGATCACGCCGATGCTGTGGGCGACCATGTCGTGCAGTTCCCGGGCGATGCGCAGGCGTTCGGCGGTGACGGCCTCGGAGACCTCGGTCGTCCGCAGGGCCACGGCGTGCTCGCGGCGCTGGCGCGCCAGCAGGCCGGCCATGCAGGCGGCGGCGAAGGTCAGGGCGGTCACCAGGACGGAGGTGATCATGTCGGTGGGTCCGTGCACCAGGGCCGCGACGGTCGGCAGTTGCGCGGCGAGGACGAGGGCGCCCGCCGGGAGGGCCACGCGGCGCGGGCGGGTGGCCACGACGAAGCCGAGGAGCAGGTCCACCGGGAGCATGACCAGGAAGCGGTAGGGGCCTTGGTCCTGGATCGAGAACGCCTGGAGCAGGGCCGCGAGGAGGGCCAGGGTCAGGATCGGGACGGGGTGACGCACCGCCAGGCCCTTGATCAGGGCCAGTGCCAACAGCAGCACGACCGCCACCGTGGGTCCGGCCGCGTACGGGCCTATGCCGCCGAGCAGGACCTGGACGAGGAGGTAGAGGACCAGCCCGCCCCAGTCGAGGAGGGCCCGGTGGCCTCCGGTTCTCGCCGTCGAAGTGGTCGGCTCCGGGGCCGTCGTGGCCCGGGCCGTGGGGATCGTCGCCTGTGTCGCTTTGTCCATGCCGCGACAGTAGCCGGCGACCGCCCGCCCGGTCGTCGGCCCGGGGGCCTACGCCCCCGGGAGGGGGTGGCGGGAGGTTCGGCGGCCACCGCCGCGCACCGCTCCTCGAACTCGGCACCCATCGGCCCCGGTTGGAGACGGCTCCGAGTGGGACGACCGCGTCCGGGATCCGCCGACCGTTCCGATCCGTACCGGTCTGCACGGAAACCCGTTCGGTGGCGCGGCGTTAGAAGGTCGGACGCGCGCGGGCCCTCGGCCCCGTGCGCCCCCGGCTCGCGCCGGCACCAGCGAAGACCAGTACGAGGAGCGAGATGACGGACACGGACCTGATCACGACCGGAACCGGTCGCGGGAGACTGGCGGCCCGCTGCCGGAGGATCACCGAGGACCCCTCCTTCGGGATGGGCGTCTTCATCGTCATCCTGATCAACGCGGGGCTGATGGGGGCGGAGACCTACAGCGGGCTCGCACAGACCTACCGCCAGGCGTTGCAGATCGCCGAAGAGGGTTGTCTGACCCTCTTCACCCTGGAGATGCTGCTGCGCCTGGGCGCCTTCGCCGACCGGCCGAAAGCATTCTTCCGGGACCCGTGGAACATCTTCGACCTGTTGATCGTGGCCTCGGCCTTCCTGCCGTTCCTCCGCGAGAACACCACTCTGCTGCGACTGCTGCGGCTGGCCCGCGTCCTGCGCACCGCCCGCTTCCTGCCGCACCTGCGCATCCTGCTGCTCGCGGTCGGTCGCAGCCTGCCGGGCACGGCCAGCTTCCTGTTCGTGGGCGCTCTGGTGCTGTACGTGTACGCGATGGTCGGCTGGGTCTGCTTCGCGGAGTCCGACCCCGGGCACTTCGGCTCGATCGGGCGGGCCATGCTCACGCTGTTCCTGCTGACCACCCTCGACGGCCTGACCGATGCCGTCCGGGCCGGGCTGCAGATCTCCCGCTTCAGCATCGTCTACTACGCCTCCTACGCGTTGCTCGCCTCCTTCGTGCTGGTCAACGTCCTGATCGGGGTGGTCCTCAACTCCCTCGACGAGGCCCGGGCGATGGAGGACGCCGAGACCAGGGCGCGGGAGCGCGCGGCCACGGACACCGATCCGGCCGACGAGGTCAGGGACCGGATCGTCGCGGCCCGGATCGCGCTGGACGACCTGGAGGCCAGCCTCGCCCACGTCCGCCCCACCGCCTCCCCGGCGGACCCGACCCCGGCCCCGGCCCCGGGCTCGAAGCCCGACGCCGAGCCCGAGCCCGAGCGGCAGCTCGAATCGGCGCTCTGATCCGCCCGGGACGCCCGGGCCGGCCCCGCCGGTGGATGTGACGGAAGTCTGACGTGTGGGCGTCGGGGCTGGTGCCGGGCGTCCGGCGGTGGTCGAATCGGCGGGTGAGCACAGAGGAAGACACCCCACCGTCGGTGGACCCCGACGGGCACGGCGCACCCGTCGGCCGGCGCCTGGTCCTGGGGACGGCCGCGCTCGGCGCCGCCGCCCTGCTGGCCTCCCCTTACCTGCGGCGGGGTCTGGAGGCCGGGCTCGGGGCGGCCGCGCGCAAGGACCCGACCGGGGTCACGGGCCTGCTGCCCAACGGCGGGGGCTTCCGCTACTACTCGGTGGCCTCGTCCGTGCCCCGGCGCGGGGCGGCCGACTACCGGCTCACCGTGGACGGGCTCGTCGACCGCCCCACCGGCTACGACCTGGCTGCCCTGCGCGGGCTCCCGCAGACCCGGGTGGTCCGCGACGTGCAGTGCGTCACCGGTTGGCGGGTGCCGGGCACTCCCTTCGAGGGGGTGCCCGTGGCGCACCTGCTCGACGCCGCCGGGGTCCGGCCCGAGGGGCGGGCCATCCGCTTCACCTGCTTCGACGGGACCTACACCGAGAGCCTGACCCTCGCGCAGGCCCGCCGCGACGACGTCATGGTGGCCCTGCGCATGCAGGACGAGCCGCTGAGCCACAGCCACGGCGGACCGGTCCGGCTGTACGTGGCGCCCATGTACTTCTACAAGTCGGCGAAGTGGCTCTCGGGGATCACCGTGACCCGGGACGTCGAACCCGGCTACTGGGAGGAACTCGGTTATGACGTGGACGCCTGGGTCGGCAAGTCGAACGGACGCGACGATGTCCCGACCGTCTGACCTGCCCGCGCGGGTGAGCCGCTTCAGCCCCGCCGAGCGGTGGATCCACCGGACCACGGCCTTCCTCATGGGGGTGTGCGTGGCGACCGCGGGCTGTCTGTACCTGCCCCCGCTCGCCGAGTTGGTGGGGCGCCGGCACCTGGTGGTCACCGTCCACGAGTGGGCCGGTCTGGCGCTGCCCGTGCCCGTGCTGGCGGGGCTGGCCTCCCGCGCCTTCCGCCGTGACCTGCGCGTGCTGAACCGCTTCGGCCCGCACGACCGGACCTGGCTACGTTCGGCCCTGCGCCGGCGCGGCCCGCGCCCCGCCGGGAAGTTCAACGCCGGGCAGAAGGTGTACGCGGCCTGGCTGGCCGGGGCGGTGCTGGTGATGCTGGGCACCGGGCTGCTGATGTGGTTCACCGGGCTCGCGCCCCTGGCGTGGCGCACCGGGGCCACCTTCGTGCACGACTGGCTGGCCCTGACGCTGGGCGTCGTACTGGCCGGGCACATCGGCAAGGCCCTCGGCGATCCGGAGGCCCGGCGCGGGATGCGCACCGGGTCGGTGGGACGGTGGTGGGCCGAGAGCGAGCATCCGCTGTGGCGTCCGCGCGACTGAGCCCCCGCCGGTCGGGCGGGGGCTCGGCCGGAGCGGCGGGTCAGCCGCCGTCACGCACGGCGACGATGCCGTTGAACACGCCGACGTAGGCGGTTCCGTCGGGGCCGAGGGTGATCGGCGCCCAGTTGTTGTCGTACAGCGGGCCGGTTCCGGTCAGCCTGCGCCAGCGGCGCTCACCGGTGCGGAAGTCCACCGCGGTGAGGTACCAGGCGTCGATGCCCCAGGAGTTGGGCTCCTTCTCGTAGAAGTAGAGCAGCCCGTTGGCCGTGGAGAGCTTGGGGACGACGGAGGGCGAGCGGATCGCGCTCTGCCACACCGTGTCGCAGCCGCTGCCGTCGGCCCGGACGTCGATGCGGCTGACTCCGCCGACGACGGACTTGCCGAGCAGCAGCGAGGTGACGTTCTCGTAGCCGTAGTTGTTCTCGACGACGATGCTGTTGCCCCAGGTGATCAGGGAGTTGTCGGTGGTCGAGGCGCCCGATCCGAAGACGGGTACCCGGCAGACCAGCCGCTGTCCCTCGGGGACGTCGAGGCCGCGCTTGTAGACCAGGACGTTCATCCGGTCGTCGGAGTTGTCGGTGATGGCGACGTACCCGTTGCCGAAGAGGTCCGGGGTGGTGCCCGAACCCTGGTTCACGGAGCCGGGTTTGGTTCCGGTGCCGCGGTCGTACGTCTGGCGCCACTGCACCTCGGGGGTGCCGTCGGCGGTGGCACGGAAGCTGTACAGGGCGTGGTCGGAGACGATCGAGACCCCGTCCTCGGCGACCGAGAAGGAGTTCTGGATCTCCTCTCCGGCCAGCCGGATCGAACGGATCGTCCCGGTGGCCGGGTCGATGGTGCCGACGCGGCCCTGGCGGGTGACCCACCAGATGCGGCCGTTCCAGTCGGGCATCACGGAGGTGACGGGGTCGCAGGTGCCGGTGGGCCACAGGTTGGTCCAGCCGACGCAGTCGTGCGGGACCTGGCCGGTGAGGTCCCAGTCGTCGTCGACCGTGAACTTCCAGCTGCCGTCCGGGTTCTGGCCGTGCGACAGGCGCAGGACGTGCTGTCGGGAGTCGGCCAAGACCGCGCGGTCCTGGTCGTCGAGGTAGAAGTAGGCCCCGCCCGAGGTGTCCTTGAAGATCTTCGAGAAGTCGAGCGAGGTGATCGCCTCGACCGTCGAGGAGCGCTGCGGGAGTTGGTACTCCGCGAGCGTGGCGAGCGTACGGGGCTCCAGGAGCTTGACCTTGAAGCCGGAGAAGGTGCCGCACACGGTGACGAGGCGGCCGCCGGCGTCGAAGGTGGCGGTGGCGCACTCTCCGCCGAGGGCCGCGATCTTCTCGCTGGTGACCTGGGGGTTCCTGCCGAGGGGGCCGGACCAGGGGGACGTGGCGCTGCCCGCCGCGTCGGAGTGCATGCCGCTGCGGCCGTTGGGGGCGAGGAAGGGGTGCTGCGGCGGGGCCTGCCCCGGCAGTGGCGCGGCGGCGGCGGGAGCGCCGTCGTACTGGCTGACCAGGCGGTGGCCGGGGGCCTTGGGGATCTCCTCGGCCTGGGCGGCCGGGACGATCCCGTACACCACCGTCAGGGCGGCGAGGGCTGGGACCACAGCGCAGTTCAGCGCTCTTCGGAACATCCGGACGTCCTCCTTCGTCTTCGGTTCTGTTGACACCGTGTCTGACATCGCGCCGCCGCCAGACGCTAGATCGCACGGCACGAGGAGTCCATGGAGGAACCGGATGATTCACGAAGGCGCAACAGTCGATCAACCGCGCGCGACGTCCTCCCAGTGCGTCGTGCGGTCGCACCAGCGCCGTAGGAGCACCGGATCGTGGCCCACGGCGAGCAGGCTCGCCCCCGTCTCGGCGCGGTAGTCCTCGACGACTCCGACGAGGGCGGCCGTGGTGGAGACGTCGAGCATGGCGGTCATCTCGTCGCACACCAGCAGCCGTGGACGCAACACCAACGCCCGCGCGAGGCAGGCGCGTTGCAGTTGGCCGTCGCTGACCTCACGGGGCGTCGGGCGAGGAGGTCCGCGCCGAGGCCGACCCGATGGCGGCGTCCAGCTCGCCCGTGCGCAGGCGGGTGGCGCGGACGTCGTCGTCCTTGATGACGGCCATGGTGAACTTCTTCACGGCGGGCTCGCCGCCCCAGTAGGCCGGGTTGGCCTTGAAGTTGAGCTTCTCGCCCTTGGACCAGCCGGTGAGCAGGTAGGGCCCGGTGCCGACGGGCCGGGTGTTGAAGTCGCCGCAGTTGACGTCCCGTCGGCCCGCCACGTGCTCGGGGGCGATGGGCAGGACGGTGCGCTCCGCGAAGGGCGCGTAAGGGTACTTGAGGGTGAAGACGACCCGGTCGGCGCCCTGCGCGGTGACGCTCTCGATCGCGTCCAGTTCGGCCTTGGAGGCGTTGTCGGTCTTCGGGTCGAGGATGGTGCGGTAGGTGAACTCGACGTCCCCGGCGGTGAGGGGCTCACCGTCGGAGAACGTCACGCCCCGGCGCAGCGCGTAGGTGTAGGTACGACCGTCGGCGGACACCTCGGGCAGGGCCTCGGCCGGCGCGGGCCTCAGGGCCATGTCCGCGTCGTGGGTGAGCAGACCGTCGAAGATCTTGGAGTTGCCGTCCTTGCCGTAGCCGAGGAGCGGGCTGAGGCTCTCCGGCTCCGTGGCGATGCCGACCACGGCGGAGTCGGCGGCCGGGGATCCGGCGCCGGCCGCTCCCGAGGGGTTCGAGCAGGCCGCCACGCCCGTGACGAGTGCGGCGGCCGGCGTTGCCACGCCCGTGACGAGTGCGGCGGCCGGCCACGACCGCTCCCCGTGCCGTCCGGGCCGTCATGCTCTGCACATCCCTGTTCAAAATCATCTGTAATTGCAAAGAAATCGCAATAATGCCAGACAGGAACAGAAGAAGACGAACCCGCCCAGATCGCCGACCCGTGAATACGATCGACGCCACGGCGGGCCCGC
This sequence comes from Streptomyces sp. NPDC088097, assembly GCF_044741845.1. Lineage (NCBI taxonomy): Bacteria > Bacillati > Actinomycetota > Actinomycetes > Kitasatosporales > Streptomycetaceae > Streptomyces > Streptomyces sp. NPDC088097. Next base: position 826,090 of record NZ_JBIUTJ010000003.1, read on the forward strand.
AGGGGGCTTGTCGGGCCGCCGCTCGCCGTGCCATACATATCGAGGTAGGTCTAGACCTTTACGAGGCTGCGCAGGAAGGGCCCCCGTGCGAAGCACCCCACCCCCGTCCCCCCTGGCCGGGTTGGCCCTCGGCTGCCTGGCGCTCGTCGTGCTGTCCGGCTGCGCCGGCGGTGACACCGACCCGCCGCACGCCCCGTCCGGGCTCAGTGCGCAGGCGGGCAGCGCGACCTCGGTCCACGTGATGTGGGAGTCGGCCGCGCCCGCCGACGGGGTCACCGGCTACCAGGTCTTCCAGGGGGACCGGCTCGTCCGCGAACTCCCTTCCGACAAGACGATGGTGGACGTCACCGGCCTCGCCCCCCGCACCGCCTACCGCTTCACCGTCCGGGCCCGGGACGCCGCCGGGAACCGCTCCCCCGCCTCCGCCCCGGTCGGGGCCACCACCCCCGTCGCCCGGGTCGAGGACACCCGGCCGCCCACCGCCCCACCCACCACCACCGGCCGCGCGCAGGGCCCCAGGGCGGTCCGGCTCGACTGGGCCGCGGCGGGCGACGACACCGGGGTCACCGCGTACGACGTCTACCAGGCGGGCGTCCGGATCCACACCGCCGGCGCCGGCGAGCGGGGCACCGACCTCACCGGGCTCCAGCCCGGCACGGCCTACACCTTCACCGTCCGGGCCCGGGACGGCGCCGACAACTCCTCCCCCGACGGCCCGGCGGTCTCCGTGACCACCCCGCCCGACCCGGCCCGGGGCCCCGACACCGCTCCCGGCGCCTTCACCGCGAACACCTCCGCCGGGGCGGTCGACCTCACCTGGACCCCTCCGGACACCGGCCGGGCCACGACCGACTACGAGCTGTACGTCAACGACCGGCCCGTCACCCTCATCCAGTTCGGCAAGGGGGCCGTACCCCGCGACCGCGCCTCCTACCGGCTCACCACGACCGAACCCGCGGGCACCTCCTGGACCTTGAAACTCCGCGCCCGACTGCCCGACGGCAACTGGGGGGCGTTCTGCCAGGAGCGGCGGATCGTCCTCACCGACTGAGACGACCGGAGGCGTTCCGGCACCGATCCGGCCCTTACGACACTGCCGCGAAAGAAGATCGCGCACAATACATCCGTGTTCGGTGAGTACTCGGTCAACGACAATCAGGCAGGCTCCGTACCCGGGGACCCTGCGCCAGACTCGGTCGCCGTGGTGGGAAACCTGCCGCCGGAGACGGCGAGCTTCGTCGGCCGGAGGGGTGAACTCGGCTCCCTCGAAAGCCTTTTGCGCGAGCGACGGCTGATCACGCTGAGCGGGGTGGGCGGCGTCGGCAAGTCCCGGCTCGCGCTGCGGGCCGCCGCCGCGCACGGACGCGCCCGCGCGGACGGAGCGTGGTGGGTGGAGCTCTCGCCACTGCGCGACCCCCGCCTGCTCACCACCACCGTGGCCCACGCCCTGGGTCTCGCCGACCATTCGGTGCACTCCCCCGACGAGGAACTGTGCGCGTGGATGGCCGACAAGGACCTCCTGCTCGTCCTCGACACCTGCGAGCACCTCGTCGCCGACGTCCGCCACCTCGTGGGCGAACTCCTGCAGTCCGCACCGGGGCTGACGGTGCTGACCACCTCCCGCGAACGGCTCGGCTCATCCGGCGAGACCGTGCTCGACGTCCGCCCGCTGCCCTTCGAGGGCCCCGACAGCGACGCCCTGGCCCTCTTCCGCGCCCGCGCCGTGGCCGTCGCCCCCCAGTCGGCGGCGGTCTTCGCCGACCCGGTCCGCGCCGGGGTCGCCGCCGAGGTCTGCCGCCGCCTGGACGGCATCCCGCTCGCCCTGGAACTCGCGGGCGCGCGAATGCGGTTGTGGAGCCTTGAGCAGATGGCCCACCGACTGGGCACGCGCTTCGAGGTGCTCTCCGACACCCGCGCCACGCTGCTGCCCCGCCACCAGACGATGCGTACGACGATCGGGTGGAGTCACGAGCTGTGCGAGCCCGTGGAACGGCTGCTGTGGGCCCGACTCTCGGTGTTCAGCGGGGACTTCGACGTGGCCGCCGCCCGGGCGGTGTGCGCGGGCGGGCCGCTGACCGCCGGCCGGGTCGAACGGGTCCTGGAGGGCCTGGTCTCGAAATCCGTCGTCCGCCGCTCCGAGGAGCGGGGGGCCGGGGCCCGCTACCAGATGCTGGACACCATCCGCGAGTTCGGCCACGACTGGCTCGCCGAGCTGGGCGAGGTGCGCTCCGTCGCCGACCGCCACGCGCACTGGTACGCCGCGCTCTCGGCCGCCGCCGACGAGGGGTGGATGGGGCCCGGCCAGGTCGACTGGTACCGCCGGATCACCGCCGAGCACGCCCAGGTGCGCACCGCCTTGGAACACCTGATCGGCACCGACCCGGTGGTGGCCCTGGAGATGGCCGGGGCCCTGTGGTTCTTCTGGTTCTCCTGCGGCCACGTCCACGAGGGCCGGCGCTTCCTGCAACGGGCCCTCGACGCGGCCCCGCCCACCGGACCCGCCCACACCCAGGCGCTGTGGGCCCTGGGGCTGACCATGCTGCTCCACGGGGACATGGAGTCCGCCCAGGCCACGGGCGCCGAGTGCACCCGGGCCGCCGCACGCCTCGCCGACCCGGAGCGCGAGCTGCGCGCCGCCTACCTGCGGGCGGTGTCGGTCCTGATGCCGGGCGACCCCCGGGAGGCACTCGCGCTGGCGGGGCCCCGGGCGCGGGGCGGCCACGGGGGCCGGACCAGCGGGGTGGGCTGGCTGCTGTGCCGCCTGGCCACCGGGTACGCGCTGTGCGCCCTGGGACGCTTCGAGGAGGCCGCCGAGGAGGCGCGGGGGCTGCGGGAGGCGTGCGCGGAGCTGGGCGAGCGCTGGCTGCGGGCGTACGCGGACTACATCCTGGCCGTCGCCGCGCTCGGACTCGGGCAGCACGGGGAGGCGGCGCGGCACGTACGGGCCATGCTCTCGGGCAAACGGCTGCTCGGCGACCGCCTGGGCATCGCGCTCGGCCTGGACGTGCTCGCGGCGGCGGTGGCGGCCTTGGGCGACGGGGAACTGGCGGCGCGGCTGCTCGGCACCGGGCACGCCTGGTGGCGCACGGTGGGGCGGCCCCAGATGGGCGGTTCGCCCTCGCTGACGGCCCTGCGCGACCAGGGCGAACGCCAGGCCCGGGCCGCGATCGGCGACGCGGCGTTCGAGAGCGCCTTCCGGGGCGGCGCGGCAGCGCCCACCGGCTGAGGCTCAGCCGGCGGACGCCGGTGTGACTCCTGTGACTCCGGGGCTCCCGTCAGTACGGGAGGGGTCTGCCCGACGGTGTGCGCAGGTCCAGGTCTCGGGGGGCGGGCTTGGGGACGGGCTTGCGGATCAGCTGCTGGCGCATGCTGCCTCCTCGCTCAGACCAGGGCCGGTCGACGGGGTTCCACCGTCCGGCCTTCGGGGAGCAGTTCACCGGTGTCGTCGAACACGACCACGCCGTTGCAGAGGCGGCTCCACCCCTGTTCGGGGCGGGACACCACGGTGCGGGCGGCGTCGTGATCGGCGCTGTCGGCGGACGGGCAGGGGGGTTGGTGGGAGCACATGGCGCACCTCCTCGCAGAGTGGGGCGGGAGGGCCGGTGGTCACCCGGTCGAATCCGCGATCCACGGTGGCGGTGAGTATTGCTGATCTCCACCCCCGGACGGAACCCATATTCGAGGTCCAGTTCAGGGTGTGTATGCCCGCTTACCATGCGCTCATGCCCGCTATCCGGATCATTCGCGACACGACCCTCACGCCGGCGGAGGCCTGGCGGCGGCTGACGGACTGGGAACGCCACGGCGCCCAGGTTCCGCTGACCCGGACGGTCGTCGAGACGCCGCCGCCGACGCGTGCCGGAACGCGGTTCACCGCCCGGACGGGAGTGGGCCGGATCACGTTCGACGACCCGATGGAAGTCGTGCGCTGGGAGCCCCCGAGGCTGGTCCGGCTGGAGAAGCGCGGCCACGTCGTGACGGGATGGGCCGAGATCGAGCTGCTCCCCGCCCCCACCGGCGGCACGGAGGTCCACTGGCGCGAGGAGCTGCGCCTGCGCGCCCTCCCCCGCTTCCTGGACCCCCTGACGGTGGTGGCGGGCCGCGTCCTGTTCGGCCGCGCCCTCACCCGCCTCCTGCGCCCCTGAGGGCCCGGGCACGGCCCCGGGCCCCGTCGAACTAGCGGATCGGCATGCCCGAAAGGGTGCGCGCGATCACCAGGCGCTGAATCTCGCTCGTGCCCTCGAAGATGGTGTAGATCGCGCTGTCACGGTGCATCCGCTCCACCGGGTACTCGCGGGTGAAGCCGTTGCCACCGAGGATCTGGACGGCCTGCGCCGTGACCTTCTTCGCCGTTTCGCTGGCGAAGAGCTTCGACATCGAGCCCTCCGCCGAGGTGAAGGGCTTTCCCGCGACGGCCATCCAGGACGCCCGCCACACCAGCAGCCGGGCCGCGTCGATCGACGTCCGCATGTCCGCGAGCTGGAAGGCCACGCCCTGGTTGTCGATGATGGGGCGCCCGAACTGGGTACGGGTCTTCGCGTAGTCGAGGGCGACCTCGTAGGCGGCGCGCGCCGTGCCCACGGCCATCGCCCCGACCGCCGGTCGCGAGGCCTCGAAGGTGGCCATCGCGGCGTTCTTCACGCGCTCGCCACCACCGGCCGCCGCCCGCTCGCGGGCCCGGGCGAGGCGCTCGTCGAGCTTCTCCTTGCCGCCCAGCAGGCAGGAGCCGGGGATCCGGCAGTCCTCCAGGACCACCTCGGCGGTGTGCGAGGCGCGGATGCCGTGCTTCTTGAACTTCTGCCCCTGGGACAGGCCGGGGGTGTTCGGCGGCACGATGAAGGAGGCGTGGCCCTTGGTGCCCAGTTCGGCGTCGACCACGGCGACGACGATGTGGACGTTGGCGATGCCGCCGTTGGTCGCCCAGGTCTTGGTGCCGTTGAGCACCCACTCGTCCTTGGCCTGGTCGTACACGGCCCGCGTGCGCATCGCGCCGACGTCGGAACCCGCGTCCGGCTCGGAGGAGCAGAAGGCGGCGACCTTCACGTCGTCCGGGGTGCCGTACATCTGCGGGATCCAGGTGCCGATCTGCTCCTCGGTGCCGTTGGCGACGACGCCGATGGCGGCCAGACCGGTGCCGACGATGGACAGGGCGATGCCCGCGTCCCCCCAGAACAGCTCCTCCATCGCCATCGGGATGCCGAGGCCGGTGGGGTCGAAGAACTGCTGGGCGTAGAAGTCCAGGGAGTAGATGCCGACCTTGGCGGCCTCCTGGATGACGGGCCAGGGAGTCTCCTCGCGCTCGTCCCATTCCGCGGCGGCGGGCCTGATCACGTCGGCGGCGAAGCCGTGGATCCAGTCCCGGACCTGCTTCTGGTCGTCGTTCAGCTCCATGGTGAACTCCGCCATGTCCCCTCCACCCTCTCCACGTGCCCCAGGCAGAGTCGCTGCCGGAGGTTACTGCCGGTAACCCTCATCGTGGACACAGTCTGTTACCGGCCGGTAAGCACTGTCAAGCTCCGCTGGTTCGAACGCGGGGGTGTCCGGGGTGTTACGTTGCGTGGGCGTCACGCACATCGCAAGGGCGGGGAGAGAAACACGTCATGCAGACCACTCAGCAGGCCGGCGAACCGGGAGCGGCCGAACGCCGCCGGCGGGAGCTGCTGGAGGCGGCGGACCGCGTCGTGCTCCGGGACGGCCCCAAGGCCTCCATGAACGCCATCGCGGCCGAGGCCGGCATCACCAAGCCCATCCTCTACCGGCACTTCGGCGACAAGGCCGGGCTCTACCAGGCCCTCGCCGTACGACACACCGACGCCCTGCTCGACTCCCTGCGGGCCGCGCTGGACGCCCCGGCCCAGCGCCGGCAGCGGGTGGAGGCCACCCTCGACACCTACCTCTCCGCCATCGAGGCCCGCCCCCAGGTGTACCGGTTCCTGATGCACCCGGCCGAGGACTCGCAGAGCCCCGAGCGCGGCTTCGACGTCGGCCTGCACTCCGCCCCGTTGCTGCGCCGGCTCGGCGAGGAACTGGCCCAGGTGGTCGGCGAACGCGTGGACCTCGGGCCCGACGGCGACCGCCTGGCCCGGATCTGGGGCCACGGCATCGTCGGCATGATGCACGCCGCCGGGGACTGGTGGCTCGGCGAGCGGCCCTGCGACCGCGCCGAGCTGGTGGCCGGTCTCACCGACCTGCTCTGGGGCCGACTGGCCACCGCGGGCAACCGCGCGGACGGCCCGGGCTTCTGACCCGGGCCCCGGCCGGGGCCGTTCAGCCGCGCGGAGCCGCCCCGTCGCCGGGCTTGCTCCACGGAGCCTTGCGGACGGCCCGGCGCAGCCTGCGGGCCCGCAGGCCGGTGACCCGGTCCGCGTAGACGGTGCCGTCGAGGTGGTCGCACTCGTGCTGGAGGCACCGGGCGAAGAAGCCGGTCCCCTCGATCCGCACCGGGGACCCGTCCGAGGTCACCCCCTCCACGACCGCCCGGTCGAAGCGCACGGTGCCCGCCTCCAACCCCGGCAGGGACAGGCAGCCCTCGGGACCGCGGAACTCGTCGCCGTCCGCCGCCACCAGGCGGGGGTTGACGACGTGTCCCACATGACGGACGTCCTCGTCGTCGGGGCAGTCGTAGACGAAGACCCGCTGCCCGACCCCGATCTGGTTCGCCGCCAGGCCGACGCCCTGGGCGGCGTACATGGTCGCGAACATGTCCTCGACGAGCCGGTCGAGTTCGGGTCCGAAGGCCGTGACCTCCGCACAAACGGAGTGGAGCACCGGATCACCCAGGAGGCTCATGGTGCGGACGAGTCCGGTGGTACCGGGGATGGGGCGCTGTCGCATGGCGGTAAGCGTACGACGGGCGAATATATGAGGAGATCCGCGGCGCCCGGGGGCGCCGCGGTCAAGGCCGCGGCCGGTACTGGATAGGCTGGGGCCGACCGACGCAAGGAGGACAAGGGACGATGGCAGGCAACACGGAGCCGCTTTCGCCGCGGGCCAAGCTGGCCGTGACGGCGGGCAAGGCCGCGGCGGCGGTGTCGCGGGCCGCGGGACGCGGAAGCGGATCGGTGATCGGTGGCAAGGTCGCACTCAGACTCGACCCCGATCTCCTCGGCGCGCTGGCGCAGCATCTCGATGTCGTCCTCGTCTCCGCGACGAACGGCAAGACCACGACGACCCGACTGATCGCTGAGGCCCTCGGGGCCAGCGGTCCGGTCGTCTCGAACGCGCTGGGCGCGAACATGCCGGCCGGCATCACCTCGGCCCTCGCCGGCGGCTCGGACGCGAAGTACGGCGTCATCGAGGTCGACGAGAAGTACCTGGCCGGAGTGGCCCGGGACGTCACCCCCAAGGTGATCGCCCTGCTGAACCTCTCGCGCGACCAGCTGGACCGCGCCGCCGAGACCCGCATGCTCGCGGAGAAGTGGCGCGAGGGGCTCCAGGGCTCCAAGGCCGTCATCGTCGCCAACTGCGACGACCCGCTGATCGTCTGGTCGGCCTCCTCCTCGCAGAACGTGGTGTGGGTGGCCGCCGGCCAGGAGTGGAAGGACGACGCCTGGTCGTGCCCCTCCTGCGGTGGCGTCATGCAGCGTCCGGGCGACGACTGGTTCTGCGGCGAGTGCGGTTTCCGCCGCCCCACCCCGAGTTGGGTGCTCTCCGGCGACCACGTGCTCGACCCGCACGGCAGCGCCTGGCCGATCCACCTCCAGCTGCCCGGCCGCGCGAACAAGTCCAACGCCGCCGCCTCGGCCGCCGTGGCCGCCGTGTTCGGCGTCCCGCCTCAGGTGGCGCTGGAGCGCATGTACCAGGTGCAGGCCGTCGCGGGCCGCTACGACGTGATCAACTTCATGGGCCGCGAGGTCCGGCTGCTGCTCGCGAAGAACCCGGCGGGCTGGCTCGAAACGTTTTCCCTGATCGACCCGCCCCCCTCGCCGGTGATCCTTTCGGTGAACGCGCGCGGCGCGGACGGCACGGACACCTCCTGGCTGTGGGACGTGGACTACCCGCGTCTGGCCGGTCACCCGATCTTCGTGATCGGCGACCGCAAGCTGGACCTGGCGGTCCGCCTGGAAGTGGCCGGACTGGACTTCCGGGTCTGCGAGACCCTCGACGAGGCCGTGCAGCTGGCGCCGCCCGGGCAGATCGAGCTGATCGCCAACTACACCGCCTTCCAGGACGTGCGCCGCCGCGTCGGCAACTAGTACCCAGAGGACACAAGAGCATGAGCGACAACAGCCTGCGTCTGGTGTGGGTCTACCCCGACCTGCTGAGCACCTACGGAGACCAGGGAAACGCCCTCGTGGTGGAACGCCGGGCGCGCCAGCGCGGCCTGGACGTGCAGCGCGTGGACGTGCGCAGCGACCAGCCCATCCCGACCTCGGGCGACATCTACCTGATCGGCGGCGGCGAGGACCGTCCGCAGCGGCTGGCCGCCGAGCGGCTGGTGCGCGACGGCGGCCTGCAGCGCGCGGTGTCGAACGGGGCGATCGTCTTCTCGGTGTGCGCCGGGTACCAGATCCTCGGCAACGAGTTCGTCAACGACATGGGCCAGCGCCAGGAGGGGCTGGGCCTGCTGGACGTCGTCACCCTGCGCGGTGAGGGCGAGCGGTGCGTCGGCGACGTCCTCGGCGACATCGACCCCCGCCTGAACCTGCCCCCGCTGACGGGCTTCGAGAACCACCAGGGCGTCACGCACCTGGGGCCGCGCGCCAAGCCCTTCGCCCGCACCCGTCTGGGCCGCGGCAACGGCACGGGCGACGGCACCGAGGGCGCGTACCAGGACACCGTCTTCGGTACGTACATGCACGGCCCCGTGATGGCCCGCAACCCGTTGATCGCGGACCTGCTGCTGAAGCTGGCTCTCGACGTGAACGCGCTGCCGGCCATAGACGACCGCTGGTACGAGGCGCTGCGCAACGAGCGCATCGCGGCGGCCACGCAGCCCGCCTAGCGGACACCGGCGCCCGCGCCGCACCCGACCGCACGACGTCGGCCCGGACCCCCCACCACGGGGTCCGGGCCGACGTCCGTTCATACGATTGATCAGACCAGCATGTGGAGGATGGTTCAGTCCAGTGGGGATCCGCTTGTAGGCTGACGGTCAGTTCCAACCGGACGACGTGGTCCGGTCGTCGGCCCACGTTGCAAAGGTTCTTCCTGCCATGCGCATTGGTGTGCTCACTTCCGGAGGCGACTGCCCCGGCCTCAATGCCGTCATCCGTTCGGTCGTGCACCGTGCGGTGGTCGACCACGGCGACGAGGTGATCGGTTTCCACGACGGCTGGCGCGGCCTCCTGGAGTGCGACTACCGCAAGCTCGACCTGGACGCCGTCAGCGGCATCCTGGCCCTCGGCGGCACCATTCTCGGATCCTCCCGCGTCCAGCCCGCGCACCTGCGCGACGGCGTGGAGCGGGCCCGCGGGCACGTCGCCGACCTCGGTCTGGACGCGATCATCCCGATCGGTGGCGAGGGGACCCTGAAGGCCGCCAACCTGCTGTCGCAGGGCGGGCTGCCGATCGTGGGCGTGCCGAAGACCATCGACAACGACATCGCCTCCACCGACGTGACCTTCGGCTTCGACACGGCCGTGGGCGTGGCCACCGAGGCCCTGGACCGGCTGAAGACCACCGCCGAGTCCCACCAGCGCGTGATGGTCGTGGAGGTCATGGGCCGCCACACCGGTTGGATCGCCCTGCACTCGGGCATGGCGGCGGGCGCGCACGCGATCGTGGTGCCGGAGCGGCCGTTCGACATCGACGAGCTGACCGCGATCGTCGGCGAGCGCTTCGCCGCGGGCAAGCGGTTCGCGATCGTCGTGGTCGCCGAGGGCGCCAAGCCGGCCGAGGGCTCGATGGCCTTCGAGCAGGGCGGCACGGACATGTACGGCCACGAGCGGTTCGCCGGCATCGGCAACCGGCTCGCCGTCGAGCTGGAGGCGCGGCTCGGCAAGGAGTCGCGCCCGGTGATCCTGGGCCACGTCCAGCGCGGCGGCACACCCACCGCGTACGACCGGGTGCTCGCCACCCGGTTCGGCTGGCACGCGGTCGAGGCGGCGCACCGGGGCGAGTTCGGCATGCTGACCGCCCTGCGCGGGACGGACATCGTGATGGTCCCGCTGGAAGAGGCCACCTCCACGCTCAAGACGGTGCCCGCCGAGCGCTACGCCGAGGCGCAGACCGTCCTCTGATCCCTTCTGTGATGTTTCCCCCCTTCTGGGGGCCGCCCCCGGACGCGAGAGCGCCCGGGGGCGGCACTACTGTGGTGGGGCGCCACAGTCAAGGGAGTGAACAGATGGATCACAGCGGTCACGGCATGGACATGAACATGGACATGGACCTGCCGCCGTTCACCCTCGGGCGCGGGTTGGAGTTCTCCTTCGACGGGGTCTTCCTCTTCGGTTCGCTGCTGGCGCTCGCCCTGTACGGCTGGGGCGTGCTGCGGCTGCGACGACGCGGGGACTCCTGGTCCCCCGGCCGCACCGTCGCCTTCACCCTCGGCGTGCTGACGGTGATCCTGGTGATGTGCACCAAGCTGAACGACTACGGCATGGTCATGTTCAGCGTGCACATGGTCCAGCACATGGTGATCAGCATGATCACCCCGATCCTGTTGCTGCTCGGGGCGCCGATGACGCTGGCCCTGCGCGCGCTGCCACCGGCGGCCCGCGGCACCAAGGGACCGCGCGAGCTGCTCCTGATGCTGCTGCACAGCCGGTACATGCGGATCATCACGCACCCGGCCTTCACCATCCCGATGTTCATCGCCAGCCTCTACGGGCTGTACTTCACCCCGATCTTCGACTTCCTGATGGAGAGCCGGACCGGGCACATCGCGATGATGCTCCACTTCCTCGCCGTCGGCGTGATCTTCTTCTGGCCGATCATGGGCGTCGACCCGGGCCCGCACCGGCCGGGGTACGTGATGCGGATGCTGGAGCTGTTCGCCGGCATGCCCTTCCACGCCTTCTTCGGCATCGCGCTGATGATGGCGACCCAGCCGATGATCAAGACGTACCAGAACCCGCCGGCCTCCCTCGGCATCGATCCGCTGCTCGACCAGCAGTGGGGCGGCGGCATCGCCTGGGCCTTCAGCGAGATCCCCTCGGTGCTGGTGCTGATCGCGCTGGTCTACCAGTGGTACCACTCCGAACAGCGGGCGGCGAAGCGCTCGGACCGGGCCGAGGACCGCAACGGCGACCAGGAGCTGGCGGCGTACAACGCGTATCTCGCCTCCCTCCAAGGGCGCGGCCAGTAGCGCGGGGCCCGCCTCGCGCGCCACCATGGGGCATGACCGGATCCGTTAAGGCGATGGCCGTCACGACCTTCGCCGCTCTGGTGGCCGTTTCCACGTACTCCGTGGCACTCGGCAGCAACGGCTGGCTGTGGTTCGGCTGGGTGGTGCTGGGGCTGCTGACCTTGGGGATGGCCGCCTCGGGCAGCGTCTGACGCGCCCCGCCACCCTCCCGGGCGCCCCGCCGCGGCGCCCCGACCGGTCCGGCCCCGCTTTCCGCGTGTGCCGGGCCCTCCTCCCGCGCGCCTGACCGTCCGTAGGATGGACGTGACAACGCGGCATCGACGGGAGCGGCCCGGTGTTCTACCACTTGCTCAAGCACGTACTGCTCGGTCCGCTGTTGCGGATGCTGTTCCGACCCCGGATCGAGGGCCTGGAGAACATCCCGCCGGACGGGGCGGCGATCGTCGCCGGCAACCACCTGTCCTTCTCGGACCACTTCCTCATGCCCGCGATCCTGGGGCGCAGGATCACCTTCCTCGCGAAGGCCGAGTACTTCACCGGTCCGGGTCTCAAGGGGCGGCTCACCGCGGCCTTCTTCCGCAGCGCGGGCCAGATCCCCGTGGACCGCTCCGGCAAGGACGCCGGCAAGGCCGCGCTGCGCGAGGGACTCGGGGTCCTGGCCAAGGGCGAGCTGCTCGGGATCTACCCCGAGGGCACCCGCTCGCACGACGGACGGCTCTACAAGGGCAAGGTCGGCGTGGCCGCGATGGCGCTCGGCGCCGGGGCGCCGGTCGTGCCCTGCGCGATGGTCGGCACCTTCGAGATCCAGCCGCCCGGGCAGAAGCTCCCCAAGATCCGCCGGGTCACCATCCGCTTCGGCGCCCCGATGGAGTTCTCCCGGTACGAGGGGATGGAGGGCGAGCGGGCCGTGCTGCGCGCCGTCACCGACGAGATCATGTACGAGATCCTCGGGCTCTCCGGACAGGAGTACGTCGACCGCTACGCGGGAGAGGTGAAGGCCGAGGAGGAGGACAAGAAGCGGAAGAAGGCCCGGCGCCCGGGGCGCTGAGCCTTCTTCCTCGTCACCGCGCGCGGGTCACCCCGCGCCCGTCACGTCCCGGGTCCGCTAGCGGACGGCCGGGAGCTCCTCACGGGCCGGGAGGTCGGTGCCCGGGGCCTGGGCGAGCGACTTCGCGGCGGCAGCGGCCGGCGCCACCGGGGTGGCGTGCGGGGCGCACTTGACGTCCTTGGCGTCCACCTTGCCGGTGAGCAGGTAGGCGTCCACGCGGGTGTTGACGCAGGGGTTCACCAGGCTGGTGACACCGTGCGAGCCCGCGTTCTGCTCGGTGATGAGGCGCGAGCCGGCCAGTCGCTTGTGCAGCGAGACCGCACCCACGTACGGGGTGGCGGCGTCCCGCTCGGACTGGACGATCAGGACCGGCGGCAGGCCGTGCTTGGCGCCGACCTCGATCGGGTCGCTCTGCTTGGACTTCCAGGTCGCGCAGGGCAGGTTCATCCACGCGTTGGACCAGGTCAGGAACGGGTACTTCTGGTGCAGCTTGGTGTTGTCGCGGTCCCACTTGGCCCAGCTGGTCGGCCACTTGGCGTCGGCGCACTCCACCGCGGTGTAGACGGCGTTGCCGTTCTCCGAGGCGGCGTTGCCCGCGGTGTCGCTCATGTCCGGGGCGATCGCGTCGACCAGGGCCTGCTCGTCACCGGCCGCCCAGGCGGCGAAGGTCTGGGCGACGGGCACCCAGGAGGAGTCGTAGTACGGGGCGCCCTGGAAGAAGCCGATCAGCTCGGCCGGGCCGACGACCCCGCCGATGGGGTTGGCCTTGGCCTTGGCGCGCAACTCCTGGTACTTGGCCTCGACCTTGGCGCGGCTGTCGCCGAGGTGGAAGACGGAGTCGTTCTTGGCGACCCAGTCCTGCCAGTCGTTCCAGCGGCCCTGGAAGGCGACGTCCTGGCCGAGGTTGGCCTCGTACCAGATGTTGTCGCGGTCCGGGTCGACCACGCTGTCGACGATCATGCGGCGCACGTGGGTCGGGAAGAGGGTCGCGTAGACCCCGCCCAGGTAGGTGCCGTAGGAGACGCCGAGGTAGTTCAGCTTCTTCTCGCCGAGGGCGGCCCGGATGACGTCCAGGTCGCGCGCGGTGTTGGGCGTGGTCATCTGCGGCAGCATCTCGCCGCTGCGCTCCTTGCAGCCGTCCGCGTATTCGGCGGCGAGCTTGCGCTGGGCGCGCTTGTCGGCCTCGCCGGACGGGACCGGGTCGGCCTTGGGGGCCTTGACGAACTCCTGCGGGTCGATGCAGGAGATCGGCGCGGAGTGGCCGACGCCGCGGGGGTCGAAGCCCACGAAGTCGTACGCCTTGGAGGTGTTGACCCACAGCGGGCTCTTGGTCGTGACCCGGCGCGGGAAGCGCATGCCGGAGCCACCGGGGCCGCCCGGGTTGTAGACCAGGGCGCCTTGGCGCTCCTGCGGGGTGCCGGTGCTGCCGATGCGGTCGACCGCGAGCTCGATGGTCTTGCCGAAGGGCTTGGTGTAGTCGAGCGGAACCTTCACCCAGCCGCACTGGATCGGCTTCTCGAAGCCCCAGTCGGCGGGGCAGTCCTTCCAGTCGACGCCGGCGTGCGCGGCGCGGGCGGCGGCGATCTGGGCCCCTACCGCCTCGGCGGAGCCGTTGTCACGGCCGGCCGAGGCCGCCGTGGCGGAAGGTGCGAGCATCAGGCCGGCAGCGAGCGCGCCGGTGATGAGGGTGGCGGCGCTCCCCAGCGCCGCGGTGCGTATCACGTGGTTGTTCCCCCTGCGTCAGGTGCCGCCGTGGGCGGCCGTGTTCGGTCGGGTTCGGTCGTCGGCGTGCAGGGGGATCCTTTCGCCTGACCTGTACCCGGCAACAGGTCAAGGTCGAGTTCTTTGCCAACCCGATAACCGGAAAGGCGTGTACCGCTGAGCGGTGTCCCATTCGCCCCGGGTGTGCCCGCGCGTCACCAGCCGTACGTCCGCATCGCCCCGTCCAGGATTTCGCGCAGCCGCAGGGCGTCGGGGGCGAGGGCCGTCACCAGGACGGCGGGCCCGGCGAGCGGGGTGAGGGCCGCGAACTCGCCCAGGAGCGCGGCCGGGGGCGGGTCCCGGTCGAAGCGCGGGTCCACGACGAGCAGTTGGCCGAGCGCCCGGTGGCCGGCGATCCCCGCCGGGCCGTCCCAGCCTCCCGGGGCGCCCGGACCGCAGGCGACTTCCTGGTCGAGGAGGGGGCGGCCGTCCCGGTTGACGGTGAGGCGGCTCAGGAGGCGCCCGGGGCTCTCGCCCGTGCGGCCGAGGACCTGCTCCTCGCGCAGCAGGAGGCGTGCGGTGGCAGCCAGTTCGACGGTGGTCCGCACGCGGAGGTCGCTGCCGCGCACGGAGACCAGCGGTTCGGGGAGCCAGCGGACCGCCGAGTCGGCGGCGAGTGCGAGGCGTACGTCGTACCGGGCCGCCTCGCCTCCCCGGCCGGGCAGGGCCAGGGTGGCCGCCGCCGAACGCAGGCACAGGCGTGCGCCGGGGCCCGCCTCCGCCTCGACCGTGAGGTGGTCCCCGCCGAGGGGGGCGCTCATCGCGCCGACCAGCATCACCGAGGCCTCGCCCTCCTCGCCCCGGGTGCGGCGCAGGGCGAGCGGCCCCTCCCCGGCCAGCAGGGGCAGGGCGGTGCCGCCGCGCCCGTCGCGGACGGCCCCGATCCGGGCCGTGGCGCGGAGCCCTGCGGCGGGGAGGGCGGGCCCGGCGGGGAGAGCGGGCGCGGCGGCGGGGAGGGCGGGCGCGATGGTCACCGTACGACCGTCCAGGCGGCGATGCGCTCGCGCACCCAACCGGCCACCGGGGCCACGCCTTCGGCGCCGCGCAGGGACTGGAAGGCGACGGGCAGTTCACCGCGCTGCTCGGCGGCGTCGCGGGCCATCCGGTCCAGGTCGGAGCCGACGTAGGGGGCGAGGTCGGTCTTGTTGACGACGAGGAGGTCGGCGGTGGTGACCCCGGGGCCGCCCTTGCGCGGGATGTCGTCCCCGCCGGCCACGTCGATGACGAAGATCTGGGCGTCGACCAGGCCCCGGGAGAAGGTGGCGGTCAGGTTGTCGCCGCCGGACTCGACGAGGATCAGGTCGAGGGGCGCGGTGTCGCGGAAGGCCTCCTCCAGTTCCTCGACGGCCTCCAGGTTGGCGGAGATGTCGTCGCGGATCGCGGTGTGGGGGCAGGCTCCCGTCTCGACCGCGCTGATCCGCTCGGGAGGCAGCACGGCCTCGCGGAGCAGGAACTCGGCGTCCTCTCGGGTGTAGATGTCGTTGGTGACCACCGCCATGGACAGTTCGGCGCGCAGCGTCCGGCAGAGGGCGGCGACGGTCGCCGTCTTCCCGGAGCCGACGGGGCCGCCGAGGCCGATGCGCAGGGCGCGGCGACTGCCGTCGGCGCGGAGCGGTTCGGCACTGTGGGTGTGCCGGTGGGAGTAGGCCAGGTCGTGGTCGAGGTGCACGGGGTTCTCCTTGGTGTGGGGGGACCGGTCGGGTGGCCGGTCGGGGTGCTCAGGAGGCGAAGAGGCGTACCGGCCAGTCGGCATGGGCCTGCGCCGCGATGTCCAGCAGGGGCGAGGAGGCGGCGGGCAGGGCGCCCGGGCCTTCGGTGCGGGCCAGCAGGGCGGCCTCGGCGGCCCGGGCGCAGACCGCGTCGAGTTCGGGCGCCAACCGGGCCAGCACCCCGGTGGCCTCGAAGGGGTCGAGGCCCAGCAGCCGTACGGTCGCCGTCGCCGGACCGCTGACGCTCTCGTACGCCGCCACGTGCGCGGCGTCCAGGGCCCCGAGTCCGGCGGCCCGGGCGGTCAGGCCCAGGACCACGGGCTGGTGGGCCCCGCGCGGGAAGGCCGCGGCGATCGCGTCCAGCTCGGCGGAGGGCCAGGTGGCCCGTGCGGCGCGCAGGAGTTGACGGCCCAGGCGGCGGGCGGCGGCGCGCAGCGCGGGCGAGGGGGTGCGGGCGTCGGCGGCCGCGTCCAGCGCGGCCGGGTCGAGCCCGAGGGCGGCGGCCGCCGCGAGAGCGGCGGCGGTGAGGCCGGCGGTGTGCAGCCGGCCCCGGCAGAAGTCGGCCAGGGTGGCGGCGTCGTGGATCCGGCCCGCCTTGCAGGCGGCCTCCGCCCCGCCGGAGTGTGCGTGCCCTCCGGCGGGGAAGCGGCCGTCCGCGAGCACGAGCAGTGCGGCGAGGCTCATGAGCGCGGCCCCGTCATCAGAAGAGGAAGTATCTCTGCGCCATGGGCAGCTCCGTGACGGGCGCCGGCTCCACGGCCTCTCCGTCGATGCGGACGGTGAAGGTGTCGGCGTCGACCTCGACCCTCGGCATGGCGTCGTTGTTGCGCATGTCCGACTTGCCGAGCTTGCGGGTGTTCTCGATGGCGGTGAACTGCTTGCCGAGGCCGAGGCGTTCGGGCAGTCCGTCGTCGAGGGCGGCCTGCGCGGTGAAGTTGAGGGAGTTCAGGGCGGGGGCGCGCCCGATGGCTCCGTACATGGGGCGGGGCAGTACGGGCTGCGGGGTGGGGATGGAGGCGTTGGCGTCACCCATCTGGGCGAGGGCGATCTGGCCGCCCTTGATGACGAGTTCGGGCTTGACCCCGAAGAACGCCGGGTTCCACAGCACCAGGTCGGCGAGCTTGCCCACCTCGACCGAGCCGACCTCCCGCGCGAGGCCTTGGGCGACGGCGGGGTTGATCGTGTACTTGGCGACGTAGCGGCGGGCCCTGTGGTTGTCGGCGGGGCCGTCGCCGGGCAGGAAGCCGCGCCTCTTCTTCATCACGTGCGCGGTCTGCCAGGTCCGCATGACGACCTCGCCGACCCGGCCCATCGCCTGGGAGTCGGAGGAGATGATGGAGATGGCCCCGAGGTCGTGGAGGACGTCCTCGGCCGCGATGGTGGAGGGCCGGATGCGGGATTCGGCGAAGGCGAGGTCCTCGGGCACGGCCGGGTTGAGGTGGTGGCAGACCATCAGCATGTCGAGGTGTTCCTCGACGGTGTTGAGGGTGTGCGGCCGGGTCGGGTTGGTGGAGCTGGGGAGCACGTACGGCTCGGAGACCACGGTGATGATGTCGGGGGCGTGACCGCCGCCTGCGCCCTCGGTGTGGTACGAGTGGATGGTCCGCCCGGCGATGGCCGCGAGGGTGTCGCCCACGAAGCCGGCCTCGTTGAGGGTGTCGGTGTGGATGGCGACCTGCGCGCCGGTCTCGTCGGCGACGCTCAGACAGGCGTCGATCACGGCGGGGGTGGAACCCCAGTCCTCGTGGATCTTGAATCCGAGGGCGCCGCCGCGCAGTTGGGAGTGCATGGCGTCACGGGACATCGTGTTGCCCTTGCCGAGCAGCCCGATGTTGACGGGGCAGGCCTCCAGCGCGGCGAACATCCGGGCCAGGTGCCAGGGGCCGGGGGTCACGGTGGTGGCCTTGGAGCCCTCGGCGGGGCCGGTGCCACCGCCGACGAGGGTGGTGATGCCGGAGGCGAGGGCCTCGTCGACGACCGTCGGCGAGATGAAGTGCACGTGCGCGTCGATGGCGCCGGCGGTGACGATCTTCCCGTTGCCCGCGATGATCTCGGTCTCGGGGCCGATCACCAGGGCGGGGTCGACCCCGTCCATGGTGTCGGGGTTGCCGGCCTTGCCGATGCCGACGACGCGGCCGTCGCGGATGCCGATGTCGGCCTTGACGATGCCCCAGTGGTCGAGGATCACGGCCCCGGTGATCACCGTGTCGGGAGCCCCCTGGGCGCGCGTGGTGCGGGCCTGTCCCATGGATTCGCGGATGACCTTGCCACCGCCGAAGACGGCCTCGTCACCGGAGTTGCCGGGGCCGCCGCTGAGGTCCTGCTCGATCTCGACGAAGAGGTCGGTGTCGGCGAGCCGGATCCGGTCGCCCCGGGTGGGGCCGAAGAGGTCGGCGTACACCTGCCGCGGGATCTCAGGCATCGAGGGCACCTCCGGTCTCCCCGCGCAGGCCCGGTACGGTGCGCAGCCCGGCCAGCGGTACGAGTTCCACGGCGACCGGGATGCCGGGCTCGAAGCGGACGGCGGTGCCGGCGGCGATGTTGAGGCGCTGCCCGCGCGCGGCGGCGCGGTCGAAGTCGAGGCCGGGGTTGGCTTCGGCGAAGTGGTAGTGGGAGCCGACCTGGACGGGCCGGTCGGCGGCGTTGAGCACGGTGAGACGGGTGACCGGGCGGCCTTCGTTGAGGCGCACCGGACCGTCCCCGAAGGCGATTTCGCCGGGGATCATGGTGGGGCCTTCCTCAGACGATCGGGTCGTGGACGGTGACGAGCTTGGTGCCGTCCGGGAAGGTGGCCTCGACCTGGACGTCGTGGATCATCTCGGGGATGCCCTCCATGACCTCCGCGCGGGTGAGCACGGTGCGTCCGGACGCCATGAGTTCGGCGACCGTACGGCCGTCCCTGGCTCCTTCGAGGACGTGGGAGGTGATGAGGGCGACGGCCTCGGGGTGGTTCAGGAGGACCCCGCGCGCCCTGCGCTTCCCGGCCACGTCGGCTGCGACGTGGATCAGGAGTCTCTCTTGTTCGTGTGGTGTCAATTGCACCTGTATCACCAAGCTTCCGGGACATGATCGACGTCGCGCCGGAACGACCGTACGGGTCGTCAACAGTTTGTTGACCTCCGTATATCCGTGCCAAGCAGCTCTTGCCCAACGAAGGGAGAGGCTTTCCGTGCCGATCACCTTCGCTTTACCGCCGCTTGGGTGATCATTGACGGAGGGCCGCGAGGACCAACGTAGGGGCGGCAGTTTTCCGCCGGGTTAACCCACGTTTCGGGGAGCGGCACGGTTCGATCGATCGGGCTTCCGGTCGACGGCGGTTCCGGGGGCGGCGTATACGTTCCCTCCGGTGGTCCCGCCGCGTTCGTCCCCCTCAGCAGCCCCGGGTGGTGCGCGCGCGGGCCGCGGCCGGCCAGGGCAGGGCGATCCACACGGTCTTGCCGCCGTCCTCGGTCGGGCTGACGGACAGTCGGCCCCCGGCCTCCGCCGCCAGCCAGCGGATGATCACCATGCCCCGCCCGTTGTCCTGCTGGACGGCGGCCGGCAGCCGGCGCGGCCATCGGGGGTGGCTGTCGGTGACTCCGACGCGCAACCACTCCTCGCGTTCGAGGCGGACGTCCACGGTGAAGGTGGGCGACTGCCCGAAGGTGTGCTGCACGGAGTTGGTGGCGAGTTCGGAGACGATCAGACGGACGGCGTCGGCGGTGTCGGAGTCCTCGTCCAGGCCCCATTCGCGCAGGACCTGTGCGACATGGCGGCGGGCGGCGGCGACCGAGAGCGGATCGCTCGGCAGAGTGACGGATGCTTCCAGCTGATCTGCCATGGCGACGTCCCTTTCCCACCGGGACGGAGCCGCCCCGGATCTACGCTGAGCGCCAGAGTGCCACCCATCGTCCCGCGGTTTCCGGCATTCCCCCAAGATATGCATATATCTGTCGCTCAATGCGGTGAACTCTGCTACGGAAGAGCGTATTTGGACGAGGGACCGGCGCGGGCCGCGCCGGTGGAAGGAGAGCGGGTATGCAGCACGGTCCCGCGGTGCGGCGGCGCAAGCTCGGCGAGGAATTGCGGGCGCTGCGCGACCGCACCGGACTCACCAGTGGTGAGGTCGCCCGGATCGTCGGCTGGCACCAGTCGAAAGTCAGCCGCATCGAGACGGGCCGCAGTGGCGCGAAAACGGCCGACGTCCGACTGCTGCTCGACGCCTACGGGGACGTCGTCAGCGCCCAGCAGCGCGCGCTCCTGGAGGCCCTCGGAGCCTCCGCCGCCGGTCCCGCCCCGAGCGGGGACACAGGGCGCGGTCGTCAGTGGTGGCACGACTACCGGGGCTTGCTCCCCCAGGAGTACCGGGACTTCATCAGCCTGGAAGCGGGGGCGCGCAGGGCGCGCACGGTGGAGCTCTCGGTGGTCCCGGGCCTGCTCCAGACCCCGGAGTACGCGCGCGCCGTGACACGGGCCGCGCTCGGCGGGCTCCCGGAGCCGAAGGTGGACGCGCTGGTCGACGTACGGCTGGCCCGTCAATCGGTGCTGCGGACCGATCCGCCGCTCCAGCTCAGCGCGGTGCTGGACGAGGCCGTACTGCGGCGGCAGATCGGCGGTCCGGGGGTGATGCGGGAGCAGCTGAGGCACCTCGTGGAGGTGTCCCGACTCCCCCAAGTCACGCTCCAGGTATTGCCGTTCACCGTGGGGGGGCATCTCGGCCTCACAGGACCGTTCGTAATTTTCTCATTTCCGAACATCGCCGATCTGGATGTGGTGGTACTCGACCATTTGACGAGTAGCCTCTATCTGGAGCGGAAGGAAGACCTTGACGCGTACAGCGCCGCGTTCCGCACCATCCAGGCGCACGCCCTCCCGCCCCGTGACTCGTCGGATCTGATCAGCTCACTCGCTGACGACGCGTAAGGAGGCACTCCCCGTGTCCGCAACGCTCTTATCCACCGGCGGACTTCCGAGCAGCACGCGGTGGCGGCGCAGCAGCCGCAGCACCGGAATGAACAACTGCGTGGAAGCGGCCGCCCTTTCCGGCGGCCTGCTCGCCGTCCGCGATTCCAAACGGGCGGACGGCCCGGCCGTGCTCTTCACCGGGCCGGCCTGGACCGGCTTCCTCGCCACGGTGAGGGCGGGTCTGCCCGACCCGGTCGTCTCGGTCTAGAGACGGCCTAGGCGGTCCACCGGTCCGTGGCGCCGGCGGGAGCGGTCCGCAGGACCGTGTCGACGGCCCGCGCGATCTCGTCCCCCGTGAGATCGGCGCGAGCGGTCAGCCGCAGCCGGGAGACGCCGTCCGGCACGGACGGCGGACGGAAACACCCCACGGACAGTCCTGCCTCGCGGCAGTCGGCGGCCCAGCGCAGTGCCGCCGAGGCCGACGGGGCCCGCACCGACACCACGGCCGCGTCCGGTCTGACCGCGGTCAGGCCGGACACGGTGAGTCGCCCGTACAGCTCTCCCGCCACCTCCCGCACCCGGGCCGCGCGTTCCGGCTCCCGGCGCAGCAGCCGCAGGCTCGCCAGGGCCGCGCCCGCGGCGGCCGGGGCGAGGCCGGTGTCGAAGATGAAGGCCCGGGCCGTGTTGACCAGGTGCCGGATCACCTTGGCGGGCCCCAGCACGGCGCCGCCCTGGCTGCCCAGGGACTTCGAGAGGGTCATCGTCGCGACCACGCCGGGGTCCCCCGCGAGGCCCGCGCCGTACAGGGCGCCCCGGCCGCCCTCGCCCAGCACCCCGAGCCCGTGCGCGTCGTCCACCACCAGGGCCGCCCCCGCCGCCCGGCAGGCGGCGGCGTACGCGGCGAGCGGGGCGGCGTCCCCGTCGACGGAGAACACCGAGTCGCTGACCAGAAGTGCCCGGCCCGCGTGCGCGGCCAGGGTCTTCGCCGCGGTCTCCGCGTCCGCGTGCGGGGTCACGGCCACCTCGGCGCGCGAGAGGCGGCAGCCGTCGACGATCGAGGCGTGGTTCCCGGCGTCCGAGACGATCAGCGTGCCACGGTCGCCGAGCGCGGTGACGGCCGCCAGGTTCGCCGCGTACCCCGTGGACAGGACCAGCGCGGCCTCGAAGCCCGCGAAGTCGGCGAGCTCCCGTTCCAGCTCGGCGTGCAGTTCGGTCGAGCCCGTGACCAGGCGCGATCCGGTCGCACCGGCGCCCCATCGCTCGGCCGCGGCCGTCGCGCCCGCGACGGTCTCCG
Source organism: Streptomyces sp. NPDC088097 (assembly GCF_044741845.1). NCBI lineage: Bacteria > Bacillati > Actinomycetota > Actinomycetes > Kitasatosporales > Streptomycetaceae > Streptomyces > Streptomyces sp. NPDC088097. The sequence goes on from NZ_JBIUTJ010000003.1 coordinate 848,034, forward strand.
GGTGCCGGGACAGCCCGAGGTAGTCGTTGCTCGCGAGGTCGAGGAGGTCCGGTGCCGGGGGCCTGGGCCGCAGGGTCCGTACCAGTCCGGCCCGCTCGCGCTCCCGCTCGGCGCCGTCGATCCAGGCGAAGGCGTCCACGGGCGCGGCGGTGTTCCGGTTCATCAACGGTCCTCGGGTTTTGTCGGCAGTCGACAGTTCGGCTCGACCCTAGTCGCCGTTGCCCGAGGGGCAGGTGTGGCGATCCACACACTCCCTTCAGGCCATGTTGTCGGATCTCTCCTTGGCCGGGAGTACCCGTGTGGTCCAGGATCGGGCCCATGGACCTGCTGAACACCCTGGTGGAAAAGGGACTGCGGCGCGAGCTGCCGACCCGCGAAGAGGCGCTCGCCGTACTGGCGACCTCCGACGACGAACTGCTCGACGTGGTGGCCGCGGCCGGCAAGGTGCGCCGCCAGTGGTTCGGGCGCCGCGTCAAGCTGAACTACCTGGTCAACCTGAAGTCGGGCCTCTGCCCGGAGGATTGCTCCTACTGTTCCCAACGCCTGGGATCGAAGGCCGAGATCCTGAAGTACACGTGGCTCAAGCCCGAGGAGGCCTCCCAGGCGGCCGCCGCGGGCGTGGCCGGCGGCGCCAAGCGCGTCTGCCTCGTGGCGAGCGGGCGCGGTCCGACGGACCGCGACGTGGACCGGGTCGGCAAGACCATCGCCGCCATCAAGGAGCAGAACGAGGGCGTCGAGGTGTGCGCGTGCCTCGGCCTGCTCTCCGACGGCCAGGCCGAGAGGCTCCGCGACGCGGGGGCGGATGCCTACAACCACAACCTGAACACGTCCGAGGCAACGTACGGCGCGATCACCAAGACGCACACGTACGCGGACCGCGTGGACACCGTGCGGAAGGCGCACGGGGCGGGCCTGTCGGCGTGCTCCGGCCTGATCGCCGGCATGGGCGAGAGCGACGAGGACCTGGTCGACGTCGTCTACTCGCTGCGCGCGCTGGACCCGGACTCGGTGCCGGTCAACTTCCTGATCCCCTTCGAGGGCACCCCGCTCGCCAAGGAGTGGAACCTGACCCCGCAGCGCTGCCTGCGGATCCTCGCGATGGTCCGCTTCGTCTGCCCCGACGTGGAGGTCCGCCTCGCGGGCGGCCGCGAGGTGCACCTGCGCACGCAGCAGCCGCTGGCCCTGCAGCTGGTCAACTCGATCTTCCTCGGCGACTACCTCACCAGTGAGGGCCAGGCCGGGCAGGCCGACCTCGACATGATCGCGGACGCCGGTTTCGAGGTGGAGGGCGCCGGTACGACCACCCTGCCCGCGCACCGCTCCGACATCGCCGCCGCGGCCCCGGCCGGCGGCGCGTGCGGATCCGCGGGCCCCGCCTCCGCCGAGGCGGGCTGCGGCTCGGCCTGCGGCGGCTGCTCCGGGCACGGCGAGGAGGCTCCCGTACCGGCCCAGGCCGAGGCCGGCGGAGTCCGTTCGGACCTGGTGGCGGTGCGCCGCCGCGGCGCGGGAACGGACCTCGCCCCCAATGCGTGACCCGTTCCCCCTGCACGACCCCCTCGACCCGGAGTCGGACACCTCCCGGCTTCTGGCCCTGGACCGGCAGCACGTCTGGCACCCGTACGGCCCGATGCCCGGGCGGCAGGAGGCCCTCGTGGTCTCCTCCGCCTCGGGGGTCCGGCTGCGGCTCGCCGCGCCCGCCCAAGGGCGCGCCGAGCTGGTCGACGGCATGTCCTCCTGGTGGTCGGCGATCCACGGCTACAACCACCCGGTGCTCAACGAGGCGGCGACCGCGCAGCTCGGCCGGATGTCGCACGTCATGTTCGGCGGGCTCACCCACGAGCCCGCCGTCCGGCTCGCGGCCCGGCTCGTGGAGATCACCCCGCCGGGGCTGGAGCACGTCTTCCTCGCCGACTCCGGGTCGGTCTCCGTCGAGGTCGCCGTCAAGATGTGCCTCCAGTACTGGCGTTCGCTGGGCCGGACCGGCAAGACCCGGTTGCTGACCTGGCGCGGCGGCTACCACGGCGACACCTGGCAGCCGATGGCGGTCTGCGACCCCGAGGGCGGCATGCACGAGCTGTGGCAGGGACACCTGCCGCAGCAGGTGTTCGCCGACGCCCCGCCCGGGGACTTCGACACCCCCGTCGACCCGGCGTACCGCGAGCACCTGCGCGCCCTGATCGCGGCGCACGCCGACGAACTGGCCGCGGTGATCGTGGAGCCGGTGGTGCAGGGCGCGGGCGGCATGCGCTTCCACAACCCCGGCTACCTTCGGGTCCTGCGCGAGCTGTGCGACGAGTACGGGGTCCTGCTGGTCCTCGACGAGATCGCGACGGGCTTCGGCCGCACCGGCGCCCTCTTCGCCGCCGACCACGCCGGGATCACCCCCGACGTGATGTGCCTCGGCAAATCGCTGACCGGCGGCTACCTCACCCTCGCCGCCACCCTGTGCACCGAGCGGGTCGCCGACGGCATCTCGCGCGGCGAGGTCCCGGTCCTCGCGCACGGGCCGACCTTCATGGGAAACCCGCTCGCCACCGCGGTGGCCCTGGCCTCCGTCGACCTGCTCCTCGGCCAGGACTGGGCCGGCGAGGTCGAGCGGATCGGGGCGGGCCTGCGCGAGGGCCTCGCGGCGGCTTCCGCGCTGCCCGGGGTCAAGGACGTACGGGTGCTCGGCGCGATCGGCGTGGTCCAACTGGACCGTCCCGTGGACGTCTGGGCGGCGACCCGGGCCGCGGTCCGCGAGGGCGTGTGGCTGCGGCCGTTCCGCGACCTGATCTACACGATGCCGCCGTTCGTCACCGGTGACGAGGACGTCGCCCGGATCTGCCGCGCGGTCGTCGCGGCGGCGGAGGAGGGCTGAGATGCCGGTCGTCTTCGTGTCCGGTACGGGCACGGAAATCGGCAAGACGGTGGTCACCTCGGCCATCGCGGCGGCCGCCGTGGCGGCCGGCCGTTCGGTGGCGGTGCTCAAGCCGGCGCAGACCGGGGTCTCCCCCGACGAACCCGGGGACGCCGCCGAGGTCGTACGCCTCGCCGGCCCGACCGTGACCGCCCTGGAACTGGCCCGCTACCCCGAACCCCTGGCCCCGGACACCGCCGCGCGGCGCTCCGGGCTGGCGACGGTGTCGCCCGCGGCCGTCGCGGAGGCGGCCGGGCGACTGGCCGCCGCGCACGACCTGGTGCTCGTGGAGGGCGCGGGCGGGCTGCTGGTCCGCTTCGACGAGGAGGGCAACACCCTGGCGGACGCGGCGCGGCTGCTGGCGGCGCCGGTGCTGCTGGTGGCGCCCGCGGGGCTCGGCACGCTCAACTCCACCGCCCTGACGGCGGAGGCCCTGCGCGCCCGGGCCCTCGGCCCGCTCGGCGTGGTGATCGGCAGTTGGCCGGCCAACCCCGACCTGGCGTCCCGCTGCAACCTCGCCGACCTCCCGAAGGTCTCCGGCCTGCCGCTCCTGGGCGCCGTCCCCGAGGGCTCGGGCGTCCTGACGCCCGACGCCTTCCGCTCGGCCGCCCCGGGCTGGCTGGCGCCCGGGCTCGACGGCACCTGGTCGGCGCGGTCCTTCCTGGAGGCCTGGCCGGCGTAGGCCGTCTCCTTCGGATCCGGCCCCTGCCCGGCCGGCACGGCATCCCGGGCCGGTCGGGCCTCGCGGCCCGGCCGGCGTCGGGGCGCGTCGCGGTTTCGCCGTGCGTCGGCGGGGAACAGCCCCGAGGGGGCGCCCCCGTACCGGGCGCCGTCTCAGGGCCCCGCGCCAGGGCCCGCGCCAGGGCCCGCGCCAGGCCCCGTGTCAGCCCCCGACTCGTGCCCGGAGGTTCGTCATGCCCGCACGCCCTCCCGATCCGGCCCACCACCCGTACGTCCCGCTCCACCACCCGTACGGCGCCCGCTTCCACGCCCGGGTGGGGACGGCCGCCCTGCGCCGGGAGCTGCTGCGCGGAGCGTCCGGCCGCGTCATCGAGATCGGCGCGGGGAACGGCCCGGACTTCGCGCACTACCCGCGTACGGTCTCCGAGGTCGTCGTCGTCGAACCGGAGCGCGGCCCGCGCCGGCTCGCGGCCGCCGCCGCGCTGCGCGCCGAGGTCCCGGTGGACCTGGTACCGGGTGCGGCCGAGGCCCTCCCCGTCAAGAGCGAGGCCTTCGACGTGGCCGTGGCCTCCCTGGCGCTCTGCAGCGTGCGCGACCTGCCGCGCGCCCTCGCCGAGCTGTACCGGGTGCTCCGTCCGGGCGCCGAACTGCGCTTCCTGGAGCACGGGCTCGCCCCCGGCCCGGGCACGGCCGCCGTCCAGCGGGCGTTGGACCGTACGGTGTGGCCCCGCCTCTTCGGGGGCTGCCACACCGCCCGTGACCCGCTCGCCTCGATCGAGGCGGCCGGCTTCCGCATCGTCGCCCAGCGCGCGTTCCGCGTCCCCGTACGGGGCCCCGCGCTCCCCGACTCGTACCGCGTCATCGGCACGGCCCGCCGCTCCCCCGACTGAGCCCGCCCGGTGGGTGCGGCCGGGGCGCCAAGGCCCCGTACGCCCGCAACCGTTCCGGAGCGGCCGGCGCCTGGCTACGATCCCCGCGTGACCTCCGCGCTGATCCTCGTCGACCTGATGCCCCGCATCATCGCCCTGCCCGTCGCGCCCCACTCGGGCGAGGAGGTCCTGGCGCGCTGCCGCCGGTTGGCCGACGCGTTCCGGGCCGACGGACGGCCGGTGGTGCTCGTCCGGGTGGAGCGGCCGAACGTGCCCGCGCAGCCGCCGGGCAGCGGATTCGCCGAGGACCTGGCGCGACCGGGCGACGTGCTGATCGTGAAGCGGACCGTCGGGGCCTTCCACGGCACCGGTCTCGACGAGCGGTTGCGCGCGCTCGGTGCGGACACGCTGGTGTTCGGGGGGCTGGTGACCACGATGGGCGTCGAGTCCACCGCGCGGGCCGCGAGCGACCTCGGCTACGAGGTGGAGTTCGTCGCCGACGCCATGTCCGGCTTCGAGGCCGAGGAGCACGATTTCGCGGTGAAACGGATCTTTCCCCGGTTCGGCGCGGTGCGCGACACCGCGGCCTACCTCTGAGGCGCCGGCAGCGGCTTGACCCATCGGCTCCAGGCGTCCTCGGCGTGGTAGCCGGCCGCGGCCCAGGCCCCGTGGGCGTCCCCGTTCCCGTCGAGCACCATCGCGTCGGCCCGCCGGCCGCCCAGGTCGGCGAACCGCTCCTCGGCGGCGGCGAGGAGCGCGGACCCGATCCCCCGCCTGCGGTGGTCCGGGTGCACGGCGAGCCGGTAGAGGTGGCAGCGCCAGCCGTCGAACCCGGCGACGACCGTGCCGACCAGCTCGCCGTCGCACCGGGCGAGGAGGAGGGCGTACGGGTCCCTGGCGTGCAGGCGCTCGACCCCGGCGAGGTCGTCGCTGATGCTGGTGCCCTTGGCGGCGCCCTTCCAGAACTCCAGCACGGCGCGCAGGTCGTCCGTCGAGGCGGGCCCGATGTGAAGATCGTTCATGACGGGATCCCATCACCACGCCCGGGTAGACCAAAAGGAGGATCCATCGACTTTGCCTTTCCTTTACCATGGGTGGGCACAGTCCCACCCCGAACACTTCTCCGACGAAAGGTGTGAGCGTCCGCCCATGGGCGAGCCTCCCAGTCCCCGACACCCCGAGCCCCGTGCGCGACGTCGCGCGGCCTCCCTCCTCCTGGCCGATCATGGGACGGAGGTGACCGACCGATGACCGAAGTCCTCCTGCTCCTCGTGGCGCTGCTGCTCTGTCTCGCCTGCGGGGTCTTCGTGGCGGCCGAGTTCTCGCTGACCACCGTCCAGCGGAGCGAGCTCGAAGGAGCCGTCGAGCGCGGTGAGCGCGGCGCCGACAGCGCGTTGGCGGCCGTCCGCAGCCTCACCTTCCAGTTGTCCGGCGCCCAGCTCGGCATCACCGTGACCGGTCTGGTCATCGGCATGATCTCCAAGCCCTCGATCGCCGCCCTGCTCCAGGGACCCTTCGAGGCCATGGGGCTGTCCGCCGGAGCGGCCTCCACCACCGCGCTGTTGCTGGGCACCGCGCTCTCGACCGTCGTGCTGATGGTCGTCGGCGAGCTGGTGCCCAAGAACTGGGCGATCTCCTCGCCGCTGGCGATCGCCAAGCGCGTGGCCACCATGCAGCGCGTCTTCAGCCGCTCCTTCAGGCCGCTGATCAGCCACCTCAACACCACCGCGAACCACATGGTCCGCCGGTTCGGCCTGGAGCCGGCCGAGGAGCTGGCGTCCGCGCGCGGCCCGCAGGAACTCGCGGCCCTGGCGCGTCACTCCGCCAAGGCGGGCGCGCTGGAGAAGGACACCGCGGAGCTGTTCGTGCGCACCCTCAACCTGGCCGATCTGACCGCGGAGAACGTGATGACCCCGCGCGTCCAGGTCACCGCACTCGACCTGCAGACCACCGCCGAGGACGTCGCCAACGCCACCATGGCGACCGGCCTGTCGCGCTTCCCCGTCTACCGGGGCAGCCTGGACATGGTCGTCGGCACCGTCCACATCAAGGACGTGCTGGCCGTGCCCGCCGAGGAGCGCCACCGCCACCCGGTCTCGCAGCTGCTGCGCGAGCCGCTGCTCGTACCCGAGTCGCTGACCGTGGACCGGCTGCTGGACCGGCTGGCGGGCAAGCAGACGATGGCCGTGGTGATCGACGAGTACGGCGGCACGGCCGGCGTGGCCACCCTGGAGGACATCGTCGAGGAGGTCGTCGGCGAGGTGCGCGACGAGCACGATCCGCACGAGACCTCCGACCTGGCCCCGGCCGGTACGGACGACTCGGGCCGCGCGCTCTACTCCGCCGACGGCGGCGCCCGCACGGACCAGCTCCGGCAGATCGGTCTGCGGGTGCCGGACGGACCGTACGAGACCCTGGCCGGCCTGATAGCGACCGAGCTGGGCCGGATCCCGGAGGTGGGCGACCGCCTGGAGCTGGAGGGCTGGAGGCTGGACGTGATGGACGCAGGCGGCCGACGCGCCGCGCGCGTGCTGCTGCACGCACCGGCCGCCGAGGGCGTCGAGGGTACGGAGGAGGGCCGATGACCGCGATCCAACTGCTGATCGGCCTGGCGACGCTGGTCGTCAACGCCTTCTTCGTCGGCGCGGAGTTCGCGCTGATCTCGGTCCGGCGCAGCCAGATCGAGCCGTTCGCCGAGCAGGGCGACCGTCGTGCCCGCGCCGTGCTGTGGGGCCTGGAACACGTGTCGGCGCTGATGGCGGCGGCGCAGCTGGGCATCACCCTGTGCACCCTGGTGCTGGGCGTGGTGGCCGAGCCGGCCATCGCCCATCTGCTGAGCCCCGTCCTCGACCTGCTCGGGGTGCCGTCCGGGCTGACCCACGCGATCTCCTTCGTGGTGGCGTTGGCCCTGGCGACGTACCTGCACATGCTGTTCGGCGAGATGCTGCCGAAGAACGTGGCCCTCGCCGAGCCGGTGCGCACCGCGCTGTTGCTGGGACCGCCGCTGGTGGCCCTGACCCGCGGCCTGCGTCCGGTGATCTTCGCGATCAACGCCTTCGCCAACGCCCTGCTGCGGATGCTGCGGGTGGACGTGAAGAACGAGGTCGCGGCCAGCTTCTCGGACGACGAGCTGGCCCGCATCGTCAAGGACTCCAGCGAAGCGGGGCTCATCGACTACCGGGCGAGCGAGCGTCTCCACGACGCCCTGGAGCTGGGCCGCAGGCCGGTCACCGATGTGGTGCTGCCCGAGGACGAGGTCGTTCCGGCGCGCGAGGGCATCACGGCCGCCGGGCTGGAGCGGCTGTCGGCAGCGACGGGGTACTCCCGCTTCCCGGTGGTCGACGACCGGCACCGCATCCTCGGCTACCTCCACGTCAAGGACACCCTGGACGTGGAGGAGCGGGACGAGCCCTTCCCGTTGTCCGCGCTGCGCCCGATCGCCCAGGTGCGGGCGGAGACTCCGCTCGACGACGTGCTGACCGCCATGCGGCGCAGCCGTACGCACCTCGCGGCGGTGCTGGGGGCGGACGGGACCATGACGGGGCTGGTGACGATGGAGGACGTGCTGCGCGAGCTGTTCGGGCGGCCCGCCTCGACCTGATGGGGTGCGGACCGCGCGGTCCCCGGCGCTGCGGAGTCGGGGTACCGCGCGGTAGCATCGCTCCCGCCATGGAGATGAATGCCTCTTACACCAGTTTCGTCGCGGTCGGCGACTCCTTCACCGAAGGCATGTCCGACCTGCTCCCCGACGGCTCCTACCGGGGGTGGGCCGATCTGCTCGCCCACCGGCTGGCGGCCCGCGAGCCGGACTTCCGCTACGCGAACCTCGCGGTGCGCGGGAAGCTGATCGGCCAGATCGCCGGCGAGCAGGCTCCGGCGGCGGCCGCCATGAAGGCCGACGTGGTCGCGCTCGTGGGCGGGCTGAACGACACCCTGCGGCCCAAGGTGGACATGGCCAGGGTGCGCGGCCACCTGGAGGAGGCGGTGGCCCTGCTGGCGCCGTCCTGCGGGCGCCTGGTGCTGATGCGCTCCCCGGGTCGGCAGGGCCCGGTGATGGAACGTTTCCGTCCGCGCATGGAGGAGCTCTTCGTCATCCTGGAGGAGCTCGCCGCACGCCACGGAGCGCTGCTCGTCGACCTGTACGGGGCGCCCGTGCTCGGGGACCAGCGCCTGTGGGACGTGGACCGGTTGCACCTGACCGGCGAGGGTCACCGCCGGGTGGCCGAGGCCGTCTGGCAGGCCCTGGGCCTGCCGCCCGAGGAGGACTGGCGGGCTCCGCTGCCCCCCTCGGTGGCCGCCGGTTGGCCGGTCCGCCGGGGCGCGGACCTCCGCTTCGCCCGACAGCACCTGCTGCCCTGGATCGGCCGCCGCCTGACGGGCCGCTCCTCGGGCGACGGTCGTCCCGCCAAGCGGCCCGAGCTGGGGCCCTACGGCGGCGCTCCGCTCTCGTAGCAAGGCACAATCACGGGCGGCGCCCCCACCTGCGTAAAGCCACAGCCGTGGCCCAAGTAGAATCACTCCACGTGACAGCCAAGCCCCGCATCCCCAATGTCCTGGCCGGCCGCTACGCCTCCGCGGAGCTCGCCGTCCTGTGGTCCCCCGAGTACAAGGTGACGCTGGAGCGGCGGCTGTGGCTCGCCGTGCTGCGCGCCCAGAAGGACCTCGGCATCGAGGTCCCGGACGCCGCCCTCGCCGACTACGAGCGCGTCCTGGAGACCGTCGACCTGGCCTCGATCGCCGAGCGCGAGAAGGTCACCCGGCACGACGTGAAGGCCCGCATCGAGGAGTTCAACGCCCTCGCCGGCCACGAGCACGTGCACAAGGGAATGACCTCCCGCGACCTCACCGAGAACGTCGAGCAGCTCCAGATCCGGCTCTCCCTGGAGCTGGCGCGGGACCGTACGGTCGCCGTCCTGGCCCGCCTGGGCAAGCTGGCCGGCGAGCACGCCGAGCTGGTCATGGCCGGCAGGTCCCACAACGTCGCCGCGCAGGCCACCACCCTCGGCAAGCGCTTCGCGACCGCCGCTGACGAGCTGCTGGTCGCCTACGACCGCTTGGAGAACCTGCTGGAGCGCTACCCGCTCCGCGGGATCAAGGGCCCGGTCGGCACCTCCCAGGACATGCTCGACCTGCTCGGCGGCGACACCGCCAAGCTGGCCGACCTGGAGCAGCGCATCGCGACCCACCTCGGCTTCGCCCAGGCCTTCACCTCGGTCGGCCAGGTCTACCCGCGCTCGCTGGACTACGAGGTCGTCACCGCGCTGGTGCAGCTGGCCGCCGCCCCGTCCTCGATCGCGAAGACGATCCGGCTGATGGCGGGCCACGAGCTGGTCACCGAAGGCTTCAAGCCGGGCCAGGTCGGTTCCTCGGCGATGCCCCACAAGATGAACACCCGCTCCTGCGAGCGTGTGAACGGCCTGATGGTCATCCTGCGCGGCTACGCCTCGATGACGGGCGAGCTGGCCGGCGACCAGTGGAACGAGGGCGACGTCTCCTGCTCCGTCGTCCGCCGCGTGGCCCTGCCCGACGCGTTCTTCGCCCTCGACGGTCTGCTGGAGACCTTCCTGACCGTGATGGACGAGTTCGGCGCCTTCCCGGCCGTCGTGGCCCGCGAGCTGGACCGCTACCTCCCCTTCCTCGCCACCACCAAGGTACTCATGGGCGCCGTCCGGGCCGGCGTGGGCCGCGAGGCCGCGCACGAGGTCATCAAGGAGCACGCCGTGGCGTCCGCCCTCGCCATGCGCGAGCAGGGCGCCGAGCGCAACGAGCTGCTGGACAAGCTGGCCGCCGACCAGCGCATGCCGTTGGACCGCGCACAGCTGGACGCCCTGATGGCCGACAAGCTGTCCTTCACGGGCGCGGCCGGCGACCAGGTCGCCACGGTGGTCTCCCGGATCGAGGCCATCGCGAAGCAGCACCCGGCAGCCGCCGGGTACGCGCCGGGGTCGATCCTCTGACGCCCGACGAGCTCGAAGCCGCCCGCGACCGCGTCCTCCCGGACGTGGTCGCGGGCGGTCTGCGCGTGCTGTTCTGCGGGATCAACCCGGGCCTCCTGTCCGCCGCGACGGGCCACCACTTCGCCCGCCCGGGCAACCGCTTCTGGCCGGTGCTGCACCTGTCCGGCTTCACCCCCCGCCGGCTGGCCCCGTCGGAGCAGGAGGAGTTGCTCTCCTACCGTCTGGGCATCACCAACGTCGTGGCCCGGGCCACCGCCCGCGCCGACGAGCTGAGCGCCGAGGAGTTCCGCGAGGGCGGCCGGATCCTGACGGCCAAGGTGGAACTCCTGCGCCCCCAGTGGCTGGCCGTGGTCGGAGTCACCGCCTACCGCACGGCCTTCGGGGAGCGCCAGGCCAGGATCGGCCTCCAGGAGCGCACCATCGGCTCGACCCGCGTCTGGGCCCTGCCCAACCCGAGCGGCCTCAACGCCCACTGGACCGCCGAGTCGATGGCCCAGGAGTACGCCCGGCTCCGCACGACCGCCGAGGCCTCCCCCGACACCCCCTGAGCCGTGTCCGCCCCCGTGGCGGACAGGCTTACGGCGGGTCGGTGACGGTGATGCCCACCATGAGCACGTAGGGGTCCGTCTCGCCCCGACCGGCCACACAGATCACGAGCCACCGGTCCTCGGCCCGCCACAGGCTCACCTCGCGAGCACCGGCGCTCAGCTCCTCCCACGGTTGCGGGATGCGCGTCCGATCAGGGCCGTGGATCGCCGGTGAGTCGAGGGTGAAGACCTGCGGCTCGCCCCAACGGCCGGACAGGGCCCGGGCGAGAGCCTCGTACGCGGCCTCGATCTCTTCGGCTGCCTCGACGCGTCCCGTACCGTCGTCGTCCCAGAAGTCCCGGGTCTCCCCGAGGGCGACCAGGTGGTACCCGGGGCCACCGCTGTGCCGGCCCAGACGGACCGGCCCGGCCGAGAAGCACTGGGCCCGCAGCCGGTCGATCAGATCGAGATGCTGTGCCGTGGTCATGCCGTCAGTATTCCGGGACCCTCTGACAACTGGCCCTGCGTCACGCGTCCCGGCGTCGCAGCGCGAGCCACCCGGCGGCGAGGGCCACGAGGGCCCACAGCGCGGTCACACCGAGCCCGCTCCACGGTCCGAGGGGACCCTCGAACTCCCCGCGCATCACCATCTGTCCGGCCCGGTCCGGCAGGAACCCCGCGGCTCCTCCGGCGACTTCACCGATGACGAATGGCACGATCAGGAGCAGGGGTATGAGCAGGCTCATGACCAGCGTGCCGCTGCGCACCAGTGCGGTCAGCCCGCCGGACAGGAGGGCGATGAGGGCGAGGTAGACCCCGCTGCCGAAGACGGCCCGCACGGCCCCCGGGTCACCCAGGGAGAGGGCGTACTCCCCCATGGACGCCTGCCCGGCGAGGAAGGTGATCAGGCCGGTGATCTCGCCGACCACGAAGGCCGATCCGGCCACGACGGCCGCCTTCGACAGGTACAGCCGGGTCCGTTGGGGCACGGCGGTGAGGGAGACCCTCAGGGCGCCGCCCCGGAACTCGCCGGCGAAGGCGGTGGCTCCGAAGGCGATGGCGGCTATCTGCCCGAAGTTGATGCCGAAGAAGGCTCCGAGCAGAGGGTCCTCCCCCAGCGCGCCCGGCTCGGAGGTGCCGATCGCCATCGTGGTGAGCACTGTGATGCCGACCGTGACCGCGAAGACGGACACCAGGGAGCCGAGGACGGAACGGGCCGACCGTATCTTGATCCATTCCGAGTGCAGGACGGGACGGGTGGGCAGGGCGGTGAAAGCCATCGCAGTGGTTCCCATCGGATTCAGGCGGCGGGCGCGGAGTAGGGGGCGCTGTCGGCGGTAAGGGCCAGGTAGGCCTCTTCGAGCGAGGCGCGTTCGTCGGACAGTTCGAGGATCGGAACCCCCTCCCGGGCCGCGAGGGCGCCTATGGAATCGGCGCGTACGCCCGCGACGGTCCAGCGCCCGCCCGCGGCGGGGTCCAACCGCAGGCCCTCCCGGGCCAGGGCCGCCGCCAGCCGGTCCGGCTCCGAGGTCCGCAGCCGTACCCCGGGCGCGCTGCGGGCGTCGATGAACTCCGTCATCGGCGTATCGGCGAGCAGGACCCCCTGCCCGAGCACCACGAGGTGGTCGACGAACGCGGCCGACTCGGCCATGAGGTGGCTGGAGACGAACACCGTGCGGCCCTCGGCGGCGAGGCCCCGCATCAGTTCCCGGATCCAGATGATGCCCTCCGGGTCGAGCCCGTTGGTCGGCTCGTCCAGCAGCAGTACTCCGGGGTCCCCCAACAGCGCGGCGGCCACACCCAGCCGCTGGCGCATGCCGAGGGAGAACGTGCCGACGCGGCGGCGACCCACCTCCCCCAAGCCCGCCTGCTCCAGGACCTCGTCCACCCGGGAGGCCGGGATCCGGTTGCTCGCGGCGAGCGCGAGGAGGTGGTCACGGGCTCTGCGACCGCCGTGGATCGCCTGGGGGTCGAGGAGGGCCCCCACCTGACGCAGCGGGTCCCGGAGGTCGACGAACCGGCTGCCGCCGATGGTGGCGGTTCCGGCAGTGGCCCGGTCCAGGCCCAACAGCAGGCGCATGGTGGTGGACTTGCCGGCGCCGTTGGGGCCGAGGAACCCGGTGACCCGCCCGGGCAGGACGTCGAAGGTGAGGTGGTCCACGACCCTACGGGCGCCGTGGTCCTTGGTCAGTTCGCGGATCTCGATGCGGTTCATGGCTCAAGATTCGCCGCCGGCCCACCCCCCCGCCCGCCCCCCCCCCGGGGGGGGGGGGGGCCCCCCCCGGGGGGGGGGGCCCCCCCCCCCCCCCCGCCCCGGCCCGTTTTGGTTCGGTGACGGATCCTCAATACGATCCGGCGATGATCACAAGAAAACG
>NZ_JBIUTJ010000004.1:0-801263 GCF_044741845.1 Streptomyces sp. NPDC088097
CCGCCCCCCACCCCCGGGCCCCCCCCCACCCCCCGCCCCCGGGGGGCGTACACCCCCCCAAAAACCCCCCCCCCCGCCCCCCCCCCCCCCCGGCGCCCGCCCCCCCCCCCCCGGGGCGGGGGGGGGGCCCGGCCGGGGTGCCGACGGGTGGCCTCCGTGACACTCTGAAACGGGGGATGATCGCCGGCCTTGGCGTGCCAGACCGGCTCTGCCACCGAGGAGATCGACATGGCCGGCGACGCCGCCCGACCCCGAGCAGGCCACACCCATCCCAGCCCCACGCACGGGCCGACATCCGGTCGGACCCTCCTGGCGGCGACACTGATGATCATCGGTGGCGCGATGGCGATCTTCGAAGGGATCGCCGCCCTCACCAAGGACCGTCTCTTCGTCGTGACCCGCCACTACGTGTTCGAGTTCAACCTCACCGGCTGGGGCTGGATCCACCTGATCCTCGGCATCGGCCTCGTCGTCGCCGGCTGCGCCGTGCTCGGCGGGGCCCTGTGGGGTCGCTTCTTCGGGGTCGCCGTCGCTGGACTGGCAGCCATCGCCAACTTCCTGTGGCTGCCGTACTACCCCTGGTGGGCCCTGACCCTGATCGCCGTCAATCTCCTGGTCGTCTGGGCCCTGTGCACGGGCATGCACCACGAGGCGGACGCGGCCTCTGCCGCAGCCGCACGGCCGACCGTCTGACCGTCTGACCCACGGGCCGAGCGACCGAAGCCCGGGCCGACAAACCCGAAGGGCCGTTCCGGATCGCTCCGGAACGGCCCCTCCCCTCCCCCCGGCACCGGCGGCGCGTTACGCCACCGGCTGCTGCTGGGTGACGCAGTGGATCCCGCCGCCGCCGGTCCCGAGGCGGTCGATGTTGAGCTGCTCGATGACGCGGCCCGGGTAGAGGCGCGCCAGCGTGGCCTTGGCCGCGGTGTCGGCGCGGGTGTCCCCGAACTGGCCCGAGATCACCGCGCCGTTGCACAGGTAGTAGTTGGCGAACGAGGCGAGGAAGTCCGCGTTCCCCGAGCGGATCTTGTTGTAGTCGGGCCCTTGGAGCTGCTCGACGGACATGCGCGCCCCGCCGGCCGAGGTGGCCGCGGACAGGACCTGGTACTGCTTGCGCGCGTCTTTGGCGTAGACGTCGTTGTCCGAGGCCAACGGCATCTGGACGAGGGCCTTGCCGGGGGCGAGGAAGCGGGAGGTGGCGTCCACGTGGTCGTCGGTGATGTCCTGGCCGACCACGCCGTCGAACCAGATGACCTTGGAGGCGCCGTAGGCGGAGAGCATCGCGGACTCGATCTGCGCCTGCGACCGGTTGGGGTTGCGGTTCTTGTTCACCAGGCTGCTGCGGGTGGCCATGAGGGTGCCCGCGCCGTCCTGCTCGATGGCGCCGCCCTCGCCCACCAGTGCGGCGGAGGTGAACGGGACGCCGACGTAGGAGGCGATCCGTCCGGCGACCAGGGCGTCCTTGGCGTGGGTCTGCTTGTTGCCCCAGCCGTTGAAGTTCAGGCCGACCGCGTCGAGTCCGCCGGATCCGTCGGTACGGAAGACGGGCCCGGTGTCGCGCATCCAGCAGTCGTCGACGGGGATGGTGGCGACGACGGTGACGGTGGACCCGCACACCGAGCGCGCCTTGGCCGCGCTCGCGGAGTTGGCGCACATGTAGACCGGCTCGTACTTGGCCACGGTGCGGGCGATGAGCGCGATGTCCGACTGGACCCCGCTGAGCGTGCTGCCCCAAATGGACGTGCTGTCCGGCCAGGCCATCCAGGTACGGGTGTGCCGGACGTCCTCGATCGGTACGCGGAACGCACCCGCCGCCGCCGGACGCGCCACGGAGGCGGCACGGGCCCGCCCCTCGGTCGCCGCCAGCGCGGCCGCGGCGGCGGCGAGGCCCGCCGCCGTCAGGAAGCCGCGCCGGTCCATGCCCCCGCCTACGGGCCGTCTCACCACGTGATCGTTCATGGGATGGTTCCCTTCGATGATCCAACTCCCCGTCACCACAACGGGGTTGACCGGAAAGCTAAAACTGACCAAGCGCTCGGTCAATAGTTTCGACGAGGTCGTTCCGGACGGTCCGCGGGAGCGTTCCGTACGATCCGGGAAAACCGCAGGTGGCGTTCCCGAGGCCGGCTAGAGTGACGCCATGGCAGCTTCCACGAAGGATTCCGGGGACCGGGCCGTTCCCGCACGGGCCGGCCGGCCACGGGCCTCGGCGAAGGGCGAGCAGACGCGAGCGCGCCTGATCGCCGCCGCGCGGACCCTGCTCGCGGGCGAGATGAGCGAACGCTTCACCACCCGCAACGTCGCGGCCCTGTGCGGCGTTTCGCACGGGATGTGCCACTACCACTTCCAGGACCGCACCGACCTGGTCCTGGCGGTCATCGCCGACATCCGCCCCGAGTGGATCACGCCCCTGGAAGCGGCCGTGTCCGATCCCGGCACGTTCGCGCGGCGCGCCGAACGGGTGGTCGAGCTGCTCGCCCGCCCCGAGGGCGCCGAGCTGTCCCACCTCCATTCCGCCCTGCACTGGCAGGCGTTGAACGACGCCCGGGTCCGGGAGAGCCTGGAAGCCGAGTACCGGCGCTGGCGCGCCTGTTTCGTGGCCCTCTTCCAGGTCCTGGCCGACGAACGCGGCGGAGGGCTCGACCCGCGCCCGCTGGGACTGGCCGTGGCCGCGGCCGTGGACGGCCTGGCGGCCATGGACTCCCTCGGCGCGGACGGCGGTACGGGGCCGGTCCTGCGCACCCTGCTCCGTACGCTCGCCGCCGGGGCCTGAGCGACCCCGGCGACGACCGGCGCCGAGCCCGGCTTCTCGGACCGACCCCGACCGGTTCCGACCGCCGACCGCTCCGAGCCCGCCCGGGCGCTACAACGCCCTACGGGCCGCCGCGATGGCCTCCGGGTCCCACCCCGGGCGGGGTACCGACTCCAGGAGCAGCCGCGTGTAGGGGTGCCGGGGCGCGGCGAGCACCTCGGCCGTCGCGCCCGCCTCGACGATGCGGCCGTGACGCATGACGACGATCTCGTCGGTGACGCAGCGCACGACCCCGAGGTCGTGGGTGATGAAGAGGTAGCCGATCCCGGTCTCCTCCCTGATGTCGGCCAGCAGGTTGAGGATCTGTGCCTGGACGGAGACGTCGAGCGCGGCGACCGCCTCGTCCAGCACGAGGACGGACGGCTCGACCGCCAAGGCCCGTGCGATGGCGACGCGTTGGCGTTGCCCGCCGGAGAGCCGGCGCGGCAGGGCGTCGGCGGCCTGGTTGCCGAGGCCCACCTGTTCGAGCAACTCCCGTATCCGCACGGTGTGGTCGCGCCCGGGGAAGTGCAGGCGCAGCGTCTCGCGCAGGGCCGCCTCGACGCTGGTGCGCGGATCGAGGGAGAGGTACGGGTCCTGGAAGACCATCTGGACCTCGCGGGCGCGGGCCAGGCGCCGCGCGCGGCCGCGGCCCTCGCCCCGCGCGGTCCGGTCGCGACCGCCGACCAGGACCTCGCCGCCGTCGGCGCGTTCGAGGCCGACGATGATCCGGGCCGTCGTGGTCTTGCCGGAACCGGACTCCCCCACGATGCCGAGCGAGCCGCCCTCGGGGAGGACGAAGGAGACGTCGTCCACGGCGCGCACGGCTCCGTAGGAGCGGCTGAGCCCCCTGACCTCCAGTACGTTATCGGGCATCGACGGCGCTCCCTTCGAGCCGGTCGCTGTGGTGGCAGGCGGCCAGGTGGCCCGGCCTGCCGGGGGCGGCCGCCGGCAGCGGGACCTTCTGGTCGCAGACTTCCGTGGCCAGCGGACAACGAGCCGCGAAGGCGCAGCCGTGCAGCGCGCGGCGCAGGTCCGGCGGCTGGCCGGCGATGGCGGCGAGCCGGCCGCGCGGCCCGTCCATCCGTGGGGTGGAGGCCAGCAGGGCGGCCGTGTAGGGGTGGCGGGGAGCCGCGAACAGGGCCTCGGCGGGCCCGCTCTCGGCGATCCGGCCGGCGTACATGACGTAGACGCGGTCGCTGATGGCGGCGGCCAGGTCGAGGTCGTGGGTGACGAAGAGCAGGCCGGTGCCGAAGCGTGCGCGGAGGCCGGCGAGCAGGGCGATGACCTCGGCCTGGGAGGTGACGTCCAGGGCGGTGGTGGGCTCGTCGGCGAGGAGGAGCGCGGGGTCCCCCATGAGGGCCGCCGCGATCACCACCCGCTGGAGCATGCCGCCGGAGACCTGTCCGGGGTACTTGCGCAGGACGGACCCGTCCAGGCCCACCGCCTGGAGGAGTTCGCCGGCCCGCTCGGTCGCCTGGGACCGCGTCATGGCCTTGGTCAGCGTGACGCTCTCGGTGAGGAAGTCCCCGATGCGGCGCAGCGGGTTGACGGCGGCGCGGGGGTCCTGGAAGACCATGGCGGCGCCTCCGGCGCGCAGGCCGCGCAACCGGTCGTCGGTCATGGTGAGGACGTCCTCACCGCCGACCTTCACGCTTCCCTCGACGACGGCTCCGGGCGGCAGCAGGCGCAGCGCGCTGCGCGAGGTGATGCTCTTGCCCGATCCGGATTCGCCGACGAGGGCGACGGTCTCGCCGGGGGCGACGGTGAGGTCGACGCCGTCGAGGACGGGGCGGGCGGTGCCGGGGAGGGTGATGCGCAGCCCTTGGATGTCGAGCGTGTGCGTCGGCGGCGGGGTCGTCGACGGCGTCGATGCGGTCGGGTTCATCGGTCCCTCCTGGCGACACGGTCGGCCCAGCGTTCGCCGACGACGTTGAAGGCGACCACGGTCAGCACGATGAAGACGCAGGGCAGGATCGCGGACAGCGGGTAGCCGTGTTGGATGGCGGTCTGTCCGTCGAAGACCATGCGGCCCCAGTCGGGGGTGAGGGCGGGAACGCCGAGCCCGAGGAACGACAGTCCCGCGAGGTCCATCAGCGCGTAGCCGAAGTTGATCGTGGACTGGGCGAGGACGACGGGAGCGATGTTGGGCAGGATGTGGCGCAGGCAGATCTGGAGCGCCGAGTGGCCTTGGACCTGGTAGGCGCTGACGTACGGGCGGGCCCGTTCGGCCAGGACCAGGGAGCGGGTGAGGCGGCTGACGTAGGGCAGGTAGGCCACGGCCAGCGCGATGACCGGGGCGATCAGCCCTTCGCCGTACACCGAGATGATCAGGATGGCGAGCAGCATGCCCGGGAAGGCGAAGACCAGTTCCGTGCTGCGGGACAGGACGGAGTCGATCCAGCCGCCCCGCCAGGCCGCCGCCATGCCGACGGCAATCCCTGCGACGGTGGAGAAGGCGACGACGCCGAGCGGGCCGAGCAGGGAGGTCCGCGCGCCGAGGAGCAGCCGGGAGAGGGTGTCGCGGCCGGCGGCGTCCACGCCGAACGGGTGCGCGGCGGAGGGTGCGGCGAGGGCGTCGCCGAGGTCGACGGCGTTGGGGTCGTGGGGGGCCAGCCAGGGGGCGAACAGGGCGGCGAACACGACCAGGCCGACCAGGGTGAGGCAGGCGAGGTGGAGCGGGGAGCCGGCCGCGCGGATCCGGGAGAGGCCGGGGCGGCGGGTGAGGACGGTGGTCATGTGGCGCTCCCCCTCGTTCCGAGGGTGACCCGGGGGTCGACCAGGGGTAGTAGCAGGTCCACGATCAGGTTCACGATCATGAAGAGGGCGACGATGATCAGGGAGATCGCCTGGACGGTCGGGAAGTCCTTGGTGGTGGTGGACAGTTCGAGGAGCTGACCGATGCCGCCGATGCTGAAGGCGGTCTCGACCAGGATGGTGCACACCAGCAGCGTGGAGACGATGAGGCCGCCGGTGGTCAGGACGGTGCCGAGCGAATTGCGGAAGACGTGGCGGCGGATGACCTGGCGTTCGGGGACGCCCCGGCTGCGGGCGACCGTCACGTGTTCGCTGTCGAGGGCTTCGAGCATGGCGGAGCGGGTGACCCGCGCCAGCATGCCGATCAGGTAGAGGGCCAGCGCGACGGCGGGGAGCGTGAGGTGCCAGAGCATGTCCCCGAGGCCGCCGTCGCCCGCGCCGCTGCTGGGGAACCAGCCGAGCTTGACGGCGAAGAGACCTTGGAGCAGGACCGCCGCGACGAAGGACGGGGTTCCGACGGCGAACGTGGTGGTGACGAGGATCGTGGAGTCGGTGGCACCGCCGCGGACGGCGGCGACGCGGCCGAGGAGCAGACCGACGGCGACGACCACGACGAGCGACATCGCGATCAGGGCCAGGGTGATCGGCAGGCGGTCCGCGAGCAGGCGCGAGACGTCGGTGCGGTAGGTGATCGACCGTCCGAAGTCCCCGTGCAGCACGTCACCGAGCCAGCGGAGGTACCGGACGAGGAAGGGGTCGTCCAGGTGGTACTGGGCGTTGATCGAGGCGAGTGCCTCCGGGGAGGCCGAGCGGCCGGCGAGCAGGAAGCTCGCCGGGTTGCCCGGTGCCAGGTACATGGCCCCGAAGACCACGAACGAGGCGGCGAGGAGGGTGGCGATCATCTCCGCCACCCGCCGTGCCGCGAATCTGACGAAATTCACCGCACGGCCCCCACGTCGGCCGCCCACGGGTAGTACATGTACGAGATCGTGGTGGGGGCCCCGGTGATCCGCTTGTTCATGAACAGCGCGGTGGGCCACTCGGCGACGGGGATCCACAGCAGTTGTTCGGAGGCCTTCCGCTGGAGCTTCGCGGCGATCTCCATCCGCTGCTCGGCCGGGTAGACGCCGCCGGCCTGCTCGACGAGCCGGTCGTACTCGGGGTCGCTGTAGCCGGCGAAGTTCATGTACGCGCCGGTCTTGAAGTTCGTCAGCAGGTCGAGCGGATCGGTGATCGAGTCGTAGTAGGTCAGCGGGAACATGTCGATGCCCTCGCGCGCCTGCGGGTCGGTGAACAGGGCGGTGAAGGCGTTCGGGGCGATCGTCTTCAACCGGATGTCGAGACCGATCCGGGTGCCGGCGGCCTGGACGGCCGTGGCGAGGAGGGAGACGTCCTGGCCGATGGAACTGGTGGCCACGGTCAGCGTCTTGCCGCCCGCGCCGGCCTCCTTGACCAGGGCCTTGGCCTTCTCGATGTCCTGCCCGCTGGGGGGCAGGCCCTCGAAGGCGCTCTTACGGGTGCCCTCGGGGGCGGCGGCCCAAGCGGCGCGGGTGGTGAGGGAGTTGGTGGTGGTCCCGGCCCCGCCGAGTCCGGCCTTCACGAATCCTGAGCGGTCCAGCGCCAGGGACAGGGCCTGGCGCACGCGCAGGTCACCGAGGGGGCCCTGCATGTTGGTGACGTTGAGGTTGACCGTGCTCAGGCCCTCACCGAAGTAGAGGGTGCCCGCGCCGCTGCCGCTCAGGCGGGCGTAGCTCTCGGTGGGGATCAGGTAGCCGCCGTCGACCTCCCCGCTGAGCAGGGCGTTCGTCCGCGCGGAGGGGTCGGTCAGGACCCGGAAGACGGTCTTCTTCGCCTTGGCCTTGGTGCCCCAGTACCCGTCGAAGCGGTCCAGCTCGATCGACTGGCCCTTGTTCCACGTGCCGAGTTGGAAGGGGCCGGTACAGCCGAGGCCGCCGGTGGTGCCGTAGTCCTTGCCGGCCGCCTCGACGGCGGCCTTGGAGGCGACCACTCCGGCGGCGGTGGCCATGTACTGGGGGAATTGCGAGTCGGGCTTGTTGAGCTTGACGGTGACCTGGAGCGGGCCGCTCTTGTCGATCGAGGCGACGTTCTGGAACACCTGCGCCCAGGCGGCGGCGTTGTCGGGGTTGCGCTGCCGGTCGAGGCTGAAGACCACGTCGTCGGCGGTCATCTCCTTGCCGTCGTGGAAGCGCACTCCGGGCCGCAGGTCGTAGACCCAGGTGGTGGGGTCGGGGTTGGAGGCCTGCCGGGCGAGGCCGGGTTCCGTCGTCAGGCCCGGGGTCCAGCGCATCAGGCTCTCGCACACGTTGGACAGGACGGTGTTCTGCGGGTAGTCGAAGGCCACCGTGTAGTCGAGGGTGGGCGGCTCGGCGTAGACGGCCCAGGTGAAGGAGTCGATCTCGCCGCGGGCCTGCGGGGTGGAGGCCGACAGCTTGACGTCGGTGACGCCGCCGGCGTCGTCCTTCGGCGGCCCGGAGCAGGCCGCGAGGAGGGCGAAGGAGGTCAGGGCGGCGGTCGCGGTCGCGCCGAGGAAGGTGCGCCGACCGCGCCGGGAGCGGGAGGCTCCGCCGGTACGGGCTGGGGAGGTGGTCATCGTCGCGCTCTCTGTTCCGTGAGGGATGCGGGGGAGGAGCGGGCGGCCCGCCGGGGCGGTCCGCCGGGAGCGGCCGGTTTCCCGGTCAGGCGGTGGTGCGCACGGCCGGGACCTGCTGGGTGATGCAGTGGACCCCGCCGCCGCCGAAGGCGATGGCGAGCGCCCGCACCCCGACGACCTTGCGGCCCGGGTAGGCGGTGGCGATCACAGCGAGGGCTTCGTCGTCCTGGGGCACTCCCGCGACCGGGACGACCACGCCGCCGTTGGCGACGTAGTAGTTGAGGTAGGACACCTCGACCTCGCCGTCGCCGAGATCGGTGAAGGCCGTCTGCGGCACCTCGATGATCTCCAGCCGTCGGCCGCGGGCGTCGGTGGTGGCCTCCAGCACGGCCCGGTTGGCGCGCATCCGGGCGTGGTCGGGGTGGGCCGGATCGGCGGGCAGGGAGATGACGACGGTGCCCGGCGCGGCGAAGGCGGCGACCCCGTCGACGTGTCCGTCGGTCTCGGTGTCGAGCAGGCCGCCGTACGGGAGCCAGATGACCTTGGTGACCCCGAGCCGGGACTTCAGCTCGGCCTCGATCTCGTCCCGGGTCATGCCGGGGTTGCGGTTGGGGTGCAGGAGGCACTGCTCGGTGGTGATCAGCGTCCCCTCGCCGTCCACGGTGATCGCCCCGCCTTCGAGGATCATCTCGGAGGGGATGCGGTCCACCCCGAGGTGCTCCAGGAGGAGGCCGCTGATCCGGTCGTCGGCGTCGAACGGCTGGTGCTTGCCGCCCCAGGCGTTGAAGCGGAAGTCCACTCCGGCGCGGTTGCCGTCCCCGTCGAGGACGAAGAGCGGGGCGGAGTCGCGGAACCAGGAGTCGTCCAGCGGCAGCTCGACGACCGCGACGTCCTCGCCGCACAGCGCGCGGGCGTCCTCGCCGAATCCGGGCGGGGCGACCATCGTGACGGGCTCGAACGCGGCGATGGCGCGGGCGACGTTCGCGTACTCCTCCTTCACCTCGGCGAGCACGCTCCCCCACAGGTCCTCGCGGGTGGGCCAGGCCATCAGGCAGCCGTCGTGCTCGGTCCACTCGGCGGGCATACGGAATTCAGTCATCAGGTGTCTCATTTCTTACGTGGGTGGAGTCTCCACCCGACTGAAAATTCAGTCAAGAGCGGATGCGTGACGAAGGCGGTGCGTGTTGGCGATCATGCCCTTCGGCCCGATGCCGCGGGTGCCGCGGACGGCGACCTTGCGACGGCGGGTGTTCATGACGCCGGGGGCACCCGACTCGGCCGCGGCGCGACTGACGAGGGCCACGGAGAGGTCCGCGGGCGCCGCGCCGTGGGACCCGAAGGGCCGTCGGCCGGCCCCGCGCAACCGATCGCGATCCGCTCACCACCGATCGGTACCAGACCCACCTCGCCCTCACCGTGCGGATCGAACCGCACCGAAGACCCCGCCGGCACACACAACCGCATCCCGTACGCCGCCGCCCGATCGAAATCCAACCGCGGATTCGCCTCGAAGAAATGGAAGTGCGAGGTCACGCTCACGGGGACCGGCGCCGTGTTGCGGACGGCCAGGGTCACGACCCGGTCCGGCACGGTCGCGGTGTCCGGGCCGGGCAGGACGGCGCCCGGCGCGAAGTCGTCGCCCCCGCGCGGACCGAAGGGGTCGCTGATGGCGGCCAGGCGGCTGCCGTCCTCGAAGACGGCTTCGACGTGGATCTCGGTGACGATGTCCACGACGCCGGGAAGCACGTCGTCCGGGCCGAGGACGGTACGGCCGCGGTCGAGGGCTTCGGCCAGGCGCAGGCCGTCGCGGGCCGCCTCGCACACCGTGTCGGCGATCAACGCGGTCGCCTCCGGCACGTTGAGCGGCAGGCCCCGCGCGTGGCGGGCACGCGCCTGTTCGGCGGCGGTGAACAGCAGCCGTCGGTCACGTTCGGTGGGAGTCAGGGGCATGACGTCGCCCGGCTGTCCCGCCCGGCGTAGGCGCCGGTCGAAACCATCATGGTGATTCCTTCCTCCGGAAGGCGGGCGAGGGGCGGCCGGGGCCGGGGGGCGCCGTCCGGATGCGTGGTGCGCGAGGCGGTGGCCGAGGCCGGTGAAACGATGGGGGACGCCTCAAGAGGAGCGTCGAGGAGTGGTGCGGCCGGGCACGGGCCCGTGAGGTGGGGGCCGGCCGGCGGTCCGAAGGGGCGGGAAGCTCGGTCCGCCCTGCTCGGAATCCTCACTCTGGCATTGACTGAAAATTCAGTCAAGAGGCTGAACAGTGCTGGTCCCGGAAGGATCCGGCGAGTGACACGGGAATGACGCGGCAGCCCAGCGCGGTAGGGAACGCGGTCGGGAGGAAGTCGCGCGGCGGGGAAAGGACACCACGTCCGGGCAGGGGGAAGCGCTCCGCGCCGGGACCGCCTCGGCGGCCCCGGTCCGGCGTACGTCAGCTCCGGACGAGCCCCGCCAGCTCGGCGTCGACGGCGCCCCGCATCAGCTCGCGGGCGTGGCCGATCTGAATGCCGCCGCTGAGCCAGCGCATGCTCAGGCCCTCCAGCAGGGCGGTGAGCCGCTCGGCCGCGGCGGCGAGCGCGGAGGCCGGCGCCATCGGCTGCACCTGACCCAGCAGCGCGGCCACCTCCTGGACCCACACCAGGGTCGCCCGCGCCAGATCCTCGCGCAGGACCTCGTCGAAGACCGCGCTCGCCCGCAGCTCACCCCAGGCGGAGCTGTTCTCGCGTACGTCCACGCTGTCCTGGAGTTCGAGCAGGAGGGTCTCCTCCAGCTCCTCGCGCGCGGTCAGCGGCGGATCGTCGGGGTCCCGGTCGGTGGTGTAGCGCTCGGCGCGGTCGTTGATGAACTCCAGCGTCTGGCGCAGGACCCCCGTACGGTCCTTGAAGTGGTAGTAGATCAGGGCGGTGGAAACACCGGCCTCTGCCGCGAGTTCCTCCACGCGCAGCCCGCGCACGCCGCGCCGGGCGATCACCCGCGCGGCGGCTTCGAGGATCTGAGTACTACGAGACGCCATGGTCCGCACCTTACCGGGGTGATCCCCCACCTGGGTAAGCGGCCCGTCACCGGGAGCGCTGTCGTCGCGGGCCCCGCCACCAGGGACGTCGGACGGCACGGGGGCCGCCCCAGCGGTCGGATACCTCCGCCGGGGCGGCGCGGCCATCAGGCGGCCGGCGGCACGGCCGGGTGCGACTGGGTGGCGCAGTGGATGCCACCGCCGCCGGAGGCGATGCCGTCGATGGCGAGTTGCTCCACCCGGTGGTCGGGGTAGGCGGCCTGGAGGATGGCGCGGGCCACCTCGTCGGCGCGGTCGTCGCCGAACTGCGGTGCGATCACGGCGCCGTTCGCCGTGTAGTAGTTGGTGTAGCTGGACAGGAACTCGTTGCCCCGGCCGCGGATCTGGCGCCGGTCCGGTCCGGGCAGCTCGGTGACGGCCAGGCTGCGGCCCTGCGCGTCGGTGGCGCTCGCCAAGGCCCGCTTGGTCTCCTCGTAGACGGCCACCCACTTCTTGTCCGCGCCGGGACCGGGCTTGTCGAGGATGACGCGGCCGGGCGAGACGAACCGGGCCAGGCAGTCGATGTGGCAGTCGGTGATGTCCTGACCGGCCAGGCCCGGGACCCAGATGACCTTGTCGATGCCGAGCGCCGTCTTCAGGGCCTGTTCGACCTGGCCCTGACTCATGCCCGGGTTCCGGTTGGCGTTCACCAACGAGCTGACCGTGGCCAGCAGGGTCCCCTCGCCGTCGGTCTCCAGCGAGCCTCCCTCGCCGACGAAGCCCGCCCTGATCCGGGTCACCTCGTGCTCGGCGAGGAGGGTGCGGGCGGCCTGCGCGTCGTTGGCGAAGGGCTGGGAGTACGGGGTACCGGCCTTGCCCCAGCCGTTGAAGTTGGTGTCCACACCGGCGATGGCGCCCGGGGCGACGACGAAGGTGGGCCCGAAGTCCCGGATCCAGAGGTCGTCGTTGGGGATGTCGAGGACGTCGATGCCGTGATAGGCGCCGCGCCCGCACTGGTAGCGGGCGTCGGCGAGCTGGTCGGGGCGGGCCAGCATCACGACGGGCTCGTAGCGCGATATCGCGTGCGCCACTTCGGCGATGTCCTTGCGTACCGCCGCGAGGCCGCTGTCCCACACCGACGAGAGGGCAGGCCAGGCCATGTACGTACGGACGTGCCGGTCGGTCTCGGCGGGGATGCGGAGCGTCCCGGAACCGTCCTGCGCGGCCGAGGCCGTCTGCATGAGGGACGGGAGGGCGGCGCCGAGGGCCGCGAGCGGCACGGCCGCCGCGCCGAACTGGAGGATCCGGCGGCGGGAGGTGCGGGGGTTGGTATCCATGGTGACTCCCTGATGAGGAGGGGCGGGATGAACGGCATCCTCGCCCTAACTGAAAATTCAGTCAACCTTTTGGCTCATCGTCACCGAGGGTGTCGAGTCGGTTCCGCTTGCCGGGATCAGCTCCGGCGGAAGTGGTCGACGGTGATCGTGACGGACCCGCCCGCGGTGGCCTCGACGAGTCGCACGATCGCGATTTCACGCTGGTCAGGGCTCCGCACGCAGAAGGGCCGCTCCTTGGCGAGCGCCTTGTAGGGCAGGGTCGCCGCGGGCCGGCTCTCGATCCCCCGGGCGCAGTCCTCCGGGGTCAGCTCTCCGGTTCCGTCGGCGACGAAGGCGTCTGACTCCTCGGACGGCAGGAACCCGTCGGCGCCGTGCGCGAGGTACCAACCGGCGGTCTCGACGGGGGCCACCTTCCCGGTGCGGAGGTCGAACTCGTAACCGGAATCAGGCGCGGTCAGCTCGGCCTGCGGATATCCGGGGACGTACGAGGCGGCCGTCGGCCGGGGCGCCGGGGCCGTGGGCTCCGCGTCGGGGGCGCCCGTCCCCTCGTCCTCGGTGAAGCCGAACCAGTAGGCGGCCCCGCCGCAGGCCAACAGCGCGACGACGGCCAGGGCGACCACCGACCGCCGCCCCTCGCGGCGCCGACCCCGACGCACCGGGACGGGCTGCGACGGCGGAACGGGCTGCGACGGCGGGGCGGGGGCCGCCGCCACGGGGGCCGCCGGGGTCGGGTCCCACGGCACCGTTGCGGGCGGACCGCCGCCGGGGTACGCGGGGGCGGCCATCGTCGCCCGGAGGTGATCCGGAACGGACGGCCCCGACGGGACGCCTCCCCCGAACGGCGCGCCTCCCCCGGGCCCCGCGCCGCCCCCGGCGCCCCCGGCGCCCCCGCCCGCCCCGACCTCGTCCAGCACGGGCCGGGGCAACCAGCCGGCGGTGAATTCCGGGCTCGACCCCACGAGCGGGTGCGCCCGGACGGCCGCGATCAGCTCGCCGGTCGTGGGACGGTCCTCCGGGCTCTTGGCCAGGCACCACGACACCAGGTCGTGCAGCTCGTGCGGGATCCCGCCGAGGTCCGGCTGCTCGTGGACCACCCGGTACAGGGAGCCGGACTCCGGCCCGTTCCCGAAGGGCGGAGCGCCGCTCGCCACGTACCCGGCGAGCGCCCCGAGCGCGAAGACGTCGGTCGCCGGCGCCACCGGACGCCCCAGCGCCTGCTCCGGCGCCATGAACGCGGCGGTGCCGATCCGCAGACCCGTACCGGTGAGGGCGGCGGCGTCGGCGGCCCGCGCGATGCCGAAGTCGATCACCCGCGGCCCGTCCTCCGCGATCAGCACGTTGGCCGGCTTGAGGTCCCGGTGGACGACGCCCGCCCGATGGATCGCCTGGAGGGCCTCCGCGATGCCCGCGACGAGGAGCAGCACCGTCCGGACCGGCAGCGGACCGTGCCGCCCGACGACCTGGTGCAGCGAGGGTCCGGGCACGTAGGCCGTGGCGAGCCACGGAGTGTGGTCGTCCTCACCGGAGTCGACCACCTGCGCCGTGAACAGGCCGTGGATCCTGCGTGCGCTGGCCACCTCCTGGGCGAAGCGCTCGCGGAACTCGGGGTCCGCCGCGAACTCCCTGCGGACGGCCTTCAGCGCGATGGGACGTCCCCCGGGCGTGTACGCCAGGTAGACCACCCCCATGCCGCCGGCGCCGAGCCGGGCGTGGAGGCGGTAGCCGCCGATCTCGTGGGGGTCGTCGGCGGACAGGGCCGTACGGGAGGACAGTGCGCCGGGAAGCGGAGGGAACATGCGGAGGCTCTTTCAACGATGCGGCGGACGGCGGGGCGCGGGCGGCGAGGGAAGGGGCGTGGGCGGGCGCCCGGGGGCGCGGAAGGCAATGACCTGGGGCGCATCGTGCCGCTAACTAAAGTTTCAGTCAATGTGTGACAATGCGAGACGCACACCGCCAGGACGGAGGATCACGCAGTGTCGGATCGCAGGAGGGCCATCCTGGAGGGCGCCGCCCGCGTCATCGCGCGACGCGGGGTCCGCGGGCTGCGGGTGGGCGAACTGGCTGCCGAGGCAGGGGTGTCGACGGCCCTGATCTACTACCACTTCAAGGACCGGACCGGCATCCTGCGGCACGCCCTGGCCTTCATCGGCGACCGGGCCGACCGCTACACGGGCACCGCTCCCGGCGCCGGCCCCGGCGCTGACACCGGGACGGCGGACGCGGACCCCCGGCGACTGCTGGAGCGCACCCTGCTGCTCGAATTCCAGGATCTGCCCGAGGTGCGCGAGAACAGCACGGCCTGGGGAGAGCTGCGGGCCCACGCGGTCTTCGACCCGGAACTGCGCGAGGACCTCACCGCCGCCGGCGCGGCCTGGGTGGAGGAGGTGGCCGGCTTGCTGGGCACCCTGCGCCCGGCCGCACCGGCCGCCGCGGTGACCGCCGCGGCCGAGCGCCTGACCGCTCTCCTGGAGGGGCTGAGCGGCCGCTGGCTGAGCGGTCTGGCGCCGCTGGAGCACGCCCGCGAGCTGATGCGCGGGGCGATCGGAGTGGAGATCGGGCGTCTTGCTTCCCTCGCTTCGCAAAATTGACTGAATTTCCAGTCAGTGCCACAGTGGACGAACTCGGCCGCACCGCTTACCTGTGCGTACCGCCCTTTACCGGTGCATAGCGCGCACCCTTTACATAGGGCCCGGCCCGTAGTCCCTGCCACGCCTCCCGTGCCCCCACCGGCCGGACACCCCGCGCCGCCGGCACACGATCGGAGTCTCCCCGTGTCGTTCACTCCCCCCACCCGCCGGACCGTTCTGCGCACCCTCGCCGGTTTCGGCGCGGCCGTCTTCGGCGCCGCGGCCTGCGGGCCCGCCGAGTCCGGTGCGCAGCCCGGTGCCACCCCCCAGCCGTCCGGAGCGGGCGGGAAGCGCCGGTTCGGCGCCGAGTGGGACAGCCACACCCGTACCTTCATGTCCTGGCCGGCCCTGGCCTCGGTCTGGGAGCGGGACCTGCCCTACGTGCGCGAGGACATCACGCGGATCGCACGCGCCGTCGCCGGGTACGAAGAGGTGGTCATGATGGCCCGGCCCGAGCAGGTGGACGCGGCCCAGCGGGCCTGCGGCTCCCAGGTCGAGGTCATCCCGATGGCCGTGGACGACCTGTGGGCCCGCGACACCGTCCCCGTGTTCATCGAGGAGGGCGGCAAGCTCGCCGGCGTCGACTTCAACTTCAGCGGCTGGGGCAACAAGCAGGAGCACGCGAACGACGCCCAGATCGGGCGCAAGCTGCTCCAGAAGTACGGGATCCCCCGGATCCAGGCCCCGCTCGTCGCCGAGGGCGGTTCCTTCGAGACCGACGGCGAAGGCACCCTGATGGTCACCGAGAGCTCGATCGTCAACGACAACCGCAATCGGGGGAAGTCCCGCGACACGATCGAGGCCGAGCTCAAGCGGACCCTCGGGGTCGAGAAGGTCATCTGGCTGGCCGGGGTGCGCGGCGAGGACATCACCGACGCGCACGTGGACAGCCTCGTACGGTTCACCGCCCCCGGTGTGGTGCTGCTCGACCGCGCCCACCCCGGCACCCCGCCGGACTCCTGGTCCCGCTCGGCCGACCAGGCGAAGTCCGTCCTGTCGAAGGCCACGGACGCCCGGGGCCGCCGCTTCGAGATCATCGACCTGCCGCAGCCCGACCTGAACAGGATCACGGGCGAGGGCGACGACTTCGTCTCCACGTACGCGAACTTCTACGTGGCCAACGACTCGGTGTTCATGCCCCAGTTCGGGGACCGCGCGGCGGACGACCGGGCCCGCGGCATCCTGCGGGAGCACTTCCCCAAGCGGGAGGTCGTCCCGGTGAAGATCGACACCATCGCCTCGGGCGGCGGCGGCATCCACTGCTCGACCCACGACCAGCCCGGCAAGCCCGCGGCCTGACCCGCCCCGCGACCACGATCCGCCCCCGCACCACCGGAGCCACCGTGTCCACGTCCCGTCGCACGTCACCGCCCGCACGCCGCGTACCGGCGCTGCCGGCCCTGGTCCTGATCGCCATCGTGGCGGCGGTCGCCGTGGGAGCGTGGCTCCAGTTCGGGGAACGCCAGGCGTTGGACACGGTGTACACGGCGGGGCGGTCAGACCGGGACCGCGTCGACGTCGACGCGACGATCCAGCGCGTCGACGCCGCCGGCCGGGAGATGACCCTGCGGGTCCTGGTCACGCCCCGGGGGGCGCTGGCCGAGGCCGGCGGGGTCTCCCCCGTCGAGGACCTCACCCTCCAGACCTCGACCGCCACCCGGGGCGACCTGACCTTCAAGGCACACCAGCGCATCTCGACCCTGGACGTGCCGGTCGCCCTGACGGGCGGCTCGATCACGGACTACCCGTTCGATGCCTACGGGGCGGACGTGGAGTTCGGCGCGGTGCTCGGCGGCGAGAAGGTCCCGGTCCGGGTCACGCTCTCCAACAACGACGTCCTCTTCTCGGCGACGGTCGACGCCTCGACGACGCAGGGCGTCGCCGCCCTCGACATCGGACTGACCCGTTCCAACAGCGTCCTCGTCTTCGCGATCTTCATGATGCTCGCCATGTGGGCGCTCGCCGTCTCGGTCCTGATCGGCGGCTGGTACCTGGTCACCCGCCGCAAGGGGCTCACCTGGCCCGCGCTCGGCTGGATGGCCGCCACCCTCTTCGCCCTGGCCGCCTTCCGCAACACGGCCCCGGGCGCGCCGCCCATCGGCTGCCTGCTCGACTACATCGCCTTCCTCTGGGCGGAGACGGTCATCGCGTTCTGCCTGGTGACGGTGGCCGTCGCCGGCATCCGCGCCGAGCCCCCGCTCCCCTCCGACGAGCGCACCCCCGAGCGCTCCCCCACGGATCCGCCCACCCACCGGGCCCCGTGACCCACCTCACGAGAACGACCGGAGGGGCCGTTTCAGATTGCTCTGAAACGGCCCCTCGATTCACGACTCTTTCGAGTCGGGACGACAGGATTTGAACCTGCGACCCCTTGACCCCCAGTCAAGTGCGCTACCAAGCTGCGCCACGTCCCGATGCCGGTTGACCTGGGGTTTTCCCTGTCCCAACCGGCACGAGAACAATACCGCACTTCCAGGGGTGGTCGCGCGCACCTTTTCCGGTTCGGAAGGAGGGGAGCCGAGGAAGCCGAGGTGAGCCGAGGGATCCGACCGGCGCCCGAGGGCGGTGCTTGACCTCAAGTCCGGTTGAGGTCGCATCGTTGCGGCATGACACAGGCAACCGCGGACACCGGGTTCCGCCACGAAGATCTGGGTCGGCTGATCGCGCTCATGACAGGGGCCGAAAAGCACGGACCCGCCGCCCACTCCACCCTCGACGTGCTGTGGGTGCTCTACGACCGGGTGCTCCGGGTCGGGCCGGAAACGAGGGACGATCCGGGCCGGGACCGGTTCCTGCTCTCCAAGGGGCACGGGCCGATGGCCTACTACGCCGTGCTCGCCGCCAAGGGCTTCTTCCCCGTCGACTGGCTCTCCGGGTTCGGCGCCTACGACTCCCCCCTCGGCCACCACCCCGACCGCGTCCTCGTCCCCGGGGTGGAAATCGCCAGCGGCTCGCTCGGGCACGGGCTGCCGCTCGCCGTGGGCAGCGCACTCGGACTGCGGGCGCAGGGCCTGGACGAGCCGGCCGTGTGGGCGCTGATCGGGGACGCGGAGCTGGACGAGGGAAGCAATCACGAGGCGATCGCCTACGCGGGCTCGGCGGGACTGGAGCGGCTCCACACGGTGGTGATCGACAACGACTCGGCCACCCACGGCTGGCCCGGCGGGATCGCCTCCCGCTTCGAGGCGGCCGGCTGGTCGGCGGTGACGGTCGACGGACGCGACCACGCGGCCCTGCACGCCGCCTTCACCACACCGCACCCGGGCCGACCGCTCGCCGTCGTCGCCCGCGTCGAGAAGAAGAACTGAACGCGTCACACCCTCGGGAGGGGAAAGATCATGGACACCATGCGGGAGCGGTTCGTCTCGGTGACCTCGCGGCTGCTCGACGACGACCCCCGGCTGGCCCTCGTGCTCGCCGAAATCACCATGGACGCGTTCCGTCCGGCCGAGCGGCGGCACCCGGACCGGGTGATCAACGTCGGGATCCGCGAACAACTGCTCGTCGGCGTCGGCGGCGGGCTGGCCCTGACGGGGCTGCGGCCCGTCCTGCACACCTTCGCGAGCTTCCTCGTGGAGCGGCCCTTCGAGCAGCTCAAGCTGGACTTCGGGCACCAGGGCACGGGCGGCGTGCTGGTCAGCGCCGCCGCCAGCCACGACTGGCCGGCCGGCGGGTTCACCCACATGGCGCCCGGTGACGTGGCCCTGCTGGACACCCTCGACGGCTGGACCGTGCACGTCCCCGGCCACCCCGACGAGGCCGAGGCGCTGTTGCGGCACGCCTACGCCGCCGGGGACGACCGGGTCTACGTCCGGCTCTCCGAGCAGTCGAACCGCGCGGCCCGTCCCCCGGAGGCGGTGGGCGACCTGCGCCTGCAGACCCTGCGGGAGGGCCGCGGGGGCGTGGTGGTGGCCGTCGGCCCCCTGCTCGACCACGTGCTCGCCGCGACGGAGGGCCTGGACGTCACCGTGCTCTACGCGTCCACCGTGCGCCCCTTCGACGACGCGGGCCTGCGCGCCGCCGTCGGGCGGGCCGGGGCCGATGTGGTCCTGGTCGAGCCGTACCTCGCCGGCACCTCGTCCACGGCCGCCGCCCACGCCCTGGTCGACGTGCCGCACCGGGTCCTGGGCCTGGGTGTCGGGCGGGCCGAGCTGCGCCGCTACGGCACGATCGACGAGCACACCGCCGCCCACGGCCTGGACGCCGGCTCCCTGCGGCGGCGGATCACGGCCTTCCTGCGCTGACCTCCCGGGGCCGCGCGGGCCGACCGGCCGCCGTCAGTGCGCGCCGCCCACCTCCGGGTGGGCGGCGGCCAGGCGTCGGGGAGCCACTTGTCTCCAGGAGTCGGCCAGGATCGCCCCCAGCTCGGTGGTGTCCGCCACCGCCACGAGGCGGACCCGGATCCAGGCGTAGTGCTCGTCGTGGCCCGCCCGCAGGAAGAACTTCTCCGGCTCGGCGGCGATCAGCGCGGCCCGCTCCTCCTTGGGGCACTTCACCCCGATCACGGTGTCGTCGTCCGCGAGCGAGGCGAAGATCTTGCCCCCGACCCGGAAGGTCGGCATGCCCCAGGCGAGCTTCTCGCCGCTGTCCGGGAGCGAGAGCGCGATCGTCCGCACGTCCTGTGCCGTCGTGGCCATGGTCCCGGCCCCTCTCCGCGCGCCGTGGGTGGTCCTCGCCCCCGACGGTAGACCCCGCCACCGACAGTCGGCCGGCTCCGCGCCGGCGCCGGCTCAGCCGCGCCGGTCCTCCCGGGCGTGCAGGACCTCCACCAGTTCCGCCGCCAGCTCCTTGACGGTGGCCAGGCCCGCCGTGCCCCAACGCCTCGGCACCACGTCCGCGGCGCACACCGTGCCCAGCACGATGCCCCGCCGGTCCGTGAGCGGGGCACCGAGGTAGGAGCGCACTCCGCTCTCGTCCACGACGGCGTTGCCCGCGAAGCGCGCGAAGTCCCGTACGTCCTCCAGGACCAGCGCCCTCCTGCGGACCACCACGTGCGGGCAGTACCCGTGGTCGCGGGGCAGCACCCGGGCCGGATAGCCGCCGGGAGCCGCGTCCGGGGCGTGGTGCAGGCCCGCGAAGAACTGCCGTTCCTCTCCTACGAAGTTGACTCCCGCGTGCGGGGCCCCCAGGGTCCGCGCCACCTTCCGAGCGAAGGAGTCGAGTTCCGCGTCGAAGCGTTCCCCGAGGCCCATCTCCCGCAGCCGAACGGCCCGTTCCGGGGCCTCCCGGTCCACGGGGGTGAGCAGCAGATGGCCGGTGGACTCGTGGTACGTCATGGTGTTCCCCCAGTGTGGACGGTGCGCGGCGTGGTCAGCGGGCCTTTCGGGGCGCGGTCAGCAGGTGGTGCACGAGGGCGGCGAGGGTGCCCGTGGCGGATCCGGTCAGCCGCGCGTCGCAGCGCAGGACCGGCAGCTCCGGCCCGAGGCCCAGCGCCGCGCGGACCTCGTCGGAGGTGTAGCGGTGGGCGCCGTCGAACTCGTTGACGGCGACGACGAAGCCGATCCCGCGCCGCTCGAAGAAGTCCACGGCGGGGAAGCAGTCGGCGAGGCGGCGGGTGTCGCAGAGCACGACCGCACCCAGCGCCCCCGCGCACAACTCCTCCCACAGGAACCAGAAGCGCTGTTGCCCGGGCGTGCCGAAGAGGTAGAGGACGTGTCGGTCGTCGAGGGTGATCCGGCCGAAGTCCAGCGCGACCGTCGTCGTCGTCTTCGACTCCACGCCGTCGAGCGGGTCGGCGAACTCCCCCGCATCGCTGAGCATTTCCTCGGTGGACAGCGGTTCGATCTCGCTCACCGCACCCACGAAGGTGGTCTTCCCCGCCCCGAACCCGCCCGCGACCAGGATCTTCAGGGTCGCGGGCGGGGCCGGTGCGGCCTCACAGCCTTCGGCGTAGACCATCGAGCACCGCCCGGAGCAGGGTGTGGTCGTCGGCGGCGAACGAGGAGCCCGGTCCGGGGAGGTCCGGGAAGCGGGGCGCTCGCGCCATGACGGCCCCGTACTCCATCAGGTCGGACAGCAGCACCTTCACCACCGCGGCAGGGAGGCGCAGTTGCCCGGCCAGCTCGGCGACGGTCACCGCGGCCGCCCCGGCGCACAGCCGCAGCGCGAGGGTGTGTTCGGCGCCGAGCGGGACCCGTGGACGGACCCCGGTGGCGGTCATCACGGAGAGCAGGTCGAGGGCGACGGCCGGCCGGGTGCGCCCGCCGCAGGCCGTGTACGGCCGCATCACCCGGCCCGCCGTGTCGTCGAGCCAGGGCGTGTCGCGCACGGTCGTGCCGGGTCCGCGCGTCCCCCTCGCGGGGGCCCTCATCGCCCCGCGTCGGCGCCGGGCCGCCTCGGCGGGGCCGCCAGGTACGGCCGTACGCTCTTGACCAGCATCGCCATCTCGTAGCCGAGCACGCCCGCGTCGGCCTCCCGGTCGGCCAGGACGGCCAGGCAGGTGCCGGAGCCGGCCGCCGAGACGAACAACAGGGCGGAGTCCAGTTCCACGACGACCTGACGGACCTCGGCCCCGTCCGCGAAGCGGGATCCGGCGCTGCGGCCGAGCGAGTACAGGCCGGAGGCCAGCGCGGCCATGTGGTCGGCGCTGTCGGCGTCCAGGCCGTGGACGCAGCTGACGAGCCCGTCCGCGGTGAGCAGCACGGCGCTGCGCGTGTACGGCACCCGTTGGACCAGGCCGCCGAGCAGCCAGTCGAGGTCCGAGAGGCTGCCTGTCTTCGTCGCCGTTTCGCCGACCATGGGGGTGTGCTCCTTGCTGGGGTCGTTCACGGGGTCATGCCTGCTGCTCCGACTGGGCGAGACCGAAGCCGCGCTGGAAGGCCGCCATCAGGCCCGGGTCGTGCAGGGGTGGTTCGGGGTGGGCCGGTCCCCGGGGGGTCGGGGCCTCCCGCAGTTCGGGGGCCAGGTGCTGCTGGGCCAGGCGCCGGGGCAGCGCGGGACGGGGCACGGGCCACGCCCCGCCCGCCGTCGGCGCCGAGGCCTGGGCGGGCACGGCGCCCGGTGCCGGGGCGGGATACGGGTCCGGGGCGGGGTACGGGTCCGGGGCGGAGTGGCGGTACGGGTCGTGCGCGGGGTAGGGGTGGCGGTACGGGTCCGGGGCGGGCTCCGGGTCCGGAGCGGACTCCGGGAAGGGGGCGGGCTCCGGGTCCGGAGCGGACTCCGGGAAGGGGGCGGGATCCGGGAACGGGGCCGGCTGCGGGAACGGGTCGCCCCCCGCCGCCCGTTCCGCCTCGGGCCGGGATCCGCGGGCGGCCGTCCGTACGGGCTCCAGCCCGGGGTGTCCGGCTCCCTCCCCCGTCCCCCAGGAGGTCGCCCGGGAGCCGCCGAGGGCCTCGGCGGCGGTCGGCGCCTCGGCGCCCAGCAGCCCCTGTGGCAGCACGAGCACGGCGAGCACCCCGCCGTAGATGTTGGACTTGAGCTCGACGGCGATCCCGTGCCGCCGGGCCAGGGCCGAGACCACGTACAGGCCGATCCTGCCGTCGGCCAGCAGATGCCGGACGCTGACCTGGTCGGGGTCGCCGAGCAGCGCGTTCATCCGGTGCTGCTCCTCGGGGGGCATGCCCAGCCCGCGGTCCTCGACCTCGACGGCGATGCCGGCCGTGACCCGTTCGGCCCGTACCACCACGTCGGTGTCGGGGGCCGAGAACACGGTGGCGTTCTCCACGAGTTCGGCCAGCAGGTGCACCACATCGGCGACGGCGTGGCCGCGGACGGTGCCGCCCGCCGGGGGCACCACCTTGACCCGCGTGTACTGCTCGACCTCCGCGACCGAGGAGCGCAGGACCTCGCTCAGGTCGATGGGCCTGGTCCACTGGCGCCGGGAGGAGGACCCGCCCAGCACGGCGAGGTTCTCGGCGTGGCGGCGGATCCGGGTGGCGAGGTGGTCGACGTGGAAGAGCTCCTTGAGGAGGTCGGGGTCCTCGACCGTGTCCTCCAGCTCGTCGAGGAGCGCGATCTCGCGGTGCACGAGCGACTGGAGCCGGCGCGCGAGGTTGACGAAGACCTCCACCTTGCGGTCGCTGTCGCTCGGAGCGACCGGCACGGTGAGACGGGCCAGTGTCGTGTGGGCCTGCTCGCGGGCGCCGCGCAGTTCCTGCGCGAGCAGCCAGAACTCGTCCACCCCGGTCGGGTCGGCGCCCGCCCGGGGGTCGCCGGGACCGCCCCGGACGGGCCGCGTCGGGTTCTCCCCGCGCTCCAGGCGCTCGGCGGCGGTCCGCAGTTCCTGGCGTCCGCGCACGCTGGAGCGGCGCAGGGCCTCGCAGCGGTCGCGTACGGCCTTGGCCGCGCGCTGGGCGCCGAGCAGGGCGGCGGCGAGCGCGCCGACGACGAGCAGGGCGCAGCCGCCGAGCACCGGCCAGAGCCGGGGGTCCCGCGCGCCCGCGCCCCCGCCGAGCTGGAGCGTGAAGATCACCGCCGCCGCGCCGCTCAGGGCGACGGCGAGGGCGGGAAGGACGGCGGCGCGGACCAGTTGGGGGCGTATCTGCCGGCCGGGACCGGTGACGGCGTGTCTCGACGGGGAGTGGCGGGCTGCGCGAAGTCCGGACATCGGCGTCCTCGGTACGTGGGGCCCGGCCCCCAGCGTGTCCCGGGGCCCGGTGTTGATCACCGGATACCCACGCTAGACCGCGCTCTCCCGCCCCCGACGCCGAGTTGGGGAACTTCGCGGGCCTGCTTCCCGCTCCCGGTGGAGCGCTCGTACGACAGCCCGAATGCGCCGGGAGCGCGTACGCCTGTGCGCGGCGGGGGCGTGCGGCGCAGTTCCGCGCGCCCGCGCCCCCGCCGCCCCAGGTGTCCCCCGGGCAACCCGAGTCTCCGGAGCCACACGGCCCACCCGAGCCACTCCACCCACTCCGGGCGCGGTGCGTGCTACGAGCCGACGGCCTCCGGCTCGCCCCGTCCGACGGCCGGCGCCGGCGCCGGACTCTCGGCGGGGGCCGGCGTCGGGGCCACGGCCGGAACCGGTACCGGGCCGCCCGCCACGAAGGGACGCCACCAGGGCTCGTCGGGGGCGTCGGCGGCGCCCGGCTCGAAGGGCCGGCCGGGGATCGGCAGGGCGATGGCGGCCCCGGCCGACTCGGCGGCGGCGATGGTGCCCTCGCCGGGCTCGTCCCACGGGTGCGGGGCCAGGTTGAAGGTGCCCCAGTGGATCGGCAGCATCGTGCCGCGCGCCACTCCGCCCTGGAGGTCGAGGTGGGCCCGCATGCCCTCCTCGGGGGTCATGTGGATGTCCGGCCAGTACTCCGAGTAGGCACCGATCTGGATCATCGTGGCGTCGAAGGGCCCGTGCGCGGCGCCGATCTCCGCGAAGCCGGGGAAGTAGCCGGTGTCCCCGCTGTGGTAGACGCGGTGCTCCTCGCCCGCCACCACCCAGGAGGCCCACAGGGTGTACTGCTGGTTGCGCAGGCCGCGCCCGCAGAAGTGGCGGGCCGGGGTGGCCGTCAGCGCGAGGCCGGCGACCTCGGTGGACTCGTTCCAGTCCAGCTCGCGCAGCCGGTCGGGGCGCACGCCCCAGCGCTCCAGGTGGGCTCCGACGCCCAGGGGGACGGCGAAGACCGTGTCGGTGCGGGCCAGGGCCTTGATCGTGGGCAGGTCCAGGTGGTCGTAGTGGTCGTGGGAGATGACCACGACGTCCACCGTGCCCAGGGAGGCCAACGGCACCGGCGCCGGGTGCAGCCGCTTGGGGCCCGCGAAGGGGAAGGGGGAGCAGCGCTCTCCCCACACCGGGTCGAAGAGCACGCGGCGCCCGTCGATCTCGACGAGGACGGTGGAGTGCCCCATCCAGGTCAGGCGCAACCCGCTGACCGGCGGCTTCGCCAGTTCGGCGAGGGTCGTCGGGTACACCGGGATGGGGGCGCCGGGGTTGCGCCGGAGCCGCTGCTCCTTGTGGAAGTAGATCTTGGCGAACTCGGCCATCGAGCCGGAGGGCCTGGTCCGGGCGCCGACCGGGTTCTGGAAGACCCCGTCGGCGAAGTTCGGCGAGCGCAGGATCCGGTCGAGCCTCGCGCCGGACGGATCCGCGCCGAAGGCTTCGGGCCGCAGGGCGCGCAGCCGGGGACGCAGGGGAAGGGAGCCGGTCAAGGCGCCTCCTGGGAAAGGTGCAGGACGGTGGGACGGTCGTACCTCTATGACCGTCCCAACGCGCACGGCGCCCCGAGGATTCCGCTTCGCGCCCCCGGAATCCCCGCGCGCCCCCTGCGTCGTTCCCGTCCCGCCCGTCCCGCCGGGCCGACGGGGTCGGCCTACAGCGGGAGGAGGTCCGGACGCTTGGCTTCCACGTGGTCTCCGGAGGACTCCCCGCGCAGGCGGCGCCCGATCCAGGGGACGAGGTACTCGCGGGCCCACTGGATGTTGTCCCGGGTGACGTCCACCGATCCGCGCGGCGGCGTGGGCGGCCAGGGCTGGTCGGGGTCGGCCGGGACCGCGTAGCCGAGGACCTGCGCGGCGCGCAGGGCGACGCGGGTGTGCCCCTCGGGCGAGAGGTGGAGGCGGTCGCCGTCCCAGGCACGGCGGTCCTGGACCGACTTCAGCGACCAGAGGTCGAGCACCGGGCAGTCGTAGCGGTCGGCGATGGCGCGCACGTGGGCGTTGTACGTGGCGATCTTGCCCCGCAGGTGCTTGAGGACCGGCACGCCCCGGGTGTCGAAGCCGGTGGTGATCAGGACGAGGCCCACGGAGCCCGTGAGGTCGGCCACCGCCGCCTCGAACCGGTCCGCCGCGTCGTCGGGGTCGCTGCCGGGCCGGATGATGTCGTTGCCGCCCGCACAGAAGCTGACCAGGTCGGGGGCCAGCTCCTTGGCCCGGGGGACCTGCTCGGCCACGACCTGGTCGAGGAGCCTGCCGCGCACCGCGAGGTTCGCGTACCTGAAGTCGTGTTCGTCACGCCGGTCGGCCAAGAGCACGGCGAGCCGGTCCGCCCAGCCGACGAAGGAGCCCCCGGGTCCCGGGTCCCCCACTCCTTCGGTGAAGCTGTCCCCGATCGCCGCGTACGAGCCGATGGTCTTGAGTGTCGTCGTCGTCGCTGCCACGAGAGCCCATCCTTCACTCCCGTGAGCAACCTACGCCAACGTAATGAGGGGTTGACGGACCGTGATCTATACCACGCGCGGGATAAGGAATAAGTACACGTGAGGCCGGGACCCCCCTCGGGCCCCGACCTCACGTGCTCACCCGCTCGCGCGGAGGGTGATCTCAGATGCTGACGCCCTTGGAGCGGAGGTAGGCGAGCGGGTCGATGTCCGAGCCGTAGGACGGACCCGTGCGGATCTCGAAGTGCACGTGGGGGCCGGTCACGTTGCCCGTGGCGCCGGAGAGGCCGATCCGCTGGCCGGCGGTGACGGTCTGGCCCACCGAGACGGACAGCGAGGAGAAGTGGCCGTACTGGGAGTACTTGCCGTCGGCGTGCCGGATGACGACCTCGTTGCCGTAGGCGCCGCCCCAGCCGGCGGACACGACGGTGCCGGCGCCGACCGCCTTGACGGGGGTGCCGGTGCTCGCGATGAAGTCGACGCCGGTGTGGTAACCGGAGGACCACATGCTGCCGTTCTGGTGGTACGGGGTGGAGGTGCCCCCATCGACGGGAGCGACGAAACCGGAGCCGGTCGAGGGCGTCGTGGACCCCGAGGAGTCGGCGGCGGTCGCCGGCTTGGCCTGCTTCGCTGGCTTGGCCGGCTTCGCCGGGGCGGCCCGCTCGACGGGAGCGGCGGGGGCCTCGTCCGCGCCCGTACCCGAGTCCGCGCCCTCGTCGGAGGTGTCCTCGCGGCCGGATCCGGTCGCGCTCGAAGGCTCCGCGTCGCCGGAGCCGGACGGGGCGGCCGTGCCCGGTCCGCCGAGGGTGAGCTTCAGGCCCGGGTGGATGAGGGAGGGGTCGGTCCCGACGGCCTCGCGGTTGTCCTCGTAGAGCCGCTCCCAGCCGCCGTCGAGGTGGCGCTCCGCGGCGATCTTCGAGAGGTAGTCGCCGGAGACGACCACGTACGAGGTCGGGGCGGACCCGGTCCGGGCGGGAGCCGACGCGGGGGCGGCGGCCTGGAGCGCGGCGGGCACCTGCGGGGCCTGGGCCGGCAGGGCGGTGGTCGCGGCCGGGGCGGCGGCGTGGGCGCCGGCGGCGCCCATCAGCGGCAGCGCGAGGGCGGCGCCACCGGTGCCGGCCACGGCGAACCCGCGGGATATGGAACGGGACTTCGGACGGCGGTGCTTACCCTTCGGGGGCATGGCGAATTCCTCTCCGTCGCCTACGAGGTGAGCTGTCGGGTTCGGACTGGAGATGTCCGGCCGTGCCCGTGGGCCACGACTGGGTCCATGAGTACGGCTTCACCCCGAGCCGTTCCGGAGAAAGATCCGAAAACGGCGGCTTACCTGGTTCCCCCGCTCCTGCCGCGCGCGTCGAGTCGGGTGCGGTTGCCGGGCGGCGGCAGGATTAGGCGGTCCACCCGGATCGATCGCGAAGGTAATCGAGCCGGGCCGCACACAACAAGCCACGAATTCCCTGACGCGATAACAGGCGTGAGGGCTCGACCGAATTCCGGTTACCCTCCGTCCGTTCCGAACCGTCAAACAGCGCCCCGACAAGGGAATTCGAATCGCGTGATCAGGCACGCACGGTCACCGTATGATCTGGCTCACGGAGCCCGGCGCGATCTCAGCACCTCATATGGCAAGTTGGAAGCAATCTGTCCAATTCGGACACACAGCACGCTCGACGACGCGGAGGAGTACTCGTGACCCAGCAGATACCCCAGCCCCATCCGGCCGCACCCGAACCCGGGGTGGCGTTGTCCGGAGTGCGCAATTTCCGCGATGTGGGCGGTTTGCCCACCATTGACGGGCGCAGGGTCAGGCCGGGCGTGCTGTTCCGAAGCGGACATCTCGCTCATGCCACCGAAAACGACGCGGAGTTCCTCGCGTCCCTGGGGCTCCACACCATCTTCGACTTCCGCAACACCGCCGACCACTCCCTGGAGGGGCGGGACGTCGAACTGCCGGGCGTGCTCAACGTCAACATCCCGCTGTCGGATCCCGCCGACGGCCGCGAGTTCTGGAAGATGGTCCGCGACGGGGAACTCGACCAGCTCCGCTCCGCCCTCGGCGAGGGCCGGGCCGCCGCCCGGATGGCGAACTCCTACCGCGTGATCGTCCGCACCCGCACCGCCGAGCACGGCCGGGTGGTGCGCGCCCTGGCGGAGCACAGCGTGCCGGCGCTCATGCACTGCGCCGCGGGCAAGGACCGGGCCGGGCTGTCGATCGCCGTGACCCTGCTCGCGCTGGGCGTCGAGCGCGAGGCGGTCGTCGCCGACTACGTGCTGTCCAACGTCCCGCACAACCGCTACCTGGTGCGCCGGGGCTCCGACTCCGCCGCGCCCCGCTCCCCCGAGGTGACGGAGCTGCTCGCGCCGCTCTTCGACGCCCGCGCCGAGTACCTCCTCGCGGCGTTCGAGGCCATCGCGGAGGACTGGGGCACGGTGGACCGTTACCTCGCCGAGGGCCTCGGACTCGCGCCCGAGACCCTGGACCGGCTGCGGGAGCGGCTGCTCGACTGAGGTCCGGGAGGGGACGGGGTGCGCGCACCCCGTCCCCCCCGCGCCTCTTCCTCCCGCGCCCCGGTGGGCCGTCAGCGCTGTGCGACGGCCTGCTTGACGAGCGTCCGGCCGAAGTCCCACATCAGGCCGCCCCCGGCGTGCGCCTCGTCCATGACCTCGCGGAAGGCGCCGACGAACCGGTCGACGTCGCCCTCGTCCACGATCAGCGGCGGGATGAGCTTGATGACCTCCAGGTGGTCCCCCGAGACCTGGGTGAGGATCCGGTGCTTGTGCAGCAACGGCACCACCACCATCTGCGCGAAGAGCCCCTTGCGGGCCGCCTGGAGCATGGCCCAGCGACCGCGCAGGCCGAGCGAGGAGGGCCGGCCGAACTCGATGCCGATCATCAGTCCGCGTCCGCGCACCTCGTGCAGCATCTCGTACTCGTCCACGAGCGCGGCGAGCCGGCCGCGCAGGAGGTCTCCGGTGGCGCGCGCCCGCGCCACCAGCCCCTCGTCCTCCATGACGCCGAGGACGGCCAGTCCGGCGGCCATCGCCTGGGCGTTGGAGCCGAAGCTGGCGGAGTGCACGAGCACCCGGTCCATGGACGAGTAGACCTTTTGGAAGATCCAGTCCTTGCCCAGGGTGGCCCCGACGGGCACGTACCCGCCGGACAGGGCCTTGGCCACGCACACCAGGTCCGGCTCCACGCCGGCCTCGTGCTGGTAGGCGTAGAAGTCGCCGGTGCGGCCGAGGCCGGTCTGCACCTCGTCGGCGATCAGGAGCGCCTTGTGCCGGTGCAGGAGGTCCTGGGCGGCGCGCAGGTACCCGGGCGGCGCGGCGATGACCCCCTTGCCCTGGATCGGCTCGACGATCAGGGCGGCCACGTCGCCGTGCGCCAGCTCGCGCTCCAGGGCCGCGAGGTCGCCGAGGGGGACGCGCGTGTCGGGCAGCAGGGGGGCGAAGCCGTCCCGGAATCCGGCCTCCCCGTTGACCGACAGGGAGCCGGTGGTGAGCCCGTGGAAGGCGTGGTCGCAGTAGAGGATCCTGGGCCGCCCGGTGGCGTACCGGGCGAACTTCAGGGCCGTCTCCACGGCTTCGGTGCCGCTGTTGCCGAAGAAGACCCGGTCCAGGTGCGGGCTGTACGAGAGGAGCTTCTCGGCCAGCAGCCCGGGCAGCGGCTGGCAGTCGAAGCGGAGCAGGTCGGCGAGCTCGGCGTCGAGCACGTCGTGCAGGGCCCGGCGCACCACGGGGTGGTGGCGGCCCAGGCCCATCACCCCGAAGCCGGCGAGCATGTCGAGGTGGTCGTTGCCCTCGGCGTCCCAGAAGTGGGCCCCCTCGG
Source organism: Streptomyces sp. NPDC088097 (assembly GCF_044741845.1). Lineage (NCBI taxonomy): Bacteria > Bacillati > Actinomycetota > Actinomycetes > Kitasatosporales > Streptomycetaceae > Streptomyces > Streptomyces sp. NPDC088097. Next base: position 29,966 of record NZ_JBIUTJ010000004.1, read on the forward strand.
CCCGCACGTAGACCTTGTCGAAGCCGATCGTGCGCAGCATCCGGGGCAGCTGGTGGTTGAGGTGGCGGGCGTGCAGCTCGTAGCGCTCGCCACCGCGCTCGGCGAGCAGGGCTCCGAGGTCGAAGCCCTTGCCCCCCGCCGGTGGCGCTGTCATGCCGATGAGTCCCGGTTCGACGCGAGGGTCTCCCGGACCGCGCGCAGGGACTCCTTGAGGGAGCCCATGGTGGCGAGGACGGCCGTCGGCTCGTAGCCGCAGTGCGCCATGCAGTTCGCGCAGCGCGGGTCCTTGCCCCGGCCGTACTTGTCCCAGTCGGTGTCGTTGATGAGCTCCCGGTAGGTGGGGACGTAGCCGTCGCTCATCAGGTAGCAGGGGCGCTGCCAGCCGAAGAGGGAGTAATTCGGAATGGCCCAGGCGGTGCAGGGGAAATCCGCTTTCCCTTCGAGGAAATCGAGGAAGAGCGGGGAGTGGTTGAGGCGCCAGCGTCGCCGGTTGCCGCCCGCGAAGGCCTTCTTGAAGAGTTCCCGGGTCTGTTCGACCCCCAGGAAGTGTTCCTGGTCGGGGGCCTTCTCGTAGGCATAGGCGGGAGAGATCATCATTTCGTCGACCTTGAGGTCGTCATTGAGGTAGTTGAGGACCTCGATGATGGTCTGCGGGGTGTCGGTGTTGAAGAAGGTGGAGTTGGTGGTGACGCGGAATCCGCGCTCCTTCGCCTCCTTGATGGCGGCGACCGCCTCGTCGAATACGCCTTCCTTGGCCACGGATTCGTCGTGGCGCTCGCGCAGTCCGTCGATGTGGACGGCGAAGGCGAAGTAGGGGGACGGGGTGAACTTGTCCATCTTCTTGCGGAGCAGCATGGCGTTGGTGCAGAGGAACACGTACTTCCTCTTCGCCACCAGTTGCCGCACGATCTCGTCGATCTGGGGGTGCATCAGCGGTTCGCCGCCCGCGATGGACACCATGGGCGCCCCGGACTCCAGGACGGCGCCCACCGCCTGGGCCACCGGCATGCGCTGCTTGAGCACGCCGGCCGGGTGTTGGATCTTGCCGCAGCCCTCACAGGCCAGGTTGCAGGCGTAGAGCGGCTCCAGCTCGACGATCAGCGGGAACTTCTCACGCTTGCGGAGCTTCTGTTCGAGAAGATAGGTCCCGACCCTGATGGACTGACGCAGTGGCATGGCCATCTGGTTCACCTCCTGGGGAGCAGCAACGAACGGTGCCAGTCATGGAACGCGGGCAGTACCCCGCGAAGGACACGGAAGGCCGATATTCCACCGCGAACCGTGCCGATGCGGACGAGCTCGTGCTCCGGAGCGTCCACGATCACCCGGACGGCCGCAACCGGGCGGCCCCCGCCCCGGGTGGCGGCCCACAGGGTGGCCGCGGACTCCATGTCGACGGCCACGGCGCCGGAAGCGCGCAACCGGGCGCGTTCCTGGCCGCGGACGACATGGTCGGATCCGGTCAGCGCGCCGGTGTGCACGGTCCGGCCGGGAGCGGCCCGGGCCAGCGCCTCGGCGAGCAGGGCGGTGCCGGTGCAGGCCACCGTCCCGTGGGGGTCGCGGGTCTCGTCGGCGACGACGAGGTCCCCGGGGTGCATTCCGGGGACGAGGCCGGCGCAGAAGCCCGTGGCGAGGACCGCCGCCCCGGCCATCCCGGGTCGCTCCAGGGCCCGGGCGACGGCCCGTTCGGCCGCGCGGGGGCCCATCCCCGTACGGAGCACGGACGCGTCCGGCGGCCCGGCACGGCCCGCGCCGCTCAGGGCCGCCCGCTCGATGCGCAGGGCGCAGGCGATCAGCAGGGGGAGCCCCTGCGGCTCCCGGGTGCCCATCAGGCCTCCTCGGCCAGGGCAGGGGCGGCGGTGGGGTGCCGCCCGTCGGGGCCGAAGGGTTCGCCGTGGAGGTACCGGCCCAGTGCGGTGAGCGGGAACACCTGCCGGTAGAGGTGGTAGTTGATGGAGAAGTCCCAGGGGAAGCCGGTACCGGTGAAGTACGGCTCCTCCCAGGTGCCGTCGGCCCGTTGGGTGTCCACGAGCCAACGCAGGCCCCGCTCCACGGCCCTGCCGTCCCGCTCCCCCGCCGAGAGCAGTGCCATCAGCGCCCAGGCGGTCTGCGAGGCGGTGGAGGCGCCCTTCCCCGCCCAGGCGCGGTCCTGGTAGGAGCGCTGATCCTCGCCCCAGCCGCCGTCCTCGTTCTGTACGGACTCCAGCCAGTGCACGGCCCGCCTGATCGCCGGGTGCGACGGGCTGAACCCGCAGGCCGTGAGGGCGGGGACCACCGAGCCCGTGCCGTAGACGTAGTTCGTGCCCCAGCGGCCGAACCAGCCGCCGTCCGCCTCCTGTTCGGCGAGCAGCCAGGAGATGCCGCGCCGGGTGCGGGGGTCGGCGGCGCGGCCCTCGACGGCCAGCATCTCCACCACGTGGGCGGTCACGTCCGCGGACGGGGGGTCGATGACCTCGCCGAAGTCGCAGAAGGGCAGTCGGTTGGGCAGGGTGCTGGTGTTGTCGGCGTCGAAGGCGCCCCAGGCCCCGTTCTTCGACTGCATGCCGAGGTTCCAGGACACCCCCCGGGCGATGGCCCCTTCGAGCCGCACCGGATCGGGGTGCCGGATCCGGCGCAGGGCGAGGACCACCTCGGCGGTGTCGTCGATGTCGGGGTAGTTGTCGTTGTGGAACTCGAACGCCCAGCCACCGGGAGCCAGTCCGGGCCTGCGCACCGCCCAGTCGCCACTGCGCCCGATCTCCTCGCCGAGCATCCAGTCGGCGGACTTGACCAGGGCCGGGTGGTCGGCCGGCAGGCCCGCGTCGGCGAGGGCGATGGCCGCGAGGCAGGTGTCCCACACCGGGGACTGGCAGGCCTCGATCATGCGGGCGCCGTCCTCGCGCCAGATCGCGAAGCGGTCCAGGGACGCCAGGCCGGCGCGCATGACGGGGTGGTCCAGGTCGTATCCGAGCAGGTGCAGGGCGATGACGGAGTAGACGGCGGGCGGCTGGATGCCGCCCCAGCAACCGTCGTTCTCCTGGCGCTCGATGATCCAGCGGCCCGCGTTGGCCATGGCGGCCCCGCGCAGCCGGCGCGGGGCGAAGCGCCGGTAGGCGTGCAGGGCCTTGTCCATCCGCTGGAACACCCCCTCCCAACTGGTCAGTGGGGCGGGCCGCTTGGTCGGGTACGGGTTGCGGGCGTCGGTGTGCAGCTCGTCCAGGACGAAGGGCGCGGGGCGGACCGGGCGGTGCGCGGAGACCACGGTGAGGGGCACGATGGTCTGGCGGGCCCAGCACCCGAAGTCATAGATGTTGAGCGGCGCCCAGGAGGGCAACAGCACCAGCTCGGGAGGGAGTTCGGGGAGGTGGTCCCAGCTCCACCAACCGAACAGGGCCAGCCAGATGCGGGTGAAGACCCGGGCGGCGGCGAGCCCCCCGTGAGCCCGGATCCAGGCGGAGGCGCGGCTCATGTGCGGGTCGTCGGGCCGGTCCCCGGCCAGGCGCAGGGCGACGTACGCCTCGATGGTGGCGGAGAGGTCGGGCGGGCCGCCGTGGAAGGTGGCCCAGGTGCCGTCCTCGCGCTGCTCGCCGCGGACGAACAGCGCGGCGGCGCGGGTGACGGCCTCGTCGGGGATGCCGAGGAACTGCCGTAGCAGCAGGTCCTCGGCGTCCATGGTGACGTTGGTCTCCAGGTCGCCCTTCCACCACCCGGCGGGGTCCTGGCGGTCCAACAGGTCACGGACGGCGCGCTCGGTGGCCTCGCGGACCCCGCGCGTCAGCTCGTCCTCGTGGTCGGCTGCGGAATGTGGGCCGGTGGCGGAGGTCAGGTGAGGGCCGGGCGGTCCGGAGGCGGTGGGGGCGAAGGCCCCCGCCCGCTCGTGTTCCGGATCCGCGCCGTCGGCCCTCGCCGCGCCGCCGTCGGTCGTCGCTGTCATGGCTTCCCCTTCGAACAGTGTCCTCTGCTGAACTGGGGTCTGCCGTCGGCCGGGCCGCGCGCTCTACGAGACGGCGGCTCCGGCCGGCGACCGGCGATTCATATCCGCTGCCGGGTGGCGATCACCTCTTGCGTACGACGACGAAGTCGGCCAGGGCCACGAGCTGCGCCCGGACCCGCTGCGGCATGTCCACGTCGTCGAGCGCGCGGACGGCGACCGCGTGTTGGCGCCGGGCCTCGTCGGCGGTCCACTGCCGGCCGCCGGCGGCCTCGATGAGCGCGGCGCGGGCGGCGAACTCCTCCTCGGAGAAGTTCTCGAAGTCGTTGCTCTTGGCGTCGGCGGCGAGCAGCTCGGCCAGTTCGGCCGAGGCCGGTCCGCCGGCCGCGAGGGCGGCGACCACGGGCAGGGACTTCTTGCGCTGGCGCAGGTCGCTCCAGGTCTGCTTGCCGGTGGACTCGGGGTCGCCCCAGATGCCGAGGAGGTCGTCGACGGCCTGGAAGGCGAGGCCGAGGTGGTAGCCGTACTCCTCCAGCTTGTCGGCGGTGCGGTCGTCGGCGCCGCCGAGGACGGCGCCGATGGAGACCGCGCAGGCGAGGAGGGCGCCCGTCTTGTTGCCCTCCATCTCCAGGCACTCCTCGACGCTGACGCGCTCGCGGTGCTCGTAGGAGATGTCCTGGGCCTGGCCGTCGATGAGCTTGCGGCTGGCGGTGGTCAGGCGGCGGGTGGCGCGGCCGGCCTCGACGGTGCCGAGTTCCAGCAGCACCTCGTTGGCGAGGGCGAAGAGCGCGTCGCCGACGAGGATCGCGAGGGCCGGGCCGTGGACCTTCCAGACGGTGTCGCGGTGGCGGCGCTGTTCGTCGCCGTCCATCAGGTCGTCGTGCAGCAGCGAGAAGTTGTGCACGAGTTCGACGGCGACGGCTCCGGGGATGCCGACCTCGGCGGAGGCTCCGGCGGCCTCGGCGGAGAGCAGGGCGAGCGCCGGGCGGACGGCCTTGCCGCCGTCGCCGTCGGCGGCGTTGCCCTGGGCGTCGATCCATCCGAAGTGGTAGGCGGCGACGGTGTCCATGGGCGCCGCGAGCCGGTCCACGGCGGCCCGGAGCACGGGGGTCGACAGCGTGCGGCCGCGTTCCAGGAGGGCGAGCGTGTCCGCCTGCTCCCCGCCGGCCGTGCCCACACTGGCAGCCGTGTTCTCGACTGCCGGGTTCCCCGGGTTCACTGGCTCTCCTCTGGTTCCTGTACGTGCTGTGCCGGTCGTGCTGTCGGTCGTGGTCGTGCTCATGCGGCCTCCGGGGAAAGGTGCTCGCCGCGGCGGCCCAGTGCGGCGTCCGCCGCGCCGAGTCCGCTGCGGACGGCGCTCTCCATGGTCGCGGGCCAACCGGTGGCGGTCCACGCACCTGCGAGAAACAGCCCCGGCGTGTCGGTCCGGTGTCCGGGGCGGAGTCGGCCGACTCCGGGCGCGGGGGCGAAGGTCGCGGTGCGTTCCCGGGTGACGAAGAAGTCCCGCACCTTGGCGCCGCGCGCGGCGGGCAGCAGGCGTTCCAGTTCGGGGAGGTACTTGGTACGCAGGACCGAGACGGGTTCCTCGATGTCGTCCTGGGCCACGGACTGGGACAGGGCCAGGTACTGGCCGCCGTCGGTGAGTCCGGAGGAGTCGGTGCGGTCGAAGACCCATTGGACGGGCGATCCGAGTGCGGCGAAGAAGGGCTGCCGCAGCACCTTGCGGTCGTAGACCACGTGGACGTTGAGGATGGGGGCCGTGCCGATGTCGAGCAGCTTGTCGGGATCGGCGAGCGCCCCGGCCGGCAGCAGGCCGTGCGCCTCGCGCTGCGGAACGGCGAGGACGACGGTGTCCGCCTCCAAGGCCTCGTCCTCGGTGTCGACGCGCCAACCCCCGTCCTCGGTACGGGAGACGGCGGTGACGCGGGTGCGCAGTTCGGTGCGTACGCCGGCCGCGTCCAGCGCCTTGCGGGCGAGGGTGTCGTGGAGGTCGCCGAGGGGGACGCGGGCCCAGCCGATGTCGGCGGCGCCGTTCTCGGAGAGCAGGCCCGTCTTGAAGACCATGGCGGCCAGGCCCAGCGAGGACTGCTCGGCCGTGGCGTTGAGGGTGGCGACGCCGACGAGGTCCCAGAGGGCCTCGATGGTGCGCGGGGACTGGCCGTAGCGGGCCAGCCAGGTCGCGAAGTCCAGGCCGTCCAGGGCCGGGTCGGCGGGGTCGAGGCGGCGCAGCGCGAGGGCGGCGCGCCCGACGCTCGCGCGCTCGGCGAGGGAGAGGTGCGGGTAGCGGACCAGCGAGGCGGCCAGGTGCAGCGGGACGGGCAGGGCGCTGCGGCGCAGCCGCCCCAGGCGCGGTCCGCCGGGGTGGGCGACGTCCAGGACGGGCACGTCGAGCCGGTCCTGGAGCGGGGCGAGGGCGGCGCCGTCGATCCGGTCGAGGAACCACCGGTAGGCGGTGCAGCAACGCAGGTACACGTGCTGGCCGTTGTCGACGGTCAGCTCGCCGCGCTTGAAGGAGAAGGCGAGGCCGCCCAGGCGCGGGCGCCCTTCGAGGAGGGTGACCCGCGCTCCGGCGTCGGCGAGTCGGAGCGCGGCGGTGACTCCGGCCAGTCCGCCGCCGACGACGACGGCGCGCTGTCCGCCGCCGCTCATGAAGCCTCCCCCGTGGCGCTGCCGCCCGTGGGGCAGGACGCGCCGGCCGGCGCGGAGGTTGCTCCGGTCACGACCGCCTCCGCGTGCTCTGCCGGGAGATGGTGCGGGCGTCGAGGCCGGACAGGCCGCGGACGGCCACGTACGCCTTCTCGTGGGGCGGCAGCGAGACCCGGCCGCGCAGCACCGCCTCGGGCTCGCGTTCGATGCGGTCCAGGAGTCGGCGGTAGATGCCGGCCATGGCGGCCACGCAGGCGCCGCTGCGCCGGTCGAGCAGGGGCAGCAGCCGGTAGCCCTCGACGAACAGGGCGCGGGCGCGCCGGACTTCGTGGTGGACCAGGCCGGCGAAGTCGGCGCCGGGGGGCATCCGTTCGCTGCCGAAGCCGTCCGAGCAGCCGAACTTGGCGAGGTCCTCGGCGGGCAGGTAGGTGCGGCCGTTGCCGGCGTCCTCGCGAACGTCGCGGAGGATGTTGGTGAGTTGCAGGGCCAGGCCCAGGACGTCGGCGTACTCGTCGGCGCGGGCGGCGCCGGGGCCGGCGAGGCCTCCGGTGTTGACCGTGCCGAAGACGCCGAGGGAGAGCCGGCCGATGGCTCCGGCCACGCAACGGCAGTAGACCTTGAGGTCGTCCCAGGTCTCGTACTCCTCACCGCGGACGTCCATGAGGACTCCGTCGATGAGTTCGTCGAGGCCGCCCAGCGGGATGGGGAAACGGCGGGAGGCGTGCGCGAGGGCGACGGCGACGGGGTCGGTGTCGTCCTCGTCGACCTCCTCGGCGCGGATCCGGCCGAGCAGGTCTCGGGTCTCCTCCAGCCGGACGAGCTTGGCCTCGGGCGGGAGGGTGCCGTCGCCGATGTCGTCGACGCGTCGCGAGAACGCGTACAGCGCGGACATGGCCTGCCGCTTGTCGGTGGGCAACAACCTGATGCCGTACGCGAAGTTGCGCGCCTGCGAGCCGGTCACGGCCTCGCAGTAGCTGTAGGCCGCGAGGACCGGTGCGGACGGAACGGACGGGACGGACGCGTGTGTGGGGCCCTGCACGTTCGGGCTCACCCCTTTCTCGGCGCTGTGCGCAGGACGGCGGCCACTTCGCGGAGCAGGAGGCTCCTGGTGGGCTTGGGCGGGCCGGGGAGCACGTCGAAACCGGCGGCCGTGACGGCCCGCAGGGCGGCGCGCCCCCCTCCCACGAAGCCCGCGAGCAGCAGCCTGAGCCTGCCGTGCACGCTACCCACGAGCGGGGTCCCTTCATTCAGGAGCTCGCGTGCGCGCATGGTTTCGAATGCGATCAGGGAGCGTACGGACGCTCCGGCGGACGGGGCCTTGAGGTCGGTCTCGGCCACGTGGAAGCGCCGCATGTCCTCGGCGGGGAGGTAGATCCGGTCGCGGCCGAGGTCCTCGGCGACGTCCTGGAGGTGCTCGGCGATCTGCAGGGCGGTGCAGACGGCGTCGGAGCGGCGGATCCGTTCGGGGGTGGCGGTGCCGGTGAGAGCGAGCACGAGGCGCCCGACCGGGTTGGCGGAGAGCTCGCAGTAGGCGAGCAGGTCCCCGTACGTGGCGTAGCGCGCGATCCGCTGGTCCTGGCGGTTGGCCTCGACGAGCCGGAGGAAGGGCTCGGGGGTGAGGTCGTGCTCGCGGACGACGGGGCACAGCGCCGCCAGCAGCGGGTGGCGCGGTGGGCCGTCCGAGCCGCCGAAGACGCGCAGCAGGTCCGCCTCGAAGGCGTCGAGCATGGCGAGGCGGTCATCGACCGCGGCCGGGTCGAGGCCGAGGAGGACGGCGTCGCGTCCGCCGGGGGTGAGGTCGCCGTCGCCGATGTCGTCGACGAGCCGGGCGAATCCGTAGACGGCCGTCAGCCCCTCGCGCCAGGCGCGGGGCAGGAAGACGGGGGCGACGGGGAAGTTCTCGGAGGCGGCCTTGTCGAGGGTGTGCCGCGTGTGCTCGGCGTGGCCGGCTCGCGGCGCCCCGGTGGTGCGTCGGCCGGTGGCCCCGTCGGGGCGCGGGCCGCGGGCCTGCCGCGGGGCGCCGGGGTCGATGCCGTGCCCGGGGGTCACCGCCCGCCGCCCGGGGCGGGGACGGCCACTGTGCCTGGGGGCCGGAGAATTCCCGTAGCCATTGCCGTCACGTCTCCCGTTCTACACTGCCGACCCAAGTCATCCTATTTCGGACACGCCGCCCGACTTTACCCGGGGTACCCCGGGAGTTCCGGCTGACGGGAATCGTCCCCTCTTGGCGCGATTGAGAACTGCTCCAGCTTACGCTGTACAACGCCGCCGAGGCCTATCGGGTGTTCGTCGCGCCCCGGAATGTCGCACGCCGCACGACGAGGCCCCCGACGCGCGGAGCGGCGGGGGCCTGCGAAGGAAAGGGCCGAAGAGCCCCGGGGGGCTCGGCCGGACCGGGGCGGCGGCGCCGCCCGCGGGTCAGTGGCTGGTGGCCTTCTCGTACGCCGATACGACTTCCTCGGTGGGCCCGTCCATCAGGAGTTCGCCCTTTTCCAGCCACAGCACCCGGCTACAGGTGTCGCGGATGGAGTTGTTGTTGTGGCTCACCAGGAACACCGTTCCGGCCTTCTCCCGCAATTCGCGGATCCGGCCCTCGGAACGCACCTGGAACTTGCGGTCACCGGTGGCGAGCGCCTCGTCGATCATCAGCACGTCGTGGTCCTTGGCGGCCGCGATCGAGAAGCGCAGGCGCGCGGCCATGCCCGAGGAGTAGGTGCGCATCGGGAGGGAGATGAAGTCTCCCTTGTCGTTGATGCCGGAGAAGTCCACGATGCTCTCGTAGCGCTCCCTGACCTGCTCGCGGGTCATGCCCATCGCCAGACCGCCGAGGACGACGTTGCGTTCACCGGTGAGGTCGTTCATCAGCGCGGCGTTGACGCCGAGCAGCGAGGGCTGGCCGTCGGTGTAGACCTTGCCCGACTCGCAGGGCAGCAGGCCCGCGATGGCGCGCAGCAGGGTGGACTTGCCGGAGCCGTTGGAGCCGATGACGCCGATGGCCTCGCCGCGGTACGCCGTGAAGGAGACGCCCCGTACGGCGTGGACCCGGCGGACGCCCGGGGCGTCGCCCTTTCCGCGGCGCATGATCTTGCTGAGCGCCGCGGTGGCGCTGCCCCTGCCGGAGCTGCCCGTGTTGACGCGGTAGACGATGTGGACCTCGTCGGCGATGACGGTGGGCACGTTGGTCTTGATGATCTCAGCCACGGCCGTAACGCTCCTCAGCCTTCCAGAAGTACACGAAACCGCCCGCGCCGATGACGAGGGCCCAGCCGACCGCGAACAGCCAGACGTGGGGCGGCAGGTTCGACGCGCCGTAGCCGTCGATCAGGGCGAAGCGGACCAGGTCCATGTAGATCGCCGCCGGGTTCCACTGCAGGACGTCGGCGATCCAGGCCGGCTTGTCCTTCAGCATCTCGCTGATCGAGAACATGACGCCGGAGGCGTACATCCACGTGCGCGTGAGGAAGGGCATGAGCTGCGCGAGGTCGGGGGTCTTGGACCCCATGCGCGCGAAGATCAGGGCGAGCCCGGTGTTGAAGACGAACTGGAGCGCCAGGGTGGGGACGACCAGCAGCCAGGAGAGCTGCGGGTAGTTCCCGAAGGCGACCGCCACGACGAAGACGACGAGCATCGAGTACAGCAACTGCTGGAGTTGCTGCATCGAGAAGGAGATCGGCAGCGAGGCGCGCGGGAAGTGCAGCGCGCGGACGAGGCCGAGGTTGCCGGGGATCGCGCGGACGCCCGCCATCAGCGAGTTCTGGGTGAAGGTGAAGACGAAGATGCCCATCACCAGGAAGGGGATGTAGACCCCCTTCTCCATGCCGCGGCCGGCGTCCAGGATGAGGCCGAAGATCAGGTAGTAGACCAGCGCGTTGAGCAGCGGGGTCGCCACCTGCCAGATCTGCCCGAGCTTCGCCTGGCTGTACTGCGCCACCAGCTTGGCCCGGGAGAAGGCCATGATGAAGTGCCGCCGGCCCCAGAGCTGCCGCACGTACCCGCCCAGGGTGGGCCGGGCGCCGCTGACGGACAGGCCGTACTTCCTGGCGAGTTCCGCAGGGGTCAGTCCCGCGTCGTCGGACGGCGGCTTGCTCGTGGCGAGGGCGCCGTCGTGGGTTGTGTCACTCACAAGTTGAAACTTTCCGTCTTCAAGATGCGGCAGGAGGGCATCGGTCCGGAGCGCGGACCCGTGATCGGGCCCATGCTCCCAGACGCGAGCTTGTCAGATCACGGGCGGTCGGCCCAGCCGGGTCAGTCGCCAGACCGTGCGCCACTTCATCGGGCGTCGGGGGCCGCAGGGAGTGGTGCAACCTTCCTTGAACCCGCCGAACCACGCCTTGAGCGCCGGAGCGGACGGCCTGCGTACGAGCGTCAGCGCGAGCCAGACGCCCAGGTAGACCGGAACCAGCGGGGCGGGCAGGTTGCGGCGGGCGAGCCACACCCGGTTACGGGCAACCATACGGTGGTAGACCGCGTGCCGGGACGGGGCGGTCGTCGGGTGGAGCAGGACCATGTCCGCGCGGTAGTCGATCGACCACCCCGCGTCAAGGGCCCGCCAGGCGAGGTCGGTCTCCTCGTGGGCGTAGAAGAACTCCCCGGGCAGCGCCCCGACCTGCTCGAACACCGAGGTGCGGACGGCGTTCGCGCCGCCCAGGAAGGTGGTCACGCGGGAGGAGCGCATCGGGTCGGAGGCGCGCAGTCGCGGGACGTGACGGCGCTGGGTGGCGCCGGTGTCCGGGTCCGCGATGCGGAAGCTGACGATGCCCAGCTCCGGGTCCTCAGCGAAGGCCTGCCGGCACAGCTCGGCGGTGTCGGTGCGCTCCAGGAGGCCGTCGTCGTCGAGGAAGAGCAGGGCGTCGACCTCGCGGCCGCCGGGGCCGAAGGCCTCGATGCCGACGTTGCGCCCGCCGGGGATGCCCAGGTTCTCGGGCAGCGTGACCCCGCGGACGCCCTCGGGCAGCCCGGTGACCTCGACGCCCTGGCCGACGACGACGACCTCGACCCGCTCGCCGTCCTGGCGGGCGACCGAGTCGAGCAGCGCCTTCAGCTCGTCGGGACGGTTGCCCATGGTGATGATCACGGCGCCCAGCCGCATCGGCACACTCACTTCAGCCTGCTGGAGGCGAGGATCGACACCAGGTGCAGCACCGTCTGGAGCAGGGCGATGCCCGCCAGGACGGCGACGCCGAGCCGGGAGAAGAACAGGTCGCCGCGGATCTGGTCCGCGACGGCCAGCACCAGGATGAGGAGGGAGGCCTCGATGCCGAGGACGAGGCGGTGGAACTTGAGCGCGGCCGCGGCCCGGCGGGCGAGCGCCATGCCGGAGGAGCGCGGCTCGGCGGCCGACTCCTGGACGGGCGCCTTGCCGGTCTGGTGACGGGCGACGCCGACCAGGTCGGTCTCCGCCTTGATCAGGATCGCGCCGAGCGCGGCCAGGGTGCCGAGGAAGGCCCACAGCCAGTCGATCCGCCCGCTGCCCCACAGGTCCGAGGCGCGCAGGCCGAAGCCCACCAGGACCGCCGCGTCGCACAGGTAGGCGCCGACGCGGTCGAGGTAGACGCCGGAGAGGGAGAACTGCTTCTTCCAGCGGGCCACCTCGCCGTCGACGCAGTCGAGCAGCAGGTACATCTGGACCGCGAGCACGCCGAGGACGGCGCCCCAGACGCCCGGCACCAGCAGGGCCGGGGCGGCGAGGACACCGGCGATCGTCATCACGTAGGTCAGCTGGTTCGGCGTGACCTTGGTGGTGACCAGGACGCGGGTGATGCGCAGGGAGACCTCGCGCATGTACAGGCGGCCGCCCCAGTGCTCCCCGCTGCGCCGGTCCTTCACGCCCGGGGGGTGAACGACGGGCCGGAGTTCAGCGATGGATGGTCTGGACATAGTCGGCGTATGCGTCCCTGATCTCGGCTGCGGACAGGTTGAGGTGCTCCAGGATCGTGAAGCGTCCCGGGCGGGTCTGGGGGGCGTACTCGACGGCCGCGACGAATTCGTCCACGCTGAACCCGATCTCCTCGGGCAGTACGGGCAGTCCGTGGCGGCGCAGGACCTCGACGAACAGTCCGGAGTGATCGGCGGCGCCGCGCAGGTGCATCGCGAAGGCGGCGCCGATGCCGACCTGCTCGCCGTGGAGCGCGGAGCGCCCCGGGTAGAGCAGGTCGAAGGCGTGGCTGATCTCGTGGCAGGCGCCGGACGACGGGCGGCTGTCGCCGCTGATCGACATGGCGATGCCGGAGAGGACCAGTGCCTCGGAGAGCACGGTGAGGAACTCGTCGTCCCCGCAGCCGCCGGGGTGGCGCAGGACGGACTCGCCGGCCGTACGGGCCATGGCCGCGGCCAGGCCGTCCACGGCCTCGCCGGTGACCCGGTGGGAGAGCTCCCAGTCGGCGATCGCGGAGATGTTGGAGATCGCGTCGCCGATGCCGGCGCGGATGAACCGCACCGGGGCGTCCTTGATCACGTCCAGGTCGATCACCATGGCGATCGGCGTGGGCACGCCGTAGGAGCCGCGCCCGTTGTCGTTGTCCAGGATGGACACCGGGGAGCAGATCCCGTCGTGGGAGAGGTTGGTGGCCACGGCCACCATCGGCAGGCCGACCCGCGCCGCAGCGTATTTCGCCACGTCGATGATCTTTCCGCCGCCCAGGCCCACGACGGCGTCGTAGCGGCGACCCTTTATGTCGTCGGCCAGTTTGACCGCCGAGTCGATGGTGCCGTCGACGACCGGGTACCAGTCGGCGTGCGGCAGGACGGGCTCCAGCTTGGCGCGCAGCGCCTGTCCGGAGCCCCCGCTGATCGCGATGGCGAGCTTGCCGGACGCGGAGATGCGCTGGTCGGCGAGGAGCCCGGCCAGATCGTCCATCGCCCCCCGGCTGATGTCGACGACAACGGGCGAGGGGATCAGCCGTGTCAGTACTGGCATGCGATCGTCCGGCCCTTGGCGAGGTCGTCGTGGTTGTCGATCTCCACCCACTTGATGTCCCCGATGGGGGCCACGTCGATGGTGAAGCCGTCGTTCACGAGCTGCTGGTAGCCGTCCTCGTAGTAGAGGTCGGGGTCCCGCTCGAAGGTGGTCTTCAGGGCCTCGGCGAGCTGTTCGGCGGCCTCGGGCTCGATGAGGGTGACGCCGATGTACTCGCCGGTCGCGTCGGACGGATCCATCAGCTTGGTGATCTTCCGCACGCCCTGACCCTCGGCGGTGACGACCTTCATCTCCTCGTCGGCCAGGTTCTTGACCGTGTCGAGGGCGAGGATGATCTTCTTGCCGTCGCCGCGGGCGGCGAGCAGGGTCCTCTCGACCGAGACGGGGTGGACGGTGTCGCCGTTGGCGAGGATCACGCCCTGCTTGAGGACGTCACGCGCGCACCACAGGGAGTAGGCGTTGTTCCACTCCTCGGCCTTGTCGTTGTCGATCAGCGTGATCTTGACCCCGTACTTGGCCTCCAGGGCCTCGCGGCGCTCGTACACGGCCTCCTTGCGGTAGCCGACGACGATCGCGACCTCGGTGAGGCCGACCTCCGCGAAGTTGCCCAGGGTCAGGTCGAGAACCGTCAGGCTCTCCTCCCGGCCCTCGGGGCCGACGGGCACGAGGGCCTTGGGGAGGGTGTCGGTGTAGGGACGCAGGCGGCGTCCGGCACCGGCGGCGAGGACAAGGCCGATCATGCTGGTTCTCCTTCGTCATGTACGGCGGGTGCTCCGGTGGAGACCCAGAAGCGGATGCTCTCCACGAGCACCACCAGTGCCACGAACACGGCCGTGGCCGTGAGCGCGACGGGGAACGCGTCACGGGCGAGGACGGCGGCCAGGACCACGGTCAGCAGGACCCGGCCCTCGTGGCCGCCGGTCGTCCGCACCAGCCAGTGCGGGGGCGCGTCCGAGCCACCGCGGATGCGGTAGACCGTGTCGTAGTGATGGTAGGCGACCGCCGCGACCAGTCCGAATGCGGCGGGAAGGGCTCCCGGAACGTCCGCCCGGGCGGCGAGCGCGAGCACCGTCACGTATTCGGCGAACCGGAAGAACGGCGGGATCAGCCAGTCGAGGGGGCCCTTGAGGGGCCGTGCGACCGCCACCGCGGAGGCCAGGACGTAGACCACCGCCGTCGCGATCAGCCACGGGTCGCCGTACTCCCGGGTGGCGGCCGCGCCGGCCATCAGCAGCGCGGCACCTCCCGCCAACCACACCGCCGCGCGGTCGGGCCGCTTGCCCGGTCGGGGGGAGCCGGTCCAGGCGAGGACGCCGGAATCGGCGAGGTCGGCCAGGGCGAGCGCCGCCCGATCGGTCCGGGTCGCCTTGCGGGTCAGGGAGCGCAGGACGCGGCCCGCGGTGGTGTAGAGCGCGCCGAAGGCGCAGCCGATCAGGAGGGCGTAGAAGACGATCCGGGGGGTGGTGAAGGCGGTCAGGACCGCGATCATCGCCCAGCGCTCACCGATCGGGAGGATGATCATCCGTCTGACCCAGACCGTCCAGCCTACGCTGTCGAGCCGGTCGGACAGGGCGGCCGTGGGGCTCGTGTTCGCCGTCGCGTCGTGGTTCGCCTCGTTGAAGGAGAAGTCGACGACGTGCCGGCAGGTCATCAGGATCATCGCGCCCAGGGCGAGGCCCCAGACGTCGTCCCCGTCGCGGGCCGCGCCGAGCGCGAGGCCCGCGTAGAAGGCGTACTCCTTCGCGCGGTCGAAGGTCGCGTCGAGCCAGGCGCCCAGCGTCGAGTACTGGAGCGAGTAGCGGGCGAGCTGCCCGTCGGTGCAGTCCAGGACGAAGGAGAGGAGCAGCAGCACACCGGCCGCCACGTACCCCCAGCGCTCGCCGGTCGCCGCGCAGCCGGCCGCGACCAGGGCGGTGAGCAGCGAGGCCGTGGTGACCTGGTTCGGGGTCAGTCCCCGGCGGGCGCACCAGCGGGCGATGTAGCGCGAGTACGGGCTGATGAAGAAGGTGGTGAAGAAACCGTCGCGGGACTTCACAGCGGTGCGCAGCCGCACGGCCTCGTCGTCCACCGCCGCGACCGCGGCCAGGGCCTCGGCGCGCTCGGCCCCGTTGGCGGGCACGGCCGCGACGAGGGTGCCCAGCTCGGGCCGGCGCACCGGGGTCCCGGCGGCCTCCACGGCGGCGGCGAGCCGGTCCGCGTAGGGCTCGGCGTCACCGCCCCCCGCGACGACCCGCCCGGCCGCCCGGTCGAGGGCCGCGCGGCCCTCCGGCAGGACGGCGAGGGCGCCGGTGACGGCGCAGGCCTCGAAGCGGGGGTCGGTCAGGGCCAGGCGCAGCGCGTGCGGGTGGCCGACGAAGGCGCTGTCGACGACGGCCACGCGGCGGCCGGTCGGTACGCCGGCGAGGACGGCGGCGGTGTCTTCGGGACCGGCGGCCGGGCGGACGTCGAACCCGAGCGAGCGGAGCTCGTCTTCAAGCGGTGATCCGGGGACCGGCGGGCCGGTGAGGATGACGGTCGACAGACGGACTCACTCCTTGCGACGAACACTCTCTGCGGGCGCCGGCTCGGGTCGCCCGGTGGGGCGGCGGCACGTCGGCAGAGGCTATCGGATGAATGGAAGCCCGCATTCACCAGCCGTTCGGCCCCCATTGGCCCCGGATGTTACGGTGGATGACGGCGCGTACGAATTCCGTAAACGTGCCCGACATCCCTGATGTGGCCTTTGCCGCGGATGGCCTGGAACGCAGAGAAGAGGTGGGGTTGATGACCGTCGCAGTCGTCGCCGCCGTGCGCAGCGAACTCCGGTACGTCCCCTTCCTTTCCTTCCGGGCATCCGGCCGGGGCTGATCCGAGCGACCTCCCCGCGTCGGCCGGAGCCCCCTTCACCCGAGGGTTCACGTTGACCGACCAGGACGACACCACTTCTTCCGCTTCTCCTTCCGCCGGTTCTGCCGGTTCTTTGGGCTCCGCCGGTTCCGCCGGTTCTGACGCTTCCGACGCTTCCGACGCTTCCGACGCTTCCGACGCGGCGTTCTTCGCCGCGTTCATGCAGCTGCACCACGGCCTGCCCCGGCAGTCGCCCGGCTCCGACGCCACCACCCGTCACCTGCTGTCCCTGTGCGGACCGCTGCCCGAGCGGGCGCGCGTCCTCGACCTAGGGTGTGGGCCGGGCCGCAGCGCCCTGTTGCTCGCCGCCGAGGCGGGCGGCGCCGGCCTCGCCGAGGTGACCGCCGTTGACCTCCACGAGCCGTTCCTCGACGAGCTGCGCACCGCCGCCGGCGAGCGCGGGCTCGCCGACCGGGTCCGTCCCGTGCGGGGCGACATGGGCGCGCTGCCCTTCCCGGACAGGTCCGTCGACCTGGTGTGGGCCGAGGGCTCCGCCTACCTGATCGGCTTCGACCGGGCGCTCGCCGAGTGGAAGCGCCTCCTCGCGCCCGGCGGCACGCTCGTGATCACCGAGTGCGAGTGGACCGCCGAGCGGCCCTCGGACGGGGTCCGGGCCTTCTGGGACCCCCAGTACCCGCTGCGCTCCACCGCCCGCAACCTCGCCGCCGCCCAGGCGGCCGGGTACCGGGTGTTGGGCACCCACCTCCAGCCCGATTCCGACTGGGCCGAGTACTACGGCCCGATCGGGGACCGGGTCCGCGCCGCCGGCGCCTCCGCGGCTTTCGGGCCCGGGGCTTCGGCGGCCGGGGCTTCCGCGCTGGAATCCGTACGCGAGGAGCTGCGCGTGCGGGAGCTGTACGGGCACGAGTACGGCTACACCGGGCACGTCCTGACGCCCGTCACGGCGGGCGGGGACGGACGGTGGCCGGTCCGTCCGGAGACCCCCGCGGACGGGCCCGCCGTCCGGGGCGTCAACCTGGCGGCCTTCGACACCCCGCTGGAGGCCGACCTCGTGGACGCCCTGCGCGCCGACGGGTCCTGGCTGCCGGGGCTCTCGTACGTCGCCGAGGGTCCGGGCGGGGCGGTGGCGGCGCACGCCCTGCTGACGCGGTGCGAGGTCGACGGCGCGCCGGCCCTCGCCCTGGCCCCCGTCGCGACGGATCCCGCGCTCCAACGCTCGGGCGCCGGCAGCGCGGTCGTACGGGCGCTGCTCGCGGCGGCCCGGGAACGCGGGGAATCCCTGGTCCTGGTGCTGGGGCACCCCGCCTACTACCCGCGGTTCGGGTTCGTGCCGGCGTCGCGGTTCGGGATCCGGGCGCCCTTCGAGGTGCCGGACGGCGCGATGATGGCGCTGGTGCTGGACGATTGCGTTCCGGTCCCGTCGGGCACGATCACCTACGCGGCCCCGTTCGGCGTCTGACGCCCGGCGCGGCTGGCGCCCGCGCGTGGTGAACCGTCCGCCCTCCGTCGCTTATCACGCGACGGGGGGCAGACATGCGCGGATCGCCGAAGTGGGGACAAGCCTCTTTTGTACGGCAGACTGAAGGTCGAAGTCCGACGCGAAGGATGGGTATGCCGACCACACCAGCCACCGACGCCAACAGCGCGTCCCCCGGCACCGGATCTCAGGAATCGATCATGCTCGAACTGGTCGACGAGTCCGGCGAAACCATCGGCACGGCGGAGAAACTCGCCGCCCATCAGGCCCCCGGTCTGTTGCACCGGGCGTTCTCCGTCTTCCTCTTCGACGAGCAGGGCAGGCTGCTGCTCCAGCAGCGCGCCCTCGGGAAGTACCACTCCCCCGGCGTCTGGTCGAACACCTGCTGCGGTCACCCGTACCCCGGCGAGTCCCCGTTCGCGGCGGCGGCCCGGCGTACGCACGAGGAGTTGGGGCTGTCGCCCTCGCTGCTCGCGGCGGCGGGGACGGTGCGCTACAACCACCCGGACCCCGCGTCCGGACTGGTCGAGCAGGAGTACAACCACCTTTTCGTGGGACTTGCCCAGTCGGCGCTCACGCCGGATCCCGAAGAGGTGGGAGACACCGCCTACGTCACGGCCGAGGAGCTGGCGAAGCGCCACGCGGAGGTGCCGTTCTCCGCGTGGTTCATGACGGTGCTGGACGCGGCGCGGCCCGCGATCCGCGAGCTGACCGGTGACGCGGCGGGCTGGTAGCCGCCGTAGCACCGGGCGCCGACGCTCCGGTCCCCGCGGTCAGACCGCGGGGGCCGGCTCGGTGAGCGGGAGGGCCGCCCAGATGACCTTGCCGCCGGTCGAGGTGTGTTCCACGTCGCACACGCCGCCGGCTTCCAGGGTGATCTCGCGGACCAGCAGCAGGCCCCGACCGCCGGTCTGGCCGAAGTCGGCCTCCAGCGCCTTGGGCCGGTACGGGTGGTTGTCCTCGACGGCGACCCGGACCCAAGAGCGGCCGATCGCGACCTCGACGGCCACCTCGGGGGAGAGCAGGGCCGCGTGCCGCACCGAGTTCGTCACCAGTTCGGAGACGATCAGCAGCAGGGAGTAGACCAGGTCCTGGTGGGCCGGCACCCCTTGGCGGCCGAGCAGGTCGCGGACCGCCCGGCGGGCCTGCGGAACGGATTCTTCTACCGCGGGCGCGGTGAAGCGCCACACTCCCTCGTAGGCGAGGGGGTCCGCCGGAGCGGGCGCCTCCCCCGCGTCGGCTGGCGGGACGCTCCCGCTGTCGTTCATCTTCCGGCCCCCGTCTTCACGCTCGATCGTCTCCACGCGTCAAGAGTGGGGAACAGCCCGGTGCGGACCGAACCGCTGACCAGAAGTCAGCATCATTCGGACGCTTTTTGACCACTGGCGTATGACAGAGTCAGTTGTGCGACCGTTCCTGATCCGTCGCGGGCCCCTTGCCGGCCGTCTCCCCCGCCCCGTCCACCGCACCCGACGCCGGGACCGGGGCCGCCGCGACCGTGTCCTCCCTGACCAGGCCGAGGATCCGCCGGGCGCCCGTGCCCAGCACGATCAGGCTGAGCCCGTCGAACAGCAGGGCGAGCGAGAAGAACGCTCCGATCACGTACTGGCTGCTGCCGGGCCATCCCCAGAGCACCAGGATGCCGAGGAGGACGCCGAAGGCGCCTTGGACCAGGCTCATCCCGAGGTTGGGACCGCGCACCACGAGGGAGCCCACGAGGCGGAAGAGTCCGGCGGTCAGGAACAGCAGGGCGGCGAACATGGTGAGCGCCTCGGCGCTGGCCTCGGGGCGCCGCAGGACCACGAGCCCGGCCGCGATGTTGATGGCCGCGACGATCACGGCGAGCCAGAAGTGGTTGGTCTTGCGCGCCTGCACCGCCTGCGCGAGGCCTACGACACCGCCGATCAGCAGCAGCCAACCGAAGAGGAACATCGAGGTCAGGGTGGCCAGGCCGGTGTAGACCAGGCCTACCAGACCGGCGATGACGAGGATCACCCCGAGCAGGGCCAGCAGCCCGAAGCCGCGGCTGAGCTTCTTCTTGTCCTGCTTCGACCGCTTGTCCTGCTTCGAGCGCGGGGGGACGCGGTCGTCGGAGGAGAGGCGGTCGGACCGATCGGCGCCCATGGGCGTGCCACCTTTCAGCACCCCCCGGGGACGGACTCCCCTTGATCATAGGAGCGTGGGCCCGGGATAGCATCCGGCCCATGGACGCAGCCCTCCACTCCGACGTGACCGACGGCGTGGCCACCGTCGTGATCTCGCACCCCGCCAAGCGCAACGCCATGACGGCCCCCATGTGGCGGGCCCTGCCGCCGCTGCTGGCCGACCTGGCCGCCGATCCCGACGTACGGGTGCTCGTGCTGACCGGGGCCGGCTCGACCTTCTGCGCGGGCGCCGACATCTCCACCCTCACCAGCCCCGGCGAGGACGATCCGCAAACCCTCGCGGTGGCGGCGGAGGAGGCCCTCGCCGCCTTTCCCAAGCCGACGGTGGCGGCGATCCGCGGCTTCTGCGTCGGCGGCGGAAGCCAGCTGGCGGCGGCCTGCGACCTGCGGTTCGGCGAGGAGGGATCGTCCTTCGGAGTGACCCCGGCGAGGCTCGGGATCGTCTACCCGGCCTCCTCCACACGGCGGTTGGCCTCGGTGGTCGGCCCGTCGTGGGCCAAGTACCTCTTGTTCTCCGCCGAGTTGATCGGGGCCGACACCGCCCTTCGGGCCGGTTTCCTGAACGAGCTGCTCCCGGCGGGTCAACTCGACAAGCGGGTCGCCGAGTTCACCCGGATCCTCACCACGCGCTCGCACCTCACCCAGGCCGCCGCGAAGGAGTTCGCGGACGGCCGCACCGACCGGGACGACCACTGGGCGGAGCAGGCCGCCACCAGCGGCGACACCGCCGAGGGCGTCGCCGCCTTCCTCGAACGCCGCAGCCCCACCTTCACCTGGCCGTCACCGGCCCAGGACGTCAGGGCCCAGGTGTACTGAGCTAGGCCCTCGTCGCCCGCAGTCGCGCGACGATCTCCGCCGGGGCCTTCTGCGGGGAACCAGCGTCGTAGGGCGGCTGGGGGTCGTACTCGCACATCAGCTGGACCGTCTGCGCGTACGCGTCGCCGGCGATCCGACCGAGCAGGCCGAGGCCCATGTCGATGCCGGAGGACACCCCGGCGGCGGTGACGTACTTGCCGTCGTAGACCACCCGCTCGCCGGTGGGCTCCGCCCCGAAGGCGGGCAGCCGGTCGAGGTAGAGCCAGTGGCTCGCGGCCCGGCGGCCCTCCAGCAGGCCGGCGGCGGCGAGCAGCAGCGAACCGGTGCAGACGGAGGTGGTCCAGGTGGTGGTGGCGTCGACGGCGCGCAACCAGTCGAGGACGGCCGGGTTCTCCATCTCCGCCTCGGGGTGCGGGCCGCCCGGCACCACGACGATGTCGGGTCGCGTCACCTCGTCCAGGCCCTTGTCGGCGACGAGCGCCAGCGAGCCGGAGTCGGTCCGGACGGGCCCGGGGCGCTCGGAGACGAACACGGTCTCGGCGCCGTCGAGCCGGCCGAGGGTCTCGTAGGGGCCGATGGCGTCGAGGGCGGTGAAGCGGTCGTAGAGCAGTACGGCGATCTGCATGGCTCCTCCGGAGCGGTGGAAGGGTGCACCGCTCGGGGCGGTGCGGGACTGTTCGGGGCCGCGCGGCCGAAGCGGCGGGGTCGGTGGGCTCAGTGGGGGTGCGCGGTCGGGCGGCCGAAGCGGCGGCGGTATTCGGCCGGGGACTGTCCCAGGGCACGGGCGAAGGCCCGGCGCAGCGCCTCCGGGGTGCCGTAGCCGCAGGCCCGGGAGACCTGGGCGACGCCCTGCGCCCCGTCCTCCAGGAGCCGGCGGGCGTGTTCGACCCGGACCCGTTCCACGTACCGTCCCGGGGTCACGCCCGTCTCGGCCTGGAAGGCCCGCGCGAAGTGCCGGGGTGAGAGCCCGGCCCGCGCCGCGAGGGCCTCCACGCCCAGGTCCGCGCCCGGATTCTCGGTGATCCAGTGCTGCACCTCCCGCAACGGCTCCCGCCGGGCGGTCTGCGCGGCGAGCTGGGCGCTGAACTGGGCCTGGTTCCCGGGCCTGCGCAGGAAGACCACCAGGTGGCGCGCGACCAGCAGGGCCACGTCCCGCCCGAGGTCCTCCTCGACCAGCGCCAGGGCCAGGTCGATCCCGGCGGTGACCCCCGCCGAGGTGGCGACGCGGCCGTCCCGGACGTAGATGGGGTCCGGTTCGACGCTCACCCGGGGGTAGTCGCGGGCCATCTGCGCGCACACGCTCCAGTGGGTCGTCGCCCGGAGCCCGTCCAGGAGGCCGGCCTCCGCCAGGACCAGTCCCCCGGTGCAGACCGACACCAGCCGGCCCGCGCCCGGACCGTGCGCGCGCAGCCAGTCGGTGAGCGGCGGTGCGAAGTCGCCCGTGTAGCGGCCGCCGGGGACCAGCAGCGTGGTCCCGGGGCCGGGCCGGGCGCTCTCCAGGTCCCCGTCGGCGAGGAGGCCGAGGCCGCTGCTCGTGCGGACCGGCGCGCCGCCCATCGACACCGTCCGGACCGTGTAGCCGTCCCCGCGCACCGCCCGGCCCGCCCCGCTGAACACCTCGACGGGGCCGGTCACGTCCAGGCTCTGCACCCCGTCGTAGAGGACGACGAGCACGTCTCGCTGCGGCATGTACCCATCCTGCGACCCGGCCCCGATGGCCGCAATGACGGGCATCCCACCTATCCGGCCATCGCGGCGGGAGTGCGATCCTGTTCCGGCACGCCGAACGCATCCGCCCCTCCCGGAGCACGCCCTGAACCCCGTCCTCGCCGCCTCCCTGTCCGTCGCCCTCCTGCTGGGGGTGCTGGGCTTCGCCGTGGTGCGTCCGCGCGGGCTCCCGGAGGCGGCGGCAGCCGTGCCCGCGGCCGGGCTGCTCGTCGGCGTCGGGGCGGTGTCACCCGCCGACGCATGGGCCCAGGTACGGGAACTGCTGCCCGTGGTCGGGTTCCTCGCCGTGATCCTGGCCCTCGCCCAGCTGTGCGCGGACGAGGGGCTCTTCCGGGCGGCCGGGGCGGCGGTGGCCCGGCGAGCGGCCGGGCGCGGTCCGGCGGGGCTGCTCGGCGGGGTGTTCCTGGTGGCTTCGGCGGTCACGGCGACGCTCAGCCTGGACGCGACGGTGGTGTTGCTGACCCCGGTGGTGCTGGCCACGGCTGCCCGGCTCGGGGCCCGGCCCCGGCCGCACGTGTTCGCCACCGCGCACCTGGCGAACACGGCCTCGCTGCTCCTTCCGGTGTCCAACCTGACGAACCTGCTGGCCTTCGCCGCCAGCGGGCTCACCTTCACCCGGTTCGCGGCGCTGATGGCCCTGCCGTGGGCGGTGGCGATCGGCGTCGAGTACCTGGTGTTCCGCCCCTTCTTCCGGGCGGACCTGGCGGCGCCGCCCGAGCACGTGCCCGGTGCGGCCGAGCCGGCGCCGGTGCCGCGGTTCGCCCTCGTGGTGCTGCTCCTGACCCTGGCGGGCTTCGCCGTGACCTCCTTCGCGGGGGCGAGTCCGGCGTGGGCGGCGCTGGCGGGCACGCTGGTCCTGGCCGTACGGGCGCTGCGGCGCCGGGAGACGACCCCGCGCCGGGTGCTGACCTCGGCCGCGCCCGCCTTCTGCCTGTTCGTCCTGGCCCTCGGGGTCGTCGTACGGGCGGTGGTGGACCACGGGCTGGGCGACGGGCTGGCCCGGGTGCTGCCCGCCGGGGACTCGCTGCCCGCGCTGCTCGCGATCGCGGGAGTGGCCGCCGTACTGGCCAACCTGATCAACAACCTGCCCGCCGTCCTCGCCCTGCTCCCGCTGGCCGCCCCCGGCGGCGCGGGGCCGGTGCTGGCGGTGCTGATCGGGGTCAACATCGGACCCAACCTGACGTACGCGGGCTCACTGGCCACCCTCCTGTGGCGGCGGCTGTTGCAGGCGCACGGCGAACGCGTCGGGCTCGGGGAGTTCACCCGGCTCGGGCTCCTGACCACCCCGGCCGCCGTGGCCGCCGCGGTGAGCGCCCTCTGGGCCGGCCTCCACGTCCTCGGGCCGTAGGCCCTGTCGAGGGGCCCTGGGCCGGCCCGGACGGGAGGGCGCGGGGCGCGGATAGGATCGGGGCATCATGACTGCAACCCTCGTCGCCAAGAACCTCACCGCCGCGCACGGTGAGCGCACGCTCTTCGCCGATCTCGACCTCGTCGTCGCGCCCGGCGACGTCATCGGACTCGTCGGCGTCAACGGCGCCGGGAAGTCCACCCTGCTGCGGATGCTCGCCGGGCTGGACGCGCCCGAGACCGGGGAGACGCGCCTGTCGCCGCCCGGCGCCGCCGTCGGGCACCTCCCGCAGGAGCCCGAGCGGCGTCCCGGGGAGTCGGTGCGGGAGTTCCTGGCCCGGCGCACCGGCGTCGCCGCCGCGCAGGCCGCGCTCGACGAGGCCACGCAGGGCCTGGTCGACGGGGTCCCGGGCGCGGACGACGCGTACGCTGACACCCTCGACCGGTGGCTGGACCTCGGCGGCGCCGACCTCGACGAGCGGGCCCAGGAGGTCGCCGACGAGCTGGGCCTGTCCGTCGGCCTGGACCTCCCGATGGCCGCCCTCTCCGGCGGGCAGGCCGCCCGCGCGGGGTTGGCCTCGCTGCTGCTGTCGCGCTACGACGTGTTCCTCCTCGACGAGCCCACCAACGACCTCGACCTGGCCGGTCTGGAACGCCTGGAGCGGTTCGTGACGGGGCTGCGCGCCGGCACGGTCGTCATCAGCCACGACCGCGAGTTCCTCGCGCGCACCGTGACCAAGGTGCTCGAACTCGACCTGGCCCAGCAGCAGATCAACCTCTACGGCGGCGGCTACGAGTCCTACCTGGAGGAGCGCGAGCGCGCCCGCGGCCACGCCCGCGAGGAGTTCGAGGAGTACGCGGGCAAGAAGTCCGCGCTCGAAGGCCGGGCGCAGATGCAGCGCAACTGGATGGACAAAGGCGTGCGCAACGCCCGGCGCAAGGCGTCCGACAACGACAAGATCGGCAAGAACCTGCGCGGCGAGTCCAGCGAGAAGCAGGCCGCCAAGGCCCGGCAGACGCAGCGCGCCATCGAGCGCCTGGACGTGGTCGAGGAGCCGCGCAAGGAGTGGGAGCTGCACATGGAGATCGCGGCGGCCCCGCGCTCCGGCTCGGTGGTCGCCACCCTGCGCGAAGCCGCCGTCCGCCGGGGCGAGTTCGACTTCGGCCCGGCCAGCCTCCAGATCGACTGGGCGGACCGGGTGGCGATCACCGGGGCCAACGGCGCCGGCAAGTCCACCCTGCTCGCGGTGCTGCTCGGCCGGCTCGCCCCGGCATCGGGCTCCGCGACGCTCGGTTCGGGCGTGCTGATCGGCGAGGTCGATCAGGCGCGCGGCCTGTTCCTCGGGGACGAGCCGCTGCTGGAGGCCTTCTGCGCGGCGGTTCCGGACACCGAGCCCGCGGAAGTCCGCACCCTGCTGGCCAAGTTCGGCCTGAAGGCCGTGCACGTGCTGCGTCCGGCGGCCACGCTCTCCCCCGGCGAGCGGACCCGGGCGGCCCTGGCTCTGCTCCAGGGGCGCGGGGTGAACCTCCTCGTGCTGGACGAGCCGACGAACCACCTGGACCTGCCGGCGATCGAGCAGCTGGAGGCGGCCCTGGAGTCCTACGAGGGCACCCTGCTGTTGGTCACCCACGACCGGCGCATGCTGGAGGCGGTCCAGGTGACCCGCCGCCTGGAGGTCTCGGACGGCAAGGTCACGGAGCTGTAGCCCCTTCCCGTCAGGTCGGTCGGACGGGGCTTCGACCGCCAGGGGTCGCGGGGTCCGCCGTGGTGTGCGGAGCCCGCCGGGTGCGGGCCATCCTGCGGGCCACGAAGCCCCGCGGGAGGTGGCGGGCGGCGAGGGCGTACGCCTGGTAGCGGCTGCTCGTGATGCTCAACGGGCGGCGCCGGGCGAGGTCCTTGAGGGCCTTGGCCACCACCGCCGCCGGCTCCAGCCACACCGCGTCGCGCAGGGCGCTGACGTCCATTCCGGCGCGCTCCTGGAACTCGGTGCGGGTGAAGCCCGGGACCACGGCGAGGACCCGCACTCCGTACGGTTCCATGTCCACGCGCAGGGATTCACTGAAGGCCGTGACCCAGGCCTTGGCCGCCCCGTAGGTGCCCGTCGGGAGCAGGCCCGCGACGGAGGAGACGTTGAGCACCGCGCCCCGGCGGCGCTCGCGCAGGCCCGGCAGGAGGGCGTGGGTGAGCCGGAGCGGGACCTTGACCAGCAGGTCGAGCATCCTCTCCTCGTCCTCGACCGGGCTGTGGGGGAAGGGGGCGGGCAGTCCGAAGCCGGCGTTGTTGACCAGGATGTCGACCGGCCGGTCGGTGTCGGAGAGGCGGGCGACGACGTCGGCGCACTGCGCCGGGTCGAGCAGGTCGGCGGGCAGCACCTCGCAGAGCGTCCCGAACTCCCGCGCCAGGTCCCCCGCGACGCCCTCCAGACGGGTCTTGTCGCGGGCCACGAGGACCAGGGCGCAGCCCTTCTCGGCGAATCCGCGGGCGAAGGCGGCGCCGAGGCCGGCGCTGGCTCCGGTGATGAGCACGGTGGTGGTCAAGAGGGGTTCACTTCCTCGGAGTTCGTACGGTTCGGGGAGCCGGGGGCGAAGGCGGCGGTGTGCGGCGAGGCGTAGGCGGCGGCGACGTCCACGAGGAAGCCGGTCTCTTCCGCGAGGACTCCGCCGTCCCCTCGCAACGGGATGGCGACGGGGAGTTCCAGCGCGGTGGCCCCGCCCGGACTGCCGGGCAACCCGGCGAGTTTCGCCCGGCGCGCCTCCCGCAGCACGCAGGCCAGCGCGGCCGCGGTGTGCCGTCGCTCGGGGATCCCGCTCCCGGCGACGTGGCCGCGCGCGAGTTCGGGGACGCCCGGCTGGACGTACTCGCCCAGGACCAGGATCGCGTCGCGGGTCTCGATGACCTTGCGGTAGACGAGCAGGTCGCGCGGCACCGGAGGCCAGAGCAGCTCCATCACCCGCCCGGCGCGGGGGCGGGTGAGCACCACGTGCGGGACGGCCTGGACGAGGTCCTGCCACAGGGGCCACAGCCGCCAGGCGGTGGAGATGTCGGAGGTGGTGCGGCGCAGGGTGAAGAGGGTCGGCATCAGGATCGCGGCGGCGCGCAGTAGGCCGTGCAGGTTCATCATCAGCGGCAGGGCGGGCATGGCCCAGGTCGCGCCGAAGAGGGCCTTGAGCAGGTACACGACCCAGAAGACCCCGGCCAGGGCGGTGCCGAGGCCGAACAGGCGCAGTCCGGCGGCCAGGCCGCGACTCTCGGTGCGCCGGCTGTAGCGCCAACAGACCCATACGCAGATGGTGTTGGCGATGAGGTGGGCGGAGATCAGGACGAGCCAGTAGGCGAGGGAGGGGACGGGGGATCCGGTGGGCGGGATGGTGTGGGCGCCGTGGCCGGGGGCGGCGACGTCCAGGGCGACGAGGGTGGCGAGCCAGAGCGCCGTGCCGGTCCAGGCCGCCGTGGGAAGCCTTCGCCCGCGGGTGGCGGCGGCGACGAAGTACAGCACGGCGCCCGCCGAGAGCACGCCGACGAGGTTGCGGACGAGGCCGATCGTGTGCGCGTAGCCGGGGCCGTGGTCCATGGCATAGGTGACGACGGCGGGCAGGTTCAGGGTCATCGCGGCGGCGGCGGTGGCCACCGCGAGCCACAGTCCGCGCTGTTGCGGGGAGCGCAGGGCGCCGGGAGCGCGCAGCAGGACCGCCGCCCACAGGACGATCACGGCGGGGACGGCGAGCCGGTCCCCGAAGGCGGTGAGGTCAGCCGGCATCGTACGAGCCCCGCCCGTAGCCCATGGCCGACTCCAGTCGGGCGAGCGCTCCGCGGGGCGCGGCGGCCGGGCGGGGGCGTCCAGGGGCCGAGGTGCGGACGCGGATCATGCCGGCGAGCATCTCCGCCTCCTGCTCCTGGCGGGTGGAGTAGTCGGTGCGGCCGCGGACCACGGGGGCCCGTCCGCCGCGTTCCTCGCCGTCGAGGGAGTGGTGTCCGAAGAGGATGTGCCCGAGCTCGTGGAGCACGATGTGCTCGCGGTGGAGCGGGGTGGTCCGGGCCTCGTAGAAGACGTAGTCGACGGTGTCGGTGCCGACCCAGAGTCCGCAGACCCCGGAGGCGGCGGCCTCCTCGGGCAGCGGGTGCAGGCGGATCGGGCGTCCTCGCCGGTCGGCGACGCGGGTGCAGAGCGCTTCGAGGGAGAAGGGGTGGGTGAGGTCCATGTGGCCGAGAATGTTCTCGCACCTCTTGCGCAGGCCGGGATCCCGATAGGGCACGTGTTCCCCCTTCGGAGCCTTGATCGGGCAGCGACGGTAGACATGGGTGGGCATGGTCAGGACATCCTGTGCCTTCAGGCGGCCTCGGAGCGCGGCCCCCCGAGGGGGAAACGCGCACACCCGTCCGCACGTTGACGAACGGGCGTGCCACCATGCCTACCCAGCGGCCACGGGACTTGGCAAGAAATGTCCCGCTCTGGGGTGCCTATTCGGCCATACCTGCCGGCCCCGGCCCCCTGACCGCGTCCGCGCCCTCATGCGCGCCCTCGTCCGACCCCTAGCGGCGTCCGCGGCCCTCCTGCGGCCCGCTGAGTCCGGCGCGGCGCAGGGCGTCGGCCATGGCGCTGTTGGCCGGAGCCGGGGCGGATCCGCCCGTACGCCGGCCCGCGTCCGCCTGACCCGCGCCGCGCTGCCCGCCGCCGGCGCCCCCGGCGCCGCCACCACCGCGCCGGCTCTGGCCTTGGCCTTGGCCCTGACGTTGGCCCTGGTTCTGCCCTTCGCCCCGCTGCTGCGGGGGCCTGGCCCCGCCCCGGCGCTCCTCGCGCTGCTTCGGCGCACCGGCGCCGCGCTCCGCCCCGGCCTCGTCCTCCAGCCGCAGGGTGAGCGAGATCCGCTTGCGCGGGATGTCCACCTCCATGACCTTGACCCGGACGACGTCGCCCGGCTTGACCACGTCGCGCGGGTCCTTGACGAAGGTCTTCGACAGGGCCGACACGTGCGCCAGGCCGTCCTGGTGGACGCCGATGTCGATGAAGGCGCCGAAGGCGGCCACGTTGGTGACGACCCCTTCCAGGATCATCCCGGGGGCCAGGTCGCCGAGCTTCTCGACGCCCTCCTTGAAGGTGGCCGTCTTGAAGGCGGGGCGCGGGTCGCGGCCCGGCTTCTCCAGCTCGCGCAGGATGTCGGTCACCGTCGGCAGGCCGAAGGCCTCGGTGACGAACTGCTCGGGGCGCAGCGAGCGCAGGACGGAGGAGTTCCCGATCAGTGCGGCGACCTCGGTGCCCGCCGTCTTGCCCATCGCCCGGACCAGCGGGTAGGACTCGGGGTGCACGCTGGAGGAGTCCAGCGGGTCGGCGCCGCCGCGGATGCGCAGGAAGCCCGCGCACTGCTCGTACGCCTTCGGGCCGAGCCTGGCCACGTCCTTGAGCCCCTTGCGGCTGCCGAAGGGGCCGTTGGCGTCACGGTGGGACACGATGTTCTCGGCGAGGGTGCCGCTGATGCCCGACACCCGCGACAGCAGGGGCGCGGAAGCCGTGTTGACGTCCACGCCGACGCCGTTCACGCAGTCCTCGACGACGGCGTCGAGGGAGCGCGAGAGCTTCACCTCGGCCAGGTCGTGCTGGTACTGGCCGACACCGATCGACTTCGGGTCGATCTTGACCAGTTCGGCGAGCGGGTCTTGGAGGCGGCGGGCGATGGAGACGGCGCCGCGCAGGGACACGTCCATGTCCGGGAATTCCTGCGAGGCGAAGGCCGAGGCCGAGTACACGGAGGCACCCGCCTCCGAGACCATCACCTTGGTGAGGCCGAGTTCGGGGTGGCGGGTGATGAGGTCCCCGGCCAGCTTGTCGGTCTCGCGGGAGGCCGTGCCGTTGCCGATGGCGATCAGCTCGACCGCGTGCTCCATCGCGAGGCGGGCGAGCGTCGCGAGGGAGGCGTCCCACTTGTTGGCGGGAACGTGCGGGTGGATCACCTCGGTCGCCACGACCTTGCCGGTCGCGTCCACGACGGCGACCTTGACGCCGGTGCGGAAGCCCGGGTCCAGGCCGAGGGTGGCGCGGGTGCCGGCCGGGGCGGCGAGCAGCAGGTCGCGCAGGTTGGACGCGAAGACGCGTACGGCCTCGTCCTCGGCGGCGGCGCGCAGCCGGGACCGCAGGTCGATGCCGAGGTGCACCTGGATCTTCGTGCGCCAGGCCCAGCGGACGGTTTCGGCGAGCCACTTGTCCCCGGGGCGGCTCTGCTCCGAGGGGGCGGCGACGCCGAAGCGGCGGGAGATGAGCCCCTCGTACGTGGAGGGGCCGGGGATGTCGGCCGGCGGCTCGGGTTCCAGGTCGAGGACGAGGACGTCCTCCTTCTCGCCGCGCAGCATGGCGAGGACCCGGTGGGAGGGCAGGGCGGTGAAGGGCTCGGAGAAGTCGAAGTAGTCGGCGAACTTGGCGCCGGTCTCCTCCTTGCCCTCGCGGACCTTCGCGGCGAGCCGGCCGCGGCCCCACATGCGCTCGCGCAGGTCGCCGATGAGGTCGGCGTCCTCGGCGAACTTCTCGGTGAGGATGGCGCGGGCGCCCTCCAGGGCGGCGGCCGGGTCGGCGACCCCCTTGTCGGCGTCGACGAACGCGGCGGCCGCGGCTGCCGGTTCCTTCGAGGGGTCGGCCAGCAGGCCGTCGGCGAGCGGCTCCAGGCCGGCCTCGCGGGCGATCTGGGCCTTGGTGCGGCGCTTGGGCTTGAAGGGGAGGTAGATGTCCTCCAGCCGGGCCTTGGTGTCGGCCGCGTTGATCCGGGCCTCCAGCGCGTCGTCGAGCTTGCCCTGCTCGCGCACCGAGTCGAGGATCGCCGCGCGGCGGTCCTCCAGCTCGCGCAGGTACCGCAGCCGCTCCTCCAGGGTGCGCAGCTGGGCGTCGTCGAGCATCTCGGTCGCTTCCTTGCGGTAGCGCGCGATGAACGGCACGGTCGAGCCGCCGTCGAGCAGCTCGACGGCGGACTTGACCTGCCGTTCCCGTACGCCGAGCTCCTCGGCGATCCTGCCTTCGATGGACATCGTCACTGTGCGGTCCCGCCTGCCTTCGATTGCGTGGAAGGCTGCCAATTGTGGCAGGTGGCGGTGGCGGACGTCGGGAACCCCTCAGGCCTTTCCGAAGAGGTCCCGGGGGAAGGCGCCCGCCGCGACGGCTTGCCCGACGAAGCCGGCGCCCAGTTCGTGGAGCCGGGCGAGGCCCTCCGCGCCCAGGTGTTCGTACGGCGCGGCGTCGAGGCGGTCGGTCTCGGTCTCCAGTCGCTCGCGGACGGCGCGCCCCTCCTCGGTGAGTTCGCCGTCGGCGGCGAGGATCCCGCGGGCGCGGAGCCGGTCGGCGGCGGCGTCGAGGTCGGACTGTTCCCAACCGCGGATGCCCTTGACCCACTTCGGGGTCATGCCGCGGCCGGTGGCGGTGTGGCTGACGAGGGCTTCGAGGGGGTCGAGGTCGGTGACGAGGAGGGCGGTGAGGTGGCCGTCGCCGCGGTGTTCGCGCAGCAGGGTGGTGGCGTGCCAGAGCCGCAGGTGGGCCTCCTCGGGGACGGGGAGGTCCGCGTGGGCGGCGTAGAGGGTCCGGCCGTGCCGGGTGCAGGCCTCGGTGGCGCGCAGGGCGAGGTCGGCGGCCTCGGCCAGCTCGGGCGAGGCGATGGTCTCGGGGCCCAGGAGCCGCCGCAGGGTGGAGTCGACGGCGCGCAGGCGGGCGGCGAGCACGTCCGCCGGGGAGGCGGTGTCCCAGACGGCGGGCAGGTGCCGGGCGACCAGGTCGTGGCGGTAGTTGTAGAAGGCGGCGGTGACCGCGCCGGGGCCGACGGCCCCCATGGCGGCGGACCGGGAAGCGAGGTTGACGGCGACCCGGTGGGTGATGCCGAGGGCGCCGAGCTCGGTCCCGAGGTCCGGTGAGAAGTAGCTGGTGGCGTGGAGCGGGTTGACGGCGGCGTGCCAGGCGCGGCGGGCGGCGTGCGGGGGAAGCGTCATGCTCCGCACGTTACCGACTGTTCAGTATGTCGGGAACCCTGGCCCCTCCCGGCCCCTGCCGGCACGCCACCGACCCACCGCCGGCCCACCGCGGCCCGCCCGTCGCGGGTGTGCGGGCGGCTCCCACCCGCCTCTTTCCGGCCTTTCTGCGACCCCCCGGCGGGACCCGCCGGCGCCGGCCGCCGGGGCCGGGCGGCCCGGCGGGGCGGCCCTGGGCACGCCGTGCTCACCCGACGGCGTGTCCGCTCAGCGGGGTGTGACGGCCGAATGGCGATCGTGTGACAGGAGGGGCCATGGACATGACGGGGGCGGTGAGGGGTGAATACGGTCGAACGACGAGACCTCGAACCGATCTGTCTCCCCTACCACTTGGAGCTCTTCGTGCACCGCAAAGTCATCGCCCCGAGCGTGCTCGCCGCATCCCTCCTGCTGGTGATCCCGGCGTCGGCGGCCAGTGCGGGTCCGGGCGCCCCGGGTATCGGCGATCCCTACTACCCGGCGAGCGGGAACGGCGGTTACGACGTCTCCCACTACGACCTGCGCCTCCAGTACCAGCCGGCCACGGACCTGCTGGAGGGCACCGCGACCCTCCTGGCCACCGCCAAGCAGGACCTGTCCCGCTTCAACCTGGACTTCGGTCTGAAGGTCAGCGAGATCCGGGTCAACGGGGTGAAGGCGAAGTTCGCCACCTCCGGCGCCCAGGAGCTGGAGGTCACCCCGGCCCAGCCGCTCCAGAAGGGCAAGCAGGCCAGCGTCGTCGTCAAGTACGCCGGCAAGCCCTCGGAGTTCAAGGTCGACGGCTGGTCGGCCTGGCAGCGGACGCCGGACGGCGGGGTCGCCGCGCAGGAGCCGGACTCGGCCGCCTGGTGGTTCCCGAGCAACGACCACCCCCTCGACAAGGCCACCTTCGACGTGTCCGTCAACGTCCCGGACGGCACCCAGGCCATCAGCAACGGCGTGCTCCAGTCGCAGAGTTCGAAGCTCGGCTGGACCCGCTACAACTGGCGTTCGAACAAGCCGCAGGCCACCTACCTGGCCACGCTCGCGGTGGGCAAGTTCGACATCACCACCGACAAGACGGCGAGCGGGCTGCCGATCCTCAACGCGTACAGCAAGGACCTCGGCGACAACGACGGGGCCGCGCGCGCCAGCATCGAGCGCACCGGTGAGGTCGCGGAGTACCTGGAGGGCGTGTTCGGCCCGTACCCCTTCAACGCGCTGGGCGGCTACGTCCCGAACGTGCCCAGTGGTTTCGCCCTGGAGACGCAGACCCGTCCCTTCTACAGCCCGCGCCAGTTCGCGAACGGGGCCAACGTCCAGGTCGTCGTGCACGAGCTGGCCCACCAGTGGTACGGCGACAGCGTGTCCGTCGACCACTGGAAGGACATCTGGCTCAACGAGGGCTTCGCCCGCTACAGCCAGTGGCTGTGGTCGGAGAAGGAGGGCGAGGGCACCGCCCGGGAGCTGGCCGACTGGACGTACGCCTCGCGCCCCGCCGAGGACCCGTTCTGGCAGGTCAAGCCGGGTGACCCCGGTGCGGAGAACCAGTTCCACGGGGCCGTCTACGACCGTGGGGCGCTCGCCGTGCAGGCCCTGCGCGACGAGGTCGGCGACGAGAAGTTCTTCCGGATCCTCAAGGGCTGGCCGACCGAGCGGGCCTACGGCAACGCCGCGGTCGGGGACTTCGTGCGGTACGCGGAGAAGGTGTCGAAGCAGCCCCTCGCCCAGCTCTTCGAGACCTGGCTCTACGCCCCGGGCAAGCCCGCGCCCACCCCGCCGGCCGGGGCGACGAAGAACCCGGGCGCCGCGCTCCGCTCCGCCCCGGCGAAGCCGGCCGCGGAGCCGAAGTCGTGGAAGAAGATCGCCGCGACGAACTCGGTCCACGAGCACTGACGGCGCGGGCCGGCGCCCCTCAGCGGGCGCCGGCCCGCCACCTCGCCCGTGCCTCCCGGGCGATCGGGAGGTAGCGCAGCCGCTCGGGAAGGAGCGGCACGAGGACCCGCAGGACCGCGCTGAACCGCCGCAGCCGCCGCTCCTGCGCGGCGGTCCACTCCAGCCCGAGGACCTCACGGGCCTCGGGCGGCATGTACCCGACGGTGACGAAGGCCCGCAGGCGCAGGAAGGCGGCGCGCAGCGCGGGCCAGGTGAGCCTCAGCAGGAGCCGCAGCGCCGGCGAGGCGACCTCGGGGCGGGGCAGGGGGACATCGGTGGCGACCAGTTCGCGGGCGACGGCGGTCGGCTCGATCTCCTCGGCCAGCATCCGGGCCCAGTAGGTCCGGTACTCCTCGATGGTCTGCGGCATGTCCCGGTCCCGGATCCCGAGGATCCGGCCCACCTGCAGCCACTCGCGGTAGAGCTGCCGTTCCTGCGCGGGGGTGAAGCGGCGCAGCAGGTACCGGCCCGCGTAGAGGTAGACCGGGAAGCCGGTGGCGTGGACCCAGGAGTAGCAGGCGGGGTCGAGGGAGTGGTAGCGGCGGCCGCGGGTGTCGGTGCCCTGGATCTCCCTGTGCAGCCGGCGCACCCGGCGGCCCTCCTCGGCCGCGCCCTCCCCGCCGTAGACCCACAGCTGGACGGAGCGCAGCGAGCGCTCGCCACGGCCCCAGGGGTCGGTGCGGAAGACGGAGTGCTGGTCGACCCCGGCGCCGATGGCGGGATGGGCGACCTGGAGGGTGAAGGCGGCGGGCAGCATCAGCAGGGCGCGCACGTCGCCGGCGATGGTCCAGAGCACCCCGCCGGGCGCGGGCGGCTCAGGGTCGCGGCCGGCGCCCCCGCCGGTGGTGGCGCTTCCCTCGCCGCTGGTGGTCATCCCGTGACTCCCCCGATCGTGACTCCCCCGACTTCGGTCGTCGTCCTTCCAGTATGACCGGCTTCCCGGGTCTTCCCGCAGGTGGACGGGGAGGTGCATGCTGCGGCCATGAACCTCGATCCGCTCCTCGTGGTGGACCTCTTCGTGCGGGGCCTGCTGTGGGCGATGGCCCTCTTCCTGGCGGTGGCCGCGCTCCTGGCGGCGTCGGCGTACGTGGTGTCGTGCGCGGTGTCGTACCGGTCGTCGATCCGGCGCCGGCGCCGTGAGGCGGCGTTCCTGGCCCGCCTGGACGCCCTCACCTGGGGGGATCCGGTGGAGGTCGCGAGGAGTGGTGGGGAGGGTGGCCGGCGGCGGTGAAGATCCCCCGCGCGAGAGGGCCGCAGGGGGCGCCCCCACGATGTCGTGAGCCGGACAGAAAGTCTTGTCACGGGTGTTACCCCGAAGTAACCGCGCCTGCTTGTATGACGGCGTCGATCTTCCCCCGCAGGAATGACGGAGACCTCATGCTGCAGACCAAGCACCGCCGCCTTCGCGTCGCCGCCACGGCCGTCGCGGCCACCGCCGCCGGTGCCCTGGCCGTCGCC
The DNA here is from genome assembly GCF_044741845.1 of Streptomyces sp. NPDC088097. Classification (NCBI taxonomy): domain Bacteria; kingdom Bacillati; phylum Actinomycetota; class Actinomycetes; order Kitasatosporales; family Streptomycetaceae; genus Streptomyces; species Streptomyces sp. NPDC088097. Next base: position 65,165 of record NZ_JBIUTJ010000004.1, read on the forward strand.
GCCGCGCCCGCCGCCACCGCCGCGGAGAGCGCCGGGACCCCGCGCCTCAGCGTCCTGTCGTACAACACGTTCCTGATGAGCAAGAACCTCTACCCCAACTGGGGCCAGGACCACCGGGCTTCCGCCATCCCGCAGGCTTCCTTCTTCCAGGGCCACGACGTGGTCGTGCTCCAGGAGACCTTCGACAACGGCGCCTCGGACGCGCTCAAGGCCAACGCGGCCTCGCAGTACCCCTACCAGACCCCCGTCGTGGGGCGCGGCAAGAGCGGCTGGGACGCGACGGGCGGCTCCTACTCCTCCACCACCCCGGAGGACGGGGGCGTCGTGGTCCTCAGCAAGTGGCCGATCGTGCGCAAGGAGCAGGTGGTCTACAAGGACGCCTGCGGAGCCGACTGGTGGTCCAACAAGGGCTTCGCCTACGTCGTGCTCGACGTGAACGGCGTCAAGGTCCACGTGGTCGGCACCCACGCCCAGTCCACGGACTCCGGCTGCGGCACGGGCGAGGCGGCGGACATGCGCGCCCGCCAGTTCAAGGCGATCGACGCCTTCCTCGACGCCAAGAACATCCCGGCGGCCGAACAGGTCATCGTGGCGGGCGACATGAACGTGGACTCCCGCACCCCGGAGTACGCCTCCATGCTGGCCAACGCCGACCTGGCGGGCGCCGACACCCGGACGGGGCACCCGTACTCCTTCGACACGGCGCTGAACTCCATCGCGAAGTACCGCTACCCGACGGACCCCCGCGAGGACCTGGACTACGTCCTGTACCGCAAGGGCAACGCGCGCCCGGCGAACTGGAACAACAACGTGGTCAAGGAGCAGTCGGCGCCCTGGACGGTCTCCAGCTGGGGCACGTCCTACACCTACGACAACCTCTCGGACCACTACCCGCTGATCGGGTCCTGAGCACCGCCCCGGTCCGGGTGCGCGCCGCCGTCACGGCGCTCGCCCGGACCGGGCGGACCGGCCCGCGGGCCGTCAGTCCGAGGCCTTGGAACGCTCCCACTCCGTGGCGTAGTCGTTGAAGATGGCCCGCAGGTGGTGGCCGATCTTCAGGTAGTCGAGGTCGTCGAGGTTGGCCAGCGAGACGCGGACCGACCACTGGGGTCCGTCGAACCCGCCGCCGTTGAGGAGCACCACCGAGGTCTGCTCCGCGAGGCGGAACAGCGGGTCGACCGGCTCGTAGTTCTTCTCCAGGAAGTCGGCGAAGTCCTTGCCGTGGACGCGCTCCGCCTCGGCGAGCAGGTCCAGCTCGATGTAGTAGCCCGCCCGCTTGTCGTCCTCGCTGACCTTCATCTGCGCGCCCTCCAGGAGGAGGTCGAGGCGCCGGTGGACGATCTCGCGGATGCGCTCCTTGTACGCCTGGCCCTCGTCCAGCATGTCGAAGAGCGAGAACAGCACCATCATCGTCTGCTGCGGCAGCGACAGTCCGGCGGTGTGGTTCAGCGCGACCGAGCGGGAGTCCGCGACGAGGCGGTCGATGAAACGGATCTTCTCGGGCTCCAGCGTCAGGGTGCCGTAGCGCTTGGCCAGGCGGTCCTTCTGCTCCTGCGGGAAGCGGGCGATCATCTCGTCGATGACGTTGTCGTCGTGCAGCCCGATGACGCCGAGCCGCCAGCCCGTGCAGCCGTAGTGCTTCGAGTACGAGTACACGAGCAGGGTGTTGCGCGGCAGGTCGGCGGCGATGGAGCGGAAGCCGGGCACGAAGGTGCCGTAGACGTCGTCGGTGACGATCAGCAGGTTGGGGTTGCTGCTCGCGACGATGTCCCTGATCTGGTCCGTGACCCGCTGACTGAGCGCCAGCGAGGGCGGGTTGCTCGGATTGACGAGACAGACCAGCTTGACGGCCGGGTCCGCGAGCTTGGCCACCTCCTCCTCCGGGTAGCGCCACTGGCGCACACCGGTCTCGGCGAAGAGGCTCGCGGCGACGTTGACGACCTCGAACTCGAAGGTGTCCAGCTCGGGGATCTCGATGTACGGGGTGAACACCGGGGTCATCAGGGCGATCTTGTCGCCCTTGTGGAGGACCCCGTTCTTCATCAGCGAGTCGAAGATGTAGCACATGGCGGCGGTGCCGCCCTCGGTCGCGAACAGCGACAGGTTGTTGTCCTGCGGCGGCCTCTTGTCGAACATCTCGTCGCCGACGTAGCCGCGCACGATGTGCTCGGCGTGGGTCAGCATCCGGTCCGGGACGGGGTAGTTGTCGCCCGTGATGGCGTCCGTCAGCTCGTGCACGAAGGCGTCCTTGTCGAACGCCCACCGCGACAGGGCGTAGGTGACGCACGCGGACAGCAGCTCGATGCCCGGCAGGTCGGGGTGGCGGCGCACCCAGGAGTCGAAGCGGTCGCCGATGCCGTGCTTCTCCGGCATCCCGCCGAGGTTGTCCGCGGTCCACACCCGGCGGGACTCGTCGAGGGCGAAGTAGCCCAGCGCGTAGAAGGCCTCGCGGGGTCCGGTGGCGATCCAGTTGGGGTTGCCGCGGCCCGCGTTGAGCATGGCGCGCGTGGTGGTGCCCTTCTGGCCCGGCTTGTCCTCCTGGGCGGCGGTGGCGAGCTGGATGAACTTGTCCTTCAGCTCGAAGGGGCTGAGCTGCGCGAAGGACTGGATCTCGGCGCGGCTGAAGCTGGTCTCCGGCACGGTGCTTCCTTTCGAACGTCAGTGGTGGAGGAGGACGATGACGGCGCCCCAGATGGTCAGGAGCACGTTGGAGATGGCGTAGGGGATCGTGTAACCGAGCACCGGAACCTGGGATTTGGACTGCTCGACCACCGCGCCGATGGCGGCCGTCGTGGTCTGCCCACCGGCGAGGACACCCATCAGGATCGGGAAACGGATCTTCTGGATGTGGTGTCCCACGAGGAAGCCGACGAGCAGCGGGATCAGGGTGGCGATCGCACCGAAGAGCAGCAACCCCCAGCCCGCCGAGGCGAGTCCGCTGGTGAAGCTGGGCCCGGCGTTGATGCCGACGACCGCGACGAAGAGGCACAGCCCGAGGGTGTCCATGAACCACTGGGCACCGGGCGGGACGTTCCCGAACGTCGGGTACTTGCCCCGGATCCAGCCGAAGATCAGGCCCATGATCAGCGCGCCGCCCGAGGTGGACAGCGAGATCGGGACCCCGCCGGCGGTGAGGGCCGGGATGCCGAGGCAGCCGCCGAGGAAGATGCCGAGGCCCACCCAGATCATGTCGGTGGCGAAACTGGTCGGCACCGGCTTGCCGATGGCCTGGCCGGCCGGGTCGACGAGCCGCTTGGGGCCGGAGAGGATCACCGTGTCGCCGCGCTCGATCGGCGTGGTGAGCCGGTAGGGGAACTCGGAACCCGCCCGGTAGAGCTTGTCGATGTAGACGCCGACCATGAACGGCTCGGCGCGCAGTTCGGCGATGCTCTTGCCGAGCTGCGCCTTCTCGGAGACCACCACGTGCAGGGTCTCGGTCTGGTAGCCGAGCAGTTCGACGTCGTCGCTCTCCGGGCCGATGTGCGTACGGGCGTCGAAGGCCACGAGGGAGTCGCGCAGGGCGCTCACCGCGACCACGTCGCCGGCGCGGAGCACGGTCTGCTGGGTGTGGTCCAGGATGGCTCCGTCCCGGCGGATGCGGGTGATGTAGATCCGGCGGTCCAGCGCCTTCTGCTGCTGCTCGAAGTCCTCGATGGTGCGGCCCACCAGGTCGGGATGGACCATCGTGTAGGCCCGCAGGACGGCCTCGTAGTAGCCCTCGTGCAGGTCCGGGTTGTCGGCCGGGGCGTCCAGTTCCTTGGCGAGCTGGGCGCTCTCGGCCACGAGGTCGCGGCGGTAGAGCCGCGGCAGGATCGAGGCCAGCAGGATCGCGCAGAGGATGGTGCCGAGCGGGTAGGTGACCGCGTAGCCGACGGCGACGAGGTTCTCCTGCTCCTTGATCTGGTCGGCCGAGAGGCCCGGCAGGTTGCCGATGGCGTCCTGGGCCACACCGATCACGGCGGACTGGGTCAGCGCGCCGCCCAACAGGCCCGCGCTCAGGCCGGGGCCGTAGCCGAGGAAGGAGGCGAACCCCCAGCAGACCAGCAGGCCCGTCACACAGACGATGACGGCGTTGAGGACCTGGGGCAGGCCGTCCTTCTTCAGGCCGCGGAAGAACTGCGGCCCGACCTTGTAGCCGAGGGCGAAGAGGAACATCGTGAAGAAGAGGTTCTTCACGGTCCCGTCAATGGTGATCTTGAATTGTGATCCGAAGAGCAGCCCGACGATCAGACAGCCCGTCACGGCGCCGAGCGCGATCGCCTTGTAGCGGAGCTTTCCGACGAAGAACCCGACGGCCACCGTGAGGAAGACGAGCAGCTCGGGGTGGGGCTGGAAGATGTTCCGGTTCAGAAAATCGATCATGTGGTTGCCATCCGGGGTTCACGATGGGGTGCACGAGGGGGTTCACGACGACGTTCACGACGGGCGGGTCAGGCGCCCAGGACGCCGACGAGGATCGGACCGGTCAGGGGGAGCAGGAAATTGGAGAGGGCGTAGGTGACCGTGTAGCCGAGCATCGGTACCGAGCTCTGCGCCACTTGCGTGATGGAGGTGATGGCCGGGGTCGAGCACTGCTGGCCGGCGATGGCCCCGATCAACAGCGGTTGCTCGATCTTCAGCAACGTGCGGCCGACGACCAGGGAGAGCGTCGCCGGGATCAGGACCATGGCGATCCCCGCGAAGGGCAGCAGCGCCCCGTACTCCTTGAGCAGCGGCCAGGCCTGGGGTCCGGAGGTGAGGCCGGTGCAGGCGATGAACACCGCCAGGCCCATGTCCTTGATGGTGGTCGCCGCCTGGGGAGGGAACGCGCCGAAGGTCTGCCGGCGGGAGCGGAACCAACCGAAGAGCAGCCCGGAGATCAGGCAGCCGCCGCCGGTGCCCAGCGAGAGCGGGATCCCGCCGACGCGGATCACGATCTGGCCGATGAGCGAGCCGACCGCGATGCCCAGTCCGAGGTAGATGAAGTCGGTGGCGTCGTTCTTGGCGACGGTGCCGATCTTCGCGACGATCCGGTTGAGCCCGGAACGGGCCCCCACCAGCGTGACGACGTCGCCTCGCTGGACCACCGCCTCCGGGGTGGCGGGGAGGTTCTGGTCGCCGCGCAGGACGTCGGTGACGTAGACCCCGGAACGGGCGAACTCGGGGTGTTCGCGGGTGATCGTGTCGATGGTCTTCCCGGACACGGCCTTGTCGGTCACCGCGATCTGGCTGGTGGCCAGGGGGGTGTCCACGCCGGGGATGCCGGGGGTCTCGGGGCCGATGGCGCGGCCCGCCTCGATGGTGTTGGCGCGGCGACCGACGACCAGCACCATGTCGGACAGGGTGAGTTCGAGCCCGGGTGCGGGGTCGAGGGTGCGGGAGCCGCGGCGGACGGCCTCCACCGTGACCCGGCCTCCGAAGGTCGACTCCAGGTCCCCCACGGTGCGGCCGTCCGCGTGCGTGACGAGGTAGGTCCGACCGACCAGGCCGGGCAGCGCCTCGCGCTCGTCGCTCTCCAGGGAGCCGTTGCCGCCGCGCATCTTCTCCCACAGGGCGCGCGAGGCGTCCCGCAGGTTGATGCGCATCATCATCGGCATGATCTGGCTGGTGTAGATCACGATGGTGACCAGGCCGAAGAGGTAGCAGACGGTGTAGGCGGTGGCCACGTGCCCCTGATAGAGGCTGATCTGCTCCGGGGTCAGGCCGGGGAGCTTCGCGATGGACTCGCTGGCCGTGCCGACGACCGCCGACTCGGTGGCGGCGCCGGCAAGGATGCCGGAGGCGGTGCCCACGTCCAGGTCGAAGGCCTTCGCCAGCCCGTAGGCGATGGCCAGGACGGTGACCAGCTCGATGGCGCACAGCGCGAAGAAGCGCAGGCTCTTGCGGTTGAGGTTCGCGAAGAACTGCGGCCCCGCCAGGTAGCCGAGGGCGAAGATGAACAGCGCGAAGAAGATCGTCTTCACGTCCGCGTCGATCTCGATCTGCGCCCAGGCACCGAGGAGCAGCGAGACGATCAACGTCCCGCAGATACCGCCGAGCGTGATGGGGCCGACGTGCAGTTTGCCCAGGAGGTAGCCGGCGGCGAGGCACAGGAAGAGGGCGAGTTCCGGATGGTCACGCAGTACGCCCACGCGCGCTCACCCCCGCTCGGGGGGCGGCCGCCGGGCGATGAGCGGCAGGTATCAGCATTCACCCACCCTTGCCCGGTGGGCCGGGACGCGCTCACCGGGCAGGGCCGTACGGGTCAGGCGAGGGGGCCGTCCGGGCCCTCGCGCGGCGGCTCGGGCGCGGACCGGGGCGCGGCGTCGGGCGCGGGCTCGTCCGGGGACCGGCGGGCGGGCTCGTACGGGGCCTCGTACAGCTCCTCGATCAGCGGGCCGTACCGTGCTCGAAGGACGCTGCGGCGCAACTTGAGGGAGGGGGTCAACTCCCCCGTCTCGGGGCCCCACTCCTCTCCGAGCACCCGGTGTCGCTTGACCTGCTCGGTGCGGTTGAGCCGGGCGTTGGCGGCGGCCACGGCCCGGTCAACCTCGGCGAGGACCTCCGGGTGGGCGGCGAGCCCGGCGGCGGATCCGGTCTCGATCCCCCGGGCCGCCGCCCAGAGGGGGGCCAGCTCCGGGTCCAGCACCAGCAGGGCCACGAGGTAGGAGCGGCCGTCGCCGTGGGCCAAGGCCTGGCCGATCAGGGGGTGCGCCTTGAGGGTGTTCTCCACGAGGGCCGGCGAGACGTTCTTGCCGGTCGAGGTGATGATCAGCTCCTTCTTGCGGTCGGTGATCCAGAGGAAGCCGTCCTCGTCGAGGCGGCCCACGTCCCCCGTCGCGAACCAGCCGTCCTCGTCGGCCACCGGTTCCAGCGTGCCGTCGGGCCTCAGGTAGCCGGCGAAGACGGTCTCGCCGCGCGTGAGGACCTCCCCGTCCTCGGCGAGCTTCAGCTCCAGCCCCTCGATGGGGCGGCCCACCGAGCCCGTCCGGAAGTCCTCGGGGCTGTTGACGGTGCACACTCCGGAGGTCTCGGTCAGCCCCCAGGCATCCATGATGGCGATCCCCCAGCCCTGCCAGAAGCGGACCACGTCGATCGGCATCGGCGCGGTGGCGCTGCCCGTCCACACCAGCCGGTCCATGCCGGCCGCCTTCAGCAGCGGCTCCAGCACCCGCTCCCTGGCCTCGGCGTATGAGGCCTCCAGGGCGGCCGGGACCTCCTCGCCCCGCTCCCGGTGTCCGGCGCGGGTCCGGGCCAGCTCGTTGGCGCCCTCGACGGCGGCGCGCCGCTCTTCGGGGAGCCCGGCCAGCACGGCCCGTACGGAGGCGGCGAGCTTCTCCCACACCCGGGGGACGCCGAAGAACTGCACGGGGCGCAGATCGCGCACGGCCCCGGCCACCGCGGCCGGGTCGGCGCACAACCGGACGTGCGCGGCCCGCAGCAGCGGCAGGTAGATGCCCAGGATGCGCTCGGCGATGTGCGCGAAGGGGAGGTAGCAGATGTGCTCGGCGTGCTCGGGCAGCTCGGTGCGCCGGTCCAGGCGGACGGACTGGAGCACTATGTTGCGGTGCGTCAGCCGGACGCCCTTGGGGTCGCCGGTGGTGCCGGAGGTGTAGACGACGGTGAGCGGGTCCTCGGGGCGCGACTCCCGCCAGGCCTTCTCGAAGGCGTCGGGCCGGTGCAGCCGGGCGCCGGAGGCGTAGAGGGAGGCGTAGGTGCCGTGGGGGCCCGCCTGCGCGGCCTCGGCCACCACGAGCCGCTCCAGCGGGAGGTCCGCGTCGGCCAACAGGGGCTCCCAGCGGGCGAGTTCGCGGGCGCCCTCGACGACGGCGAACCGGGCACCGCTGTGGCGGACCACGTACGCGATCTGCTCGGGCGCGGAGGTCCCGTAGACGGTGACGGGGACGGCTCCGAGGTGGACCAGGGCAAGGTCGCAGAGCCAGTGCTCGGGCCGGTTGCCCATCATCATCAGGACGTGCTCGCCGCGCTCCACGCCGAGGGCCGTGAAGCCGGCGGCGAGGACGGCGACCTGTCGGCGCGCCTCGCTCCAGGTGAGCGTCGTCCAGCCCGCTCCGTCCGCGCGCTCGGCGCCCCGACGCCAGGAGAGGGCGGGCAGTTCCCCGTACTCGGCGGCGTTGCGCGCCAGCAGGGCGGGGAGGGTGAGGTCTTCGGGTCGTCCGGGCAGTCGCAGGTTCGTGGTCATGGGCAGCTCCTGGCCGTTTCACATCGTTGGTGCGACAGCAATACTGTTGAACCCAAGCTGTGGAGCAGAGAGCGAGGAGCGGGCGATGGCCGACCGGGCAACCGAGCCGATGCTCACCGTGGACGAGCTGGCATCCAAGGCCGGTGTCACCGTCCGCACCGTACGTTTCTACAGCACGCGGGGGCTTTTGCCCCCTCCCGTGATCGGACCCCGTCGGGTGGGGCACTACGGCCCGGAACACCTCTCCCGGCTGGCCCTCATCGAGGAGTTGCAGCTTCAGGGCATGACCCTGTCGGCGATCCAGCGCTACCTGGACGCGCTGCCGGACGACCTGAGCGCGCACGACCTGGCCATCCACCGCGCGCTCGTGGCCACCTGGGCCCCGGACCCGGCGCGGGAGGTGTCACGGGCCGAGCTGGAGAAGCGGGCCGGGCGGACCCTGTCGGACGGGGACCTGCGGAGGCTGGCCGCGATGAACGTGCTGTCCCCGACGGTGGCGCCGGCGGGATCCCGCGAGGCGTCCCCGGTGGGGGACGCGTTCCGGGTGGACGTGGGGCTGCTGCGACTGGGGGTGGCGCTGCTCGACGTGCCGATCGCCCACGAGACGATCCTGGCGGCGCGGGAGCTGCTGTTGGAGCAGGCGCGGACGGCCGCGCACCGGCTGACGGCGCTGTTCCGGGACGAGGTGTGGGGGCCGTTCACCGAGGGCGAGAGCGACCCGGAGCGGGTGGAGTCGATGAAGGCGCTGTCCGCGCACATGCAGCCGATGGTGGTCCAGGCTCTGGTGACGGCCTTCCAGCGCTCCCTGAAGGAGGAGCTGAAGGCGGCGTTCGTTCCCGAGACGAACTGACGGCCCCGGGATAGGTTCGGGGCCATGGCTGTCATCCACCGCACCACGCTGACCCCGACCAAGCTCGAACTCCTCGCCGGGCGGCTGCCGTCGCGGCCCTGGTACCGGGGCGGCCCGATCGCCCCGGACCTCGCCAAGGCGGGCGGCTTCCGGATCGACGACCCCGAGGGCGAGGTGGGCATCGAGTTTATGGTGGTCACCGACGGGTCCGGCACCGAGCCCGTCGCCTACCTGGTCCCCCTCACCTACCGCGCGGCCCCCCTCGCAGGTGCCGAGGAGGGCCTGCTCGGCACCTGCGAGCACGGCGTGCTGGGCACCCGCTGGGTCTACGACGGGGCCCACGACCCGGTGCTGGTGGAGGGCCTCCTCGCGCTGCTGGCCGGGCGGGCGACGCCCCAGGCCCAGAGCCTGAGCGACACCCCCGACCCGAGCGTGGAGGTCCGCGCCGCAGGGGTCGACGCACCGTCGGGACCGACCGCTCCCGGGCGGGTGACGGACACCGCCGAGGCCACCGTCATCGCGGTGGGCCCGACGGACGGCGAGGGACCGACCCTGACCCTGTCCCGGCTGCTGCGGCCCGGTCCCGCCGCCACCGGGGACGACGTACGGGCCCAGGTGCTCGCCCCCTGGTCCGACCCGGACGGCACCGATCGGCGCGGGGTCTTCGCGACGCTGCGCGCGGGGGACTGAGCGGGCGGAGCGGTGGCCGCGCGGGGGCGGCACGGGGCGGGACGGTGGCCGCGCGGGAAGCCGTTCGGCCCCGTGGGACTGCGCGGACGGGCAGGCGGCGGCAGTCTGGGGGCCAGAGACGACCCCGCCCGGGGCGCCGGACCGCGAGCCCCAAGCGGCCCGCCCCGCCGTCCCGAAGGAGCGTGATCGGCGTGGCCCGCAACCGCCGCCTGATCCTCAGCCCGCCGTCCGAGGTGTGGCGCCTGCTGGCCGACGGCCGCCGCTACGGGGAATGGGTCACCGGAACCCGGGAGGTCCTCGCCGCCGACGCGCACTGGCCACGGGTGGGCGCCCGACTGCGGGTCCGGGTCGGATTCGGCCCCCTGACCCTCGACGACACCTGCGTGGTCCGCGTCTGCGAGCCGGAGCGGCGCCTGGAGTTGGAGGCGAAGGCGGATCCCTTCGGCGCGGCCCGCATCGCCATGCGCCTGGAACCCTGGGGCGAGAACACCCTCTTCACCCTCGACTGGCACCCCTTGCGGGGTCCCGGGACCCGGATGCACGGGCTCCCGGTGGACTACGTCGTCGCCGTCCGCAACGGCATGATGCTGACGAAGCTGGCCGAGATCGCGGTGCGCGAGCGCCCCGGGAGCGCCCGGGCGGCCGCCCCCGCCCGGCCCGGGCACCACCCCGGACCGAACGGCGTCGGCCCGCACGGGGCCCAGGGCGCGTCCTAGGCGGTCCCGTCGGCGTACGTCTCCCCGCGCTCGGCCTTCGCCACCAGGGAGGCGGGCGGGGTGAACCGCTCGCCGTAGGTGTCGGCCAGTTCGCGGGCGCGGGCGACGAAGCCCGCCAGGCCGCCCTGGTAGCCGTTGACGTACTGGATCACGCCACCGGTCCAGGCCGGGAAGCCGATGCCCATGATGGAGCCGATGTTGGCGTCGGCGATGGAGGTGAGGACGCCCTCGTCGAGGCAGCGGACCGTGTCCAGGGCCTCCGAGAACAGCATCCGCTCCTTCATGTCCTCGAAGGGGATCTCGTGGCCGGGCTTGGCGAAGTGCTCGCGCAGTCCGGGCCAGATGCGGACGCGCTTGCCCGCCTCGTCGTACTCGTAGAAACCGGCTCCGCCGCTGCGGCCCGGGCGGCCGAACTCGTCGACCATCCGGTCGATGACGGCGTCGGCGGGGTGCTCGGCCCAGCCGCGACCCTCGGCCTCGAAGGCCTTGCGGGTCTCGTTGCGGATCTTGCGCGGCAGGGTGAGGGTCAGCTCGTCCATCAGGGAGAGCACCTTGGCCGGGTACCCGGCCTGGGCGGCGGCCTGTTCGACGGAGGCGGGCTCGATGCCCTCGCCGACCATGGCGACGCCCTCGTTGATGAACTGGCCGATGACGCGCGAGGTGAAGAAGCCGCGCGAGTCGTTGACGACGATCGGCGTCTTGTTGATCTGGCGCACCAGGTCGAAGGCGCGGGCGACGGCCTCGTCGCCGGTGCCGTCGCCCTTGATGATCTCGACCAGCGGCATCTTGTCGACGGGCGAGAAGAAGTGCAGGCCGATGAAGTCGACCGGCCGCTTCACGCCCTCGGCCAGCCCGGTGATGGGCAGGGTGGAGGTGTTGGAGCAGAGCAGCGCGTCGGGGGCGATGACGTCCTGGATCTCCTGGAAGACCTTGTGCTTGAGGGAGGTGTCCTCGAACACGGCCTCGATGACGGCGTCACAGCCCGCGAGGTCGGCCGCCTCGGAGGTCGGGGTGATCCGGGCCAGCAGCTCGGCGCGCTTGGACTCGGTGGTGCGGCCGCGCGCGAGCGCCTTGTCGAGGAGCTTCTCTGAGTACGCCTTGCCCCGGGCGGCGGCCTCGGGGGTGACGTCCTTGAGGACCACCTCGATGCCCGCGCGGGCGCAGGAGTAGGCGATGCCCGCGCCCATCATGCCCGCGCCGAGCACGGCCACCTTGCGGACCTTGCGCGGCTCGATCCCCCGGGGGCGGCTGCGGCCGGCGTTGACGGCCTGGAGGTCGAAGAAGAAGGCCTGGATCATGTTCTTGGCGGTCTGGCCGGTGACCAGCTCGGTGAAGTACCGGGCCTCGATGGTCAGCGCGGTCTCGAAGTCCACCTGGGAGCCCTCGACGGCGCAGGCCAGGATGTTGCGCGGCGCCGGGTAGGGGGCACCGTTCAGCTGCTTCTTGAGGTTCGCGGGGAAGGCCGGGAGGTTCGCGGCGAAACGCGGGGTGGAGGGCGTGCCGCCGGGGATCCGGTAGCCGGGGACGTCCCACGGCTGCTGCGAGGCGGGGTTGGCGTCGATGAAGGCGCGCGCCTTGGCGAGCATCTCCTCGTGGGTGGCGGCCAGTTCGTGGACCAGTCCGTTGTCCAGGGCCCGCTGCGGGTTGTACTGGGTCCCCTGGAGCAGGACCTTGAGCAGGGCGTCGGCGATGCCCATCAGGCGCACGGTCCGGGTGACGCCGCCGCCGGCGGGGAGGAGGCCGAGGGTGACCTCGGGCAGGCCGATCTTGGAGCCGGGGGCGTCGAGGGCCACGCGGTGGTGGGAGGCGAGGCAGATCTCGTAACCACCGCCGAGGGCGGCGCCGTTGATGGCGGCGACCACGGGCTTGCCCAGGGTCTCGATGCGGCGCAGGGAGCGCTTGATCGCGGTGCCGGCCTCGAAGGCGAGGGCCGCGTCCTCGGGGCGCAGCCGGATCATGTCCTTGAGGTCGCCGCCCGCGAAGAAGGTCTTCTTGGCGGAGGTGTAGATGATGCCCCGGATGGAGTCCTTCTCGGCCTCGGCGCGGTCGGCGATGGCCGCGATGGAGTCCTTGAAGGCCTGGTTCATCGTGTTGGCGGACTGGTTGGGGTCGTCGAGGACGAGGGTGACGACGCCGGTCTCGTCCTGTTCCCAGCGGATCGTGGTGGACTCGCTCATGTTCGCTACTTCCGTGTCAGAGGTGGGATCAGGGGGCGGGATCAGGACGGATCAGACGCGTTCCACGATGGTGGCGACGCCCATGCCGCCTCCGACGCAGAGGGTGACCAGGCCGTAGCGCTTGTCCTGGCGCTCCAGTTCGTCGACGATCGTGCCGAGGATCATGGCCCCGGTGGCGCCGAGCGGGTGGCCGAGCGCGATGGCGCCGCCGTTGACGTTGACCTTGTCCAGGGACAGGCCCATGTCCTTGACGAAGCGGAGCACGACGCCGGCGAAGGCCTCGTTGATCTCGACCAGGTCGATGTCGTCGATGGTGAGACCGGCCTTGGCGAGGGCCTTGCGGGTGGCCGGCGCGGGGCCGGTGAGCATGATGGTGGGCTCGGAGCCGGAGACGGCGGCGGAGACGATCCGGGCGCGGGGGGTGAGCCCGTTGCGTTCGCCCGCCTCGCGGGAGCCGATCGCGACGAGCGAGGCGCCGTCGACGATGCCGGAGGAGTTGCCCGCGTGGTGGACGTGGTCGATCTTCTCGATCCAGTGGTACTTCTGCAGGGCCACCGCGTCGAAGCCGCCGAGGTCGCCGATGTCCGCGAAGGAGGGCTTCAGCCTGGCGAGGGAGTCGGCGGTGGTGCCCGGGCGGACGAACTCGTCGTGGTCCAGGACGACCAGGCCGTTGCGGTCGGTGACGGGGACCACGGAGCGGGTGAAGCGGCCGTCCTTGATGGCCGCCGCCGCGCGCTCCTGCGAGAGGGCGGCGTACTCGTCGACGTCGCGGCGGGAGAAGCCCTCGATGGTGGCGATCAAGTCGGCGCCGATGCCCTGCGGGACGAAGCCGGTGTCCCAGTTGGTCATGGGGTCGGCGAACCAGGCGCCGCCGTCCGAGGCCATCGGCACCCGGGACATGGACTCCACGCCGCCCGCCAGGACCAGGTCCTCCCAGCCGGAACGGACCTTGGCGGCGGCCAGGTTGACGGCCTCCAGGCCGGACGCACAGAAGCGGTTCTCCTGGACTCCCGCGACGGTGTCCGGGAGCCCGGCGGCGATGGCCGCGATGCGGGCGATGTCGGAGCCCTGGTCGCCGACCGGGCCGACGACGCCGAGGACGATGTCGTCGATGGTCCCCGGGTCCAGCCCGGGGTTGCGCTCGCGCAGGGCGTGGATGAGGCCGACGACCAGGTCGATCGGCTTGGTGCCGTGCAGGGCGCCGTTGGCCTTGCCGCGGCCGCGCGGCGTGCGGATCGCGTCGTATACGTACGCTTCGGTGCTCACTGGTCAAGCCTTTCGGGAGTTCGGGGAGGTCGGAGCCTCAGCCGGGGGGTGGGAGCGTCGGCCGGGGGGAGCGTCGGCCGGGGGAGGTGGGAACGTCAGCCGAGGAGGGAGCGGCCGATGATCTCCTTCATGATCTCGGTCGTACCGCCGTAGATGGTCTGGATGCGGCCGTCGACGAAGGCCCGCGCGACCCGGTATTCGGTCATGTAGCCGTATCCGCCGTGCAGTTGGAGACAGCGGTCGGCAACGCGCTTTTGCAGTTCGGTGGCCCACCACTTGGCCATCGAGGCGTGGACGTGGTCCAGTTCGCCGTTCGCGTGGTCGGTGATGCACCGGTCGAGGAAGGTACGGGTGACCGCGCACTCGGTGGCCATCTCCGCGATCTCGAAGCGGATGTGCTGGAGCTTGGAGAGGGGCCGGCCGAAGGCCTCGCGCTCCTTGACGTACCGCGTGGTGATCTCCAGGAGGTGCTCGGCGGCGGCGATCCCGGCCATCGCGATGCCCATGCGCTCCTGCGCCAGATTGGTCATCAGGTGGACGAAGGCGCCGTTGAGTTCGCCGAGGAGGTTCTCCTTGGGCACGCGGACGTCGTTGAAGAACAGCTCGGCCGTGTCCTGGGCCTTCTGGCCGATCTTGTCGAGGTTGCGGCCCCGCTCGAAGCCCTCGGCGCCGCGCTCGACGACGAGCAGGGACATCCCGTGCGCCCCGCCCTCGGGGGTGGTCTTGGCGACCACGACGACCAGGTCGGCCAGGACGCCGTTGGAGATGAAGGTCTTGGAGCCGTTGAGCAGCCAGTGGTCGCCCCGGTCCTCGGCGGTGGTGCGGATGCCCTGGAGGTCGGAGCCGGCGCCCGGCTCGGTCATCGCGATGGCGGTGATGGTCTCGCCCGAGCAGAAGCCGGGCAGCCAGCGGCGCTTCTGCTCCTCGGTGCCCAGCGAGGTCAGGTAGGGGCCGATGATGTCGTTGTGCAGGCCGATGGCCAGGCCCGGGGCTCCGGCGCGGGTGAACTCCTCGGCGATCACGGCGGCGTAGCGGAAGTCCGGGTTCCCGCCGCCGCCGTACTCCTCGGGGACGGCCAGGCCCAACAGTCCCTGCCGGCCGGCGGCCCGCCAGGCCTCCCGGCTGACGATGCCGTCCTTCTCCCACTGCTCGTAGTGCGGCAGCACCTCCTTGGCGAGGAAGGTGCGCACGGTCTCGCGGAACGCCTCGTGGTCGGCGTCGAAAATGCGGCGTTGCATCGGGGCCCCCTACAGCCAGCTCTTGACGGTTTCGATCAGTCGGGCCGGCTCGGGGCCCACGGGCGTGACGTTGAGCATCGTGACCCCGGCCTCCCGGAAGGCCTCGACGCGCTCGCGCACGTAGCCCTCCGGACCGCACAGGGTCATCAGCTCGCAGAACTCGTCCGGGACGGCCGCAGCCGCGTCGCGCTTGCGCCCGGCCAGGTACAGCTCCTGGATGGTGCGGGCCTGCTCGCCGTAGCCGTAGGCCACGGCGAGGTCGTTGTAGAAGTTCTTGCCGGGCGCGCCCATCCCGCCCACGTACAGGGCGATCTGCGGACGGGCCAGGTCGCGGGCGGCCGCCGCGTCCTTGCCGATGGCCAGCAGGCCGCCCGCGACGGTCTCCAGCGGGCCCAGTTCCGGCGCCCGCTTCGCCGCACCCGCGGCGAGCGCGCTCCCCCACACCTCGTGGGCCTTCTCCGGGAGGAAGAGCGTGGGCAGCCAGCCGTCGGCGATCTCCGCGGTCAGGGCCACGTTGGCCGGGCCCAGCGAGGCGATGTGGACGGGGATCCGGTCGCGGACGGGACGCGTGAGGATCTTCAGCGGCTTGCCGTGCCGGCCGCCCTTCTCGGGCGGCAGCGGCATGTCGGTGATGCCGTGGTGGTCGATCGTCTCGCGGCGCCAGATCCGCCGGCACAGCTCGACCGTCTCGCGGGTCCGGCCGAGCGGCTTGTCGTACGTCTTGCCGTGCCAGCCCTCCACCACCTGCGGCCCGGAGGCCCCGAGCCCGAGCATGGCCCGACCGCCCGAGACCGCGTCCAGCCCGGCCGCGGTCTGCGCGATGAGGGCGGGGGTGCGGGAGTAGACGTTGAGGATGGCCGAGCCGATCTTCATCCGCTCGGTGCGCGCCGCCAGGTAGCCCATGATCGTCGGGGAGTCGAAGCCCCAGGCCTCGGCCACCCACACGGCGTCCAGTCCGGCCGCTTCCAGGGCCGCGGCCTCGTCGGCGGCCCTGCGCGGGTCACCGGCGTAGTCGAGCAGCATGGACAGTTCCATCAGGCGCCCTCGTCCTTCGCGGTCAGTCCCGGCATGTCCCAGTCGCGTGCCACGGACGCGGTGTCGGCCCCCGGCTGCGCGGGGCCGCCGCGCACGACGGCCGGGGTCGCGGAGAAGCGCGGGGCGGGGGCGGGTTGGGTGATCCCGCCGAAGTCGGTGAAGGTGGAGCGGGCCGAGAGGTGCGGGTGCAGCGGGGCCTCGCGCAGCGAGAGCACGGGCGCCACGCAGGCGTCGGTGCCCTCGAACACCGCGGTCCACTCGGCGCGGGTGCGGGTCTTGAAGCGGGCGGCGACCGCCTCCCGCAGCTCGCCCCAGCGCGCCAGGTCCTTGCGGGCGGGAGCCCGGTCCCCGAGCCCGAGGAGCTCCACGAAGGTGTCGTAGAACTGCTGCTCCAGGGCACCGACCGCCATGTGGAGGCCGTCGGAGGTCTCGTAGGTCCCGTAGAAGGGGCAGCCGCCGTCGAGGAGGTTCGCACCGCGCCGGTCCTGCCAGCCGCCGGCCGCGAGCATGCCGTGGATCATCGCGGTGAGGTGGGCGGTGCCGTCGACGATCGCGGCGTCCACCACCTGGCCCGTGCCGCCGGGGGCGCCGGCGTGCCGGAGGGCGGCGAGGATTCCGATGACGAGGTAGAGCGAGCCGCCCGCGTAGTCCCCCACCAGGTTGGCCGGGACCGCCGGGGGCTCACCCGGCTTGCCGATCATCCCGAGGGCGCCGGTGACGGCGATGTACGCGATGTCGTGCCCCGCGGTGTGCGCGAGCGGGCCCTCCTGGCCCCAGCCGGTCATCCGGCCGTACACCAGCCGCGGGTTGCGGGCGTGGCAGTCGGCCGGGCCCACCCCGAGCCGCTCCGCGACCCCGGGACGGAACCCCTCGATCAGCACGTCCGCCCGGTCCACCAGGTCGAGGACCAGCCCGGGGCCCTCGGGGGACTTGAGGTCGACCAGGACGGAGCGCTTGTTGCGGTTGGTCAGGTCGTACCTGGGGTCGACGGCGAGGCCGCCTCCACCGGGCCGGTCCACGCGCACCACGTCCGCGCCGAGGTCGGCCAGGAGCATGGCGGCGAACGGAGCGGGTCCGATGCCCGCCAGTTCGACCACGCGCACTCCGGCGAGCGGGCCGGCCGGCGCCGCCTTGTACGCCCGCTCCGCCCGTACCGCCCGTTCGTCCGCCGCTTCGCCTGCCATTGCCATCGAGCCCCCAGCGCCCCTGGTGCGAGTGTGTGACACAACTGATGTAACACCAGCGATGCTAAGAACGTGTTCCACTCAGCACAAGAGCAAGCGCTTAGCCAGTTGGCCGGTCCGTGCCAGCGATCCGCCCGTCCAACTCCTTGACGTGCCGTTTCAACGCCCTGCTCCGGTAACTCTCCTCGACCCACTCGCACAGCACCTCCGCCGACGGCGCCCCCTTCTCCCCCAACGGCACGGACACCCAGCCCGACCGGCCGAGCCCGTACCCGGTGGGCTCGGCGCCCGGAGCCGTCATGGCGTGCCCGTGCAGCGCCTCGTCCCCCAGCTTCACCGAGATCCCCGGCGCCCGGTCCCCGTCCGTGTTCCCGAGGAAGACGAAGATCTTCTTGTTGACCTTCACCACACCGTCCCCGGGGCCCCAGGGAAACTCCTCCACCGCCTCCGGCAGCCCCAGGGCGAACTCGCGCACCTTCTCCCACTTGCGCACCGCAGCCTTCATCCACGCCTCCTCGTGCACGAACCTCCGACCACCCACGCTAGCCTCGGCCACCGGAACCAGCTGGGAGGAGCGGTCCATGAACGAACATGTCCGGAACACCCCGCACGACCGTCCGCAACGGCCCTACGACGTCGTCCTCTTCGGCGCCACCGGGTTCGTCGGGGCGCTGACCGCCGAGTATCTGGCCACACACGCCCCGGCCGGCTTCCGCTGGGCGCTGGCCGGCCGGGACACCGGCAAACTGGAACGGCTGCGCGAGCGGCTGGCCGCCCTCGATCCCGTCTGCGCGGCGCTGCCGCTGCTGCGCGCGGACGCCGGCGACCGGGAATCGGTGCGCGAACTGGCCACCGCCACCCGGGTCCTGGCCACCACCGTGGGCCCGTACGTCTGGTACGGGGCGGAACTGGTCGCGGCCTGCGCCGAGGCGGGCACCGACTACGTCGACCTCACCGGGGAGCCGGAGTTCGTCGACCGCATGTACGTCGAGCACGACGCCCGGGCCCGCGAGACCGGGGCGCGCCTGGTGCACGCCTGCGGCTTCGACTCGATCCCCGCCGACCTCGGGGCGTACTTCACCGTGGGCCGGCTGCCCGAGGGGGTGCCGCTGCGCGTGGACGGGTTCCTCCGGGCCGGCGCACTGGCCTCCGGCGGGACCCTCACCTCCGCCCTGACGGCCCTGGGCCGGGGCCCGCAGACCCTGGCCGCGGCCCGGGCCCGCCGACTGCACGAACCCCGACGGCCGGACCGGCGCACGCGCGGACCCGTCGGCGCCCCGCGCTTCAGCCGTGAGACCGGCACGTGGGCGCTGCCCCTGCCCACCCTGGACCCCCAGGTCGTCGCCCGGTCGGCGGCCGCGCTGGAGCGGTACGGCCCGGACTTCCGCTACCGGCACTACGCCTCGGTGCGCCATCTCCCCGTCGCGCTGGGCGGTGTCGCCGCCGTCGGCACCGCGGCGGTCCTCGCCCAGATCCCGGCCGCCCGACGCTGGCTGACGGCCCGCTGGGAGCCGGGCCGGGGCCCGGACGCGGAGCGCCGCGCCCGGAGCTGGTTCACCG
Source organism: Streptomyces sp. NPDC088097 (assembly GCF_044741845.1). Classification (NCBI taxonomy): domain Bacteria; kingdom Bacillati; phylum Actinomycetota; class Actinomycetes; order Kitasatosporales; family Streptomycetaceae; genus Streptomyces; species Streptomyces sp. NPDC088097. The sequence goes on from NZ_JBIUTJ010000004.1 coordinate 84,042, forward strand.
TCCGCTTCGTCGGCGAGGGCGGCGGACGCCGCGTCTTCACCGAGGTCTCCGGCGGCGATCCCGGCTACGGGGAGACCGCGAAGATGCTGGCGGAGTCCGCGCTCTGCCTGGCCCACGACACCCTCCCGCAGCGCGCCGGGCAACTGACCACGGCGGTGGCGATGGGCGACGCCCTGCTGGACCGCCTCCAGAAGGCCGGCATCCGCTTCCGCGTGGCCGCCGAGGACTGACGGGGGGGAGGGCCCGGGGGGGCGGGGCCGTAGCGGGGCTCGGTGGGGCCGCGGGGCTGCGGTCAGCCCGCGACGGCCTCGCGCAAGGCGCGCCGGCAGAGGGAGTCGGCGTGCCGGGTGCTCTCGGGGATCCGGAACCGGGGACTCAGCGCGAGTACCTGGGCGCAGGCGTTGTCCAGCGAGACCCGGTGCCCCACGGAGACGTACACCGGCTTGATCCCGTCCTGGGTGCGCAGCGCCCTGCCGACGACGGCCCCGTCCGGCGCGAGGAGGGGCGAGGCGTCCCCGCGCCGGGCGCCGGGTTCCGCGTAGGTGAAGGTGAAGGGGTTCTTGGCGACACCGATGCTGGGCAGCCCGGTCACCACCCCGAGGTGGCAGGCCAGACCGAAGCCGCGGGGGTGGGCCAGCCCGTAGCCGTCGCAGACGACGAGGTCCGGGGCGGTGTCGAGGGCTTCGAGGGCGGCCAGGACGGTCGGCAGCTCGCGAAAGGCCAACAGGCCGGGCACGTAGGGGAAGCTGACGTGCCCGACGGCGGTGGATTCGGCCACGACGTCGAGCGTGGCCGCGTCCAGGACCACGGCCGCGGCGGCGACGAGGTCGCGCGCGTCGTCGTAGGCCACGTCCACTCCGGCGATCAGGCCCTTCCCGGGGAGGGGCCCGGTCTCGTCGAGCACCACCCGGCCGCGCAGCTCGTCCTGTATCGCCCGGGCCGCTGTCTCGTCTGCTGGGGTGTTCACAGTCGTCATAGTGGTGCGAGGGTAGCCTGGCGATCATGTTCGTCATGGAGCTCACCTACACCGCGCCCGTCGAAGCCGTCGAAGAGGAGATGGACGCGCACATCGCCTGGCTGGACGGCTACTACGCGTCGGGCGTCTTCCTCGCCTCGGGCCGCAAAGTCCCGCGCGAGGGCGGGATCATCCTGGCCGGCGGGGTGTCGCGGGCGGAGATCGACAAGATCGCCGCCGAGGACCCCTTCACGGTGGCGGGCGTCTGTGCCTACCGGATCACGGAATTCATCGCCACGAAGACCTCGTCGGACCTCGCCACGGTCCGGGAAACCCTGCCGGCGTAGGGGCGGGGGAGGCGGGGGGCGGGGAACCCCGGCGGGGCATGTGCGGGGCGGGCTCTCGGAACGTTTGGGGGGTTCCCGCCGGTCCACTGTCCTTCCGTGCCGGTCCGGTCCCTCAAGGGCGCTCCTTCGTCGCGTCGCTACGCGATGGCCTTCGGCCACCCTTGACCGACCGGCCCGTCCCGGAATGCCAAAGACTGTCGGGAACCCCCCAAAAGAACGGGCTGGTCTGAAGTGAGGAGGAGCGGCCCCGTCATAGGACATCGGGCGGGCGCTTCGGCGACCAGACCGGGCATCCGGGTCCCTCACAGTCCCTTTCAGGACTCGGCTCGGACTTCTCCACGCCTGCGGTTGATCAGGACAGTGGAACCGGACCTGGGGCGCATCGGATCGCTTCAGACTCCGACTCGACTTAAAGGCCTTCGATGATGCGGAAGTCGCGCTCGACGCCGTCGGACAGGGCGAGCAGCGCCTCTTGGTAGGCCTCACTCGCGTGAGCTGCGACGGCCTGTTCGAAGCTGTCGAACTCGATCAGGACGACGCGCTCGGCAATGCCCTCGTCGTGGGCGACGACCCGCCCGCCGCGGGCGAGCATCCGGCCGCCTCCGGCCTCGACGGCCGGACCGGCCAGCTTGCCGTAGGCAGCCAGCTTCTCGGGGTCGGAAATGGTGCGGTAGGCGCTGACCCAGTAGCCCTTGGCCACGAGAACCTCCAGTGTTCGGAAAGTGCGCATCCGAGGATGCACGTCGAAAAGTGCACGTCTGACGCCGGATTCACTGCTGCCGGCGAGCGTACCCGGCGGAAGATCACCGGGGTCGTTCAGGGAACGTACCGGTCAGCGACGCGCCGGAGCCTCGCCGTCGAGCAGGGGTTGCAGGAGTGGGATGTACAGGTCGGCGACTTCGTCGGGGGCCAGGCTCGTCAGTTGGTCGGCCTGGACGGTCGCGTACAGGGCCCCGAGGCCGAGCAGCACACCGATGGCCAGTTCCGCCCGCAGCGCGGCGTCCGGCCCGGGGAGTCGGGCGGCGAGGGCGTCGATGACCTGCGTGCGGAAGTTGGCCCGGGCCTGTCCGCCGAGTTCCAGGTGGTGACGGGAGAAGGCGATGCGCAGGATGGGGTCGCGGGTCTGGCCGCGCTGAGTGGCGAGCAGGTGCAGGACCATGTGCCGGGCGAGGCCGCCCAAAGGGGCGTCGAACAGGGCGGTGGCGTCGGCGTCGAAGGTGAAGACCTGGTCGAACAGATGCTCCTTGGAGCCGTAGTACTTCATGACGAGCGCCGGGCTGACGCCCGCGTCATCGGCGATGGCGGCGATGGTCGTGTCGGCGTAGGCATGGCGCGCGAACGCACGCCGGGCGGCGGCGAGGATCTCCGCGCGCCGCGCGTCGGCGTCACGAGGTCGTGCCGGCGGGTTCCTGTCCGTCGTTCGCGGGCGGCCGCTGCGGGGGGAGGCGGAACTCGGGCCGGGCATCGTGTTCAGCCTCCTGGAGGGGGGACGGCGCGGGTCGCGGCCGGCGCGGGATGAGGCGGGCGGCCGCACAGGCCAGCAACGCGACCGTCCCCGCCACGGCGAAGGCCACGCGGTACCCGCCCAGGGTAGGCGCCGCCACGGCCACGCCCGACTCGCCGGCGAACACGCGGGTGTGTTCCGCCAGCACGGTGGCGACCACCGCGCTGCACAGGGCCTGCCCGATGGTGCGCATGAGGACGTTGAGGCCGTTCGCCGCGGCGGTCTGCTCCAGCGGCACCGCCCGCATGATCAGCATGGGCAGCGCGGAGTAGGCGAGCGCCGTGCCGACCGACACCACGGCCGCACCGGCGATGACCACCCACAACTGCCGACTGTCGGCCAGGCGCAGCCCATACCCGGCCGCGATGACCACCGTGCCCAGGGTCAGGGTGGCCTTGGCCCCACGGGCGGCGGACAGCCGGGCGGACAAGGAAGCGAACAGCACCATGATCACCCCACTGGGCAGCAGGCACGCACCCGCCGCCACCACCGAGAGGCCCAGACCGTACCCGGTGACCCGAGGCGTCTGGATCAGCTGCGCGGTGACGAGGGAGTTGGCGTAGAAGGCGAACCCGGCCAACAACGCGGCCACATGCGGCAGCAGCACCGCCGGACGCATCGCGAGCCGCACGTCCACCAGCGGCCGCGACACCCGGCGCTGCTGGACGGTCCACCCCGCCAGGATCAGCAGCGCCGCCCCCGACAGACCCAGAACCCGCCGACTACCCCACCCCCACTCACCCGCCTTGGACAGCGCCAACAGCAGAAGCACCAGCCCCGCACTCAGCCCGCACGCCCCGACCAGGTCGAACCGCCCCGGCGACCGAACCGGCTCCTCCCGCAGCACCCACCACGCCGGCACGAGCACCGCCGCCGAGAGCACGGTCATCGCCCAGAACATCGCATGCCAGTCCGCGAACTGCACCAGCAGCGCGGCCAGTGGCAGACCGAGAGCAGCACCGATCCCCACCGTCGAACTCATCAGCGCCACCGACGAACCCGTCCGATGCGGCGGCAGCACGCCCCGCAGGAAACTGATCGACAGCGGTACCACCGCGGCCCCCACCCCCTGCAGCCCGCGGCCGGCCAAAAGCCAAGGGAGGGTGGAGGCGAACGAGCACACCAGCGACCCGACGGCCAGCGCACCGAGCGCGACCAACAACATCCGCCGCTTGCCGTACATGTCCCCGGACCGCCCCAGCAACGGCGTCGCGACCGCCCCGGTCAGCAACGTGAGCGTGACCACCCACCCGACGTCGACCGGCGCCGCGCCGGTCAGCCGAGGCAACTGCGGCAGCAGCGGCACGACGGCGGTCTGCACCAGCGTGGTGACGATGCCCCCTGCCGCCAGAACGGCCATGACGCGGCGATCGGCGGACGGGGACGGCGAATCAGTGGGCACTGCGAAACCCCCCGAAAGGTGAATGACGTTCACCACGGTAAGTGAACGTCATTCACCTCGCAATGCGGTTCCGTGGAAGCGGCCTGCCACGACGACCTTCGGCGACTGCGACCCACCTGTGACCGGGAGGGGCCTTCCGGGGTCTATGGGGGCAGTGGGTAGGCTCGGAACCGCAGGCGTCCAACGGGCATGGGGGACACGGTGGTTCGGAGTCGCAGAGCGGCACTGTGTGCTGCGGGTGTCGCATCCCTCTGCGCAGCCGTCGCCGTGCTGTACTCCCTGGCCGAGTACAGCATCCCAGCAGGCCCTTACGCCCACGACTCTCCTTGTGATGACGTCGTCGCGCGCCTCCCCCAAGTGCTGATCGGACGGGAACGCGACTCCGTCGCAGGCGCAGGAACGGCCGGTTGGGGAGACGGTTCCATCGTGCTCCGCTGCGGTGTGGAACCGTTGGCCCCGACCATCAACACCTGCATGAACGTCAACGGTTTCGACTGGGTCCTCGACGACGAAAGAGCCAAGAAGTCCGAGGAATGGGTCTTCACGACCTACGACCGCGAACCCGCCGTCGCAATCGCCTTCAAGGGGCGCGGTCAGCTCGCCGGCGACGCCCTCGCCTCCTTGGGCTCCGACATGGCGAGCCTGAACGTCCGCAAGTCCACATGCCTGTCACTGAGCGACACATGACGGTCAGTCTGTTGTCACCCCAGACGGGTCGCAGCCGCTAAGCCGACCGGCAGTGTGTAGCGATCCGATGCGCCCCCGGTCCCCTTCCACTGTCCTGATCAACCGCAGGTGTGGAGAAGTCCGAGCCGAGTCCCGAAAGGTTCCGTGAGGGACCCGAATGCCCGGCCTGCCGGCCGAAGCGCCCGCCCCATCGCCCCTGAGAGACCCGCTCCTCCTCGCTTCAGACCAGCCCGTTCTTTTGGGGGCTTCCCGACAGTCTTTGGCATTCCGGGACGGGCCGGTCGGTCAAGGGTGGAGCGCAGCTCCATCGCGTAGCGACGCGAACGCAGTGAGCGCCCTTGAGGGACCGGACCGGCACGGAAGGACAGTGGACCGGCGGGAAACCCCCACACCTTCCGAGAGCCCGCCCCGCACATGTCCCGCCGGGTTTCCCCCGACCCCGCCCCACCCCCCAGACCCCCACCCCCCGGAGCCCCCATGCGCCCCCGTCCCGCCCTGCCCGCCGACGTGCCCGAGTTGGTGCGGCTGCGCGCCGTCGCGCTCGCCTCGCTCGGGGTCGATCCCGGGCCCGAGGACGCGCCCTGGCGCGATGTCGCCCGGGGGTGGTTCCTGGAGCGGTTGGTCGGGCGGGACGACGTGCGCTGCCTGGTCGTCGGGGGTGCGCCCGGGCAACCCCTGCTGGCCACGGGCATGGCCTGGGTGACGTACCACCTGCCCAGCCCCCGGTGGACGGACGGCCGGCGCGGCTACCTGGACGGCATCGTCACCGACGGGTCCGCCCGCGGGCAGGGTCACGGCCGCCGGATCGTGGACGGGCTGACCGACTGGTTGGCCGGCATCGGCATCCACTACGTGCAGTTGCACGCGAGCTCCGACGGCGAGTCCGTCTACCGTGCGGCCGGCTTCACCACCGGCCGTTACCCCAGAATGGACCTGTTCACCGACCCCACGGCCTGAGCAGTTCCAGACGGGCCGCCCGGCCCTTCTCCCCCGCCGCCCAGCAGCCGCCGTCGGCCGCGCAGTCGACGGTGTCGAAGGAGCCCCCGTCGAACGCCCGCCACGTCCGGCCGGCGTCGGTGGTGACGTCGGTGCCGGTCGGGCCGACCGCCAGGGCCGTGGAGCGCCCGTACGGGTACCAGGCCGCGCCCGAGCGGTAGGCGGGCGGCGGGGTCGCCGCCCGGGTCCACTCGCGGCCGGAGTCGGCGGAACGGGCCGCGGCGTTCGGGGAGGCCTGGTCCGCGCGGTAGTCGCCGCCGAGCGCGAGGCCCGTCGTACGGTCGCGGAAGGCCAGGGCGAAGACGCCCCGGGCCGGGTCGCCGGCCGGGACGGTGGAGTCGGTCGCCCGCCAGGTCAGGCCACGGTCCGCGGAGTGCAGCACCCGCGCGACCGCGCCGCCGCCGGTGGCCAGGCGGACGTCGCGCGGGCCGGACGCCACCAGGCACTGGCCGCTCGCGGCGAATCCGGCCTCGCCGGCCAACGCGTCCGGCATACCGGCGTTCGGCAACACCCGCCAACTGCGCCCGCCGTCATCCGTGGACAGCAGTCGGAACTTCCCGTCGACCGGGTCGCTCACCGCCAGTCCGTGTCGGGTGTCGAAGAAGGTCAGGCAGTCGTAGAAGGCCCTCGGGTCCGGGTTTCGGAAGGTTTCGGTCCAGCTCGCTCCGCCGTCCTCGGTGCGCAGGATCCGCGAGGCCTCACCCTCCCCGATGGACAGGGCCACGGCCCGCCGCGCGTCGAAGGCCTCGATGTCGCGCAGCTCCAGCTTCTCGGCGACCGCCCCGGGCGGGGAGACGTCCCGCCAGGTGCGGCCCCCGTCTCCGGTGCGCAGGATCGTTCCGCCGGAGCCGGCCAGCCAGGCGGCGGTGCGGCTGACCGCCGCGAGCCCCCGGAACCGGGAGGTCGTGCCGGTCTCCTTGACGGCCCATCCCACGCCCCGTAAGCCGCTCCCCGCGCCCGCGTCGGGGGACGGATCCGCCTGGGCGGGGGCCGCCGTCACCCCCACCAGCAGGGCGGCCGCGCACATGACAACTCCCAGAAGTCTCATGGCGCCGGAAGCTAACGCACCCTCCGATTCCCCGTCCAGGGCGCCTCCGGCGGGGCGAGAGCCCCAGCGGCGTCCCGTACGGGCGTTCGCGCGGCGGGAGCGAAGCAGCGTGGGGGCCAAAGCGGGGGCCGCGTGGAGGCCACGCGAGGGCAGCGTGAGGGCCGAAATGGGCTCGTAAGGGGCCGACCGAGTGAGCGGTAATCAGCCTTCTTCGGATCACTCGGGTGGCCACGGGCCGACGCACGCGCCCTTGACACGCAACGCCCCAGCCCGTCACTCTGTGCGATCCAACAAGTGGGTTCAAGCCAATCGGTGACACAGCTCACTTCATCAGCCATGCACGGATTTGCCGATTCCGGCGTCTATCCCGTTGCCGAGTTCCACCCGTAAGCCCGGCAGCAGATCCGCAGCAAGGGAGTGAGCCTTGATCACTGTCATCGAGCAGGCCGTGCAGGCCCGGCTGGTCGCCACCGCGCCGAAGGTCGAGACCGTGCCCGTCACCCTCTGCTACGACCGCGCGGACCCCTTCGCCGTCCGGATGGCCTTCCCCGCCCTGGCCACCCTGGAGGGCATCGAAGTTTCCTGGACCTTCGCGCGCGAACTCCTGGCGTCCGGGATCGGGCGCCCGTCGGGCTCGGGTGACGTGCGGGTGCGCCCGTACGACGGGGACCGGACCACGATCGAGTTCCACGCGCCCGAGGGGGTCGCGATCGTGCTGGTGGCGACGGCCGAACTCCAGCAGTTCCTCGAACGGTCCCATCTCCTGGTCCCGCAGGGCCTCGAACACCTCCACCTCGACATGGACCACAGCTTGGCCGAGCTGATGCGCGGCTCCCGCTGAACAAATTCGTTTGCGCGCGTCCGTGGTCGTCCGTAACTTCGTAGACGCCGCATTGCCGCCGAAACGGAGCAGGACATTGCTCGTCTGAGGTTCGAGACACCGACCACCACCCCACTTCCGTGACAGTCGGCTGTCTCCCCGCGTTGCACGCACCACTCACGCAACCTGGAGGCCTCCATGAGCCACACCCCTGTCTTCGTCACCTGCTCCTCCCTCTCCTTCGACTGGCCCGACGGCTCCCCCGTCTTCGACGGCTTCCAACTGGCCGTCGGACCCGGCCGGACCGGCCTGATCGGTCTCAACGGCTGTGGGAAGTCGACCCTGTTGAAGCTCATCGCCGGCGAACTGGCCCTGTCCGAGGGCCAGATCTCCGTCGCCGGGAGCGTCGGCTACCTCCCGCAGACCGTCACCCTCGACACCGCCCTGCGGGTGGACGAGGCACTCGGCATCCGCGCCACCCGCACCGCCCTGCACGCCATCGAGGCGGGTGAGGCCACCGAGGCCAACTTCACCGCCGTCGGCGACGACTGGGACGTGGAGGAGCGCGCCCTGGCCACGCTCGACCAGCTCGGACTGGCGCGGATCGGCCTGGACCGTACGGTGGGCGAGCTGTCCGGCGGCGAGTGCGTCCTGTTGAGGCTGGCGGCCCTGCTGCTGGCCCGGCCGGACGTACTGCTGCTCGACGAGCCCACCAACAACCTGGACCTACGGGCCCGCCACCGCCTGTACGCGGCGGTCGAGTCCTGGACCGGGGTGCTGATCCTGGTCAGCCACGACCGGGAGCTGTTGGAGCGGGTCGACCAGATCGCCGACCTCCGCGACGGCGAAGTCCGCTGGTACGGCGGCAACTTCACCACGTACGAGCAACTCCTCGCCGCCGAGCAGGACGCGGCCGAACGGATGGTCCGGGTCGCGGAGGCCGACGTACAGCGCCAGAAGCGCGAACTGGCTGAAGCCCAGGTCAAACTGGCCAAGCGCAAGCGGTACGGCCAAAAGATGAACGACACCAAGCGCGAGCCGAAGATCGTCATGGGTGCCCGCAAACGGGCCGCCCAGGAGTCGGCGGGCAAGCACCGCATCATGCACACCGAGAAGTTGGCCGGCGCCCGCGAGCGTCTGGACCAGGCGGTGGAGGCGGTGCGCGACGACGCCGAGATCCGCATCGAGCTGCCCGCCACCCAGGTCCCACCGGGCCGGCGGGTCCTGACCCTGACCGACCTGCGCCTGGCGTACGGGGCCACGGTGGCCGGGGAGTGGGAGGTGCGCGGCCCGGAGCGGATCGCGCTGGTCGGCGCGAACGGCTCGGGCAAGACCACCCTGTTGCGGACCCTGGCGGGGCAGTTGGAACCCGAGTCCGGGGAGGCGGCGACCCACGTGGAGACGCGGTTCCTGCCGCAGCGGCTCGACGTACTGGACGACGCGCGCTCGGTCGTGGAGAACGTGGCCCGGTTCGCTCCGCAGGCCACGAACAACGTGATCCGGGCCCGACTCGCGCACTTCCTCTTCCGGGGCGCGCGGGCCGACCGTTCGGCGGGCACCCTGTCCGGCGGCGAACGATTCCGGGCGACCCTCGCGGCCCTGCTCCTCGCGGAGCCGGCGCCCAGGCTGTTGATGCTGGACGAACCCACGAACAACCTGGACCTGGCGAGCGTGCGACAGCTCACCGGGGCGCTGGAGGCGTACGAGGGCGCGCTGCTGGTGGCGAGCCACGACGTGCCGTTCCTGGAGTCGATCGGCGTCACGCGCTGGCTGCTCCTCGACGGGGAACTGCGGGCGACCACCGCCGAGGAGGTCCGGGAGTCCCACGGGAGTCCGTGAGGCGAGGGCGTCGTACGGGGCTCCGTACGACGGTCCGGATCATTCCGTTCACGGCGGGCGCCATGCCCGGCGCCGGGCATGGCGCCGGCCGGTGTTCCACGGGCGCGGCCGGCGCGATCGGCCGGTCGGCCGGCGTGTGGCGCTGCGGCCCGTACGGCCGGACGCCACCGGATTCGCACATGAAGCCGCTCGGGCGACCCTTTGGAACGGGGGCCGCCCGAGCGGCTCCGTTCGTCCACCCCGCCGACCCGGGCCCCGCGCACCGTCGCCCGGGCCGTCACTCGGGGCCTCCGAGGACCGGCCTCGACCGGCCGGCGCCGAGGGTACGGCGGCCGCCCCCGCGGAGCCCGCCCGGCCGGGGGGCCCTTCGCGACGCGTGGGCGGCCCCTCACGTCCCGCGCGCGAGGTCGCCGGGCCGACGTACGGCGGAACGAGGCAGTCCGCCGAGCGGCCCCGCCGGCCGCCCGTGGTGCGGGCCTCGCCACTCCCGGCTGTCAAAGCGCGCGTCATGGATCACCTTCTGGCGTGATTCTGACTCCGCCTGAACCACGTGGAGCCCCTTCAAACTGCATAGATAACCGGACGTAATCGGACAGAGTCACCTGTGGGGCTTGGCTGGCCTTGATGTCGCGCTTAACCTACGACTCCGTAGGCTACGGAACCGTAGGTAATTCGCTTTGTCCCCAGGAGCACCCGTGACGATCACCTCTCCCCACCTCGGCAGCTCGGAGGCGTGGACCGACGCCAAGCTGCTGTTCGCGCTGGAAGAGGTGGTCGAGCAGGAGCTGAACAGGCACCTCACGGTCACCAAGGACTGGATGCCCCACGAGTACGTCCCGTGGAGCGAAGGCCGGAACTTCCCGGGCTTCTTCGAGGACGGCGAAGCCTGGGACCCCGAGCAGTCCAAGGTCACCGACATCGGCAAGATCGCCCTCGTGGTCAACCTGCTGACCGAGGACAACCTCCCCAGCTACCACCACGAGATCGCGTCGCTTTTCGGCCGCAACGGCGCGTGGGGCACCTGGGTGCACCGCTGGACGGCCGAGGAGGGCCGCCACGGCATCGTGATGCGCGACTACCTCCTGGCCTCGCGGGCGGTGGACCCGGACAAGCTGGAAGCGTTCCGGATGCAGCACATGTCGGAGGGCTTCGAGTCCGACAACAGCCACTCGATGCTGCACTCGGTGGCCTACGTGGCCTTCCAGGAACTGGCCACCCGGATCTCGCACCGCAACACCGGCCACCAGTCCGGTGACCCCGTGTGCGACCGGATGCTGGCCCGCATCGCGGCGGACGAGAACCTGCACATGATCTTCTACCGCAACCTGCTGGGCGCGGCCTTCGAGATCGCCCCGGACCTGACGATGCAGGCCGTCCGCGACGTCGTCGTCAACTTCCGGATGCCCGGACACGGCATGCCCGGCTTCGAGCGGATGGCCGCGCAGATGGCGATCGGCGGGGTCTACAACCTGCGGATCCACCACGACGACGTGCTGAGCCCCGTGATCCGCTTCCTCAAGATCATGCAGGTACAGGGCCTGAGCCCGGAGGGGCAGAAGGCCCAGGAGGAGCTCGGTCTCTTCATGAACGGCCTGGACTCCGAGGCCCGCAAGTTCGACGAGCGCCTGGCCGCTCGCGCGGCGCGCATCGCGGCCCGCAAGGCCTGACCGGTTTCCGCTCGCTCACGCGGGTGACGACGATTGCCCTGGCAGAGCCGCGCTCTGCCAGGGTTTCGCGTCATGAAACCGCCGCAGTCCTCGCTCCTCCAGGTCGACATCGACCAGCTCACCCGGCTCACCCGCGCCTTGGACAGCTCGCTGACCTCCCTGCGGGAGGCCCGGGCCGCGTTGAGTCACGTACGGGCCGACCAGCTGGGCACGACGGACCTCGACGCGGCGTGCGACGGCTTCCAGGAGAAGTGGGCCCACGGCGCGCGGGAGCTCACGAAACGCGTGAAGACCGTACGGGAGGGCGTGGACCGCAGCGCCGCCGAGTACGCGGAGCTGGAAGAGGCCATCCGAGCGGCCTTCCGCCAGGCGGCCGTACGTGGCTGAGACCCCCGGCGACACTGCGGGCGCAGGCTCGGCGGGCGCAGGCTCGGCGGGCCTGGGTTTCGACCCCGCCCCCGGCGACCCCGCCGCCGTCCTCGCCCTGACTCGGACGCTGCGGACTTCCGCGACCTCCCTCGGCGAGGCGAGCCGAGTCATCGACGCCCTCGTGTCGAACAGCTCCGCCTGGCAGGGCGAAGCCGCGACCGCCTTCCGGTCCTCCCTCTCCGGCGAACTGCCGCGCTACCTCAAGGCGGCCCACACCTCCCTCACGGAGGCCGCCGGCCGCCTCGCCTCCTGGCACGACACCCTGGTCTCCCACCGCGCCCTCGCCGCCCGGTACGCAGCCGCGGCTGCGGCGGCGAAGACCCCGCCCGAACTGGCCGACGCCCGCCGCCTGGCACACGAACTCGCCTCGGAACACGCCGCCTCGGCCCGCCGCGTGTCCGCCACCCTGAACGCGACGGCGGCCCGACTGGCGCCGGAGGAACCGGGCTGGTTCGAATCCGCGTGGCGCAAGGTGGTCGACGACCCCGGAGACGCGTTGTCGAACGCGTCGGCGATGTTGGGATTCGTGGGAGCCGCCGTGGCCCTGGCCTTCCCGCCCGCGGGCTTGGCCATCGTGCTCGTCGCGGGCGGTCTGTCGCTGGCCGCCCTCGCGACACACCTTTCCGACCCGAAGTTCCGAAAGCCCCTCAAGGACGGCTTCACGAAGGGCGAGTTCGACGCGGACTTCTGGAAGAGCGGTGTGACGGCGCTCGGGGACACCATGGGCGTGGTCCCTGGTCTCGCGTCGGTCGCCACGGGGGCCAAGGCCGGCACGACAGCGCTCCGTGCCGCCATGGCCGCAGCGCCAGAAGCCACGGCGGTGTCGGCCCTCGCACCGGGCGCCGGCGCGTTCGGACGTACCACTTGGTCCACGGGCCTGGCCCTGCAAGAGGTGGAGAATCCACTGATCAAGTGGGGTCTGCGGACCACCAACACCCATGTGCGGGACTCGGTGAACATGGTGGCCCCCACCATGGGCGCCACCACGGCGACACTGGACTGCTTCTCCGACGACGAAGTGGTCGAGCACGCTTCGACCACAGCCGACGGTGTACGTGGTGCCTTCGACGACGTTCCCTCCGCCATCGCGAAGACGGTCCAAGCCGGGACGGTGATGGGCCGATGACCGTCGACGCCACACGGCCCCCGGTCTGGTTCCGCCTCCCGCCCGGATTCCATGACCTCTCGCCGAGCGACCGGGCCCCGCTGGACGAAGCGGCCCAAGCGTTGGAGAGCCCAGGAGCTCGCCAGGAGCTGGCGCGGATCATGGACCACCTCGACCGGTTCACCGACCGCCACGTCGTACACACCTCGATCGGCCTGCACCCCGAGGGCCCCGTCGGGGCGGCCTCTTCAGTCTTCGCCCTCTCCCTGCGCCCTGCCGAGCACCCCAACGCGCGGCTCGGCGTGGCCCGCGCGGCCTTGGCCATCGCCCGCTCGCCACTGTGGAACGACTTCTCCGGACAGGTACTCCCCCTCCCATCGGGGTTGCCGTGCTCTTTGGCCGTCGGGACCATCTCGCTGCCCGGAACGGGTCAGGAGCTCTTTCAAGCCAGGCTCGTCACGACACATCCCAGCGGAACGCACCTCGTTTTCCTGGACCTGACCAGCACGGCGGTCCAGTACGCGGAGGCCTATGGCGACATCATCGAGGCCATCGCACACACCGTGGTCTTCTCTGACCCGACCCCCGCACCCGCTGCTGCTGCCCCTGCCTCACGTGTGCTGGAGGTACTCCTGTGACGCCGGTGCTCACCAAGGCGGCCTGGGACCACCCTCCGACCGTCATCGGATATCGCGAGATGGTCGTCCGACGCGTGTTCTGGCTGGCGGTGTTCTGGGTGCCGTTCCTGATCTCGGTCACCTGTCTCGGCTTCGGCTATGCCCGCGCCGCTCAGCCCATCTTCGTCGTCTTCCTCTTGTTGCTCTCCATGCCCTGGGTGCCTTGGGTGGCCATCGCCTACGTCCGTCGCCGTCGGGTCGCCGCCATCCTCCGCGCCTATCCCTGGCGTGAACTGCCCTGCCACCACCCCGCGCAGACGTCCGGCGGGCCCGCGACCATCGCCGTCTCGTTCGACGACTCCTCGACGCTGTTCCGCACCCTCCCCTTCCGCGTCTACCTCGCGCGACGGTCCGACGGCCGCCCCGACCGCGTCTGGTTCGCCGGGCATCCCCTCTTCGGTGGGGTCGTCTCGCCCGTCGGGGGGCACTATCCCGTGCGGGTCGTGGCCCATGTGCCCCGGAGGGAGCCGTGTGGGGGGCCGGGGTTCGCGTTGGCGTTGGAGGTCGGGCTGGTGCGGCGCAGCGGGAAGGGGACGCGGACCTGATCAGTCGCGGGGGCGCAGGGCGCGGCGTTCGGATTCCGAGAGGCCGCCCCAGACGCCGAAGCGCTCGTCGTTCGCCAGGGCGTACTGCAGGCAGGCCGCCCGGCCTTCGCACGCCCCGCACAGCCGCTTCGCCTCGGTGAGCGAGGAGCCCGGCTCCGGGAAGAAGAAGCTCGGGCCTGTCTGGGCGCACAGGGCAAGGTCGTGCCAGGCGGGGGCCGCGGTGCTGGTGTTCATCGACATGCGGTGATGGTGGCCCGCGTCGATGGACGTCCGATCAACACCCGATCAACACCGTACGGCTCCCGAGGGTGAACGATCGTGCGTTCGGTAAGATGGGCCAATGGCAGACGGACGCGTGGAGCGCGGTAACCAGACGCGGCGGACCGTGCTGGAGCGGACCATGGCGGTCGCCTCGGTGGACGGGCTGGAGGGGCTGTCCCTCGGAAAGATCGCCACGGACCTGGGGCTGAGCAAGAGCGGCGTCTTCGCTCTGTTCGGTTCCAAGGAGGACCTCCAACTCGCCACCGTCCGGGCCGCGGTGGACGTCTTCGTGGAGCGGGTCGTGCGGCCCGTACGGGCGGAGCCGGCCGGTACCGCCAAGGTCTGGCTGGTCTGCGAGCGCTGGCTCGACTACTCCCTGCGCCGGATCTTCCCCGGTGGCTGCTTCTTCTACGGCGTCTCCGCCGAGTTCGACGCGCGGCCGGGGCCGGTCCGGGACGAGATCGCCAAGGCCCGTTCGGCCTGGACGCGTTATGTGGAGGGGGCGTTGGACGAGGCCAGGCTCGCCGGGGCGTTCCGGGACGGGGTCGACGCGCAGGACGTCCCGCAACTGGCCTTCGAGATCATCGCGCTGATGGAGATGGCCAACGCCCACTCGGTGCTGTTCTCCGACCCGACGGCATACGCGCGGGCCGGCCGAGGGATCCTCGACCGGCTCCGGGCCGTGGCGGCCGTCCCGGACGAACTCCCGCAGCGGCCGCCGGACTTCGACTACGCCGTCTGACCAGCCTCGGCTCGCGCCTGCGGGGCCGGCCGGAGGAATCCGGCCACGGCCTCGATGACCTCGGGGGCGCGCAGGATCCTGCGGTGGCCGAACCCCTGGGTCTCGACCAGACGGGCCCGCTCCCCGAACGCGGCGGCGATGGCGCGGGATTGGCCGGGCACGGCCATGTCGTCCTCGGTGTCGTGCACCAGCAGGACGCGGGCCGGGCTCGGGCCGGGGGGTCGGCGGGCGTCGAGGCGGCGCCAGATGTCGGGGGTGTCGGCGAAGAGGCGGTGCTCGACGTGGTCGCGCAGCGCCCGGACGACGGCCGGTCCCACTCCGACGGTGCGGCGGAATCCGTCGAAGAGGTAGTCGAAGTGCGCGATGCCCCCGATGGCGACCAGACGGTCCACGGGGATGCCCTCGCCCAGGGCGAACAGGGTGGCCAGGACGCCTATGGAGTGGGCCACGACGGCCGTGAAATCGCCCTCCTCCTCGTGGAGTGCGCGGATGATGTCGCGGAAGTCCCGGATGGTGGCGTCCGGGCCCGGGGACTCCCCGTGACCCGGGGCGTCGAAGGCGACCACGCTGTGCCCCTGTTCGAGGAGCGCCTCGACGAAACCGGCGAAGCGCGAGGCGCGCGAGGACCAGCCGTGCACCAGCAGGACGGGGCTCGCCCCGTCGCCCCAGCGGTACGTGGTGACGTCCGTGCCGTTCACCCACAACCGGCGGATCGTGGCCCGGCCCATCGCGTCGGCCTCCTCGGGCCGCAGCGCAGGTCGTCCGAGGGGCTTGATGAACCACCGGAACGCGGCCCGGCCGGTCGGCCCGGGGGCGACCCGGACGGCGACGTCGAGGGTGGTGCTCAGGAATGAGGCCATGAGACGCATGCCCGGTTCTCCGGATCTCCTCGGAAGGCCGGCCGCCATGGGCGGTCGGCTGCCACTGGCTGGACGATGAGGGGATATTAGCACGGTCGTTCGTGCTGTTTTCTGGACAAGGGGCAGCCCTCACCGGTGCGGCGCGGCCGCCCACGCGGCCAGTACGGCGAAGTCCCCGTCCGTCAGGCCCGTACGGGGGTCCACGCGCAGCAACAGGGTGGGAGCGGGGTGCCGAGCGGCTGCCCAGGTGCGGTCCGCGGGGGTGATCTCGTCGTCCACCCAGGCGAACGGGCGGCCCTCGGCCAGGGTCAGGAGCGCCCGGGTCTTCCAGTGCAGGAGGACTCCCCCGCCGTTGTCCTCGTCCTCGTCCGGACCCGGTTCGGGCCATACGGCGACGGGCAGGGCCGGCAGTCCGATCCTGGGGGCGATGGCTTCGTTCGCCTCCTCCCCCCACGTGGTCGCCCAGACCGGCTCATAGGGCAGGGCGAGCAGGCGCGCGCCGAGCCCGGGATCCAGGCGCGCCAGGAGCGGGTTGTCGTCCGGCAGGCCGACGTGGGCGTACTCCCGGTATCCGCTTCCGCCGAACGGGATGAGCGGGCCGTCCACGTCGAGGAAGAGCAACGGCGATCGCGGGACGGGGGCCGTGCGCGAGGTCGTCGTGGGCGAGGTCATACGGGCAATCTAGTGGGCCGCCCCCACCGGGTCGGACGGGTCGGACGGAGCGGGGCCCAGGGCGAGGCCGCAGGGCGACGGGGCGACAGGGCAGGGCGACGGGGCAGGCGTCGTCAGTCCTCGTGCTTCGCGCGGCTGGGCTGCACCCGCTTGGGCTCCCCCGGCATCTTGGGGTAGTCCGGCGGATAGGGCATGTCGCCCACCCCGTGGTCGCTTTCCTGGCGGTCGGCGAGTTCGAGGACCGCCTCCAGTCCGAAGGCGTGGTCGTCCATGTCGGCGTGGAGGTCGCCCAGCTCGGCGAAGCGCGCCGGCATCGTCACGATGTCGAAGTCGCGTGGTTCCGCAGCGTCCAGCTCCTCCCAGCGCAGCGGCGCCGAGACCGGGGCGTGGGGGCGCGGGCGGACGGAGTAGGCGGAGGCGATCGTGCGGTCGCGGGCCGTCTGGTTGTAGTCGACGAAGATCCGCTCCCCGCGTTCCTCCTTCCACCAGGCCGTGGTGACCTTGCCCGGCATCCGCCGCTCCAGGTCCCGGCCCAGGGCGATGGCGCAGCGGCGGACCTCGGTGAAGGTCCAGCGCGGGGCGATCGGCACGAAGACGTGCAACCCCCTGCCGCCGGAGGTCTTGGGCCATCCGCGCAGGCCCAGCTCCTCCAGCAGGGCGCGCAGTTCGTGGGCGGCGGCCACCGCGTGGTGGTAGTCGGTGCCCGGCTGCGGGTCCAGGTCGATGCGCAGCTCGTCCGGCCGGTCGACATCGGCGCGGCGCACGGGCCACGGGTGGAAGGTGAGGCAGCCGAGATTGGCGGCCCACAGCACGGCGGCCGGTTCGGTCGGGCAGATCTCGTCAGCCGAGCGTCCGCTGGGGAAGGTGATGTGGGCGGTCGGGATCCAGTCGGGCAGGTTCTTGGGGGCCCGTTTCTGGAAGAAGGACTCCCCCTCGACCCCGTCCGGGAAGCGCTCCAGGGTGGTCGGCCGCTCGCGCAGGGCGCGCAGGATGCCGGGGGCGACGGCCAGGTAGTACTCGGCGACGTCCCTCTTGGTGAGCCCGCGCTCCGGGAAGTACACCTTGTCGGGGCTGGACAGGCGTACCGCCCGACCACCCGCGTCCAGCTCGATCGCACTGCGCGCAGCACCCATGTGCGCCACGGTAGGCGGGCCCGGCCGGGCGCGCACACCGGGCGGGTCCGGGGGGAGCGCCGCAGAATCTCAGGTATGGATCTGCCGGTGATGCCCCCCGTGAAACCGATGCTCGCCAAGTCCGTCGCGAAGATCCCGCCGGGGATGCAGTACGAGGCCAAATGGGACGGCTTCCGGGCGATCGTGTACCGCGACGGTGACGAGGTGGAGCTGGGCAGCCGCACGGGTAAGTCCCTGACCAGGTACTTCCCCGAGCTGGTGGGGGCGTTGAAGGAGAATCTGCCGTCCCGTTGCGTGGTCGACGGAGAGATCGTGATCGTGCACGGCCACCGGCTCGACTTCGACCGGCTCACCGAGCGGATCCATCCCGCCGCTTCGCGCGTGAAGCTGTTGGCCGAGACCAACCCGGCGTCCTTCGTCGCGTTCGATCTGCTCGCCCTCGGCGACGAGCCGCTCCTCGACAGCCCCCTCGGCACCCGCCGCGCCGCCCTGGTCGATGCCCTTTCCACCGCTCGGCCCCCCGTCCACCTCGCGCCCGCGACCACGGACCCCGCGCTGGCACGGGAGTGGTTCGAGCGGTTCGAGGGCGCCGGACTGGACGGGGTGGTCGCGAAGCCCCTCGACCTCCCCTACCGGCCCGATGCCCGACTCATGTTCAAGATCAAGCACGAGCGTACGGCGGACGTCGTCGTCGCGGGTTTTCGTTTCCACAAGAGCGGTCCGATCATCGGATCGCTCCTCCTCGGCCTGTACGACGACCGGCACGCCCTCCAGCACGTGGGCGTCTGCGCCGCCTTCCCCATGAAGCGCCGGGCCGAGCTGGTCGAGGAGTTGGAGCCGCTGCGGATGCCGGAGCCGGCCGGCCACCCGTGGGCGGCCTGGGCCGAGGAGGCCGCCCACGAGAGCGCCCGGCTGCCCGGTGCACAGAGCCGCTGGACCGGGAAGAAGGACCTGTCGTGGGTGCCGCTGCGCCCCGAACGGGTCTGTGAGGTCAGGTACGACCACATGGAGGGCGACCGCTTCCGGCACACCGCCCAGTTCGCCCGCTGGCGTCCGGACCGGGAGCCGGAGAGCTGTACGTACGACCAGTTGGAGGAGGTCGTCCGCTACGACCTCGCCGCGGTGCTGGGGACCGCGGACTGAGGCGCACCGGGCCCGATCCGGCCCGGCCGCTCAGCCGGCGGTGAGCTTCTCCCACTCGGCCCGGGCCGGTCCCGCCTCCGGCGGCGCGTAGTCGGGCCGGCGGGCGAGCCAGTGCGCGACCCGGATCCGGACCGCCGGTTCACCGTAGACGCGGCCGGGGAGCCCGACGAGGTGCCGGACCCGGGCGCGGGCCCGCATGACCTCCGGGTCCTCCAGCGCGCAGTCGAACAGGGCGGCCACTTCCCGCGCCGTCCCCGTACGCCCCGCCCTGGCCGCGAACCGTTCCCCGATGGCCGAGTCGGCGACGACCTGGAAGTCGAACCAGGGTTTCAGCGTGCGCACCGCCCAGTCGTGGTGTGCGTTGGCGAAGCGGGCCGATCCCGGGTCCTCGTGCGCGGTCTGGGCCACGCGCCGCGCCGCCCAGAGCGCCAGGGAGGTCCCCTGCCCCAGGGTCGGATTGGTGTGGGTCAGCGCGTCGCCCACGGGCACCAGTCCGCGTACGACGGGCCCCCGCTCGTCGGCCAGGGCGCTCCAGCGGTTGTCCAGGCTCGCGGTGGCCAGGACCCCGGAGAGCGGCTCGGCGCCGAGCCCGAGCCAGGCCTCGCCCGGGGGGAAGGCCCGCGCGGCGGCCTCGAAGACGGCGGGATCGCGCAGCGCGCCCCGCGTGGGGTCCTCGACGTGGACGAACAGGGTCACGGCGAAGACCGCGTTGTCGGCCGGGAAGACCGCGCAACCGGCGAAGGCGCCGCCGGTCACGTTCCACGGCCTGCGCGGGCCCTCCTCCATGCCCGGGGGCAGCCGGTACCAGCGGCAGAAGTACGCGAGCCCCGTGCGGTGGCGCTCCACGGTCCCCGGGCGGCAGCCGGCGTCGGCGAGCAGCCGTTCGGTGCCGCCGCGCCGGCCGGCGGCGTCCACGACGAGGTCGCCCTCGTAGGCGCCGCAGCGGGTGGTGACGCCGGTGACCCGTACGCCGTCCGAGGCGCTCCCGGTCAGCGCGACGAGACCGGTGACCGGTTCCCCGTAGCGGGCGACCACGCCCCGTTCGGCGCGCAGGGCGGTGGCCAGCGCGCTCTCCAGCACGATGCGGCGGGCCTGGATCATGACGAGGTCCTCGTCCCCGGGGCGGGCCGGCGGCCGGTCCTCGAACCAGTCCAGCTCGCTGCGTTCGCGGGCGCCGAGCCGGAGCATCTCGGCGTGTACGTCCGGCAGCTCGGTCCTGAGCACCTGGCGCGCGGCGCCCAGCAGGGCGTGCGGTTGGGACGCCTGGGGGACCGTGGGGCGCCGCCAGTCGAAGAAGTCCCGGTCGAGGGCGGTGCCGGGGGCCCTCGTGTCCCGCTCGAAGAGTTCGGCGGTGTGCCCCCGGCGGGCCGCGAGCAGGGCCGTCGCCAGCCCCGCGACTCCGCCTCCGATGACCAGTACGTGTGCCATGCGTCCCCCCGAGCCCCGAGCCGAACCCACCACAGAACCGCAGAACCACAGAACGGCAGAACCACAAACCGCAGAAGCGAAGAGCCGACGAGCCGACGAGCCGGACGACCGAAGGAGCGGAGACCGTACGACGATCGGACCGCCCTGAGCCTGCACGGACGAGCCCCGACCGAAACCCGCACAAACTTCCGAGTCACCTCCGTCCGAGGGTCCGGCAGTGCTCCCGCTTGACAAATCGTGTTGCCGGACCGGCAAATGAAGGCATGGCCTCGCAGGAAGCGCACGAAGATCCGGAGACCGATCTCGCCGGCGTGCTCGGCGCCGTGGGCCCCCGCCTGCGCGCCCTGCGCCGGCAACGGGGCGTCACTTTGGCCCAGCTCGCCGAGACCACCGGGATCTCGCTCTCCACGCTGTCCCGGCTGGAGTCCGGCGGACGCCGGCCCACGCTGGAGCTGCTGCTCCCGCTGGCCAAAGCGCACCGGGTGGCCTTGGACGAGCTCGTCGGCGCCCCGGAGACCGGGGACCCGAGGGTCCGCGCCCGGCCCTTCCAACGGCACGGGAGCACCTACATCCCGCTGACCCGGAGCCCCGGCGGGCTCCAGGCCTTCAAGACGATCCTCCCGCCGACGCAGGGCCCGCCCCCGGCCGAGCGGGAGTTCGGCGTCCACGAGGGCTACGAGTGGCTGTACGTGCTCTCCGGGCAGCTGCGGTTGCTGCTCGGAGAGCACGACCTGGTGCTCGGTCCGGGCGAGGCCGCCGAGTTCGACACCCGCACCCCGCACCTCTTCTTCAACGCGGGCCCGCGGCCGGTGGAGTTCCTCAGCCTCTTCGGCCCCCAGGGCGAACGGATGCACGTCCGCGCCAAGCCGACGCCCCGGACGCGGGGACCCCGGACCGAGGGGTCCCGTCCGAAGGAACCGAACCCCCGGGGTCGACGCGCAGCCGACCCCGCCGACAGGGACGAGCCCGCATGACCTCCCACGCCTCCGACACCCCGGACACCCCCGGCGCCCCCACCCCCGGCGCCCCCGATGCCCCCGGGACGCCCACCGCACCGTCCCCGGGCTCCGGAGCCCGCGCCGTTCCCCGCCCCCACGCCGTGGTCGGCGTCGGCCTGATCGTGCTCGGCGCCGACGGCCGGGTGCTGCTCGGCCGGGCGCACGACGGCCGTTGGGAACTTCCCGGCGGCAAGGTCGACCCCGGGGAGGGCTTCGAGCAGGCCGCCGCCCGGGAGTTGGTCGAGGAGACGTCGTTGCGGGTCGAGCCCGGGGCGGTCGAGGTGCTGGCCGTCCAGATCGACGCCGCCTCCGACCTCACCCGATTGACGGCCGCCGCGGTGACCCGGTCCGCCGAGGGCACGCCGGCCGTCACCGAGCCGCACAAGATCGTCCGGTGGGAGTGGTTCGCCCCGGACGGGATCCCGGCGGGGCTCTACCCTCCCTCGGCCGCGGTGCTGCGCGCGTGGCGGCCCGAACTCGCTGGCCTGCCGCACGTCCCCTCCCACGACTACCCGACCGGGCCCGCCGGCAGCCCGTGATCACCGCGGCGACGCGGTTCGCGCTCCACCGCGCCGTCGGCGCCGGGCGACCGCTCCGGGTCGGCGGCGCCGAGCGACCGCCGGGATCCGGCCGGCTCGCCGCCGGGGTTCCCGCTCAGTTCCGCGCGCCCACCTTCGGCGCGAAGTTGCCGTTGCCCAGGTCCTCCGCCAGCAGCCGCTTGGCGATCGCGTCGGCCGCCGTGCGCAGTTCGGCGCTGCGCGGCCGGCCCCGGTCCTTCTCCAGCCGGTCGCCGAGCCAGTGCGCCCAGGCCCGCGAGATCTCCTCGGCCTCCCGCTCCCCCGCCGGGGTCAGCGTGAGGAAGGCACCCTCCCGCGTCAGGTAGCCCTCGTCCACCATCCGTTCGAAGACCGGCAACAGCACCTCCGGGGGCAGCGAGCGCCGCGAGGCGATCAGTCCCAGACTGGCGTGGCCCACGGTCCGCGTCAGCAGTTCCACCTGCATCACCGCCCACGCGCCCGCGATGTCGAGGCGGGTGTCGGAGGAGGACACGATGGACCGGGCCGTCTCGGGCCCCATGTTGCGCACCAGCTTGCCCACCGCCAGCTCCAGCAGTTTGGCGGAGTTCCCGGAGGCGGTGGCGGGCGAGGCGAAGCCGTCGCCCATGTCCGTGGAGCCCGCGCGGGCGGAGTCGCGCAGGGTGACCTCCTTGAGGAAGAGGGCGACGACGAAGCCGACCCCGGCCACCGGCACCGTCCACAGGAACACCGTCTGCAGCGCGTCCGCGTACGCCGCGATCACCGGGGCGGCCTGCGCCGGGTCCAGGTGGTGCAGGCCCTGCGGGCTCTGGGCGGCCGCGCCCAGCTTCGCCGGATCGGTTCCGGTGGCGCGGGCGGCCTCGGCCACCGCCGTCTCCAGTCGGGGCCCCAGGGTGTTGGCGTAGATCGTCCCGAAGACGGCGGTCCCGAAGGCGCTGCCGAGCGTACGGAAGAAGGTGACGCCCGAGGTGGCCGTGCCGAGGTCGGCGTAGTCCACGGTGTTCTGCACGACGATGGTCAGCACCTGCATGCACAGGCCGATGCCGGTGCCGAGCACGAACATGTACAGGGACTCCAGCCAGGTGCTGGTCCCGGGCCCCATCAGCGACAGCAGGTACAGGCCGGCGCCCATCACCGCGCAGCCCACGATGGGGAAGATCCGGTAGCGGCCCGTCTTGCTGACGAAGTTGCCGCTGAAGACGGAGGCGATCAGCAGGCCGATGACCATCGGCAGGGTCCGTACGCCCGAAATGGTGGCCGATTCCCCGTCCACGTACTGGAGGTAGGTCGGCAGGAAGGTCATCGCGCCGAGCATCGCGAAGCCGACGACGAAACTCAGGACGGAGCAGATCGAGAAGACCTGATTGGTGAACAGCCGCATGGGGAGCATCGGTTCGGCGGCGCGGACCTCCGCGAGGCAGAACAGCGCCAGGGCCAGGATCCCGCCCGCGAACAGGCCGATGATCACCGGGGAGGTCCAGGCGTACTGGTTGCCGCCCCAACTCGTGCCCAGGATCAGGGCGCTCGATCCGATCGCGACCAGCGCGATGCCGAGGTAGTCGATCACGGTCTTGCCGACGGCCCGGACCGAGGGGATGGTCCGCGCGGCCGCGATCACCACCAGGATGGCGATGGGCACGTTGACGTAGAAACACCAGCGCCAGCTCAGGGAGTCGGTGAAGAGTCCGCCCAGCAAGGGTCCGATGACGGTGGCCACGCCGAAGACGGCGCCGATCGCGCCCTGGTACTTGCCCCGTTCCCGCAGCGGGACCACATCGGCGATCAGCGCCATCGCGGTGACCATCAGACCGCCGGCGCCGATGCCCTGGACGCCCCGCCACAGGATGAGCAGGGTCATGTTGCTCGCGAACCCGCACAGGAAGGATCCGCTGATGAAGACGATCGCCGAGATCTGGAAGATCAGCTTTCGTCCGAAGACGTCACCGAACTTGCCGACCAGCACCGTCGCGACGGTCTCCGCGAGCAGGTAGGAGGTGACCACCCACGACATGTGGTCCCCGCCGCCGAGGTCCGCCACGATCGTGGGCAGGGCGGTGCCCACGATGGTCTGGTCGAGCGCGGCCAGCAGTACGCCCAGCATGATCGTGCCGAAGATGATGTTGCGCGTGCGCCGGTCGAGCACGGGGGGCGGCGGGGCCGTGGCGGTGGCTGTGGTCACACTTCGCACTTTCACAGCGCCCCCAGCGCCCCGCACCCGGCGCAGCGCCGTACGGGTGACTCCCGGAGCGGATCAGCGCAGGTGGGCCAGCTCCGGGTGCACGGCCGCGTACCCGTCGAGGAGCCGTCGGGCGACCGCCACGGAGTCCACCAGCGGGTGCAGCGCGAAGGCTTTCACGGCGTCGGCCCGCGCTCCGCTCGCCGCCGCGGCCAACACCTCCCGTTCGACCGCCTTCACCGAGGTCACCAGCCCGACGGCGTGCAGCGGGAGCGGGTCCACCGCAACCGGGTGGGCGCCGTTGGCGTCGACCAGGCAGGGCACCTCGATGACGGCCTCGGCGTCGAGCACGGACAGGGTGCCGCGGTTGCGGACGTTGAGGATGAGGGTGGTGCGTTCGTCGCGGGCGATGGCCCGCATGAGGGCGAGGGCCACCTGCTCGTAGCCGCCCGACTCCAGGTCGCTCTCCTCGCGCTCGCCGACGCCGGCCACCTCGCGGTTCTCGGCCATGTACGTGGCCTCGCGCTCCGCCCGGGTCCGGTCCCAGGCGGCCAGCGCCGCTCCGGCGGCCTGTCCGGGGCGCCCGGCCTCGGCGTAGAAGCCGCGCTGCTGGTCGCGCAGGAAGGCGCCGCGCGTCCGCTCGACCTCCTGGTAGGCGCGTACGGTGTCGCGGTTGAAGTAGTAGTAGTGGAGGTACTCGTTCGGGATCGCGCCCAGCGAGCGCAGCCACTCGGCCCCGAACAGCCGCCCCTCCTCGAAGGATTCCAGCAGCGTGGGATCGGCGAGCAGCCGGGGCAGTTCGTCGCGGCCCGCGACGCGCAGTCCGCGGACCCAGCCGAGGTGGTTGAGGCCGACGTAGTCGATCCAGGCCTCTTGCGGTCGGGCGCCGAGCAGCCGGGCGATCCGGCGGCCGAGGCCGACGGGCGAGTCGCAGATCCCGATGACCCGGTCCCCGAGCAGTTCGGCCATCGCCTCGGTGACCATCCCGGCGGGATTGGTGAAGTTGATGACCCACGCCTCGGGGGCCACGCGGGCGATCGTGCGGGCCAGCTCCCGGGCGACGGGCACGGTGCGCAGGCCGTACGCGATCCCGCCCGCGCCCACCGTCTCCTGGCCCAGCACTCCCTCGGCCAGGGCGATCCGCTCGTCGGCGGCGCGTCCTTCCAGCCCGCCGACGCGGATGGCGGAGAAGACGAAGTCGGCGCCCCGGAGGGCCTCGTCCAGGTCCCGGGTGGCGGTGACGGCGGGGGCGTCGGCGACGCCCGCGGCCTGGTCGGCCAGGACCCGGGTCATGGCGGTGAGCCGGTCGGGGTCCTCGTCGTAGAGCGTGACCCGGGACACGCGCCCCTCGGCGTGGTCCGCGAGGAGGGCTCCGTAGACGAGCGGTACGCGGAATCCGCCCCCGCCGAGGATGGTCAACCGCACGTCCCTGCCGCCCTTCACCGCGAACGCGGAAGCCCCCGCCGGGGGCCTCCCCCGGTCCCGGCCGGCGCCCCGGCGCGCCCCCTCGCCGAAAATGCCACGATGCGCGACATCCGGCGGGGTGACACGGATCGTGGCACCGACACGACGCGTCCCCGGGCGGCGGCACGCCGCGCCCGGCCCCCGCCGTGGCACTCGCTTCAGGGGACCAGTGTCCCCCGGGCGGTCACTCTCCGAGCGACGGCACGGCCCGCAGCCGGGCCCCCTGCTGCTGCGCGGATCCGGCGCCACCGCGTACGGGGCCCTGGGGCAGGCCCTGCGGGGTGGAGAGCACGAGGGTGATCCGGGTCAGACCCATGGCCTCCAGCATTCGGCCGGATTCCGCCACCATCCGGCACCGCACCACGCCCGTGGCCGGGTCGGGGTGACGCACCGTCCGCACCGCCCCGTCGCGCTCCGCGGCCTGGGGGCCGTGGGTGCTCAACCAGTGCGGGACGCCGTAGCGGTAGGCCGCCTCCATGAAGGGGTCGCGGGCCACCTCCTGGCGGATGCTGCGCAGCCCCTCGTCCTCCGGGGCCGCGGCGAGCGCGGTCGCGAACTGGGCGAGCAGCGGTACGCACCAGGCCGGTTCGTGGTCCTCCAGCACGGCCGCGGCGTCCGGGTGGAACAGCACGAAGCGCAGGAAGTTGTCGTCCGGCAGGGCCGTCGGATGCGGGCGGACCGACTGGAAGAGCCGGTCGAAGGCCGAATTGGTGAGGGCCACGTCCCAGCGGTGGTCCACCAGGAAACTCGGGTAGGGCAGGGCCTCCATCAGGGCCGCGTAGTCGACGAGGTAGTCGCGTTGGGCCGGATCCTGCGGCAGCCGGTTCTCCTCGGCCGCCCGCCAGGTGGGCGGCGGGTCCCGGTCGACCATGACCCGGAACAGCCAGAAGCACTGCCGCTCGCTCATCTCCAGCGCCTCGGCCAGGGCGAGGAGCTTGCGGTCCGTCCATTCCTTGACGAGCCCGCGTTCCCAATTGCCGTAGGCGCGGACACTGATGCGCAGACGGACCGCGAGGTCCTCCTGGCTCAACCCCAGCTCCTCGCGGCGCTGGCGCAAAATCTCCTTGCGTCGTTCCGACCGTACTGCGCCACGGGCGGACTCTTCGCCCGCCAGACGCTCTTCACCGGCTCGGACGAGGCCATCAGACGGGCCCACCGCTGCGAGATGTGGCACCGAGAGCTCCCCCTCCTCACGGTCTGGATCTTCATTTCCGTGTGGCGATCCTGCTACCGACTTCATTCGAGTGTCAACTATTGTGGCAATTCCGGCCGGGCGACAGCTCATTCGCGCCACAGCTGTGGCAAGTTCTAGCTCTCCCGAGGCAGACCGGATAGATTCCCTGAGGCCGACCACGTGCCCACTGACCTCGCGCGATCTAGGAGAACCACTGGTGACAGACGGCTTCCCGGCTCCCGTCGCGGTGGCCAACGCGTCCTTGGCCGCGTCCGTCACGCGGGTAGCCGAACTCGCGAACAAAATGGGCCGCGAACTGAACCAGGTCTTCGACCTGCGGCGACTCTCCGAGGCCTCCGGGGTCCCCACCGACGTCGTCCGGACCCTGCTGGACGGTCGGCGGGCCGGCGAACCCGATCTCCAGGCCCGCTTCCTCCAGCGCCTGGACCTGCTGCGGCGCACCCGCGTCAAGTCCAACGGACGCCGCTACACGCAGCAGGAGATCGCGGACGGGGCCGGCATGTCCCGCCAGCAGGCCGGCGCCCTGATCAACGGCGACCGCCGCCCCACGATGGAGCACTGTGACGCGATCCAGCGCTTCTTCGGGGTCCACGCCGGCTTCCTCACCGCCCACGACGCCGACGCCCTCACCGACGCCCTCCAGCGGACCGAGCAGCAGCTGCTCCAGGACTTCGCGGGCCGCGAGCGCCAGACCGTACCGGCCGAGGCCGCCGCGGCGGGCGATCCGCTGGCGAGACTCCTGCAGAACCACGGGGTGCGGGGCATCGCCTGGCGGGCCGCCCAACTGCCCAGCGACAAGCACCGGGACAAGGTGACCGAATGGCTGGACATGCTCCTGGAAAGCGTCAAACCGAACGAGTCCTGACCCAGTCGAAAGCCTGGATCTGCATCCTTGAATCCTGATCCGGATCCGCGCCGACGGGGAGAACGGTGAGCATAGGCAGAGCGCAGCGGCGGTTGTGCGGGGAGCTGGTGGCCGGTATCGGGCTCGCCGCCCCCGTCGAGCCGGTGGACCTCTACGTGGCCCTCTGCGAGGGCATGAGCAGGCTCCGCGGCCGTCCCGTCGAGTTCCGGATGGCCTCCTTCCCGCAGGGAACGGCCAGCGGGCTGTGGCTCGACATGGCCGACCGCGACCTCGTGGTCATCGAGGAACGCACCGCGCCCGACCACCAGCTGGTGATCCTGGGCCACGAGCTGTGGCACATGAAGGCCGGCCACTGCAGCCACCACGTGGACGGCGCCGCCGTCGCCGCCCGTCTGCTCACCGACGGGGCGGACCTCGGCGAGACGGTCCGGCGGGTCGCCGCGCGCACCCGCGCCGACGACTCGCAGGAGACCGAGGCCGAATCCTTCGGGCTCCTGCTGGGCAGCAGGTGCCGCACCTGGCTGCCCAGCTCCGGGGGCCACCGGGCTCCGGCCCAGCGCGACGAACTGGCCGGCCGCATCGAGACCTCCCTCGGCTACCGGGGGCACAGGAACGACCGTTGAACAGCCAGGACTACTACATACCGGCGGCGGCCATGGCCCTGTCCCTGGTCTTCAAGTTGCCCGCCCTGCGCGCCCGCTGGCGCGATCCGCTCCTGCGCTCCGTCTGCGTCCTGCTGCTCCTGGCGGGCTCGGTCTTCACCTTCGCGGCCCCGCCGACCATCGGCGCCGTCAACGAGTGGACGGGCGTGCCCAACATCTCCGCCCCGCTCGTGTACTGCCTCATGAGCGCCTTCAGCTGCTCCTGCCTGCTCCTGGTGTTCAACTGGCGCGGCGGCCCCCCGGAGCGGATCCGGCGGGCCTCGCAGCGCTGGATCTCCGGCTACGCGGTGGTCATCGTGGCCATCGTGGTCCTCTTCGCCCTCGGTGACGTGCCCGAGCAGCGGCTGCGCGACTTCGACACGCACTACGCGAACACCCCGTACGTCCGGGTGATGATCGCCCTCTACCTGCTGGCGCACCACGTGTCCGCGCTGACGATGGTGGCGATGTGTTGGCGCTGGTCCCGCCAGGTGGGCGGCTGGCTGCGGTCCGGCCTGCTGATCATCGTGTCCGGCTACGCGATCAGCCTGTCCTACGACGCCACGAAGCTGTCCGCCGTCGTCGCCCGCTGGCTCGGCCACGACCTCGACTACCTGAGCACCTATGTCGCCCCGCCCCTGGCCTCCGCCGGCGCCCTGGTCAGCGCGGTCGGGTTCGTCCTGCCGCTCGTGTGTCAACGCGTCTCGGACAGCTGGCGCACCTGGGCCACCTACCGGGACCTCGGCACCCTCTGGCACGAGGTCCACGACGGCGCGCCGCCCGGCTCCCCCGGCGTGCGGATGTCGTGGTGGTCCCCGGCCGAGATCCGAGTGATCCAGCGGGAGTCCGACATCCACGACGGCTTCCTGCGGCTCGGCCCCCGCTTCGACCCCCACCACCGCGACGCCGCCTACGAGCGGGCCCGCGCGACGGGCGCCGACGAGGCCACGGCCCGCGCCGTGGCCGATGCCGCCATGGTCGCGGCGGCCGTACGCACGGGCGCCGCCCGCCCCGAGGGAGCGGACGGCGAACTGCCCGTCACGGACCGGGCGGGGGACGGGAAACGGGCGCTCCTCGGCGCCGACGGTCCCCGCGACCTCGTACGGATCTCCCGCGCCCTGCGGCACTCCCCCGTCGTGGCCGCCGCCCGGCGGCAGGCGGCGGCCTCACCCTGCTGACGGGCGGCGGGCGGTGCGGGGCGCAACAGGAGGCGGTGCTCAGCAGGAGGCGGTGCTCAGCGGGAGGCGGTGACGGACACCGTCGGGAAGAGGTCCGCGAAGGGCCCCGCCGAGTCGATCCCCTCGCGCCCGAAGGGGGCGTCGAAACTCCAGACCATGAACAACAGGAAGACGATCAGCGCGCTGAACAGACCGGCCAACAGCAACTCCCGTCCGGAGCGGCGGATCTGCAGGGTGAAGATCAGCCCGATCGTGACGATCCCGCCGACCAACAGCCCCACCCACACCACGCTGGGCAGGGTGGACGCGTCGCTCTGGGTGCGGGAGTGGCGGGCGTCGTCGGCGGTCGCGATGTGGTCGAGGAGCGGCTGGTAGGCCTGCGCCTGGAGCTCGTTGGTCGGGCTCTGGTGGGTGACGTCGGTGCGCAGCGCGCCCAGCAGCCGGCTGCCCTCGGTGCTGGCGCCCTGGCCGGACACCAGGCGCGGCCAGTCCACGCTGACGGTGTGGGAGACGTACGCGTCCACCTCGCCGCGGATCCGGTCGCGGACGGGGGCCGGGTAGACGTCGGCGCGCTGGGTGACCTCGTAGAGGGACTGCGCCTCGCGGCGCACGCTGTCCTCGGCGGAGCCGCGCGCCTCCCAGACCCCCGCGATGGCCAGGCCCAGGACGATCGCGTAGACCACCCCGACCATCATCGTCATGTACTCGATGACGTCGGGGGTTTCGCTGGTGTCCTCGTCGGCCGCGACCCGGCGGTGCCGGAACGCGGTGATGGCGAGGACGGCGGCGCAGACGAGCGCCATGGCGATGGCCAGGACCAGCCATTCGGACACGAGGGGTCTCCCGTTCGTGGGTACGTGGGTACGTGGGTGCCGGGCCGCTCAGGAGCGGGCGGCGCCGCCCCGGCCGGAGGAGCGGGGGCGCAGCGCGGCGGCGGCGAGGACGGACGGGGTGGTCACGACCACCATCAGCATCATCGTGCTCAGGCCTCCGGCGTTGCGCCGGGCCAGGGCGGCCGAGTGGTACGGACGCGTGTGGAAGGCGCTGACGCGCTTGAGGGCGGCCGGGGGCCCGGGCGGGGCGGGAGCCGTCGCGGGGACGGGCTCCGGTTCGGGGGTGGCGGGCGGCGGGGCCTGCGGGGCCGGAGCGGCCGGTGTCCCGATGGCCCCGGGGGCTCCCGGCAGGTCGGGGGCCCGGCCGACGTGGCGCACGGTGGGCGCGCTCGCGCCGGGCAGGGTCACCCGCGGCGGGGGCGGTGCGATCGGCGAGGGGGCGGCCGGTACCCCGGGCGGGGGCGGTACGGCGGGGTCCGGGCGCGCGGTGGGCGGCTTCGGGTGGCCGCCCGGCACGCACACGTCGACCCGCGCCCCGCGGCCGTGGCCGTCTCCGGCGACCGCCACATGGCCGTGCAGCGGACAGAGCGCCGCCACCAGCCCCGCTCCGGCGAAGTACTGCCAAGCCGTCACCGCGCTCCTCCCGATCCGGCAGCCGTCATGAGGGTTACGGCTGAAGAAACGATCAGAGCGCCGGCGCGACACGCGTCAAACAGGTCAAGATCCCCGGCCGGCGGGTGACTTCGGAACGTACGAGCGGATGCCGCCCCCGGCCGGGCCCGTCACCGCCCCCGTCACCGCCCCGTCCGGGCCCGGGAGCGACGGCCCCGCGGACCGGCCGGTCCGACCCGCGGCGCGAGACCCGTCGGGCGCGGTGGGGCGGGGCGACCCGGTGCGCGGACCGGGCGCGGCCCCGGCGCGGTGGGAAGACGGGCGGGACACGGACGGGCGGCGGCCTCACCCTTGCGGCCCAGTCCGCCACAGCGAGGGCCCCGCACCCGGCCGATGATCGGGAGACCGCGACCGCGGATCGGCGGGGATCTCAGCAGAGGGACGGTGGCGCGTGCACACAGCCGGTCAGGACGGCCCCGCGGCGCCCGTGGACTCCCGGCCGGCGGGGGAGCCGCGATGACCACGAGCGCCCCGCCCGCACCGGAACAGGAGCCGCCCGCCCCCGCCAAGGGCCTGCGCTTCCCCAGCGCCCTGACCATCCTGGCCCTGGTCACGGTCGGGGTGTGGCTGCTGGCCTTCCTCATCCCGGCCGGTCAGTACGCGCACGACGCCAGTGGAGCCCCCGTCTCCGGCACCTACCACCGGGTCCCGAACACCCAGAGCCTCACCGACCGCCTCGACGACCTCTTCCTCGCGCCCGTCAACGGCCTGTACGGCATCCAGGACACCACCACCCACGAGGTCGGCCCGACCTTCACGGGCGCGCTGTACGGCAGCGCGGGCGTCTTCCTCTTCGTGCTGGCCATCGGCGCGTTCATCACCGTCGTCTTCGCCACCGGCGCCCTCGACCGGGGCATCGCCCTCCTCGCCCACCGGCTGCGCGACCGGGGCGCCCTGCTGATCGCCGCCGTGATGCTGGTGTTCTCCGTCCTCGGGACTGTGGAGGGCTTCGCGGAGGAGACCCTCGGCTTCTACGGCCTGTTGGTGCCGATGATGCTGGCCCTCGGCTACGACCGGCTCGTCGCCGTCGGCTCCGCCGTCCTGGGCGCGGGCATCGGCGTGCTCTGCTCCACCGTGAACCCCTTCGCCACCGGTGTCGCGTCCTCCGCCGCGAACATCTCGCTCGGCGACGGGATCTTCCTGCGGTTCGCGATGTGGGTGGTGCTCACCGCCGTCACCATCCTCTACGTCGTCCGCTACGCGCACCGGGTGCGCAAGGACCCGACGAAGTCCCTGTGCGGGTTCCTACCGGGCGACCGCGACCAGAAGGCGGCGGCCGACTCCGACCGGGCGCCGGAGCTGACCCGTCTACACAAGGCCGTGTTGGTCCTGCTCGTCCTGGTCTTCTCCTTCATGATCTTCTCGGTGGTGCCCTGGTCCGGCGCGCTCACCGGCAAGGGCGACGCGGCCCCGTACGGCTGGGAGTTGGACTGGTCCTTCCCCCAGCTCTCGGCGCTGTTCCTGTGCGCGGCGGTGCTGGTCGGGCTGGTGGCGCGGATGGGCGAGGCGAAGCTCAGCTCGACGATCATCCAGGGCGCCGCCGACTTCATCTCCCCGGCGCTGGTCATCATGCTGGCGCGCGGGGTCACCGTCATCATGAACAACTCGAAGATCACCGACACCGTCCTGCACTCCATCGAGGGCGTGGTGCAGGGCACCTCGTCCAGCATGTTCGCCGTGATGGTCTTCGTGGTGAACCTGCCGCTGGCCTTCCTGATCCCCTCCACCTCGGGCCACGCCACCCTCGCCATGCCGATCCTGGCCCCGCTGGCCGACTTCGCGGGGGTCTCCCGGGCCCTGGTGGTCACGGCCTGGCAGTCGGCGAGCGGCTGGATGAACCTGTGGGTGCCGACCACCGCCGTCACCATCGGTGGCGTGGCCCTCGCCAAGGTCGGCTACGACAGGTACCTGCGTTTCGTGTGGCCGCTGTTGGCCATCCTGTTCGTGCTGATCTGCGGCTTCCTGGCCCTGGGGGCGGTGGTCTGACGGCCCGGAAGCCCCGGGGGACCTCACCCGGACGGCCTAGGCTTTCCCCATGCCCTCCCCCGCCGCCCCCCTCGCCGACCGCGCCACCGGACGAGCCGCTCCGGATGCCTCGGGTGCCCCGGACGCCCCGGTGGCCCTGTGGCGGGCCGCGCGGCGGCCGGGGGCCTTCCTCCGCTCCTGGTGGCCCTGGCGGTGCTGGGGGTACCTCGGCAGCGGGGCCCTCCTCGGTTACGCGGTGCTGGTGGCGCTGGCCGTGCTCCTCGGGCTCGGGCTGCTGCTGGCGGTGGCCGGGGTCGGGCTGGTGCTGCTGCTCGCCGCCGTGGCCGGGGCGGTCCCGCTCGGGGAGCTGGAGCGCCGGCGGCTGCGCTGGGTCGACCCGCTCCCGGTCGGTGACCCGCACACCTCGCTCGCCGGGGCCGGACCCGCCGCCTGGGTGCGGACGCGGCTGCGGGAGCCGGCCACACGGAGGGAACTGGGCTACGCGGCGCTGCTCGGGACGGTCTTCGGGCCGGCCGGGTTCGGGGTGCTCGCCCTGGTCGCCTTCTCGCTGATCCTGGTGGCCTCCCCGGCCGTCGTGTGGGCCCTCGCCCCGGAGCCGGTGATGCTGGTGCCCGGGCGGGCCGTCTCGGGACCGGTGGAGGCGCTCGGCGGGAGCGTCGTCGGGCTGCTCGGGCTGGCGTCGGCGGCGTACGCGGGCGCGCTGCTCGCCGGGGCCCAGGTCAAGGCGGCCCGGCTGCTGCTGGGGCCGCGCGAGGAGGACCCCCGGGTGCTGGAGCTGACCCGCTCGCGGGTACGGCTGGTGGACGCCTTCGAAGCCGAGCGGCGGCGCATCGAGCGGGACCTGCACGACGGGGCCCAGCAGCAACTGGTCGCCCTCAGCATGACCTTGGGCCTCGCCGAGATGCGGCTGCGGGCGCTGCCCGAGGCGGCCGAGGCCGCCGTGCTGGTCGGCCGGGGACGCGAGGAGGCCCGGCGGGCCCTGGAGCAACTGCGGGACCTCGTACGGGGCATCCACCCCCGGGTCCTGACCGACCACGGGCTCGCGGCGGCCGTGGCCGAGGTGGCGCGGCGCCATCCCGTGCCGGTCACCGTGGACCTGGAGGTGCCCCGGCTGCCCGAACCGGTCGAGATCACCGCCTACTTCACCGTCACCGAGGCCCTCACGAACGCGGCCAAACACAGCGGGGCCTCGCACGTCGGCGTCGCGGGTAGGGTCGAGGGTGACCGGCTCACCCTCACCATCACCGACGACGGCCGCGGCGGGGCCGACCCCGGCGCGGGGGCGGGCCTGGCCGGACTGGCGGACAGGGTGGCGATGTTGCGGGGCAGGCTGACGGTGTCCAGTCCGGCGGGCGGGCCGACCCGGCTGTGCGTGGAGGTTCCGTGCTCCGGGTGATCCTCGCGGAGGACTCCGTCCTGTTGCGCGCCGGGCTGACGGAACTGTTGACCCTGGGCGGCCACGAGGTCCTCGCCGCCGTCGGCGACGCCCCCTCCCTGCTGCGGGCGGTGGAGTCGGAGCGGCCCGACGTGGTCGTCACCGACGTGCGGATGCCGCCCGGCCTGCACGACGAGGGGCTGCGGGCCGCGCTCGAACTGCGCTCCCGGGACGCCTCGTTGCCCGTGCTCGTGCTCTCCCAGTACGTGGCCGGCGCGTACGCGGCCCAACTGTTCGGCGCCGGCTCGCCGGCCGGGCTCGGCTATCTGCTCAAGGACCGGATCGGCGAGGTCACGGAGTTCCTCGACGCCCTGCGGCGGGTCCACGAGGGTCACACGGTGATCGACCCGGAGGTGGTCCGCGTCCTGCTCGCCCCGCCCGCCCGGCCCGACCTGCCGCTGGCCCGCCTGACCCCGCGCGAGCGGGAGGTGCTCGCGCTGATGGCGGAGGGCCTCAACAACCAGGCGGTGGCGGCCCGTCTCTTCATCACCGAGGCCTCCGTCGTGAAGCACTCCGGCGGCATCTTCACCAAGCTGGACCTGGACCCCACCGAGGGCAACCGCCGGGTCCTGGCGGTCCTGGCCCACCTCCGGGGCCGGGCGGCCGACTGAGGCGCGCCGTGCGCGGGGGCGGGTGCGCCGGCGGGCGGTCCGCGATATTCCTGGGGTCCGCGGGTCCGCGCACCCCTGATCGGAGTCCTCGATGTCCGTACGCCGCGTCGTGCCCAACATCCGCTCGCACTCCCTCCCGGAGAGCCGGGAGTTCTACGGCCTCCTCGGCTTCGAGGAGGTGATGAACCACGGCTGGATCATGACCCTGGCCTCCCCCACCGAACCGGCAGCCCAGGCGAGCTTCATGGCCGAGGACGCGACCGCGCCCGTCGCACCCGACCTCAGCGTGGAGGTGGACGACGTGGACGCCGCCCACGCGGTGATGCGCGGGAGCGGCGCCGAGATCGTGTACCCGCTGACCGACGAGGAGTGGGGCGTGCGCCGCTTCTTCGTGCGGGACCCCAACGGCCGGGTGGTCAACGTACTGGGCCACCGGTGACCTGGAGTGCGACCGCCCCCGCGACCGCGACCGGCGCCGGGGTCGGGGGCGCGGCGTACACGGCCTCGGCCGGGAGGTGGCGTTCCAGCCGCACCAGCGCGAGGGCGGCGCCCAGCGCGGCGACGGTCAGCAGGGCCCACGGCAGCCGGCCGTCGACGGCGAGCAGCCCCGTGAAGAGGGACGGGGCCAGGGCCGAGGCCAGGGAGTACGAGAGCTGGTAGGTGGCCAGGTAGCGGCCGCGCACCGCCTCGGGCGCGGCCGAGACCGACAGGGCTCCGCCCGACGGACTGTGCACCAGCTCCCCGACGGTGTAGACGACCACGATGAGCAGCAGGACGACGAGGGTCGCGCTCTGCCCGGGGCGGACCGTACCGAGCAGGATCTGTCCCGCGAAGGCGGCGGCGAACAGCAGTGCGCCGAGGGCCGCGGAGCGGGTCCTGCGGGCGCCGGAGCGACGGACCCGGCTCGCGATCAGGACGCCGACCCCCGCGCAGAGCGCGGTGTTGACGGTGAAGGCCGCTCCGGTGAGGGAGTCGGGCCCGTGCAGCCAGGTGGCGATGTAGAGCGGGAAGAGCACGGACAGGGCCGAGTAGCCGAGCGCGGTGAGGAAGTTGGCGGCCGTCAGCCCCAGGAAGGGGCGGTCGGCCAGCACCATGCGGTATCCGGCGGGCGGGCGCACGGCCGAGCCGGCGGTGGGGCCGTCGACCGGCCGCACCCGGCCGACGAGCAGTCCGGCGAGGGCGAAGGCCACCGCGTTGCCCCAGGCGGTGTAGGCGAAGCCGCCGGTGCCCCACAGGGCCAACACCCCGGAGACCAGCAGGGCTCCGGCACCCATCCCGGCGTTCTGCAGGGCCCTGATGGACGCCTGGAGCCGGTCGCGCGCTCCGCCCCGGGCCACCTCGCCGATGAGGGACTGCTGCACGATGGGGAAGGACCGGTCGGCGAGGGCGGTGATCAGCGCGACCGCCGCGAAGGCGGGGAGCGAATCGGCGAACGGGTAGAGGGCGAAGCCGAGGGCGCGCACCGCGTAGAGCACCAGGTTGGCCTTCTTCGCCCCGAACCGGTCGACGGCCGAGCCGGCGAGCGGCATGACGGCGAGGCCCGCGAGCCCGGTCACCGTCAGCACGACGCCGACGAGGGCGAAGGAGAGGCCCGTGACGTGGTGGAAGAAGACCAGCGAGAAGGGGATGTACATCCCGATGCCGACGGCGCTGATCCCCACTCCGAGGAGCAAGGGCCCTTCCCCGCGCACCCGTTCTTCCTTCACGCGCTCGGCCATGTCAACGCTCCCCCGAATTGAATTGCTTGGAAGTAGCTTAGCTCTAAGCTGCTTTTCGTCAAGCAATATCCCGGGGAGGCGCCGGGCCTCCGGGCGCGACCTCAGTCGAAGGGGTCGATCTCGACGTGACCGGCCGACGCGGAGCACACCTGCCAGTGGGTGCCCGTGCGCCGCAGGTCCAGCGAGTAGGCGACGACGGAGCCGCGGGCGGGCGTGAGGTCCACGTTCACCGTGGCCTCGCCGTCGCTCTCGGTGGAGGAGACGATCCGGTGGCCGAAGCCGGGTTCCAGCCGGCGCAGCGCCGCCGCCGGGTCGGAGGTGACGCCGGGACAGCCCGTGTCGGAGGTCGCGGCGCCGGTGGCGACCGCCTCCAGCCAGGCGTCGGCGGCCCGGTGGAGCGGGTTGCGGTCCGGGTCCGCCGCGCGGACCACGGTGACGACGAGGACGACGACCGCGGCCGTCAGCACGAAGCCCGCGCCGAGCAGCAACCTGCCGGTACGGACCGGCCTCCATGTGGACATGACGTCTCCCCTTCCGCTCCGTCACCGACCCTGCCCTGCCCTGCCAGGGACGCCCCCGGGCACCGGGCCGTTCCCGGGCGGGCGGTGGAATCATGGACGCCGTCAGCCCCGCCGACCCGTCGACCCACACAGTCCCCGGAACAGGAGTGTCGCCCCCATGGAACCCGCCGCCCCCGTCGTGCCCGACCCGTCCGTGCTGCACCCGATGCCGGGACAGCCCCGGGTGGTGCTGCTGAAGCCACTGATCACCTCCGCGCTGATCGAGGTGGGCGACTACTCGTACTACGACGACCCCGACGATCCGACCGCCTTCGAGACGCGCAACGTGCTCTACCACTACGGGCCGGAGCGGCTGGTCATCGGGAAGTTCTGCGCGCTGGGCACCGGGGTCCGTTTCATCATGAACGGTGCCAACCACCGTATGGACGGGCCCTCCACGTTCCCCTTCCCCATCATGGGCGGCGACTGGGCCGCGCACTTCGACCTGATCACGGGCCTTCCGGGGCGCGGGGACACGGTCGTCGGGAACGACGTGTGGTTCGGCCACGGCGTGACGGTGATGCCGGGGGTCCGGATCGGCCACGGCGCGATCGTCGCCACCGGCTCGGTGGTCGTCTCCGACGTCCCGGACTACGCGGTCGTCGGAGGCAACCCCGCCCGAGCGGTCCGCAGTCGCCACAACGAGGCGGACGTGGCCCGGCTGTTGGCCATCGCCTGGTGGGACTGGCCCACGGAGCACCTCACCCGACACCTGCGGGCCGTCATGTCGGGCAGCGTCGACGAACTGGAGGCCGCCGCCCCGACCCGCCCCTGAAGCCCCCCGGCGTCACCGGCGCTCACCCCCGGGAGCGGGCCACCACCCGCGCAGCGGTGGCGGTCGGCGGGGCGGTCGCCGAGCGGGCCCAGACCACCAGCAGGACCGGAAGCGCGAGGTAGCCGAAGCGGCCCGCCGGGGCCAGCAGGAAGGCCAGGCCGAGCCCGAGCGCGAGCCGGTCCGCCGCGGCGGCCACCGAGCGCGGCGGGCGCACCCACAGCGAGAGCGCCACCCCCGCCCCGGCCACCAGGAGCAGACCCACCGTCAGGTACCAGCCCCACGGTCCGAGTTCCGTCAGGAGGTGCCCCGGGAGCGGGCTGCTCGCCGGGGTCGCCACCGCGGCCCGCCCGGTCGGGAAGGCGAACACCTGCCGCCACAGCTCGGCCGGCTGGAGCAGGGCGCCCGGCAGCACCAGGGCCGCCGTGCCCAACGCCGCCACCAGCGAGCAGCGCACCCCCGCCCGCGCCCCCCGCGCCGCCCCGAGGACGGCGACGGCCACCACCACCGCGGGCAGGGCGGTCCACTTGAGGGCGCAGGCCACCGCGAGCGCCACCCCGGCCACCGTCGGGCGGCCCGACACCGCCGCCGCGAGGGCCAGGCAGCACAGGCCCGCCAGCGGCAGGTCCACCCCGCTCACGGCCAGCGGGAGCGCCACCACCGGCGAGGCCACCAGCACCGGGAGCAGCGGGGAGGGGGCGGCGCCCAGCAGGCGCCGACCGGCCCACATGCCCCCGAAGAGGACGGCCGCGCACCAGAGCCGGGCGTCGCCCAGCAGCCGCGCCGCCCACACCCCGCCCGGACCGAAGGCGCCGTCGAACAGGGCGCGGGGCACCCCGAGGAGGGCCATGCCGGGGAGGTAGGGGGTGTACTCCTCGACTCCGGCGGGCCGGTCCACGTAGAGGCGTCCGGTGGTGAGCAGGAGCCGCCCGGACCGTTCGATCACGCCCACCTCGGACTGCCCCTGCCCGGTCAGGACCAGGTACAGCAGGGGCAGTGCGACGGCTCCGGTGAAGGCCGCCGCGAGCGCCGAGCGGGGGCGGCCGAGGGCGGTGGCCCCGGCGGCGACCAGGTATCCGGCGGCCGCGCAGCAGCCCCACAGCCGGTGCGGGCCGAGCGAGGAGAACAGCGGGAAGGACAGCGCCCAGGCGGCGGCCGACAGCCATCCGAGCACCCACAGGGCCGTACGTGCGGGCGCGGGGGCGAGGGGTGCGGGGGCGGCGGTCGCGGGACGGGCGGAAGCGGACGAGGTCGTGGGCATGGCCCCATTCCAGCCGCGGCACCCCGCCCGGGTCTGCACGCCCAGGTCGACTCCTCGGGGTGGGGTTTCCCCTACCGTGGACCGCCGAGGACCGCCGAGGACCGCCGTGGTTCACCCAGCACCGCCGGGGATACCCAGGACCACCGGGCACCGAACGCCGCCGCCGGCGACCCCGCGTACGCCGGAGGGCGCGGCCTCGTCGAGGCCGCGCCCTCCGGTCGGGCGGTGCGGGGACCGTCAGGCCTCCGGCGTACCGCCGAAGCGCTCGCGGTAGGACTCCAGGTCCTCCTCGGTGATCTTCGCGAAGAGCACCGGCGGCACGGTGAACGGGGTCCCGGCGGGAACCGCGTCGAGCGAGCGGGCCTGCTCGGGCGTGATCCAGGTCGCGGTGTCGTCGGCGAGCGTGAACGCGGCCCGCATGGCGCCGGCCGAGGCCGGGATGAACGGCTCGGAGACCACCGAGTAGAGGTGGATGAGGTTCATCGCGGTGCGCAGAGTCAGCGCCGCGCCCTCCGGGTCGGTCTTGATCTCCAGCCAGGGGGCCTTCTCCTCCAGGTAGGAGTTTCCGGCCGACCACAGGGCACGCAGCGCGGCCGCGGCCTTGCGGTACTGGAGGTCGTCCATGTGGCCCTCGTACTCGGCCAGCAGGTCGGCGATCTGCCCGCCGAGCTTCGCCTCGGCCTCGCCGGCCGCGTTGCCCGCGGGGACGTCGTCGCCGAAGCGCTTGCGGGAGAAGGACAGCACGCGGTTGACGAAGTTGCCGAGGGTGTCGGCGAGGTCCTTGTTCACCGTGGCGGTGAAGTGCTCCCACGTGAAGGAGGAGTCGTCGGACTCGGGCGCGTTGGCGATGAGGAAGTAGCGCCAGTAGTCGGCCGGCAGGATTTCCAGCGCCTTGTCGGTGAAGACGCCGCGCTTCTGCGAGGTGGAGAACTTGCCGCCGTAGTACGTCAGCCAGTTGAAGGCCTTGACGTAGTCGACCTTCTTCCACGGCTCGCGGGTGCCCAGCTCGGTGGCCGGGAACATCACGGTGTGGAAGGGGACGTTGTCCTTGGCCATGAACTGGGTGTAGCGGACGTCCTCGGCCTCGTACCACCACGACTTGTAGTCGCGGTTCGCCGGGTCCAGGTCCGACCACTCCTTGGTGGCGGCGATGTACTCGATCGGGGCGTCGAACCAGACGTAGAAGACCTTGCCGTCGGCTGCCAGCTCGGGCCAGGTGTCGGCCGGGACCGGGACGCCCCAGTCGAGGTCACGGGTGATGGCGCGGTCGTGCAGGCCCTCGGTCAGCCACTTGCGGGCGATGGAGGAGGCGAGCTGCGGCCACTCCTCCTCGTGCTCGGCGACCCAGGCCTCGACCTCGCCCTGGAGCGTGGACTGGAGCAGGAAGAGGTGCGT
Organism: Streptomyces sp. NPDC088097; assembly: GCF_044741845.1. Taxonomy (NCBI): domain Bacteria; kingdom Bacillati; phylum Actinomycetota; class Actinomycetes; order Kitasatosporales; family Streptomycetaceae; genus Streptomyces; species Streptomyces sp. NPDC088097. Next base: position 124,598 of record NZ_JBIUTJ010000004.1, read on the forward strand.
GGTCTCGCGGACCTCCAGCTCCGTGGAGCCGGAGATGGCCGAGCGGGGCTCGATCAGGTCCGTGGGGTCCAGGACGCGGGTGCAGTTCTCACACTGGTCGCCGCGCGCCTTGTCGTAACCGCAGTGCGGACACGTGCCCTCGACGTAGCGGTCCGGCAGGAAGCGGCCGTCGGCGGGCGAGTACACCTGCCGGATCGCGCGCTCCTCGATGAAGCCGTTCTCCTGGAGCTTGCGCGCGAAGTGCTGGGTGATCTCCGCGTTCTGCGCGGAGGAGCTGCGGCCGAAGTAGTCGAAGGACAGCCGGAAGCCGTCGTAGACCGCCTTCTGGGCGTCGTGGGCCTGCGCGCAGAACTCGGCGACCGAGATCCCGGCCTCCTTGGCGGCGAGTTCGGCGGGGGTGCCGTGCTCGTCGGTGGCGCAGATGTACAGGACGTCGTGGCCGCGCTGGCGGAGGTACCGGGAGTACACGTCCGCCGGAAGCATCGACCCGACCATGTTGCCCAGGTGCTTGATCCCGTTGATGTAGGGAAGCGCGCTGGTGATCAGGTGTCGAGCCATCCTCGGATGCTCCATTTCATTGGTGCGGTGACGACGTGCCGGGCCGTCGGTGACGGAACGTGATGCGGGTTCATGGTATCGAACCGGCATCACGGCACGCGCCCGCAGGTGTCGCGGGTGATCTTCGGGACAACGGCGGTGACGGGCACCGGAGGTGGTGTCCGGCACCGGGACAACGCAGAAGCGAGGGCTGTGACCTTTGCGTCACGGCCCTCGCGATGGGGCCATGCTACAGCGGTACGGGCAGGCCCCCGACCGGTGTCCGGCCCCCGGACCGGCCGCCGGACCCGCCCCCGGACCGGGTCCCGCGGCCCCGGGAGCCGGTCCGGCGGCCGGCTCAGTCGCGGCCGCCGCCCGAGGCGTCGAGGGCGGTGATCCGGGCCCCGCTCGCGAGCCTGCCGACCACGGTGGAGGGGGCGTCCTCCGGTCCGGCGGGGGCGGTGAGGACCCGGCCGGCGGCCTCCGCCCGGACGGATCCGGTGGCGGTGATGCCGGCGACCTCACGGCTGCCGGCGGCCAGGAGGTACCAGCGGCCGGCCGGGGAGCGCCACCGGGTGGCGGCCAGGAGGTGTTGGCCGAAGCGGCCGCAGGCCGCGGTGGAGCGGGCGCGCGCCACGTCCTGCGGGGGCCCGGCGGGCGGGCGCAGCCGGATGCTGACGTCGCCGGGTCCGGCCCAGCCGGAGGCCCGGGTGCAGCTCCAGACGGCCCGGCCGGCCCCGTCGGGGAGTTCGGAGTCGGCGAAGTCCCAGACGTTGACGGCGCGGACGGCCCCGCCCCGCTGGTCCCGCAGCCCGCACACCAGGGGCGCCCAGGCGGCGCGGGCGGCCGGTCCGGTGGCCTCGCGCGGCTGTCGGGCGGCCACGGCGCCGGGTCCGTCGGGCAGCGGGGTGTAGGTGAGGTGGACGGGGGTGAGCGCGCCGAGGTCGGCCAGGACGAAGGCGTGCTTCTCCACGATGCGCGGGGAGGAGGTGAGTTCCAGGGCGGGCCACTGCGCGCAGGCGCCGTCGGTACGGGGGACCGCCGCCGGATCGGTGACCCCGTCGGCGGCCACCGTCAGGGACCGGGCCTGGTCACCGGCCCGGATCAGGTCGCGGGTGGCGGCGCCGGCGATCCAGGGCGCGAGGAGGTAGCGGGCGGCGGAGCCGTCCGCGGTCCGGGCGAGGGTGAGCGCGGCGGCGGTGGTGACGTTGGCCTCGTCGGTGCGGGCGAGGTCGAGGGTGCGCCCCGGGGCGCCGGGGGCGGGCTCGGCTCCCCCGGTGGGCTCGGCGTAGCGGGCCACCCGGTCCCCGTCGAGCAGGACCACCACGGTCCGGCCGGTCCCGGGCACGTCCCCGGCGTAGAGGAGTTGCGCCGGGTGCGCGGGCGGGTCGGTCCGGGTCGCCGGGGCGGCGGTGAACGCGACCGACCCGGGCCGGGCCGCCCAGGCGCCGAGCGCCCGGGCCAGGAGCGGCCGGTCGGCCGTGCGACCGCCCCGGGCGGGCCAGGCGGTGAAGTCCACGCGGGCGGTGTCGGCCCAGGCCTCGGCGGGGACCCGGAGCAGCCGGGCGGGGTCCATCACTCCGGCGGCGGCGGGCCCGGCGAGCGGGGTGGCCTCGGTGCGCCGGGGCGATCCGTCGGCGGCGAGGATCCCGGAGATCAGCGCGAGCGCGGCGAAGGCGGCCCAGGCGGCCCGGACCCGGCGGCGCCGGCGCAGCAGGTCGGTGGGGCGGGCGCTGACCACGGTCGGGTCGAAGTCCGGGTTGCGCAGGGCGCTCAGGAGCGCTTCGTCGGCGGGTACGGCGAGGGCTTCGCGGACCGCGTCCGCCGCGTCCGCGGCTCCGGCGGCGCCGAGCACCCGGACGACGGCCTCTTGGGGCAGTCCGTCCATGCGGTGCAGCACGAAGGCGGCCCGGACGGGGCCGGGCGCGTCCACGAGCAGCCGGGCGGCCTCGTCGATGCCGCCCGCGGGGGGCCACAGCCGCAGGCCCCAGACGAAGGGCGGGGCCGCCGGCCAGCCGGTGCGCGCGAGGAGTGCGCGGGCGCGGCCGGCGGGTGCGAGGGCGGCGCGCACGACGCGTACGCGCAGTTCCTCCAGGGGGCCGCCGGGGCTGTCGGGGCCTCCCGGTCCCCCCGGATCGGGGCCGCCTCCGCCGCGCGGCAGTGCGCGCTGGACGGCCCGGTGCGCGAGCAGGACGCGGGCGTGCCTGCCGAGCGTGCCGGGGAGGGTGACGTAGGCGAGTCGGACGAGCTGGGGGTATTGCTCGACGAGGACGGCCTCGGCCTGTTCGACGGCGGTGGCGGTGGACCTCGCGGGTCCCGGGCCTGAAGGGTGAGTTGGGGCCACGTCGGACAAACGAGTGAATCATGGGATGGTCACACGCCGTGGACGCGTCAGTGGGCGTTCCCGTGACATCTCATGCCTGGGAGAACCACCCCGGCATATGCGTATGCGCTGGTGGAGCGAGCGTGTGATCAATATCGATCACCATCTGATCATCACGAAAAGTAACGCTTCAGGTTGTATCTCTGCGCCCTCCGAATGCGCCCGCACTGCTCTCATGGACCCCGCACCAGGGGATGAGGTGGGGAACGGTGAACGATGGCGGACCGGAGGAGTCCGGCAGGGCCGTGGGGCTGCCCAGCCGGCGACGGCAGCCGACGCCCATGAGCCAGTGGGATCCGGCCTCGCGGCTGTCGTACTGGGCATTCCACAGCGACAGGCGCCCGGCCTACATGCGTTTCGCCTACCTCCAGCTCGGCTCCGACGCCGACGCCGAGGGGGCCGTGGACGCCACCTTCGACTCGATCATGAACGAGTGGCTCCGCATGCTGCACATGGACCGCCTCGACGCCTACGCGTGGACCGTCCTCAAACAGCGCATCGTCGACTGGCAGCAGCGCCGGGACCCTCGCCGCAGCCCGCCGGAGCCCATGGACACCACGGCCTTCGAGGCCGCGCTCAAGGAGGCCCACAGCGACCGGTACGAGGTGCTGACGGACACGATCCGTTTCTACTCGGCGGTCTCCCGGCTCGCCGAACGGCAGCGCGACACCGTCATGTTGCGCTACGGCCTCCAGTGCACCCCCGGAGAGGCCGCCGCCGTGATGGGCGTCGACGAGGCCACCGTCCGCTCGCAGCTCGGCCAGGCCCACCGGCGCCTCGCCCGGCTGCTCGACACCGCCGGCGAGTCATGAACGTCCTCGACCCCGACGGCGATCACGACGCCGCCCCCCGCTCGCTGGCCGCGCTCCTGGCCCGGGCCGGCGTCCGCGACCGCTACCCGTCCTACGACCTCGGCGCGGCGGAGTTCCGGCTACTGCGCGTCCCCCGCACCCCCGGCCCACCGGCCGCCGCGGGCCGCAACCGGCGCCGCCCCTTCGGCTGGAGCGACCCGGCGCGGGACTGTCCCCTCGACGCCGAGCGCGCCCGGCGCGACCTCAAGGCCGCCTGCCTCGCCGTGGTCGGCGAACCGCGCGCCGAAGCCGACCTGGAGCGCTTCCTGGAGGACGGCACGCACGCCGACCCGCCCGGAGCCGTCGTCCTCGGCTGTCTCCTGCACCTGGCCGGGCTGCGCGAAGGCTCCCGCTTCTGGTGGCAGTTCGCCGCCGGGGCCGCCGGCCCGCGCACCGCGCCCGCCGCGTACTGCCTCTTCCTCGACCATTCCCGGCGGGGCGAGCACCACGACGCCCGGGTCTGGGCCCGCGAACTGTCCCGCCGGGGCTTCCGTCCGAGCGGCCGGCGCGAACTGCGCGAGGTCCGGCTGTGCGCGCAGGCGGCCGTCCTGCGCCACGTCCACCAGCTCGACGACCCCGACCTGGGACCGGTGCCGCTGCCCCTGCCCGGACTGGCCTCGGTCCTGGCCGCGTTCCTGGCGCCGCCCGCCCCACCGCCGCGCCGCCCCGGCCCGGAGGCGGGCCCGGCGCGGGGTCCCGCGCCCGTACCGGCCCCGGTGTGGGGCACGGCCCGGCACCCGGACACCGGCGGGGCCCTGGCCGAGGCCCGCCGCGCGCTGGAGGTCGTACGGATCCTGGAACGGCACCCCCTCGGCGTGCGGACCGGGCAGCTCGCGCGGCAGGCCGGGCTGGGCGAGGAGGCCCTGCGGTCGGTGCTGACCATGCTCTGCGAGGAGGAGTACGCCTGCCGCCCCGGCGCGGGGGTGTACGCGCGCGGCCCCGCCCTGGACCGGCTCGCGGCCCCGGGCGGCGCGGGCCTCGCCGGGCAGCTCCAACGGACGTTGGCCCTGGCCCGGGACAGCGCGGGCGCCGCCGTCTACCTCAGCCGGTACGCCGACGGCGAGGTGCGCATCACGCAGATGGCGGACGGGCCCGGGGCCCCGCCCGTGCGGGAGTGGGTGGACTTCCGCGCCGCCGCGCACGCCAGCGCGGTCGGCAAGTGCCTGCTGACCCAGTTGGACCGCGACGGCCGGGCCGACCACGTGGCCCGCCACCGCCCCGCCCGGCTGACCCCGCGCACCATCACCGACAGCAGGCTCCTGTTCAGCGCCCTGGACTCGGTGGCTCCCGGGGCCCCCGTCTTCGACCTGCGCGAGTACTCCCCCGGGGTCGTCTGCTCGGCCGTGCCGATCACGGTCGGCGGGGCCGCCGGGAGCCTCGCGCTCTCGCTGCCCGCCGCCCACTCCCACCGGCTGCGCTCCGCGACCGACGCCCTGCGCCGCAAGGCGGTCCCGGTGCTGTTGGCCCTGCTGCTGTCCGGCGCCATCCCCCCGGACGCCCCGGCGGAGACGGCCGATCCGACGACGGTCCCGGTCCCGCGGCCGACGGGGGTCACCCCGGAGACGGTGCGCCACCTGCGCAGGCTCTTCCGTACGCCCCTGACCCGCGTCACCGCCCCGCCGGAGGGGCCCCACCTGGTCAGCGACCCGGCGACGGACGCGGCCTACCTCTTCGACGCGCTTGCGGAGGACGAGGACGGCGAGGGGCCCCGGCTCGCCCTGCCGCGGACGTTCGCGCCGATGGGCCTGGGCGGCCCGACCCCCCCGGACGGCGTGGTGGTCCTGGGCATCTGACGGGGCGGCGCGGGCCGGGGCGTCCGGGCCGGCCGGGCTATCCGGCCGGTACGAAGGAGTCCAGGGCCGTGTCGAAGTGGCTCCGGGCCTCGGCGAGCCGGCCCACGGGAGCCGACACCCAGACGTCGTACATGCGGCCGTTCTCGTCCCAGCCGAGGTCGAAGGTGTGGCGGGCGCCCTCCGCGGCGGAGAAGCCGTCCCAGCTGAACTCCCAGAGGGCGGCGGGCAGTCCGTTGTGGGTCGTCGCGACCACGCTGTTGTCGCGGTAGCCGGGGTTGCTGGACGGGCCGGCGCGGTCCGAGCCGCGCATCGCGCCGAGCGCGCCACCGGTCGAGGCGGGCTCCGCCTTGATGCCGATGCGGAAGGCCCCGTCCGGGGAGACGTAGAAGACCCGCCGGTCGTCGGTGGTGCGCTGGAAGCCGTTGGGCACGGCGATGCTGAAGCCGTCCCGGTCGGTCACGGTCCGGTACCCGGAGGGCGCGGGCTTGGTCGACGGGGCGCGGGACGGCGGCGGGGCCTGCGGCGACCGACCGTCCGAGGCCTTGGCGTCCGGTCCGGACGGGGACGGCGACGGGGCGGCGGAGGGGGAGGTGGAGACGGGCGCGGAGGCGGGCGCCGCCGGCGCGGGCGCGGAGGGGGCACTCGCCGACGGTTGGCGCGCCCGGTCGTCCGTACGGTCCGTGAGGCGGTAGGTGACGAGCACCGCGCCGACGACGGCCACGACGACGAGTGCGGCGACCAGGGCCGCGCGGACCCCGGGCCCGATCCGTCGCGGATCCCCCGGCGGAACTCCGGTGGGCCGGGTGGCGACGCGTTCGGTGGGCGAGTAGCCGATCGGGGTGCGGGCCGCCGCGCGGGCGCCGACCTCGGCCGGCGCGGCGGGGGCCGGGTCCAGGAGCGGGACCCGCCCGGTCGTCACGTACGCGGAGAGCAGCGTCCGGGCCCGCGCCGCCTCCAGCCGCCGCTCCGGGTCGCGTTCCAGCAGACCGCTGATGACCGGGAGCAGCGGCCCGGCCTGGAGCGGCGGGCGGATCTCGTCGTAGACGACGGCGTGCAGCACCCCGCCGATCGAATCGCGGTGGAAGGGCGATGCGCCGGTCAGCGCGGCGCACAGCAGGGCGCCGAGCGACCAGAGGTCGGAGGCGGGCCCGGCGGCGGCGCCCCGCATCCGCTCGGGCGAGGTGTATTCGGGCGAGCCGACGAACGCGCCCGTCTCGCTGATGGTGGTGTACCCGGCGAGACTGGCGATGCCGAAGTCGGTGAGGACCACGCGGTCGGTGTCCGCCTCCAGGAGGACGTTGGCGGGCTTGACGTCGCGGTGCAGGACGCCGCGGGCGTGGGCGGCGTCCAGGGCGCCGAGGAGGGCGAGCCCGATGCGGGCGGTCTCGCCGAGGTCCAACGTCGCGCCGGCGGAGAGCCGGTCGGCGAGGGAGCCGCCGTCGACGAGTTCCATGACGATGTGGGGGCGCCCGTCGTGCTCGACGACGTCGTGGACGACCACGACGTGCGGATGCTTGACCTGGGCGACGGTGCGGGCCTCCCGCAGGGCTCCGGTCGTGGCCGTACCGCCGTCGACGTGGAGCTCCTTGACGGCGACCGGCCGCCCGAGGAGTTCGTCGGTGGCCCGCCACACCGTCCCCATCCCGCCGCGGCCGAGCCTGGCTCCCAGCCGGTACCGTCCGGCGATCACCTTGTCGTCGCGTGGATCGTCCTGCGCCACTGTCGCTCCCCCTCGGCCCCGTTCCGGGTCATGATGCCGCACGGGGCCTCGCCGGAGGCGTGGAACGACGGGTCGACGGCGCCCCCCGGGGGGCCTTCGTCACTCAGGGGCGGCCAACAGCACGCGGTCATGCCGCAGTTGATCGGACGGCCCGGGCGCGGTGCGGTGGACCCGCCGACCGATGGCGGCCCGCATCGAACTCCGTCGGGCCGCCGACCCTCAGCCCACCGGCCCTCAGTGGCGGGCCGCTTCGGGGTTGCGCCGTACGCCGGCCACGGCGACAACCGCGCCGAGGAGGCACAGCACGCCGGTGACCAGGGCGGCGGTGTGCACGCCGTTCATGAAGGCCTGTCCGCTGCCTTCGACCACGGCGGACCTGAGCTGGGCGGGCATGGCGCCGGAGACCGGCGAGATGCCCATGGCCACCGCGTCCTTGGCCGCGTCCAGGCCGTGGGCCATGGGTACGGGTACGCCCGCGGAGGTGAGTTCACCGGTCAGGGTGGAACTCACCCGGCTGCTGATCAGGGAGATCAGGACCGAGGTGCCGAGTGCGCCGCCGATCTGCAGCGCGGTGGCCTGCAGGCCACCGGCCACACCGGCATCCCGGACCGGGGCGTTGCCCACGATCGCTTCGGAGGAGGCGGCCATCACCATGCCCACGCCCAGGCCCAGCGCGATGAACGGCGGCCACATGGCGGCGTAGGAGGAGTGCACGCCCCAGCCGAGCATTCCGAAGGCCGCGCCGGCCTGCAGCAGCATGCCGAGGGGCATGGTCAGGCGGGCGCCGAACCTTTCGGTGAGCTTGGCACCCAGCGGTGAGGCGACCACGGAGGCCAGGCTCAGGGGCAGGGTGCGCACCCCGGCCTCAACCGGTGTCATGCCACGAACGTTCTGCAGGTAGAGCATGACGAAGAAGATCACGCCGAGCAGCGCGAAGAAGTTGATCGCGGTGATGACGGCGCCGATGGTCAGGGCGGGGCTGCGGAACAGCCTCATCGGCAGCAGGGGGTGCTCGATGCGGGTCTCGTACCGGCAGAACAGCGCCAGGACGAGGAGGCCGGCGGCGAGGGTGCCCAGGGTGGTGCCGGAGGCCCAGCCCCAGCCCTCGCCCTTGACCACGCCGAAGACCAGGATCAACATGCCCAGCGCCAGCAGGACGACACCGGGGATGTCGAAGCGCTGATGGCCGGTGGAGTTCTTGCTCTGCGGCAGCACGAAGGCGCTGAAGGCCAGAGCGATGATGCCGATGGGGGCGTTGATGTAGAACACCGACTCCCAGCTGACGTGCTCGACCAGCAGGCCGCCGACGATGGGGCCCAGCGCGGTGGACACCGAGGAGACCATGGCCCAGATACCGACCGCCATGCCGAACTTCCGGGGCGGGAAGACCGCGCGCAGCAGTCCCAGGGTGTTGGGCATCAACAGGGCGCCGAAGAAGCCTTGTAGGGCGCGGAAGGCGATGACGCCCTCGATGGATCCGCTCAGGCCGATGGCGACCGAGGAAGCGGTGAAGCCGGCCACGCCGATCATGTAGAAGGTGCGCCGTCCGAAGCGGTCGCCGAGCTTGCCGCCGAGGATCAGCGCGGCGGCCAGTGCCAGCAGGTAGGCGTTGGTGACCCATTGCAGGTCGGCGGTGGAGGCGTGCAGGTCCCGGCCGATCTCGGGGTTGGCGATGGCGACCACGCTGCCGTCCAGACCGACCATGAACAGGCCGAAGGCCACGGCCGTCAGCGTGAGCCAGGGGTTGGCGCGACGGCCTCGCGGGGCGTCCGGCGGGGAGTCTGCGGGCAGGGTGGGGCGGTCCACACGGGTGGAGGACATGAAGGTGCCTTGTTTCTCAAAGGGAACGGCGTAAGCGGCGGCCACGCGCATACGGGTGGCCCGGCCGCACGATCCGGCTCAGTCGGTGGCGGGGTTGATCCGACCCGGGAGCGTCGCGAGTGCGGACAGGACCGAGCCGATGGCCGCGACGTCCCCGTCCGACAAGGTGAGCAGGGCCTCGGTGACATAGCCCTGGAGCAGTTGCTCGATCGCCGCGACCCGGCGCAGTGCCTCGGCCGTCAGGCGCAGGTGCGCGATGCGCTTGTCGGTGGCGTCCTGCCGCCGTTCCAGCAGGCCCTCGGCGACCAGTTGTGAGACCAGGGCGCTGACGTTGTTCGGCTTGATGAGCAGGGCCTCGGCGGCCTCGCGCACGGTGATGCCGGCGCGCTCGCCGACCAGCCGGAGCAGGGCCAGCTGGTTCTTGGAGGGCTCCGCGTGCGGGAAGTCCTGGGCCAGGCGCCGGTCCAGTGCCCGGTTCAGCGCGGGCAGGGCAGCGGCGAGCCCGGAGGCTACGGAGCTGATGTCCTGCGCGGACGCGCTGGTGGGAGGCCGAGGCATGCGGCCATTATGAGTATGACTCCATACCTATGTCAACATAGGTATGGAGTCACCCGCCGGTCGACGCACCGGCTGCTCGAACGGCCGACTACGCGGTCGCCACCGGCGTCGCGAGGCCCTGCTTGACCTGGCGACTGACGTCGTCGGCGAGGATTTCCGGGATTCCGTTCTCCAGGCCGTCCAGCGCCAGGGCGGCGACCTCGGCGGGGTCGGTCTTCTGGTCGTCGGGTACGTCGGCGGCCATGTCGGTGTCCATGTAGCCCACGTGCAGCGCGGACACGGCGATGCCCCGGGGGGCCAGTTCCTCACGGGTCGCGTTGGTCAGGGCCCAGGAGGCGGCCTTGGCCGCGCTGTAGCCGCCGTACGCGGCGGGGTGGAACCAGGAGAGCGCGGACAGGACGTTCAGGACGGATCCGCCGCCGTTGGCCTCGATGACCGGGGCGAAGGCCCGGGTAACCGCCAGAGGCCCGAAGAAGTTCGTCTCCATCTCCAACCGCAGGTCCTCCAGCTCCCCGCCGATCAGCGCGGCGCCCGTGTAGAGGCCGGCGTTGTTGACCAGCAGAGTGGTGTCCGACGCGATCAGGGCTGCCGCACGCACCGATTCCTCGTCCGTCAGGTCCAGGCGGAGCGGGATCGCTCCGGGTACGTCGACCGTCTCCGGCCGGCGTGCGGCCGCGTACACCTTGGCGCCGCGCTCGACGAGCTGGGTCGCGAAGTGCCGTCCCAGGCCCCGGCCCGCTCCGGTGACCAGGGCTACGGAGTCCTTGAGTTCCATGACGCTTCTCCTCGTTCGGGCCCGGTCGCCCCGGCGGGCGACGGCACCACAATTAGATGTCGTTCAACATCTAAACATGGGCGTACGATAGATGGCAACCGACATCCAACAGAGGGGCGATCGTCATGGGGCGTGTTTCACAGGCTCAGGCGCAGGCCAACCGTGCGCACGTGGTCGCCACCGCCTCCCGGATGTTCAGGGAGAAGGGGACCGGCGTGAGCGTCGCGGACCTGATGAAGGCCTCCGGCCTGACCCACGGCGGGTTCTACAAGCAGTTCGCCTCGAAGGAGGCCTTGGTCGACGAGGCCATCGCCCACGCCTTCGCCCAGCCGGGACCCCGGAGCGCCGCCGAGAGCCGTCACGTCGGCGATCACCCCGCCGCTCAGCGGGCCATGATCGAGGAGTACCTCTCCCCGCCCCATCGGGACGACCCCGCCGCCGGCTGTCCCGTCGCCGGCCTGGTCACCGACATCGCGCGCACCGCGGACGATCCCGCGGCGTGCGAGGTCTACGCCGAGGGAGTACGTGACTTCGCGCGGTGGCTCGACACCGATGACCAGGACGGCAAGGTGCGACTGGCCACCATGGTCGGCGCACTCCTGCTCGCGCGCTCGACCCGCGGGACCGCCCTGTCGGAAGACTTCCTGAACGCCGCCCGCACGGCCCTGACGGACCGCACGGCCTGATGGCCCCGGGCCTTCGCCCGCGCCCGGGCCCCGCCCGCGCCGGCCGGCACCAACAGATCCGGCCCCCCGCGGTGCGCAGGGGGCCGGATCGTTCAAGCACGACAACAGAGCCGCCAGAGCGACGATGGGTCGCTTTGACGGCTCTGTTTGGTCGATTGACCTTTGTGTCCGAGGGGGGACTTGAACCCCCACGCCCGATAAAGGGCACTAGCACCTCAAGCTAGCGCGTCTGCCATTCCGCCACCCGGACCAGGTGGTCGGCCCCGGTTTCCCGCGGCGACAAGGACAACAATAGCAAAGGATCGGCGGGGTTCCGACCACTTATCCGGGCGGCCGGAGATCGGACTCGCCGCGCTGACCTGCGCGCATGCCCGAATGCCACGAGGCCCGCCCCGGGATCGGGGCGGGCCTCGGGAGGTGTGCGCAAGGCGCTACGGGCAGGCGATGACCTGGCCCGCGTAGGAGAGGTTGCCGCCGAAGCCGAACAGCAGGACCGGGGCCCCCGAGGGGATCTCGCCGCGCTGCACCAGCTTGGACAGGGCCATCGGGATGCTGGCGGCCGAGGTGTTGCCGGAGTCGACCACGTCGCGGGCGACGACGGCGTTCACGGCGCCGATCTTGGCGGCGAGGGGTTCGATGATCCGCAGGTTCGCCTGGTGGAGGACGACGCCGGCCAGCTCCTCGGGGGTGACCCCCGCCTTCTCGCAGGCCTTGCGGGCGAGCGGCGGGAGCTGGCTGGTGGTCCAGCGGTAGACGGCCTGGCCCTCCTGCGCGAAGACCGGGGGCGAGCCCTCGATGCGCACCGCGTGGCCCATCTCCGGAACCGAGCCCCACAGCACCGGGCCGATGCCGGGCCGCTCGCAGGCCTCGACGACGGCGGCGCCCGCTCCGTCCCCGGTCAGCACGCAGGTGGTGCGGTCGGTCCAGTCGGTGATCTCGGTCATCTTGTCGGCGCCGATGACCAGCGCGCGGGTGGCCGAGCCGGCCCGGATGGCGTGGTCGGCGGTGGCCAGGGCGTGGGTGAAGCCCGAGCAGACGACGTTGAGGTCCATCACCGCGGGGGCGCCGCGCATGCCGAGCTTGGCCGCGACACGGGCGGCCATGTTCGGCGAGCGGTCGATGGCCGTGGAGGTGGCCACCAGGACGAGGTCGATGTCGTCCGGGGTCAGGCCGGCGTTGGCCAGGGCCTTGCCCGCGGCCTGGTAGGCCAGCTCGTCCACCGGCTCCTCGGGGCCCGCGACGTGTCGGGTCCGGATGCCGACCCGGGAGCGGATCCACTCGTCGTTGGTGTCGACCATGGCCTCCAGGTCCTCGTTGGTGAGCACCTTTCCGGGCTGGTAGTGCCCTAGCGCCACCACGCGTGAACCGGTCATGGGCGGGGTCCCCCTCTGTACGACGGTCAGGACCACCCAGCTTCGCCTGCTACCGGTCGGTACGGGTGCGCGTGACCCGACAGGATTCCGCTACCGGAATTTGGAGAATTCCGAGCAACTTGCTGCCGGGGGCACCGATCATCCCGTATCCGGGACAATGGGCTCGTCAGGTGCACGACGAAAGCGGAACGGGCGGGCGGATCACCATGGGAAGGGTCACCGAGCGGCGCCGCGTCGTGCGGATCCGGGGCGGGGCGGTCGGGGTGCGCCCCGACACGCTGGTCGCCGAGGAGCCGCTGGAGATTCGGCTGAACGGCAAGCCGCTGGCGATCACCATGCGCACCCCGGGGGACGACTTCGCCCTGGCCGTGGGCTTCCTCGTCAGCGAGGGCGTGCTCGCGCGGACCTCGGACGTCCAGGCGGTGACGTACTGCGAGGGCGCGACCGAGGACGGCTCCAACACCTACAACGTGGTCAACGTGCAGCTCGCCGCCGGAGTGCCGCTGCCCGACATCACGCTGGAGCGGAACGTCTACACCACCTCCTCCTGCGGGCTGTGCGGCAAGGCCAGTCTGGACGCCGTGCGCACGGCCACCCGTTTCCCGGGGCTCGCCGAGGACCCCGTACGCGTCCGCGCGGAGCTCCTTTCCGAGCTGCCGGACCGGCTGCGCACGGCGCAGAAGGTGTTCGACCGCACCGGCGGGCTGCACGCGGCCGGGCTGTTCTCGGCGCAGGGCGAGCTGCTCGACGTACGGGAGGACGTGGGGCGGCACAACGCCGTGGACAAGATCGTCGGGCGGGCCCTCCAGGCCGGCCGGCTGCCACTGGCCGGGGCGGTGCTGCTGGTATCGGGCCGGGCCTCCTTCGAACTGGCGCAGAAGGCGGTCATGGCCGGGATCCCGGTCCTGGCGGCCGTCTCGGCCCCGTCCTCCCTGGCGGTGGACCTGGCCCTGGAGTCGGGTCTGACCCTGGTCGGCTTCCTGCGGGGCCCCGACATGAACGTGTACGCGGGCGACGAGCGCGTCCTGCTGCCCGGCGCGGCCGGCTAGGCCGGCTCCTTCGGATCGCGCCGGGCCGGGCCTTCAGCGGCGGCGGCCGCGGCGGGGTGTGGGGGCGGGCTTGGGTTCCGGTGGGTCGATGCGGTGCAGGTCCAGCGTGGCCGGGAGCGGGGTGGCGCCGGGGCCGCCCGAGCGGGCCCAGGCGATGATCTCGTCGGTCGCGGTGTCGTCCAGCGCGAAGCCGAACCAGACGGCGCGGGCACCCCGGCGCCGGGCCTCGGTGGTGGGCTGGACCACGATGACGTTGGCTTGGGCGCAGGGGCCGAGGCAGTCGCTCGTACGGACCGCGAGGCGCCCCTCGGACTCGGCGGCGGCCCCGCGCAGGCGCTCCAGTTGGCCCGCGTGGTCGGACCCCGGGTTCTTGCGGGGATCGCCGCAGCAGCAGCCCCGGCACACCACCAGGGTGCAGGGGCGGGGGGCGTGGGCGGCGAGCGGGCGTATCCAGGTCACCGCCGCACGTTACCGGCCCTGTGGGACCGGGTGTTGGGCCGGGGCCGAGACCTCCGCCACACGGTCGGCCGGGAAGGGGGCGGCCTCCGGCTCGGCGTCGCGGGCGCGACGGCGGGCCAGGACGGCGCAGACCATCAGCTGCATCTGGTGGAACAGCATCAGCGGGAGCACGGCGAGGCTCGCCTGCGCCCCGAACAGCACGCTGGCCATGGGCAGTCCGGCGGCGAGGCTCTTCTTCGACCCGGCGAACTGGATCGCGATCCGGTCGCCCCGGTCGAAGCCGAGGCGACCGGCCCCGTACCAGGTGACGAGGAGCATCACGGCGAGGAGTACGGCCTCCACCACCATCAGGACTCCCAGCCGCGCCGGGCCGACCTGGTGCCAGACCCCGGCGGCCATGCCCGCGCTGAAGGCCGCGTAGACGACGAGCAGGATCGAGCCCCGGTCCACGTGGCCGAGCACCTTCTTGTTGCGGACCAGGAAGCCGCCGACCCAGCGGCGCAGGCTCTGGCCCAGGAGGAAGGGCAGCAGCAGTTGGAGGCAGATCTTCACCAGGGAGTCGGTGGAGAAGCCGCCCGCGTGGCCACCGAGGAGGCCGGCGGCGAGGAGCGGGGTGAGGAAGATGCCGGCGAGGCTGGAGAAGGAGCCCGCGCAGATCGCGGCGGGGACGTTGCCCCGGGCGATGGAGGTGAAGGCGATGGAGGACTGGATGGTGGACGGCACCAGGCAGAGGAAGAGCAGGCCGTTGGAGAGGGACGGCGTCAGGAGGGTGGGGACGAGCCCGCGCGCGGCCAGCCCGAGGAGGGGGAAGAGGACGAAGGTGCAGGCGAGCACGGTCAGGTGCAGGCGCCAGTGCCGCAGCCCGTCGAGGGCCTCGCGGGTGGAGAGCCGGGCGCCGTAGAGGAAGAAGAGCAGGGCCACGGCTCCGGTGGAGGCGCCGTCGGCGACGGTGGCGGCCCTGCCGGTGGCGGGCAGCAGCGCGGCGAGCCCCACCGTGGCGAGGAGGGCCATGACGTAGGGGTCCAGGGGCAGCCGGGCGGGGAGGCGGGGGCGTCGCATGGGCGGTGCTCACTTGCTGGTGGCGGATCGCGGGCGGTTGCGGGCGGTCTCCCCGGGTCGGGGCGCCTTCCATCGTCGCCGGTGGGTGGTGATCGGGAAACCCGCACACCGCACTGACTGTCATCACGGTTCACGATGAGGCGGCCTACAGTGGGCCCCATGTACGACCCGGTTCAGCTGCGGACCTTCCTCACCGTCGCCCAGACGCTCAGCTTCACGCAGGCCTCCGCGCGGCTCGGAGTGCGGCAGTCCACGGTGAGCCAGCACGTGCGCAGGCTGGAGGAGGCGACCGGCCGGCCGCTCTTCGTCCGGGACACGCACAGCGTCGGGCTGACGGAGGACGGCGAGGCCCTGTTGGGCTTCGCGCGGACCATCCTGGAGGCGCACGAGCGGGCGGCGGCGTTCTTCACCGGGACGCGGTTGCGGGGGCGCTTGCGGTTCGGGGCCTCGGAGGACTTCGTACTGACGCGGCTGCCGGAGATCCTGGAGGGGTTCCGGCACGAGCACCCCGAGGTGGACCTGGAACTCTCGGTCGAGCTGTCCGGGATCCTGCACGAGCGGCTGGACGAGGGCCGCCTCGACCTGGTGCTGGCCAAGCGGCGCGGCCCGGGCGACGAGCGGGGCCGTCTGGTGTGGCGGGACCGGATGGTGTGGATCGGGGCCGAGGGGCTGCGGGTGGACCCGGAGCGTCCGGTGCCGCTGATCGTCTTCCCGCCGCCGGGGATCACCCGGGCCCGGGCGCTGGAGGTGCTGGAGCGGGAGGGGCGGGCCTGGCGGATCGCCTGTACCAGCGGCAGCCTGAGCGGGCTGATCGCGGCGGCCCGCGCCGGACTCGGGGTGATGGCGCACACCCGGGGCCTGATCCCGCCGGGCCTGGTCCGGGTGGGCGGGCTGCCCGAACTGGGGCCGGTGGAGTTCGCCCTGCTCCAGGGGGGCCGCCCGACCCCGGCTTCGGAGGCCTTGGCGGCGGCGGTCCTGGCGGGCGGCGACCGCCTGAGCCGGCCGGCGTAGGACCGGGCACGGGCGGGGGGCGTGGGCAAAGGGCGTAGGCGGGGGTGGGGCGGGGCCCGGCCGGGCGGCCCGCGCGCCGGTGCCCGTAGGGATCTTGTGGAGGTTTGCGAAGGGGTCCCGGGTGGTGGGGTCGGTGGGGTAGCGTCGCGGCGCCCGGCCCGGAGAGGAGCGCCATGTTGCGCGAGTTCAGCGTTCCACCCGTGGTCACCGGCGCGCCGGTCGGTGGGCTGGCGGACGTCGTCTTCCGGTACGCGGCGGAGGATCCGCACCGGGTGGTGCTGGGCCGGAAGGTCGACGGGGCCTGGCGCGACGTCACGTCCCGGGAACTGGCCGACGAGGTGCTCGCGCTGGCCAAGGGACTGCTCGCGCAGGGGATCCGCTTCGGGGACCGGGTGGCCCTGATGTCGCGCACCCGCTACGAGTGGACCCTGTTCGACTTCGCCCTGTGGGCGATCGGCGCCCAGCCCGTCCCCGTCTATCCGTCCTCCTCGGCGGAGCAGGTGCACTGGATCCTGAACGACTCCGCCTGCTCCGGGTGTGTGGTGGAGGGTGAGGACCAGGCGATGACGGTGGGCTCGGTGATCGAGCGGCTGCCGGCGCTCCGCCGGTTGTGGCAGCTCGACGCGGGCGCGGTCGAGGGGTTGGTGGAGGACGGGCGGGCGGTGGCCGAGGACGTGGTGCACCGCCACCGGCGGGCGGTGACCCCGGATTCGGTGGCCACCGTCATCTACACCTCGGGGACCACGGGGCGGCCCAAGGGCTGTGTGCTGACGCACGCGAACTTCATGTTCGAGGCCGACACGGTGGTGACCCGCTGGGAGTCGGTGTTCCGGGCCGGAGCCGGTGAGCGGCCGTCCACCCTGTTGTTCCTGCCGCTGGCGCACGTCTTCGGGCGGATGGTGCAGGTGGCGGCGGTACGGGCGCGGGTCAAGCTCGGGCACCAGCCGGTGCTGGCCGCCGCCGAACTGATGCCGGACCTGGCGGCCTTCCGGCCCACCTTCGTCCTCGGGGTCCCGCACGTCTTCGAGAAGGTGTTCGCGGGCGCGCGCCGCAAGGCCGAGGCGGAGGGGCGGGTCGCCGCCTTCGACCGGGCGGTGGAGACGGCCGTACGGTACGCGGAGGCGCGCGAGCAGAAGGCGTTCGGGACGGGGCCGGGGCCCTCGGCGGGGCTGCGGATGGAGCACCAGCTCTTCGAGAGACTGGTGTACGGAAAGGTCCGCGCGGCGTTGGGCGGCCGGGTGCGGTACGCCATGTCGGGCGGCTCGGCGATGTCGCGGCGGCTCGGGCTCTTCTTCGAGGGAGCCGGGGTCACGGTGTTCGAGGGGTATGGACTGACGGAGACCTGCGCCGCCGCCACCGCGAACCCGCCGGGGGCGACCAAGTACGGGACGGTGGGCACGCCGATCCCGGGCGGCACGGTCCACATCGCCGACGACGGGGAGGTGTGGCTGTACGGCGGACACGTCTTCTCCGGGTACCTCAACGACACGCGGGCCACGGAGCAGGTGCTGCGCGGCGGCTGGTTGGCGACCGGGGACCTGGGGCGGCTGGACAAGGACGGGTACCTGACCATCACCGGGCGCAAGAAGGAGATCCTGGTGACCTCCAACGGCAAGAGCGTCTCGCCGGCGGCGCTGGAGGAGCGGGTGCGTTCGCATCCGCTGGTGTCGCACTGCGTACTGGTGGGCAACGACAGACCCTTCATCGCCGCGCTGGTGACCCTGGACCCGGAGGGGATCGCGCACTGGCTCTCGATGCGGGGGCTGTCCCAGCGGTCGGCGGACCAGGTGGTGGAGGATCCGGAGCTGACGGCGGAGGTGCGGCGGGCGGTGGTGGCCGCCAACACGCTGGTCTCGCAGGCCGAGGGGATCCGCGCCTTCCGGGTGCTGCCCGGACAGTTCACCGAGGAGCGGGGGTTGTTGACCCCCTCGTTGAAGCTGAAGCGGCGGGCGATCGAGAAGGCGTTCGCGCGGGAGGTGGAGGGCCTCTACCCCTCCTGAGGACACCCGGCCGCCCCTGTCGACCGTACCCGTCGGCACAATCTGACGGTCCGTCATTTTACTTGGTCATTGATATTGACGGTACGTCAGGTCACGCACAGAATGCGGGGATTCCTACCGGAGGGGATCCCCGTCATGTCCCGACCTGTCCGCGCCCTGGCCGCCGCAGCGGCCGCACTCGCCCTCGTCTCCGCCTGCAACTCCGCCACCCCGAAAGCGGACGGGCCGGGTGGGATCGGGGAGGGCGGCGGCGCCGTCACGCGCGGGGTGAGCGCCGACTCCATCAAGGTCGGCGGCATCGTCTCGATGACCAGCGCCGCCGGCTACAGCAAGAAGGACACCGACCTCGGGGCCAAGGCGCGCTACATGAGAGCCAACGCCGAGGGCGGCGTCAACGGACGCAGGATCGACTACATCGGCGCCGAGGACGACGGCCAGGACCCGGGGAAGAACCTGGCGGCCGCCCGCAAACTGGTCCAGCAGGACAAGGTGTTCGCCGTGGCCCCGATGAGCTCGGTCACCTTCACCGGGGCGGACTTCCTGGAGCAGGAGAAGGTCCCGACCTTCGGCTGGGGCACGCTCCCCTCCTTCTGCGGCCCCCGGTACATCTACGGCTTCAACGGCTGCCTGGTCCCCAGCCCCGGCGGCACCCTCAACCAGACCTGGCCCGAGGGCATCGCCCAGGTGCTCGGCGGGGCCGCGGGCAAGTCGGTGGCGATCATCGCCAATGACAGCGACGCGGGGAAGTTCGGCATCCGGACCTTCGAGCAGGGCTTCACCAGCGCCGGGTTCAAGGTCTCCTACGCCAAGGCCTCGGTGCCCGCCACCGCCGTACCCAGCGACTGGTCCCCCTACGTCAAGGAACTCCTCGCGGGCACCGACGGCAAGGCCCCCGACGCCGTCGTCTCGGTGATGCAGACCCCGAACAACATCGGCCTGTTCACCGCGCTCAAGCGCGGCGGCTACAAGGGCGTGTTGACCGACCCGACCGACTACGACCCGGGGCTGCTCGCCAAGGAGGCCACCAAGCAGGCCCTGGACGGGGTGCACGTGCTGCTCCAGTTCGAGCCCTTCGAGTCGAACGACCCGAAGATGACGCGGTTCAAGGCCGACATCAAGGCCGCCTCGGGCGGCCAGGACGTACCGCTGAACATGCACATGCTGACCGGGTACATGTCGGCCGACCTCTTCCTGTCGATCGCGCAGAAGGCCGGCAAGGACCTCACCCTGGCCCACTTCCAGAACGCCGCCCAGAGCTTCTCCGACACCGACACCCTGGTCGGCGACCGCGCCGAACCCAAGGGGCAGAAGGACAGCTTCGGCTGCGGGGCCCTGGTCCAGCTGAAGAACGGGACGTACGAGGTCTCCGTACCGTTCAAGTGCCACGAACCCATCCCCTTCAAGTAGGGGCAGCGGCATGGGAGAACTGCTCGTCCTCGTCCTGAGCGGACTGGTCTCCGGGGCCCTGTACGCACTGCTGGCCACCGGCTTGGTGCTGTCGTACTCGGCCTCCGGGCTGTTCAACTTCGCGCACGGGGCCACCGCCTACCTGTGCGCCCTCGTCTTCTACGAGCTGCACTCGGGCCTGGCCTGGCCCGCCGTCCCGGCCGCGCTGCTGGTGGTGTGCGTCCTCGCGCCGGGGCTCGGCTGGGCGCTGGACCGGATGATGTTCCGACGGCTCGCGCGGGTCGGGGAGACCGCGCAGATCGTCGCGACCATCGGCCTGCTGGTCGCGCTCCCCGCCGCCGGACTCTGGGTCGTCCAGCTGCTCGCCGACGCGGGAGCGCCGGTCCGACCGGCGGAGAACCAGTTCGGGCTGCCGGGGGTGGGGCCCAGCCCCGCGAAGTCCTGGCAGCTCGTGGACGGGGTCGGGGTGGACTCCGACCAGCTGATCACCTGGGGGGTGACGGCCGTGGTGGCCGTCGCCCTGTGGGTGCTGCTGCGCCACACCCGGCTGGGGCTGAGGCTGCGGGCCGCCGTGGACAACCGTTCGCTGACCGAGCTGCGCGGGATCAGCGCCGACCGGCTGTCCTCGATCGCGTGGATGATCGCCTCCGCCCTCGCCGGGCTCGCCGGGGTCCTGGCGACCCCGCTGCTGGGGCTGTCCGCGCACGACTTCACCCTGTTCCTGTTCGTGTCGGCGACGGCCGCGGTGATCGGGCGCTTCGCCTCGGTGCCGCTCGCCTTCGCGGGCGGGCTGGGGCTCGGGGTGGTGCAGAACCTGGTCGCCGGCTACGCCTCGTTCGCCGAGTCGATCACCGGGTTCAGGACGGCGGTGCCGTTCCTGATCCTGTTCGGCGGGCTGCTGGTGCTGACCCGGCGGGCCCGGGCGGCGGGGGTCACGGCCGTGGACGCTCCCCCGCCCGACCATCTGGCCGGCGCCCCGTGGGGGCGGCGTTGGGGGCCGTGGGCGGTGGCCGCCGTCCTGCTGGGCACGGCGTTCTACACGGTCACCACCCCGTTCTGGAGCGGACTGCTCGCGCAGGGACTGGCCGTCGGCCTGGTGTTCATGTCCTTCACCGTGGTGACCGGGCTCGGGGCGATGGTGTCCCTGGCGCAGGCCACCTTCGTGACCGGCGCGGCCCTGGTGGCGGGGCTGCTGATGAGCCGGGGCTGGCCCTTCGTGGCGGCCCTCGCGGTGGGGACCTGCGTCGCCGCCGCGTTGGGGGCGCTGGTCGCGCTGCCCGCGCTGCGGCTCGGCGGGCGCTCGTTGGCCCTGGCCACGCTGGCGCTGGCCTTCCTCGCCGACCAGGTGCTGTTCCAGATGCGCTGGCTGCGCGGCGGGGACGCGGGCTGGGCGGTGCCCCGGCCGGTGATGGGGCCGCTGGACCTCTCCGACGACCGGGCGCTGGGGGTGGCGCTCCTGGTGGTGGTCGCGCTGGTCGCGGCCGGGCTGAGCGCGCTGCGGAACTCCCCCTCGGGGCGGGCGATGCTGGCCGTGCGCTCGGCGCCGGCCGCCGCGATGGCCTCCGGGGTGTCCGTCCTGCGCACGAAGCTGCTGTTGTTCACCCTGTCGGCCGGGCTGGCCGGCTTCGGCGGCGTCCTGTACGCCTCTTACAACACCCGGATCACGGCGACGGACTTCACCGCGATGACGGGGCTGGTGTGGCTGGCGGTGGTGGTCGCCGCCGGGGTGCGCAGGCCCGCCTACGCGGTGGTCGCGGGGCTGGTGTTCGCGGTGGCCCCGCGCCTGCTGGCGGACTACGTGACGGACTCCGCCCACCTGCCGGTGATCCTGTTCGGCCTGGCCGGCCTGGCCCTGGCCAACGACCCGGACGGGTACTGCGCGGCCGTCCCGCAGCGTTGGGCGAAGGCCCTGGCCGGGCGGCGCAAGGTCTCGGCGGGCACTGCCCGACCGGGCACGGGGCTCGACCCCGCCACGCCCGAGGAGCCCCGACGGCCGGACCCACGGGTGCCCGGCGCACGCACGGACGGCGCACGTACGGACGGCGCGCGCACGGACGGCACGCGCACGGACCGCAGGCCTACGCACGGCACGCGCCCACCCGTCGCCGGGGCCCCGGCGACGGGTGGGCGGGGTCCCGCCCGCGGGGAGGTCGCGTTGGAGTTGCGCGGGGTCAGCGCCGGGTACGACGGGGGCACGGTCCTGCACGGGGTGGACCTCACGGTCCGGCGCGGGGAGATCCTCGCCGTGCTCGGGCCCAACGGGGCCGGGAAGAGCACCGCCTGCCGGGTCGCCGCCGGGCTGCTGCCGGCCCTGGGCGGGACGGTGCGCGTCGACGGCCGGGACGCGACCCGGGACGGGGCGGTGCGCCGTTCCCGGGCCGGGGTGCTGCTGGCCCCCGAGGGGCGGGGCATCTTCCCCTCCCTCACCATCGAGGAGAACCTGGCCCTGCACCTCACCGACCCCGCCGCCCGCGCCGCCGTCTACGACCGCTTCCCCCGGCTCGCGGAACGCCGCTCGGTGGCCGCCGGCGCCCTGTCCGGCGGGGAGCAGCAGATGGTGGCGCTGGCCCCGCTGCTCCAGCGCCCGCCGGCCGTGCTGATCGCCGACGAGCCCTCCCTCGGCCTCGCGCCCCGGATCGTGGACGAGGTGTACGCGCTGCTCGTCGAACTGCGCACGGCCGGCTGCGCCCTGCTGCTGGTCGAGGAGAAGGCGGCCGAGATCCTCGGGGTCGCCGACACCGTCGCCTACCTCGCCCAGGGCCGGGTCGCCTGGTGCGGCCCCGGGGCCGAGGTGGAGACGGACCGGTTGACCGAGGCCTACCTGGGGATGGCGCCGTGAGCGAGTACGTGGTCCGGGCGAGCGGGGTCGGTGTCCGGTTCGGCGGGGTCAGGGCGCTGTCCGGTGTCGGCCTCGGGATCCGCGCCGGGGAGGTGTGCGGGCTGATCGGGCCGAACGGGGCCGGGAAGACGACCCTGTTCGACGTGCTGTCCGGGATCCGGCGCCCCGACGAGGGGCGGTTGTTCCTGGACGGGGCCGACATCACCCGCCGCTCCCCCGTCTGGCGGGCGCGCCACGGGATGCGCCGGACCTTCCAGCGCCAACAGCTCTTCGGGCAGCTGACGGTGGCCGACAACGTCCTCGTCGCCCAGGAGTGGCGCGGCGGCGGGGGCGGGCTCGCCGCCGACCTCCTCGCGGCGCCCGGCCGGCGGGCCAGGGAGCGGACCCGGCGGGAGCGGGCCGCGCGGGTGCTGGAGGACTGCGGGGTCGGCGCGCTGGGGGCCTCGTACGCGGGCGGGCTGCCGGTGGGCCGGTCGCGGATGGTGGAGCTGGCCCGGGCCGTGGCGGATCCGCCGAGGGTGTTGCTGCTGGACGAGCCCGCTTCGGGGATGTCGGCGCCGGAGCGGGAGCAGTTGGCCCGGGTGGTGCGGCGGCTCGCGCACGAGGAGGGCTGCGCGGTGCTGCTGGTCGAGCACAACGTGGCCTTCGTGATGGACCTCTGCGCCCGGGTGGTCGTCCTGGACCTCGGCACCGTCCTGGCCGAGGGCACGCCCGCCGAGGTGCGGGCGGATCCCCTGGTGCGGGAGGCGTACCTGGGGAAGGCCTGACCTCGCGGTGGGGGGCGGGAGCCGGGGCCGCAACCACCCGGATGGCGGGAATACGGCGTACGGGCGGCCGGTTGTGGCCCCTCGTACGCCGTGGCACGGGCCACAACCCCGCACCGACCCCGAGGGAACGACCAGACGTGAACCAGGTCCCCAGCATCAAGCTCAACAACGGCACGCTCATGCCCCAGCTCGGCTTCGGCGTCTGGCAGGTCCCGGACTCCGAGGCCCAGTCGGCCGTCGGGACCGCCCTGGAGGCGGGCTACCGCAGCATCGACACGGCGGCGATCTACGGCAACGAGCGGGGCACCGGCCGGGCGGTGGCCGCCTCGGGGCTGGCGCGCGAGGAGGTGTTCGTCACCACCAAGCTGTGGAACGGCCCGAAGCAGGACTGGGACCGCGACGCGGTGCTGCGAGCCTTCGACGAGTCCCTGGACAAGCTGGGCCTGGACCACCTGGACCTGTACCTGATCCACTGGCCCCGTCCGATGCGCGAGGACTTCCTGACCATCTGGAAGACCTTCGAGGAGATCGCGGCGAGCGGTCGCGCGAAGGCCGTCGGCGTGTCCAACTTCCGCACCGCCGACCTGGAGCGGCTGCGCACCGTGAGCCCGCTGGTGCCGGCGGTGAACCAGATCGAGCTGCACCCGCTCTTCCCGCAGGCCGAACTGCGCGCCCTGCACTCCTCCCTGGGCATCGTCACCGAGGCCTGGTCCCCGCTGGGCCAGGGCAAGGAGCTGCTGGGGCTCCCCGCCGTCGCCGAGGTCGCCGCGAAGCACGGGCGCAGCGCCGCCCAAGTGGTGCTGCGCTGGCACCTCCAGCTGGGCAACGTCGTGATCCCGAAGTCGGTGACCCCGGCGCGGATCAGGGAGAACCTGGACGTCTTCGGCTTCGAGCTGGACTCCGCCGACCTGGCGGCCCTGGACGCACTGGGCTCGGACGGCGGCCGGATCGGGCCGGACCCGGCCTCCTTCGACGTCTGAGGGCGGCGTGGACCTTCCCGGGGGCGGGAGCCTCTCCGAGGGCGTGTACCGGATCCGCAACGTGCACAGTGGGCTGGTGCTCCAGCTGGAGGGCGCCTCCCGGGTGCGGGTCGGTCCCGACGGGCCGCCCGCCCCGGCCGGCGCGCGCCGGTGGCGGATCTCGCCGGTGCACAGCGGTGGCGGGATCTTCCACCTGGTGAGCGAGGACAACGGGCGCCGGCTGGACGTGGCGAACGCCTCCGAGGAGGCCGGTGCGCGGGTCCAGGTGTGGCGGCCCAACGCCTTCGGGGCGCAGGAGTGGCTGGTCGAGGGGCACGTGGACGAGCCGGGGGTGGTGTCGCTGGTGGCGTGCGTCAGCGGGCTGGCACTGGAGGCGGACGAGGAGGGCCGGGCCCGTCAGGGCGAGGACACCGACTCCCCCGAGCAGTGGTGGAGGCTCGAGCCGGTGTGACACCCGCCTGCCGCCCGGCCGCGACACCCGGGCGCGGCCCCGTCAGTCGCGTACGAAGGTCCGTGGGCGGTACGTGGGGTCCGCGCGCGGGGGGCCCGGAGGACCGCCCCGGCGGCGGCCCCGGCGCGCGGGAGACCACCGCCCGTGGCGTCGTGGGCCTCGGCCCCGGCGGCGTGGGCCGGCAGGGTTTGGGCCACCCGTCAGTGCGCTCCGTGAGCGGGGGCGAGGGCTGCCACGCGCTCGGCGAGCGCGAAGTCCTTCTCGGTCACCCGGCCGCCGGCGTCGTGGCTGTTGACCGACAGGCGGACCGTGTCGTAGCCGAGGGTCAGGTCGGAGTGGTGGTTCAACTCGTCCTGGACGACGGAGATGTGGACGACGAGGGCGGCGGCGGCCCGGTGGCCTCCGAGCCGGTAGGTGCGCAGGATCCTGTCGTCCTCGAAGCACCAGCCCGGAAGTTCCCGCAGCCGGTCCTCGATCTCCTTCTGCGACAGCGGCTCGCTGGCCATGCTCGGCTCCTTCCGGCTGCACGTGACGGGGGGTCAAGACTGCCACAGGGTGGGCCGGAACGAGCCGGTCGCGCGCCGGGGCGCGGCCCTTGGGTTAACGTCGCGTCCATGACGACCACGAACCCCGTGCCCGGGAGCGGGGCGGGCGCCCTGCTGCGCGGCTGGCGCGAGCGGCGCGGGATCAGCCAGCTGGAGCTGGCGAACCGGGCCGGTTCCTCCTCCCGGCACATCAGCTTCGTCGAGACGGGCCGTTCGCGACCCAGCGAGGAGATGGTGCTGCGGCTCGCCGGACACCTGGAGGTGCCGGTGCGGGAGCGCAACGCGCTGCTGCTGGCGGCCGGTTACGCGCCCCGGTACGCGCACACCCCGTTGGACGATCCGGCCATGAGCACCCTGCGGGAGGGCCTGGAGCAGTTGCTGACGGGCTACGAGCCGTACCCGGCGCTGATCGTGGACGCGACCTACGGGGTGGTGGCGGCGAACCGGGGCATCGCGATGCTGCTGGACGGGCTGCCCGAGCACCTCCTCGCCCCACCGCTGAACGCGATGCGGATCACCCTGCACCCGGAGGGGCTCGCTCCGCGGATCCGCAACCTGCGGCAGTGGCGCGGGCACCTGCTGGCCCAGATGGAACGGCAGATCGCGCTGTCCCGTTCGACGGGACTGCGGGCGTTGTACGACGAGGTGGCGGCCTATCCGCTGCCGGACCGGCCCGGTGGGGAGCACGCCTCCGGGGCCGCGGGGGGCGATGGGGACGCGGACGCGGACGGGCCGGTCGCGTACCTCGCGCTGCCGTTGCGGATCGAGCACGAGGGGCACCTGCTGTCCTTCGTGTCGTCCATCTCCACCTTCAACACCCCGATGGACGTGACGGTCGCCGAGCTGGCCATCGAGACCCTGCTGCCGGCCGACCCGGCGACGGTCAAGTACCTGCGTTCACTGGGCCCCTGACCCGGCCGCCCGCAGCGACAGCCACTGGAGCAGGGCGAAGCCGCCGACGACCAGCGCCTGGAGGGGGATCCACACCAGTGCGGCGGCGGTGGGCGAGAGCCACAGCGGGAGCGAGATCAGACCGAGCGCCGTCCAGCCGGCGTTGACCGCGACGACGAGCCGTACGGGCAGGGCGCGCGGGCGGCTCCGCGAGGCGAGCAGCCCGACGGCGGTTCCGTACACGACCAAGAGCACCCCGAGCCCGAGCAGGAGGCCGTCGCCGATGCCGAGGAACCGGCCGAGCGGACCGGGGAGGGCCGCGTAGGCGAGGCCGTTGGAGGTGGTGACGACGGCGTCGAGCGCGAGGAAGCGGCGCAGCGCGGTCCGGGGGTCGGGGGTGCGGGCGATACCGGCGAACAGGGTTGCGGACATTGCGGATCAGCCTCCGTCGAGGGTGGAACGGGACGGGCGCCGGACCCGGCGGGTCCCGGCGCCCCCACCCTCCCGGCCCGCCGCGCCCCCGTCGATTACCTGCGGGGTAAGGCCCGGGCGCGGAATCCGGCCGCGGGTTCGCGGGCGCCCGTCGCCGGGCACGGCGCGGCCCGCGGCGGGGCGTGTTCAGCCCCGGGAGAAAGGCCGGGATGCGCTGGTTCGCGGCGGGGGTGGAGGCTAGGCTGCGCGGGAAAGCAGCCCTCGAACTCCCTGTCGACGTACGGAGAACCCCCCGGTGCGAGCCGCCCCCCTCCCCGACCGCACCGCGGCGGCCCGGGGCCGAGCGGTGGGGGCGGCCGGGCGGCGCGGCGCGGGGGTGGTGCGTTGAGGACCTCCCGTGCCATGCGCGCCCTCGCCTCCGAACTGCTGGCCGGCGCCCGCCTCACCCCGCCGACCGCCATCGCCGACGTCATCGGCGGTCTCTGTGCCGCGTTCGCGCGCCGGCGCGGCGGACGCCCGGTGGACTTCCGCTTCGCCGCCTTCCCCCCGGACACCGCCAGCGGCCTCTGGCTCCAGCTCGAAGCCCGCGACCTGATCGTCGTCGAGGAACGCACCCGCCCCGAGCACCAGCTCGTCATCGCCTGCCACGAGTTGTGGCACGTGGACGAGGGCACCTGCGACGGCCACGGTCCCGGCATGGCGGTGGCGGCCCGGCTGACGGCCCCGCACGGCGGACTCGCCGCGCTCCTGCGCTCGGACTCCGGTCTGGACTCGGTGGTCCGGCAGGCCGCCGCCCGCGCCGACCACGAGGATCCCGCCGAGGTCCGCGCCGAGACCTTCGGACTGCACCTGGGCCAGATCCTCAAGGCCTACCTGCCGGCGCCCCGGCAGGAACGCTTCCCCGTCGAGATCGAGCGGATCCAGAGCTCGCTGGGCTGGGACCGGTGAGCAACGGTGAGGGCCTCTACCTGGCCGCGGCGGTGCTGGTGCTGGCCCTGCTGCTGAAGGCCCCCGTGCTGCGCCGGAGCTGGGACCAGCCGATCATGCGGTCGGTGTGCGCGCTGCTCGGCGTCGGCTGTGTGCTGACGGTGCTGGCGGCGCCGCCGTCGATCGCGGCCGTCAACCGGATCACGGGCGTCGTGAACTTCGCCGCCCCGCTGGTGTACAGCACCCTGACGGCCTTCTCGGGGGCCTCGATCGTGCTGATCCTGCACTGGTCCGGGGGGCCGGCGGCGAGCGTGCGGCGGGCCACCCGGCTGACGGTGGTGGTGTTCGGCGCGCTCAGCGTGCTGATCGTCTTACTGTTCGCCCGGGGGGACGCGCCGGTGGAGCGGCTTCGGGACCTCGACACGTACTACGCCAACACCCCTTGGCTGCGCGAGATGATCGTCTGCTACCTGGTCGCGCACACGGTGGCGAGCGCGGCCCTGTTCCTGCTCTCCCTGAAGTGGCTGCTGCGCGTGGACCCCGCCCTGCGGGCCCTGCGCACGGGGTTGGCGTCGCTGATGCTCGGCGGGCTGCTGGACATCGGCTACAGCATCGCGAAGTGGGCCGCCGTGGGGGCGCGTTGGTCGGGCCGCGACTGGGACGGGCTGTCGACGTATGTGGCCCCGCCGCTGGCCTCGGGGGCCGCGCTGCTGGTGGGGGCGGGGTTCATCGTGCCGATGCTCGGCGGCAGCGCGACCTGGCGGGACTTCAGCCAGTACCGGCGGCTGCGTCCGCTGTGGCGGGCGCTGCGCGGGTTCGCCTCGCGCAGTGTGACCACGGTCCCGCTGACGTGGTGGTCGCCGATGGGGATCCGGTTGATCCACCGCGAGTCGGTCATCGACGACGGGCTGCTGGCGCTGGCCGGCTGGTTCGACCCGGCCGTGCGTTCCGGGGCGTACGGCGCCGCGCGCGGGCAGGGCCTGACGGACGAGGCGGCCTCGGTGGTGGCGGACGCCGCCATGCTCGCGGCGGCCTGCCGGGCCCGTACGGCGGCCGACGCGGCGGGGACGGCGCCGGCCCGGCCCACGGGGACCGGGCCCACCTCCGACGGGCCCGGTCCGGGCGCCTGCGCCGGCCCCGTGGAACCGGCCCCGTACCGGCTCGACGGGCAGCCCCTGGAGGCGCTGGCCCACGCCTTCCACACCTCCCCGATCGTGGCCCGGGCCCGCCGGGGGGAGCCGTCCCCCCAGCCGGCCTCCCCCGCCGGCCGCGTTCCGTAGGGCGCCGGGGGACGCCCTCCCGAGTACCCGCCGCACCGCCTCAGGCGCCGACCAGAACCGGCGCGCGGTCCGCGCCGGCCTCGGCGGCCTCGCCGGTGAGGATCTTGAGGCGGCGGGTGAAGAAC
Source organism: Streptomyces sp. NPDC088097 (assembly GCF_044741845.1). Classification (NCBI taxonomy): domain Bacteria; kingdom Bacillati; phylum Actinomycetota; class Actinomycetes; order Kitasatosporales; family Streptomycetaceae; genus Streptomyces; species Streptomyces sp. NPDC088097. Next base: position 153,317 of record NZ_JBIUTJ010000004.1, read on the forward strand.
ACCATCACGGCGCCGGCGACGAGCACCAGGGCCCCCTGCCACAGGAAGTTCAGGCTCTGCCCGATGACTGCGTCGAGCCGGGGCAACTGCGCGCCGATGGCGTCGCCGGTCGCCGCCGCGAGGAACCAGACGCCCATCATCTGGTTGGTGAACGCGCGCGGTGCGAGCTTGGTGGTGACCGACAGGCCCACCGGGCTCAGGCACATCTCGCCCATCACCTGGATCACGTACACCCCGACCAGCCACATCAGGGAGACCTTGACGCCGGTGGAGGCGATCGCGGCGGCGCCCGACATCACCAGGAAGGAGGCGCCGGTGAGGACCAGGGCCAGGCCGAATTTGAGGGGGGTGCTCATCCGGCGGCCCCGACGGACCCAGAACGCCGCGAAGAGGGGGGCCATGACGATCACGAACAGAGAGGGCAGGGACTGGGTCCAACTGGCCGGGACGTGCAGGCCGAAGAGGCTGAGGTCGGTCTTCTGCGCGGCGAACATGTTCAGCTCGTTGCCCATCTGGTCGTAGACCAGCCAGAACAGGGTCGCGGCGAGGAAGAGCCAGACGTAGGCGCGCAGCCGGGTCCGCTCCACGACGGTGACCTTGGGGCTGCGGTACATGGACAGCAGCACCCCGGCGGGGACGACCACGGCGACGACGGTGAGCACGAAGGTGATGTTGTCGATGCTCAGGGCGTGCGCGGCGACCAGCAGCCCGATCAGCGAGGCGGTGAAGGCCAGGCCGTACGAGGAGGTGCGGCGCAGCCGCCGGCGCTCGGCGGGGGTCAGCCGCACCACGGGCTCCTCGCGCAGCTGCCCGGCGAGGCGGCGCCCGCCGAGGACGTACTGGAGCAGGCCGAGGGCCATGCCGACGGCGGCGGCGCCGAAGCCGAGGTGCCAGTTCACCTCCTCGCCGAGGTAGCCGACGACGAGCGGGGCGATGACGGCGCCCAGGTTGATGCCCATGTAGAAGATCGAGTAGCCGGCGTCGCGGCGCTGGTCGTCGTCGGCGGCGTAGAGCCGTCCGACCAGGGCGGAGATGTTGGGCTTCAGCAGCCCGGTGCCGATGACGATGAGGACCAGGCCGGGCCAGACGAAGGCGGCTCCGGGGAAGGCCATCAGGACGTGGCCCGCCATGATGACCACGCCGCCCCACAGGACGGCCCTGCGGGCGCCGAGGAAGCGGTCGGCGATCCAGCCGCCGGGCAGCGCGAGCAGGGAGATCATGGCCATGTAGACGCCCTCCACGGCCTCGGCCGTGCCCTCGTGGAGGCCCATGCCGCCGTGGCCGCGGGAGGCGGCGAGGAAGTGCACGAGGATGGCGACCATCCCGTAGAGGCTGAAGCGCTCCCACAGCTCGGCGAGGACGAGGGTGGCGAGTCCGCGGGGGTGGCGCCGCCCGCTCCCCGTGCCGGGCGTCTGCGTGTCCTTGGGTGGGTTCACCTCTTCAGTGCAGCCCCGGGGTGCGCCGCGCGGGATCGGTCTTTCGGCCCCTCGGGCGCCGCGCGCGACGCCCCGGACCGTAGGGCCCGGGGCGTTGGTCGTACGGGGAGCCGTGCGCGGCGGGTCAGAGGTCCGCGAGGTCCAGACCGGCCTGGGCGGCGGCCGCGGCCACGGTCTGCTCCAGCAGGACGGCGATGGTCATGGGGCCGACACCACCGGGGACCGGGGTGATCAGGGAGGCGACGGCGGCGGCCGACTCGAAGTGGACGTCGCCGACGTTGCCCTCGTTGTACCCGGCGTCCAGGACCACGGCGCCGGGCTTGATGTCCTCGCCGCGGATGAACTCGGCCTTGCCGACGGCGGCGACCAGCACGTCCGCCTGGCGCACGATCGAGGGGAGGTCGACGGTGCGGGAGTGGCAGTAGGTGACGGTGGCGTTGCGCTCCAGCAGGAGCATCCCGGCGGGCTTGCCGAGGATCGCGCTGCGGCCGACGACGACGGCGTGCTTGCCGGTGAGGTCGACGTCGTAGGCCTCCAGCAGGCGCATGATGCCGCCGGGGGTGCAGGAGACGAAGCCGGGCAGGCCGAAGCCCATGGCGGCGAAGGAGTGCATGGTGACCCCGTCGACGTCCTTGCCCGGGGCGATGGCCTCGAAGGCGGCGCGCTCGTCGATGTGGTGCGGGACGGGGTGCTGGAGCAGGATGCCGCTGATCTCCGGGTCCTCGGAGAGGGCGGTGAGCGCGGCGACGAGCTGCTCGGTGGTGGTCTCGGCGGGCAGCTCGACGTGGCGCGAGGTGATCCCGGCCTTGGCGCAGCGGTTCTGCTTCATGCGTACGTACGTGACGGACGCGGGGTCCTCGCCGACCAGGACGGTGGCGAGGCAGGGGGCGGTGCCGGTGCGCTCGGTGATCTTCGCCGCGGAGGCGGCGGTCCGCTCGGCAATGGTGCGGGCCAGCGCGGTGCCGTCCATCAGCCGGGCGGTGCCCCCGGCCGGCGTGGCGGTCTGGGCGCTCTGAACGGTCTGGGCAGTCGTCACGGGGTCTCCTGAACGTCGCTGCGGATCGCGGTTCGCCCAGGCGCGCGGCAGTCGGCGCGGTCTTCCGCGCCGGGCCGCTCCCCGGTGGTGATCCACCCGAACGCCAGTCACGGCCCGCCCCGAGTGTAATCGACTTATCAGGTGGTTGACGGGGGCGAGGCCTGGGACGATCGAAGGATGACGCGCACTTTCGACCATCTCGTCGCCGAGGCCGATTCCGTCTCCGTGGACGGTTGGGACTTCTCCTGGCTCGACGGCAGGGCCACGGAACAACGTCCCTCCTGGGGCTACCAGCGGCTGATGGCCGAGCGGCTGGCGCGGGTCCGTTCCGCGCTGGACGTCCAGACGGGCGGGGGCGAGGTCCTCGCCGGGGCCGCTTCGCTGCCCCCGCTGATGGTGGCCACCGAGTCCTGGCCGCCCAACGTGGCGAAGGCGACCCGGTTGCTGCACCCGCTGGGCGCGGTCGTGGTCGCGGACGCCGACGAGCCTCCGCTGCCCTTCGGCGACGGGGCCTTCGAGCTCGTCACCAGCCGGCACCCGGTGACCGTCTGGTGGGAGGAGATCGCCCGCGTGCTGGCTCCGGGCGGCACGTACCTCTCCCAGCAGGTCGGTCCGGCGAGCGTTTTCGAACTGGTCGAGTACTTCCTCGGCCCGCAACCCGAGGAGGTGAGGCGTGGCCGCCACCCCGACGACGCGGTCGCGGAGGCCGGCGAGGCCGGCCTCGAAGTGGTCGATCTGCGCTCCGAACGACTGAGGACGGAGTTCCATGACATCGGAGCCGTGATCTACTTTCTGAGGAAGGTGATCTGGATGGTGCCCGGCTTCACGGTCGGGCAGTACCGGGACCGGCTGCGCGAGCTCCACGAACGGATCGAGCGCGAGGGCCCGTTCGTCGCACACACCGCCCGTTTCCTCATCGAAGCCCGCAAAACGGACTGACGGAACGACGGCGAAAAGTGCGACTCCGGAGCGGACGGATCCACGCCGGATCGGTTGCGCGGCCACAGCGTGGCGCAGGTCACTCAATTCAGCGCGTAACGAATCGACTCGGGCATGCGATGAACCGACAGGTGTCCTCGCGCGGCCCGGAATACAGACCCCCCTCGGGTCTGTTTCCCGAGTTCGCGCGATGATGTCCCGCCCACACCCTTATTTGTTCGCAACGAGAGGCTCCTTGTGTCGCTCAGCCCGTCCCGTACGTTCCCTCCGGAGATCGCCGAATCGGAGGCCCTCGTCGCGCTCGTCGAGCGCGGCCGCGAGCAGGGTCACATCAACGGTGACGATGTGCGTCAGGCCTTCGAGGCCGGCCGCATCCCGGTGGACCAGTGGAAGCGGGTCCTGCGCAGCCTGAACCAGGTCCTGGACGAGGAGGGCGTCGCCCTCCACGTCAGCGCCGCCCCCGCCACCAAGGTCGCTGCCAAGAAGCCCCGCAAGGCAGCCGCCCCCGCCCGCACCGTGACCAAGAAGGCCGCTGCCGCGCCGCGCCCCATCGGCGCGCGCAAGACGGCGGCCACGGCCACCGCTGCGGCGATATCCGCTCCGACGGCCTCCGCCACCGGGGACGAGGTGACGGCCGAGGCCGCCGCCGAGCCCAAGAAGCGCGTGGTCAAGAAGACCGCCGCCAAGAAGGCCACGGCCACCAAGAAGACCGCCGCCACGAAGAAGGCCGGCGCCAAGGACGGCGACGAGGGTGAGACCCCGGCCGCCGAAGGTGAGGACTGGGCAGCCGAGGACACCGCCGACGAGCCCGAGGAAGGGGCACCCAAGCCGGGCGGCACCCAGGGCTTCGTCCTGTCCGACGACGACGAGGACGACGCTCCGGCGCAGACCGTCATGGTCGCCGGCGCCACCGCCGACCCCGTCAAGGACTACCTCAAGCTGATCGGCAAGGTGCCGCTCCTCAACGCCGAGCAGGAGGTGGAACTCGCCAAGCGCATCGAGGCGGGTCTCTTCTCCGAGTACAAGCTCGAAGAGGAGGAGGACCACAAGCCCGCGTTCAAGCGCGAGTTGGAGATCCTCGTCGAGGACGGGCGCCGCGCCAAGAACCACCTCCTGGAGGCCAACCTCCGTCTGGTGGTCTCCCTGGCCAAGCGCTACACCGGCCGCGGCATGCTGTTCCTGGACCTGATCCAGGAGGGCAACGTCGGTCTGATCCGCGCCGTGGAGAAGTTCGACTACACCAAGGGCTTCAAGTTCTCCACGTACGCGACCTGGTGGATCCGGCAGGCGATCACGCGTGCCATGGCCGACCAGTCCCGCACCATCCGCATCCCCGTGCACATGGTCGAGATCATCAACAAGCTCGCCCGCGTGCAGCGCCAGATGCTCCAGGACCTGGGCCGCGAGCCCACCCCGGAGGAACTGGGCAAGGAACTCGACATGACCCCCGAGAAGGTCATCGAGGTCCAGAAGTACGGCCGTGAGCCGATCTCCCTGCACACCCCCCTGGGTGAGGAGGGAGACAGCGAGTTCGGTGACCTCATCGAGGACTCCGAGGCGGTCGTCCCGGCGGACGCGGTGTCCTTCACCTTCCTCCAGGAGCAGCTCCAGTCGATCCTGGGGACGCTCTCGGAGCGCGAGGCGGGCGTGGTCTCCATGCGCTACGGCCTCAACGACGGCCAGCCGAAGACCCTGGACGAGATCGGTCGCGTGTACGGGGTCACCCGTGAGCGCATCCGTCAGATCGAGTCCAAGACCATGTCGAAGCTGCGCCACCCGTCGCGTTCGCAGGTGCTGCGCGACTACCTCGACTAGGCCGTAGCCCCTCAGGCCAGTCGGAAGACCGGCCCCCGGGGTGTGAACGGCAGGGAGGCACCCTGCGGGACCAGGAAGGCGTGCTCGCGCCGGATCCGCAGGGTGTCGGTCCACCCGTCCGTGATCACCAGCACCGGGGCCCGCGGAGGGAAGTCCTCCGCCCGGTGGAGCAGGTCGATGCCCGGTTGGAGCACCGTCCCGCCCCGCCCGCGCACCCGCACCCGGCCCGCGATGTCGGCCGGGGGCAGATAGCCCGCGTCGTACGGCGCCGCGTCACAGAACACGACGCGTGCCGCCGGTACGTCGCGGGCTTCGGCGTACGAGGCGATCGCGCCCAGGGCCTTGCCGAGCAGGGTGGTGTCCATCGACCCCGAGGTGTCCAGCACCACCCCGAAGGTGCATCGGGCCACCTCCTCGGGCGGGAAGTACCGGCCGGCGCGCGGGATGTCCGGGGTCGAGGCCTGGCGGCGGGCCGGGCGCGCGAAGGAACGGACCGGCTCGGGGCGCGGGACGTACTCGTCGAACCAGCGGGCGAGGCGGGCGTCCCAGGGCACCGGCGGTTGGGCCAGCGCCCGGATCTCCTCGACCAGCCCGGCCGGCAGCAGCCCGCGCTTCCCGCGCTCGTGCAGGTCGAACCCCTGGACCAGACCGCGCCGGTAGAAGGCGTCGAGATCCGTGTACGGGCCGCTTCCCGCATGCGGCAGCGGCTCCCCCAGGATGTCGCCCCGCCCCTTGCCCCGCAGGGTGGCGAGCCGGCGCATCCGGCGCAGGTCCCCGGTGAGCCGGTCGTAGACCTCCTCGACCGCGAGGTCCTTCAGCCCCGGGTCGTACAGCAGCCCGTCGGGCATCTCGCCGACGTCCATCTCGACGAGCCAGCCGTTGACCACGTAGTCGGCGGCCACGTTGTGCAGGTACGGGTCGCGGGCGCCCCTGCGCTCGCAGTGGCGTAGGGCCGCGTGCAGCATCTCGTGGGCCAGGATGAACCGCCACTCGTCGTCGGTGAAGGTGCGCAGCGGGTTCACGTAGATCTCCCCGGCGCTCGCGCTGACGGCCGCGACGTCGATGCCCTGGGCGCGGGCCAGCTCGGCGTCGGCGACGACCTCCAGGCCGGCGGCGAGGCCGCCGAGCAGCGGGTACGAGGAAACGAACCAGTTCAGGGCGCGTTCCCACGGGCGCGGCACGTGTCCCTCGCGGCCGGCCGCGCGTTCCATGGTGCTCGACACGGACCGGGTGAGGGCGTGGGCGAAGCCGGTCTGCCAGTCGGGCGCCGCCTGCCAGTGCGACCAGCCCTCCAGGATCTGGTCGGGGGCGCCGGGGGCGTTCGTGCCGCAGTCCTCGTAGCGGGGCGGTACGCCGTCCCGGCTCCAGGCGCCGGCGAGCTGTTCCTCGTCGCCGCCCGGGTAGGCGGCAGGCAGCCGGTCGGGGGCCCGGCCGACGGGGAAGGTCAACAGGAAGCGGTTGACGACGACGCAGCGGGCGGCCAGCTCGGCGTGGTCGGGCTGCGGCCGGGTCCCCTTGGCGGCGGGCACGTGCCCGAAGCCGAGGTGGAGCAGGCAGTGGGCCAGGGCCCAGGCCCACTCCGCGGGCTCCGCGTGGCGGGTGGGGTGGGCGTGGATCACGCCGTTGGAGGTGACGACGGCGAGCACCGCGGCGGTGCAGGTCCCGCAGCGCGGGTCACGGCAGTGGGTGGCCGGGACGGCGTGCAGGGCGGGGTTCTGCCGGACGGCGGCGCGACCGGCCTCGTAGGCGAGGGTGGCGGGATCCGGCTTGGCCGGCTGTCCGGGCCCGCGCTTCTTCACCGGCGGGCCTCGACCAGGCGGGGCATGTCCCGGGCGGCTTCGACGAGGAACCAGGCGGGCAGCACCGGCAGGCCGTCGGCGTCGTCGGCGATGACGGTCCGGGCGACCTCGACGGAGATCTCGGCGAGCTGCACCAGCAGGGACTTGGCCCGGTGGGCGGTCTGCCGGACGGCCGGCGAGACGTGCTCCTTGCGGCCCGGCAGCTCCTTGATCAGGCGGCCCCGGAAGGCCTCGGCGAGGTAGTAGAGCAGATCGCGGTCTTCGAGGCGGGCGGGCCAGGAGGCCTCGCCCTTGATGATCGCCCCGATGCCGAAGGTGTGACGGACGATCTTGGCGTAGCCGCGGAAGGAGACGGCGTGCGCGGGGGTGAGCGTGCCGTGCGCGAGGACGGCCAGGGTGTGCTCGTCCAGGTCCCGACCGAAGGAGTGCAGGGCGTCGGAGAGCATGTGCCAGGAGCGGGGCGTGGAGAAGGGCTCCTCGGTCTTGGGCGGCTGGGACCAGAGGTGGTCGGGGCGGTCGGTGAGGTAGTCGGTGACCCAGGGGTGGATGTCGTGCTCGCCGGCCCAGACCAGCCAGTCGTGGGCGGACGCCTGGAGGTGCACGTGGGTGAGCCGGTTGACCAGCGCGGAGGCGATGGGTCGGGCGAGGGCGTTGTCGGTGGCTCGATTGCCCGCGCCGATGACGAGGGAACCCTCCGGAAGTTCGTACGAGCCGATGCGCCGGTCGAGGATCAGCGAGTAGAAGGCCTTCTGCACGTCCGGGCCCGCGGCGTTCAGCTCGTCGAGGAAGAGGCAGTACGGCTCGTCGCGGGCTATGGCCTCGGGCGGGCAGAACACCGAGCGGCCGTCGCGGATCTGCGGGACGCCGATCAGGTCCTCGGGGGCGAGCTGCGTACCGAGCAGGCTGACGCACTCCAGGCCCAGGGATTCGGCGAACTTCCGCACGAGCGAGGACTTGCCGATGCCGGGCGCGCCCCACAGGAACACGGGCCGGACGGTGGCGAGGCCGAGGAGCAGTTCGGGGATCTGGGCGGGGGTGACGGTGGCGGCTGCCTGCACGGGTGGGGACGTCCTTGACGCGTCGGGGGTGTGGTGCGCCCAGTCTGGGCGCGCCACACCCCCGAGGGCATCCGGTTTTTCGCGGGTCAGGCCGCGGCGCGCGCCTTGCGGGCGGACATCAGGGCGAAGCCGAGGACGCCCGCGAAGAGGAACAGGACGCCCTGGTAGACGGCGGCGTAGCCGGAGCCGGCGACCAGCCACATGGAGAAGGCGAAGGCCACGCCGGCGAGGGTGGCGTCGCGGACCAGGCGGCCTCGGGAGACCTGCTCGGAGCGGCCCGAGGCGAGGAAGTACAGCTGGGCGGCGGTGGAGAGCAGGTACGGGACGGTCGCCGTGAAGGTGGTGACCAGGACGAGGACCTCGAAGACGCCCTCGGAGCCGGCGGTGTAGTTGTAGACGGTCAGGCAGGAGGCCAGGACGGCGGTGACGAGGACGCCGACGACCGGGACCCCGCGCCGCCTCTTCTCGAAGACCTTGGGGAAGAGCCCGTCCTTGGCGGCGGCGTACGGGGTCTGCGCGCTGAGCAGGGTCCAGCCGTTGAGGGCGCCGACCATCGAGATCACGGCGGCGCAGGCCACGAGGGTGCCGCCCCAGGTCCCGCCGAACATGGCGTCGACGGCGTCGCTGAAGGGGGCCTGCGAGGTGAGCAGCTCCTCGTGGGCGACGAGCCCGAAGACGGACAGGGTTCCGAGGAGGTAGACGACGGCCGCGCCGGTGGTGCCGAGGATGGTGGCCCGGCCCACGTTGCGGGCCGGGTCGCGCACCTCGCCCGCGCTGACGGCGGCGGACTCCACGCCGAGGTAGCTGAACAGCAGGATCGCGGCGGCGGCGGAGACGGCCCCGACGGGGCTCTGGTCGCCGGCCCGGAAGGGGCCGAGGTTGGCGGGGTCGAAGAAGAACAGCCCGCCGAAGGCCACGAGGAGCAGCGGGACCAGCTTGAGGACGGTCGCGACCAGTTGGACGGCGCCCACGCAGCGGGTGCCGGCCAGGTTGGCGAGGGCCGGGAGCCACTGCACGGCGAGGGCGGCCAGGCACATGGACCAGCGGTGGGTCCCGACTGCCGGGAAGAGGACGGCGAGGTAGCCCACGGACGCCACCGCGAGGGCGGCGTTCGAGACCCAGGTGGTGATCCAGTAGCTGTAGGCGGCGAGGAAGCCGGCGAAGTCGCCGAAGGCCGCGCGGACGTAGACGTAGGGGCCGCCGGTCTGCGGGTGCCGGCGGGCGAGATGGCCGAAGACGAGGGCGAGGGCGATCGCGCCGGCGGTCAGGACCGCGAAGGCCACGAGGCTGATGGTGCCGAAGGGGGCGACGGAGGCGGGCAGCAGGAAGATGCCGCCACCGATGATGTTGCCCATCACGAGGCAGACCGCGACCGGCAGGCCGAAGCGCCGGGTGTGGCGGCTCTGCGGGGGATGCGGGCTCTGCCGGCTTTGCGGGTGGCCTTCGTCGGCGGCGTCGGGGCCGACCCCGGCGCCGGCGCCGCCGTCCGGGTGTGCGGGTCTGTCGGCCTCGGCGGGCGGGGCTGCGGTGCTGGTCATCGGGGGTGCGCCTCGGGACGTCTCACATGCTGGGCAGGACGCCCCATGGTCGGCCACCCTGAACCGCGTACCAAATCAACGGGTTTCGTCCGGTGCGGACACCCCTGCGGAAGGAAGGGTTCCGCGCGATTCGCCCTCCCGCCGGGGATCCTCCGGCCGGTCCGGGACGGCGGCGGGGACTGCCGTCGGGACTGCGGTCGGGAAGGAGGCGGGGATCGCGTCCGGGGCGGGGACCGGGCCGGACACGGGGATCTGGGGTCCGTCCGTCTCCCGCAGCCAACCCCGCAGCACCTCGTGGACGGCCTCCGCGCCCACCAGGTCGGCCCCGGGCCGCGGCAGCTCCGTCGGCCACATCAGGAAGGGGTGCCCCTGTTCCCCGCCCAGCCCGCCGTGCGAGCCGATCTGCTCCTCGAAGGCGTGCACGGCGCCCGTCCGCGGGTCGTAGGCCGAGTTGACCATGATGTCGGCCACGTGCGGGAAGCCGTTCGTGCGGCGGACGGCGTCGGCGGCGCCCGGGCCGAAGTCGGCCAGCAGTTCCTCCGCCTCCCCGGGCACGTCCAGTCGGGCCACCGCGCCGCCCGGACCCAGGACCTCCCCGTCCACGAGCAGGAAGCCCACCCCGGGGTGGTCGGCCAGGGTCGCCAGCAGCGCCGGGTGGGTCCGCTCGATCCACTCCCGCGAGGCCCTCCCCTCCCGGTCCGGGAAGGAGATCAGCCCGAGGTTGCCCGAGGCCAGCACCACCGGGTCGTCGCCGGGCGGCGGGTGGGCCTCGTCGCCCTCCTCCTCCACGGGCCGGTGCAGGGCGGCCAGTACGGCCGCACGTGCCTCGGCGCCGCTGCGGGTGCGGCGGGCCCGGCGCGGGACCGGCAGCCCGCAGCCCGCCCGGACCAGGTCCTTGAGGGTGAGCCCGTAGCGGCCGAGGAAGGTCTCCCCCGGGCTCTGCCCGTGGTCGGAGAGCAGCACGATCCGGTAGGGGCGCGGCGCGTGCTCGGCGACCCGGGCGATCAGCGCCAGGCTGCGGTCGAGCCGGGCCAGGACCCGGTCGGTGTCGCGGCCGTGCGGGCCGGAGTGGTGGGCCACCTCGTCGTAGGCGACCAGGTCGGCGTAGACGGCCGCCCGGCCGGCGAACATGTCCCCGATCACCGCGGAGACCACCACGTCCCGCTCGACGACCGTGGCGAAGGCCCGGATGACGGGGTACAGGCCCGAGCGCGAGACCCGGGGCCGCTCCTGGCGGGCGCGGGCCCCCAGCGACTGCCCGATCTCGCGCCCCACCTCCGCGACGAAGGACAGCGCGGTGCGCACGGCGTTGGCCGGGTCGGAGAAATACGCGAAGTAGCCGGCCCGGGAGCGGGTGCCGGGGGACCTGCGCGCGGCGACCGACAGCACCAGCGCCAGTTGGTCCGCGCCCCCGCCGAAGAGGTTGCCCCGGCTGGCGCCGTCCCGGACGAGGAGGCCTTCGTGGCCGGTGCGGGCGGCGGCTCGGCGTTGGAGTTCGGCGGCGCTGGTGGGCCGGTTGCAGACCATCACCTCGCCGGTCTCCTTCTCGTACCAGCGGAAGGCGGGCACGTCGAAGTTGGAGCCGTGCAGGATGCCGAGCTGACTGGCGCCCGTCTGGCTGGACCAGTCCGTGCGCCAGGGTGCCACCCGGTGGCTGCCGTCCGTCCACCGCGCCACCGTCGGCATCAGCCCCTCGGCCACGGCCCGGTGCAGCGTCGCGTACCCGACCCCGTCGAGCTGGAGGAAGACCAGCCCGGGCCCCGCTTCGTCACCGGGGCCGCCCTGGCGGCGCCGGCGGCGGTCGGCGAGCCGGTGCAGGCGGCGCCGGTAGGCCTCGTCGTCGCGCACCGCGAGCGCGGTGGAGGTGGCGGAGGCCACGGCCGACATCACGGCGGCCACGACCACGGCCGTCTCGGGGGCCGCCGTCACGCCCCGGCTGTCGGGGATCAGCCAGAGCGCCATGAGGAGGAGCGAGCCGTTGAGGAAGAAGACGAGCAGCCCGAGCACCAGGGCCGGCACCAGCAGCAGGGCCCGCACGACGACCGGCCACACGAGCGCGCTCAGCAGACCGAAGGCGCCCGCGCCCCAGGCGGCGGTCAGCCCGACCCGGGTGACGCTCTCGCCGTCGGCCGATTCGAGGCGGAAGTCCGGCAGGATCGCCGCGAGGGCCAGCATCGTCAGGGTCGAGACCGCCCACACCAGGACGACGCGCACGAATGCCCCGCCCGCGGCCCGCCACCGCAACCGCCGTCGCCACACGCCCGTACCCACCTCACACGTCCGGTCCGCGCCCCGCCCGCGGTCCCCCCGCCAGCCTCGCACAGGGTGACGGGTACGGCCGGTCGAAACGGGCGGCGCACGGTCGTGCGGAGCCGGGATCGGGCCCCGAGGCCTGATGGAGCCGGGGCTCAGGTCCCACGGTGGCCGGGACTCAGGTCCCCGCCGTGGCCGGGACTCAGGTCCCGTCGTAGCCGGCGGTCGGCATGGACAGGCGGCGGTGGACCTCGGCCTTCATGGCGGAGGTGTAATGGGGTTCGTCGAGCCCCGCCGTCTCCAGGCGCACCCCGCGCCGCGCGCACTCGGCGGTGAATTCCTCCACCGAGCGCAGGGCGCGGGCCAGGACCCTCGGATTGGGGGCGACGAACAGGTCGACCTGTCCGGCGTCGATGTCGCACCACAGCCCGCAGTGGTCGTGCCGGAGCCCGTAGAACAGCAACTGGCGGGTGACCACGTAGCCCTGTTCCTCCGCCCAGCGCGCACACATGGCGTGCTGGCCGCGGGTGTCCACGGCGAAGGGATCGTCGTCGAGTTCCTCAAGCGGGGCCAGGCTGGCGATCGCGGCCACGCGCAGCTCTTCCATGGCGCCCGACCCTACTCCTCCCCGGGCCCGGGGAGGAGTGGGCCGGCGAGTTCCGCTCCCGGCGGATCACGGGGACACCGCCTACCCTCGGGGGAAGGGGGTAGGGGCAGGGGATCGAGGTCGAGCACGGACGAGGGGTGGCGGGGTGGCGGTGGACATCACCTGGTGGGGGCACGCGACGTGCACGGTGGCCGATTCGGGGGTCCGGGTGCTGACCGATCCCTTGTTCGCCCGCCGGTTCGCGCACCTGCGACGGCGGCGCGGGGCACTGCCCCCGCCGCAGGCGTCGCTCGCGGATGTGGTCGTGGTGTCGCACCTGCACGCCGACCACCTCCACCTGCCCTCGCTGGCCCGGCTGGCTCCCGGTACCCGTCTCGTCCTCCCCGCGGGAGCCCGCGCGGCGGTGCCGGGGCTGGGGCGACTGGAGCGGCAGCGGGGACTGGTGGTGACCGAGGTCCTCCCGGGCGACGTGGTCGACGTACGGGACGGCGTACGGGTCAGGGCGGTCGGAGCGCTGCACGACGGGCGGCGGGTGCCGTTCGGGCCGCAGCGGGTGCGGGCCCTGGGGTACGTGGTCCAGGGCGCGGAGCGGACCTACTTCGCCGGCGACACCGGCCTGTTCGACGAGATGGCCGAGGAGGTGGGCCCGGTGGACGTGGCGCTGCTCCCGGTCGGCGGCTGGGGGCCCTACCTGGGACCGGGGCACCTGGACGCGCAACGGGCTGCCCGGGCGCTGGTCCGGCTGGCGCCGGCGGCGGCCGTGCCGGTGCACTACGGGACGTACTGGCCGATCGGCATGGACGCGGTGCGACCGCACGAGTTCCACGCGCCGGGCGGGGAGTTCGCCCGGCACGCGCTGCGGCTGGCTCCGAAGGTGGACGTACGGGTACCCGCGCACGGGGAGCGGGTGCGGCTTCCGTGACGCCGTGGCGGGACGCGATGGGCGCGCTGGGGGTGGTGGGCCAGGTGCCGCCCGGGGGCGCCCAGCAGGCGCTCGGCTACCCGGCGCTGTTCGTGCTGGTGGCGGTGGGCGCGCTGGTGCCGGTGATCCCGACCGGGGCGCTGGTGAGCACGGCCGCGGTGGTGGCGTTCCACCACGGGTCGCCCGCCCTGGGGCTGTTGTCGGTGTTCGTCGTCTCCGCTTCGGCCGCGTTCCTCGGCGACCTCGCGCTGTACTGGTTGGGCCGGCGCGGGGTGCACTCGCGGAGCGGCTCGCGGCTGTTGGAGTCCCTGCGCAGGCGGGCCACCCCGGAACGGCTGGAGGGGGCGCAGGCCAAGCTGGACGAGCACGGGGTCCTGGTGCTGGTGCTGTCCCGGCTGGTCCCGGCGGGCCGGATCCCGGTGATGCTGGCCTGCCTGCTGGGCGGGATGCCGCTGCGCCGCTTCGCCCGGGGCGACGCCCCGGCGTGCCTGGCGTGGGCCGCGACGTACGGGCTGATCGGGATCCTGGGCGGCTCGCTGTTCTCCGAGCCGTGGAAGGGCGTGGTCCTGGCGGTGGGGCTGACCCTGCTGCTCAGCGTGGTGCCGGGGCTGTGGCGGCGGCTGCGGGACTCCGGAGCGGCGCGCAAGGACTCCCCGGCCGGGTGAGCCGGGGAGCGGTCCGGGACGGGGTCGGTCCCGGCCGGTCCGCTCCCGGTCCGGCTCAGTGCGGCGCTCGGGCGAGCTCCGGGATCCGGTCGGCCCAGGGTCGGACGGCCTCCAGTTGGGCGGCGACCTGGAGGACCGTCGCCTCGTCGTGTTCCCGGCCCACCAGCTGGACGGCGAGGGGCAGTCCGTCCCGGCCGAAGCCCGCCGGGACGGAGGCCGCCGGGTTCCCCGTCACGTTCCACAGGCCCGTGTAGGCGATCATCGGCAGCGAGCGGAGCATCGCCCCGGTCATCCCCAGCCCGTCGAGGGCGCCGATCCGCCGCGGCCGGTCCGCGAGCACCGGGGTGAGCAACAGGTCGGGCCCGTCGAACACGCGGTTGGCCCGTACCGCCAACCGCTCCCCGTGCCGCATCGCCCATGCGACGGCGGCCTCGGGAACCAGCGCGGAGGCCCGTACGACCTGGCGGGTACGCCGCTCCAGCAGTTCGGGGTGGTCCACGGTGCGTGCCTCGGCCCGTACGCCTGCGTAGAACTGCGGGAGGAACGCGGCGGTGGTGTCGGGGTAGTGGGGGTCGATCTCCCGTACGTCGTGGCCGAGTTCGCGCAGGGCGCGGACCGTCTCCCGCAGGGCCCCGACGTGCTCGGGGTGGGGCCGTACGCCGCGCACGGCGGGCTTGGCCGACCAGCCGATCCGCAGCCGGCCGGGCTCGGTGGACGCCGCCCGCAGGAATCCGGTCGGCGCCGGCCGGGCGGTCCAACGGTCGCCGGCGGCGGGGCCCGAGAGGACGTCGTAGAGAAGGGCGCTGTCGCGGACGGTGCGGGTGAGCGGGCCGAGGGTGCCGAGCGCGTACCAGAGGTGCGGGTGCGGTGCGGTGGGGACCCTGCCGCGCTGCGGCTTGAGGCCGAAGACGCCGCAGCAGGCCGCCGGGATGCGGATCGATCCGCCGCCGTCACCGCCGAGGGCGGCGCCCACCACCCCGGCGGCGACAACGGCGGCGCTGCCCCCGCTGGATCCGCCGGTGGTGCGGGAGGTGTCCCAGGGGTTGCGGGTGTAGCCGTGGGCGGCCGACTCGGTGAAGGGCCACTGCCCGAACTCGGGCATGGTCGTCTTGCCGATGACGATCGCCCCGGCGGCCCGCAACCGGCGCACCGCCTCGCAGTCCCGGTCCACGGGGGTGGTGTTGGCGGCGCCGCCGAAGGTGGTGACCTCGCCGGCCAGGTCGAGTTCGTCCTTGACCGCGACCGGGACGCCGAGCAACGGGAGCCCCTCGGAGCCCGGTTCGGCGCGGCCCGCGTCGCAGGCGTCGGCCTCGGCGAGGGCCCGCGCGAAGCGCAGCGTACGGAAGGCCCCCAACCGGGGGTCGAGGCGCTCGGCGCGGGCGAGCGCGGCCTCGGTCAGCTGCCGCGCGGTGACCTTCCCGGCCCGGACGAGTTCGGCCTGCCGGGCCACTCCCGCGAATCCCAGCTCGCTGTCGTCCACGTACGCGCCTTCCCCGTGCGGTGTGTTCCGGGCACGAGGCACCGTATGCCAGGCCGACGGCCCGGCGACAGGGGCCCCCTTCGAGATCGGTCGGGAAAGGGACTGGACCTCAAGCGCGGTCGAGTTCCTAGGCTCGGGGCACCGGACGAACACACCGGGCGAACACACCGGGCGCCGAAGCCCGAGCACCGAGCACCGAGCACCGAGAAGGAGCCGATCCACCATGGACTACTCGCACGAGGACGCGGAACTGATCAAGCAGCCCATCGGCTACTGGAGTTGGGCCGCCTACGACTCCGTCGTCACCCGCACCCGGGGCGCCCTGGCCGACATCGGCGTGACACAGCCGCAGTGGTGGATCCTGGCCCGCCTGGCCGGTGGCGCCGGCGACGGGACCCGCGCCGACCTGGTCCGGACCCTGGGCGGCTACCTCGCGGTCGGTGACGAGGGCATCGACGTGGAGGTCGACGGGACCGTCTCCCACGGCTGGATCACCGAAACCCCCGAGGGCATGACCCTCACCGATCTGGGCCGGGAACTCCACGCGCGGGCCGCGGTGCTCCAGGACGAGCTGTGGGCGGAGCGCCACGCCGGCATCACGGACGAGGAGTACCTCACCACCCTCAAGGTGCTCCAGCGCTTCGTCCACAACACCGGGGGCCGCGCCTGGCACCACTGAGGGCCACCCCTCCGCGGCGGCCCGGACCAGGGCCCGCGGACACGCCCTACGGGAGGCGGAGCCCGTGCCGGTCCGCCCAGGCCGACAGCCCGGCGGCGAGCAGCAAGGGCTGGTCCTCCGGCGTGTGGTGTCCCGCGACCGCCTCCGAGCGTTCGATCTCCAGCCCGGCGATGTTCGCGGCGCACCAGGCGACGGTGTCCTCGCGCATCATCACCCCCGGGCCGGGCGCGAAGGCGAGCAGCAGTTTGGGCACGTCCGTACTGGCCTTGAGCCACCGGTCGTACGCCTCGATCCGGGCCACCACGTCGGCGGGCTCGCCCCCGAGCGGCATGGCGCGCGGCCACTGCAGGAGCGGCAGCCTGCTCTCCCGGGTCGGGTAGGGCTTGCGGTAGACGTCGAGGTCCCCCGGGGCGAGCGGCGTCGCGACGGTCCCGGGCAGGGCCTCCTCGATGAAGGCGTTGGCGTCGAGGATCATGGCCTCGCCGATCCCGGGCGTCTTGATGGCCCGGAACAACTGCCTTCCGCCTTCGGGGAATTCCTCCCAGTCCATCGGCTTGACGATGGTCTCGGTGAAGGCGATGCCGCGCACCCGGCCCGGGTGGCGCGCGGCCCAGTCGAAGGCCAGCGCGCCGCCCCAGTCGTGCCCGACGAGGATCACGTCCCGGAGGTCGAGCGCGTCGAACCAGGCGTCCAGGTAACGGGCTTGGTCGGCGAAGGTGTAGTCGATGTCGGGCTTGCCGGACTCGCCCATCCCGATGAGGTCGGGGGCCAGCAGCCGCCCGGACCCCACGGCCGGCATGACCTCCCGCCACAGGTACGAGGAGGTCGGATTGCCGTGCAGGAAGACGACGGGCACCCCGGCGCCGGACTCCATGTGGTGCATGGTCGAGTCGAGGATGTGATGGACGGGCACGCGGGTCTCCTTCGGGCGGAGTTGACCGAACACAAGTGAGTCAGTCAGCTGACTCACTCTACACCGGTGTCGGCGCGGGGGCATGGCGTTCCTGTCGCACCGCGGGAGACGATGAGCCGGGCAACGAGCCCCGTCGCCCGTACAGTCAGACGACCGGCCGCGGCCTGCCGCAGGGGGCTCCGGGCCCCGTCCGGCCGGCGCCGGCCCTCGTCGGCACCCTCGCCTGGACAGGAGCACGGCCGTGCGCGCATACGCCCAGACCCCGGCCCGTCGGAACCGTCAGGTGCTCGCGGACCTGATCGCGGTGGCCCTGATCGCGGCCGCGGTGGCCTTCGCCCTGGCGGTCCACGAGGTCATCATGCGACTGGCTGAACCGGGCCGGACGGTACAGAACGCGGGTGACCACCTCGCCACCAGCCTCGACGACGCCGGCGACGCGGCCTCGAAGGTGCCGCTCGTCGGGGACTTCCTGAAGAAGCCGCTCCACTCCGCGGCCGACGCCGGCGGCGGTCTCTCCGATGCCGGGCGGTCCCTCCAGGACACCGTGGGCCAGGTGGCCGACCTGACCGCACTCGCCCTCATCGTCATTCCGGTCGTCTGCGTACTCCTCCTGTGGCTGCCCCCGCGCCTGCTCTGGATCCGGCGCAGCGCGACCACCCGACGCCTGTTCGGCGCCCCCGGCGGCGCCGACCTGCTCGCCCTGCGCGCCCTCACCGGACCCCCGCGCGATCTCGTCGACATCTCCACCCCGCCGGAAGGCCTCGCCGACGCCTGGCGCCACGGGGACCGGCAGGTCATCACCGAGTTGTCCGAACTCGCGCTCAAACAGGCGGGCCTGCGACCCTGACCGGCGCGGCGGGCTCGGGGCACGCCCCGGGTCCGCGCGGGCGGGGTGGACGGGGAGGCGGGCCGTCAGCCGACCAGCGCGGCCAGGACCGATCCGAGCCCGTCCAGCGCGTCCCGCACGTGCGGGAGCGCCAGCGGGTCACGGGAGTTGAGCGCGGCCAACCGCTGCGCCGGGGTGACGCCGAGCAGGGGGCCGGTGGACAACCGGACCCGCAACGCGCCGAGTTCGTCGGCGAAGCGCTGCCCGCCGGGTGTGGGCGAGCCCAGCCGGCCGCCGAGCCAGTCCTCCAACTCCATGGCGTCGCCGACCCCGTTCCGGGCCAGTCCGGCGCGCAGCGGCGTCAGGTCGGCGTAGAGGTGCCGGCCGGCCTGCGGGGGCCGGGCGAGCGCCCCGACGGCCAGGAGTTCCCGGTGCGCGGCGGCGGCGACGGCCCCGTGCAGGGCGGCCGCCGCGTAGGCGCGCCCGGCGACGGCGTCGGGTTCGTCGAGGGCGTGCGCGGCGGCTCCGGCCACCGGGCCGGCGACGAGTGCGCCGGTGGCGGTCAGGATGTCGAGGGTCCGGGCGCGCAACCAGGTGCCGCGCGGGGTGGCCGGCAGGCGCAGGACGGCGGCGGGCCAGCCGGCGGGCAGCAGGGACCCGGACAGGTCGACGAGGACGGCGGCCCGGTCGGGGAGCATCTCGGCGGGGCTCAGTACGAGGGTCTCGTGCGGCCGGTGCACGGTGTCGCGCCAGCTCTCGTCGCTGACGACGAACAGGCCCGCCTCCTCGGCCGCCTCGCAGGCCTCCCGCAGCATCTCGGGCGGCGGGACGGTCGCGGTGGGGTCGTCGGCGACGGACAGCAGCAGGACGCGGGGGTCGCCGCCCTCCGCCCGGACCCGCCGCACCGTCTCCAGCAGCGCGTACGGGTCGGGTATGCCGCCGCACTCCGCCGGAGTGGGCACGTGGTAGGCCCGCCGTCCCAGCAGTCGGACCTGCGGAGTCCACCAGGCGGGACAGGGCCGGGGCAACATCACGTCCCCGCCGTACGCGCCGAGCAGCGCGAGCAGCAGGGTGGGCGCGCCGGGCCCGGCGGCGACGTTCTCCGGCGCGGTGGGCAGCCCGCGCCGGGCCCAGTGACGGCAGGCGGCCTCGCGTACGGGATCGCCTCCTCCGGGGGGCTCGGGCGCGGCGCGGCCCGCCGCGCCGGCGAGGACCGCTGTCAGCTCGGGCAGGACGGGCAGGCCCGGTTCGGGGGCGGGCGGACCGTAGCGGACCGGTCCGCGCCCCTCGGAGGCGGCGCGCCACGCTCCGGCCGGCCCGCCCGCCGTGCCCTCGGCCATGCCCGCCACCGCGCTCCGCCTTCCGCTGTCGCCACCGGCCATTCGATGCCGCCCTTCCCACGCTTCGTGCGATCGTTCGGCGCTTCCCGCCCGTCAGCCCCGCCGGCCGACGAGCGCGAGCAGCCGGGTCTGGGCGTTCGCGCCCGGTGGGATGTCCAGCGGCTGCGCGAACAGGCCGGTGGCCGCCAGACCGTCGGCGTAGGGCATGACCTCCTTGATGGCGAACTCCACGAGGCCGTCGGGCAATCTCTCGTCCGCGCCGACGGCCCGGGCGAGGTCCCAGGCGTGCACGACGCAGTCCGCCGTCATCTCCGAGCAGTACGCCGATCCGCGCGTGGGCCCGTACGACAGCGCCACGGTCCGCTCCAGCGCGTCGGGCGCGCCGAAGGCGGCCACGGCGGAGGCCGCGGCGCGGTCCCAGGCGGCGACCGGGTCCGCGCCGAGGAGATCGCCGGAGAGTTCGTCGCCGATGTCGGCGACGGTCCGGCCCTCGGTGAGCAGCGGGGGTATCCACCGCTGCTCACCGGTGACGTGATTGACCAGGTCGCGCACGGTCCACTCGGCACAGGGGGTGGGTGCGTCCCACTGGGCTTCCCCGACGGCCCGCACCCGCTCCCCGAAGAGCCGCAGCGCCGCGGCGTGCTGTTGGAGCAGCGTCTCCGGCATGGGTCTCACCGTCCTCCGTTCGCCCTGCGGACCACTCTCCTCGCCCCCACGCCGCCCTGCCACCGACCCGAGGCCGATCCGCCCGGACCCCTTGCCACCGAGGTGGTGTGTCCACATTTTGAAACGCATATCTCACATCGCGGCACGATCGCCTACGGTGATCACAGTGCTTCGACGACGAGGACGAGACGGGGAGTTGCGCCATGAACGAGACCCAGGGCACGCCGGAGATCCGTGAGACGGCCGTGTACACGCACGGGCACCACGAGTCGGTGCTCCGCTCGCACCGCTGGCGCACCGCCGCCAATTCGGCCGCGTACCTGATCGGCGAGCTGCGGCCGGGCATGCGGCTGCTGGACGTGGGCTGCGGCCCGGGCACGATCACCGCCGATCTGGCGGAACTGGTGGCTCCGGGCGGCCGGGTCACCGCGGTCGACGCGGCGGCGGACGTCCTGGCCCAGGCGAGCGCCCACGTACGGGAGCGCGGGCTCGCCGACTCGGTCGACTTCGCCACGGCGGACGTCCACGCGCTGGACTTCCCCGACGCCTCCTTCGACGTGGTCCACGCCCACCAGGTGCTCCAGCACGTCGGCGATCCGGTACGGGCGCTGCGCGAGATGCGGCGGGTGTGCCGGCCCGGCGGGATCGTCGCCGTCCGGGACGCGGACTACGCGGCGATGACCTGGTACCCGGCCACCCCCGGGCTGGAGGAGTGGCAGGACCTGTACGGCCGGGTGGCCCGGGCCAACGGGGGCGAGCCGGACGCCGGGCGGCGGCTCCTGTCCTGGGCCCGGGCGGCCGGCTTCGAGGAGGTCCGGGCCTCGGCGACGGTCTGGTGCTACGCCACCCCGGAGGAGGTCCGCTGGTGGTCCTCCCTGTGGGCGGACCGCACGAAGGCCTCCGCGTACGCCGACCGCGCGACGGAGGGCCGCCACGCCACCCCGGCGGACCTGACGGCGGTCGCCGACGCCTGGCACGCCTGGGGCGCTGCCCCGGACGCCTGGTTCTCGGTCCTGAACGGCGAACTCCTCTGCCGCGCCTGACTCCTGACGGCCCGGGGTGCTCCCCGCCTCAGGGCTGTCCCGTGATCCCCGGCGGGCGCATGCGGAAGTCGTAGGCGGCGGGCAGGGGGCGGGTGGTGAGGGCGGACCAGAGGTCGGACAGGGTCTCCTCGCCCTCGCGCAGGTCCGGGATCTCGAAGCCCTCCTCGAAGACGTGCAGGGCCGTGCTCACGTGGCCCTCGGCCGCCAGCAGGCGGGCGGCCAGCAGGCGGAAGCGGCCGTTCTCGCGCAGGGCGGGGCGGAGCCGGTCCCAGACCGCGCGGGCCTGCGGCAGCCGGCCTACGGCCAGTTGGGCCGTCATCGCCTCCCGGGCCAGCGCCGACTCGGCGGCCGTCCACGCCTCGCCGCCCCGGCTCTCCTCGATCAGGTCCGCGAAGGCCTCCGCGTAGCGGTCGGCGGCCCGCTCGGGGTCACCTGCCTGCGCGTCGGCCTCGGCCAGGCAGCGGAGCAGGGGCCAGCGCGAGGGGGCCAGGGACAGCCCGCGCTCCCAACTGCGCACGGCCTGGGCCACATCGCCCGCGTGCCACTGGGCCACCCCCAGGTGGTACTCGGTGAGCGGGTCGGCGGGGGCGGTCTCCAGCATGTCCCGCCAGTGCGCGGTGACCAGCGGGGGCCCCGGCGGGACCACCTTGCGGGGGGTGGGGAAGACTCCCGTGCGCCACAGCTCCAGCCACGGGGCCTGCTCCTCGCCGAGGTCGGCCTCCTCGAAGGGGGTGCCCGGCAGCTCGAACCCCCCGCGCAGCACCTCCAGCGCGCCCCAGCCCGATCCGCGGGCCAGCCGCTCCCCCGGTTCGGTGTCGACGACGCCACGCCACGCCTTGTGGGCGGCTTCCAGGGCGGCGGCCGGCAGCGCCCCGTCCAGGGCCTCGGCGGCGGCGCCGCGCGCCCGCGCCCAGTCGGCGCCGTGCACCGCGGCCGGATCCGCGGACAGCGGCCCGTACGCCTCCAGCCAGGAGAACTCCGTCCCGCCCTCCAGCCGTACGTGCTCCAGTTGGGTCCGGGCCAGACCGGCCTGGATCTCGGCGTAGCCTCCCGTGCCGGGCTCGGTGAGCCACTCCTGCCAGCGCCGGCCGCCCTCGCCCGCGCCCCACACGAAGAGCTTGCGGCCGCGCAGCCGGCCCGTGGAGGCCTGGACGAGGCCGTGGCCCTCGGCGTCGAGGGAGGTGATCCAGGGGCGGACGGTGTCTTGGACCTCGTAGAAGAAGTCCGCGGGGTAGGTGCTGTTCGACGGGTACGTGCGGTCCGCGTCCTGCCAGTCGGGCACCGGGATGCGGCGCAGGCTGCGCTCGTAGCCGAAGTGCCAGGCCTCGTCGGCGGGGGCGAGGACCCGGGTGCCCGGGTCCTCGGGGACGGCGATGTTGGACCACCAGTACACGGGCGCGGGCCGCTCGTGCGGGTTGCGCACGCGGACCCCGACGTAGAGGAACTCCGAGTCGGCCGGCAGCCACAGGTCCACTTGGAAGGGCAGGTCGCGCAGCCGCTCCCACTCCCACAGCCGGACCATCACACCGCCGTCGGGCGCGGGGACCAGCGCGGCGTGCAGGGGGGCGCAGGACAGGGCGGTGTGACCGGTGGCGCCGATGTTCCACTCGATCCCGCCGGAGAACCAGGCGCCGTTGAGGGCGAAGTTCGCCGGCTGGAACACCGGGTTGCGGTAGAGGAGTTCGCGTCCGCTCGGCAGGTGGACGAGGGAGTGGATCCGGCCGCCGAGCCCGGGCAGCACGGTGACGCGCAGCAGGCCGTTCTCGATGATGACGGCCTCCAACTCCTCCTCCGTGCGCTCCCGTCCGTATCCGTCCCGGATCCGGACGGGCAGCAGGGACCGCAGCGGCTCGTAGCCGATCTGGCGGGCCATGTCGCGGGGCAGCCCGTGGCGGGAGCGCTCGTCGAGGGTGTGGACCCCGTCGGGCGCGCGCAGGGCGGGCAGTGGGTTCTCCGGACCCAACGGGGCTGCGGGGAGGGACAGTCGTGCACGTCGGACGGTGGTGGCCATGGGGAAATGGAACACTCCGGCGCGGCCGGTGCACAGGGGTTCCGCACATCACCACCGGTCAGGATTACGCAAAGGCCCCCGCGACCAGGTCCGCGAGCAGGGCGCCCGCACGCGCGTCCGGATCCAGGTCGGGGTCGTAGACGGTGACGTTGAGGCCGACGCAGCGCGGCGAGTGGACCAGTACGCCCAGCAGTTCGGCGAGTTCGTCGGGCAGCAGCCCGCCGGGCTCCGGGCTGTCCACGGCCGGCATCACGGACGGGTCGAGGACGTCGGCGTCCAGGTGGATCCAGAAGCCGGACGTCGCCGGCGGGTGCAGCCCCTCCAGGGCCGCGCGGGCCACCGGCCCGGCGCCTCGTTCGCGGATCTCGCCGACGGTGGCGGCCGCGATCCCGGCGGCGTCCAGTTCGGGCAGGTCGGCGTCTCCGTCGCGCAGCCCGAAGAGGCGCACGTCCGTCTCGCGCAGGTAGGGACGGAGCCCTTCGAGGTCGGTGAGGTCGGCTTGGCCGCGTCCGGTGGACAGGGCCAGTTCCTCGCCGGCGGCCGCTCCGACGGGGCCGTTGACGGCCTCGTTGCCGGGGTGGCGGAAGTCGGCGGAGCCGTCGATCGCGGCGAGCCCGTACCGGCCCAGGCGGCGCATGGCCAGGGCGGCGCCGAGCTGGACGGAGCAGTCCCCGCCGAGGACCACGGGGAACTCCCCGGCCCGCAGGTGCCCCTCGATCCGGTCCGCGAGGGTGACGGTGTACCGGGCTAGGGCGGCGGCGTGGAAGACCCCGTCGCCCTCCTTCCAGTCGCCGCGGTCGTAGCGGGGCGCGACGACGACCCCGCCCTCACGGGCGCCGAGGCGTTGCAGCAGCCCCTGCTCGCGCAGGGCGCCGGCGAGCTTGTGGACCCCGGGGACCGCGGTGGGCGTGGGCGGGCGCAGGCCGAGGTTGGAGGGTGCGTCGAGGAGCACGAGGGTTCGCATGTCCCCATCCTGGGCGACGGACGGCCCCCGGGCGGCGCATTCGCACACACGACCGCCGCCCGGGTCCGCCGCTGCCCGCACCAGCGCACGCCCGGTGACGTCTCACCCGACGGGCGCCGTCACCGCCCAGCGCTCGTGGTCCCGCCAGGCCCCGTCCACGTGGAGGAAGTCCGGGGAGAACCCCTCCAGCCGGAAGCCCCTCCCCCGCACGAGGGCGATCGAGGCGGCGTTGCCGGGCTGGATGTTCGCCTCCAGCCGGTGCAGGCCGAGACCTCCGTCCTCCTGGGGGGCGAAGGCGTGCCCGAGGAGCAGTTCGAGGGCCTCGCCGAAGAGTCCGCGCCCGGCGGCGTGCGCGAAGGCCCCGTAGCCGAGCGCGCCGGACCGGAAGGCGCCGCGGACGATGTTGTTGACGTTGACGAAGCCGGCGAGGGCCCCTGTGGCGGGCTCGCAGACGAGGAAGCCGGCGCGGTCCTCGGCGCCGACCAGGCGGGTCGCCCAGGCCTCGAACTCCTCGGGCGTGGTGGGCGGGAACAGCCAGGGCCGGTGGAGCTCGCGGCTCTCGTGCGCGTGGGTGGTGAACTCGGCGCCGTCCGCGAGCCGCAGGGGCCGCAGACCGACCCGCGCGCCCTGGGCGACGTAGGGGTGAAAAGTCATTCGTCCAGGTTAGGAGGGTCCGGCATGATCCCGATGTGATCATCACCCGCGACACCGACGCACTTCTGCTCGCCGCCGTGCGCGACAACGCCGAATGGTGCGACGCCGTCTGTCGGGCCCACGGCGTGGAGGGCTCCGTCGGCGCGGACGCCTGGACCAGTGCCCGGCGGACCCCGCCCCTGTACCCCGACGCAGTGTCGCTGAGCCCCACCGCCGCGGCGGCCGCGTTGGTGGACCCGATCGACACCGCCTCGCCGGGGTGTTCGGTGAAGGACAGCTTCGCCTCGCTGGACCTGGCCCCGGCCGGGTTCGAGGTGCTGTTCGAGGCCCAGTGGATCCACCGCCCGGCCGGGCCGGCCCCGGCGGCGGCCTCCCGCCTGGAGTGGTCCGAGGTGACGGGGGCCGAGGAGCTGGAGGCCTGGGAGGCCGCCTGGGACGGGACGGAGTCCGGCGGGATCTTCCGCCCGACCCTCCTGGGCGAGGACCGGGCGTTCCTGGCGGGCCGCGCCGGGGGCCGGATCGTCGCGGGCGCCGTCGTCTGCTTCGGCGCCGAAGTGGCGGGCGTCTCCAACCTGTTCGCCCGGGACCCGGCCGACACGGACGCCACCTGGGCCGGGGTCCTTGACGCCGTCGCCGCGCGCCGGCCCGGCCTGCCGGTCGTCGGGTACGAGCACGGCGAGGACCTCGACGCCGCCGTCCGCGCCGGCTTCGCCCCCCTCGGACCCCTCCGCGTCTGGCTGCACACCGGTGGGGAAGCGAACTGAGCCGCACCGTTCCTGCGCCACGTGGCCCTGTTCGAGGCCGAACTCGGCCGGCCCTCGGGCATCGGCCCGATGCGGGACGACGAGTGCCCTGTCGACCCGGTCGCCTTTCGGGCCTTCGCGCAGGCGCTGGTGACCCGGCACCTGGCGACGCGGCACGGCGTCCTGACCGCCCCGTCGGAAGGGTTCGTCGCCGCGGTGCTGGTCCTGGCGGAGCGGGCCGCCCTCGAACTCGCCGCCCCGGCGCCCGCCGAGGAGGCGTCCGCCGCCGAACTGCGCGCGAAGGTGCGTGCGCCGGACCGCGCCATGACGCGCTGAGTCGGAGCCCCGGGCGGGGCACCCGTGCTCGGCCTACGCCTTCTTGCGGCGGCGGACCGCGTACGCCCCGCACAGGGCGCCCAGGACCGCCGCGATCAGCAGGGCGACCCACAGGGGCATCGTCACCTCGGGGATCAGCAGGCGGATCTTCGTGGAGCGGCGGTTCTCGAAGATGAAGACCAGGGTGAGGACCGCGAGCGCGATCATGCCCGCGCGCGCCGGGGTGATCGGGCCGCGGCCCTTCGAGCCGTCCTTGCGCGTGTGGGTGCTCATGCCCCCATGATCGGACCGTCCGGTTCCGGGCGATCAGATCTGAAGGTCCGTTCGGGGGACGTCGGGCCGCTCGAAGTCGAATACCTGTGCGTACAGGGACAGCTCCGCCTCCAGCGCCCGCACCATGCTCTCCGCGCGCCGGAAGCCGTGGCCCTCGCCCTCGAAGGTGAGGTAGGCGTGCGGTACGGAGCGTCCGCGCAGGGCGGCGAGCAGCCGTTCGGCCTGCGCCGGTGGGCAGATCGGGTCGTCCAGGCCCTGGAGCAGTACGAAGGGAGCGGTGATCCGGTCGGCGCGGGCCACCGGCGAGCGCTCCCGGGACAGCACGGCGAGGGTCTCGGGCGGGCCGGCGAGCCCGTCGAGGTAGCGGGACTCCAGGTCGTGGGTCTCGTCGGCGAAGCCCGCCAGGTCCAGGACCGGGTAG
Organism: Streptomyces sp. NPDC088097; assembly: GCF_044741845.1. Lineage (NCBI taxonomy): Bacteria > Bacillati > Actinomycetota > Actinomycetes > Kitasatosporales > Streptomycetaceae > Streptomyces > Streptomyces sp. NPDC088097. The sequence goes on from NZ_JBIUTJ010000004.1 coordinate 179,734, forward strand.
ATGATCGCGGCGCAGGCGTACAGGTCGGTGGCGGCCAGCGAGGCCGCCGCCGTCCAGCCGCCCGCGCTGCCGCCCCGGACGGCGAGCCGATCCGGGTCGGCGGTGCCCTCGGCGGCCAGGGCGCGGGCCACGGCGGCGCAGTCCTCGACGTCGACCACGCCCCACTGTTCGCGCAGCCGATCGCGGTAGGCCCGGCCGTAGCCGGTGGAGCCGCCGTAGTTGACCTCGACGACGCCGATTCCGCGCGAGGTGAAGTAGGCGATGTGCAGGTCGAGCACGGGCGGCACGTGGTCGGTGGGCCCGCCGTGCGCCCACAACACGTACGGGGGCAGCTCGCCGACGGGGGTCCGCCGGCCGGGGTGGTGCGGCGGGTAGACGTGGGCGTGGATCTCCCGGCCGCCGGTGCCGTAGAAGGTCCGGGTCTGCGGTTCGGGGTAGTACGCGGGGTCGACCGGGTCCGCGGCCCGGGCGCCGACCACGCGGGCGTGGCCCGTGGCGGTGTCCAGTTCGACGACCTCGTAGGCGCTGCGGGGGCTGGCGGCGACCCCGTAGATCCGGGTGCCGATGACGGCCAGGGTCGGCTGCCAGGCCGTCCAGGGTCCGGCGGCATCGACGAGGTGTCCGCTCTCGGGGTCCAGGACGCCCAGCACCGCGGCGCCCCGGCCGTGCAGGACGGCGAGGAGCCCGGGGCCGGGTCCTTCGGGCAGCGGGGCGATCCAGGCGAGGCCCGGCTTCCACAGCGCGCCGCCGAACTCCTCCTCGCGCGGGCACAGCGCGACGGGCTCCCCGCCCCCGGGGTCCACCCGGTACGGGTTCCACCAGCCGCTGCGGTCGCTCACCGCGAGGAGGCTCCCGTCGGCCCCCCAGGCCACCTGGGCCACGGCCTCCTCGGGTCCGCCGAGCACCGTCCGGGGGGTGGCCAGACCTCCGTCGGGGGTCACCTCGGCCAGCTCCAGCTCGGTGCCGTCCCAGGGCATCCGGGGGTGGTCCCACACCAGCCAGGCGGCGTGCCGTCCGTCGGGCGAGAGCTTCGGGCCGGTGCGGAAGCGGTGTCGGTCGTCCGTCAACTCCCTTACAGCGGAGCGGTCTTCGGCGGCCGACCCGTCGAGCGGCACGGCCGCCGCGACCCGTCGCACGTCGGCGGGGCCGGGGCCGGTGAACTCCTCCAGCACGCACCAGACCTCGCCGCCCCGCAGGACGGGGTCGGCCCAGCGCAGCCCGCCGCCGACGGCCGAGAGGGGGGTCAGGGGGCGGGGCTCCGGGGCTCCGGGCGCGTCGGGTTCGTACGCGTAGAGCCGCTGGTCGGGGTGGTGGACGAAGACCACCAGCGGTCCGCGTCCGGGCTGTTCGCCGCCCGCCCAGGGCAGGCCCCCGTACTCGGTGAGGCGGCTGCGCACGTTCCAGGGCGCCGGGAGCACGGAGCGGGCGGCGCGGCCGTCGGCGGGTCGGCGCACCAGGGTCCGGCGGCCGCCCTCCCCGGGTCGGGGCTCGGTCCACCAGACCTCCGCGCCGACGGCGCCCAGGTACTCGGGGCGCCCGTCGTGGGCGGCGGCCAGGGCGGCGTCGATGGGCGAGGGCCAGCTGCCGTAGGGGCCGTCGGGGGCGGCGGCCATCAGCGGGGGCCCATCACAGGGTCCGCAGGGCGCGGTCGAGGACGCTCACGCCGAAGTGCAGGGCCTCGACTGGGACCCGCTCGTCCACGCCGTGGAAGAGGGACCAGTAGTCGAAGCCGGGCGGCAGCTTGAGCGGGGAGTAGCCGTAGCCGGTGATGCCGAGGCGGGAGAACTGCTTGGCGTCGGTGCCGCCCGCCATGCAGAAGGGGACCACGCGGGCGTCGGGGTCGAAGTGCCGGACGGCCTCGCACAGCACCTCGTACGTCCGCCCCTCGACCGGCGACTGGAGGGCGATCTCGTGGTGGTGGAACTCCCACCGCACGTCGGGGCCGGTGAGTTCGTCCAGGATGGCCTTGAACTCCTCCTCGCCGCCCGGCACGATCCGCCCGTCCACGAAGCCGATGGCCTGGCCGGGAACCACGTTGACCTTGTAACCGGCGCTGAGCATCGTCGGGTTGGTACTGCTGCGGATGACCGCCCGCACGAGTGCGGCGGCCGGGCCGAGCTTGTCGAGGAGGCCGTCCAGGTCGAATCCGCGGGCGCGCGGGTCGACCGACAGGCCCTGGAGGGCTGCGAGTTCGGTGATGCAGGCGACAACGGTGTCGGTGAGGTGGACCGGCCACTCGTACGCGCCGATCCTGGTGACGGCGGCGGCGAGCCGGCTGACGGCGTTGGCCCGGTTGGGCTTCGATCCGTGCCCGGTGGTGCCCTGCGCGGTCAACTTCACCCAAGCCGTGCCGCGTTCACCGGCGGCGATGGGGTAGAACGACCGGCCTCGGCCGGGGTGCACGGTGAAGGCACCCGATTCGCCGATCCCCTCCGTGCACCCCTCGAAGAGGTGCGGGTGGTGGTCGGCGAGGAAGCCCGACCCGTCGATCGCGCTGTCCTCCTCGTCGGCGGTGAAGGCGACCACGATGTCGCGGCGGGGTTTGATCCCGGCGCGTGCCCAGGACCGTACGACGGCCAGGACCATCGCGTTCGTGTTCTTCATGTCGACGGCCCCGCGGCCCCAGACCACACCGTCGCGGACCTCCCCGGAGAAGGGGTGCACGCTCCAGTCGGCGGCCTCGGCGGGGACCACGTCCAGGTGGCCGTGGACCAGGAGGGCGTCGGCCGTGGGGTCGCTGCCCTCGATCCGGGCGACCACGTTGGCGCGGCCCCCGGTGCGCTCCAGCAGCACCGGTTCCAGCCCGGCGCCGGCGAGGCGTTCGGCGACGTACTCGGCGGCCGGGCGTTCGTGGCAGTCGCCGCCGCCCCGGTTGCTCGTGTCGATGCGGATCAGCCCCGAGGTGAACTCGACGACCTCCTCGAAGGCGCGCGCGTCCGGCCCCGCGGGAGCGGCCCCCTGTTTCTGCATGTCATCCATACTGCTCCTCCACGGCCGCCGAGACGACCGTCGTGACCGCCTTGAAGGTCCTGATCCCCTCGTACATGGTTCCGCTCGTGTAGCCGACCTTGCGCTCGCCGCGGCGTTCGACCCCGGGGACCACGGTCGCGGCCAGCGAGAGGTGTTCGGCGTCGAACTCCACCTCCACCGCGAACGGGCCGCCGCGCACCGGCTCGTAGCGGACGGCCAGGGGGGCGGCCTCGGCGGCGGCGGCGCGGATGTCGGCGGCGGTGCGGGTGGGCGTGCGGCAGATCGCCGCGTAGCGCGAGACGTGGTCCTTGACGGCGACGGTGCGCGCGTCCGGGGCGTAGGCGGCGGCGTCGACGCAGGTCAGGTCGTCGCCGGTGACGAGGATGACGGGGACCCCGTACTCGGCGACCACATGGGCGTTGAGCAGGCCCTCGCTGGCGCGCAGGCCGTTGAGCCAGACCCCGGTGATGGAGTTGGCGAGGTAGGTGTGGGCGAGGACCCCCTCGGCGCCGGCTCCCGTGTGGTAGCCGACGAAGGCGACGCCGTCGACGTCGCCGTATTGGACGCCCTCGACCATCGAGAGGGACTTGTGGCGGCCGGTGAGCATCTCGACGCGGGCGTCCAGCTCCTCCAGGAGGAGGTTGCGCATGGTCCAGTGGGCTTCGTTGACGACCACCTGGGTGGCGCCGGCGTCGTAGAAGCCGAGGGCGGCCGCGTTCACGTCGGAGGTGAACAGGGCCCGGCAGCGTTCCCACTCGGGGGTGCCGGGCAGTACGTCCCGGGGCCAGGTGACGCCCGTGGCGCCTTCCATGTCTGCGGAGACGAGGATCTTCATCGGGCCCCCGGTGGGTCGGGACGCGGTGCGCGGACCGCCCACCCTAGCCCCGCGGACCCGCCCCGCCACCGGGGCGCGCCCGGCGTGGCGGGGGCGACCTCCGCCGGCGGCCCGGCGGGAGCGCGGGCGGGGCGCGGCCCGGGAAGTGCACCCGAACCGGTGAGCCGCCCGCGGGCCTCCGCGCCGGGCAACGGCCTTGGTCAGGCCTCGACTTCGCGCGCCAGGTTCGTGAGCAGGGTGTCGTAGATGCGGCCGAGTCCCTTGGGCGCGAAGGTGCGCTCGAAGAAGCCGCCGATGCCGCCGGCGCCGTTCCACACGGTGCTGACGACGACCTTGGCCTTGCCCTCGCCGGCGGGGGTGACCGTCCAGGTGGTGACCATGGAGGAGTTGCGGTCCTTCTCCACGAGCTGACCGTCCGTGGGCTCGGTGACCTCCAGCAGGCAGTCCCGTACGCGCTTGCTGGTGGCCTGGAGCTTCCAGTGCACCAGGGTGCCCCCGCCGTCGCCGCCCTCGCGCACCTCGTACTCGCTGAAGTGCTCGGGGAGCAGCTTGGGGCGCGTGCCGGTGTAGTCGGCGAGCGCGTCGAACACGGTCTCCGCGTCGGCCCCGATGATGCGCTCCGTGGTGGCCTCGACCTGCGCCATACCTGTTCCTCCAGCGGTTGTGACAGCTCGTCGCGGCAAGACAACCACCTCCGGCCCGGGCGCCCAAATCCGGGTCGGCCCGCGCGGGGGGCGGGGCCCGGTCCGCACGATCATGGGAACATGTGTTCTATTCTCGGGGACGATCCACCGAGGGAGGCACACCATGCGCTGGGACAACCTGACCGAGGGCGCCGGGACCGCCGACGCCGCGATCGGCTCGAACGGCTCGACGGCCGCCGACGCCGCGAACCGGGCGGACCCCGCGGGTCCGGCGGACGCGGCGGCCGCCCCCGTCCGCCCCGCCGCGCTGTTCGGGGCGGACTCCGTCACCACCCGGACCTTCGACACCCCCGAGTTCCGCGGGATCACCTTCCACGAGGTCCGGGCCCGCTCGATCCTCAACCGGGTGCCGGGCGCCTCCCGCATGCCGTTCGAATGGACGGTCAACCCGTACAGGGGGTGCAGCCACGCCTGCGTCTACTGCTTCGCCCGCAACACCCACAGCTACCTCGACCTGGACACCGGACTCGGCTTCGACTCCCAGATCGTGGTCAAGGTCAACGCCCCCGAACTGCTGCGCCGCGGGCTGGCGGCCTCCCGGTGGACCGGGGCGCATGTGGCCATGGGCACGAACGTCGACTGCTACCAGCGCGCGGAAGGGCGCTACCGCCTCATGCCCGGGATCATCGAGGCGCTGCGGGACCGCGCCAACCCCTTCTCCATCCTGACCAAGGGCACGCTGATCCTGCGCGACCTCCCCCTGTTGCGTCAGGCCGCGGAGGTCACCGAGGTCGGGGTGTCGGTGTCCGTCGGCTTCACCGACACCGCGCTGTGGCGGACCGTGGAGCCCGGCACCCCCTCCCCCGCCGCCCGGCTGGGCGCCGTGCGGACGCTGACCGACGCCGGGATCGAGTGCGGGGTCCTGATGGCCCCGGTGATCCCCTTCCTCGGGGACTCCCCGGAACGGTTGCGGGCCACCGTCCGCGCCGTCGCCGAGTCCGGCGCCACCTCCGTGACACCCCTGGTACTCCATCTGCGGCCCGGCGCCCGCGAGTGGTTCACCGCCTGGCTGACCGCGCACCACCCGCACCTGGTCCCGCGGTACGAGCGGATGTACGCGGGCGGCTCGTACGCGCCGACCTGGTACCAGCGGCAGATCACCCGCCAAGTCCACGAACTGGCGGCCGAATTCGGCATCGGGCCGGCCGGACGCGGGGCGGCCCGCCGGATCGTGCTGCCGGAACGGCCGTCCGAGCCGGCGCCCGCCGGGCCCACCCAGTTGACGCTGCTGTGACCGCCGGCGCGGGCCCGGGGCCCGCCGCACACCGCTGAACGCTCATCACATCGGGCCAATGCGGGGCTCAATCCCGTCTTCCCCCCTCGGTTTCCGGGACGATTCGCCCCAGAACCCTCGGCTGGGAGGCCTGATGCTGCACCCCGTGACCCGTCCCCTGAAGAAGCGCGCCACCGTCCTGTTGGCCCTGTCCACCGCGGTCGCCGCCCTCGCGGGCCCCGTCGCCGCCGCGCCCGCGCGCGGACCGGCCGGCCCGGCCCCGGCTCCCGCGCCGGCCGCCGCCCCGGCCTCCGCCTCCGCCCTGCGCTGGACCGGCTGCGCGACCCCGCGCTACCCGACCCTCCAGTGCGCCTCCCTGCAGGTCCCCCTCGATCACGCGGCCCCCGCCGGACGGCAGATCTCGCTGGCCCTGACCCGGGTCCCGCACACCGCGTCCGCCTCCCGCGGGCCACTGCTGGTCAACCCCGGCGGGCCGGGCGGCAGCGGCCGGGGCCTGGCCGGTTTCATCGCCTCCGCCCTGCCGAAGGACCTCGCCTCCGCGTACGACGTGATCGGCTTCGACCCCCGGGGCGTGGGCAAGAGCGAGCCCGCGCTCGACTGCACCGGAGACCACTTCAAGCCCGTGCGCCCGGACTCCGTCCCCCTGGACGGCGCCACCGAGCGGGCCAACCTGGAGCGGGTGCGCGCCTTCGCCGAGAACTGCGGCAAGCGCCACGCGGACGTGCTCCCGTACATCGGCACCGTCTCCGCCGCCCGCGACCTGGAGGTGCTGCGCACGGCGCTGGGCGCGCAGAAGCTGAGCTACTTCGGCTACTCCTACGGGACCTACCTGGGCGCGGTCTACGCCCGCCTCCACCCCGACCGGGTCGACCGCCTCGTCCTGGACTCCGTGGTGGACCCGGCCGGGGTCTGGTACGAGGACAACCTCGCCCAGGACCGCGCCTTCGACGCCCGCCACAAGGCCTTCCTCGCCTGGGTCGCCCGCTACGACGCCACCTACCACCTCGGCGGCGACCCGGCCCGCGTCGAGGCCCTCTGGTACCGGATGCGGGACGCGCTGCGCACGGCCCCGGCCGGCGGGAAGGTGGGTCCGGCCGAGCTGGAGGACACCTACATGCCGGGCGGCTACTACAACGGCTACTGGCCGGCCCTGGCCGAGGCCTTCGCGGCGTACTCCCGCGAGAAGGACCCCAAGCCGCTGGTGTCGGCGTACGAACGGTTCGGCGCCGTGGAGCCCTCGGCGGGCAACGGCTACAGCGTGTACTCGGCGGTGCAGTGCCGCGACTCTGCCTGGCCCCGGGACTGGAACCAGTGGCGGGCCGACATGTGGCGCACGCACGCCAAGGCGCCGTTCATGACCTGGAACAACGCCTGGTACAACGCCCCGTGCGCGTTCTGGCCGCAACAGCCCCTGGAAGCGGTCGACGTGACCAACTCCGACCTCCCGCAGGCGCTGCTGTTCCAGGCGACGGAGGACGCGGCGACCCCGTACGAGGGCGCGGTCAGCATGCGCGGGAAGCTGGCCGGCTCGGCGCTGGTGGTGGAGGAGGGCGGCGGCAACCACGGCATCGCCCTCAGCGGCAACAAGTGCCTGGACGAGAAGCTGTTCGGCTACCTGCGGACGGGCCGGGCCGAGGACGCCACCTGCCCCGCGCAGGCCGCGCCGAAGCCCTCCACCGCCACCCGGGCCGTTCCGCCCTCGGCGGGCGGGGCCGCCCTGCACGGCCTGCTGGGCTTCCGGGGCTGACGCGGGGCGCGGGCGCCGGACGGGACCACGCCCGAGACCTCACGCACTCCGGCGCCCCGTCCCCCTCGCCTCGGACGCCCGCGCCGCCTCCTACGCCTGCGCGGCCGGGAGGCGGGTCAGGGCGCGGGTCGCCGCCACCGCCAGGCGCGGGTGTGACCGGGCGCGTTCCAGGACCTCGCGGGCCCGGGGGTCGGCGAGGGCTCCCAGGCCCTCGGCGCAGGCCAGCGCCACCCGCCAGTACGGGTCGTGCGGTCCGAGCAGCCGCCCCAGGGTGGCGATCAGGGCGGGCGCCGATTCGGGGGCCCGCAGGGCGGCCAGCAGTCGGACCGGGTGCAGCGCGTAGGCGGTGCGCAGGGTGTTGGTGGCCAGGGCCGCCGCCGCGCGGGCGGTGCGGGGGTCCCCGAGGACGGCGAGGGCCTGCGCCGCGGCCTCGCAGCGGGCGGGGTCGCGGTGGTTGAGGAGCAGCACGAGGGCTTCGAAGGCCCGCCGGTCCCCGCCCAGCCCCAGCCGGTAGGCGGCGAGTTCGCGGGCCCACAGTGGTTGCCCGGCCGAGGTCAGGGCGTCGGCCAGGGTGTCGGGGCCGGCCGTGCGCAGGGTCTCGTAGAAGGGCGATCCGTCGGACTCGGCCCGCAGGCGTTCCAGCACGTCGTTCACCCGCCCACCCTAGGGACATCCGCGGTCCGCCGGGTGGTGTACCCCACATCTCCCCCGCTCTGGCCAAGGAGTTACCGAGCGGTTAGTCTCCTCTCCAACACGTACGGGACCGGCCTGGTGACGCAGCCGCCCCGTGTCGTTCGGTTCGGTACCCAGGTACCGCGGCAGCTCCGCGCTGCCTCTCCCACGGCGTGATCCCGGGACAGGGTCCGCCGCTTCGCACCCCTCATGGCATCCCGTGCGGCCCACTTCGCCGCACCGCGTGCCGCTCCAGGCCCGTGAGCCGTGCACCGCGCGCCGTGCCCTCAGTCGTCACCCTCTTCCACTGGAGTCCCGCGATGGACCTTCCGTCCACGTCCGGTCAGTCCACCCCGCCGTCCCCCTCCTCCCTGCGCACCGTCGCCGTGGTCGGCCTCGGCACGATGGGCACCGGCATCGCCGAGGTCCTCGCCCGGGCCGGCCGCGAGGTCATCGGCATCGACGTCAGCGAAGCCGCCACCCGTCGGGCCACCGCCTCCCTCGCCGCCTCCACGGCCCGTTCCGTGGCCAAGGGGCGGCTCACCGAGGAGGAGCGCGAGGCGGTCCTGTCCCGGCTGCGCACCTTCACCGAGCCCACCGCCGCCGCCGACGCCGACCTCGTCATCGAGGTGGTGCCGGAGGACTACGACCTCAAGCACCTCCTCTTCGACGAGTTGGACGCGATCGTCCGCCCGGACACGATCCTGGCGACCGGCACGAACGCCCTGTCGGTGACCCGGCTCGCCGCCGAGTCCCTGCACCCCGAGCGGGTGCTGGGCCTGCACTTCTTCAACCCGGCGCCGGCGATGAAGCTCGTGGAGATCGTCTCCTGCGTGCTGACCGCGCCACCCGCCGTGCGGGCGGTCACCGAGCTGGCCCGCGAGCTGGGCAAGGAGCCCGTCGCGGTGGGCGACCGGCCGGGCTTCGTCGCGGACGGCCTCCTCTTCGGCTACCTCAACCAGGCCGCCGCTATGTACGAGGCCAAGTACGCCTCCCGCGAGGACATCGACGCGGCGATGCGGCTGGGCTGCGGGCTGCCGATGGGGCCCCTCGCCCTGCTCGACCTGATCGGCGTGGACACCGCCCGCACCGTGCTGGAGGCCATGTACGCCTCCTCCGGCGACCGGCTGCACGCCCCGGCCCCGATCCTCGGGCAGCTCTCCGAGGCCGGCCTGACGGGGCAGAAGGCCGGGCGCGGTTTCTACACGTACGAGGCTCCGAACAGCGCGGTGACCGTCCGGGACCTGCAGACCCCGCTGGACGGCTCCCTGCTCGGCTCGGGCCGGCCGGTGTCCTCGGTCGGCGTGGCCGGTTCGGGGACGATGGCGAGCGGCATCGCGCAGGTCTTCGCGCAGGCCGGTTACGACGTGGTCCTCGCGGCCCGCAGCCAGGAGAAGGCCGAGGCCGCGAAGGCCGCGATCGGGAAGTCCCTGGGCCGTGCGGTGTCCAAGGGCCGCCTGACCGAGGAGGCCGCCGCGGCGACCCTGGGCCGGATCACCCCGGCGGGCTCACTGGAGGCCTTCGCCGAGGTGGACCTGGCCGTCGAGGCCGTCGCCGAGGACCTGGCGGTCAAGCAGGAGCTGTTCGCGAGCCTGGACAAGGTGTGCCGGCCGGGCGCGGTGCTGGCCACCACCACCTCCTCGCTCCCGGTGATCGCGGTCGCCCGCGCCACCTCGCGCCCGCAGGACGTGATCGGGATGCACTTCTTCAACCCGGCGCCGGCCATGAAGCTGGTCGAGGTGGTCCGGACCGTCCTGACCTCCGACGAGGTGCACGCCACGGTCCGCGAGGTCTGCGCGAAGGTGCGCAAGCACCCGGTGGACTGCGGGGACCGGGCGGGCTTCATCGTGAACGCGCTGCTCTTCCCGTACTTGAACAACGCCGTGAAGATGGTCGAGCAGCACTATGCGGGCATCGACGAGATCGACGCCGCGATGAAGCTGGGCGGCGGCTATCCGATGGGCCCCTTCGAGCTGCTCGACGTGGTCGGCCTCGACGTCTCGCTCGCGATCGAGAAGGTGCTGCACCAGGAGTTCCGCGACCCGGGCCTCGCCCCGTCGCCGCTGCTGGAACACCTGGTCGCGGCGGGTTGCCTGGGCCGGAAGACCGGCCGCGGATTCCGTGAGTACGCCCGGCGGTAAGGGGACTCCCCCCGATCCGACGGCCCCCGAGCAGGATGCGTGGGGAGGGTTGCTCGGGTCCGTCGGACCCTCACGGCGGACACACCCTCCCGAGCCCAGTGCGGGCCCTCCCCCGCATCCGTCCCCGTCCCACCCCCCGCGGACGCCCTCTCCTGCGGGAATGAAGTACTTTCGCTCTATGTCCACGCCCGCCAAGACCTCGCCCCGCGCCTCCGCCGCCTCCGACGCCCCGGAGAGCACGGCCGGGACCAAAGCGGCGGCCCAGCGGCTCAAGATGCGCCGCGAGCTCGCCGCCGCGGCCATGGAGCTGTTCGCCACCAAGGGGTACGAGGCCACGACCGTCGACGAGATCGCGGCGACGGCCGGGGTGGCGCGTCGGACCTTCTTCCGCCACTTCCGTTCCAAGGAAGAGGCGATCTTCCCCGACCACGACGACACCCTGACCCGCGCCGAGGCGGTCCTGGACGTGGCGCCGGCGCACGAGCACCCGCTCGACACGGTGTGCCGGGGGATCAAGGAAGTCATGAAGATGTACGCCGCCTCCCCGGCGGTGTCGGTGGAGCGCTACCGGCTCACCCGTGAGGTGCCGGCGCTGCGGGAGCGGGAGATCGCCTCGGTGGCCCGCTACGAGCGGCTCTTCACCCGCTACCTCCTGGCCCACTTCGACGAGCAGGACCACCACGACGGCAACGACGATCCGTTGCTGGCCGAGGTGGCCGCCTCGGCGGTGGTGACCGCCCACAACCACGTGCTGCGGCGCTGGCTGCGGGCGGGCGGGCAGGGGGACGTGGAGGCGCAGCTCGACCACGCCTTCTCCATCGTCCGCAAGACCTTCGGCTCCGGGATCGGCGCCGGCCGGACGGCCGGCGCGGTCGCCCCGGCGGCGGTCCCCCGGGCCGCGGTCCGTACCGAGGGCGAGGTGCTGGTCGCGGTGGCCCGTACCGACGCTCCACTGGACGAGGTCATGCGGACCATCGAAGAGGCGCTCAGAGCGAAGCGCTGACCGTTCGGCCCGACCGTTCGGAAAGACAGCAGCAGTCGCGCGGACCACAGTGGCCGCTCCCGTTCCGGGGGCGGCCACTTTCGTTTGTCCGAGTTGCCCCTACTCGCGGGTAACTCTGATCGATCATCGCTCATCCGTGCAGGTCAATCGGCAAATGAGAGAAAGTTTTGGCACGCGGTGCCTTGCTGAGTGACACGGGGTGCCATACGTTGAATCTCGTCCGGATGTCCCCGCGGCCACCGCCCACCCGGCGGAAACCGCGCCCCGGACGCCTGCGTCACCAGGCACCCGCACGCCCCACCACGGGCGTCGCCGCACCACAGCTCCGCCGGACCGACGGCACACACCACACACACCACAGCCGCTTCGACGCACCCCCGCACACCTCAGCGCACCCTCATCAGCGCTCAGCCGGAGGCACTACCGTGAAGGACATCCTGGACGCGATTCAGTCGCAGTCCGCCACCGCCGCAGACTTCGCGGCCCTGCCGCTCCCCGACTCGTACCGCGCGATCACCGTGCACAAGGACGAGGCGGAGATGTTCGCGGGGCTCACCACCCGTGAGAAGGACCCCCGCAAGTCCCTTCACCTGGACCAGGTCCCGGTGCCGGAACTCGGCCCGGGCGAGGCCCTGGTGGCCGTCATGGCCTCCTCGGTCAACTACAACTCGGTGTGGACCTCGATCTTCGAGCCGGTGTCCACCTTCAGCTTCCTGGAGCGCTACGGGCGCCTGTCGGAGCTCACCAAGCGCCACGACCTCCCCTACCACGTCATCGGCTCCGACCTCGCGGGCGTCGTCCTGCGCACCGGCCCCGGCGTCAACGCGTGGAAGCCGGGCGACGAGGTCGTCGCGCACTGCCTCTCGGTCGAGCTGGAGTCCTCGGACGGCCACAACGACACGATGCTCGACCCCGAGCAGCGGATCTGGGGCTTCGAGACCAACTTCGGCGGTCTCGCCGAGATCGCGCTGGTCAAGTCCAACCAGCTGATGCCCAAGCCCGACCACCTCAGCTGGGAGGAGGCCGCCTCCCCCGGCCTGGTCAACTCCACCGCGTACCGCCAGCTGGTCTCCCGCAACGGCGCCGGCATGAAGCAGGGCGACAACGTCCTGATCTGGGGCGCCAGCGGCGGACTCGGCTCCTACGCCACCCAGTTCGCGCTGGCCGGCGGCGCCAACCCGATCTGTGTGGTCTCCAGCCCCGAGAAGGCGGACATCTGCCGCGCCATGGGCGCGAACGCGGTCATCGACCGCAACGCCGAGGGGTACAAGTTCTGGAAGGACGAGCACACCCAGGACCCGAAGGAGTGGAAGCGCCTCGGCAAGCGCATCCGCGAGCTGACCGGCGGCGAGGACGTGGACATCGTCTTCGAACACCCCGGTCGCGAGACCTTCGGCGCCTCGGTCTACGTCACCCGCAAGGGCGGCACGATCGTCACCTGCGCCTCGACCTCGGGCTACAACCACGAGTACGACAACCGCTACCTGTGGATGTCCCTGAAGAAGATCGTCGGCTCGCACTTCGCGAACTACCGCGAGGCCTGGGAGGCCAACCGGCTGATCGCCAAGGGCAAGATCCACCCCACCCTGTCGAGGGTCTACTCCCTGGAGGAGACCGGCCAGGCCGCCTACGACGTCCACCGCAACCTCCACCAGGGCAAGGTCGGCGTCCTCGCGCTCGCCCCCGAGGAGGGCCTGGGCGTGCGCGACCACGAGCTGCGCGCCACGCACCTCGACGCCATCAACCGCTTCCGCAACGTCTGAGACGCCTCAAAGGCCAAAGGGACAGCCTGAGATGACAGAGCGCCAGAAGGACCGTCCGTGGCTCATGCGGACGTACGCCGGCCACTCCACGGCCGAGGCGTCCAACGAGCTGTACCGCCGCAACCTCGCCAAGGGCCAGACCGGCCTGTCGGTCGCGTTCGACCTGCCCACGCAGACCGGGTACGACCCCGACCACGTCCTCGCCCGCGGCGAGGTCGGTCGGGTCGGCGTCCCCGTCTCCCACCTGGGCGACATGCGGCGGCTGTTCCAGGACATCCCCCTGGAGCAGATGAACACCTCGATGACGATCAACGCCACCGCCATGTGGCTGCTGGCGCTCTACCAGGTGGCCGCCGAGGAGCAGGGGGCGGACGTCTCCCTGCTCCAGGGCACCACCCAGAACGACATCGTCAAGGAGTACCTCTCGCGCGGGACGCACGTCTTCCCGCCCGGGCCCTCGCTCCGACTGACGACCGACATGATCGCGTACACGGTCAACCACATGCCCAAGTGGAACCCGATCAACATCTGCAGCTACCACCTCCAGGAGGCCGGGGCCACCCCGGTCCAGGAGATCTCGTACGCGATGTCCACCGCGATCGCCGTGCTCGACTCGGTGCGCGACTCGGGCCAGGTGCCCGAGGAGCGCTTCGGCGAGGTGGTCGCCCGCATCTCCTTCTTCGTGAACGCCGGCGTCCGCTTCATCGAGGAGATGTGCAAGATGCGCGCCTTCGGCCGCATCTGGGACAAGGTCACCCGGGAGCGCTACGGCATCGAGAACGACAAGCAGCGCCGCTTCCGCTACGGCGTCCAGGTCAACTCCCTGGGCCTGACCGAGGCGCAGCCGGAGAACAACGTCCAGCGGATCGTCCTGGAGATGCTGGCGGTCACCCTCTCCAAGGACGCCCGGGCCCGCGCGGTGCAGCTGCCCGCCTGGAACGAGGCCCTGGGCCTGCCCCGACCCTGGGACCAGCAGTGGTCGCTGCGCATCCAGCAGGTCCTGGCGCACGAGAGCGACCTGCTGGAGTACGAGGACATCTTCGAGGGCTCGCACGTGATCGAGGCCAAGGTCGACTCCCTGGTCACCGAGTGCCTGGCCGAGATCGACCGGATCCAGGAGATGGGCGGCGCGATGGCCGCCGTCGAGTCCGGGTACCTGAAGGGCGAGCTGGTCTCCTCGCACGCCGAGCGGCGGGCCCGGATCGAGGCCGGCGAGGACAAGATCGTCGGCGTGAACTGCTTCCGGCAGACCGAGGAGAACCCGCTCACCGCCGACCTGGACGGGGCGATCATGACGGTCGACGCGGCCGTCGAGGCGCTGACCGTGGAGCGCATCACCCGCTGGCGGGCCGAGCGGCAGGAGTCCTCGGACCGGCAGGGCGGCGGCGACCCGTTCGTCTTCCCGACGGTCGGTCAGGCCCTGGACCGGCTGAAGGAGGCCGCGGCCGGGACCGAGAACATGATGGAGGCCACCCTGGAGTGCGCCCGGGCCGGCGTCAGCACCGGCGAGTGGTCGAGCGCCCTGCGCGAGGTCTTCGGCGAGTTCCGCGCCCCGACCGGGGTCTCCTCGGCCCCGGTGGCGGTCACCGCGGAGGAGGGCACGCCCATGGCCCTGGTCCGCGAGAAGGTCTCCCGCACGGCGGACGAGCTGGGCTCGGGCCGGCTGCGCCTGCTGGTGGGCAAGCCCGGTCTGGACGGGCACTCCAACGGCGCCGAGCAGATAGCCGTGCGGGCCCGCGACGCCGGCTTCGAGGTGGTCTACCAGGGCATCCGACTGACGCCCGAGGAGATCTCCACGGCGGCGCTGGCCGAGGACGTGCACTGCGTGGGACTGTCCATCCTGTCGGGCTCGCACAGCGCGCTCGTCCCGGACGTCCTGGAACGCCTGCGCACCGCCGGAGCGGGTGACATCCCCGTCATCGTGGGAGGCATCATTCCGAACGCCGACGCCGTCACCCTGATGGCCGCCGGCGTGGCCGCCGTCTTCACTCCCAAGGACTTCGGCATCACGGAGATCATCGGCCGTATCGTCGACGAGATCCGCAAGGCCAACAAGCTCGCCCCCCTCGACGTAGACAACGCATTCGTCGCAAGCACGGAGGTTTCCGCATGACCACGCCCCCTTCCCCGGTGAACCGGCTGCGCCCGCGCCGTTCCTGCCTCGCGGTGCCGGGATCGAACCCGCGGTTCCTGGAGAAGGCGCAGGGCCTGCCGGCCGACCAGGTCTTCCTCGACCTGGAGGACGCCTGCGCCCCGCTCGCCAAGGAGGGCGCCCGCCACACCATCGTGGAGGCGCTGAACCAGGGCGACTGGACCGGCAAGACCCGCGTGGTGCGCGTCAACGACTGGACCACGCACTGGACCTACCGCGATGTCATCACGGTCGTCGAGGGCGCCGGCCAGAACCTCGACTGCATCATGCTGCCGAAGGTCCAGGACGCCCAGCAGGTCGTGGCGCTCGACCTCCTCCTGACCCAGATCGAGAAGACCATGGGCTTCGAGGTCGGCAAGATCGGCATCGAGGCGCAGATCGAGAACGCCAAGGGCCTGGTCAATGTCGACGAGATCGCCGGCGCCTCACCCCGCCTGGAGACCATCATCTTCGGGCCGGCCGACTTCATGGCCTCGATCAACATGAAGTCCCTGGTCGTGGGCATGCAGCCGCCCGGCTACGGCGCGGACGCCTACCACTACATCCTGATGCGGATCCTGATGGCGGCCCGCATGCACGACCTCCAGGCGATCGACGGCCCCTTCCTCCAGATCAAGAACGTCGACGGCTACCGCGAGGTCGCCGGGCGCGCCGCCGCCCTGGGCTTCGACGGCAAGTGGGTGCTGCACCCCGGCCAGGTGGACGCCGCGAACGAGGTCTTCTCCCCCTCGCAGGAGGACTACGACCACGCCGAGCTGATCCTCGACGCCTATGACTGGTGCACCTCCGAGGCCGGCGGCAAGAAGGGCTCGGCGATGCTCGGCGACGAGATGATCGACGAGGCCAGCCGCAAGATGGCCCTGGTCATCGCGGGCAAGGGCCGGGCGGCCGGCATGCGGCGCACCACCAAGTTCGAGCACCCCTCGACCGAGAAGACGGCGGAGGCCTGAGCACCATGCAGTTCGGACGCACCTACGAGGAGTTCGAGGTCGGCGCGGTCTACAAGCACTGGCCCGGAAAGACCGTCACCGAGTACGACGACCACCTCTTCTGTCTGCTGACCATGAACCACCACCCGCTGCACATGGACAGCAACTACGCCGAGAACAGCACGGACTTCGGCAGGAACGTGGTCGTCGGCAACTACGTCTACTCGCTGCTGCTCGGCATGTCCGTGCCGGACGTCTCGGGCAAGGCCATCGCCAACCTGGAGATCGAGTCGCTGCGGCACGTGGCGCCGACCTTCCACGGCGACACGCTCTACGGCGAGACCGAGGTCCTCGACAAGACCCCGTCCAGGTCGAAGGACGACCGCGGGATCGTCCACGTCGAGACCAAGGGCTACAAGCAGGACGGCACCCTCGTCTGCGTCTTCCGGCGCAAGGTGATGGTCCCGACCGAGACGTACATCAAGGAGCGCGGCGGCGAGCAGCCCGGCCGGCCCCAGCTGAAGGAACAGGGGAAGTAGCCATGGCCCGACTCGCCCAGACCGCCGGCCTCACGGACGACCAGCGGGAGATCCTCAAGACCGTCAGGCAGTTCGTCGACAAGGAGATCATCCCGGTCGCGACCGAGCTGGAGCACCGCGACGAGTACCCGCAGCAGATCGTCGACGGCCTCAAGGAACTCGGCCTGTTCGGCCTGATGATCCCGGAGGAGTACGGCGGTCTGGGTGAGTCGTTGCTCACCTACGCGCTGTGCGTCGAGGAGATAGCGCGGGGTTGGATGTCCGTCTCGGGCATCATCAACACCCACTTCATCGTGGCGTACATGCTCAAGCAACACGGCACGCAGGAGCAGAAGGACCACTTCCTGCCGCGGATGGCGCTGGGCGAGGTGCGCGGCGCGTTCTCGATGTCGGAGCCGGGTCTGGGGTCCGATGTGTCGGCCATCACCTCCAAGGCGGTGAAGGACGGGGACGAGTACGTCCTGAACGGCCAGAAGATGTGGCTGACGAACGGCGGGACCTCCACGCTGGTCGCCGTCCTGGTCCGAAGTGACGAAGGACACCCCGAGGGCACGGCCCCCCACAAGTCGATGACCACCTTCCTCGTGGAGAAGGAGCCGGGCTTCGGCGAGGTCCGTCCGGGTCTGACGATCCCGGGCAAGATCGACAAGATGGGTTACAAGGGCGTCGACACCACCGAACTGATCATGGACGGACTACGCATTCCGGCCAATCGGGTGCTCGGCGGGCAGACCGGCCGAGGGTTTTACCAAATGATGGACGGGGTCGAGGTCGGCCGGGTGAACGTGGCCGCCCGCGGTTGTGGCGTCGCACAACGAGCCTTCGAGCTGGGTGTCGGGTATGCCCAGCAACGTCACACTTTCGGCAAGCCCATCGCCCAGCACCAGGCCATTCAGTTCAAGCTGGCCGAGATGGCTACCAAGGTCGAAGCCGCCCATGCGATGATGGTCAATGCAGCACGCAAAAAGGACTCTGGGGAACGAAACGACCTCGAAGCGGGGATGGCGAAGTACCTCGCGTCCGAGTACTGCAAGGAGGTCGTCGAAGATGCCTTCCGCATCCACGGCGGCTACGGCTTCTCGAAGGAGTACGAGATCGAGCGCCTCTACCGGGAGGCTCCGATGCTGTTGATCGGTGAAGGAACCGCCGAGATCCAGAAAATGATCATCGGGCGACGCCTGCTGGAGGAGTACCGCCTCCAGGGCTGAAAGTCTGATTTGGGGTGAAACATCCGAAGCTTCTCCGCGGAAGAGTCACTACCAGTCACGGGCCGACGGCCATCGACTCGGCTTCTGGCTTGCCCAGTTGTTGCGCGCAACCGATAGCATTCCAGTAAAGCCGCCGTCCCGTCCCCCCGTTTACGGCGCGGCAATCACCCGCTACGAAGGTCATCCATGCCCCACAGCCAAACCTCTGCACCTCGCGTCGGCTTCCTCAACGGACGTCTCGCACGCGGAGCATCGCCGTGGCTCCTGCCGACCGTCGCCACCGCGGCCATCACCCTCACCCGGGCGCGCAAGTCCGGGCGCTGGGCCGCGGCGGCCGTGCCCGCCACCGCTCTCGCGGCGGGCATGCTGTGGTTCTTCCGCGACCCCGAGCGCGAGATCGCCCAGGGCCGCGTCATCTCCCCGGCCGACGGTGTGGTGCAGAGCATCATGCCGTGGAAGGACGGGCGCACCCGCGTCGCGATCTTCATGAGCCCCCTGAACGTCCACGTCAACCGCGCGCCCCTGGCGGGCACGGTGACGTCCGTGGAGCACATCCCCGGCGGGTTCGTCCCGGCGTTCAACAAGGAGAGCGAGAACAACGAGCGCGTTGTCTGGCACTTCGACACCGAGCTCGGCGACATCGAGATGGTGCAGATCGCCGGCGCCGTCGCCCGTCGCATCGTCCCGTACCTGCCGGCCGGCACCAAGGTGGAGCAGGGCGAACGCATCGGACTGATCCGCTTCGGCTCCCGCGTCGACATCTACCTCCCCGAGGGCGTCGAGGTCGCGGTCGAGGTCGGTCAGGCCACCACCGCGGGGGTGACCCGAATTGACCGTGACTGACCCAGAGACCCCTGCCACCGGCTGGGTGCCCGAGTCCGCCGAGGAGGAGTCCGCCGAGGACGACATGCCGCTCTCGCTGCGGCTGTCGATAGCGGACACCCTCACGCTCGGCAACGCGACCTGCGGATTCATGGCGGTGTACTTCACCACCACCGGGATCCTCATTCCGCACCTCACCGGCAGCGGCGAGTCGGGCATGGCCCGACACAGCGCGGCGACCGCGGTGATACTGATGCTCCTCGCGGCGGTCTTCGACCTCTTCGACGGCATCGTCGCCCGCAAGCTGCGCAGCTCGCCGATGGGCGCCGAGCTGGACAACCTGTCCGACCTGATCAGCTTCGGCCTGGCGCCGGCGTACTTCGTGCTCGTCTACGGCATGGTCGCCGACGACGCGCACCAGAAGATGTCGGCACTCGCCGCGATCGTGGTGCTGCTCGCCGTGGTGCTCAGGCTGGCGAGATTCAGCTGCGTGACCATGAAGGACGGCATGTTCCAGGGCATGCCGAGCCCCTTCGGCGCCCTGACGGTCGTCTCCATCGTCCTGCTGGAGCTGCCGTTCATCCCGACCCTGCTGGCGATCGTCGGCGTGGCCTGGCTGATGGTGAGCCGGGTCGAGTACCCCAAGCCGCGGGGCGTCCTCGCGGTGGCGATGCTCAGCTGGATCGTGGGCGCGATGGGGCTGCTGGCGGCCTGGGCCTTCGAGGCGCCCGGTGGTCAGCTGCTGCTCCAGACGGGCTGTGCGCTCCAGATCGCCCTGGCGGCGACCATCCCGCTGTTCGCGACGACCCGTCGCGCGAACACGTTCCGCCACAACCGCCGTGAGGCGCGCGCGGCGCAGCTGCCGTAGCACCACCCGCTCGACGTACGCACGAGAGCCCCGGACGCCCAGGCGTCCGGGGCTCTCGCCGTTCCGCGCGGGCGGCGCACGCGCGCGTAGGGTTGAAGGGTTGATGTCGGAAAACCGCCAGCCCTGGGGGTCCCGGGCCGGAATGCTGGGAGTCATGTACACCGATACCGATCGCTGTGTGCGGGCCGTGCGGTCGAAGGACGCCCGCTTCGACGGATGGTTCTTCACCGCAGTGCGGACCACCGGGATCTACTGCCGTCCCAGTTGCCCGGCCGTCCCCCCGAAGGTCGAGAACATGACCTTCCTGCCCAGTGCCGCCGCCTGCCAGCAGGCCGGGTACCGGGCCTGCAAGCGGTGTCGGCCCGACACGAGCCCGGGTTCCCCCGAGTGGAACGCGCGGGCCGACTCCGTGGCCCGGGCCATGCGGCTGATCCGGGACGGGGTCGTCGACCGCGAGGGCGTGCCCGGGCTGGCCGCCCGGCTCGGGTACTCCTCCCGCCAGGTGGAGCGGCAACTCAACGCCGAGCTGGGCGCCGGGCCGCTGGCCCTGGCCCGGGCCCAGCGGGCGCAGACCGCGCGGCTGCTCATCGAGACCTCCGAGCTGCCCATGGCCGACGTCGCCTTCGCCGCGGGCTTCTCCTCGATCCGGACCTTCAACGACACCGTCCGCGAGGTCTTCGCCCTCTCCCCCAGCGAGCTGCGGACCCGGGCCGAGCGGACCGCCGGACGGCAGGCCGGGCCGCCCCGGATCCCGGGGACGATAAGCCTGCGGCTGCCCTACCGCTCCCCGCTGAACCCCGACAACCTCTTCGGGCACCTGGCCGCGACCGCCGTCCCCGGGGTCGAGGAGTGGCGCGACGGGGCCTACCGCCGCACCCTGCGCCTGCCCTACGGCACCGGCGTCGTGGCCCTGACCCCCGGCCCCGAGCACATCGGCTGCCGGCTGGCCCTGACCGACCTGCGGGACCTGACCATCGCCATCAGCCGCTGCCGCTGGATGCTCGACCTGGACGCCGACCCCGAGGCCGTGGACGAGCAGCTGCGCACCGATCCGCTGCTGGCCCCGCTCGTGGACAAGGCCCCCGGGCGCCGGGTCCCGCGTACGGTCGACGCGGCGGAGTTCGCCGTACGGGCCGTGCTGGGGAAGCAGGTGTCCACGGCCTCCGCGCGCACGCACGCGGCGCGGCTGGTGACCGCCTACGGGGAGCCGGTGGAGGACCCGCACGGCGGGCTGACCCACCTGTTCCCGAGCCCGCAGGCGCTGGCCGGGCTGGACCCCGAGGCGCTGTCGATGCCGCGCACCCGCCGCACCACGCTGACCACCCTGGTCGGGGCGCTGGCGGACGGTTCGCTGCCGCTGGGGATCGACAGCGACTGGGAGGCCGCCCGGGCGCGGCTGAACGCGCTGCCCGGCTTCGGGCCGTGGACCACCGAGGTCATCGCGATGCGGGCGCTGGGCGACCCCGACGCCTTCCTGCCGTCCGACCTGGGGGTGCGGCGGGCCGCCCGGGGGCTCGGCCTGCCGGGGACCCCCGCCGCCCTGACCGCACGCGCGGCCGGCTGGCGGCCGTGGCGGGCGTACGCCGTGCAGTACCTGTGGGCCACCGAGGACCACGCCGTCAACCACCTCCCCGTCTGAGGAGCACCGCACCATGAGCACGCCCCACGCCCACACGCCCCACGCCGACACGCGCGGCGACAAGCAGTACACCGTCGTCGACAGCCCGCTCGGGCCGCTCACGATGGTCTCCACCGGTGGGGTGCTCAGCGCCCTGTACATGACGGACCACCGCCACCGGCCGGCGGAGGAGACCTTCGGCGAGCGGGTCGCGGAGAGCGAGGAGCCCTTCCCCGAGGTGGTCCGGCAGTTGACGGCGTACTTCGCCGGGGAGCTGCGGGAGTTCACGGTCCCGGTGCGGCTGGAGGGCACGCCGTTCCAGCGGGACGTGTGGGACCGGCTCGTACGGATCCCGTACGGCGAGACCTGGTCGTACGGGCGGCTCGCGGCGGAACTCGGCAATCCGAAGGCCTCGCGCGCGGTGGGCCTGGCCAACGGCAAGAACCCGGTCAGCATCATCGTCCCGTGCCACCGCGTGATCGGGGCCTCGGGCGCGATGACGGGCTACGGCGGCGGGCTGGACCGCAAGGTGCGGCTGCTGGAGCTGGAGGGCAGGTAGCCGCGGGGCCGGCGGACCCGGGCCCGGACGCCGGGCCCGGGTGGAGCTCCCGGGTCAGATCACGGAGAGCGGGACCAGCAGGGCGAAGCCGGCGCCGGCCTCCACCGCGTACGCGTAGAGCGAGGGGTGTTGGACGGGGGCGGCGAGCAGGACGACGCTCTGCTGGGCGGCGGCCGCCGCGACCCAGTCACCGTCGGCGCCGAGGCGCCCCTGGTACCAGCCCTCGCAGGCGCCGGGGCCGGTGACGGCGAGGAGGTCGTCCTCGCGGCGGTAGAAGGCCTGCCAGCCCTCGGCGGGCACCGACCAGCCCTCGAAGTCCTCGAAGGGGGACCAGCCGCCCTCGCGGATCGCGGTGTCGAAGAGCCAGATCGGCATGCCTTCGGCGGTGACCTCGCCTCCGGTCTGGTCGTCGGTGGTGAAGTGGACCATGGGGAGCGCGTCAGAGCCGTCGGCCGTGCTGGGCCAGGCGTACATCGTGATCATCTGTGAATTCTGTCCTGCTCGAAGTAGGCACCGAATAACCCCTGGGACGATCGCCGCGCGGACCGCGCGGCCGCCGGCCGTCGCACTCTCAGGCCCGTTCAGGCCTGCGGCCGTCCTCCAGTTCCACGGCGCCCTCGCCCGACTCCAGGGCGCGGTAGGCCTCTTGGGTGCGCCGGCCGAGCGAACCGAGGAGGTGGGTGGTGAGTTCGGCCGGCTCGACGAGCTTCCAGGAGAGCAGTTCCTCCTCCTGGAGCCTGATGGAGGCCAGCTGATCGGCGTCGAGCACACCGCCGTCGTAGAGGTAGGCGGCCAGCGGCGGTCGGCCCGCGCCGAGGCTCCAGTCGACGGCGAGCAGCCGGCCGAGCGGGAGGTCGAGGCCGATCTCCTCGGCGCTCTCGCGGCGGGCCGCGGTGCGCGGCGACTCGCCCAGGTCGGACTCGATGGTGCCGCCCGGGAGGGCCCAGCCCTCACGGTAGTTGGGCTCGACCAGCAGGACGCGGCCCTTCGCGTCGCGGAAGAGGGCCGCGGCGCCGGCCAGCACCCGGGGCAGGCTCGCGATGTAGGCGGCGTAGTCGTCGGTGGTGGTCACGGCGCAACCCTAACCGGCCGCCCCGGGCGGGGCGGCGGCCGGGCCCGCGCTCGCCGCCCGGGGACCGGGGCGGCCCGGCGGGCGCGGGGGTCACGCGTCCGGGTGGCCGCCGTCCTCGCGGTCGCGGCCCTTGCCCTCGGCCACGCGGCGCAGCCGCTGGTGGCGGGCCGGGCCCTGCTCGGTGATGGCGTCGCCGACCATCGCCTTGACCGCGTCGCGCATGCCGTGGAGGGGGTGGTGGCGGGCGGGTCCGGCACCGGGGTCGACGCGCAGTTCCTTCACCAGGGCCCAGCACAGCACCAGCATGACGACGACGAAGGGCAGGGCGACCAGGATGGTCGCGGTCTGCAGGGACTTCAGCCCGCCGGCGACGAGGAGGACGGCCGCCACGGCGGCCATCAGCACGCCCCAGGTGACGACGAGCCAGGTCGGCGGGTTCAGGGAGCCGCGGCTGGTGAGCGAGCCCATGACCAGGGAGGCGGAGTCGGCGCTGGTGACGAAGTAGGTCATGACCAGGGCCATGGCCACCCAGGAGGTGACGGTGCCGAGCGGGAGAGCGTCGAGCATCGCGAAGAGGGAGGCCTCGGCCCCGTCCTTGACCGTGACGGTGAGGTCGGCGGCGCCGGTGGAGTCGAGCCGGATGGCGGTGCCGCCCATGACGCAGAACCAGACGACGGTGGCCCCGCTGGGCACCAGCAGTACGCCGACGAGGAACTCGCGGATGGTCCGGCCGCGCGAGATGCGGGCGATGAAGGTGCCGACGAAGGGGGCCCAGGAGAGCCACCAGGCCCAGTAGAAGATGGTCCACGCGCCGAGCCAGGTGCTGTCGGTGAACGCGCCGGTACGGGTGGCCATGGGCAGGAGTTCGTCGAGGTAGCTGCCGACGCTCGCGGGGATCACGTCGAGGATGTAGACGGTCGGGCCGAGCAGGAACACGAAGGCCATCAGGGCGGCGGCGAGCACGATGTTGATCGTGCTGAGCCATTTGACGCCCTTGTGCAGGCCGGAGAAGGCCGAGAGCACGAAGGCGCCGGAGAGCGAGGCGATGATGATCAGCTGTACCGCGGTGGAGATCCGCACCCCCGTGGTGATGCTGAGCCCCTCGGCGACCTGGAGGGCGCCGAGGCCGAGACTGGTGGCGGTGCCGAAGACGGTGGCGAAGACGGCGAGCAGGTCGATGGTCTTGCCCTGCCGGCCCTCGGCGCGCTCGGCGCCCATCAGCGGGACGAAGGCGGAGCTGAGCCGGTTGCCGCGGCCCTTGCGGAAGGTGGCGTAGGCGAGGGCGAGGCCGACGATGCCGTAGATCGCCCAGGGCGTCAGCGTCCAGTGGAAGAAGGAGTAGTCGAGGGCGGCTCGGGCCGCGTCGCCGGTGCCGGGGGCGGCTCCGCTGGCGGGCGGCGGATGCAGGTAGTGGGTGAGGGGCTCCCCCACTCCGTAGAACATCAGGCCGATGCCCATGCCCGCGCTGAACATCATCGCGATCCAGGCGAGGTTGGTGAACTCGGGCTCGGAGTCGTCGGCGCCGAGCCGGATCCGGCCGAAGCGGCTCATCGCGAGGACCACGCACATGACGAGGAACACGTCGGCGGCGATCACGAACAGCCAGGCGAAGTTGGCGAGCACCCAGGCCAGCGCGGTGGACGAGGCGCTGTCGAAGGAGTTCTTGCCCAGGGCCGCCCAGGCCACGACGGCCAGGACCGCGATCACGCCGATCACGACGACCTGGCGGTCGGGGGTCCCTTCCACGTGGCCGCCGGGCCCCCCACCTGGGACATCCGGACGTGGCTGTTCCAGTGAATCCGTGCTCATGCGGCCACACTATGCAGCTGTATATCCCCATTTAGGGGCATGGCGCGCCGGGTGTGGCCCAGGCCACCCATGGGCATAGGAGGATCCTCCGGATAGGCTCATGGTGGGCGCGACTGCACTGTTCGATAGCAAGGGATTAGCAAGGTGACGGACGGAGCAGTAACTGAGACCGCGCGCGTGCTCATCGCCGCGGACAAATTCAAGGGCTCGCTCACGGCCGTTCAGGTCGCGGAGCGGGTGACGGCGGGCCTTCGCAGGGCCGTACCGGACGTGGAGATCGAGACCCTCCCCGTCGCGGACGGCGGCGACGGGACCGTCGCGGCCGCCGTGGCGGCCGGGTTCGAACGCCGGGAGGTACGGGTCACCGGGCCCCTCGGAGACCAGGTCACGGCCGCTTTCGCGCTGCGCGGGAGCACGGCGGTGGTCGAGATGGCGGAGGCCTCCGGCCTCCAGCTGCTGCCCGCCGGCACCTTCGCCGCGCTGACGGCGACCACGTACGGATCCGGCGAGCTGCTCAAGGCCGCGCTGGACGCGGGCGCGACCTCGATCGTCTTCGGTGTGGGCGGCAGTGCCACCACCGACGGCGGCGCCGGAATGCTGGCGGCGTTGGGTGCGGTGTTCCTGGACGCGAACGGTGAACCGGTCGGTCCGGGAGGCGGCGCCCTGGCGGGTCTGGCCTCCGCCGACCTGTCCGGGATCGACCCCCGCTTCGCGGAGGTGGACCTCGTCCTGGCCAGCGACGTGGACAACCCGCTGACGGGCCCCAAGGGCGCGCCGGCCGTCTACGGTCCGCAGAAGGGCGCCTCGCCCGAGGACGTGGCGACGCTGGACGCGGCGCTGGCGCACTTCGCGGTGGTGCTGGAGAAGTCGATCGGGCCCAAGGCCGCCGAATGCGCGCTGCTTCCGGGCGCGGGCGGCGCCGGCGGCATCGGCTACGGGGCCCTGCTGCTCGGCGCGACCTTCCGTCCCGGCATCGAGCTGATGCTGGAGGTGCTGGGCTTCGCCCCGGCGCTGGAGCGGGCGACGCTGGTCATCACCGGCGAGGGCTCGCTCGACGAGCAGACCCTCCACGGCAAGGCTCCGGCGGGCGTCGCCGCCGCGGCGCGGGCCGCGGGCAAGCCGGTCATCGCCGTGTGCGGGCGCCTGCTGCTGGACCAGGAGGCCCTGGAGGCCGCCGGGATCCGCCGCGCGTACCCGCTGACGGACCTGGAGCCCGACCCGGCCAAGTCCATCCCGAACGCGGGACCGCTGCTGGAGCGGGTCGCGGAGAACATCGCCGCCGACGTGCTCTGAGCACCTCCCCCGTACCTCCACGAAGGCCCGGCCCCCCACTCTCGGGGGCCGGGCCTTCGGGCGTACCGGGGCGGGTCGGGCGGTCAGGCCGCCGGGCGGGCGGCGAGCAGGAGGTCGGCCGTGGTGACGACGCGGGCGAAGCCGCCGCCCTGGAGGTTGACCGCGGTGGCGGTGGCCAGCTCGTCGGCGGTCAGGCTCAGCCCGCCCGGGCCCTCACCGTCCGTCAGGTCGAAGGTGTGGGTGGCGTCGAGCGGGACGAGGACCTCGTAGCCGAGGTTGCCGGCCATCCGGGCCGTGGTCTCCACGCACATGTTGGTCTGGATCCCGACGACGACCACCTGGCCGATGCCCCGGGCGGTGAGCCAGTCCGCCAGGTCCGGGGTTCCGTAGAAGGCCGAGTTCACGCTCTTGGTGATCAGCAGGGCCGCCCCCTCGCGACGCTCCTCGACGAAGTCCTTGAAGGCGTGACCGGGTCGGTCCGGCGCCAGGGGGGACGCGCCGCGCGAGGCGTGCCGGACGAGGACCACGGGGCGGCCCGACTCCCGCCAGGCGTCCATCAGGGCGGCGATGTTCTCCTCGGCGGCCGGATTGTTGCGGCGGCCCCAGAAGGAGGCGTCGTCGAAGGCCCGCTGGACGTCGACGACGAGCAGGGCGCTGTCGGCGGCGATCCCCGGCAGGGGCGCGGATCCTGGCCGGGACGGGGGCTCGGGCCGGGACCGGGGCTGCGGCTCGGGCTGGGGATGCGGGGTCGTCGTCATGGCTCCATCGTGTCCCCGGGGCCGCTCGCGCCCCAGGGCCTCCGGGGACCCGTAACGATGGGATCCTGCCAATCTGGCAGATCCGCGCCGGCGCGACGTGGGAGAGTGGCCGCATGCACCGCGTCGCGATCGTCGCGCAGCCCGGAATACGGAGCTTCGACCTGGCCGTCATCACCGAGGTGTGGGGGCCTGACCGCAGCCGCGTCGGTGTCCCCGCCTTCGAGCTGCGGCGCTGCGCGCTGGACCCCGCCCCGTTCGAGCTGCCCGGCGGGCTCACCCTCACCCCCGACCGGGGGCTGGACTGGCTGGGCCGCGCCGACCTGATCGTCGTACCGGCCCTGGCCGAGCCCTTCGATCCGACGCCCGAACCGGTCCTCGCCGCCCTGCGCGAGGCGCACGCCCGGGGGGTGCCGGTGGCCGCGCTGTGCGCCGGGGCCTTCGTCCTGGCCGAGGCGGGGCTGCTGGACGGCCGCCGGGCCGTGACGCACTGGTGGCTGGCCCCGCAGCTGGCGGCCCGCCACCCCGGGGTGCTCGTGGAGGAGGCCCCGCTGTTCGTGGAGGACGAGGGGCTGTGGACCTCGGCCGGGGTGGCCTCCGGGATCGACCTGTGCCTGCACCTGGTGCGCGAGGCGCACGGCGCGGAGGCGGCCGCCGCCATCGCCCGCTCGATGGTCACCGGGCCCTTCCGCACCGGGGACCACGCCCAGTACCTGGACCGGCCCACCCCGGCGGCCGACCGGACCGCCGAGGCGTTGGCCGCCGTACGGGAACAGGCCCTGCGGCGGCTGCACGAGCCGCTGGACGTGCCCACGCTGGCCCGCTGGGCGGGGATGTCAC
The DNA here is from genome assembly GCF_044741845.1 of Streptomyces sp. NPDC088097. Lineage (NCBI taxonomy): Bacteria > Bacillati > Actinomycetota > Actinomycetes > Kitasatosporales > Streptomycetaceae > Streptomyces > Streptomyces sp. NPDC088097. The sequence goes on from NZ_JBIUTJ010000004.1 coordinate 207,267, forward strand.
CGCGCTCCTTCGCCCGGCACTTCCTCGCCGCGACGGGCACCACACCACACAAGTGGCTGCTGAGCCGCCGACTGGACGAGGCCCGCAAGCTGCTGGAGCGCACCGACCGCTCGATCCCCGAAGTGGCCCGCCGCGCGGGCTTCGCGAGCGAGGTCACCTTCCGCCAGCACTTCGGCGCCCGGGTCGGTCTGAGCCCCCGCGCGTACCGTGCGGCGTCCGCCGCCGCCCCCGCGGGCGGCGACAGTGTTAGAAATGGCTCATGACCGGACGTTCGGGTCGACACAGGGAAACGCGCCCGGCCGCCGTGCGCGCGCGCCTCTCCCTGGCCCGGCGCAGCGTCGCGGGGCAGGTCTTCGCCCTCCAGGCGGTCATCGTGTTGCTGCTGATCACCGCGGCCACCCTGGCCCTGGCTTTCCAGGCCCGCCGCGACAGCCTGCAGGACGCCCGCAACCGGTCGCTGGCCGCCGCGGAGGCCTTCGCGCACGCGCCGGGACTTCCCGGGGCCCTGAAGGCCGAGGCGCCGACGGTCGTACTGGAACCGCTCGCGGAAGGCGCGCGCAGGGCCTCCGGCCTCGACTTCATCGCCGTTCTCACCCCGGACGGCATCCGCTACACCGATGCCCGCCCGGAGCTGATCGGCACCCGTGCCACCGGTGACCTCGCCCGCGCGAGGGCCGGACACTCCTTCACCGAGGTCTTCAAGGGCAAGCCCAGCGACGCGGTCCGCGCGGTGGTCCCCGTCCGGGACGCGAGCGGGGCCGTCGTCGGACTGGTCTCCACCGGCATCGAGGTCCGCAACGTCGGAGACACCGTCGAACGGGAGCTGCCGCTGCTGATCGGCTCGGCCGTCGGCGCCCTGCTGCTCGGCACCGGCGGCGCCGCGCTGGTCAGCCGGCGGCTCCGGCGCCAGACCCGGGGCCTGGGCGCGGCCGACATGGCCCGGATGAACGAGCACCACGAGGCGGTGCTGCACGCCGTGCGCGAGGGCGTCCTGATCGTCGGTCCCGACCACCGGCTGCTGCTCGCCAACGACGAGGCCCGCCGCCTCCTCGACCTCCCCCCGGACGCCGAGCAGCGGCACGTGAGCGACCTCGGGTTGGACCCCCGCACCGCCGAGCTGCTCGCCTCGGGGCGGGTCGCCACCGACGAGGTCCACCTCGCGGGCGACCGGCTCCTGGCCGTCAACGTCCGGCGAACGGAGCCCTTCGCCGGGCGGCCCTCGGGCAGCGTCATGACCCTGCGCGACACCACCGAGCTGGCCGCGCTGTCGGGCCGCGCCGAGGTGGCCCGGGAGCGGCTCCAGCTGCTGTACGACGCCGGGGTGCGCATCGGCACCACCCTGGACGTGGTGCGCACCGCCGAGGAGCTCTCGGAGGTGGCGGTGCCCCGGTTCGCGGACTTCGTCACCGTCGAGCTGTTGGACCCGGTGCTGCGCGGGGACGAGCCCACGCCGGCGGCGGGGATGCACACCGAGATGCGCCGGGCAGCGATGTCGGGGGTGCGCGGCGACCAGCCGCTCCAGCCGGTCGGGGACGTGATCCGCTTCGTGGTGCCGACGGCGCCGATGGCGGCGGCCCTGGACGCCGGGCACGCGGTGCTGGCCCCCGATCTGCACGCGGCGCTGGGCTGGCGTGCGCAGGACGCGGACGGCACGCGCATCGCGTTGGAGTACGGGCTCCACTCGCTGATCTCCGTACCGCTCCAGGCCCGGGGGGTGGTCCTGGGCATGGCGAACTTCTGGCGGGCCGCCGACACCCCCGAGGCCTTCGAGGAGGAGGACCTGTCCTTCGCCGAGGAGCTGGGGGCCCGGGCGGCGGTCTCCATCGACAACGCCCGGCGCTTCACGCGCGAGCACGCCACCGCCGTCGCCCTCCAGCGCAGCCTGCTGCCCCGGGTGCTGCCGGACCTGAGCGCGGTGGACGTGGCGTTCCGCTACCTCCCGGCGAAGGCCGGGGTGGGCGGGGACTGGTTCGACGTGATCCCGCTGCCGGGTGCGCGGGTGGCGCTGGTGGTCGGGGACGTGGTGGGGCACGGGGTGCACGCGGCGGCGACGATGGGCCGGCTGCGGACCGCCGTGCACAACTTCTCCACCCTGGACCTGCCGCCGGACGAGCTGCTGGGTCACATGGACGAGCTGATCGACCGGATCGACCAGTTGGAGAACGGCGAACCGGGCCGGACCGAGGGTGCGGACGGTTCCGAGGACCCGGCCGGCGCCGACGGCCGCGCGGGCGTCGGGCTCGGCGAGGGGGCGGAGGAATCCGCCGGCATCACCGGGGCCACCTGTCTGTACGCCGTCTACGACCCGGTCTCGGGGCAGTGCACCATCGCCAGCGCCGGTCATCCCGGGCCGGCCCTGGTCCACGCCGACGGGCGGGTGGAGTTCCCCGAGCTGCCCACGGGGCTCCCGCTCGGGGTGGGCGGGATGCCCTTCGAGACGGTCCGGTTGGAACTGCCCGAGGGGAGCCGGCTCGTGCTGTTCACGGACGGGCTGCTGGAGGACCGCGACCGGGACTTCGACACGGGTCAGGCGCTGTTGCGCGAGACCCTGTCACGGCCGGGCCGCAGCCCCGAGCAGGCCTGCGCGGACGTGCTGGCGGCGCTGCTGTTCCCCTCGCCCGGGGACGACATCGCCCTGCTGGTGGCCGACACCCGGCGGCTGGACCCCTCACGGATCGCCGAGTGGGACGTGCCCGGGGACCCGGCGGCGGTGTCGCGGGTGCGGCGCGAGGCGGCGGCGCAGTTGACGGCGTGGGGGCTGGAGGAGATCTCGTTCACGGCGGAGCTGGTGCTGAGCGAGCTGATCACCAACGCCATCCGGTACGGCACGGCCCCCATCCGGGTCCGTCTGCTGCGCGACCGGAACCTGATCTGCGAGATCTCCGACGGCAGCAGCACCTCCCCGCACCTGCGGTACGCGGCCACCACCGACGAGGGCGGGCGCGGGCTGTTCCTCGTCGCCCAGTACGCCGAACGGTGGGGCACCCGCTACGCGGAGCGCGGCAAGGTCATCTGGGCGGAGCTGTCGCCCTCGGGCGGCGGAGGCGGCGGCGGGTCGTCGGACCCCGCCCCGGAGCTGGACCTGGACGCGCTGGAGGACCTGGCCTGGTGAGCGACACCCTCCGGCGCCCTCGGGCGTCAGAGGGGCCTGGTGCGGGCCAGGAGGACCGCCACGTCGTCCTGGGGGGCGGCCGGGAGCAACTGGACCAGGATGTCCTCGCAGAGCCCCTCCAGGGGCTGGGAGGCCCCTCTCAGGGCCCGTCCGAGCCGCTCCAGACCCTCGTCGAGGTCGCGGTCGCGGGCCTCGATCAGCCCGTCGGTGTAGAGGGCGAGGAGGGACCCGGGGGGCAGCGGGACCTCCTGGGTGCGGAACTCCCGGCCGCCGGTGCCCAACGGGGTCCCCGGGGGGCCCTGGAGGAAGGTGACCCTGCCGTCGGGGGTGGCGACGGCGGGCGGCGGGTGTCCGGCGCGGGCGATGACGCAGCCGCCGACGGCCGGGTCGTGGACGGCGTACACGCAGGTGGCCATCTCGTCCTCGCCGAGGTCGGCGACCACCTCGTCCAGGGAGCGGAGCATCTGCTCGGGCGGCACGTCGAGCCGGGCCAGGGTGCGTACGGCGGTGCGCAGCTGGCCCATGACGGCGGCCGCGTGGATGCCGTGGCCCATGACGTCGCCGATGACCAGGCCGGTGCGGCCGCGGGGCAACTGGATGACGTCGAACCAGTCGCCGCCGACGTCGTGGTCGCTGGCGGGCAGGTAGCGGCCGGTGAGTTCGAGGCCGGGCACCTCGGGCAGGGCGCTGTTGGTGAGGCTGCGCTGGAGGGTGAGGGCGGCCTGCCGCTGGGTGGTGTACATCCGGGCGTTGTCGATGTTGAGGGCGGCGCGCGCGACGAGTTCGTCGACGAGGACGCAGTCCTCCGCGTCGAAGGCCTCCCGGCCGCGCAGCCGGGTCACTGCGACGACTCCGAGGACCTTGCCGCGGGCGACCAGGGGCACCATGCGGGCGGAGCCGAGGGAGACGAGGTAGGCGCGCAGGTCGTCGGCCCGGGGGTCGGTGATCAGGGCGGGTACGTCCGCGCTGAACAGGTTCATCGGGACGCCGTCGGCGATGACCCTCTCGTAGGCCGTGTCGGCCGGGATCCGGAAGGTCTGGCCGGGTTTGAGGCGGGAGGTGGGCGCGAAGGGGTCGGGGAAGGTCGCGGCGAGCCGGCGCAGCACCCCGTGGTGGGAGGTGGAGGCCTCCTCGGGGTCGAGGACGGACTCCAGGATCTGTACGTCGGCGGAGTCCGCGAGCTGCGGTACGAGCAGGTCGACGATCTCCTGGGCGGTCTGGCGCAGGTCGAGGGTGGTTCCGATGTGCGTGCCGGACTCGGCGAGGAGGGCGAAGCGGGTCCGGGCCCGTTCGGCCGCGCGTTGGGCCCGCTGGCCTTCGGTGATGTCGATGAGGGAGGCGATGACGCCGAGGCGGTGGCCGCCGCTGTCGAGCAACGGGGCGTAGGAGCAGGACCAGGTCCGGTCGTGGTCGGGGTCCGCGGGGGTGCGGCCGGTGCGGCGCACGTCGACGACGGCCGAGCCGCCCTCCAGCACCCGGGCCATGGTGGCCTCCAGGGCGGTGGCGTTGACCCCGGGGACGACCTCGGTGAGGCGGCGGCCGAGGTGGTCGGCGGCGGGGACGCCGTTCATCGCGGCGAGGGCGTCGTTGACCCGTAGGAAGCGCAGGTCGGGGCCGAGGGTGGCGAGGCCGATCGGGGACTGGGTGAAGAGGCTCTGGAGGGCGGCCAGGGAGTCCCGCATGTGCAGGACCTCGGAGGTCTCCACCGCGATGAGCAGGGCGCCCGTACGGCCCTGGGGGTCGGCGGCGGGGACGATCCACATCTCCATCGGGATCGGGTGGCCGTCACGGTGGCGCACGGGCAGGGTGCCGACGACGGTCTCGCCGGCCTGGACGCGGGCGGTCAGCTCCCCGGCGAGGTCCCGGTTGGCCTCGGGGACCAGGACGGCGGAGCCGGAGCGTCCGAGGATGTCCTCGGGGCGGTGTCCGAGCAGTTCCTGGGCGGCGAGCGACCACTCCACGACGCGGCCGTCCGCGTCCTCCCGCCACAGGGCGAGGGGCAGCAGCTCGCGCAGTACGCCCGCGTACCCGACGGCCGCCGGCGGCGGATCGGGCACCTCGCTCGTCGACTGGTACGTGTCCAATGCACCGACCTAACCCCCGGGGGGTCCGATTCCTACCGATTCACCCTATCCGAGGGCCCGGCCGGAGGCGCTGCGTCATCTCCCGGCCAGGGTGTCCGTCCGCCTTCCCGCCCGCCCTCCGGGCCGCGTGCGGGGCGGACCGGAAGGGGAGCGGGGCGGGGATCGGCTCGGGTCAGAAGTCGACCTGGGCCTTCGTGTCGGCCCGGCCCACCGACTCCAGCTCCCAGGTCTTGCAGTAGAGCCTGCGGATGTACTCGATGTCGATGTTGCGCGCTCTCGCCTCCTTGACCGGGTACAGCAGCGTCAGCTCGTAGGACTTCTCGCGGTTGATGTCCCCCTCCTTGTCGCGCCACTGCCCGCGCGCCTCCTGGAGGGTGAGGCCCGAGGGGAACCGGGGGGTGATCACCTCGGCGACGAACTTGTTGAACTCGTCCTCGGTGATCGGCGGTTTGCCGTCGTGCCGGCCGGTGCCGAAGTAGAGGTGCGTGGAGATGTACGCGGTTCCGGGGGCGGTCGCGGAGAACTGCTCCTCGGCCGCCGCCGGGGCGGCGGTGCCCGGCGCGGAGGAGCCGGTCGTCGGTCCGCCGAAGGTGAGCAGCAGCGCGGCCGCCGCGAACACGGCTGCGGCGGGCATCGAGATACGTATCGAGCGCATGTCGTCCTGTTCCGTTGGGAGTGAGCGGTGAACGGTGGTGCGGATGAGGGGGTCGTGGGGGCCCGGCCGGCCGGGCGCGGGCCGGGTCAGGCGGCCCGGGCGGGCAGGGACTCCCGCAGGAACTGCGCGGCGTCGCGCAGCGACGTCGGGGCCGCTCCGGAGCGGCGCAGGCGCGCCGCCGTCCGGGCGAGGCTCTCGGTGGTGCGCACGGAGCCGATCGCGGCCGCCCTCGGGGCCAGCTCGGTGATCAGGTCCAGGGCCTCGCGCCAGGCCCCGGCCCGGACGAGGGCGGAGAGCAGTTCCGCGGTGAACAGGTGCCGGTAGGCGGGGCCGGGGGCGGTGACCGCCTCCTGGAGCAGGGGGACGGCGCGGTCCCAGCGGCGCAGCCGGGCGTGCACCCAGCCGTGGTGGCCGAGGAGTTCGGCCTCGTCGATCCACCAGGCCCACCGCGGATCGCGCCGGGAGAGTCCGTCGAGGAAACGGCTGCGGGCGCGGTCCATCAGGGCGAGGGGTTCGCGGTCGGCGCCGAGCAGGGCGAGCGCGTGGGCCTGCCGGATCAGCACGAGCCCGGCGACCCTGGCGGGCAGCGGACGCGGCCCCGCCACCCGGGCGGCCACCCGCAGGGCGGTGCGCGCACGGCCGGTGTGGGCGGCGAGCATGCTGTGGTTGAGCAGGGTCAGCCGGGCCGTCCACCGGTCGCCGCAGAGCCCGGCCAGGGTGAGCGAGCGCGCGTTCATGGCATGGGCCTGCCGGTAGCGGCCCGCGTCGAAGAGGATCCAGCCGGCGACCTCGGCCAGCTCGGCGAGGGCCGCCAGCGGGTCGGGCCCGTACGGGCGCAGGGCGTCGGGGTCGGCGGCCAGCTCCGGGATCAGCCGGAGGGTCTCGCGCACGGCGGGCAGGGCGGCCGTGGCCCCGCGCGAGACGTCCAGCCACACGAGCCGCTCGACGGCGTCCCGGGCGAGCGTGAGGACCGCCGGGGCGCGCCCGCCGGTGGGTTCCGGACGGGTCATGAGGCCAGGCCCGCCCCGACCGGAGCGGGACGGCCCCGACCGAGGGCGTCGAACTGGGAGGCCACCCGGGTCAGCCAGTCCACCTCGTCGCGGAAGTCCTCGTAGGGCGGTCGCGCGGGGATGTCGGAGGTGGCGTCGCAGGCGTCGGCCCGGTCCGCCCGTTCCTGGGCCGGCCGGCTCAGGACGGCCCTCACCTGGAGCGCCTCGCCCAGCGGCGAGGTGGGGTCCTCGGGCAGTTCCAGGGAACGTGCCACGCGGGAGAAGTCCGCCAGGGACAGCGAGGTGCGCAGGATCAACTGGCCGTCGCGTATCTCGATGACGCGGCGGTAGAGGCTGTAGTGCGGGTCCCGGGGCGGTACGAGGTCGCGCAGCCAGGACCGCGGCGGGTCCAGCGCGATGTCCGGGGAGGCCTCGTACAGCGCCCACCACAGGGGGCGCAGCCGCAGGTAGGAGCGGTAGCTGCGGAGCCAGCCCCGCGCCAGGGTGATCCGGATGCCCCAGGAGGGGATGGTCCAGCCGAAGATCTGCAGGAGGGCCCCGACGCTGCCGCAGGTCCACTGGACGGGGTCGAGGGCGGCGGCGTCGTAGTCCAGGCGGGTGCCGGCGATCTGGATGCCGCGGGTGACGCAGTAGACCAGGATCATGCTCGCGCCGACGGTGACGGTGCGCATGCCGACCTTGAGCCACTGGCGGTTGGCCATGGTGGTGAAGCGCAGCGACAGGCGGACCGTCTCGAACTGTCCGACGGCGCAGATCAGCAGGTAGAAGGTCATGTAGAGGGCGTAGCGGCCGTCCTGGATGCTGAGCAGGATCGTCGAGGTGGCGGTCTCGGACTTGGTGACGGGACCGACCGCGAGCGAGGCGGCCACCAGCACGACGAGGGCGACGCCGAAGAAGGACACCCGGCGGCGGGCCATGGCGCGGGCCTCGGCGGGGGGCGAGGACCAGTAGACGAGGACGACCTGTTGGGCGGCGGTGAGCACGACCACGGCGACCTGGGTGATCAGCGAGGTGATGTTCGGGAGACCGAAGAACCCCGAGATGTGCAGGCGCAGTTGGTCGAGGTCGACGAGGAAGCTGATGCCGGAGCAGAGGAAGTAGACGCACAGCGCCCACAGGGCGATGTCCTGGCGGCGGCGCAGCAGGTCCGGCAGCCGGTAGGCGAAGGCGGCGAGACCGACGATCGCGCAGACCCATGCGAGGACGGTGTAGAAGAGCGTCACGCGGGCCCCTGACCCTGGTCGGGACGGCCGAGCCCGCTCTCGATGCGGGCCACGATCTCGGCGGCCTCCGCCGGAACGCCCCACGCGGGCTCGGTCCAGCGCTTGTTGGCGCGGGCCAGGATCAACGAGGCCATGGTCTCCGCCTCCTGCTCCTCGTCGTCGCTGTAGCGGGAGCGCATCAGGACGCCGCGCACGGCGTTCGGATCGACGTCGGAGAAGAGCCGGCCGGAATCGTCCGGGTCGAGCCGCACGGAACCGCTGTGTTCGAAGGCGATGTGCGCGAGTTCGTGGGCGATGATGTGTTCTTTGTGCGCCGAAGAGGCGGCCTTCTCGAAGACGATGACGTCGTAGTCATCCAATTTCAGCCATATGCCAAAGAGATGGCGTTCCGGAAAGGGCGTCGCGATCAAATGGATGGGCCGTCGGCGCTGCTCGGTCAGGTACGAGTGCAGTTCGTCGATTCCGCAGCCGTGTTCCATGCCCCATTGGGCGAGGAGGTCCTCGCAGGTGTGGCGGACCTTCTTGAGTCGGCGTCTGAGCCGCCGGTCCTGCGACGCGGGTGACTCGGGTGACGCGGAGCCCGGTAACTTCATCCTGAGTCCTCCGGCGTACCCGTTTGGTCGGACAACGCGGCCATGATGCCACACGGTCAACGGGGCGAAGGTGTCGACGCGTTCCATCCGGCCACCTGGGCGGAAACGCACGGTGACCGCTCCGGAACGCTTTCGACACGGCCGCCGGACGGTGTGCGCGATTCCGGAAGGCGGCCCCGGATTCCCCACCCGCACGCGACGGATTCGACGCCGGTTCGACCCGGATTCGACCCGCGTTCGGCCCCGATCACGCCCCGTTCGGGGGCGGTCGGGGCCCGACCCGCCCTGGGGCCGCGCCGACCCGGGCGCACCGGCGCTCTCGGGGACCGTCGGGGGCCGTCCGGGAATCAGCCGGTTCGCGTCGCGAGGACCGCCGCGATCCCCTCCGCCAGGCAGGGGATCCGGTCGGCGGAGATGCCCGCGATGTTGATGCGGCCCGAGGTCGTTCCGTAGATGGCGTGGCGTCTGCGCAGCAGCAGCATCTCGGCGGAACTCAGCGGCAGCATCGAGAACATGCCGCGCTGGCCCGCGAGCGAGCGCGCCTGAGGAGCCCGGCCCAGGGCGTCGAGCCGGGCGGCGAGGTCGGTCCGGTTCTCCGCGATCCGGCCCCGCATGAGGTCGAGTTCGGCCCGCCAGAGCGCGCGCAGGCCCGTGTCCTGGAGGATCGTCGTCACCACGGCGGCCCCGTGCTCGGGCGGCATGGAGTACAGGGTGCGGGCGGCGTTCTGGAGCGCCGTCTCGGCGTGCCGCACCGCCTGGCGCGAGGCGCCGAGGACGATGGCGCAGCCCGTGCGGTCGCTGTAGAGGCCGAAGTTCTTCGAGCAGCTCACCGCGACGAACATCTCCGGGACCCGGTCGGCGAGCAGTCGGGTGGCCCACAGGTCGGCCTCCAGCCCGTCGCCGAGTCCGTGGTAGGCGAGGTCGACGAAGGGCACCCAGCCCTCCCGGGCGGCGAGTGCGGCCAGCGCCTCCCAGTCGGCCGGCTCCGGATCGGCCCCGGTGGGGTTGTGGCAGCAGCCCTGGAGGAGGACCACGTCGTCGCGCCGGGCCTGCGAGAGGTCCGCCAGGACGCGGTCGGAGTCGAAACCGCCCTCGGCGTCGCGCCAGCCGTACGTGCGCACGTCCAGCCCGGCGGCCTCCAGGATGGGGCGGTGGTTGACGTACGCCGGGTCGCTGATCCACACCGTGGTGCCGGGGCGGGTGCGGCAGATCAGGTCGGCGAGCAGGCGCAGCGCGCCCGAACCGGCGACGGTCTGGACGGCGGCGGCCCGGTCGGCCGGTCCGCCGAGGAGCGGGTCACGGCCGTCGCGCCCCTCGCCCAGCACCAGGTCGAGCAGGGCCCGGTTGAAGGCCGCGTTGCCGGACAGGCCCCGGTACTCCTTGGACTCGGAGCGCTCCGCGAGGCGCAGTTCGGCCTCGCGGACGGCCGCCATGACGGGCGTACGGCCGCTCTCGTCGCGGTAGACCCCGAGGACGAGGTTGAGGCGCTCGGCGCGCTCGTCGGCCCCGAACTCGTACGTCAGGTCCCACAGCGGGTCGGTCTGCGGCGGCGGGAGGAGCTCAAGCATCGGCGGGGACCTCGGTGCGGGGGTGGGGGCGGGCGGGGGAACGGCGGTTGGCGAGGACCACGCCGACGGTGATGAGGGGCACCCCGACCAGCACGGCCGCGGTCGGGGACTCCCCCAGCACCGGCACGGCGAGGAGGACCACGGCGACGGGGCTCAGGCTGCCGACGACGGAGCTGCGTTCGGCGCCCAGCCGACGGATCGCGAAGGCGTAGAGCAGCCCCGCGCACAGCCCGACGCCGAGCCCCTGCACGATGAGGAACAGGGCGATGTCCCCGCCGGCCGCGTGGGCGAGGCCCGTGGGCAGTCCCCCGGTCACGACCAGCAGGGCGATCACGGCGAAGGAGGGCAGGCAGAGCAGGCCGATCGAGCCGACGGGGTCGAGGTCGACGTCGCGCAGCCCCACCGTGTAGAGGGCCCACAGTCCGCTGGCGACCAGCAGGGTGCCGGCGCCCTCCAGGACGTCGGCGTCGACGGGGACCACGTAGCGCCAGACCAGTGCGGCGACCCCGGCCGCGATCAGCGCGAGCCCGGCGGCCTGGGTCCCCCGGGGGACGCCCCGGCCCCGGGCCGCCATCAGCGCGGCGACGAACAGCGGGACCATCCCCGGGACGATCGAGCCGACGAAGGCGGCGGAGGTCAGGGCCCCGCCGTGCATCGCGGCCAGGAAGAACGGCACCCCGGCCCCGCAGACGATCTTGATCGCGGGGCCCGGCCGTACGGCGGCGATCCGCCGGCGCCGGCGCCACAGGGCGGGCGCCAGGACGAGCAGGGGGACCCCGAAGCGCAACAGCGCGGCGTCGGCGGGCAGCAGGGTGGAGGCGCTCAGGGCGCGGGCGCTGAGCGCGAAGGCGGCCCAGATCGCCACGGTCACCAGGAGCGCGAGCATGCCCTCGGCCTGTGGGGAGAGGCGGCGCCGGCCGGGGTGTCCGGCCGGGTCGCCCACCGCGTGGGGAGGCGCGGTCGCTCGGGGTGTGTTCGTCGCGACCAAGGAAGTGGCTCCAGCCTCTGGGGCGCGGACCGGTCCGGTCCGCTGCCCTGGCAACGCTAGGGCTTCGGGCGGGGCAGCCGATTGCCAGTTCTGCGCCTCGGACATACGTTTGGGGCAGGATCTGCCAAGGATGGCCCGAAGAAGCCCCGGACCACACCGGGACACCGCCCGGACGACCCCCGGAAGTCCCCCGCTCGACCCCGGGGCCCCACCCGGACACCGCCGCTCGACGCCGAGGAGCACCCCGCACATGGCCATGGACGCGGTCGACCTCCAGATCATCCGGGAGCTCCAGGCCGACGGTCGGCTGTCCAACCAGGACCTCGCCGACCGCGTCCGCCTCTCCCCCTCGCCCTGCCTGCGCCGCGTGCGGCGGCTGGAGGAGGCGGGCCTGATCCGCGGCTACACCGCCATGGTCGACCAGGTCGCCTTCGGGCTCCCGATCACCGTGTTCGTCCGCATCCGCCTGGAGCGCCACACGGCGGAGGCGGTCGCGCTCTTCGAGGAGCACGTCGCGGTCATCGAGCACATCCAGGACTGCTACCTGATGGCCGGCAGCAGCGACTACCTGCTGCGGGTGGTGATCGAGGACCTGGAGGCGTACGAGTCCCTGGTGCGCCACCGGATCCACGCCATCCCGGGGATCGCCTCGATCGAGTCCAGCTTCGCCTTCGGCAGCGTGAAGCAGTCCCGCACCTACCCCCGCCCCACCCCGGGCGGGGCGGGGCGCACCGCCGGGGCGCTGACCGGGCGCTGACCGGGCGCTCAGGCCCGCACGGCCGCCTCGAAGGCCGCGTACGCCTTCGCGTCGAAGAGGACGAAGCGGACCTCCTCCACCGCCGTGTCCGCCGCCCGCACCGTTTCGACGGCGATCCGGGCGCCGTCGTCGATCGGCCAGCCGTAGACGCCCGTGGAGATCGCGGGGAAGGCGACCGTCCGGGACCCCAGCTCGTCGGCGACGCGCAGGGACTCCCGGTAGCAGGAGGCGAGCAGCGCGGAGCGGTCCTCGTCGCGGGACCAGACCGGGCCGACGGTGTGGATGACGTGCGCGGCGGGGAGGCGGCCCGCCGTGGTGGCCACCGCCCGGCCCGTGGCGAGGCCCTTGCCGTAGTGGGAGCGGCGCAGGTCTTCGCAGGCGGCGAGGATCTCGGGCCCGCCGCGCCGGTGGATCGCCCCGTCGACCCCGCCGCCGCCGAGCAGCGAGGAGTTCGCGGCGTTGACGATCGCGTCCGCCCGCTCGGCGGTGATGTCGCCCTGGACCAGCTCGATGCGAACCATCAGGACGCGCCCTTTCGCAGGTGCCGCCAGACCGACTTGGCGGCGTTGTGGCCGGACATCCCGTGGACCCCGGGGCCCGGCGGGGTCGCCGAGGAGCACAGGAAGACCGCCGGGTGGGCGGTGGTGTACGGGGAGAGGGTGGCCTTGGGTCGGAGCAGGAGCCGCAGGCCGGCCGCGGAGCCGCAGGCGATGTCCCCGCCGACGTAGTTGGGGTTGCGGGCGGCGAGCTGCGGCGGGCCGGCCGTGGCGCGGGCCAGGACCAGGTCCCGGAAGCCGGGGGCGAAGCGTTCCAGCTGCCGCTCCACGGCCTCGGTGAGGTCCCCTTCCCAGCCCGCGGGCACGTGCCCGTATGCCCAGAAGACGTGCTTGCCCTCCGGCGCCCGGCCGGGGTCGACCAGGCTGGGCTGGGCGGTGATCAGGAAGGGGTTGCGCGGGGCGCGGCCCCCGGAGGCGAGTTGCAGGGCGGCGTCGATGTCCCGGCTGCCGGGACCGATCTGTACGGTGCCGGCCCGGCGGGGGGCCTCGGCCGTCCACGGCACGGGGCCGTCCAGGGCGTAGTCGAGCTTGAAGACGGACGCGCCGTACTTGTAGCCGTCGTAGGCGCGCCCCAGGCGGGCGATCCGGGCCAGGGCGGTCGGGGAGGTGTCGAAGACGTACGCGCGGGCCGGCGGCAGGTCGTCGAGCCGCTTGACCTCGAAGCCGGTGTGCACCGTTCCGCCCAGCTCCCGGAGGTAGCCGGTGAGGGCGTCGGAGATCGACTGGGAACCGCCGCGCGGCATCGGCCAGCCGTTGGCGTGCGCGGCCAGGGCGAAGACCAGCCCGACGGCGCCGGTACCGATGCCGCCGAGGGGGGCGTTGACGTGGGCCACGAGCCCGGCGAACAGGGCGCGGGCCCGGTCGTCCCGGAAGCGGCGCAGCAGCCAGGTGGAGGGCGGCAGCCCGGCCAGCCCGAAGCGGGCCAGGGTCAGGGGGTCCCGGGGCAGCGCGGTGTTGGGCAGGGCCATGAAGTCCCGGGCCAGGGTGTCCCACTTGCCGAGGTACGGCTGCACCAGGCGCCGGTACGTTCCCGCGTCGCGGGGCCCGAAGGAGGCCGCGGTCTCGGCGACGGAGCGCGACAGCACGGCGGCGGTGCCGTCGTCGAAGGGGTGCGCCATGGGCAACGGGGCGTGCAGCCACTCCAGGCCGTGGCGGGCCAGCGGCATCGTGGCGAAGACCGGGGAGCCGATGCCGAGCGGGTGCACCGCCGAGCAGGGGTCGTGCCGGAAGCCGGGGAGGGTGAGTTCCTCGGTGCGGGCCCCGCCACCGACGGTGTCCGCGGCCTCGAAGACGGCGACGGAGCAGCCCCGCCGGGCCAATTCGACGGCGGCCGTCAGGCCGTTGGGCCCCGCCCCCACCACGACTGCGTCGAGAATCGACGGCACTGACAGCTCCTTCGTCCGGTGGCGGCCATGACCTTCAGGATATGGCGCTCGTCACGCGCGGGCCGCGCCCGGGGCCCCCGGAATGCCGCCGCCGGCGCCGGGGGGACCGGGCGCGGCGACCTACGCCCCGCGCAGCAGTTCGCGGATGCGGACGGCGGTGGCCTCGTCGCGGCCGACGGCGAAGGGCAGCGCGTTGTCCCGGTCCACCCGGAAGGGGACCCCGTCGACGGTGGACTGGACCCCGCCGGCCTCGGCGACGAGCAGCAGACCGGCCGCGTGGTCCCATGCGGAGGGCCAGGTGAAGGCGAGGCCGTCCATCTCGCCCCGGGCCACCTTGAGGTACTCCAGCCCGGCGGATCCGCAGGGGCGGGCGGCGATCCCGGGGACGTCGAGGCGGGCGAGGGCCCGCTTGTCGGCCTCGGAGGTGTAGAAGGGGTGCGCCGTCGCCACCCTCAGGTCGTCGCCGGGCCGCGGCGCGCCGGCCAGGATCCGCTCGCCGTTGACGTACGCGCCCTGCCCGCGCACGGCGGTGGCCATCTCCTCCAGAACCGGGGCGAAGGTCCAGGAGGCGAGGATCTCCCCGCGCAGCGCGAGGGCGACCAGGGTGCAGAATCCGGGCTCGCCGTTCACGAACTGCCGGGTCCCGTCGACCGGGTCGACGATCCAGACCGGCGCGTCGGCGCGCAGCGCCCCGTACACGTTCGGATCGGCGTGCACGGCCTCCTCGCCGACCACGGCGGAGCCGGGCAGGATCCGGGTCAGCGAGGCGGTGAGGTGTTCCTCGGCCAGCCGGTCGGCGACGGTGACGAGGTCGTGCGGACCGCTCTTCTGGTCCACCTCGTGCGCGGCGAGCTGCCGGAACCTCGGCATGATCTCCACCGCCGCCGCCTTGCGGACGGCCTCTTCGACGGCGGACAGGTCACGGGCCAGGAATTCTTCGATCATGCCCCCCATCAGACCACGCCGTCCCGGGCCGAGCCCACCGGTCCCGGGTGACGACCCGGTGAAGCGGCGGGGCCGGCGGAGAGGAGGCGGCCCGGGGCGGCCGGGCCGGCCGGTCAGCCGGTCAGCCGGTCAGGGCGGGGAGGACGTGTTGTCCGTACGCGTCGATGGTGGATTCGCGGGCGTCGTGAATGGCGTACACGCCGAACTGGTCCACGCCCAGGGCTTGCAGGGCCCGCAGTTTCTCGATGTGGGCCTCGACCGGGCCCAGCAGGCAGAACCAGTCGACGATCTCGTCGGGGACGAAGTCCGCCGACGGGTTCCCGGCACGGCCGTGGTGGCTGTAGTCGTAGCCTTGGCGGGACTTGACGTACTCGGTGAGTTCCTCCGGGACCATCGAGGAGTGTTCCCCGTAGCGGGAGACCAGGTCGGCGACGTGGTTGCCGACCATGCCGCCGAACCAGCGGCACTGGTCGTGGGCGTGGTCGAGGTCGTCGCCCACGTAGGCGGGGGCGGCCACGCAGATGGTGATCGAGTCCGGGTCCCGGCCGGCCGCCGCGGCGGCGTCCCGGACCGCCCTGATCATCCACTCCGTGAGGTAGGGGTCGGCGAGTTGGAGGATGAACAAGAACCGCGTTACCGCAGTACCGCAGTACGTGAAAACGCCGAAGCGGCGTCCGGTGCGGACCGGGCGCCGCTTCGGCGTGTGCGGGGCGGCGACGGGGGTCTCAGTGGTCCCCGGACCGGAGCGCCCCGGCCCCGGCTTCGTCACGGTCGCCGGGCACCGCCTCACGCTCGGCGCCGTGCTCGGCGTCCTGCTCGGCGTCGTGCTCCGTTCCGGGCGTCGCGTCCGCCGGCTTGAGCGGCGGCTTGCCCGGCCGGCCGAATGCCGGCGGGGCGGCCGCGGAGAGCAGCAGGGGGGCGGCCGCCAAGGCGAAGCAGGCGGGCAGGGGCAGGGCTTCGACGAGGAAGCCGGCCGAGGCGGCCCCGGCCGCGTTGCCCAGGTTGAAGGCGGTGGTGACCCAGGTGCCGACCCGGGTGCGGTTCCGGTCGGTGGCCTGCTCGTCGGCGAGCAGGTAGGCGGTGGTCAGGGTGGGGGCGACCAGCAGGCCGGTGACGGCGGTGGCGGCCATCATGGCGAGCAGGCCGGGGGCGGTGCCCGCGAGGGCCAGGGGCACGGCGAGCGCCGCGGCCAGGACGGCGAGGCGGGTACGGGCGTGGGTGCGCCAGTCGAGGCTTCCGTAGAGGAGTCCGCCGACCACGCTGCCGACGGCGAGGGCGGCCTCGATCCAGGCGACGGAGGCGAGTTGCGCGTGCCGGCCCGCGAAGGCGACCACGAGCAGGTTGAGCGAGCCGAGCGCCAGACCCAGTGCGGCCGACACGGACAGCGGGCCGGCCGTCGACCCGCCGACGGATCCGGCGGCGGGCGTTTCCGCGGCCTGCGCGGCGAGGGAGCCGCGCTGCGCACGTACGGGAGGCATCCGGACGAAGGCCGGCGTGCCGACCAGCACCAGGGCCGCGCTGACGGCGATGCCCAGCGAGGGCGCCGCCACGATGATGAGCAGCCCGACGATCAACGGGCCGGTCACGTACAGCACTTCCTCGCAGACCGTGTCCAGGCTGTAGGCCCGCTGGAGCATCCGCGGGTCGGGCAGCAGGTCGCTCCAGACCGTGCGCATCACCGGGCCGAGCGGCGGCGCGCAGGCACCGGCCGCGGCGGCGAGGGACACCAGCACCCAGGCGGGGGCCTCGCCGCCCCAGGTGAGGGCGGCGAGCGCGGCCAGCAGCAGCCCGTAGGCGACGCCCATGGGGAGCAGCAGCCGGGCCGAGCCGTGCCGGTCGATCAGGCCGGAACGCAGCGGCGCCAAAAGGGAGTTGGCGAGTCCGAAGACGGCGACCACGGCGCCGGCCACCACGTAGGAGCCGGTGCTCGCCGTGATGGCGAGGGTGAGGGACAGGAACACGATGCCGTAGGACAGCCGGCCGACGAGCGACACCTGGAACGTGCGCCCAGCCGACGGCATGCGCAGCACAGCACGGTACGAGGGCGGTGGGACGGGCGTGACCATCGGAATACTCCTCAACGACGTCGGCAGCGGTACGCACGGAGGCCACGCCGGGCAGCGCGTGGGGGCGTCCCGCCCGCACTGCCGGGGGCCGTCCGAGCCTCTCCGCACACGATCGGGGGTCGCGCCGCGAGTCCACCCGGCACGGATCGGCCCCGGCGGTGCCCGGACAGTCTGACGCACCGTGCTGGAGCGGCGCTCGCGCTCCGCTCGAACCGGCCGGCTGGACCGGCTTTCAAGCAGCTTTGCTGCCCCACGGCGGGACCCTGTACACCATGGACATGAATTGGGCGGACCTCACCACCTTCAAAATCGTCGCGGAAGAGTTGTCCTTCACCCGGGCCGCAGGGCGTCTGATGGTGTCCGTGTCGGCCGTCTCGCAGCGCGTGCGCCGCCTCGAACGAAGCCTGGGGCAAAGGCTGTTGACCCGAACCACCACGCATGTGGAACTGACGGAGGCGGGCGAGCTCGCCCGGGAGTCCATCGCGTCCATCGAGGAGCAGTGGAGCCGGACTCAGGCCCGGATCCAGGGCCTGGAGGAATCGCTGCCGGAGCTGGCGCGGCCGCTGCGCACGGCCCTGTACCGGCTCGCGCCGTGCGATCTCCAGAAGCCGCTGGCGACGATCGCGGCGCCGGGCGCGAGCGAGCTGCGCCACTACCGTTCGGTGGCGCTGGGACTCGATCAACTGCGGCGCGGCGAAGTCGACTTCCTGTGGTGGCGCACCTGGCACCGGCCGCACACCGAGCACGGCGAGGACCTGCGCGAGCTGCACACCCACGAGGTGGTGACGGAGGACGCCTGGGCCTATCTGGGCGGCCGGCACCCGCTGGCGGGCAGTCCCGGGCTGAGCCTCGAACAGCTCGCGGACTTCGCCTGGGTGGCGCCGCCGGAGGAGAGCGCCGCGGCGGTGCCGCGGCAGCTGAGCGAAGTCACCGGTCAGGCGAAGGAGTTCGTGCACTATCCCGAGTCCCAGGAGCTGGCCCACGAGCTGCTGCGCACCTCGACGGCGGTGAGCCTGGGCGGGCCCAGCGAACCGCTGCCCGCAGGGCTGCACCGCCTTCCGCTGTCCTCCGCGGTGCAGATCCGCTACATGCTCAGCTGGCGCCACCACCCGGCGGTGGAACAGCTGGCCCCCGTGGTCCTGGACCTGTACCGGCGGTGGTACGTGGAGCGCACCTCCGTGTGCAATCCGCACCACCACCGGCGCATGGTCACCGACCCGAAGACCTATCCGGGGCTGCCGGTCACCGGCTACTACCCGAGTGCCCCGCGAGCAATGGCCCACGGAGCCGCTGCGTGAGGTCCGCCCCGTCCCGCCGGGCCAGGTACGGCGCCGCCCGGCGGGACAGGTCCGCGAGGAGGCCGGCCGACTGCTCCTGGTGGACGTGGTGTCCGCCCTCCAGCCACACCGCCTCGGCCGGGCCCGTGGTGTGCCGGGTCCACGGCGCGGGCGCCAGCCCGTCCCGGGAGCCGAAGTACGAGACGACGGGGCAGTCCAGCACCGGCCGTTCCGGGGCCGTCCAGCGGGCGGCCAGCATCAGGTCGGCGTGGAAGACGGGCACCGTGAGGTCGACGAGCTCGTCGAGGCACTCCGGGTCGTCGAGTCCCTGGTCCATCAGCAGGCCGCGGATGAAACGCCGGTCCTCCGTGTCGTCCGGCCCCTCCAGACCCGAGGCGCCGCCCGGTGCGGGGGCCGCGCACGCGACCGTGGCCACCAGGGCCGGCGGGCGGGCGAGCCCGCCGCCCGCCTCCAGCGCCCACAGCGCGCCCAGGCTGTGCCCGAGCAGCACCACGGGAGCCGGGCCGAGCGAGTCGACGGCGTCGACGATGGCGGCCAACACCGCGTACGGGTCGTCGGCCAGGTCCTCGTCGAAGCGGTGACCGCGGCCGGGCAGGCACACGGAGCTCAGCCGCCAGGAGGGCGGCAGGTGCGCGGGCAGGGTGCGGGCCGTGGTGGGCCCGTCGCCCGCGCCGGGCACCACGACGAGTTCGACCTCCGGCGCGGTCGGACCGGACAGCATCGCGAGCCATCCTTCCTGGCTGCTCATGAAGCCCTCCCCAGCGGCGCGAGGGCCTGCTGCGGCACGCCGCGCAGTCCGGGCGGCGCCGTCCGGGTGGACAGCCCCGGCAGCCCTGGCAGGTCCGGCAGGTCGGAAAGGCGCCGGCCGGCGTCCCGGGCCACCTCCCCCGCCAGATGCGTGAACTGCTCCGCGAGCAGGCCCGTCTCCCCGGCGCCGAAGACCGTGCTGTTGCAGTGGAACCAGCCGCGCAGTCCTTCCCCGGCGCGGAACATGTCCAGCGACAGGTCGAAGCGCGGGGCGCTGGAGTTGATGTCGACCGGCGCGCTCCTCAGTCCGTGCAGGGCGAACCCGGCGTCGATCTCCTCCTCGAAGAGCTGGAAGGTCGCCTGGAGCAGCGGCTGCAGGCCCAGGTCCCGCTCCGGGTTCACCGCCTCCACCAGCACTTCGAACGGCAGGTCCTGGTGCGCGAAGCCGCCGAGCACCACTTCCCGTACCCGGCCGACCAGGTCGGTGAAGTCCGGGTCGTCGCGCAGGTCCGCCCGCAGCGCGAGCATGTTGACGAAGAACCCGACGACGCCTTCCACTTCGGGATGGGTGCGCCCGGCCACCGGCACGCCGACGAGCAGGTCGCGCTCGCCGCTGACCCGGGAGACGAGCACTTCGAAGACCGCGAGCAGGGTCATGAACAAGGTGGCGCCGGATGCCCGCGACAGGTCCCGCAGGGTCTCCGTCACCTCCGGGGACAGCGCGAACTCGACCGTACGGGTGCCCGGTGCGGCGGCGTCGTCGGGCCGGGCCGCGAGGGCGGGCAGGTGGGTGGGGGCGCCGTCGATGTGCGCCTGCCAGTAGGCGAGGAGTTCCGCGAGGGCGGGCCCGGCCAGTTCGGCCTGCTGCCAGGCGGCGAAGTCCCGGTAGCGCACCGGCAGCGGGAGCGGGAGCTGCGCCCGGCCCCGCAGGGCGGCCTCGTACCGCTGGGCGAGTTCCTCCAGGAGGAGCGTCATGGACCAGCCGTCGCAAACGATGTGGTGCATGGCCAGGGACAGCACGTGCTCCTGGGGTCCCAGGCGCAGCACGCGGGCCCGGAACAGCGGGCCGGCCTCCAGGTCGAAGGGGTCCTCCAGCATGCGGCGGCAGAAGTCGAGGACGGCCGCTTCCTGTTCCGGTCCCGGGGCGGCGGCGCATTCGGTCTGTTCCAGGGCGCCGGCCCAGCGCTCGTCGACGACCTGTACCGGGCCGTCGTCCGCGACGTCGAAGCGGGTGCGCAGCGACTCGTGCCGCTGGGCGAGTCCGGCGACGGCCGTGGCCAGGGCGGTGTGGTCGACCTCGCCGGTGAGCCGGAAGGATTCGCCCATGTGGTAGGCCGTCGAGTCGGGGTCCAGTTCGTGCAGGAACCACAGCCGGGCCTGGGCGTACGAGACGGGAGTCGCCGGGCCGTGCGTCGTGCGCACCAGGGGCCGTCGTTCGGGGCGGGTGCCGCGCTCGACGGCGGCGGCGAACTCCGCCACCGTGGGCGCCTCGAAGAGCGTTCTGACCGAAACCTCGGTGCCGAAGAGCTGCCGCACCCGGGACACGACCCGGCCGGCGCGCAGCGAGTGTCCGCCGATCCGGAAGAAGTCGTCGTCCCGTCCGACCCGGTCCAGCCCCAGGACCTCGGCCATCACCTGGGCGACCAGTTCCTCGGCGCCCGGCCGGGGCGCGGCGAACGCCTTGGCGGACACCTCGGCGGCCGCGGGCAGGCCCCGTACGTCGACCTTGCCGCTGGCCAGCAGGGGCAGGGCGGCCAGGGCCACGATGGCCGTCGGGACCATGGCGGCGGGCAGCCGGGCGGCGAGGTCGTCCCGCAGTTCCGCGAGCTGCCGGTCGCCGGCCGCCGGGGCGACGTAGGCGGTCAGGGCGCCGTCGTGGTGGACGGCGACGGCCTGCTGCACCCAGGGGAACGCCATGACGGCGGCCTCGACCTCGGAGAGCTCCACCCGGTGTCCGCGCACCTTGACCTGCCGGTCCAGCCGGCCGAGGAAGCGTACGGCGCCGTCGGCGGTGTGGGAGCCGCGGTCGCCGGTGCGGTACATCCGCGCTCCGGGGCGGTCGGTGTAGGGGTCGGGGAGGAACCTCGCCTCGGTCTCGGCGGGCAGGTTCAGGTAGCCGCGGCCGACGTGGGCGCCGGAGAGGTACAGCTCACCGGCGACGCCGGGCGGGAGCAGCCGGCCGGCCGGGTCCAGGATCCGGACCTGGGTGTTGGCCACCGGACGGCCGATCAGCGGGCTTTCGCTGGCGCCCAGCTGCCAGGCGAGGGCGTCGATGGTGCATTCGGTGGGGCCGTAGAGGTTCCACGCCGTGACCTCGGGCACCGCGCGCAGCCGCTGCCACAGCGGGGACGGGATCGCGTCGCCGCCGAGCAGCAGCAGGCCGGGGCGGTGGGCGGAGTTCTCGTCGAGCAGGCCGAGGTCGAGCAGCTGCGGAAGCTGTGCGGGCGGGATGTCGAGGACGTCGATGGCCGCGGCGCGCACGAAGTCGAGCAGGGCGTGCGGGTCGCGCCGGGTGTCCTCGCCGGCGACGTGCAGTTCGTGCCCGGCGGCCAGCCACAGGAACTGGTCGATGGTGGCGTCGAAGGCGAACGAGGCCGTCCAGGCCACCCGTCGGGGAGCGCCGGCGTGCCGGCCGGACGCCCGGTGGGCGGCCAGCAGGTTGGCGAGCGCGCCGTGTTCGAGTGCGATGCCCTTCGGTGTCCCGGTGGTGCCGGAGGTGAACAGCACCAGCGCGAGGTCGTCCGGGCCGGGGCCGGAGGCCGTCGCCGCCGGAGCGGTGACCGCCTGCGCCACGTCGATCACCGGCAGTTCGGCCGCGAACGGCGCGGCGGCGCCGGGATCGCCCAGCAGCGCCGACGCCCCGGACGCGGCCAGCACGGACCGCAGGCGCTCGGGCGGATCACTGTGCTCCAGGGGGACGGCCACGGCCCCCGCCTGCCACACGCCCAGCAGGGCGGCGACCATCAGGCGTGAGCGGTGGCCGGCGAGGGCCACGACCGGACCGTGCTCCGCCACCGCGCCGGCCACGCCCCGTACGGCGCGGCCCAGTTCGGCGAAGGTCCAGGTGCCGGCGGTGTCCGTGACGGCGGCCGCGTGCGGGGTGGCGTCCACCTGGCGCCACAGCGCGTCCAGGACCGAGCCATCGGTCACCGGTACGGCGGGCCCGGCCCCCAGGGCCAGGACGTCCGCGACGTGCGCGGGGCGCACCAGCGGGAGCTGGGAGACGGGGCGTGCCGGGTCGGCGACGACTTCGGCGGCCAGCGTGAGGAAGCTGTCGACCAGCCACTGGGCCTCGCCGGGGCCGAGCAGGGCGCGGTCGTAGGTGAACAGGCCGCGCAGTTCGTCGCCGTGCCGGTGGAGGTCCATGGCGAGCGGCAGGTCCGGGTCCTCGCGGCCGGGCGGGTTGACGGCGTGGATGCTCCGGGCGCCGGCGAGCTGGAGGGCGCTGTGCGCCGAGTCGTCCTCGAAGTACTGGAAGGCCGCCTGGACGAGCGGCATGCCGGAGGTGCGCTCGGGGTTGACCGCTTCGACGAGGCGTTCGAACGGCAGGTCCTGGTAGGCGAATCCGTTCAGCACCACGTCGCGGACCCGGCCCACCAGGCGCGTGAAGTCCGGGTCGTCGCGGAGGTCCGCCCGCAGCGCGAGCATGTTGACGAAGAACCCGACGACGCCCTCGGCCTCGGGGTGGGTACGCCCGGACACCAGGGTGCCCACGAGGAGGTCGCGCTCGCCGCTGTAGCGCGAGATGAGGACCTCGAACACCGAGAGCAGGGTCATGAACATGGTGGCGCCGGAAGCGCGCGACAGGTCCCGCAGGGCCTCGGTGACCTCCGGTGAGAGGGCGAAGCGCACTTCGCCCTCGGTGCGCGGGCCGGTGACGGGCTCGCTCGCCGTGGCGAACTCCAGGAGGGTGGGGGCGCCTTCGATGTGCGCCGTCCAGTAGTCGAGGAGTTCCGTCAGGGCGGGGCCGGTCAGTTCGGCCTGCTGCCAGGCGGCGAAGTCGCGGTAGCGCACGCCGTCGGGCGCCGGCTTCACGGTCCGGCCGTCCAGGGCCGCTTCGTAGAGGCCGTTGAGCTCTTCCAGGAGCATCGTCATGGACCAGCCGTCACAGACGATGTGGTGCATGGCCAGCGACAGCACGTGGTCCTGCGGTCCCAGGCGCAGCAGCCGGGCCCGGAACAGCGGTCCGCCGGTCAGGTCGAAGGGGTCCGCATGCATGCGGCGGCAGAAGTCGGCGATGGCCGCGGTGCGTTCCTCCTCGTCGCCGGTCCGTGCCGCGGGGGCCTCGATCAGCTCCAGCGTGCCGTTCCAGTGTTCGTCGACGCTCTGGACGGGCACGCCGTCGGCGACGGTGAAGCGGGTGCGCAGGGATTCGTGCCGCCGGGCGAGGGCGGCGACGGCGGTGGTGAGCGCCGCCGGGTCCAGCGGGCCGTCGATTCGGAAGGACTCGCCCATGTGGTAGGCCGTCGAGTCCGTCTCCAGTTCCTGCAGGAACCACAGGCGGCGCTGCGCGGAGGACACCGGGGCCTGCGGCCCGTGCGGCACCCGCGTCATGGGCCGCTGCCGGATGCCGCTGCCCCGGGCCACCTCGGCGGCGAACTCGGCGACGGTGGGGGCGTCGAAGAGCAGCTTGACGGGCAGGTCGACCCCGAACAGCTCGCGCGCCCGGGCGACCAGGCGCACGGCGGGCAGCGAGTGGCCTCCGAGCTTGAAGAAGTCGTCGTGGCGTCCCACCCGCCCGCGGCCCAGGACCTCGGCCATCATCATGGCGACCAATTGCTCGGCGCCCGGCCTCGGTTCCACGTAACCAGCCTCGGTCATCTGCCTCTCCGCTTCTCGTTGCCGGTCGGCGGTGCCGACCGGGTGCCTGCCGTCCGTCGTGTGGTGCGGTTAGGCGTTCGCCGCGATGCGATCGGCCAGTGCGCGGGCCGTGCCGCACTGGTAGATGTCGCGCACGGTCACCTTCAGTCCCTGTTCGCGCAGGCGCCGTACGCACATCGCCGCCTTGAGCGATCCGCCGCCCGCGGAGAAGAACCGGTCGTCGGGGCCGCAGGCGCCCGCGGGCAGCTGCTGGGCGAAGGCCGCCATGACGATGCCCAGCAGATCGCCGCCCCGGGTCGCGGCGGCCTCGCGTGTGGCGCTCTCCACGCCCGGGCGGGGCAGCGGCAGGGTGGGGGCGAGCGCGCCGGTGGCCGTCCGGGGCAGGGCGGTGACCAGGACCAGGTCGAGGGGGGCCGGCGGTGCGGACAGGTGCCGGGCGAGGTAGGCGCGCAGCCCGTCGCCGGCCGTCTTGACGGTGCGCGGCGGGTACGGCACCACGGGACCGGTGGCGCCGGTGGTGTGCGCGGCGTCGGTGCCGGAGTCGGTGCCTGTGCCCGTGCCTGTGCCCGTGCCCGTGCCCGTGCCCGTGCCTGTGCCGGCGAGCGCGAAGTGGTCGCGGTCGGCGGCGCCGGCCGCCGGGAAGGAGACGTCGAAGGCGCCGTCCGCGTCGCCCGCGGCCCAGCTGACGAGGGCGGGCCGGGCCAGTTCCTCGCCGAGCCGCCACACCTGCTCCGGGTCCAGCCCGGCGCACGGTACGGCAGGGCCCCGGCCGGCCGGTGACGTGGCGGCCGGTGTCGTGGCGGCCGGTGCGTCCTCGCGGACCGTCAACGCCTCGCGCAGCCGGCTGTTGGGGACGCCCCGGTAGGCGATCGGGCCGGGGTCCCGCTCCAGCCGGGTGCGCAGGGCTTCCGGCGTGAGTCCGTGGCCGGGTTCCGGCGCGGGCGCGGCTGCCGCGCCGGGGGCGGCGGGCTGCGGCGGGCAGTCGACGTGCAGGAGCGCGTCGAAGCGGAAGAGCGTCATCTCGTTGGGGTGGACGCCGCGCCGGGGCGCGATCTCCGCGTGCGAGACGCGCGCCAGCCGGGCGGGGGCGGCCGCCAGCCAGGCCGGATCCAGGCTCAGTTCGCCGTCGGCGGCCAGCTCGGCCTCCCGGGCCTCGCGGGCCGCGGCCACGTCCGGGGCGCCGCCGCCGGCCGGGGTGAGACGGGCGACCTTGAGGGCGGTGAAGGCCTCCGCGAGCCGGGCGTTGCGCAGGTCGCCCAGCAGGATGTGGCCGCCCGGACGGACGACGGCCGCAGCGCGGCGCACCACCTCCTCGAAGTAGTAGAGGGAGGGGAAGTACTGGGCGACGGAGTTGATGACGACGGTGTCGTACATCTCGTCGGCCACCTGCGGCGCGCGCAGCGCATCAGCCTGACACACCGTCACTTTTGCCCCGGCGCCCGGGATGAGGACGGCGAGCTCGGCGGCGCGCTGGTCGAGCAGTTCGACCGAGCGCGCCGAGAAGTCCGTGGCCACGTAGTGCTCGATGGGCGCCCCGGCCAGCACCCGGCGCATGATGAGGCCGGTGCCGGCGCCGATCTCCAGGATTCTGCGGGGGTGCAGCTCCAGCACCCGGCGGGCGGACTCGTCCGCCCACTCGGTCATGTCGGCGGTGGGGAGCAGGTCGCCGGTGAAGCTGTCGACCCAGCCGGAGTTCTCGCCGTCGCCGTCCGGCTCGTCGGCGCTCTCGTAGGTGTCGTCGAAGACGTTCTGCCAGGAGTCCAGGACGTCGCCGGCACCCCATCCGGCCCGCTCGGTGTCCGCGGCCGGATCGGGCACGACGTAGCCGACCAAGCGTGTCCCGTCCTCGGTGCGGCGGGTCACCAGGGCCGCCTCGCGCACCCGGGCGTGACCGGTCAGTGCCGCTTCGATGTCCTGCGCGGCTGTCACGGCGACGGCGGTGTCGATCATCGGTCTCCTCCGGTCTGCCGGGCGATGGCGGCCCGGTCGGTCTTGCCGCTGGGGGTGCGCGGCAGCGTGTGCAGGACGGTGATGGTCAATGGCACCGCCGCGGCGGGCAGCAGGTCCGCGAGCGCGCGCGTCAGGGCCGCGGGTTCGGGTGCCGTCGCACCGGGGGCCGTGGTGACGGCCGCGTGCAGGGTGCGGCCGCCTTCGGCGCGCTCGGGCGCCACGCAGACCGCTTCGCCGACGGCCGGCAGTTCGCGCAGGCAGGCCTCGACCTCCAGGAGGTTGACCCGGCTGCCCCGGATCTTGACCTCCTCGTCGAGGCGGCCGACGAAGCGCAGGGCGCCCTCTTCCAGCCGGACCAGGTCGCCGGTGCGGAAGGCGCGGGTGTGGCCGTGCGGGGTGCGCTCGACGCTCACGTAGCGGGCCGCACTCAGCTCCGGCTGATTGAGGTACCCGCTCGACATCGGCAGGCCCGCCACCAGCAGTTCACCGATGTCGCGCGGTGCGCCGTCCGTCGGCCCGGTCTCGTCCAGGGGGGCGATCAGCAGCTCGCAGCCGGGCAGCGGCCGGCCGATGGGCGGGTGCACCGGCCAGCTGTCGGCGGGCCCGTCGAGGGTGTGCACTGTGACCATCGCCGATTCGCTCTGCCCGTAGTGGTTGTTCAGGACGCAGTCCGGGAGCCGGGTGAACAGCTCGCGCACCGGCGCCGAGCACACGAGTTGTTCGCCGGCGATGTTGATCTCGGCCAGTGCGAGGTCGTCGAGGCTCTTCTCCATGCCGGCGGCGACGGCCAGCATGTTCAGGGCGAGGCAGGGCAGGAACAGCCGCTCGATCCGCTGTGCGCGCAGCCAGCCGAGGAGGTCGAAGGGGTCGGTCCGCAGCCGTTCGGGAACCGTCACCAGGGTGCCGCCTCCGGCGAGGGTGCCCAGGACCTCCTGGAACCACACGTCGAAGTTCATGGGCGCGAACTGCGCGGTGCGCAGGTCACCGCGCCGGGAGTGGGTGTGCTGCCACTCGGCCATGTTGTCCACGCACCTGTGCGGCAGGGCAACGCCCTTGGGCCGGCCGGTGGAGCCGGAGGTGTAGATCACGTACACCGGGCGGTCCGGTACGCACTCCAGGGGCGCCGGACCGGCGCCCGCCGGCGGGGTGGTCTCCGGGGCCGGCGGCGGGATCTCGACGGTCGGGGCCGGGGAGCCGGCCGCGGCGGCGGGCAGGGCTCCGCTGTGCAGCAGCACGGCCGGGCGGCTGTCGGCCAGCATGTGGGCGAGGCGCCGCTCGGGGTAGGAGGCGTCCAGCGGCACGCAGGCGGCGCCGAGCCGGATCACGGCCAGGGTCGCGGCGACCACGTCGGTGCCGCGCGGGCCGGTGACGGCGACGCGGTCCCCGGCGCGCACGCCCCGGTCGTGCAGGAGCGCCGCGATCTGCCCGGACCACGCCAGCAGCGCGTCGTAGCCGACCTCGCGGACCTCGTCGACGACGGCGGTCCGCGCACCGTGCCGGGCGGCCGAGCGGGTCAAGGACTCCAGGAAGCAGGGGGGTTGGGCCTCGCCGCCCCACAGGGAGGTCACGGGGGCGCTCATCCGCCGACCGCCGCGCGGAGCGAGGGGGACACGGGGCCGTGCTGCCCACGGGATTCAGGAACGGGCATGGCATGCCTCTCTGCGTAGCGTGCTGGGGTGGGGGGTTCCTCGGGTGGTCCGCGTGCGGTCGGATCGTCCGCGTGCGGTCGGGTCGTCCGCGTGCGGCGCCGCCGCCGGGCGGGCGGGCCGGCGGTTACGCCTCCTCGGCGAAGAGGGCGCGGTGCAGCGGGCTGGCCCGAAAGGGCCCGCCGGCGTACGGGGAGTGCGCCGACAGAGGCACCCGGCGGCCGTCCGCCCGTACCAGGGCGCCGGTGAAGGTGTACTCGGGGTGCAGGCCGTCGGCCGCCGGGCGTACGGCGCACTCCAGCGCGAGCACGTCACCGGGCGCCGCCTCGACCGGCTCGGGCGCGTCGAAGGGCACGTAGACGGGGAGCCAATTGGTGACGGTCTCCAGGCTGTCGAGGACCGGGCCGTCCGGGGTGCAGCGCATGGTCAGCCAGAGCAGCAGGCCGTCGACCGGGCCGGGCCGGGTGATGTCGAGCCGGACGGCCGGGAAGCGCGCGACACCCTCCTCCAGCTGCAGATCCTCCACCAGGCCCTCGCTGCTGCGCAGCGCCGAGCGGTCCACGTTGCCCACGCACATCCGCAGGTCGAACGGGCCGCCCGCGCAGGCGAGCACCTCGGCGACGTAGTCGGAGAAATCCACGTCCACCGCGAACTCCCCCTCCAGCAACTCCTGGAGGCCGACGGCGGCGGCGAGCGTGCCGACGACGGCGGGGATCACCGCGGCGCCCGGCGTCAGCAGCCGCTCGCGCACGTCGTCCAGGACGGCGGCCATGCCCTCGGCGCCGCCGATGCTGCCCACCAGTTCGGCGACGCAGACCCCGGCGCGTTCGGGCACGGCGACCGTGGTCGCCTCGCCGGACAGCACCTCGATGTCGAACTGCGGCTTTTTTGCGGCCAGTTCCGTGGCGCGCCGGGCACTGTCCGGAATGCTTTCGATGGCGCGCACGGACCGGGCGCCGCATTCGGCGGCATACAGCGACCACAAAAGGTCCGGGCCGCAGCCGACTTCCAGGACACGGGCGTGCGGGGCGCGCGCCTCGATCGCGTCCCGGAAAATCTTGTTCCGGGGTTCGTCCTCAAGCATCACGTGATAGAGGAAGTCGTCGTACAGGGGATATTCGCCGACCGAAGGCCACAGATACGGTCGTCCGCCCAGCGCCGCATCCCGCTTCACGCGCAGGCGCAGCCGCCGGCCGCCGGCCGTGACGGTATGCCAGAAGGGGGCACTGCCCCCCTTCGCGCCGACGTGTTCCTGTTCCTCGCCCTTGGCTACGACCGGGAATTCACTCATGGCGCCATCGTCACGGCGGGCCGGGCCGCCGTGAATACCCAAAATTCTTCACTCCCCGCAATAGGTGTGAAGCAGCGCTTCACAACCCCCTGTGACCAGCACTGTGTACGCAGACGAAAAAGCGGTCTCGAACCTTGCAGTATTTGACGGATAGCCGATACGGCCGCGGCGGTGTTAGCAATGACTGGTTGCCGCCCGCCGAATGGGAGTTGTCGTGCACCCGTTGACGCGTTCTTCGCTGAACCCCTCCGCACCCGAGGGGATGGGGAATGGAACACCCGGTACTTTCCGTGCCGATGCGCTTCTCCACGAGCTCGTGGCGGAGGCCGCGCACCGCTGGAGCGACCGCCCGGCCCTGGTGACCGACCAGGGCGCGCTCACCCACGGTGAACTGCACACCTGGTCGGGCCGGATCGCCCGGCACCTGCACGAGCGGGGCGCCGCCACCGGCGGCTACATCGCCGTGCTCGGCGATCACGCCCCGCACACCGTGGCCGCGCTGCTCGGCGTGGTGCGCGCGGGCGCCGCCTACGTGCCGCTGGATCCCCGCTGGCCGGCGGCGCGGCTCGCGGCGATGTTGTCCGCCCTGCGGGTCGGCTGCCTGATCGTGGACCGGGCCAACTACCGCGTGGCGGCGGAGATCTGTTGGTCGCTGCCCGAGCTCGCGCATCTGGTGTGCGTCGACGCGTCCGAAGAGCGTCCGTGGCAGGGCGAGTTCTCCGGGGAGACGGTCGCGGACCTGTGGGACTGGGTCGCCGACGACGAGGACGAACTGCGCGCCGCCGGCTTCAACCGCGGTGAGGGCGGTCCCTGTTACACCTCCGACGAGGTCACCGCCTACACCCGGCACGTCGCCGGCCTGGTCGCCCCCCACCTGGACGGCGCCTCACGCGTGCTGGAGGTCGGCAGCGGCATCGGGATGATCCTGCGGGAACTCGCCCCGAAGACGGCCCGCTACGTCGGCCTCGACCCCTCCCCGGTGGCCGCCGACAAGGCGCGCGACCGGGCCCGGCGGCACGCGCCGCACGCCGAGATCGTCACCGGCTTCGCCCACGAGGCCGCCACCCTGGCCCCGGGCCCCTACGACGTGGCCGTGTTGGCCAGCACCGTCCAGTTCTTCCCCGGCACCGACTACCTCCGCGACGTACTCGACGCGCTCGCCAACCAGTTCGACGGCGCCGGCACCATCGTCCTCGCCGACCTCGTCGCACCGGACCAGGAGGCGCACGACGGTCTGCGCGTACCCCCCGGCTTCTTCACCCGGCTCGCCGCCGAGGACCCGCGCTACGCCGAGGTCCGCGTACTGCCGCGCGACGGCGCCGGCCTCCCCCACGAACTCGCCGACCGCTACGACGTGGTGCTGCGCGTCGACCTCCGCCGCACCGCACGGACCGGGCCGGCGCTGACCGTGACCACCGGACACCACATCGCCCGCTGCTCGCCCGAAGCGCCCCCGGCGGCGGTGGACCCGGCGTCCCTCGCCTACGCGATCTTCACTTCCGGCTCCACCGGCACCCCCAAGGCGGTCGCCGTCAGCCACCGCAGCGTCGTCGGGCTCATCCACTGGGTGAACGACGCCTACCGGGTGACCCCCGACGACCGGCTCCTCATGGTCACCTCGTTCTGCTTCGACCTGTCGGTGTACGACGTCTTCGGCGTTCTCGCGGCGGGCGGCTCGATCCGGCTCGTCGCGGACGCCGACGCCACCGACCCAGACCGGCTCACCGAGATCCTGCAGAACGAGCCCATCACGTTCTGGGATTCCGCGCCGGCCGCGATGTCCGTACCCCTGTCCTTCCTCGAACTCGACGAGCCCCACGGGCGCGACACGCTGCGCCTCGTCTTCCTCAGCGGCGACTGGGTGCCGCTGTCGATGCCCGGACGGCTGCGCGACGCGTTCCCCGGCGTCCAGGTGGTCGCCCTCGGCGGGGCGACGGAGTGCACCGTGTGGTCGAACCACTTCCCGGTGGACACCGTCGACCCCTCCTGGCCGAGCATCCCCTACGGCATCCCGATGCCCGGCGCGCGCTACTACGTCCTCGACGACGCCCTGCGGGTCTGCGCCACCGGCGAGAGCGGCGACCTGTACATCGGCGGAGCCTGCGTGGCCGCCGGCTACGAGGGCGCTCCGGGGCTGACCGCGGTCAAGTTCCTGCCTGACCCGTTCCTGACCGCGCCCGCCCCGCCCGGCGACGGCCGCATGTACCGCACCGGCGACCGGGCCCGGCTGCTGCCGGACGGCAACCTCCGGTTCCTGGGGCGCGTCGACGACCAGGTCAAGGTGAACGGCTACCGCATCGAGCTGGCCGAGGTCCAGGCCGCGCTGGGCCGGTGCCCCGAGCAGATCCTCGAAGCCGTCGTCGTCGCGGTCGCCGGCCCCCACGGCCCCGAACTCGCCGCGTTCTACGTCCCCGCGCCCGCCGACGCCACCACCCGTACGGAGGCCACCGGTACGGAGTCCCCCGGTACCGGTTCCGCCGGCGCGGAGGTCGCCGGCCGGACCGATCCCCGCGCCACCGCGTCCCGGCTGCTGCCTTCCTACATGCTTCCGGACCACTTCGTGCCGGTCGCCCACATCCCCGTCTCCGCGACCGGCAAGGCGGACCGCGCGGCCCTGCTCAAGGCATCCGGATTCTCCTCGCACCGCTGACTCGCCCGCGCCGACCCTCCCTCGCCGGCCCTCCCACGCCCGCCCCGCACCCAGCCCGCGGGCACCGGAAGAGAGAAGAGAGAAGCAGCATGACCGGCATCGCCTTTCGTCCCGCCCTGCCCGGCGCCGCCCCTGCCGCCCCCGGCGCCACCGCGGTCCGCCTGCCATCGACCGTCACACGACGCGCGTTCGGCGACGCCGTGCACCGCCTCGCGTTCGCCGGCGCCACCGCACACAGCGTCGTCACCGACCCGCGGCACCGGCTGCCGCACGAGGTGGCGGGCCGGCTGACCTCGCTGATCGGGGCGCCCGCCGGCTGGCCCGGCCACCGGGTGCTGCGCGGCCTCTTCGCCGGCCTGGGCGAACCCGGCCCCACCCGCACCCACTGGTCCGAGCCGACCGGCCCGGCCGACGCGCCCTACGACCTCGGACTCGCCCTGATCGGCGGCCTGCTCGGAGAGGTCTTCGGCTGGACCGACCAGCAAGACGGCCGCCTGGTCCACAACATCCTGCCCAGCCCCGGCCAGGAGACCGCGCAGGTCGGCGCGAGCAGCACGGCCGCGCTGGCCTGGCACACCGAGGACGGCTTCCACTCCGAACGCGCCGACTTCCTGCTCCTGGTCTGCCTGCGCAATCCCGACCGCATCGGAACCCGCCTGGCCAGCATCCGCGACATCGGCCTGAGCGGCGCGGACGCCGCCCGCCTCGGCCGCCCCCAGCTGGTCATCGACCCCGACGACAGCTATGCGCCCGACCCCCGCGAAGCCGACCACGCCCGCGGCATCCGCACCGTATGGGGCACCGAGGACGCCCGCTGCGTGCGCTACGACCCCTCCTACACCCGGTTCCTCACCCCGGACCCGGAGTTCACCCGGGCGTACGCGCGGCTGGAGCCGGCCTTCGAGCGGCACGCCGTCGAGGTCGGCCTGGCCCCAGGCGATCTGCTGCTGATCGACAACGACGTGATGGTGCACGGCCGTTCGCCCTTCCCGCCGCGCTACGACGGCACCGACCGCTGGCTCAAGCGGGTACTGGTCCGCGCCGTCGGCACCGGACGCCCCGCCCGGCCCCCGCAGGAACGCCTGGAACACGGATTCGGCCAGCGCCGCGTCCGCCCCGCCGCTCGCCCCAGCTGACGACTGACGACTGAGGACACCGCCGTGCTGCCAGAGACCCTCACGCTGACCGACCCCCTGCTCTACTCGACGGGCGACCCCCACCCGCTCTGGCGGGCCATGCGCCGCGAACAGCCCGTCCAGTGGCACCAGCCGTCCGACGCGTCCGGCTTCTGGGCGGTGACCGGCTACGAACCCGGACTGCGGGTGCTCCAGGAGTGGCAGGTCTTCAGCTCCGAGCAGGGCACCATGCTGCGCCGCGACCTGACACAGCCCTACCCGGGCGCCGGAAAGATGCTCGCCCTCACCGACCCGCCCCACCACTCGGTGCTGCGCCGCGCGGTGGCCCGGCTCTTCACACCTCGTTCGCTGGGCCGCCTGGAGGACAAGGCGCGAGAGATCGTACGGCCGCTCGTGGCCGCAGCGGTGGCCGCCGGGCACTGCGACTTCGCGGTGGACGTCGCCGCACGCATCCCGCTCGCCCTCGCGGCCGACCTGCTCGGCGTGCCCGTCGAGGACGTCGGCATGATCGCCGCCGCCACCGCGCGGATCTCCTCCCGCGACCAGGACGACGGCGGACTCGACGCCCGGATCGCGCACCTGGAACTCCTCGACTACTACAGCCGGATCATGACGTCCCGGCGCGCGGACCCCGGCGACGACCTCATGTCCGCGCTGGTCACCGCCCAGGCGGACGGCGTCGGCCTCACCGACGAGGAAGCCCTCCTCACCTGCGACAACGTCATCGTCGCCGTGGGCGACACGACCCGCGCCGCGGCCGCCGGCGGCATGCTCGCCCTGCTCGAACACCCCGGCCAGTGGGCCGCGCTGAAGACGGGCCGGGTGGATCCGGCGCAGGCCGTCGACGAGATCCTGCGCTGGTCCCCGCCCGCCACCCACCTGCTGCGCACCGCGGTCCAGGACACCGTCCTGGCCGGGCAGCGCATCGCGGCCGGCGACCCGGTCACCGTGTGGATCCCCTCGCTCAACCGCGACGAGTCGATCTTCGGCGACGCCGACGTCTTCCGCCTCGACCGCACCCCCAACCGGCACCTCACCTTCGGCGGCGGCGTGCACTTCTGCCTGGGCGCGGCCCTCGCCCGGCTGGTCCTGCGGGTACTCCTGGAAGAACTGGTCGCCGGCACCGGCGACATCGCCCTGGCCGGCGAACCGCGGCGGCTCGCCTCGTACACCGTGGGCGGTCTCGCCGCCCTCCCCGTACGCCTCACGGCCCCCGCGGCCGCCCCCCGCGACGGCGGCGCCGGCTCCCCGGCCCTCGCCACCGCCCTTCCGTCCCCCGCCTGAGGAGCCTCCATGTC
Source organism: Streptomyces sp. NPDC088097 (assembly GCF_044741845.1). Lineage (NCBI taxonomy): Bacteria > Bacillati > Actinomycetota > Actinomycetes > Kitasatosporales > Streptomycetaceae > Streptomyces > Streptomyces sp. NPDC088097. The sequence goes on from NZ_JBIUTJ010000004.1 coordinate 241,047, forward strand.
CGCCCCCATGTCCGCGCCCGCGTACGCACGGCACGACGTCACGGTGCACCACCTGGTGGCGATACAGGCCGCCGCCCGCCCCGACGCCGTGGCCGTCCTCGCCCGGGACGCACCACCGCTCACCTATCGGGCACTCGACAAGCGGTCCACCGCGCTCGCCCGCCGGCTGGCGGCCCAGGGCCTGCGCCCCGGCCGGTACGTGGCCGTCCGCATGCGCCGCACCCCGGCCTTCGTCGTCGCCCTGCTGGCCGTCCTGAAGGCCGGCGGCATCTACGCGGCCATGGACCCGAACTGGCCCGAGGCCCGGGTACGGCAGCTGATCGGCAAGGCCGACGCCCATGTCCTGACCGACGGCGGTCCGGACGACGGCTTCGCGCTGGAGCCCGCGCCGGGCCGCCACCGGCTGCGCCTCCAGGGGCCGCCCGGCAGCGGCCCGCTGCCGACGGCCGCGCCCGGCGACGGCTGCGCCCTGATGTTCACCTCCGGCACGTCCGGCGAGCCCAAGGGCTCCCTCTCCCCGCACCGCGCGGTGGCGAGCCGGTTCGTCGGCGTGGACTACGCCGACTTCGGACCGGGCCGCACCGTCCTGCAGGCCGCCCCGGTGTGCTGGGACGCCATGATGATCGAGCTGTGGTCGGTGCTCATGAACGGCGGCACCTCCCTGCTGCTGGGCGAGGGGAAGCACCTCTCCCCCGCGCTCGTGCGCGAGTACGCCGCCGGGGCGGGCCTGGACACCCTGTGGCTCACCGCGGCGCTCTTCAACACCTTCGTCGACGACGACCCCGGCTGCTTCACCGGCCTGCGCCAGGTCCTCACCGGCGGCGAGCGCCTCTCGCCGGGACACGTGGCCGGCTTCCGCGCCGCGCACCCCGGCATCCGCCTCGTCAACGGCTACGGGCCGGTCGAGACCACGGTGTTCGCCACGACCCGGGTGATCGAGGACGGCGACGCCGCACGCTACGGACAGATCCCGCTGGGCACCGCGCTGCCCGGCACGTCGGTCCACGTCGTCGACGCCCAGGACCGCCCCTGCCCGCCGGGCACCACCGGGGAGATCTGCATCGGCGGTTCCGGCCTCGCCCTCGGCTACCTGGGCGAGGAGGAGCTGACGGCACGGAAATTCGTCACGCTGCCCGGCGGCGAGCGCGTGTACCGCTCCGGCGACCTCGGCAGCCTGCACCCCGACGGGCTGCTGCTCTACGCGGGCCGCCAGGACCGCCAGGTCAAGATCCGCGGACAGCGCGTGGAGCCCGCCGAACTGGAGCGGTTCCTGGAGCACGCCGGTGTACCGCGGGCCGTCGTCACCGTCCTGCGCGACCCGGGCGGCGCCGCCGGCGGACTCGCGGCGCACTGCCTCGCCCCGGCCGACGGCCGCACCGCCGACGACCTGCGGGCGAGCTGCCACGCCGGACTGCCGCCCTACCTGCGCCCCCGGCAGCTGACGCTGCTCGACGCCTTTCCGCTGACCGCGAGCGGCAAGGTCGACCTCCGGGCCCTGGCCGAGCGCCCCGCCCCGGACCCGGCCGGCCCCCGCTCCGGCGAGCCGGACCAGGACGGCGCCGCGCACACCCCCGTACTGGAGGCGGTGCTCACGTCGGCCGGCGCGCTGGCGGGCCGCTCCGTGGGACCCGACGAGGACCTGTTCCAGACGGGTGTCGGCGACTCGCTGTTCGCCATGCAGCTCACCCACCGGCTGGAACTCCATCACGGCGTGCGGATCGCCCTGGACACGGTGCACGAGGGCCGCACCCCCCGGGCCATCGCCGCGGGCGCCGAGCCTCTCGACGAAGCGGCCGGCGGACAGCCCGGCGACGGGGAGGGGGCGGACGACCGGACCGCGCCCGGACAGCAGGAAGTGGTCGACAGCCGGCAGGACTTGTGGCTCCAGGAGCAGCTCGCGCCCGGCGACCCCGCCCATCTGCTGGTGCTCTCCTTCGCCGTCGCCCCGGCCCTGGACACCGCGAGACTGCGCACCGCCCTCGCGGCCGTCGCCGACCGCCACCCCGCGCTGCGTACCGTCTTCCGCCTCGACGGCCCGTCGGTCGTGGCCCACGAACTGCCCGGCGCGGTGATCCCCGTCGAGGAGACCGCGCGCGACGCCGGCCTCGCCGGCGCCCTGCCGGACGCCTGGCTGAAGCCGTTCGACCTGGCCGCCGACCCGCCGTTGCGCTGCTTCGTGACGCCCTGCGACACCGGCTCGGTGCTCACCCTGGTGCTCCATCACATCGCCTACGACGGCTGGTCGGAACGCGTCTTCCTCACCGACCTCGCCGCGGCGTACGGCCGGGCGGACGAAGCGGCCGGCCCCGCGGAACCCGGCGCCGTGGACCCCGTCCGCGCGCCCCGGTCCGCGCCGCGGGACGAGGCGGCGGTGGCCCGGGCCCGCGGGCACTGGCAGCACGCACTTGCGCCGGCCCGCCCGCTGGCCCTGCCGGCGGGCACACCGGGCGGCGCCCGGTTCGCGCAGCGCAGGCTGGCGCTCGATGCCGCGGAGGTCGGCGCGCTGTGCGCGCGCACGCACCGGTCAGCGCACTTCTCGGCGCTCGCCTGGTACGGCACCGCGCTGCACCGGGCCACCGGCACCGATCGCTTCGCCCTGGCCACCTACCACGCCGGCCGGGAGCGCGTCGGCGGTGACGTGGTCGGCTACTTCGTACGCCCCATCCCCCTGGTGCTCGACTTCGGTTCCTGCGACGGGCCGGCGGAACTGGCGGCGGCGGCCCGCCGGGACTGGCTGGCGGGCGTCGGCCTGGCGCCGCTGCCGCTGTCCGACCTGGCGGCCGTCGCACCCCGTCCCGACGACCCCCGGCTGCCCCCGGTCTTCCAGGCCGCCGTGATCTACCAGAACGCGCCCGCCGCGGACCTGCGCCTGCCCGGCCATGAGGTCGTCCGCCGCGACGTCCCGCCGCCCGCCGCCTCCCTGCCGCTGCTCGTCCAGATCTGGCCGGCCGCCGACGGCTCCTGGAGCGTGTGGCTGGAGTGCGACCCGGCCCGCGTCCGGGAGGCGTTCCTCGACGAACTCGCCTCCAGCCTCACGGACCTGCTGCACCCCGCCGGGGCGGCGAGCCGCGGGCCCGTCCCGTCAGGTCCCGTCAGCCGAGGGCCGGGATGATCCCGGAGCCGTACGCGTCGATGGTGGATTCCCGGGCGTCGTGCATGGCGTACAGGGCGAACTGGTCGACGCCCAGGGCTTGCAGGGCCCGCAGTTTCTCGATGTGGGCCTCGACCCGGCCCAGCAGGCAGAACCGGTCGACGATCTCGTCGGGGACGAAGTCAGCCGACGGGTTCCCGGCGCGGCCGTGGTGGCTGTAGTCGTAGCCCTGGCGGGACTTGACGTACTCGGTGAGTTCCTCGGGGACCATCGAGGAGTGTTCCCCGTAGCGGGAGACCAGGTCGGCGACGTGGTTGCCGACCATGCCGCCGAACCAGCGGCACTGGTCGCGGGCGTGGTCGAGGTCGTCGCCCACGTAGGCGGGGGCGGCCACGCAGATGGTGATCGAGTCCGGATCCCGACCGGCCGCCGCGGCGGCGTCCCGGACCGCCCTGATCATCCACTCCGTGAGGTAGGGGTCGGCGAGTTGGAGGATGAACCCGTCGGCCTTCTCCCCGGCCAGCGCCAGGGCCTTGGGCCCGTACGCCGCCATCCAGACGGGCAGCTTCCCGTCCTTGATCCAGGGGATCCGGATCGGGTTGCCGTCCACCTGCGCCTCCCGGCCCTCGGCGAGGTCGCGGATGACGTCGATGGCCGCGCCGAGCCGGGCGAGGGTGTTGGGCGCGCGGCCGGCGACCCGCATCGCCGAGTCCCCGCGGCCGATCCCGCAGACGGTGCGGTTGCCGTACATGTCGTTGAGGGTGGCGAAGGTGGAGGCGGTCACCTCCCAGGTGCGGGTACCCGGGTTGGTGACCATCGGGCCGACGTGCAGGCGCTGCGTGTTCGCCAGGATCTGGCTGTAGATGACGAACGGTTCCTGCCAGAGGACCGCCGAGTCGAACGTCCAGCCGTAGCGGAAGCCGTTGCGCTCGGCCCGCTTCATGAGGCTGACGACCTGCGAGGCGGGTGGGTCGGTCTGGAGGACGAGGCCGAAGTCCATGCGGGGACTCTCCTTACAGGTACTGGCAGGTGGAGCGGTGGACGAAGGTCCCGTGGCCGGCCCGCCCGGTGTACTCCCGGTGGTCGATGACGAGTTCGCCGCGCGAGAGCACGGTGTCGACGCGTCCGGTGATCCGCCTGCCCTCGTACGCCGAGTAGTCCACGTTCATGTGGTGGGTCTCGGCGGAGATGACCTGCTCGGCGTGCGGATCGTAGAGGACGATGTCGGCGTCGGCGCCCGGCGCGATGGTGCCCTTGCGCGGGTAGAGGCCGAACATCCGGGCCGGGGTCGCGCAGGCGATCTCGATCCAGCGGCGGCGGCTGATGTGTCCGTCCAGGACGGCCTGGTGGAGGAGGTCCATGCGGTTCTCCACCCCCGGCAGCCCGTTGGGGATCTTCGAGAAGTCTCCGCGGCCCAGCTCCTTCTGGCCCCGGAAGCAGAACGGGCAGTGGTCGGTGGAGACCACCTGGAGGTCGTTCGTGCGCAGCCCCCGCCACAGCGCCGCCTGGTGCTCGCGGGGACGCAGCGGGGTGGAGCACACGTACTTGGCGCCCTGGAAGTCGGGCTCCTCCAGGTTGTCGGTGGACAGGAACAGGTACTGCGGGCAGGTCTCGCCGAAGACCGGCAGGCCCTTGTCCCGGGCGAGCGCCAGTTCCGCGAGCGCCTCCTCCGCCGAGACGTGCACCACGTAGAGCGGGGAGCCGGCGACCCGCGCGAGCTGGATGGCCCGGTGGGTGGCCTCGGCTTCGAGGAGCACCTTGCGGACCTCGCCGTGGTGGCGGGGGTCGGTCTCGCCGCGCGCGAGGGCCTGTTCGACGAGGACGTCGATGGCGATGCCGTTTTCGGCGTGCATCATGATCAGCCCGCCGTTGGCGGCGCCGCGTTGCATCGCGCGCAGGATCTGCCCGTCGTCGCTGTAGAAGACGCCGGGGTAGGCCATGAACAGCTTGAAGGAGGTGACGCCCTCGCCGACGAGGAGGTCCATCTCCTTCAGGGTCCCCTCGTTGACGTCCGAGAGGATCATGTGGAAGCCGTAGTCGATCGCGCAGTTGCCGTCGGCCTTGGCGTACCAGGTGTCGAGCCCCTCGCGCAGGGAGTGGCCCGGGGTCTGCACGGCGAAGTCGACGATGGTGGTGGTGCCGCCCCAGGCGGCCGCGCGGGTGCCGGTCTCGAAGGTGTCGGAGGCGGCGGTCCCGCCGAAGGGGAGTTCCATGTGGGTGTGGGCGTCGACCCCGCCCGGGATGACGTACTTCCCGCCGGCGTCGACGACGTGGTCGGCCGTCCACGCGGCGGCGGCGCCGGAGCCGGTGGCGGCGAGCGCCGCCACCCGCCCGTCCTCGATCAGGACGTCGGCGTGGAGCTCGTCGGCGGCCGTGATGACGAGGCCGCCGCGGATCAGGGTGCGGTTGCTCATGGAACTCTCCTCCCGGGGGCTGTCTACTGGATGGTGCGGAGCGCTTGTTCGAGGATCTCGGCGCCCTCTTCCGCCTCGGCGACGGTGAGGGAGAGCGGCGGGGCGATCCGCAGCACGCTCGTGTCGTGGCCGCCGCCCTTGCCGAGCAGCAGGCCTCCGGCGCGGGCGGCCTCCAGGACGGCGGCGGCCGCCTCCGGGTCGGCGCGGTCGGTGCCGGGCTTCGTCAGCTCCAGTGCGGCCATCAGGCCCCGGCCGCGCACCTCCCGTACGGCGGGCACCGCGGCCGAGACGGCCCGCAGGCGTTCCAGGAGCAGTCCGCCGACGCGGCGGGCGTTGCCCTGGAGGTCGTGCTCCAGGAGGTACGAGAGGTTCGCGACGCCGGCCGCCATGGTGACCGGGGAGCCGCCGAAGGTGGAGATGGAGTTGGTGTCGAGGCAGTTCATCACCTCGGCGCGGGCCACGACCCCGCCGATCGACATGCCGTTCCCGATGCCCTTGGCGAAGGTGATGATGTCCGGCGGCCCGTTCTGCGCGTGGGCCTGCCAGCCCCAGAAGTGCTCGCCGGTACGGCCCCAGCCGGTCTGCACCTCGTCGCTGATCCACAGGATCCCGTGCCGGTCGAGGACCTCGCGGAAGGCCCCGTAGAGCCCGTCGGGCGGGGCGGTGAAGCCGCCCACGCCCTGGATCGGCTCGGCGATGAGCGCGGCCACTCCCCCGCGCGCCTGCCCCAGCACGTCTTCGAGGTCGGCGACGGCCGCCGCGGTGAACTCGGCGTCGGGCAGGGCGGCGAAGGGGCCGCGGGTGCGGACGGCGCCGTGCACGTAGTACGTCTGGAGCGGGGAGAGGCTGGTCGGGGACCAGCCCCGGTTGCCGGTGATGGAGACGGTCGAGAAGGACCGGCCGTGGTAGCTGTTGCGCATCGCCAGGATCTGGTTGGAGCGGCGGTACGTGGTCGCGAGCAGCAGGGCGGTGTCGTTGGCCTCGGTACCGGAGGTGGTGAAGAAGACCCGGGCGTCGGGGATGCCGGAGAGCGCGGCGACCCGTTCGGCCAGCTCGACCATCGGCCGGTTCAGGTACAGGGTGGAGGAGTGGATGATCCGCCCGGCCTGTTCGGAGACGGCCTTGGTGACCTCGGGCAGGGCGTGGGCGGTCATCGTGGTGAGGATGCCGCCGAAGAAGTCGAGGTAGCGGTTGCCGTCGGCGTCCCAGACGTGGCGGCCCTCGCCGTGGGTCAGCTCGATGGGGCGGTCGTAGTAGAGCGCGAGCCATTCGGGCATGACGGAGGTGTGGCGGCTGTGCAGGGGGATGGGGTTGCTCACGGCTGTACGAGCCCTCCGTAGGCGTCGGGGCGGCGGTCGCGGTAGAAGGCCCACTGGTCGCGGACCTCCTTGATCAGGTCGAAGTCGAGGTCCCGGACGAGGAGTTCCTCCTCCTTGTCGCTCGCCACCTCTCCGACGAACTGTCCGCGCGGGTCCACGAAGTAGCTGGTGCCGTAGAACTCGTTGTCGCCGTACTCCTCTTGGCCGACGCGGTTGATGGCGGCGATGAAGTACTCGTTGGCGACGGCGGAGGCGGGCTGTTCCAGCTTCCACAGGTAGGCCGACAGACCGCGGGAGGTGGCGGAGGGGTTGAAGACCAGTTGGGCTCCGGCGAGGCCGAGCGCGCGCCAGCCCTCGGGGAAGTGGCGGTCGTAGCAGATGTTGACGCCGACCTTGCCGACGGCGGTGTCGAAGACCGGCCAGCCGAGGTTGCCCGGGCGGAAGTAGTACTTCTCCCAGAAGCCCTTGACCTGGGGGATGTGGTGCTTGCGGTACTTGCCCAGGTAGCTCCCGTCGGCGTCGATGACGGCGGCGGTGTTGTAGTAGAAACCCTCGGACTCCAGCTCGAAGACCGGTACGACGATCACCATGCCGGTCTCCCGGGCCAGCTCCCGCATCCGGCTGACCGTGGGGCCGTCGGGGACGGCCTCGGCCCAGCGGTAGTGCTCGGGCTCCTGGACCTGACAGAAGTAGGGGGCGTTGAAGACCTCCTGGAAGCCGATGATCTTCGCACCCTGGGCGGCAGCCCGACGGGCGTGCTCCTCGTGCTTCGCGATCATCGACTCGGTGTCTCCGGTCCAGGTGGCCTGGACGAGTGCGGCGCGGACGACTTGGGCCATGAGCTGCTCCTCGCGACGGGAACGCCGAGTTCTACGCACGTAGACGGTGTCCGTAGGGAGTCGAAGGTAGGCCTCGTCACAGCCCGGGGCAAGACCACCATGCGCGGTTGGAGTAGTCGATCAAGTTACGTCTCCACGCGATCGTTTCCGATCAACAGACGGGCGGATCAGGCATCGACCGGGAGGCCGGCGACGCGCAGGGCGTGGGTCAGGTCCCGGTAGCGGGTACCGGGCAGGGAACGGGCCGCGTGCAGCAGCCGGGGGGCGAACCACTGCGGCTCGTGGCGGGCCAGCGCGGCGGCCTCCTCGGCGGTGCGCAGCCCGACGAACGCGCCGAGCAGGAGCAGGGCCTCGTGGTCCCGACCGGCGCCGCCCAGCACGAGGGCGGCCTCGGCGACCTCCGCGGCGGGGCGGGCCACGCCCTGGCGCAGCAGCCGCTCGCAGTCGGCGTCCCGGCCCGCGTCCCCGAGCGCGGCGGCGGCCGCGGCGAGCCCGCCGGGCGGGAGGGAGGCCGCCTCCCACAACAGGGTGGCCCAGTCGGCGGCGAGCCCGGCGCGGCCCAGTTCGACGGCGAGGCCGGGCAACCGCGAGGCGGGCCCGGCGGCGGCCTCGCACAGCAGGACGTGGGCCTCGCCGGTGCGGCCCTGGGCCCGCAGCGCGAGCAGGTGGCCGACGAGGTCGGGGCGGGCCGGGGCGGGCGGCTCGGCGGGGGCGACCTCGGCCGGGGCGGGGGCCGGCGCGACCTCGGCGGCCGGTCCGGGGTCGAGGTGGCCGAAGCGGGCCCCGCGCGGGGCCGGGAGCGCCGGCGCCGGTGCGGGGATCGGGGCTTCGGCCGCGGGGGCTCCCGCGTACCGGGCCCCACCGGTGCGGCGGGCTCCGCGCAGCCACCGCCCCTCGCGCTGGCGGGGCACGGCGGGCAGGGGCTCCGCCGGCGACTGCGGGGCGGGCGGTGCCTGCGGGGGCGGGGCGCCCTCGGAGGCGGGCCCGGGCTCGGAGCGCCCGGGCCCCGCGGAGGCGTCCGCGAGCGGCCACGGCCCGGGGGCGGGGTCCGTGTACGGCCCGGGGGCGGGCTCCCCGTAAGGCCCCGCGGCCGGCTCCCCGTGCGGTCGGCCCGTCGGGTCCGGGGTCCGGGGTGCGCTCCCGACGGTGAGGGCGGCCAGTGCCTGCGAGCGGGCCACCAGGTCCGCGTACCGCGCGGCGGCGCGCGCCTCGTCGTCCCGGCTCCAGGCCAGCTCCCGGGTCAGGGCGGCGGCCCCCACCGGGTCCTCCGTCCGGTCGAGCCGGGCGGACAGGGTCCGCAGCGCCTCCCGGGTCGCGGCCCGTTGCTCCTCGGCGGCGGCGAGCAGCGCGCGCAGTTCCCCCGCGCCGCCGGGCAGGGTGTCCCAGACGGCGACGGCGGCGGCGCGCAGCCCGGCGGCGTAGGCGCTCTCCCGGGCCACGGCGTCGGGCTCCCCCGGGAGGTCCCCGAGCAGGGACTCCAGCACGTCCCAGGGGGGCATCGCGACCCCGTCGGCGCAGGCCCGCATGCCCTCGGGGTCCCGCCGCAGGAACTCCCCGTACCAGCCCGCCGAGGGATCCAGCCTGCGCGTCAATTCCCGTACGTACTCGGCGAGTTGCCCGATCACCAGCGTAGTCGGCGTCTCCATCCCCGCATTGCACCGCACCCGTGTTACGGGCGGGCTACGGGAGTCTCAAAGCTTGACGGCGATCCCGGTGTGCGGGCGCTTCCCCCGGCGGGCCAACGTGGCGGGCACGTCCAGCATCCAGAACTGCCAGGTGTACTTGCGCGTCATCAGCTTCCGCACCCGGGCCAGCCCCTCCCCGTCGAGCAGGCGCGCCCGCCCCTCGATGGCGACCGCCCCCTCCACCGGGCGCCCGCGCATGTCGCAGGGGGCCACGGTGACGCGGGCGTCGTTGCGGATGCGCTTGACCTTCCAGGAGTCGCTGCGCGTCCATACGTACAGCTCACCGCCGTCGGCCACCGCCCAGACGGGGGTGGCCACGGGCGTGCCGTCCTTCCGGAAGGTCGTGAGGTTCACGTACCGGGCCCGGCCCAGATCTTCGAGTGTCATGGCCCGACCTTAGGGCGTGCCGTCGAAGTCGCCCGGTGCGCCGTGGGTCAGGGCCTGCCCGGGCCAGGAAGGGGCCGAAGGGCCCGGCCGGCCGGGTCCGCTCCACCGGGCGACGGACATGACGGGTATACGGAAGGGCGCCGGTGCCCGGGTCAGACGGGGACGAGGGCGCAGCGGCGCAGCACGTCGTCCAGGGAGAGGCCGAGCGCCTGGGCGAGGGCGGCGACGGTGAAGAAGGCGGGGGTGGGTGCCCGGCCCGTCTCGATCTTGCGGAGGGTCTCGGCGGAGAGCCCGGCGCCGGCCGCGACCTCGACCATGCTGCGGGCGCCGCGGGCTTGGCGCAGCAGTGCGCCGAGGCGTTCGCCGCGCTCGCGCTCTTCGGGAGTCAGGGGGGTTCGGACCATGGCCCCATCCTACCCCGGACCCCAATTAGTATCCCGGTAAAGTTATACCGGTATAGTTATTGGCATGGTGAAGATCAAGACAGATGAATCCATCGAGAAGATGCGCCTCGCCGGCCGGGTGGTCGCGCAGGCGTTGGCGGCCGTACGGGAACACGCCCGGGTGGGCGTCTCCCTGCGGGAGCTGGACGGCACGGCGCGCGCGGTGCTGCGGGAGGCCGGGGCGACCTCTCCCTTCCTGGGGTACCGGCCGCAGTTCGCGCCGGTCCCCTTCCCGGCGGTGGTGTGCGCCTCGGTCAACGACGCCATCGTGCACGGCATCCCGGACGACTACCTGCTGCGCGACGGCGACCTGGTCAGCATCGACTGCGGGGCGGAACTGGGCGGTTGGGTCGGCGACTCCGCCGTCAGCTTCACGGTCGGCCAAGCCCGCCCCGCCGACCTGCGGCTGATCCGGACCGCCGAGGAGGCCCTCGCGGCGGGCATCGCCGCCGCCGTCCCCGGCAACCGGATCGGCGACATCGCGCACGCCGTCGGCACGGTGTGCCGCGCGGCCGGCTACGGCATCCCGGACGGTTTCGGCGGCCACGGCATCGGCCGGAGCATGCACGAGGACCCGGGCGTCCCCAACGAGGGCCCGCCGGGGCGCGGCATGAAGCTGCGCCCCGGCATGGTCCTCGCGATCGAGCCGATGCTGGTCGCGGGCGGCACGGACGACTACACCTGCGACCCGGACGGCTGGACCCTGCGCACGGTGGACGGCTCCCGCGCCGCCCACGCCGAACACACGGTGGCGATCACCGCGAACGGCCCGCGCGTCCTGACCGCGCTGTAGGTCCCGCCGCCCGAGGTCTCGGAGGTCCTGCCGCCCGGCGTTCCGGCCGGCCGATGGCCCGACGGGGCGCCACGGCCCGCCGACGACCTACGGCCTGCCCGCGGGGCGGACCACCTGGGCCGAGCCTCCGCCCCGGCGGGTGGGTTCGGCCGCCGCCAGCCAGCGGCCGTCCGGGAGCCGCTGGACCCCGGTCGCGGCGCCGATCTCCGGGTTCTGCCGGAAACCGTGGCCCAGCGCCTCCAGTTCGCCGCGGACCGGGCTGTTCCACAGGCCCGGTTCCAGCTCGGTGGTGGTCTGGTTGCGCTGGCTCGCGCGCGGGGCCGCGATGGCGTCGACCAGCGGCAGCCCCCGGTCCAGGTGACCGGTCAGGGTCTGCAGGACGGTGGTGATGATGGTCGCGCCGCCCGGGGAGCCGACGGCGAGGAGCGGGCGGCCGTCCTCCAGGACGATGGTCGGGGACATCGAGGAGCGCGGTCGCTTGCCCGGTCCGGGCAGGTTCGGATCCGGGACCCCGGGGGCGGCCGGGGCGAAGGAGAAGTCGGTCAGCTCGTTGTTGAGCAGGAAGCCCCGACCCGGGACGGTGATGGCGCTGCCGCCCGTGGACTCGATGGTCAGGGTGTAGGAGACCACGTTGCCCCAGCGGTCGGCGACCGTCAGGTGCGTGGTGTTCTCGCCCTCGTAGGTGGTCGGCGCGGCCTGCCCGGTGGTGGCGCAGGGCGCGGGGTTCCTGGGGTCTCCGGGGGCCAGCGGGCTGGTCAGGGCCCGGTCCGGCGTGATCAGGCAGGCCCGCGTGTCCGCGTACGACTGGGAGAGCAGCTCCCGGGTCGGGACGGACTCGGCGGCCGGGTCGGCGACCCAACGGCCCCGGTCGGCGAAGGAGATCCGCGAGGCCTCGATGTAGCGGTGCAGGTACTGGGCCTCGGTCAGCTTCGACAGGTCGGTTCGCTCCAGGATGTTCAGCGCCTCCCCCACCGTCGTGCCGCCGGAGGAGGAGGGGGCCATGCTGTACACGTCCAGGCCCCGGTAGCCCACCCGGGTGGGGGCCTGCCGCTTGACGCCGTACGCGCGCAGGTCGGCGGCGGTCAGGTCGCCGGAGCGGACGACGCGGGTCGCGGCCGGGTCCACGGGGGGCTTGCGCACGGCCCGGACGATGTCCTCGGCGAGGGGCCCCCGGTAGACGGCGCCCGTGCCCTTGCGGGCCAGCTCGGCGTAGGTCGCGGCGAGGTCGGGGTTCTTGAAGGTGGAGCCGACCACGGGGAGCTGCCCGCCGGGCAGGAAGAGCTTCGCGGTGGCGGGGAAGTCCTTGAAGCGGTCCTGGTTCAGCTGGGTCTGGGCCCGGAAGGTGGGGTCGACCGTGAAGCCGTCGCGGGCCAGCTTCTCGGCGGGGCGCAGGAGTTGGCCCAGCGAGCGCGTGCCCCAGGTGTCGAGGGCGCTCTTCCAGGTGGCAGGGGTGCCGGGGACGCCGACGGAGCGGCCGCTGGTCTGGCCCTGCTCGAAGGGGATGGGGACGCCGTTCTCCTGGAACAGGCCGGCGGTCGCGCTCGCGGGGGCGGTCTCGCGGCCGTCGATGGTCTGCACGCGCCGGGTCTTCGCGTCGTAGTACACGAAGTAGCCGCCCCCGCCGATCCCGGCGGAGTAGGGCTCGGTGACCCCGAGGGCGGCGGCGACCGCGACGGCCGCGTCCACGGCGTTGCCGCCGGCGCGCAGCACCGCGATGCCCACGGCGGAGGCGTCGGCGTCGACGCTGGCCACGGCGCCTCCGTAGCCGGCGGCGACGGGCACCTTGGGCGGGGCGGGGGCCTGCCCCGGCGGCGCGGCGGCGCCCGTGGAGACGAGGGCACCGGCGAGGGCGACGAGGGCTAACTGACGGGCGGCGGGAATGCGCATCCGGTTCCTCCAGTCGACGGCCGGTCAGGTCCGGCTGCGGCAGCCTAACTTCACGGCGCCCCCCGCGTCAGGAAGGTCACCCGGCGACTACCATCCGCCGCATGAACGACGACATGCGCAACATCGTGCTCGGGGTGATGGCGACCGCGATCAGCGGTGGGTTCGGCTGGTTCTCCCGGACCTACCTGTGGCGTCGCGCCCTGCGCCGCAAGCAGGCCTTCTTCGGGTTGCCGACCGGCTCGGACTGCCTGTTCGTGGTGAACCGCCAGATGGGCGGGACCGATTCCTCGCTGCACCGCAACGACGCCTTCGCCCTGTTGGAGATATCGTCGCTGATCCGCGACTGCGGGGCGAACGTGCAGATCGTCACCCACGACGCCGCCCGGCAGGGGTTCGGCGAGCGCGCCGAGTTCTGCGTGGGCGGCCCCGTCTCCAACTCCCGCACGACGGCGCACCTCGCCTCGCTGCTGCCGGGGGTGCGGGTGGACGTGTCGACCGAGCCGGGACCGGATCGCGGGGCGATCGGCGTGGGCGGGGAGACGTACCGCTGGGAGAGGGGCGTCGCCGAGTACGTGCTGCTGGCGCGGTTGGTGACGCAGCGGGGCACCCGGCCGGTGTTCCTGGTGTCGGGGCAGACCGCCAACAGCAACCAAGCCGGAGCCCGCTACCTGGCGCGCAACCACCGGGAGTTGGAGCGCAAGTACGGCGACGACTCCTTCTGCGTCCTGCTCAGGGTGGTCAACTCGGACGCCTACGGGCCGGACGTGACGGAGCTGGTCGGGGACGTCACGCGGGCGGCCCGGACACCCGTAGCGGCAGCCGCGTGATCCCGTTGATGAAGTTGGACACCAACCGGCGCGGCTCGCCCGCGAGTTCGGGAGCGGGCATGGCGGCGCGCCACTCCTCGTAGAGGGTGCGCAGTTGGAGCCGGGCGAAGTGGGCGCCGAGGCAGACGTGCGGGCCGTCGCCGAAGGAGACGTGCGGGTTCGGGGAGCGGCCGAGGTCGAGGCGGTGGGGGTCGGCGAAGACGCGTTCGTCGTGGTTGGCGGAGGCGTGGAAGACCACGACCTTGTCCCCGGCCCGGATTGGGGCGCCCGCCAGTTCGGTGTCCACGCCGGCGGTGCGGCGGAAGCTCAGCACGGGCGGGTGCACCCGCAGCAGCTCCTCGACGGCCCGGTCCGTGGGGACCTCGCCGCAGGCGAGGCGCCGGTAGGCGTCGGGGGGGCGGGCGAGGGCGAGCAGTCCGCCGGGCGCCGCGCCGCGGACGGTGTCGTTGCCGGCGACGGTCAGCAGGAAGAAGAACATCTCCAGCTCGCCCGGCTCCAGTTCGGCGAGGGCCAGGGCGGTCATCACGTCCTCGCCGGGGTGGGTCCGTTTGTGGGCGGCCAGTGCGCGGGCGTAGTCGAACATCTCGCCGAGCAGGGCCGGGGAGCGCGGGTCGAGCGGCTTGCCGTCGGGGCCGAGGAGCGGCGCGGGGGCGTCCTCGGGGTCCTGGTAGCCGATGACGCGCACGGTCCACTCCAGCAGCAGCCCCCGGTCGGAGGCCGGGACGCCCAGCAGGTCGGTGAGGTTGAGCAGGGCGTACTCGTCGGTGACGGCGGTGACCAGGTCAGCGGCGCCGTCCTCGGCCCCCGCGCGGGCCTCGGCCAGGAGCGTACGGGCGCGGTCGCGGACCCGGCTCCCGAAGGCGTCGACGCGGGCGGGGGTGAAGGCGCGGGCCACCAGGCGGCGCAGCCGGCCGTGGGCGGGCGGGTCCTGGTTGAGCATGGTGCGGCGCAGGAAGGGCAGGTCGGCGGGGTCGGGGTCGCGGATCTGGGTGGCGCCGAGCCAGGAGGAGTACGTGGTGTGGTCGCGCAGCACCCGGACCACGTCGGCGTGCCGGGTGACGGCCCAGAAGCCCGGTCCGGCGGGCCAACCGTCGATCTCCGGCTCCTCCTGCCGGGCCACGGGGTGGTGGTCGCGCATCAGCCGGTAGCGGGCGTGCGGGACGCCCCCGGCGTAGACACGGGGGTCGAACACGTCGGGGACGGCGGGGATGGCGGGGGCGCCGGGATCGGCGGTCGCGCCGGGATCGGCGGCGCGGGACGCGCGGGCCCCGGGGTCTTCTGCGGCTCGTTCCATGGCCCACACGGTGGCGTCCGCGCCGGGGCCGCGCAAGACGCCCCCCGGGGGTCAGGCGCCGATGTCGCAGCGGGCGGCGGGCAGCTGCGTGTCCGGTCCGCTCAGGATCACCTCGACCTGCGTGCCGAGGCCGGACAGGGCGGTGCAGACGATCTGGCTGCGGGCGAGCGGCTCCAGTGGCCCGACGTCGAAGGGGAGGCGGACCTCGAACCGTCCGGCCCCCAGGTAGGCGGGGCCGGACCTGATCGCCGCGTCCGTGGAGACCCCGGGCAGCCGGGTCCCGATGCCCGCTTCCCGTTCGGTCGGACCGGGGCCCAGCAGGAGGCGCGCCAAGCCGGTGCCGGGCCCGACGGTCGGGTCCTTGATCGCGGGCGAGGGGACGAGCCGGCCGTCGGGGCCGACGAAGTAGGCCATCGGCGCGCCGCCGGGCGAGGCCACCTCGACCTTCGCGGGGGCTCCGCTCTCGACCACCCCGGTGGGCTTGATCCCGCAGCCCGCCAGGAGCGGGGCGGCGAGCGGGAGCAGGAGCGCGAGGGTGACCGCTGCGGTCCGGGGGCGGGTCACGGGCCAGCCTCCAGGGGCATGTCGAAGGTGAAGACGGCTCCCCCGGCGGGCGCGTTGGCGGCGCGCAGGGTGCCGCCGTGGAGGCGGACGTTCTCCCGGGTGATGGCGAGGCCGAGTCCGCTGCCGGCCGAGCGGGTACGGGCGGCGTCGGCCTTGAAGAAGCGGTCGAAGACGTGCGGCATCACCTCTGCGGCGATCCCGGGGCCGCTGTCGGCGACCTCGATCAGCAGACGCTCGCCCTCGGGGGCGGCGGCGGTGCGGACGCTGACCCGTACGGGGGCGTCGCCGTGCCGCAGGGCGTTGCCGACGAGATTGGCGAGGATCACGTCGAAGCGGCGCGGGTCGAGCCGGGCCCGGACGCCCTCCGGGAGGTCGGTGCTCACCCGCTCGTCGTCCCAGTGGCGGCGCTCCAGGCTCTTCTCGACGGCCTCGCCGACGTCCACGTCGTCCAGGTTGAGCTCGGCGGCGCGGGAGTCGAAGCGGGACATCTCCATGAGGTCCTCGACGAGCACGGCCAGCTTTCCGGTCTCGGAGCTGATCAGGTGCAGGGCCTTGGCGGTGTCGGGACCGAGTTCCTCGGCGTCCTCGTCGAGGACCTCGGTGACGGCGAGCATGCCGGCGAGCGGGGTGCGCAGCTCGTGGGAGACGTCGGAGGCGAAGCGGCGGGCCCTGGTCTCGGCCTCGCGCAGCTCGGCCACCGACTGCTCCAGGGCGCGGGCGGTCTCGTTGAAGGTGCGGCCGAGCCCGGCCAGTTCGTCGGAGCCCTTGACCTCGATGCGGGTGTCGAGGCGGCCCCGGCCGAGGCGTTCGGCGGCGCGCCGCATGTCCCGTACCGGGCGCAGCACGCTGCGGGCCGCGAGGAGGGCGGGGATCACGGCGATGGCGAGGCCGGGGATGGCGCCCTGCCGGGCGGCCTGGACCATGGCGTCGACGGTCTGCTGCTCCAGGAACAGGGGCATCACGGCGTAGAGGGTGACGCCGGTCGCCTGGCGGGAGCCGTTGGCGGCGAAGACGGCCGGCATGCCGATGGTCAGGTAGGGCTCGCCCTTGGCGTCCTCCACCCGTTGGAAGGCCCCGTGGGGGTGGGAGGAGACCTGCTCGCGGAGGGTTTCGGTGAGCAGCGCCGAGGTGGGCGCGTTGGAGGAGGAGATCCGCAGGGTGCCGTATTCGGCGTACACCGTCCAGAAGTGCGGTTTCCCGCGCTTGCCGATCTCGTTGACGATGCGCTGGAGTTGCTCCCGGTCCATGGGCAGCGCCAGGGTCTGGGCCTCCAACTGGTCGCGCAGGGTGCTGACGGCGGTGTCCTGGCTCTGCTTGAGGATCGCGGTGCGAGCCTGTTGGTAGGTGAGGGCGGCGGTGCTGACGGCGCTGATCGCGGCCACCAGGAGGAAGGCGGCGATCAGGCGGGTGCGCAGCCCGAGGCGGGCCGGGTTTCGCATGGTCGGACCCCTACAGCGGTCCGAAGCGGTAGCCGAAGCCCCGCACGGTCTGTATGTAGCGGGGGGCCGCGTCGGGGTCCTCGATCTTGTGGCGGAGTCGGCGTACGCAGGCGTCCACGAGGCGGGCGTCGGCGTGGTAGCTGTGCTCCCACACGTACTCCAGCAGTTGCTGGCGGGAGAAGACCTGCTCGGGCGAGGCGGACAGGTGCATCAGGAGTTTGATCTCGCTGGGGGCGAGGGGCACGCGTACGCCGTTCTTGGAGACGGTCAGCCCGGCCCGGTCGACGGCCAGCTCGCCGTGCCGGTCCACCTCGGGGCGGCCGAAGGGGTCGCCGAGGCGGCGCAGCACGGCCTTGATGCGGGCCTCGATGATCTCGGTGCGGGCGGGTTTGACGATGTAGTCGTCGGCGCCGGCCTCCAGGCCGACGACGATGTCGAAGTCGTCGCCGCGCGCGGTGAGCATGATGATCGGGACCTCGCTGACCTCGCGGATGCGGCGGCAGACCTGGACCCCGTTGATCCCGGGGAGCATGAGGTCGAGCAGGACCAGCTCGGGGTGGAAGTCCGACATGCGGCGCAGCCCGTCCTCGCCCGTCTCGGCGGCGCTCACCTCGTGTCCTCTGCGGCGTAGGCCGAGTGCCACGCCCTCCCGGATGGAAGGGTCGTCCTCGATCAGCAGTACGCGTGGCATCCGGTCAGTATCCCAGGGGGTTTGCTGTGCGTTCGTCCCGCTAACGGCCGATCTTCCGTTTGAGGGAGTCCAGCAGATCGGTGATCTCCGTCAGGCCGAGGGGCCTGGCGAGGAGTACGACGACCAGGGCGACCACCGCGGTTCCCGCCCCGGCCGCGGCGAACGGCCCGAGGCCGTCGACGGCCCGGGCGACCCCGTGGCCGGCGGCGCCCGCGGGCAGGCAGGCGGTGAGGAGGCGCAGGTGGGTGCGCAGGGCCGTGGCGGGGCGTCCGCCCCGGCCACCGGCGCGCGGGCCGAGCCGGCGGGCGAGGGCGTACCCGGTCATGGCGGCGCCCGCCGTGAAGGCGACGGCGGAGGAGGCGGCCATCCCGGTCACGGCCCAGCGGGTGGGCAGCAGGAGGTAGGCGGCGTAGCTCAGGGCCGCGTTCAGGGCGACGACGACCAGGTTGAGGAAGAACGGCGTCCTGGTGTCCGAGAGGGCGTAGAAGCCGCGCGAGAGCACGTACTGCGCGCAGAAGCCGATCAGGCCGGGGGCGAAGGCGATCAGCATGCCGGCCATGACCCGGACGTCGGCGGGGGTGTTCTCCCCGTATCCGGCGGCGCAGTCCATCAGCCAGGGGGCGAGCGCGGCGAAGGCCGCGGCGGCCGGGACGACGAAGGCGGCGCCGGCGCGCAGCGCGTAGGAGATGTCCGCACGGACGGAGGCGAGGTCGCCCTCGTCGGCCGCCGCGCTCATCCGGGGCATGAGGGCGGTCACCAGGGAGACGGTGACGATGCCCTGCGGGACGACCCACAGCTGGTAGGCATAGGTGTAGGCGGCGTAACCGGATCCGTCGGCTTCGTGGCCGACGGAGGTGGAGAGCCTGGTCACCACCCAGTAGGCGATCTGGTTGGTGAGCACGAGCACGACCAGCCAGCCCGCGTTGCGCAGGGGGCGGGCGAGGCCGCTGCCGCGCCAGTCGAAGCGGGGTCGCCAGCGGAAGCGCGCGGCCCGCAGCGAGGGGACCAGGGCGAGGGCCTGGATCACTATGCCCGCGGTGGTGCCGAGTCCGAGGAGGCGGATCTCGCCGTCGGAGAGGCTCTCGGAGCCCCCGTGGGTGAGCTGAAGGAAGAGTCCGAACACGCCGATGACGACGAGGTTGTTGAGGACCGGCGTCCACATCATGGCGCCGAACCGGCCGCGGGCGTTGAGCACTTGTCCGAGGAGGGTGAAGAGCCCGTAGAAGAGGATCTGCGGGAGGCAGTACCGGGCCAGGGCGACGGTGGTGCTCAGGTCGGTGCCGGTGTAGCGGGGGGCGTACAGGCCGACGATCAGCGGACCGGCGAGGACGGCGACGGTGGTGAGCGCGACGAGGGCCACCGCGCAGGCCGTCAGCAGCCGGTCGGTGTAGGCGGCACCGCCGTCCTCGTGCTCCTTGGCGGCGCGCACCAGTTCGGGGACGAAGACGGCGTTGAGGGCTCCGCCGACGAGCAGCATGTAGATGATGTTCGGGACCGTGTTGGCGACGGCGTAGCCGTCGGCGCGGATCCCGCTGCCGAGGGCGGCGACGACCATGGCGGAGCGCAGGAAGCCGGTGGCGCGGGAGACGACGGACCCGGCCGCCATGAGCGCGCCGCTGCGCAGCACGGACGTGGATCCGGACCGGGGCCGGGCGGTGGTCCGGCCCGGGACCCCGGCGTCGGCGTCGGTCGTCCTGGTGTCGATGTCCGTCACGGGCGGACCGGACGGAGCGGGCGGACCGGAGGGAACGGGCGGACCGGAGAGAACGGGCGGACACACGCGCCCGTGTGGAGCGCGGAGTTGGTGTGGCCGTCCATCGAGGTCTCTCCCGTTTCGCCGAGCGTTTCGAGTGTGGAGGGTACCCCGGGCCGCCGGCGGGACCACTGCCGGGCGAGTTCCCCTCACCGGTAGGGCCTTTCGGCCTTCGCTGCGCGCCGAAGGTCCTTTCTCCGGCATTCCGCCCACTTTCTTTGTGACCGAGCGGCGACGATTCGGCTGCGGCCCATGTCACAAGGAGAAAAAAGATAAATTCGGTGATTTGGGCAACCTAACGTCGTCACGTTCGCTCCTTGCTTATGGACGATCTTTACTTCGGAGGGGTTTTCGTTGAGCCGTACACGTCGTACCGCACTGCCACGCCGTCCGTTCCCCCGGGGGCGCGGACGCCACGTCGCGCTCGCCGGAGGAGCCGCGCTGCTGGCCGCCGCGCTCACCGCCTGCGGGAGCACCGGCTCCGGCGCGGGTGCGGACGGCAAGGCGGGGGCGAAGGGGAAACCGGCCATGGCGGTCGCAGTGAAGTTGACGGGCGACCAGGTCAAGGCCGGTGAGCCGGTGACGGTGACCCTGGCCGACGGCACGTTGGCGCAGGTGAAGGTGACGGACGCCAAGGGCGGGGAGATGCCCGGGCGGATATCCGCCGACGGGAAGACCTGGACCTCCGAGCGCAATGCCTCGCCGGGCACCGATTACAAGGTCGAGGCCCAGGACACCGAAAGTCGCGGCGCGAGCGCACAGTTCAAGACCTCGGCCGCCGACAAGGTGAACAAGGTCTCGATCAACATTCCCAAGGGCAGCACGGTGGGTGTGGCGATGCCCGTCTCGCTCGTCTTCGACAATCCGGTGAAGAACAAGGCCGAGGTCGAGAAGCAGCTGAAGGTCACCACCTCGAACAACACCGAGGGGTCCTGGGGTTGGGTCAAGGACTACTCCGGGAACGACCGGGTGGACTGGCGGCCCAGGGAGCACTGGAAGTCCGGTACCGACGTGAAGGTGGAAATGAACCTGAACGGCGTGGACTCCGGTTCGGGGGGCGGCCTCTTCGCCCGTGATTACACCACCGAGTTCAAGGTGGGCAAGGACCGCCGCATGGAGGTCGACCTCGCCACCAAGGAGATGTCGGTGTCCGAGGACGGTCGGGTCGTGAAGACCATTCCGGTCTCCGCGGGCACGCCCGGCGGCCAGAAGGCCTCCTGGTCCGGGAAGATGGTGCTGATGGCCAAGGAGGGCACCATCCGGATGGACTCCCAGACGGTGGGCCTGGGCAACTCCTACGACAAGATGGTCGACTACTCGATGCGGCTGACCTGGTCGGGCATGTACGTCCACGCCGCCCCGTGGAACAACGCCAACTTCGGCAACGCCAACACCAGTTCCGGCTGCGTGGGCATGAGCGACGCCGAGGCCAAGTCCTTCTACGGGCAGGTACAGGTGGGCGACCCCTTCGAGGTGGTCGGCGAGGGCTCCAAGGGCAATGCCGACCTGGGCAACGGGTACGGCGAGTGGAACCTGTCGTGGGACGCCTGGAAGGCCAAGAGCCAGGCCGGCGGTACGCAGGCCGGCTGATCCGGCGGGCGCGCGGCCGGAGAGCCGCCTCCTCCGGCCGCGCGACTGACTCTCGTTCAATTGTTACCGCTACGTAACTTACTCACGGGTTACCAGCGGTAAGCCTCCCCCGTTACCGTCGGGTCACTTCGGACCCCGGCGTACGCGAGGAGCGATCGATGGCACTCCGCCCCCACACCGCAGCAGCCGTGGCGGCCGTGCTCACGGCAGCCGCCCTGGGCCTGGCCCCCCACCAGGCCCAGGCGGCCCCCACCGCCACCACCGCAGCCTCCCCCGAGCTGCGTTTCCACGACATCCCCGGCTCCGGCGGCATCACGCTCAAGGGCAACGTCTTCACCCCGGCGGGCGCCAAGGCCGGCCAGAAGTTCCCGCTGATCGTGCTGCCCACCAGTTGGGGCATGCCGCAGATCGAATACATCGTCCAGGCCAGGCAACTCGCCGACGCCGGCTACGTGGTGGTCTCCTACACCTCGCGCGGCTTCTGGCTCTCCGGCGGCGAGATCGAGACCGCCGGCCGCGCCGACATCGCGGACGTCTCCGCCGTCATCGACTGGGCCCTGGCCACCACCCCGGCCGACCCGGACCACGTGGGCCTCGGCGGGGTCTCCTACGGCGCCGGCATCAGCCTCCAGGCCTCCGCCCACGATCCCCGGATCAAGGCCGTGGTCGCGCTCAGCGGCTGGGCCGACCTGATCGAGTCCATCTACTCCGGCCGCACCCAGCACCTCCAGGCCGCCGGGCTGCTCGGCGGCGCCGGTTACCTCACCGGCCGGCCCGGCCCCGAACTCCAGAAGGTCCTGGGCGACTTCCTCGGCTCGAAGCTGGAGAACGAGCAGGCGATGATCGACTGGGGCCGCGAGCGTTCCGCCGTCGAACAGATCGACCGGATCAACGCCAACGGCGCCGCGATCATGCTGGGCAACGCCTGGGGCGACACCATCTTCCCGCCCAACCAGTACGCCTCCTTCTTCGAGAAGCTCACCGGCCCCAAGCGCCTGGAACTGCGCCCCGGCGACCACGCCACCGCCGAGGGCACCGGCCTGCTCGGCCTGCCCAACGACACCTGGACCAGCGCCCACCGCTGGTTCGACCGCTACCTCAAGGGCGAGCGCAACGGCGTCGACACCGAGGCCCCGGTGCGCATCAAGTCCCGTACCGACAGCGGCTACGAGAACTACGCCGACTGGAAGTCGGTGGGCTCCGGCGGATCCGAGAAGATCGCGCTCGACGACAGCAAGCACGTCTTCGCCAACATCGACTCGGGGGCCAACGGCGGAGTGGTGCTGCTCTCCAGCGTCCTCGACCAGTTCTTCAAGGCGCCCCCGACGGTGTCGGTCCCGCTCCTGCCCCGGTCCTTCGCCGCGGTCTGGCAGTCCGGCCGCTATGACCGCGAGCGCCGCGTCCGCGGCACGGCCCGCCTGCACACCACCGTCACGCCCACCAAGGGCGACGGCACCTTCGTGGCGTACCTCTACGACGTCGGCCCCCTGGGCATCGGCAAGTTGGTCAGCAACGCCCCGTACACCTTCCACGGGAAGACCCCCGGGCAGTCGTTCGCGGTGGACCTGGATCTCTTCTCCACCGCCTACGACGTGCCCGAGGGCCACCGGCTCGCCCTCGTCGTGGACACGGTCGACCCGCTCTACATCGAGCACAATCCCTCGGGCGCGCAGCTGACCTTCTCCTCGCCGCGGACCGATCCCAGTTGGGTCTCGGTGCCGCTGCGCGAGCAGTGATCCACGACTGCCGCCGGGCGGGGACGGCCCGTCCCCGCCCTCACCTCTCCGGCAGTGCCGTTTCCGGATCGGTGGGGACGATGTCCACCGCCGTGGTCTTGGGGCTGTGGCGCTCGCGCCGGGCCACCCAGGTGGCGAACCAGGACAGCAGCATGCACATGCCGATGTAGATCGGCGAGATGATCATCACGACCGGGATGAAGGGCAGGTCGTAGTCCAGGTTCGAGGCGATCAGCTTGCCCGCGTGCAGGAACTCCTCGTAGGTGATCAGGAATCCCAGCGAGGTGTCCTTGAGGGCCACGACCAACTGGCTGATGATCGTGGGGAGCATCGCCCGCACCGCCTGCGGGGCGAGGACGTGGGCCATGACCTGCGTCTTGCGCATGCCGAGCGCGTACGCCGCCTCGCCCTGGCCCCTCTCCACGGCGTTGATGCCCGTACGGAAGACCTCGGCCAGCACCGACCCGTTGTACAGGGTCAGCCCGGCCACCAGGGCGGGCAGCGGCTGCACCTTGAGCGCCACGAAGATGAAGAAGATCATCACCAGGACCGGCATGGCCCGGAAGAACTCCACGCACAGCGTCGCCAACCAGCGCAGGGGCCGGTGCACCGACAGCCGGCCCGTGGCGAGCACCGCCCCCAGCAGCAACGAGAGAACCGCCGCGTACGCGAAGGCCTTGAGGGTGTTGCCCAGGCCCCTGAGCAGCAGCTCCTGGATGCCCTCGTAGGTGAAGGGGCTCCACTTGGCGGAGGTGAACTGGTCGGTTTCGAAGAGCAGGTAGAGGATCCAGCCCAGCAGCGCGAGGATCACCACCGTGGAGCCGATCCCGTAGAGCAGGTGCCGCTTGCGGGCCTGGGGTCCCGGGATGTCGTAGAGGGCGGTGGACTGCGTGTCCCCGTGGAGCGCGTGCGCGGTCATCGGGCGACTCCGTAGCGCTTCTCCAGCACGTGGAAGAGCGCGCTGATGGACAGGGTGATGATCAGGTATCCGACGGCGATCCAGACGAAGGTCCAGACGATGCTGTAGCCCAGCTCGTTGAGGGTCTTGTAGGTGCCCAGCAACTCCGTGACGCTGAAGGCGCCGGCGATGGCGGAGTTCTTGGCCAGGGCGATCAGGGTCGAGCCGATGGGCGGGATCACCGACCGGAAGGACTGGGGCAGGACCACCGTGCCGAGGGTCTGACCGAAGGACATGCCGAGGCTGCGGGCGGCCTCGCCCTGCCCCTTGGGGACGGTGTTGATGCCCGAGCGCAGCACCTCGCAGATGAACGCGGAGGTGTAGCAGCCCAGCGCGAGGACGGCGAAGAGCTGGAAGGGCAGGACCAGTCCGAAGCGGGGCAGGCCCAGCAGGACGGCGAAGAACAACAGGGTGAGCGGGGTGTTGCGCAGGACCGTCACCCAGACCGTGCCGAGGACCCGCAGGGAGCCGATGGGCGCGACCCGGAAGGAGGCCATGACGAAGCCCAGGACCAGGGCGAGCAGGGAGGCGTAGACGGTCAGTTCGACGGTCCCGAGGAAGCCCTCGCCGTACAGGGCGAAGTTGTCGGTCAGTACTTTCATCGCGGTGCGTACTCCCCTCAGCCCGCCGGGTAGCGGTCGATGGGCGGCGGGGTCGGGGCCGGCTCTCCGGAGAGGCCGAGCGTGACCTCGTAGGCCTTCTTCCAGTCGCCGTTCTTCTCGTGCGCGGCGAGGGCGTCGTCGAGGGCGAAGCGCAGCGCGTTGTCCGAACGCGGGACGCCGACGCCGTAGGGCTCCTGGGAGAAGGGCTTGCCGACCACCTTGAGTTCGTCGGGGACCTTGGCGGCATAGCCGAGGAGGATGGAGTCGTCGGTGGAGACGGCGTCGACCTGGTAGGTGAGCAGGTTGTCCACGCAGACCGAGTAGGTGTCGTAGGCGACGAGGATCGCCTTCGGGAACTCCTTCTGGAGCCGCTGGTAGGGGGTGGAGCCGGCAGCCGAGCAGACCTTCTTGCCGGCGAGGTCCTCGGGGCCCTTGATGTCCTTCTCGTCCTTGCGGACCAGCAGGGACTGCCCGGCCATGAAGTACGGGCCGGCGAAGCCGACCTGCTTCTTGCGGTTGTCGTTGATCGTGTAGGTGCCCACGTAGTAGTCGATCTGGCCGTTCTGCAGGGCCGTCTCGCGGTTGGCCGAGGCGATCGTCTTGAACTCGATGGTCTTGGGGTCGAAGCCCAGCGAGGCGGACATCATCTTGGCGATCTCGATGTCGAAGCCGGAGTAGCGGCCGCTCGCGGGGTCCTTCTCCCCCATGTACGGCTGGTCCTCCTTGACGCCGACCACGAGGTGGCCGCGCTTCTTCGCCCGCTCCCAGGTGGGCGACTCGGGCAGCCGGAAGTCGGTGGCGATCCGGTACGCGGGAAGGTCCTCGGGCTGGGGTCCCTTGACCGGGGGGCTGCCGGACTTGCCGCAGGCCGCGAGGGCGAGCAGGGCCAGGGCGAGGGCGAGGGCGCGCAGGGTCAACAGGGTGTGCTTCATCGGGCCGCCCCTCAGTGCTTGAGGATCTTGGAGAGGAAGTCCTTGGCGCGCTCGCTCTCGGGAGCCGTGAAGAACTCCTCCGGGGTGCGGTCCTCGACGATCCTGCCGTCGGCCATGAAGACGACGCGGTTGGCGGCGGAGCGGGCGAAGCCCATCTCGTGGGTGACCACCACCATCGTCATGCCCTCGGCGGCGAGCTGCTGCATGACCTCCAGCACCTCGTTGATCATCTCCGGGTCCAACGCGGAGGTCGGTTCGTCGAAGAGGAGGGCCTTGGGGCTCATGGCGAGGGCGCGGGCGATGGCCACGCGCTGCTGTTGGCCGCCGGAGAGCTGTGCGGGGAACTTGTCCGCCTGGTCGGCGAGGCCGACCCGGTCGAGGAGTTCGCGGGAGCGCTTGTCGGCCTCGTCCCGCTTGCGCTTCCTGACCTTGATCTGGGCGAGGGAGACGTTCGCCAGGACGGTCTTGTGCGCGAAGAGGTTGAAGGACTGGAAGACCATGCCCACCTCGGCGCGCAGTTGGGCCAGCTCCTTGCCCTCCTCGGGGAGGGGCCGGCCGTCCAGGCTGATCGTTCCCGACTCGATGGTCTCCAGCCGGTTGATCGTCCGGCAGAGGGTGGATTTCCCCGAGCCGGAGGGGCCGATGATCACCACCACCTCCCCGCGGCCGACGGTGAGGTCGATGTCCTGGAGGACGTGCAGGTTTCCGTAGTGCTTGTTCACTGCCCGCAGCTCGATCAACGGATCGACGGCCATACGCTGCCCTGCCCACTTGTCGGTGTGTCGAGGTCAGCGCAAACTATCCAGCCGTCGGAGTGGACTTCGCCCCGACACGCGTAAAAGCGGCATAAAGCACATGGGCCCTTTTTTCAGTCCGGCCCGTGCCGGCCGCCCCCGTCAGCCCTCGGAGGCCTCGGCGTAGGCCTGACTCAGCTCGGGCGAGCCGGTCATGGCCCAGGAGACTCCGGAATCGATCACGTTGAGCTCCCGGCCCGAGACGAGGCGGATCATCGGCTGGCCGTTGGGCCACACCTGCCAGCGCGCGCCCCCGATGGTGCGGACCACCACGGTCCCGAGGTAGAAACCGGCGTCGTTGCCCAGCCAGGGCACGATCTCGGGGTCCCGGCGCCAGCGCGGCATCAGCTGGTCGAGGGCCTCCAACGAGGCGGGGGTCTGGTCCAGTTCGAGACCCGCCGCCCGCGCCTGGGCGCGCAGCATCTCGCATTCCGAGAACAACTCGGCGGCGCCCTCGGGGTCGTCCGCGAGGGCGGCGGCGAGTCCCGCACCCCGTTCCGTTTCGTGCCGGTTCCGCCAGTTGGCCAGGAAGGGGATGTTCATACCGAACAGCCTGGCACCAGGATCCCCGGCCGGCCACAGGGCGCGCCTGGATCCGTTTCAGAGCTCCAGGTCGACGACGACCGGCGCGTGGTCGGAGGCTCCCTTGCCCTTGCGCTCCTCGCGGTCCACGTAGGAGTCCTTGACCGCCTTCGCGAAGGGCTCGTTGCCGTAGACGAGGTCGATGCGCATGCCCCTGTTCTTGGGGAACGCGAGCATGCGGTAGTCCCAGAAGGTGTAGGGGTGGTCGTACTTGAGGGCCCGGGGGAAGACGTCGGAGAGCCCGACGGACCGCAGTGTCTCCAGCGCCGCCCGCTCCTCGGGGGTGACGTGGGTCAGGCCCGCGAAGACCGCCGGGTCGTAGACGTCCTCGTCGGTCGGCGCCACGTTGAAGTCGCCGAGCACCGCGAACGGACGCGGGCCGGCCGCGTCTTCGGCGACGGCGCCGGCCAGCGCGCGGAACCAGTTCAGCTTGTAGCCGTAGTGGTCGTGCTCGACCTCGCGTCCGTTCGGCACGTACACCGACCAGACGCGCACGCCGCCGCAGGTCGCGGAGATCGCGCGGGGCTCCTGGACGCCCTCGTAGTCGGGCCCGTCGGGCAGGCCGAGGACCACGTCCTCCAGGCCGACCCGGGAGAGCAGGGCCACGCCGTTCCACCGGCCGGTGGCGTTGACGGCCGACTCGTAGCCCAGCTCCCGCAGCTCGGCGGCCGGGAACTGCTCCGCCGAGCACTTGGTCTCCTGGACGCAGAGCACGTCCGTGCCCGAGCTCTCCAGCCAGGCCAGCAGGCGCGGCAGCCTGGCGGTGATCGAGTTGACGTTGTAGGTGGCGATACGCATGCCCACCAACCTACCGCCCGCCACCGACAGTCACAGTGCGGCGCTCTCTCCCGCCGCCAGCCTGCTGTGGGGTGCGCCGCCGAGGCCGTCCAGGGCCGAGTCGTAGATCGGCCGCGCGATGTCGGAGAGGTAGGCGTCGTGGATGTCGATGGCCCGGCGCGGCTTGACCTCGCGGACGTAGTCCACCACTTCGGCGACCTTGTTCCAGGGGGCGTGCACCGGGATCATCAGCGTGTCCACCGGAGCGTCCGGCACCGTCAGGGCGTCGCCGGGGTGGAACAGGGAGGCGTCCACGAGGAAGCCCACGTTGGTGATCCGGGGGAGGTCCGGGTGGATCACGGCGTGCAGCTCGCCGTGGACCTGCACCTCGAAACCGGCGGCGGAGAAGGTGTCCCCGTGGCCCACGGTGTGCACCCGGCCCGGGTACGCGGCGGAGAGCCGGTCGGCGACGCTGCGCAGGGTCCACACCTCGGCCGCCGGGTTGGCGTCGAGGGCCGCGCGCAGGCGGCCCTCCTCGAAGTGGTCCGGGTGCTCGTGCGTGACCAGCAGCGCCTCGGCGCCGAGGCCCGCGTCCGCTTCGCTGAAGGCGCCCGGGTCGATGACGAGCGTGCGCCCGCCCTTTTCCAACTGGACGCAGGAGTGCAGCCGTTTGGTGAGCTTCATGATCCCACTCTATGGGCTGTCCCGTAATCCCTGGTGGGCGCGCGGCGTCGGCTACGGCACCTCGCCGCGTTGTCGGAACGCCCGAATACGTCCAGTATTCGGGCGTCCCTCCGCCTTGCGATGCACCGCATCCGACGCCGCGCGCTGATCCACCACGCATTACGGGACAGCCCTTAGGGAACGGTGGTGGAGACGACGTAGACCCTCGGGTTCTTCGGGTTGGTCAGGTCGACGGTGACGTCCCGGGTGGGGCGGGGGTCCTGGGCCTCCAGGGTGGTGCCGGACCACTTGTGCTTCTTGCTCCAGCTCCAGCCCGCGACCTTGGCGTCGTGCTCGGAGATCGACACCCCCGGGGTGAGCGCCCCGCGGCTGGTGCCGAGGTCGGCCAGGAAGACGTCGAGTTCCTTGGGAGTCAGCCCGAACTGGACGTACAGCCGGCTGGTGTGCCAGTT
This sequence comes from Streptomyces sp. NPDC088097, assembly GCF_044741845.1. NCBI lineage: Bacteria > Bacillati > Actinomycetota > Actinomycetes > Kitasatosporales > Streptomycetaceae > Streptomyces > Streptomyces sp. NPDC088097. Next base: position 269,580 of record NZ_JBIUTJ010000004.1, read on the forward strand.
GTTCGTCTCCAGGTAGCCCACGAGCGAGGCCATCATCGGGATGGGGACCTCGTACACGCTGCGCTGCACCTTGGAGGGCCAGGCCTCGCGGACCTTGACGGCGCCGACGCGGGCCGCCTTGTCCCGGCCGCTCTCGCGGCTCTGTTGCGCCGATACGGCGAGGTAGCCCGCCGGGACCCCGACGAGCAGCAGGATGATGATCGCGGTGATCCACCGGCGGCGTACGGTGCGGCGCCGGTCCTCGCGGGACTCCGAGGGGGGCGGCGGGGTGGCTCCGGAGTCGGGGGACGGGGCCTGTCTGGGCAGGGAGGGCGGGGTCACTGCTGTTCCTGGTCCTCGGGGGCGGTGGCGGAGGCGGAGCGCCACCCGAGCTGCGCGTAGCGCTCGTGGCGTTCGACCCGCCGGCGCGTGGCCCGGCGGAAGCGGCGGGCCACGAGCCGGGCGAGGTCGGCGGCGCCGACCATCCCGGCCTCCGGGCCCAGCTCGGCCTTGGCGATCCTGGCCTCGGGGCGGTAGCCGCGGCCGGTCAGGTGGCGGCGGAAGGCCTCCCGGGCGGGACCGATGAGCAGGTCGTCGGCGGCGCTGACACCGCCGCCGATGACAAAGCAGGAGGGGTCGAGGGCCGCGGCGAGGTTGGCGATGCCGACGCCGAGCCACTGGCCGATGTCCTGGAGCAGCTCGACGCACATGGCGTCGCCCTCGCGGGCCAGCTCGGTGATGAGGGGCCCGGTGATCTCCTGGACGTTGCCGCCGACGCGGGCGATGATGTCGTGCGCCACCGGGGAGTCGGCGGCCGCCAGCTCGCGCGCCTCGCGGACCAGGGCGTTGCCGGAGCTGTACTGCTCCCAGCAGCCGCGGTTGCCGCAGGGGCAGCGGTGGCCGCCGGGGACCACCTGCATGTGGCCGAACTCGCCGGCCACTCCGTAGCGGCCGCGCTTGACCTGGCCGCCCTCCAGGATGGCGCCGCCGATCCCGGTGCCGAGCGTGATCATGACGAGGTGGTCCTCGCCGCGACCGGCGCCGAAGCGCCATTCGGCCCAGGCCGCGGTGTTGGCATCGTTGTCCACCATGACCGGGACCACCAGGCGGGACTGGAGGGCGTCGCGCAGCGGCTCGTCGCGCCAGGCCAGGTGGGGGGCGAACAGGACGCGGGAGCGGTCGGCGTCGACCCAGCCCGCGGCGCCGATGCCGACGGCGTGCACGTCGTGCCGGTCGGACAGGTCGAGGACCAGCTCGACGATGGTGTCCTCGACGACCTTGGGGCTCTTGGACTTGTCCGGGGTCTCGGCCCGGATCTTCTCCAGGATGACCCCGTCGGCGTCGACGACGCCGGCCATGACCTTGGTGCCGCCGATGTCGATGCCGACGGTCGGTACCCTCGGGGCCGTCAGCAGGGACCGGCGCTCGCGGGTCCCGACGGTCCGCAGGACGGTGCCCCGCGCCGCCCCCCGGTGGGCGAGCGTGAAGTCCCGGTACGTGCTCATCGAGTCGTGTCGTCCCTGTCGCCGGCCGGATCGGATGGGTTGCTCGTTCCTGATTCTGCCACCCGCTCCAGCTCGTGGCTCAGCTCGTCCAGCTCCGAGCCGCCCGCCATCTGCCGGGTCAGCTCGTCCAGGGTGATCGAGTCGCGGGTGTGGTTGCCGGCCATGGTGCCGCGCTTGAGGAGGACGAAACGGTCCCCGACCAGGTACGCGTGGTGCGGGTTGTGGGTGATCAGGACCACGCCGAGGCCCGCGTCGCGGGCGGCGGCGACGTACTTGAGGACCACGCCGGACTGCTTGACGCCCAGGGCGGCGGTGGGCTCGTCCAGGACGAGGACCTTCGCGCCGAAGTACACGGCGCGGGCGATGGCGACGCACTGGCGCTCGCCGCCGGACAGGGTGCCGATGGGCTGGTCCACGTCGCGCAGGTCGATGCCCATGCGCAGCAGCTCGGCGCGGGTGGTCCGGCGCATGTGGTCCACGTCGAGTCGGCGCAGGGGGCCGCGGCCCTTGGTGGGCTCGGAGCCGAGGAAGAAGTTCCGCCAGACCGGCATGAGCGGGACGACGGCGAGGTCCTGGTAGACGGTGGCGATGCCGTGGTCGAGGGCGGCGCGCGGGTTGGCCAGTACGGTCTCCTCGCCCTCGATCTCGAAGCTGCCGGCGTCGTGCCGGTGCAGCCCCGCGATGATCTTGATGAGGGTGGACTTGCCCGCGCCGTTGTCGCCGAGCACGCAGGTGATCTCGCCGGCCGAGACCTCCAGGGAGACGCCCTGGAGGGCGCGGATGTTGCCGTAGTGCTTGCTGACGTCCGTCAGTCTCACCAGGGGGGCCGTGTCCGGCGCCGTGTCCTTGGTCATGCGCTCGCCCGTCACTTGCTGGCCTCCGCCCGCTTGCGCACCCACGCGTTGAGCAGCGTGGCCAGCAGCAGCATCCCGCCGAGGAAGAACTTGAACCAGTCCGGGTTCCACTGGGCGTAGACGATGCCGTTGCTGGTCATGCCGAAGATGAAGGCGCCGACGGCCGAGCCGATCGCCGAGCCGTAGCCGCCGGTCATCAGACAGCCGCCGATGACGGCCGCGATGATGTAGAGGAACTCGTTGCCCACGCCCTCGCCCGACTGGACCACGTCGAACGAGAACAGGATGTGCTGGCCGGAGATCCAGGCGCACAGCGCGACGCCCATGTAGAGGCCGATGCGGGTCTTGACGACGGGCACGCCGGTGGCGCGGGCCGCGTCCGCCCCGCCGCCGACGGCGAAGATCCAGTTGCCGGCGCGGGTGCGCAGCAGGATCCAGGTGGCGACCACCACGAGGGCCAGCCACCACAGGATGGTCACCTTGAGGGTGACCGAGCCGATGTTCCACTGCGAGGCGAACAGGGCCCGCGCCGAGGAGAAGCCCTCCATGTCGGCGATCGACTTGGTGGAGACGGACCCGCTGATCAGCTTGGTGAAGCCGAGGTTCAGCCCGGTCAGCATCAGGAAGGTGCCCAGCGTGATGATGAAGCTGGGCAGTTTGGTGCGGGTCAGCATGAACCCGTTGAAGAACCCGATGGCCAGGGTGACCAGCAGCGACACGAGGACGCCGACCCACACGTTGGCGGTCATCTGGTAGCTGAACATCGAGCTGAACAGCGCCGAGGTGGTGACCATGACGCCGGCGGACAGGTCGAACTCGCCGCCGATCATCAGCAGGGCCACCGGTACGGCCATGATGCCGATCGTGGAGGCCGAGTACAGGATCGTGCTGAGGCTGGAGGTCCGCAGGAAGCTGTCGGCGGCGAAGGAGAAGAAGACGAAGACGGCGACGGCGCCGACGACCGCGCCCAGCTCGGGGCGGGCCAGCAGCCTGCGGACGAGGGAGGCCGGCGCGAGCCGTTCGTCGGCGACGGGGGCGGTCGTGCTCATCGGCTGCCCCGCTTGATGTACTTCTCCAGCTCGGCGGCCTGGGTCCCGGTGACGATCTGGGGCCCGGTCAGCACCGGACGGCCGCCGCCGAGGACGTCGGCGTTGTAGCGGTAGAGCCACAGCAGGTCGACCGCCTCGTACCCCTGGAGGTAGGGCTGCTGGTCGACGGCGAAGCCGAGGGCGCCCGACTGGAGGTCGCGGGCCACGGACTCGTTGAGGTCGAAGGTGTCCACCTCGGCCTTGCTGCCGGCCGCCTCCTTCGCCTTGACGGCGGTGGGCGCGAAGGGGGCGCCCAGGGTGAGGATGGCGTCCACGGAGGGGTCGGCCTGGAGCTTGGCCTGGAGGGCGGCCTGCACGGACGGCATGTTGGTGCCCTCCACGTAGAGGTTCTCCATGCTGCCGGCGAAGGTCTTCTTCGCCCCGGCGCAGCGCTGCTCGTGGCCGACGTTGCCCTGTTCGTGCAGGACGCAGACGGCCTTCTTGCGGCCCCGCTTGGTCAGCTCGGTGCCGACCGCCTCGCCCGCGATCTCCTCGTCCTGGCCGATGTGGGCCAGGGCCCCGTACGCGGCGGACTGGGCGGATCCCGAGTTGACGGTGATCACCGGGATGCCCGCCTTCACGGCCTTGGCGACGACGTCCTTGAGGGCGTCGGGCTTGGCCAGGCTGACGATGATGCCGTCGACCTTCTGGTCGATCGCGTTCTGCACGAACTGGGCCTGCTGCTGTGCCTGGTCGTCGTGCGCGTAGACGAAGTTGATGTTGTCCTTCGCCGATGCCTCCTTGGCACCCTTCTGGACGATGTCCCAGAAGGTGTCGCCGTCGCCCGCGTGGGTGACCATCGCGAAGGTCCATTTCGGCGTGGACACGGCGGGCCGGCCCGCCTCGGCGGCCTTCGCCCGCTCCTCGGCGCGCTTGCCGCCGGTGCTGCTGCAACCCGCGAGGGAGGCTCCCAGTACCACCGCGAGCACGGCGCCCACGACGCGTACCCCTGTCCGAACCCTAGCCACGTCGCCGCGCCCTTCCCTCGTCACCAATTCGGTCATTCCGTTTCCGGCCGACCAGTATCCGCCACAGTTGACCATGCGGGGCCATCGGGGCACGCGCCGGCGGATTGACAGGTCCCCCGGAGGGGGTCACGTTGAGTGCATGCGCATCGGGCTCATCGGAACGGGGCGGATCGGCTCGTTCCACGCGGCCACCCTGGCCCGCCACCCGGACGCCGGCTCGCTGCTGCTCGCCGACGCCGACCCGGCGCGGGCCGTACGACTCGCGGAGCGGCTGGGTGCCACGGCCGCCCCCTCGGTCGAGCAGGTCTTCACCTGGGGCGTGGACGCCCTGGTCGTCGCCTGCGCCACCGAGGGCCACGCCGGGCTGGTCGTACGGGCGGTGCGCGCCGGGCTCCCGGTGTTCTGCGAGAAGCCGCTGGCCCCGGACCTGACACGGAACCTGGCGGTGCTGCGCGAGGTGACGGCCGCCGGCGGGACCCTCCAGGTGGGCTTCATGCGCCGTTTCGACGCGGGGTACCGGACCGCGCGGGAGCTGGTCCGTTCGGGCGCGCTCGGTCGGTTGCACACCGTACGGACGACGACCGCCGATCCCGCGCCGCCGACGGCCGCGTACCTGGCGACCTCGGGGGGCCTGTACCGGGACTGCCTGGTGCACGACTTCGACGTGGTGCGGTGGGTCACCGGGCGCGAGTTCACCGAGGTCTACGCGGTCGGTTCCGACGCGGGGCCCGCGCGGTTCCGGGAGGCCGGGGACGTGGACACCTGCGCGGCGCTCGCCACCCTGGACGACGGGACGCTGGTCTCCTCCACGGGCACCCGGTGCAACGGCGCCGGGTACGACGTGCGGATGGAGCTGGCCGGCGAGCGGGACCAGGTCTCCTCCGGGCTGGACGACCGGACCCCGATCGCCTCGACCGAACCGCAGGGCCCGCCCCCGGCGAGCAAACCGTGGTCCGGGTTCCTGGAGCGTTTCGCGCCGGCCTACGAGGCGGAGCTGACGGCGTTCGTCCGGTTGGTGCGCGGGGAGGACGTCAACCCCTGCGACGGCCGGGACGGCCTCGCGGCCTTCCGCGTGGCGGAGGCCTGCGAACGGTCCCGGCGGGAGCGGCGCCCCGTGCGCCTGGAGGAGCTGCCGGATCTGTGAGGGGGCCGTGGGGGGCTCGCGTGGTGTGGGGGGCTCGGGCGGCATGAGGACCACCGTAGGACCGGTGATCAAGCCCGCAGCAGCCCAATGTCGGCCAAACCCCGGCCCGTCAGCCGGCGGCACGGCGGCCCCAGGCGGTGCCTGCCAGGACCAGCGCGGCGCCCGCGAAGCCGGCGGCGCCGAGGTGTTCGCCGCCGATGGCGGTGCCCGCGGCGGCGGCCCACAGCGGTTCGGTGCCCAGCAGCAGGCTGACGCGCGAAGGCGAGGTGCGGCGTACGGCCCACATCTGCACGAAGAAGGCGAACAGGGTGCAGAAGACCGACAGGAAGGCGAGCCCGGCCCATTCGGCGGCCCCGAAGTCCGCCGCCGCCGCCCAGGGCGAGGACCCGGTGCCGGGGACGGCGGCCAGGAGGGCGAAGAGCAGGACGCAGGTGCCGAGCTGGACCGTGGTCAGGGAGAGCGCGTCCGCGTCCTGGACGGCCTTGATCCGGGCCATGAGCAGCACGTGCAGGGTCCGGGCGAGGGCGGCGCCCAGGATGAGCAGGTCGCCGAGGCCGGGGGCGGCGATCCCACCGCCCTGGGTGAGCAGGACGACGCCGGCCACGGAGACCGCGGCGGCGCCGAGGAAGCCGGCGGAGGGGGCGGTGCGCCGGACGGCGGCCTCGGCGAGCGGGGTGAAGATCATGGTCAGGCTGATGATCAGGCCGGCGTTGGTGGCGGAGGTGTGCACCACCCCGTAGGTCTCCAGCAGGAAGATCCCGCCGAGCACGAGGCCCAGCAGGCCCGCCCCGCGGATCTGGGCGGCGCTCAGGGCGCGCAGTCCGCGCCGACCGGCGAGGACGAGGGCGGGCAGCACGAGGGCGAAGCGCAGCACGAGCACGGCGATCACGGTGTGCGGGGTGGTGACCCCCTTGGCCGCGAGGTAGCTGCCGCCCCAGACGACGGCGACCAGCAGGACGGGCAGGTCCGCGAGCCAGGCCCGGCGGGGGGCGAGGGCGGGGGCGGGGGGGGCGAGGGCGGACACCGGGGCGACTCCGACGGCTGGGAAGGGCGGTGGAGACGTCGGCGGCTCGCACGGGGGCGGGCCCACGGTAGCGGAGACGATCTTCGCCGTCGACCGCGTTCCGGGGCCGCCGCCGCACGACGGCCGGGGCCCGTCCGACCGGGCGCCCGCCCCGGCGCCCGACCCGACGCCCCGACGCCCCGACCCGACGCCGCGCGTCCGGTCGCCGCGTCCGCCCCGCGGGCCCGGTCGGCGTCAGTCGCCCATCGTGCCGAAGGAGGCCCGGCCCGTCCGCCGGTAGGTGTGGGCGGCCACGCCGTTCGGGGTGGTCCGGGAGGCGGTCAGCTCGAAGGCCGTCGGGAGTCCGCCGATCGGGAAGAGGCGCCGACCCGCGCCGAGGACGACGGGGAAGACGAGCAGGTTCAGCTCCTCGACGAGGTCCCGCGCCAGCAGCCACTGGGCCAACTGCCCGCTGCCGTGTACCTGGAGCTCCCCGTCGGTGGCGTCCTTGGCCCGGACCACCTCCGCCTGGAGGTGCTCGCCGTCGATGACGGTGGCGCCCTCCCAGGCGGGCTCCTTGAGGGTGGTGGAGGCCACGTACTTGGGGAGGTGGTTGAGGCGGCTCGCGATCGGGTCGGCCGGGTCGTCGTGGCGTGGCCAGTAGGCGGCGAAGATCTCGTACGTCCGGCGGCCGAGGAGGAAGGCCCCGGCGCGGTCGAACACCTCGGTGACGCACTCCCCCATGCCGGCGTCGGCGAAGGGTGCGACCCAGCCGCCGTGCGCGAAGCCGTCGCTGGTGTCCTCCTCGGGCCCGCCCGGGGCCTGCATCACTCCGTCGAGGCTCAGGAAGGTGGTGAGGGTGAGCTTTCCCATGGTGGCGCGCTCCTCGGTCGGTCGGCGGGCCCGCCCGCGGGACCCGTACGCCCTTCCAGACTCCCGCCGGGCCCCGATCTCATCGGTGCGGCGCGCCGGCCGTGGCGGAGACCGCCCCCGGGTACGCCTACGGGGCGCACCGCGTGCGGTGCGCCCCGTAGGACGGTGCCCTGGCCCCGGGGGTGTCGGCCCCCGGGGCGGTCGTTGGGCGGAGCGGGCGGGATTCAGCCGCCGAGCTCCTGGTGACGGGCGGCGTGCGCGGCGGCGCCGGCCTCCGTCAGCGAGCCGAACAGGCGCAGGCGGGAGAAGCCGCCGTCCGGGAAGATGTCGATGCGCACGTGCGTGCCGACCGCCGGGGCGTCCAGGACGAAGCGGTGGTTGGTGTCGGGCTGCAGGCGGGTGCGCGGCAGGAACTCCGTCCACTCGCCGTCCTCGCCCGTCTTGACGGACAGCGAGGCCCAGCCGGCCGAGTTGCCCTTGAGGTAGGCGGTGTCGATCTCGACGGCGCGGATCTCGGAGTCGGCGACCAGCTGGTAGCGGATCCAGTCGTTGCCGTTGTCACGGCGACGGGCGGTCTCCCAGCCGTCGTCCATCTTGCGGGAGCGGCCCGGGTTGATGGTGTTGGTCGGCGGCGAGTAGAAGCGGTTGGACGCGTCCTCGACCGAGCCGCCGTTTTCCAGGGCGACCACGTCGAAGGTGCCGAGCGTGGCGAGCCACTTCGGGTCCGGGACGACCTCGCCGTAGACGCGCAGGCGGGCGATGCCGCCGTCGGGGTGCTGGTTGACGCGCAGGTGCGTGAAGCGCTGCTCGGCGTCCACCACGAAGCCGTTGGCCGCGTGGCCGCCGACCGGGGTGCGCGGGACCAGGGTGGTCCACTTGACGTCCTCGCCGAGGAGTTCCTCGGGCGTGGGGGCGCCGACGACCGAGGTGCCCTCGACGGAGACGGCCTGCGGCATGTTGCCGCGGAAGTGGGCGGTGTCGACGACGATGCCGCGGATGACGCCGGGGGCGCCGAGGCGGACCAGGGCGTAGTCGTGGTCCTCCGGGGTGGGCCACGGCTGGGTGGCGGAGACGCCGCGGCGACGGCGGGTCTCCCAGCCGTCCATGACCTTGCCCTTGTGACCGAAGTGCTCGGGGTCGAAGTGCGCGGCCTCGGCGATGAGGAGGTTCTCGCGCTCGGCGAAGAACTCGTCGTTGGCGAAGGTGACACCGGCGCCGAGCTCACGGGCGGCGAGGTTCGCGTACTGGGTGAACGGGAAGTCCGCGGTGCGGTAGTCCGCGTACGGGTCGCCGCCCCCGTACGGGTTCGCGTTGCCGGTGAAAGAAGCCAGTTCAGTCGAACGCTGTGCCACTGTCAGTTCTGCCTTTCAAGGAGGAGGCCCGTGGGCTCGGACGGGGTGCCGTGGTCGGCGATGCGCGTGCCGCGCAGCCAGGTGGACTTCACGACGCCGTGCAGGGTCTTGCCCGCGTACGCCGTGACCTGGTTGCGGTGGTGCAGGTGGACCGGGTCCACGGTGAAGGTCTCTTCGGGGGCCAGTACGGCGAAGTCGGCGTCACGGCCGACCTCGATGGCGCCCTTCTGCGCGAGTCCGGCCAGCGTGGCCGGGGCGGCGGACATCCAGCGGACGACGTCCTCCAGGGAGCGCCCGCGCTTCCTGGCCTCGGTCCAGATCGCCGGCAGGCCCAGCTGGAGGGAGGAGATGCCGCCCCACGCGGTGGCGAAGTCGCTGGTCTTGAGGTCCGCGGTGGAGGGGGAGTGGTCGGAGACGATGCAGTCGATCGTGCCGTCGGCGAGCGCGTCCCAGAGCAGGTCCTGGTTGGCGGACTCGCGGATGGGCGGGCAGCACTTGAACTCGCTCGCGCCGTCCGGCACTTCCTCGGCCGTGAGGGTGAGGTAGTGCGGGCAGGACTCCACGGTGATCCGTACGCCCTCGGCCTTGGCGGCGGCGATCAGCGGCAGCGCGTCGGAGGAGGACAGGTGCAGCACGTGGACGCGGGCGTTGAGCCGGCGCGCCTGGGCGATCAGGTTCTGGATCGCGGTGTTCTCGGAGTCCCGCGGGCGGGAGGCGAGGAAGTCGGCGTACTTGGGGCCCGGCACCTGCGGAGCGGACTCCAGGTGGTGCGGGTCCTCGGCGTGCACGATCATCAGGCCGCCGAAGCCGGTGATCTCGGCGAGCGAGGTGGCCAGTTGGTCCTGGTCCAGCTCGGGGAACTCGTCCACGCCGGAAGGCGACAGGAAGCACTTGAAGCCGTAGACCCCGGCGTCGTGCAGGGGGCTCAGGTCCTTGACGTTGTCCGGCAGGGCGCCGCCCCAGAAGCCGACGTCCACGTGCGCCTTGGCGCGGGCGACCTCCTGCTTGACGCGGAGGTTGTCGACCGTGGTGGTCGGCGGCAGGGAGTTGAGCGGCATGTCGAGGATGGTGGTGATGCCACCGGCCGCGGCGGCGCGGGTGGCCGTCCAGAACCCTTCCCACTCGGTGCGTCCCGGGTCGTTCACGTGGACGTGGGTGTCGACCAGGCCGGGGAGCAGGACGTCGTCGCCGAAGTCCTCCAGCCGGGCTCCGGCCGGTACCTCGGCCTCGTACGCCAGCACGGCCGTGATCTTCCCGTCGGCGACGGCCACCGAGGCGGCGCGCGTCCCCTCGGGGGTGATGACGCGCGTCGAGCGCAGTACCAGTTCCACAGCCACGTCGGCCACCGGAACCTCCCCATCTACTTCCACAGAGCGAAATTCAACGTTCTGTTGACGGAGTCTTCACCGCGATCCGGGACCCGTCAAGAGCGACCGGACGGAGCACCGACCCACTTCTGCCGCAATTGGATGTTTCCACAGGATGGAATTAAGATTTCACTATCCAGAATGTAGCTACCACCACGGGGAGCCGGGCCGGTAGGTTCCCAGGGCGTCCACCACCAGGACAAACCCCCTCTGACCGGCGGGGACGGCAAGGCCCCGGCTCTAGGGCCGGCGCCGACCGACCGGTAGGCTGCTTGCTTGCCTGCCAGCACCGAAAGGACCGCGCCGTGCCGACGTCCAGCGCCAGCACCACCGACGCTTCCGCCAAGCCCACCGCCGCCAGCGGTGGCGTCCAGTCCCTTGAGCGCGCCTTCGATCTGCTCGAACGCATGGCCGATGCCGGAGGCGAAGTCGGCCTCAGCGAGCTCTCCGCCGCCAGTGGCCTGCCGCTGCCGACCATCCACCGCCTCATGCGCACCCTCGTGGCGTGCGGCTACGTACGCCAGCAGCCCAACCGACGGTACTCCCTGGGCCCCCGCCTGATCCGGCTCGGCGAGTCCGCCTCGCGGCTCCTGGGTACGTGGGCCCGCCCCTACCTCGCCCGCCTGGTCGAGGAGACCGGGGAGACCGCGAACATGGCCCTCCTGGACGGGGACGAGATCGTCTACGTCGCCCAGGTGCCGTCCAAGCACTCGATGCGCATGTTCACCGAGGTCGGCCGGCGGGTGCTGCCGCACTCCACCGGCGTGGGCAAGGCGCTGCTCGCGTACACCCCCGCGGACGAGGTGCGTGCCCTGCTGGCCCGTACCGGGATGCCGGCCGCGACCGAGAAGACCATCACCACGCCCGAGGGCTTCCTGGAGGCCCTGGAGAAGGTCCGGCTGGCGGGCTACGCGGTCGACGACAACGAGCAGGAGATAGGAGTCCGCTGCCTCGCCGTCTCGGTGCCGAACTCGCCGACCGCCGCCGCGATCTCCATCTCGGGCCCGGCGGGACGCGTGACCGAGGCCGTGGCCGAGTCCTTCGTGCCGATCCTCCAGGGAGTCGCCGCCGAGCTGTCGGTGGCCCTCCAGAGCCAGAACCCGGCCTAGGCCGGGCCCGGCCCGTACGTCGAAGGGCCCCGGCCCCCTCACACGGAGGGGGCCGGGGCCCTTCGACGTACGCGGACGCCGCGCCCCGCGCTCAGGCGGTGAGGGACTCCACCGCGAGGCTGCCGTCGGCCATCACCGCCGTACGGTCCATCCGCTCCAGGTGGGCGTGGTCGTGGGTGACCAGCACGGTGGCGGTCGCACGCTCACGGGTCAGGTTGACCAGCAGGTCGAGCACGGCCGCGCCGCGCTCGTGGTCGAGGGCGCTGGTGGGCTCGTCGACGAGGAGCACGGAGGGCTCGTTCATCAGGGCCCGGGCGATGTTCACGCGCTGGCGCTGCCCGCCGGAGAGCTGGTGGGGCCGCTTGTCGGCCTTGTCGGCCAGACCCACCGCGTCCAGCAGCTCCAGCGCGCGCCGGCGCAGCTGACGGGCAGGGCGCCCGGAGAGGTGGGCCATCACCTGGAGCTGCTCGGCGGCCGTCAGCGAGGCCAACAGGTTGGGCTGCTGGAAGACGATGCCGATCTCCTCCCGGCGCAGGGCCGCCTTCTCCGCGGCGCCGATCCGCGCGGTGTCCCGGCCCGCGACCACCACCCGCCCGGAGTCCGGGGTGACCAGGGTGGCGGCGACGGCCAGCAGGCTGGACTTGCCGGAGCCGGAGGGGCCGACCACGGCGGTCAGGGTGCCGGCGGGCACCTCCAGGGACACCGCGTCGAGGGCGGTGAGCCGGCCGTCCCCGTCGGGGTAGGTCAGCGTGACGTCGTGGACGAGGAGGGTCATCGGGCGCTCCCGAGGGCGGTCAGCGGGTCGACGGCGGTGATCCGCCGGATGGACAGGGCCGCGCCCAGCGCACCGAGCGCGATCATGATCGCGGCGGGCACCAGCACGGTGGCGGTGTCGAGCACGAAGGGCACGTCACCGCCGCTGATCAGCGCGCCGAAGCCGGCCGCGAGGGCGGTGCCGGCGCCGGTGCCGATCGCCAGCATCACGACGGCCTGCCCGAGGGCGTCCTTGAGGAGGTACGGGGTGGAGGCGCCGAGCGCCTTCAGGACGGCGATGTCCCCGCTGCGCTGGATGGTCCACACCGTGAAGAAGGCCCCTATGACCAGCGCGGAGATGGCGAAGAGGAACCCGCGCATCAGCTGGAGGGAGCCGTTCTCGGCCTGGTAGGACCCTATGGCGCCGAGCGCCTCGTCGACGGTCAGCGTGCTGCTGCCGGCCGCCTTGTCGCCGGCCGCCCAGTCCACGTTCCCGGAGCCGGTGAGGGCGATGACGGTGGCGAGCGTCTCCGGGGACGTGCCCGGGTTCCCGATGCGCTGCCAGTCGTTGAGGTCCATCCAGACCACGGGGGTGTGGCTGTAGGAGGCGGTCCCGGAGACGGCGGCGACGGTCAGCTCCAACGGGCCGATCTTGAGCTTGTCGCCGGCGCCGATCCCGCCCAGCTCCTCGGCCGCCTTCTCGCTCAGGACCACGGAGCCCTGGGCGAGACCGGCTCCGGCGGGCGCGAGCGTTCCGGTCGACTCGACGCCGAAGACGGAGACGCCGACGGTGCGCTCACCCGAGAGGGCGTTGGTGGTGCGGATCCCGAGGGGCTGCGCCGAGCCGACCCCCGGGCGGGCGCGCCAGTCCCGCCAGGCGCTCTCGGGCAGCTGGGAGTTGGTGAAGGAGACCTTCTGGTCCCCCGGTGGCGCGGCGAAGGCCAGCCGGGAGGCCGGCAACGAGGTGATCCCCGAGACGTTCTCCCGGGCCAGGCCGGCCGTGAGCCCGGACAACAGGCCGACCAGCAGCGTGATCAGCAGGACGACGGAGCCCATCAGGGCGAAACGGCCCTTGGCGAACCGTAGATCTCTCCATGCGACGAACATGTTCCCCACCCTGGTCTTCCGCGTGGACACAAGGCATCGCGCCACAGTAGAGATCCTCGTATCGAAGGAGGTACCGGGACATCGAACTTTCGGTTGACCGGGGGCCCCTCCCGGCGACTTACGCTGGTCCGGCCATGTCTGCTCCCCCGCGTACGCGCCCCCTCACCCCCGTCTCCCGTGTCCTGCGGCTGTGTCTGCACGCGCTGCTCCTCGGGCTGCTCGCGCTGGCCGCCGGGCGGGCCGTCACCGACTCCGCGCCCGGCGCCGGGTGGGTGATCGGCGCCTGCGCGCTGGTGGCCTGCGTCTACGCGGCCGGCGTACGGGCCCCCGTGGTGCGGCGCTCCCCGCGCGGCGGCGCGCTCTGGCTGGCAGCGCTGGGCCTGGCGTGGGCCGGGCTGCTGGTGGTCTCCCCCGAGGGACTGTGGATCGCCTTCCCGCTCTACTTCCTGGAGCTGCACCTGCTGCGGCTGCGGTGGGGGGTCGCGGCCGTCGCGGTCACCGCCTGCGCGGCCATCGGCGGGTTCCTCGCGCACAGCGACGCCCCCACCCCCGGCGCCTTCCTCGGGCCGCTGCTGGGCGGGGCGGTCGCGGTGGCCACGGTCCTCGGCTATCAGGCCCTGTACCGGGAGAGCGAACGCCGCCGCGAGTTGATCGAGGAGCTGATCGCCACCCGGGCCGAGCTGGCCGTCGCCGAGCGGGGCGCCGGGATCCTCGCGGAGCGCGAGCGCCTCGCCCGGGAGATCCACGACACCCTGGCCCAGGGCCTGTCCTCGATCCAGCTGCTGCTGCGCGCGGCGGAGCGCACCCTGCCCGAGGACGCACCGGCCGCCGAGCACATCGCCCGGGCCCGCGAGGCCGCCCAGGAGAACCTGGCCGAGGCACGCCGGTTCGTACGGGCCCTGACGCCCCCGGACCTGGAGCACGGCTCGCTCGCCGGGGCCCTGGAGCGGTTGTGCTCGGGGGTGCCCGGGCCGCGCGTGCGGTTCTCGGTCAGCGGCGCGCCCCGGGTGCTGCCCACCCCCTACGAGGTGGCCCTGCTGCGGATCGCCCAGTCGGCGCTGGCCAATGTGGTGCGCCACGCGGGGGCGGGCCGCGCCGAGATCACCCTGACCTTCATGGAGGCCTCCGTGACCCTGGACGTGGTGGACGACGGCAGGGGCTTCGAGCCCTCCTCGGCCCCCTCCGGCGACGGCGGCTTCGGACTGCCGGCGATGCGGGCGCGGGCCGAGACCCTGGGCGGGCTGTTCACCGTGGAGTCCGACCCCGGCCAGGGCACCGCCGTGGCCGTCACCCTGCCGTTGCCCGTGGAGGCACCGTGACCATCCGTCTCCTGCTCGCCGACGACCATCCCGTGGTCCGGGCGGGCCTGCGCGCGGTGCTGGACACCGAACCGGACTTCGCGGTGGTCGCGGAGGCCGCCACCGCCGAGCTTGCGGTGGAGCTGGCCGCCGAGGTGGAGGTGGACGTGGTCCTGATGGACCTCCAGTTCGGGGCCGGGATGCACGGCTCGGCGGCCACGGCGGCGATCACCGGGCGGGCCGGCGGGCCCCGGGTGCTGGTGCTGACCACCTACGACACGGACGCGGACATCCTGGCGGCGGTGGAGGCCGGCGCCTCCGGGTACCTGCTGAAGGACGCCCCGCCGGAGGAACTGGCGGCGGCGGTGCGCACGGCGGCGGCGGGGCAGTCGGCGCTGGCCCCGGCGGTGGCGCTGCGGCTGATGGACCGGATGCGGACGCCCTCGGAAGCCCTGACGAAGCGGGAGCTGGAGGTGCTCCAGCTGGTCGCGGACGGGCTGTCGAACCAGCAGGTCTCCAAGAGGCTCTTCCTCAGCCAGGCGACCGTCAAGTCCCACCTGGTGCACATCTACGCGAAGCTCGGCGTCGACTCCCGCACCTCGGCGGTGGCCGCTGCCGCGACCCGCCGCCTGATCCGCACCCCGTAGGGCCCGCGCCGCTGGGGGGGGGTGGCCGCGCCCGCAGGACGGGGCCCCGTCAGGCCACCCAGTACGGGCGCTCCACGCCCGGGGCGAGCGGGACGCCGTCGTGGAAGGCCTGCGCGAGGAGGCGTACGCCCTCGTCGAGGCGGTCGGCGGGCAGGGTGTACGGGATCCGCAGGCGGTGCTCGAAGGTGCCCGGGTCCACGCCGAAGCGGGCTCCGCGCCCGATGTGCACCCCGACGGCCGCGGCCCGTTCGGCCAGGGCGGAGCTGACCGGTTCGCCGAGGTCCACCCAGAGCGAGAGCCCGCCGGGCTGCGTCCGCCAGCTCCACTCGGGGGTGTGCCGCTCCAGGGAGGCCACCAGGGCCGCGCGCCGCTCGCGCAGCTGGTCGAGCCGCAGGGGCAGGCTCCGGTCCAGGTCCGCCAACAGGTGGAGGGCCACCAGCTGGTCGAGGACCGATCCGGTCATGTCCGCGGAGACCCGCAGGGCCGTCAGCTCGGTGATCAGCTTGGCGGTGGCGCGGACCCAGCCCACGCGCACGCCGCCCCAGTGGGTCTTGCTGAGCGAGCCGATGGTGAGCACGTGGTCGGCGCCGGAGCGCGGGGCGAGCGAGGCCAGCGGGGCGGCCGGGGGCACGTCCAGGGCGATGTCGGCGATGGTCTCGTCGACCACCAGCCAGGTGCCGGTGGCCCGGGTGACGTCGAGCAGTCGGCGGCGCTGCTCCGGTGGCATCAGCGAGCCCGTCGGGTTGTGGAAGTCGGGGATGACGTACGCGAGCCGGGGGACGGTCTGGCGCAGGGTGGACTCGGCGATGTCCAGGTCCCAGCCGGTGTCGGAGACGGCGATGGACCCGGTCCGCAGCCGGGCGTGGCGCAGGGCGTCGAGGGCGTTGGCGTAGGTCGGGTTCTCGGTGACGACCCGGTCGCCGGGGCGGCAGAGCAGGCCGACGACGAGGGCGAAGGCCTGTTGGGCCCCGGCGGTGACGAGGATCTGCTCGGGACGGGTGGGCAGTCCGCGTCGGGTGAAGCGGTCGGCGACGGCGGCGCGCAGGTCGGGCAGCCCGAAGGGGTGGTAGCCCGGGCTGCGGGCCAGGAGGGGCAGGCGGACAGCGGCCCGGGCGAGGGCGTCGGTGAGGCTGTCCTCGGGGGCTCCCATGGCGGCGATGGCCAGGTCTATGCCGGTGTCGCCGTCGGCGGAGTAGCCGCCCGCTCCGACGAGGGCGTGGGCGCCGACGGGCGCGTGGCCGTCGGGCAGCTCGGTCCAGGTGCCCGAGCCGCGCCGGCTGCGGACGTAGCCGCTCTGGCGCAGCAGGTCGTAGGCCGCGGTGACGGTGGCCCGGCTGGCGCCGACGGCCTCGGCGAGTTCGCGTTCGGCGGGCAGGCGTACGTGCAGGGCGACCCGGCCGTCGAGGATCAGGGTGCGGACGGCGTCGGCGAGCGAGCGGTAGCCGGGGCGGGCCACCACCTCGGCCGGGAGCAGCGCCGCGAGCTGGCGGCTGCCGATCATCCTGTCCGCCGTGTGGACCACTCGCCCGTTCGCCATGCCAACCTCCCCCGATTGGCTCTGCCGACCAGGCCAATCCAGGTCCAGACTCGCCTTATTGGACCGTGATTGGCAAGGAGAGACCATCATGTCGCACCGCCCGCTCACCGACCGTGACGAACGAGCGCTGCTGATCGCCGCGGAGAACCGCGTCGCGGAGCCGCTGCGGGTCGGGGCCGCGCTGGGTCGCCTCCTGCGACGTGCCCGCGGCTCCCTGAAGGGGCGAGAATCGCTGTCATGTCAGCAGCCGAACACCTCCCCGCCCCGCCCGCTCCCCCGGTAGCCCCCGAGGAGGCACCGGTGATCGCCGGCCTGCTCCTCGCCGCCGGGGGTGGGCGCCGCCTCGGCGGTCGCCCCAAGGCCCTGCTCCCCTACCGGGGCCGGCCGCTCGTCGAGAACGCCGTGCGCGTGTTGCGCGAGGCCGGCTGCGGCCCGCTCCACGTGGTGCTCGGCGCCTCGGCGGCCGAGGTCCGCGAGCGGGCCGACCTGAGCGGGTGCGTGGTCGTGGACAACCCGGACTGGGCGGAGGGCATGGGTTCCTCCTTGCGGGTGGGCCTGGCGTCCCTGGCCGGTACGGGGGCCCGCGCGGCCCTGGTCTCGCTGGTGGACCAGCCCGGCATCGGGGCGACGGCGGTGGCCCGGATCCGGGCGGCCTACGTCTCCCCGACGAGCCTGGTGGCGGCGGCCTACGACGGGGAGCGCGGGCATCCGGTGCTGTTCGGGTCGGACCGGTGGGCGGACATCGCGGCGACGGCCACCGGGGACCGCGGCGCGCGGGTCCACCTGAAGGAGCACGCCGGAGAGGTCATGCTGGTGGAGTGCGGGGACGTCGCGGCGGCCTTCGACATCGACACGCCGTCCGACCTGGCGCATCTGGCCTGAGCGACGCCGGCGTCTCGCTTGTGCGGGGCGTGACCGGCCTGGCACCGAGGGCCACCGGCAAGCGGAATCTGTCGACTCGGAGAATCTCGACATCAACAAACCATTGAACTTCCACCATGAGGAAATTACTATCCACTGGTCAGAAGCGCCCTGAACTTGAAGACGGCGCCCGCGACCGTTACCCGGAACTCTCCACACCCGACGGCACTGCGTGCCGTCTCGCGCGAGCATTCCCCGCGGCCGCCAGGCACCGCCGCTGAAGGAGTGACAGATATGTCCGCACCAGCGCCGTCCCCGCTGGCCATCGTCGACGCCGAGCCCCTGCCCCGGCAGGACGAGGTCCTCACCGAAGCGGCCCTCGCCTTCGTGGCCGAGCTCCACCGGCGGTTCGCCCCCCGCCGCGCCGAGCTCCTCGCCCGTCGCGGCGAGCGCCGAGCGGAGATCGCCCGCACTTCCACGCTCGACTTCCTCCCGGACACCGCACAGGTCCGCGAGGGCGACTGGAAGGTCGCGCCGGCCCCGGCCGCGCTGAACGACCGCCGCGTGGAGATCACCGGTCCGACGGACCGCAAGATGACCATCAACGCCCTGAACTCGGGCGCCAAGGTCTGGCTCGCCGACTTCGAGGACGCCTCTGCTCCCACCTGGGAGAACGTCGTCCTCGGCCAGCTCAATCTCATCGACGCCTACGAGCGCCGCATCGACTTCACCGACCCGCGCACGGGCAAGGCCTACGCCCTGAAGCCCGCCGACCAGCTCGCCACCGTCGTCATGCGGCCGCGCGGCTGGCACCTGGAGGAGCGCCACCTGCGCTTCGAGGGCGGCCCGGCCTCCGGCTCCCTCGTGGACTTCGGCCTCTACTTCTTCCACAACGCCCAGCGCCTGATCGCCCTCGGCA
Source organism: Streptomyces sp. NPDC088097 (assembly GCF_044741845.1). Taxonomy (NCBI): domain Bacteria; kingdom Bacillati; phylum Actinomycetota; class Actinomycetes; order Kitasatosporales; family Streptomycetaceae; genus Streptomyces; species Streptomyces sp. NPDC088097. The sequence continues at coordinate 287,944 of NZ_JBIUTJ010000004.1, forward strand.
AGGGCCCGTACTTCTACCTGCCGAAGACGGAGTCGCACCTGGAGGCGCGCCTCTGGAACGAGATCTTCGTCTTCGCCCAGGACTACGTCGGCATCCCGCAGGGGACCGTCCGCGCGACCGTCCTGATCGAGACCATCACCGCGGCCTACGAGATGGAAGAGATCCTCTTCGAGCTCAAGGACCACGCGGCCGGCCTGAACGCGGGCCGCTGGGACTACCTGTTCTCGATCGTGAAGAACTTCCGCGACGGCGGCGAGAAGTTCGTCCTGCCGGACCGCAACGCGGTGACGATGACCGCCCCGTTCATGCGGGCGTACACCGAACTGCTGGTCAAGACCTGCCACAAGCGCGGGGCCCACGCGATCGGCGGCATGGCGGCCTTCATCCCGTCCCGCAAGGACGCCGAGGTCAACAAGGTCGCCTTCGAGAAGGTCAAGGCCGACAAGGACCGCGAGGCGGGCGACGGCTTCGACGGCTCCTGGGTCGCCCACCCCGACCTGGTCCCGATCGCGATGGCCTCCTTCGACGCCGTCCTCGGCGAGAAGCCGAACCAGAAGGACCGGCTGCGCGAGGACGTCTCGGTGGCCCCCGGCGAGCTCATCGCGATCGACTCCCTGGACGCGAAGCCCACCTACGACGGCCTGCGCAACGCCGTCCAGGTCGGCGTCCGCTACATCGAGGCCTGGCTGCGCGGCCTGGGCGCCGTCGGCATCTTCGGCCTCATGGAGGACGCCGCCACCGCCGAGATCTCGCGCTCGCAGATCTGGCAGTGGATCAACGCCGGTGTCGTCTTCGAGAACGGCAAGCTCGCCACCGCCGAGCTGACCCGCGAGATCGCCGCGCAGGAACTGGCCGCGATCCGCGCCGAGGTCGGCGAGGAGGCCTTCGCGGCCGGCAAGTGGCAGCAGGCCCACGACCTCCTGCTCCAGGTCTCCCTCGACGCCGACTACGCGGACTTCCTGACGCTGCCCGCGTACGACCAGCTCATCGGCTGACACCCCCCGCTTCGACTGAAACGCACAGCAGTCGAATCCGGCTCCGCCCCCGTCCCGCCCGCAGGCGACGGGGGCGGAGCCGTGTCCGGACGGAATCGTCCGCTCCGGGGGACCGAGGCCCCCGGCGAACGGCTCGGGTCCCGAACGACCGGTCGGTCGTTACCCAGTCGTAACCTTTCTGTACCTAGCGGTAACAAGTGGGGCCGTGTCACCTTTCCGATGCCACCGGCGCCGGCGGTACCCCCACTTACCCAGCCACGCACCGAAGTTGTTCCTGGTTTCGGCGTGGCCGACCGCAGGAGTTCCGCAGTGATCGGATTCCGCAAGGCCGGCAAGGAACACCGGGCCGCCCGCAGTCGTGTGCGACGACTGACCGGCGCCTCCATGGCCGTACCCCTCGTCGTGGGCGCACTGCTCGCCGGCGGGGCGGGCACCTCGGCCGCCAGTCCCGGCACGGGCCCCACCGCCGTGGTGTCCATGGGCGACAGCTACATCTCCGGCGAGGCCGGACGGTTCAAGGGCAACAGCCTCACCAACACCGGCAGCAGGAACGGCACGGACCGGGCCTGGACCGGCGGCAACGCGTACGACCCCGCCAAGGTCTACGGGACCACCGCCGGCGGCTGCCACCGCTCGGACTCGGCCGAGGTGCTGAGCGCCGGCGCCATCGCCGACACCGCCGTCAACCTGGCCTGCTCGGGCGCCGTTTCCGCCAACGTCTTCCGCGCCTCCAACGGGGGCGTCGCCTTCAAGGGCGAGGCCCCGCAGGCGGACCAGCTCGCCGCCGTCGCCGCCTCGCGGAACGTCAAGGTCATCGCGCTGTCCATCGGCGGCAACGACCTGGGCTTCGCCGACGTCATCAAGGAGTGCGCGTACGACTTCGTGCTCTGGGGCTCCTACTGCCACGACGACCAACAGGCCGGGATCGACGAGCGGATGGACGCCGCGATGGCCGGGGTCGGCAAGTCGGTCGACGAGATCCGCGCCGTGATGCGCGCGGCCGGCTACGCCGACCCCTCGTACCGGATCGTGCTCCAGTCGTACCCCTCCCCGATCCCGCGGGGCGCCGAGAACCGGTACACCCAGAGCGACTGGAGCCGGCTCAACACCGGCGGCTGCCCCTTCTGGAACCGGGACTCGGACTGGGCACGGGACTCCCTCGTGCCGCAGATCGCCGGCCGCATCAAGGCCGTGGCCGCGGCCAAGGGCGTCCAGTTCCTCGACCTCAAGGACATGTTGCAGGGGCGCGAGGTCTGCGCGAAGGCCGCCAAGCAGGTCAGTTCCTCCGTGCCGGCGTCGGCCAAGGTCAGCGAGTGGGCGCGCTGGATCGACAACAACGAGACCCAGGGCCTGGTCCAGGAGTCCATGCACCCGAATCACTTCGGCCAACTCGCCCTCGGGCGCTGCCTGGCCCTGGCCGTGGCCCAGCCCGCCGGCTCCGGAGCCGGCTGCAGGAACACGCCGGGCGGCGACCAGAGCGGGATGTACCTGACGCCCGTGCCGTAGGCCGCGATCGGGTCAGGCGGTGGCCGTCCGGTGGGCCGTGAGGAGGAGGTACTCCCACTCCATGACCCCGCCGCGGGTGTTCTCCTCGGCCAGGGCGTCCAGTTCCCGGTCCAGCGCCGCCGCCCGGTCCGGATCGTCGCCGATGGCGCGGTAGACCGCGACCGTCGGTCCGTAGCAGGCCTTGAAGAAGGCGCGGAAGTCTCCCCGTCCCGGAAACGCGTCGACCCGTACGGTCCTCCGGCGCGCGTCCACGTCCGTGACGCGGTCGCCGAGGAGCCCGTACACGTGCTCCTCCTCCCCCCACAGGGGTGGAGGAGCGCTCCCGGGGGGCGGGGGCGGCGCGTACGGCTTCATCGTCGCGAACATCCGCCCGACGAAGCCCTGGGGGGTCCAGTTGGACAGGCCCACCGTCCCCCCGGAGCGGCAGACGCGGACCAGCTCGTCGGCGGCGCTCTGGTGGTGCGGGGCGAACATGACGCCGAAGGAGGACATCACCACGTCGAACTCCCCGTCCGCGAAGGGGAGGTGCTCCGCGTCGGCCTCGCGCCACTCCAGTTCGACGCCGAGCGCCCCGGCCAGGGCCCGCCCCACTTCCAGCAGTTCGGGCGTCAGGTCGCTCGCCACGACGTGCGCCCCGGCCAGGGCGGCGGGGATGGCCGCGTTGCCGGCGCCCGCCGCCACGTCCAGGACGCGGTCCCCCTTGCGCACACCGCACTCCCCCACGAGTTCGGCGCCGGCTCGCGGGATCACGTGATCCGCCACGGACGGGTAGTCGCCCAGGGCCCACATCGCCCGGTGCCGGTCCTTCAGCGCGCGGTCCGCCCCGGCCCTCTCGATCGCCTCGGACATGGCTGCCTCCCGGGCTCGTCCGGACCCCTCCTGCCAGCGTAGGCGCGCCCCGGCGGGGTCGCAGTACGGGCGCCGGGCCCCGGGAAGGCGGGTCAGGCGGCCCGGCCGGGGTCCTCGGTGAGGGCGGCCATGGCGATGGTGAAGGCCGCGTGGCAGCGCAGCCAGTCCGGGTCCGGGTCCGGGGCCTGGAGGGCGAGGAGCTTGGGCAGGAGGTCCGCCGAGAAGTCGCGGGCCGCCTCCGCCGGGAGAAGGGACGGCAGGTTGTCGATGGCGATCACGTCGAGCGGCGGGCCTTGCGCGCTCACCCTGCGAACGGGCTCGTTCCAGTCGGTGAGGCGGTCGTAGACCGGGAGCAGGTGCAGGTCCGAGCCCGTGTCACAGGTGATGTCGGCGATCACCGAGAGCCTGCGGGGCCCCGGGCCGAGATCGGCCGGCGTCAGGAAGGGCGGCACCGGGCGGGTGCTCAGCACCGCGTTGACCAGGATGTCGTGGTCGAGCAGCGCGGCCCGGTCCAGCCGGTGGGTGGCGGCGCGGTCCCAGCGGGTGACTTGGATCCCGGCGGTGCTCAGCGCGTCGCAGGCGCCGCGCCCGCTGCGTCCGCCCGCCCCGATGACCAGGGCGCGCGGCGCCCGCGCCGGCACGCCCTCCCGTAAGCGGGCGTCGAGTTCCGTGCGGGGCGTCGGGACCAGCGGGGCGGTGAGCCGGCCCCGGGCGTGCAGGGCCGCCAGGGCGGCGCCCGCGTAGCCGGCCCAGTAGCCGAAGGCGGCCAGTCGGCGGCCCCGCTCGTCGGCGAGGTACTCCAGGTCCAGGAGGGTCCCCCCGCCCGAGGCGAACCGGCGCAGCAGCCCGGGGGCCTGCGGTTGCCCCTTGTAGGCGTGCCCGAAGTACACGTGCCGGTGGTGCAACCGCACGGGCGCGGGCGGGAGTTCCTTCAGCCCGAGGACGTACGCCGCTTCGGGCGCGGCCCCCGCCCAGGATCCGGCCGGGGCGAGGTCGCAGCCCGCGGCCGCGTAGTCGGCGAGGGGGAACACCCGGTGGACGGAGTCCTCCACGGTGATCCGAACGCCGCGCTCGACGAGCCGGGCGGCGTCCTGGGGGGTGAGGGGGGCCCGCCGTTCGGTGGGGCGGGTTTCGCTGCGCATCCAGAGCTGAGGGTTTCCTGCCATGGCTGTACCACCTGTCCGTGCAGAGGGGTGGGATCAGGTCCGCGCTCATGCGATGTCTTTCCGCGTCGTATACGGCGCACGCCGCGCGGGGGCCGGAACTCCGGGCCCTGCGGCCCCGCGCGCCCACCCCCGTCCCGCCCGGCTCAGACTCCCCGGTCCCGCGGCTCCGCCGGCGGGGGCAGCGGCGGGGTACGGGCGGGCACGGGGCCGCGGCCGGGATCCGCAGCCGAGGCCGGACGGCCCGTCCATGCGCGACCAACTCGGGTGCGTGTGGCCCGAGTTCCCCGCACCCGCCGAGCACCGGCAGCACCTCGGGGTCGGCGTCCTGTCGGGGCGCCCCCGACCGTCCGCCCCGACAGCCGTGCACGATCACCGCCGCCGATCCGCACGGCTGCGGTGAACTCGCGCTACACGCAGCGGATTGGGCGGACAGGTGACGCGCCGCGCGGTGGCGGACACACGCGTGCGGCGGTGCGGACGCCACACCCGCAGTGGGTGGCGTACGCACCGCCGCATGCTCGCCGGTCTTCCGGCCGGGGCACCCGTCAGTGCACCAGGACCGGTTCTCCGGCGGGTTGTTCCACGCCCTGCTTCTTGGCACCGAGGTGGTTGAAGGCGAGGTTCAAGGCGATCGCGACCACGCAGCCGGTGCTGATGCCGGAGTCGAGGACGACGAGCAGGTCCTTGGGGAAGGCGTGGTAGAAGCCGGGGGCGGCGATCGGGATCAGGCCGATGCCGACAGAGGCGGCGACGATCAGGGCGTTCTCGCCCTTCTCCATGGCCGCGCCGGCCAGGGTCTGGATGCCGCTGGCCGCGACCGAGCCGAAGAGGACGATTCCCGCGCCGCCGAGGACGGGCAGCGGGACGACCCCGATGACGGAGGCGGCCATCGGACACAGACCCAGCAGGATCAGGATGCCGCCGCCGGCGGCGACCACGAAGCGACTGCGCACCTTGGTCATCGCGACGAGCCCGATGTTCTGTGCGAAGGCGCTGCACATGAACCCGTTGAACAGGGGGCTGAGCGCACTGCCGAGGGTGTCGGCGCGCAGGCCGCCCTCGATGGTCTTCGCGTCCGCCGGACGGCCGACGATCTTGCCGAGGGCCAGGATGTCGGCGGTGGACTCCGTCATGCAAACGAGCATGACGATGCACATCGAGATGATGGCGGCCAGCTGGAACTGGGGCGCGCCGAAGTGGAAGGGCGTCGGGAACCCGACGATGTCCGCGTTGCTGACGGCGTCGAAGTTGGTCATGCCCAGCGGCAGCGCGATGAGGGTGCCGGCGACGAGGCCGAGCAGGATCGATATCTGCTGGAGGAAGCCCCGCAGGAACTTGCGCATCACCAGGACGATGGCCAGGGTGAGGGCGGCCATGCCGATGTTGCGCATCGATCCGTAGTCGGTGGCGGTCTTGTTCCCGCCCTGCGACCAGTTGAAGGCAACCGGGAGCAGCGACACACCGATCAGGGTGATGACGGTGCCGGTGACCACGGGCGGGAAGAAGCGGACGAGCTTGCCGAAATAAGGGGCGGCGAGGAAGCCGACCACTCCGGCGACGATGATCGCGCCGAAGATGATGGGGATGGCATTGTCCCCCTCCCCCTTTCCGATGGCGATCATCGGGGTCACACCGGCGAAGGAGACGCCGTTGACGAAGGGGAGTTTGGCGCCGATCTTCCAGATCCCGAGGGTCTGGAGGAGCGTGGCGAGCCCTGCGGTGAAAAGCGAGGCGCCCATCAGGAAGGCGGTCTCGGTGGCGGAGAGTCCGACGGCGGGGCCGACGATCATGGGCGGGGCGACGACTCCGGCGTACATCGCTGCGACGTGCTGGAGTCCGCTCGTGAACATCTTCAGCGGAGGCAAGGTCTCGTCGACCGGGTGCTTCTCCTCCGGTACTGCGACTGCGTCTTTGCGAAACCTGGGCGTTGCGGCCACGGCTTCCTCCGGTCGGGTAACACGTCGGCAGGGACGTGGGTGTCTGGGAGGTGGTGCGAAAGCTGAGCTAGTCGAGCCTGTATGGAGTTGTGGGGTGCTGCGAAGGTGATGTCCCAAGGGGTGCGGAAACGATTCGCCCGAGTCGTTCCACGCTGATTGCCCGCCGGCCCGAGGCCTGGCTGTGCCATGGCGGTGGCACGAGGGGTGCGCCGGCTACAAGGTGGTCGGCACGAGTCACCGCTCCCGGGAACGCCTTCGGATCTCTCCTCGGGCGCTTCCCGGGAACAGCTGCCGCGGATCCCGCTCGGATCCGCGGCCGCCGGTCGAGGGCCGTCCCCCGCGACCGGACTCCGTGGGATCAGGCCTGCGCGGAGATCCGCGCGAGGCGCTGGGCCTCTTCCCGGGTGGACACGGCGATGGCGTCCTCGTCGGCGAAGAGGAGTCGGTTGTTGTCGACGATCTGCTTGCCGTTGACGAACGAGGCCGTCACGGGGGCAGCCGCACCGAAGACCAGGGCGGTGACCGGGTCGGCGATGGACGAGTGCAGGAAGGTGTTCAGGTTCCACAGGACCAGGTCGGCGCACTTGCCGACCTCCAGCGAGCCGATGTTGTCGGCGCGGCCGAGGACCTGGGCGCCACCGAAGGTGCCCAGGCGCAGGGCCTGGCGCGCGTTGAGGGCGCGCTCGCGGTGGACCGGGTTCAGGCGGTTGATCAGCAGCGCGTTGCGCAGCTCGGTGTGCAGCTCGCCGGACTCGTTGGAGGCGGTGCCGTCCACACCGAGGCCGACCGGTACGCCGGCGGCCAGCATGTCCGGGACGCGGGCGATGCCGGCGGCCAGACGGGCGTTGGAGGACGGGCAGTGCGCGACACCGGTCTTGGTACGGGCGAACGCGGCGATGTCGGAGTCGTTCATGTGGACGCTGTGCGCCATCCACACGTCCTCGCCGAGCCAGCCGGTCGACTCGAAGTAGTCGGTCGGGCCCATGCCGAACAGTTCCTTGCAGAACTGCTCTTCCTCGACGGTCTCGGAGCCGTGCGTGTGCAGGCGCACACCCAGGCGACGGGCCAGCTCGGCGCCCTGCTTCAGCAGCTCGGTGGAGACCGAGAAGGGGGAGCAGGGGGCGACGGCGACCTGGGTCATCGAGTCGAAGGAGGCGTCGTGGTACTTCTTCACGGTCGCCTCGGTGTCGGCGAGTGCGCCTTCGAGCGTCTCGACCGCGTGGTCCGGCGGCAGGCCGCCGTCCTTCTCGCTGCGGTCCATCGAGCCGCGGGCGAGGGTGAAGCGGACACCCATCTCGGACGCGGCGCGGATGATCGAGCCGGACAGGTCGCCGGAGCCCTTGGGGAAGACGTAGTGGTGGTCCATCGCGGTGGTCACACCACCGCGGGCCATCGCGGCGAGGGAGCCCTGCGCGGCCGTGTACGTCATCTGCTCGTCGATGCGCGCCCAGGTCGGGTACAGCGAGACGAGCCAGTTGAAGAGGTTGTGGTCGGTGGCCAGGCCACGCGTGATCCACTGGTAGAAGTGGTGGTGCGTGTTGACCAGACCGGGGGTCACGAGGTGCCCGGTGCCGTCGATGCGACGAACGACGTTGACGAGGTTCTCGGGGGCCTTGCCCGCGCCGATGGACTCGATCTTGTTACCGGCGATGACCACATGGCCCGAGGCGTACTCGGTGTCATTGGCGTCGACGGTCGCAATCGCACAGTTCTCGATGACGATGCGCTCGACGGCGCTGTCAGGGGCTGCCGATGCTGCCATGGGACTTCCTCGTGCTTTCAGTGGCGGTGCGGGCACGGCAAAACCCAGGGGATTTGAGTGCCGGAGCCGGGGGCCTTGGCAGCTGACAGTACTGCCGCCCCGTGTGGTGCGTCCGGGTGCCGATTCAGGAAGTTCTGCGGGGGGGGTGTGCCCGCCCCGGGGCAACTGCGGAGCCCCGGAGCGGGTGTGCCGCACTACAGGTTGGTCATGTCCACGGGAATGCGGGCGTCAACGCCGTCACGCAGGACAGTAGCCTCGATCAGACCGTACGGGCGGTCCGCGGCGAAGTAGACCTCGTTGTCGTTCTTGAGGCCGAAGGGCTCCAGGTCGACGAGGAAGTGGTGCTTGTTCGGGAGCGAGAAGCGAACCTCGTCGATCTCCGAACGGTGGTTGATGATGCGCGAACCCATCTGGTACAGGGTCTGCTGGAGCGACAGCGAGTAGGTCTCCGCGAAGGCCTGCAGCATGTGCTTGCGGGTCTCGGCGTAGGACTTCTCCCAGTTGGGCATCCGCTGGTCGTCGTCCGACCAGCTGAAGCGCCAGCGGGCCGACACCTGGGTGGCGAGGATGCGGTCGTACGCTTCCTTCAGGGTCGTGTACTTGTCCTTCACGTAACCCCAGAACTCGGAGTTCGTGGAGTTCATGACGGTCAGGTCCTTGAGGCCGGAGATGACCTCCCAGTTCTGACCGTCGTACGTGATCTGCGTGACCCGGGTCTCCCCGCCCTCACGGACGAAGGAGTGGTTCACCTCGTCGGACCCGATGAACTTCGAGTTCGCGTCCGAGGTGGCGATCCGGGACCAGGAGTACTCCTCGATCCGGATGCGCGCCTTCTGGATCGGCTCCTGGCTGTTGACGAACCAACGCGCCAGGTGGATGCCGAACTGCTCGGCGGACTCGATGCCGTACTCCTTGGCGAACGCGTACACCGTGTTCTTGGTGGTGTCCGTCGGAAGGACGTTCGCGTTCGAACCGGAGTAGTGCACGTCGTCCATGTCGCCGGAGAGGGCGACCGAGACGTTCAGGTCCTTGATGTGGTGGGTGTCGCCGTCCCGCGTGATCTTGACGACGCGGTTCTCTGCTTTGCCGTACTGGTTCTGGCCCAGAATCGTGGCCATGCTAGCTCCCTCGGTAAACGGAGTAGCCGAACGGGTTGAGCAGCAGCGGTACGTGGTAGTGCTCGCCCGGGTTCACCGAAAACGTGATGGTGACCTCGGGGAAGAACGCACCGCTGTCCCTTACGCGGGGGGCGTCCTGCTGCGCCTCGGCTTGCTTCTTGGAGAAGTACGTCTCGGTCTCGAAATCGAGACGCACGTGAGTGGTGCCTTCCGGCAGCGCCGGCAGGTCCTTGCAACGCCCGTCGGCGTCGGTGGCGGACCCACCCAGGGACGTCCACGCTCCGTCCAGGCCCGTACGGGCCGAGAGGGAGATCGCGACGCCCTCGGCGGGCTTGCCGATGCTGGTGTCCAGGATGTGTGTGGACACCGACGCGGTGGTCTCGGTGCTCATACGCGGGTCACTCTCCTTCTGCGAGTTCGACGAGGCGGGTCAGGCGGATCTTGTTGATCTTGACGAGCTCACCGCGGGCGATTTCGCGCTCCCGCTCCGGCGAGTTCTCGATCCGGACCTTGACCGCGTCCCGCATGAACGCACCGGTCGCACCGGTGGCGCAGATGAGGAAGACGTGGCCGAACTTCTCCTGGTAGGCCAGGTTCAGTTCCAGGAGCTCGGTCTTGAGCTCCTCCGAGGCACCGGCCATGCCACGCTGCTCGCGGGCGGAGGTCGGGTCTCCCGGCTTCGGCCGGCCGATCGGCGCGTGGCCGCCCATCGCCTCGCCCAGGTCGTCCGCGGTGAGCTCCGCCATGGCGGCCTCGTTCGCGGCGAAGAGGGTTTCGGTGGTGGCGAAGGGGCGCTGGGCGAGAAGCTTGCCGCCCCACGCCGAGCTGGCGCACACCTCGTGCAGCTCGGCCGTGGCCGCGCTGTCATCCAAGGCGTTGAACCGGGTGAGACCCGGGGTCGGACTCGAAGTCACGGTAGGCCTCCGTGGCCTGTTGTTGCTGGACGGGCTGCGCATAGCTAACGCTCTCGACAACACGGCGTCAACACTTTGTTGAAACTTCCCGTACACAAAAGCCGCCGCCCGGGTGAATTGGGCGGCGGCTCGTCACGGTGGGTGAATCGACCTTTACTCTTGGCTGGTCTTCGCCGGTCCCGTCGCGGTGTTCGCGTCCCTGTTCAAGTAGTTGTAGACCGTGAAACGGCTTACGCCCAGGGCTCCCGCCACCGTTTCCACGCCGTGCCGGACGGAGAAGGCGCCGCGCGCCTCGAGTATGCGCACCACGTCCTGCTTGGCCTTCCGGTCGAGCTGGGCCAACGGTACGCCGTGCCGGCGCTCCAGCGCCGCCAGGATGTGGTCCAGCGAGTCGGAGAGTTGCGGCAGGCGCACGGCGAGCAGGTCCCTGCCCTCCCACGACAACACCACGTCGTCGGGCTGCGCCAGCGCGGGATCCATCAGCTCGCCGCCCATCGCGTCCACCAGCGGCTTGACCGCGGTGACGAAGGGGTGGTCTCGGGGGTCGGTCACGGGGTGTCCCCCCCGATCACGTTCACCTGGACCGAGACGCGCGTCGCCCCGGCCTCCAGCGAGTCGCGCAGCAGCGCCGCCACCGCGCTCAGCACCCGTTCCGAATCGCCCTCGGCGGTGTTGCCGAAGGGTCCGACGTCCAACGCGTCGAGCTGAGCCGTCTGGATGACCTCGCGGGCGGCCAGGGCATGGGCGGGGGCCTCTTCAAGATCGAAGGGCTCGGTCGTGAACTCCACTCTCAATCGCACGCTGGTCAACCTACTGCTCTGTCCCGATTTTCCGGGAGCCCGCACTTGACATCCACGCGGAATCCCATGCAGTCTTCCACCAAGTAGAAAATGACTTCCGCGATACGGAAGGAGCGCACACCCCTCATGGGATACACGGACCAGCGCTTCGATGTGAACCTGTCGATCCTCTTCACGGAACTCCCGCTCCTGGAGCGCCCCGCGGCCGCCGCCGCGGCGGGCTTCACCGCGGTCGAGCTGTGGTGGCCCTGGATCGAGACCCCCACCCCCGCCCAGTCGGAGCTGGACGCCCTCAAGAAGGCTCTTGAGGACGCCGGCACCCAGCTGGTGGGCCTGAACTTCTATGCCGGCCAACTGCCGGGCCCGGACCGCGGTGCGGTCTCGGTCCCCGGCGAGGAGTCGGACCGCTTCAACGCCAACATCAACGTGGCCGCGGACTTCGCGGCTTCCGTCGGTTGCAAGGCGCTGAACGCCCTCTACGGCAACCGCGTCGAGGGCGTGGACCCGGCGGTCCAGGACGAGCTGGCCCTCAAGAACCTGGTCGTGGCGGCCCAGGCCGCCGACCGCGTGGGTGCGATCCTCCTGATCGAGACCCTCAACAAGCCCGAGTCGCCGCTCTACCCCCTGGTGAGCGCCCCGGCGGGCATCGAGGTGGTGGACAAGGTCAACGAGGCCACCGGCCTCGGGAACGCCAAGTTCCTGCTCGACCTGTACCACCTGGCGATGAACGATGAGGACCTCTCCGAGGTCATCGAAAAGTACGCCGCCAAGACCGGCCACGTCCAGATCGCGGACAAGCCCGGACGCGGTGCCCCGGGCACCGGCGAGCTGCCTCTCGAGGCGCTCCTGGACCAGCTCAAGAAGGCCGGTTACGAGGGCTACGTAGGCCTCGAGTACAAGGCGGCCGACGCCGCCGCGTCCTTCGCCTGGCTTCCGGCAGAGGCCCGCGCCGCTCAGTAGGGCGGAAAAGTCCAGGCGTTCAGCCAGGCACCCCCCGCACTTTTCGTACAAAGCATTAAGAGAAGGACCCTCATCATGAGCAACCTCCCCAAGATCGCCTGGATCGGTCTCGGAATCATGGGCTCCCCCATGGCCGAGAACCTGCTGAAGGCCGGCTACACGGTCACCGGCTTCACGCTGGAGCAGGACAAGCTGGACCGCCTGGCCGCCGCCGGCGGCGGCGTGGCCGGCTCGATCGCCGAGGCCGTCAAGGACGCCGACGTCATCATCACGATGGTGCCCGCCTCCCCGCAGGTCGAGGCCATCTCCTACGGTGAGAACGGCATCCTCGAAAACGCCAAGTCCGGCGCGCTGATCGTGGACATGTCCTCGATCACCCCCCAGACCTCGATCGACCTCGCGAAGAACGCCGCCGAGAAGGGCATCCGCGTCATCGACGCCCCGGTGTCCGGCGGCGAGGCCGGTGCCATCGAGGCCGTCCTGTCGATCATGGTGGGTGGCGAGCAGGCCGACTTCGACGAGGCCCTCCCGATCCTGGAGACCCTCGGCAAGACCATCGTGCTCTGCGGTCCGCACGGCTCCGGCCAGACCGTCAAGGCCGCGAACCAGCTCATCGTCGCGGTGAACATCCAGGCGTGCGCCGAGGCCGTCGTCTTCCTGGAGAAGTCCGGCGTGAACCTCGCCGCGGCCCTGGACGTCCTCAACGGTGGTCTGGCCGGCTCCACGGTCCTGACCCGCAAGAAGGACAACTTCCTGAACCGCGACTTCAAGCCCGGTTTCCGGATCGACCTGCACCACAAGGACATGGGCATCGTCACCGACGCCGCCCGCAACGTCGGTGCGGCCCTCCCGGTCGGCGCGGTCGTCGCCCAGCTGGTCGCCTCGCTGCGCGCCCAGGGTGACGGTGGCCTGGACCACTCCGCGCTGCTCCGCGCGGTCGAGCGCCTCTCCGGCGCCCAGATCTGAGCCCGCGGCCCGCTCGCCGGGCCGCGCTCCTCCCCGCTCGCGGGGACCTGAGTTTCCGGATGGTGCCGGTGCTGACACCTGTCCTGTCGCGCCCAAGTGCCGGCACCGTCCGGATTACCTCTCCTCAATCTTTCTTTTCAACAAACTGTTGACGTCGCGTTCACGCCGAAATTAGGCTGTTCCGCATGACGGAAGACGGATTCCGTCAGCAGTTCCCCGTACGGAAGGTCACCATGTCGAAGCGCACGCTGACGACCGAGTCTGGCGCCCCGGTCGCCGACAACCAGAACTCCGCTACCGCCGGCGTCGGTGGCCCCCTTCTGGTCCAGGACCAGCAGCTCCTGGAGAAGCTCGCCCGCTTCAACCGCGAGCGCATCCCGGAGCGCGTGGTCCACGCCCGCGGCTCCGCCGCGTACGGTCACTTCGAGGTGACCGACGACGTCACCGCGTACACCAGCGCCGCGTTCCTGAACACGGTCGGCAAGAAGACCGAGACCTTCCTGCGGTTCTCCACCGTGGCGGACTCGCTCGGTGGCGCGGACGCCGTCCGTGACCCCCGCGGCTTCGCGCTGAAGTTCTACACCGAAGAGGGCAACTACGACCTCGTCGGCAACAACACCCCGGTGTTCTTCATCAAGGACCCGATCAAGTTCCCCGACTTCATCCACTCCCAGAAGCGCGACCCCTTCACGGGCAAGCAGGAGCCGGACAACGTCTGGGACTTCTGGGCGCACGCCCCCGAGGCGACGCACCAGATCACCTGGCTGATGGGTGACCGCGGCATCCCGGCGTCCTACCGCCACATGAACGGCTACGGCTCCCACACGTACCAGTGGACCAACGCCCAGGGCGAGGCCTTCTTCGTCAAGTACCACTTCAAGACGAACCAGGGCATCCGCAGCCTCTCCTCCGACCAGGCCGCCGAGCTCGTCGGCAAGGACGGCAACTCGCACCAGACCGACCTGGTCCAGGCGATCGAGCGCGGCGTGAACCCGAGCTGGACCCTCTACGTCCAGGTCATGCCGGCCTCCGAGGCCGCGGACTACCGCTTCAACCCGTTCGACGTCACCAAGGTGTGGCCGCACAGCGACTACCCGCTGCAGCGCGTGGGCCGTCTGGTCCTCGACCGCAACCCGGACAACGTCTTCGCCGAGGTCGAGCAGTCGGCCTTCTCCCCGAACAACTTCGTCCCGGGCATCACCGCCTCGCCGGACAAGATGCTCCAGGGCCGCCTCTTCGCGTACGCCGACGCCCAGCGCTACCGCCTCGGTGTGAACCACACCCTGCTGCCGGTCAACGCCCCGAAGGCGACGCAGGCCGAGAACTACGGCCGCGACGGTGTCATGGCGCTGCGCAACGGTTCACGCCACGACAAGAACTACGAGCCCAACTCGTACCAGGGTCCGGCCGAGACCGGTCTGGCGCTGGGCGCCCCGAAGGCCGTCTCCGGCTACACGGGCACCCACGAGGCTCCGGCCCACACCAAGGACGACCACTTCTTCCAGGCCGGTGAGCTCTACCGCCTGATGTCCGAGGACGCCAAGCAGCGTCTGGTGGCGAACATCGCGGGCGGCCTCTCGCAGGTCACCCTTGAGCACGTCATCGAGAAGAACCTGGCTCACTTCCACGCCGCGGACGCCGACTACGGCAAGCGCGTCGAGGAGGCCGTTCGCGCCCTGCGCGACGCCTGAGCCCCACAACTGTACCGGGGACCTGACGGGAGGTCAGGTTCCGGGTGCTGAGCCCGACCCGCGAACCCGGATGAGGGGTGGTACGCGGCGAGGGCAGGACGAGGACCGCGACGGGCGTGTGAGCCAGTGCGGTGGTAATGGGTTCCGAGGCCCGTCTCTTGACCTGAGGGAGACGACGCCGGAGTTCTCGTCACCGCCCGTCGCGGTCCCAGCCACTCTTCTCCTCTATATACAGGGAGCCACGCACAGAGCCCCCTGTACATGGCGGAGCGATCCCCTCCCCACAGTCTCCGCCCGGCGGTGCGAACGTCCTGTCGCGCCAGCCTCGCACCGTCGGGCGGTATCAAACCAGAGCGCCGAGTCACGGACGGTCCCGTGACTCGGCGCTTTGTCGTTCCCGGCCCGCGGGGGCCGGGCGGCACTACGCGAGGGGTTCGGTGAGTTGACCGTACAGCTCCGGGCGGCGGGTCTGGAGGAGGCCGAACTCCAGCCAGTCGCGGCGCTGGTCGAGGTCGAGGTCGGCGACGAGGACGGCCTCGCGGTCGCGCGGGGCGCGGATCTGGACGCGGCCGTAGGGGTCGGAGATGAAGGAGGAGCCGTAGAAGGTGGAACGGCCCTCGGTGCCCACCCGGTTGGGCACGATCATGAAGAGCGCGTTGGACAGGCCGTTGGCGCTGATGGCGTGCTCCCACATCGGCCGGGTGTCGAAGGCGGGGAGGTCCACCTCGGAGCCGATGGCGGTGGGGTGCACGAGGATCTCCGCGCCGTGCAGGGCGTACGCGCGCGCCAGCTCGGGGAACCACTCGTCCCAGCACGTGGGGAAGCCGAAGCGGGCCCCCTCGTGCGCGACCACCGGGAAACCGCTGTCGCCGGGGCGGAAGCAGAGGTCCTCGCGGTACCCGGGGAAGGCCGGGATGTGGTTCTTGCGGGTGCGGGCGATGAGCTTGCCGTCGGGGTCCACACAGACGGCGGTGTTGTATCCGAGGCCGCCGTCCCCGGCGCGCTCGTAGAGCGAGGCGTGGACGGTGATGCCCAGCCCGGTGGCCAGTTCTGCGGCCAGCCGGACGGTGGGGCCGTCCTCGACGTCCTCCAGGTACCGGGCGGCGCCGTCGGCCATCGGGTCGTCGGTGTTGCAGAAGTAGGGGCTGCGGGTCAGCTCCGGCAGGCACACCACCTTGGCGCCCTGTTCGGCGGCCACGGCCACACCCTCGCGCAGCCGGTCGTCGTGCCGGTCCTCGTCGGCGTGCCAGCGCGTCTGGACGAGGCCGACGCGCAGCGGTTCGCGTTCGGCGGGCCGCATGCGGGCCGGAGACCCCAGGGGGGAGCCGAAGGAGGTGTGGAGTTCGTACGAGGTCACGCGCGGGCCGCCTTCGGGAGCTGCTGGGTGATGCAGTGGACGCCGCCTCCGCCGTAGGCGAGGACGGGGGTGGGCACGCCGACGACCTTGCGGCCGGGCAGGGCGGAGGCGAGTACGGCGAGGGCCGCGGCGTCGCTCTCGGGGTGGTCGCCGCCGACGGGGACCACGCAACCGCCGTTGGCGAGGTAGAAGTTCAGGTAGCCGACCTCGACGGGCACGCCGGCGACCTCGCCGTGCGTGGTCTGCGGGACGGCGACGACCTCGAAGGCACGGCCGCGGGCGTCGGTGGACGCCTCCAGGACGGCGAGGTTGGCGCGCATCCGGGCGTAGTCGGGGTGTGCGGGGTCCTCCGGCAGGGAGACGACCACCCGGGCGGGCCCGACGAAGGCGGCGACCCCGTCCACATGGCCGTCGGTCTCGGTGTCCTCCAGGCCTCCGTACGGGAGCCAGACGATCTTCTCCACTCCGAGCCGGCGCCGCAGCTCGTCCTCGATCTCGGCACGGCTCATGCGGGGGTTGCGGTTGGGGTGCAGGAGGCACTGCTCGGTGGTGATGAGCGTGCCCTCGCCGTCGACGGTGAGGGAGCCGCCCTCCAGGATCATGGAGGAGTGGACGCGGGGGTCGCCCAGGCGGTCCAGGAGGAGCGAGGCGAGCTTGTCGTCGGCGCTCCAGGGGTGGTGCTTCTCGCCCCAGGCGTTGAAGCGGAAGTCGACTCCGACGCGACCGCCGTCCGGGGTGAGGGCGAAGATCGGTCCGGAGTCGCGCACCCAGGAGTCGTCGACGGGGAGCTCGATGACTTCGATGGGGTGGGCCCCCTCCCGCACGGCGTCGCCCGCGTCGCAGGCGGCACGCGCCTCGTCGCCCCGGCCCGGGGCGGCGATCATGACGACGGGCTCGAACGCGGAGATGGCGCGGGCGACGGCGGCGTACTCCCGCTTGGCCGCCTCGAAGGCGGGACCCCACAGCTCGGGGCGGGTCGGCCAGACCATCAGGCAGGCCTCGTGTTCGGCCCACTCGGCGGGCATGCGGCCCGTCCTGGCAGCACGGGTGGTCGTCGCTGTCATCGGTGCGGTCTCCTTCGGTCTCACAGATCCTGACTGAAAATCCAGTCAGGAAATTGGCTCCCGCCATCGTGCGACCTGACCGAAAGGCCAGTCAAGGGGTGTCCGACCGAAAGGTGCGGTCAAGAGCGGCCGAGCCGACGGAACGCACGACGGCCCCCGCTCCTCCTCAGGGAGGAACGGGGGCCGTGCGCTGCTGTCAGACCGGGGCCGGACCTGTCGGGTCGGACCCGTGGGGTCGAACCGGCGGGGTCAGGCCCACGAGGTCAGACCCGTGGGGTCGAACCGGCGGGGTCAGACCGACAGCGGGCGGATCGCGGTCGGGGCGTGACCCGGCTCGGTCGCGAGCTCTTCGAACTCGGTGACGTCGCTCATGTCGACCGTCTTGCTCATCGCGATGTTGGTGATGCGCTCCAGGATGGCCTCGACGACGACCGGGACCTGGAACTCCTGGGCCAGCTTCTTGGCCTCCTCGAAGGCCTCGCCCAGCTTGTCCGGGTCGGTGACGCGGATGGCCTTGACGCCCAGGCCCTCGGCGACCTTGACGTGGTCGACACCATAGACACCCAGCTCGGGGGTGTTGATGTTCTCGAATTCGAGGTTGACCTCGAAGTTGATGCCCAGGCCGCCCTGCGCCTGACGGATCAGACCGAGGTAGGCGTTGTTCACGAGGACGTGGACGTAGGGGACCTTGTGCTGGGCGGCGACCGCCAGCTCCTCGATCATGAACTGGAAGTCGTAGTCGCCCGAGATCGCGACGATCGGGGTCTCCGGCTCCGCCGTGGCGGCACCGATGGCGGCCGGGATGGTCCAGCCGAGCGGGCCGGCCTGGCCGCAGTTGATCCAGTTGCGCGGACGGTAGACGTGCAGGAACTGCGCGGCCGCGATCTGGGAGAGACCGATGGTGGTGACGTAACGGGTCTCCGGACCGAAGGCCTTGTTCATCTCCTCGTAGACGCGCTGCGGCTTCAGGGGGATGTTGTCGAAGTGCGTGCGGCGCTGCAGCGTCGCCTTGCGGTCCTGGGCGGAGGCGGTCCAGGCGCTGAAGTCGGGCAGCTTGCCCTCGGCCTTCAGCTCCTTGGCGATCTCGATGAAGAGCTCCAGCGCGGCCTTGGCGTCGGAGGCGATGCCGAAGTCCGGGGCGAAGATCTTGCCGAGCTGGGTCGGCTCGATGTCGACGTGGATGAACTTGCGACCCTTGGTGTACGCGTCCAGGTTGTAACCGGTGTGACGGTTGGCCCAGCGGTTGCCGATGCCGAAGACGACGTCCGACTCCAGGAACGTGGCGTTGCCGTAGCGGTGCGCGGTCTGCACACCGACCATGCCGGCGGCCAGCTCGTGGTCGTCCGGGATGGTGCCCCAGCCCATGAGGGTGGAGATGACCGGGACGTTGACCAGCTCGGCGAACTCGACCAGCAGGTCGGAGGCGTCGGCGTTGATGATGCCGCCACCGGCGACGATCAGCGGGCGCTCGGACTCCAGCAGGAACTGCAGGGCCTTGGCGGCCTGGGCGCGGGTGGCCTGCGGCTTGTAGACCGGCAGCGGCGCGTAGGTCTCGGGGTCGAACTCGATCTCGGTCAGCTGGACGTCGATCGGGAGGTCGATCAGGACCGGGCCCGGGCGGCCGGAACGCATGAGGTGGAAGGCCTCCTGGAACACGCCCGGAACCTGGGCGGCCTCCAGGACGGTGGTGGCCTTCTTGGTGACCGGCTTGGCGATCGAGGCGATGTCGACGGCCTGGAAGTCTTCCTTGTGGAGCTTCGAGACCGGGGCCTGACCGGTGATGCACAGGATCGGGATCGAGTCCGCGATGGCCGAGTACAGACCGGTGATCATGTCGGTGCCGGCCGGACCCGAGGTGCCGATGCAGACGCCGATGTTGCCCGCCTTGGCGCGGGTGTACCCCTCGGCCATGTGCGAGGCGCCTTCGACGTGGCGGGCCAGGGTGTGCGCGATGCCGCCCACGTTCTTGAGCTCGCGGTAGAACGGGTTGATCGCAGCGCCGGGGACGCCGAACGCTTGATCAACGCCCTCAAGCTTGAGGATCTCCACTGCAGCGGCGGCGGCTGTCATACGAGGCATCGAGTTCTCCTGCGGGTCTGGCGGTCAGGCGTTTTCCGTAATCCGGAAGTTTTGTTCTGCTATACGGAACAAGCTAAGCGTCGGTCCCGCGCACGTCAAGGCGGTGCGAGACCCCGGAACACACCAAAAGGCGCATCTCGTTCGGCGAGTTGTACAAATGACCAGGCGGACCGCCCGAATCGGCCTGATTCCCGGGGTGCGCGCCCCGCCCGGTCGCGGGTGGTGGAGCATGGACGTACGCACAGCGACGGAGGGGGTCCAGGTCTCATGGCGGAAGCGGTACCGGTGCGCTGTCCGGGATGTCGGCGCGAGAACGGCTACACCGTCCCGGTGTTCCCGTGCGCCTGCGGGAGCCCCGTCTCGCCCCCGCTGGACCTGGCGGCGCCGACCGTCCCGCTGACCCACCGCACGTGGTCGGACAGCTGGGTGACGGTGCGCTGCGGGTCCTGTGGGCGGGAGAGCGACTGGCCGCACCCGGAGGTGGGGTGCGGCCAGTGCGGGACGGTGGTCCGGGTGGCGGTGCACCCCCCGACCCCGACGCGGGGCCCGACGCCGCAGGGGTCGGCGCCGGGCGAGGGCTCGGGGGCGGGTTCCGGGGCGGGTCCCGGCGCGCGGGGCGGCGTACGGGAGGACGGGTCGGGGACGGACCCGCGGGCCGGGTGGACCGCCGGGGCCGCGGCCGGGGACGGGGGCGGTCGTGGTGGCGGGGCCGGTGGCGGGGGCGGGGCCCGTACATCGGTGCCGCGTCCGCCGTTTCGGCCGGTGACCATCCGTACCGCCCGGGACGCGGTGGTCACCGCCGCCCTCTACCTGCGGTGGCTCGGCTTCCAGGACGTGCGCCAGCCCGACGGACTGCCGATCCCGTCGGCGGCGGTGGACCTGAGGGCACCGGGGGTGGTGGCCCAGGTGGACCCGACGACGGCTCCGGCCGGGCTGCGGGCGGTGGAGTGCGTCTGGCTGAACGGCCTGACGGCCGCCGCGACCAGCGTCTACTTCTCCCTCGCCGGCTACACCGAGGAGGCCCGCAGCCGGGCCGACGACCTGGGCATACCGCTGTTCGTCATGGACCTCACGGGCATGCCGCAACCGGTCAACGACCCGGCGGACGACCTGGTGGGTACGGGGGCCTAGGCTCGGAGGCGTTTGACATCCGTGCCTGCCGAGGAGAGCCCGATGAGCCTGTACGACATCCAGCTGACCACCCTTGACGACGAGCCCACCAGCCTCGCCGCCCACAAGGGCAAGGCGATCCTGCTGGTGAACACGGCCTCCCAGTGCGGGCTCACCCCGCAGTACTCGGGGCTGGCCCGCCTGCAGTTCAAGTACGAGGAGAAGGGCTTCACCGTCATCGGCGTGCCCTGCAACCAGTTCGGGGGCCAGGAGCCGGGTACCGCCGACGACATCCAGACCTTCTGCGCCGCCGGTTTCGGGGTCACCTTCCCGATGCTGGAGAAGTCCGAGGTCAACGGCGAGAACCGGCACCCCCTCTACCAGGAGCTGGTGAAGACCCCGGACGCCGAGGGCGAGGCCGGGGACGTCCAGTGGAACTTCGAGAAGTTCCTGATCTCCCCCGCCGGCGAGGTCGTGGCGCGCTTCCGCCCGCGCACCGAGCCGGAGGCGCCCGAGGTCATCGCGGCGATCGAGGCCCAGCTGCCCGCGTAGGTCCTCCCTACCGCCTCGTACGCGTACGTCCCTCCGCCCCGGCACGGGCCGGGGCGGGGGACGGCGCCGGGGTGATCAGTTGATCCCGCGGTCCATGCCCGTCCAGTACGGCTCGCGGAGCTTGAACTTCTGGATCTTGCCGGTCGCCGTCCGGGGGATCGACTCGCGGAACTCCACCGTCGTGGGCGCCTTGTACCCGGCCATCCGCGCCTTGCAGTGGGCGATGATGTCGGACTCCCCCGCCGTGGCCCCCTCGACGAGGACCACGAGGGCCTTGATCGTCTCGCCCCACTTCTCGTGCGGCACGCCGATGACGGCGACCTCGGCGACCGCCTCGTGGCTGAAGATCACGTCCTCCACCTCGATCGAGGACACGTTCTCGCCGCCGGTGATGATCACGTCCTTCTTGCGGTCGGAGATGGTCAGGTGACCGTCCTCCTCGTCGATCGTGCCGCCGTCACCGGTGTGGAACCAGCCGTCGCGCAGGGCCGCCGTGGTCTCCTCCGGCTTCTCCCAGTAGCCGTCGAGGACCACGTTCGAGCGCGCCAGGACCTCACCCGAGTCCGACACCGCCAGCTTCACGCCGAGCGCCGGCAGCCCGGCGCGGGAGAGCTTGCGGGCCCGCTCCTCGGCCGGCAGCGCCGCGTCGGCGGGCCGGGCCCGGTTGAAGGTGAGCAGCGGGGAGGTCTCGGTCAGGCCGTAGATCTGGGTGAACTCCCAGCCCAGCTCGTCGCCCATGCGCTGGATGGTCCTGCTGGGCGGCGGGGCGCCCGCGCAGACGACGCGTACCGTGTCACGGCCCGGGATCTCCCCCTCCCAGGTGGCCGCCGCGTCGAGGACGGCGTTCCAGACCGCGGGGGCGCCGCACATCAGGGTGACGCCGTGCTCGTCGACCCGGCGCAGGATCTCGGCGCCGTCGACCTTGCGCAGCACCACCTGCTTCACTCCGAGGCCGGCCATGACGTACGGCATGCCCCAGCCGTTGCAGTGGAACATCGGCAGCGTGTGCATGTAGACGTCGCGCTCCCACACCCGGGTGTGCAGCCCGAAGGTCAGTCCGTTGACCCAGATGTTGCGGTGGGTGAGCTGGACGCCCTTGGGGCGGGCGGTGGTGCCGGAGGTGTAGTTGATCGTGGCGGTGGCGTCCTCGTCCGGGCGCGACCAGGGGCGGGGCTCGACGCCGAAGCGCATCAGCTCGTTCTCGGTCCGCTCGCCGAGGACGTACCGGTGGCGGGCGGTGACCCCGGAGAGCGCCTCGTCCAGCTCGGGGTCGACGAGCAGGACCGAGGCGCCGCTCTGGCGCAGGACGTACTCGATCTCCTCGGGCTTGAGCCGGAAGTTGACCGGTACGCAGATGCGGCCGCTCATCGGGATGGCGAAGAGCAGCTCCAGCATCCGCGCGGAGTTGTGGCTGACCACGGCCACCCGCTCGCCCTCGCGAACGCCGAGCGCGTCGAATCCGGCCTGCCAGGCCCGTACCCGCTCGCCGAGCCGCCCGTACGTGGTCTCGGGCACCGGAGCGGCCGGCTGGTCGGGCTCGTCGACGACCCCGGGGCTGAAGGCGAACCCCAGCTCCGCCCGGTCGAGGAAGTCCGCGACGGTCATCGGAATGCGCATGGTTCTCTCCTGAATCCGGCCTGTTTCCGGTCTGTGTCCGGGCGACTGCCGTGCGGGCGGCCCGGCGCGGAAGCGATCTTCCCCGTGACAGGCATCGTGCCGCGCCGCACCCGCCGTCCACCAGGGACGCGTCAGCCGTGGATTGACCCGAAGCGCACGGATCCGGGGGCGCCGGTCATCACGACCAGCATCTCCAGCCCTTCGGCCTCGATCTCCGCCTTGACCGCGGCCTCCGTCTTGCCCGTCCTGCCCGCCTTCCCCGCCGTGTCCTTCCCGAACAGCTCGACGGTGAGGACGGGGGCGCGGTCGTCGTCCTCGTCGATCCGCCAGAGTCCGGCGACGAAGCCGTCGACGAGCAGGGTGCGGTGGGCCTGGTTGCCGGTCCAGGTGCGGCCCTTGAACTCCGGGGCGACGACGCGGGAGCGGTCGGCGTGGGAGAGCAGCAGGTTGTCGAACTCGGGGAGGAACCGCGGCGGGGCGGGGGTCTCGGCGTCGGGACGGGGCGCGTCGGGCAGGTCGAACAGCTCGACGCCGTTCTCGTCGCAGAAGGCGAGCAGCTGCGGGCGCAGCCGCTCGAACGCCTCGCGCAGCCGGGTGAGGCCGGCCCAGGTCTGCATGTCCTTGACGGAAGCGGGGCCGAAGGCGCCGAGGTAGCGCAGGACGACGGCGTCGATCTCCTGCGGTGCCCCGACGGGCTCCCCCAGCCACTGCTCGACGGTGGTGAGCCGCACCTGTCCGCTGCGCCCCCACACCCCGCGCGGGGTGACCTGTACGAGCGGGAGCAGGCAGCGCGCGGCGACGGCCAGGGACTGCGGGTCTGCGCCCGGCCACGTCAGGAGCAGCTCTTCGCGGATCTCCCCCATGGTGCGCGGCTCGGCCTCGACGAAGGCGCGGGCGAGGGTGGCGAGGCGCTCCGGGTCGACCCCGACGAGGCCCTTGCGGAAGTGGTTGACCTCGCGGTCCCGGGCGGCCTGGACGAGCGGGCGGAGGATGAGGGCGTCTGCCGCGGTGTGGGTGTGGATGGTGGAGCGCATGGTGACGATGCGGACCGCCTCCCGGTCCTCCATCAGTCCGGCCAGCTCGGCGGGCCGGAATCCGGCGAGGCGGGCGTGCAGCTGGTAGTAGGGGGGCTTGACGTTCTGCGCCTGGAGTCCGAGGAGGTGCGCGACGGCGTCCCGGGCCGACATCTCGGCGCGGCCGAGCAGCAGCTGGCGGGCGAGCGTGGCACGGTTCAGTGCGCGGGTGTCGAGTACGGGGTTCGTCCTGGAGGCCATGACGGGAAACTATCCGTCCTTGCGGACGGATTCTGTCCGCAACCCGGAATCGACCTCACGGCGGATCCGGGACCCATTCGCCCTATATCCTGCACCTTGCCCATAAACGCCCGTTCGACCGGGAGCTGACCTGCGATGCCGGAGCGCCCAGACCGCCGCCCTTCACCCCCGTCCTCGTCCTCGCCGACGCCGTCGCCCACTCCCACTCCCGCGAAGCGCTCGGGGTGGCTCCGGCCGCCCGGCGCCGGCGCGACGCCACCGGCGACTCCTCCGGCCGCCCCCCCGCAGCCCGCGGCGTCGGCCTCCGAGGTCCCGGACGGACACCGCAGCGTGATCGACTCCGCGGTCTACCGCGACGGCCGCCGGGTGGCCTCCCCCGCCACCCTCGCGGACACCTTCCGACAGCTGCGCGAGCAGCGGGGCGGCATGGCCTGGATCGGGCTGCACCGCCCGACGCAGGCCGAACTCCACTCCCTGGCCGCAGAGTTCAACCTCCACCCGCTCTCGATCGAGGACGCCCTGGAGGCCCACCAGCGCCCCAAGCTGGAGCGCTACGGCGACACCCTCTTCGTGGTCCTGCGCGCGGCCCGCTACCTGGACGCCCCGGAGGAGGTCGACTTCGGCGAACTCCACGTCTTCGTCGGCCCCGACTTCCTCATCACCGTCCGCCACGGCGCGGCCCCCGACCTCTCCGCCGTCCGCCGCCGCATGGAGGAGACCCCGGACCTCCTCTCGCTGGGCCCGGAGGCCGCCCTGTACGCCATCCTCGACGCGGTGGTGGACGGCTACGCCCCGGTCGTGGCGGGCGTGCAGAACGACATGGACGAGATCGAGACGGAGGTCTTCCGGGGCGACCCCGAAGTCTCCCGCCGCATCTACGAACTCTCCCGCGAAATGGTCGAGTTCCAACGCGCCACCCGCCCCCTGGTCGGCATGCTGCACGCCCTGATGGCCGGCTTCGCGAAGTACGGCACGGACGAGGAACTCCAGCGCTACCTCCGCGACGTGGCCGACCACGTCACCCACACCAGCGAACGCGTCGACGGCTTCCGCCAGGCCCTCACCGACATCCTCACGGTCAACGCCACCCTGGTCTCCCAACAACAGAACGCCGAAATGCGCGCCCTGGCGGAAGCCGGCTTCGAACAGAACGAGGAGATCAAGAAGATCTCCTCCTGGGCCGCCATCCTCTTCGCACCCACCCTGGTCGGCACCATCTACGGCATGAACTTCGAAACCATGCCGGAACTCCGCTGGGCCGCGGGCTACCCCTTCGCGATCCTCCTGATGGCCATCGTCTGCGTGAGCCTGTACGTCATCTTCAAGAAGCGCGACTGGCTGTAGACCACACACCGGCGCCATTGATCAACTCAGCTCTTGCGAACCCTCATGAATGGCCGGCGGGGCTCGCTGGGGAGAATCCACAGCCCGGGAGCGAGGAGCATCTCCCGGGTGGGAGACCCAACCGGCCGCTCCCGGGGGGCAGTCGGGCCCTGGTCAGATCGTGACCGGACCGTGGGCGGTGGCGAACTCCACCGAGACCAGGCCCTGTTCCTCGTCCTCGACCCAGGTGACGTCGATCTGGTCGAGGGGGTGGTCGGACGGTTCGCCGAGGAAATCGGCGATGGAGGCGGCGTCTCCGGCGATGGAGACGCCGTGGATGGTGGTGGAGGTGCGCGGGTCGGCGCTCGGGCGTTCCTCGATGGGGACCGACCACTGGAGGAAGTAGGGCAGTTGCGGGTCCTCCATCAGTTCCAGCAGGCCGATCTGCTTCCACCTCAGGTCGAACCCGTCGGGGCGGACACGGTGGCCCTCGGCCGAGGTGCGGCCGAGGCGGGCCTCGACCGGGGTGATGTCGTCGACGGACACCACCCAACCGAGCCAGCCGCCGCCCTCGGCGGCGCGGCGCGCGACCGCCTGGCCGAAGGGTGCGCGGTCGGCGGCGGGGTGGTCGAGTGTCGTGACGACCTCGACGTAGGTGCCGCCGCTCAGCGGGAGAATGAAATTGCGGGTGCCGAATCGCGGGTGCACACCCCCGTCGACGAACCCGGCGCCTAGGGCCGATCCGATCCACTGGACGGTCGAGACGAAGCTGTCGCGGGTCACCGCATAGGACACGTGATCAAGTCGCACTCCGGCATCATCACCCGGCAACCCACACAAATCCCGATGCCACGCCCGCCGCCCCGGCCGCGTCCGCCGTGGATTCAACCGTGGGGCGGATCGCTCATCGTCATCCCGGCGGGGGCGGCCCGGCCGAAGCCAGGCAGCAGCGCTGCCGCCACAGGATTTCGATCCGGCACGCAGCGCCATGCGTACGGCACTTCCAAGAGACAAGCTCCGGCAACCGGCAGTCGCCCCACAACCCGGCCCGTAGAGCGCCGATGTCCGACCACTTGGCCGCCGACGACCTGGGCGACTTCCTGTGGCCGCCGGTCGACGGCTTCGTCTCCCGGGAGGCCGCCACCTCGCACGAGCCCGACTGGAAGGCCCACCCCATGGGGACGCGCTGGTTCTGGAGGCTCGCGAGATGCCGACCACCGGACGGGGCGCGGCGGAGGACTTCGCCGAACTGGCCGCGCGCACCGGTGAGTGGGACGCCTGCGCTTTGGCCCCATGCCTGGCCTTGGGGGTGCCCCGGCCGGACGCCGAAATCCGGGTCCGCGAGGTTCGGCCCCTCTGCGACGAGTTCGAGGCGGGAGAGGAAGGCCTCGTCGCCATCGCGCCTGTGGCGGGTACGTACTCCGCCACACCGCGGAGGATGCCCGCTGCGGGGTGTTGGCGGGCGGGCGAAAAGCGGTGGAACCGTGCTCGCCCGTGCCGTTAGCGTGCTGGCGTCCGCTGTCGCCTCGTCAAGGACCTGCCGTTGTACACCAAGTGAGAACCCCCGAGCGCTGATCCGTCGCGCGTCGCACCTGTGCGCCGTGCTCCTTTTCGCTGCGGTCTTCTCACTGGAACCGGTGTATCGCTGTGTCCGAAACCTGGGTGGTCGTGCCCACCCGTCTGCCGATAGTCCTCCGCCGTTGCCACAGGTGCGCCTCCGGGCGCTTCCGGGCGAACGGGAGATTCCGTGTCAACGCGAGCCACAAGCTCCTCGACGTCTGGCTCCTCGCCCTGTGCCTCGGGTGCGGGGACACCACCAAGCTCACCGTCCTGGAGCGGATGAACGTGCGTGCCGTGCCGGCCGGGCTCCTGGAGCTGCTGCACGGCAATGACCCCGGCCTGGCGGCCGAGCTGCTCCAGGACCCGGGCGTACGGCGTCGCAATCGTGTCGCCCTCGACTGGGACGACGCCTGGCGCCTCGACCGCGGCGCCCCGGAACAGCCACAACAGCCGCCTCAGCCGCATCCGCGGGAGGGTGAGGCGGTCGAGGTCTCGGTCCGGTTCGCGGCGCGGGTGCCCGTGCGGCCCGTGCGTTTGATCGCCGAAGGGTTCGGCCTTCCGCGAGCCGAGGTCGAGAGGTTGCTCGCGGAAGGGAAGCTCGTGTCGACGGTCCGGCTGAGCGGCAAGCTCTCGGGGGACTTCTCCTTCACCTTCAAGCACTAAGCCCACCCGGTCCCGGCCTGTCCGGCGGCATCCGATCCGCCGGACAGGCCGGGGCCGTGTCCACGGGCGCTCGCGGCGAAGGGGCTCCGTGGCGCGGACGCCGACGCTCACCTCGGGGAAGCAGGTTGACGGGGGCTCAGGTGGATGTGAGGGATTGCCGTCCCTCTCGTGAAGAACTGCTTAACGGATCGGTGGCGAGACGGCCGCCGGAGGGCAGGTGCTAGGCCGTAACGGCATGTCAACCCGCTGTTGTGGGGGCCTGGTTGGGGGTACGGGGCACCATGGGGCGCGTCCGGAAGGTGAAAATCCGGTGATAGCATCCCCGCATCTGTGATCTTGCTCCATTTGACGCAGATGTCGACTTGCGATCGGCGGCGTGCTCACCGCGTAACAGCAGGTGAGCCGGTGTCGATCAGCTGTGTTGCGGGGCCTCGCGGGGTGTATCTGCAGCCGTCCGCATGCCATGCGCCGGGAAAGGTTTCCATGAATCGAGACGCACTTGTGTGGTGCTTGGTTGCGGTGGCGGCGATAGCCGTTGTCGCGGTCGTGGCACTCGTCGCCCGCAACAGAGCGCTGGGGGCGAAGAAGGAGCACACCGAGGCCGAGTTGAGGCACCAGCTGCTCACGACGGACAGTCACCTGCACGCGTCGCGGGTCGAGCTGCAGAGGTTCCACAACGAGCAGGACGCCACGCTCCGCGAAGCCAAGGAAGCGGCGGAGGAGAACACCAAGGCCGTGCTCAAGGGCGCCGCCAGTCTCCTGCAGAGCCTCGCGGCCGAGCAGACGACGCTTCTGGACGGCATCCAGCGCAAGTACGGCGGACACGCCGTCCTCAGCGACCTGCTGGACGTCAACCACGCCAACGCTCAGATGGCGCGCAAGGCCCAGGGCATCGCCGTCATGTGCGGTGCGCCGCTCGGCCGTCGCAACAGGGCCGCCAGCGTCTACGACG
Source organism: Streptomyces sp. NPDC088097 (assembly GCF_044741845.1). NCBI lineage: Bacteria > Bacillati > Actinomycetota > Actinomycetes > Kitasatosporales > Streptomycetaceae > Streptomyces > Streptomyces sp. NPDC088097. The sequence goes on from NZ_JBIUTJ010000004.1 coordinate 316,159, forward strand.
TCGTGCGCAGTGCCCAGGGCCAGATCCGCAACTTCCACCGGGTCGCGATCATGCAGCAGACCGGTCTCGCCCTGAAGGCGTCGGCGGTCGCGCCCGTCGCCCTCGCCGTGGCGGAGCTGCTCGACAACGCCGCCAGCTTCTCGCAGCAGGACGCACCGATCGAGGTGACGTTCCAGCGCGTCCAGAACAACCTGTGCATCGTCATCGACGACGCCGGCGTCAGCATGAACGACGAGGATCGCCAGCGGGCGACGGCGCTGCTCTCCGGAGAACTCGCGCCCCGTCTCTCACAGCTCGGGACCCAGCCCAAGTTCGGCTTCCCGGTCGTCGGCCTGATCGCGCGGCAGCACGGCTTCAGGGTGGACGTCACCGGAGTCTCCCGATACGGCGGCGTCAGGGCCGTCGTCCTCTTGCCCGAGGAGCTGTGGACCATGGAGGAGATACCGCCCGCCCAGGAGGCTCCGGTCAGCAACATCCGGCGCGCCCCGGAGAGCCGGCCCGAAAGCCGGCCCCAGAGCGCGCCGTCGCGCACGATGCACGGTCTGCCCAAGCGCGGCTCACGCCAGGCACCCATCGCGAGCGTCCCCGATCCCGACGCCGCCCCGCCGGCGCCGCGGACCCCGGGTGAGACGGGCCGCGCCTCCGGGCGCAGCCTCGGGGCCTTCCAGCGCGGCACGCTCTCCGGCCGCGACCTTGACGCCACCTCGTTCGAAGGGCCCGAAGAGGCATGACCGCAGACCTGTCGTGGATGCTCGAGGACATCGTGCACAACGTGCCCCGTGCACGGCACGCCGTCCTGCTGTCCGCGGACGGCCTTCCTCGCGGCGCGACGGAGGGCCTGGCCGAGAAGGACGTACGCACCATCTCCGCCGCCATGGCCGGGATGCAGTCGCTCAGCCGGGCGACGGCCCACTTCGCCGGGCCCGAGGCGGACCGGCAGTGGAACCAGACCATCATCGAGTTCTCGCACGGCTGGAGCTTCCTGATCGGGGCGGGGCAGGGTTCCTACCTGGCCGCCGCGGCAGCGCCCGACGTGGACATGCAGCAGATCTCCTTCCGCATGCACCGCCTCGTCGCCCGACTGGGCAACAACCTCACCTCACCGCCGAGGGTGAGCTCCGAGGACGCCGGAAGCGCGCGGGGAGGCGGCCCCGGGCAGCAGGTCTCCGGTGACGCGGGCTTCGTGCTCGGCGAGCTGGACCGGGTGATGTCCGAGGTCAAGGGCGCCCGCCACGCGGTGCTGCTGGGATCGGACGGACTTCCGCGCGGGGCGACCAAGGGGATGAGCCGCGACCTCGCGGACACGATCTCCGCGGCCATGACGGGCATCCACGCCTACAGCCGGGTGACCTCCCAGTTCGCGGGGGCCGTCGAGGACGCGGAATGGCGTCAGACGGTCATCGAGTTCCAGCACGGTTGGATCTTCCTGATGGCGGCCGGCCCCGATGCCTTCCTGGCCGCCGCCGCCGAACACGACTGCGACATAGAGCAGTTCACCACGCGGCTGCACGAGGTGGTTCCCAGACTGACCTCAGCGGCGACACCGGGGAAGGGGACAGGCCATGCCTGACGGGCCCGAACAGGACGATGAGCTGGAACTGACGTCTCCGTTAGTCCCCCTCTTCGTGATCACGAACGGACGAGCACTGCCCCCGGACCACGAGTACGAGCACACGACGCTCGTGACGGCGGCGGCGGAGAACGGACCGGTCACGGCGCGCACGCTGTCCCCGGAAGCGGGGCAGGTCATGGACCTGGTCGCGAACGGCTTCCTGTCCGTGGCCGAGGTGGCGGGGCACACGCACCTGCCGCTGGGCATCGTCCGCATCCTGCTGGCGCAGTTGGAGGAGGACCGTCTCATCCTCGCGAGAACACCGATACCGCGCGCCGAACGTGTCGACAGAGAACTGGTCAGCGCCGTCCTCGAGGGCCTGAAGAATCGATTCGGAGCATAACCCGTGTACCTGGATCCAGATGTCTCCCACGCGGTGAAGATCCTCATAGTGGGGCACTTCGGGGTCGGCAAGACCACCTGCATCGGCAGTCTCTCCGAGATCGAGCCCCTGCGGACCGAGGAGGAGATCACCGAGGCCAGCGTCGGCTTCGATGACCTGTCGGGCACCCCCGACAAGAAGACCACCACCGTCGCCATGGACTTCGGTCGGCTGACCCTGAGCGACACCCTGGTGCTCTACCTCTTCGGAACGCCCGGCCAGGAGCGGTTCAAGGAGATGTGGGAGGAGCTCTCCCGGGGCGCGCTGGGCGCTCTGGTCCTCGTCGACCCGGAGCGGTTGCACGAGTCCTTCCCCGTCCTGGACCTCGTCGAACGCTTCGGGCTGACGTACGCCATCGCCGTGAACCACTTCGCGGGCACCACGCACTACCCGCTGGACGAGGTGCGCGAGGCCCTGAACCTCACCGCCGACACCCCTGTCGTGGAATGCGACGTACGGGACGAGAACTCCTCGGCGCAGGCCCTCATCACCCTCGTGCAACACCTCATGTCACAACTCGGCTAGGAGCGCAGGAATGCAACAGCCACTTGATCCGCAGGAGATACCCCCCGGCTGCCCCGCGCACGGGAACATCCAGATGTACGGCCCCTCGTTCGGAGCCGACCCCGACAGCCACTACGCACAGCTGCGTGGGTACGGTCTCAGCGCGCCCGTGGACATCGCCCCCGACGTCCAGGCCGAGCTGGTCACGAGCTACGACGCCGCTCTGTACGTCCTGCAGAACCCCGCGTCCTTCGTGCGCGACTCCCGCCGCTGGAACGCCCTCAACGAAGGGCGCGTTCCGGCCGACAGCCCGGCGCTGCCCATGATGGGCTACCGCCCCAACGCGCTCTTCAGTGACGGCGCGGCCCACGCGCGCCTGCGGCGGGCCGTCACCGACAGCCTGGCCACGGTCAACGAGCACCAACTGATCAGGCAGACACAGCAGTCCGCCAACTACCTGATCAGTCAGTTCAGTACGGACATCCGCGGCCAGGCGGAGCTGATGGCCCAGTACGCCCAACCGCTGCCCCTGCTGGTCTTCAGCGACCTGTTCGGCTGCCCGCCCGAGATCGGCGACCGCGTGATCGCCGGGATCAGCGGCATCTTCGAGGGGACGCCCGGGGCGGACGAGGTCCTCGGCGGGGCGCTCACCGAACTGATCGCCCTCAAGCGGCGCCGTCCGGGCTCGGACCTGACGACGCGCCTGATGGAGCACTCGGCCCAGCTGAGCGACGAGGAGGTGCTGCACCAGCTGGTCACCCTGCTCTCCGGCGGCACCGCGCCGCTGGCCGCGGCCATCGGCACCAGCAGCGCGCTGTACCTCGATGAGGACTGGCAGGTCGGCCTCCCGGTCGAGGACGCGGTCTCCCAGACCCTGTGGAACTACGCGCCGATCTCCAACTACGCGGCCCACTATCCGACTCACGACGTCGAGCTCGGCGGCCGGGTCGTTCGGGCCAACGACCCGGTCCTGATCTCGTTCGCCGCGGCCAACACCGATCCGAAGCTGGCCGAGCACCGCGAACAGCTGAGCGCCAAGGCCCACTTGGCATTCGGCGCGGGACCGCACGCGTGCCCCGCCAAGGACCCGGCCTTCATGATCGCCGTGACGGCCGTCGAGACACTGCTCAACCAGCTCCTCGACGTCGAGATGCGCGTCCCGTTCAAGTCGCTTACCTGGGCGCCCAGTCCGTGGAGCCGCTCGCTGGTCACCCTCCCGATCCGCTTCACGCCGAAGGCCGTTCCCCAGGCGGCCGAACCGGCCGGGACGAATGCGGGACGGACGCCCCAGCAGCAGGCGACCGCCTCCTCGCCGATGAACTCCGGCCCCTCGCGCACGAACACCGGCGCCGCGCCGCAGCCCAAGGGCGGCTTGTTCAGCCGCTTCCTGGCATGGACCAAGGGCGAGTGAGACGAGTGTGATTCTAGTAACCTTCTGAGTACTCAGTGGTAGTGGATGCTCTAACGATCATGTGGGTATGCATGGCGGCTGGTTCTCAGAAAGGAGCCGCCATCATGGGCGTTGCCTCTACTTCGACGTACGACCGCCGGGCGTCCGCCTCCCTCTTCTCCCGTCTGCGGACGGCCAGAGGGCAGGCCGACCCCTTCCCGATATACGCCGAACTCCTCGCGCGCGGCGAGGTGGTGCCCGCCCCCTGGGGCGGTTCCGTCGTGACGGGCTTCGCCGCCTGCGATCAGGTGCTGCGCAGCCGTCAGTGGCTGGAGCCCGATCGGGAATGGCGTGAGCGCCAGGGCCCCGGGACACGTTGGAACGCGCCCTCCTCGCGCGAGATGAGCCACACGCTCGCCGCGCTCAACCCACCGGACCACACCAGGGTGCGGCGGGCGGCGGGCACGTTCGACCGGGCCGCCATGGAGCGCATCGGCCATAATGTGAGCCGGGCCGCGGATCAACTCCTCGACGCCTTCACGGAGCGAATACGCACCGGCGAGGCGGACTTCCAGGAACTCGTCTGCGAGGAACTGCCGGTGGCCACCATCGGTGAATGGCTCGGGCTGCCGCAGGCCGACTGGACCAGGCTCCGGCAGTTGACGCACGACCAGGTCTTCACCCAGGAGCTGCTGCCCTCGGCCAGCCAACTGGCCCTCTCCGACGCGGCGACGGCCGAACTCCGCACCTACTTCATGGCCCTGGTGCGTGATCGGCGCTCCCACCCCGGCGAGGATCCCGTCACCCAGTGGATCCGGACGTGGGACGCGATCGAGCCCGACCGCGACAAGGCCGACGAGGCCGTCTACTTCCTGGTGTTGTTCGTACTGCTGGCCGCTCTCGAAACCACCGCGACCCTGCTCTCGACGATGACGCTCCGGCTCGTCGAGAGCCCGGAACGCTGGGACATGATCGCCGACAATCCGGACCTCGTCCCCGGATTCGTGGAGGAGACCCTCCGCTACGACCCGCCCACCCACGTGATCAGCAGGATCGCCTCGCAGGACTCCGTGCTGGGTGGCATCGAGATCCGCCGCGACGAGATGGTCCACCTGCTGGTCGGAGCGGCGCACCGGGACCCGGCCCGACACAGCGATCCGGACCGGTTCGACCCCCAGCGCACGCCCGGCCACCTCGCGTTCAGCGGCGGCATCCACTACTGCCTCGGCGCGCCGCTGGCCCGCCTCGAAGCCCAGACCCTCCTGCGCCAACTGATCCGGCGCAGCCCCCGCCTCACCCTCGTACGCCCTCCGTCGATGGCGCCCCGTGTGGCGTTCCGGCGCCTGCTGAACCTGGACGTAGCACTCGCATGACCGAATCGACCCCCGCACACGCCTGGACCACTCCCAAGGCGATACGTGTCGAGCAGGACGGACCCGTGCTGCACGTCGGCCTCAACCCGTGGGGTCAGGAGGACACGTTGGACGCCGCGGTCCTCGACGACCTCGTCAACCTGCTCGACGACCTCCACGAGAGACCCGACGTCCGGATCCTGACGCTGTCGTCACTGGGTACGGACTTCTGCCTGGGTGCCGACCGCAACGAGTACCAGGAGGCGCTGGTCGCCGATCCGACCGGTGTGGCCCTGCGGCGCATCGCCGACAAGGCACACCGGCTGTGCCAGGCCCTGGAGAACACGCACGCGGTCACCATCGCCCGGCTGCACGGGCGGGTCATCGGTGCGGGCCTCGCCCTCGCCTCCTTCTGCGACCTGCGCGCCGGCGCGGACACCAGCCGCTTCCGCATGCCGGAGGTCGGCATAGGGCTGCCGCCGGCGTGGGGCGGTGCGATGGGACGCCTGGTCTCCGAGGCCGGCGCCTCCAGGATCCGTGAGCTGATGCTCACCTGCGACGTCTTCGACGCCCAGACGGCCCACCGCATCGGTCTGCTCCACAAGGCCGCCCCGCTCGACCAGTTGGACAAGGTGGTCGATTCCTGGATCAGGCCCCTCGTCCGACGCTCGCCCGAAGCGCTGGTCCTGACCAAACGGATGCTGGCCGGCTACGCACGGGCGGACAGGACGGCGGACGTCTCCCTGCTCGACTCCCACCTCTTGGCGGCCACGCTCCACCAACACGCACGGGGCTGATCCCCCGGTCCGACGCGGGCACCCGGCCCGCCACCAGCCGCCGAGGCTCGTGGACGGCCGGGTGCCCGCCGCGCGTGGCGGGCGCGCTGTCGACGGTGGTCGAGCGCCGTTCTCGTGCCGTGCGGCCGTTCGGGGTGTCCGGGGGGCCGGGTCAGGTGGTGGGCTGTGGTGTCGGGAGTTTCCGGACGCGGGACAGGGCGCGGATCGCGGGAACACAGAGCATCGCGGCGATGCACACCACGCCCACCACCGACGAGAACAGCAGGACGCGGTCGGCGCCGTAGGTTTCGGCCGCGGGGCCGGCCAGGGCGCGGCCGAGCGGGATGACCATGATGGAGCCGGCCACGTCGTAGGCCGAGACGCGGCTCAGGACGGCCAGGGGGATGTGGGACTGCACGCTGGTCGCCCACATGACGCCCCAGAACGCGAACCCGCAGCCGGCCAGGATCCCGGTGAGGACGGTCACCGCGAAGGACCAACCGAGCGCCGGCGCGAGGGGGTTGAGCGAGAAGAAGAACATCGCGCAGGCCCCCGCGACGAGTGGGCGGCGCGGCCTGACCCGCATGCCGAGCAGGCCGCCGATGATCGTGCCGGCGCCGTCGGCCGAGGCGATCCAACCGTATCCGCCGGCCCCGTGCTGTTCGGTGAGCAGAGCGGCGCCCAGCGGGAGGGCCGGGCCGAACACGAAGAGCCCGTACACCGCCCATATGGAGATGACCCCCCACAGCCAGGAGCGGGAGCGGAACTCGTGCCAGCCGGTCGTCAGCCGGTGCCACATCGGGTCGTCGCTCTCGTCCCGGGCGGTGCCGAGCTTGCGCAGCGGGGCCAGGCCGAGCGCGCTCAGCGCGTACGCCGCCGCGATGACCACGAACGATCCGGCCACGTCCCAGTAGGCGACGAGGAGGCCGGCGACGCCGGGACCGAGCAGGGTGCAGATGGCCTCGGAGATCCGCAGGAGCGCGTTGGCCCGCTGGATGTCCTCGGCGACCTGGGGCACCAGGCTCGCCAGGCCCGGCTGGAACATGGCGGTCGCGGCGCCGCTGAGGGCCAACAGGGCCATGATGTGCCAGAGCCGTACGTCCGTGGTGATCAGCAGCACCGCGAGCGCGAGCATGGCGACCATGCGCACCACGTCGGCGCCGACCATCATCACCTGTGGGGTGAACCGGTCGGCGAGGACTCCGCCGAACAGCACGAGGACGACGATCGGCGCCATCCACGCGGCGAGCGCGTAGCCGACACCGGACGCCCCGTAGCCCGCCCCGAGCACGGCGGTCGTCAACGACACCATCAACATGCCGTCGCCGAGCAGCGAGGTGCTGCGGGCGGTGAAGAACAGCCGGAAGCGGCTGGAGCGCCACGGGCTGGGCGGGGAGCTTTGCTCCGGCCGCGCGGTTGCCTCGTTCGTCGTCATGTCACATCCGCCGGAGCCCGGCCGGTCCCTTCGCTGAGAATGCGCTGCCGGAGCCATGCGCTGCTCCGGTCCGCCTCCGCCGGCGGGTACTGGACGATCACGTACCGGCGCGGGGCCAGTACGCCGGGGCGGCCGGGGAGCGCGTCCATCAGTGCGGTGTGGGCCTCGCCCGGTGTGAGCGGGGTGTCGCCGGCGGCGATGTACGCCGTCAGCGCGTCCTGCGGCGGCGCGCCGTCGGGGGCGTCGGCGGTGACGTCGGCGTCGGCGTCGGCGTCGGCGGTGACGTGTACGGGCAGGCCCGCCAGGGCCTCGCTCAGCGTCGCCGCCACGAGGGGCGGCGAGGTCCAGGAGCCGTCCACCCGGCGCCACCCCGGACCGCGGTCGACCGGGTGGACGCCCGTGACCCCGGTGAGCGAGGCGAGCGGCACGTCCCGTTCGGCGGCCGCCTCCAGGAGCCGTACCAGGCCGGTGAGGAAACCTTCCGCCTCGTCGCGCTTGAACAGTGCGGGGTCGGCCCACAGGGCGAGGTGGACCAGCGGTTCGATCGCGTAGACGAAGGTCAGGACGCGGGTCGGCAGTACCTGGTCCGGGCCCCAGGTCAGCTCCAGCTCCGGCCCGGCCGGGGTCCGGCCGCCGTCGACGGTTTCGGCGCGCGGCCCTTCCTCCACGAGGGAGGCCACGGATGCGGGGAGGGTGCTCACGTCGTTGAAGACGACGTCGCGCGCGAAGCGGCTGCCGCGCTCGAACGTGGTCTCGTCGATCATCTCCCAGAGGCTGAGGGCGTCGAACTGGCTGTGCCGGTAGGCATTGAGCGCGGCCCCCCATGCCTTCTTGAGGAGCGCGTCGAAGGTCGGGACACGGACGTCGAGGGAGAGCAGGGCGTCCTGGGAGAGGGTGTTCACCGCACGCGCGAGCCGGGGGTGGTACCGGTTGGAGGTCGGGACGGCCGTGACGCAGGCGCTCTGCCCCGTACGGTGCGCGACGAGCGCGCACCAGGCGGTCAGCAGCACGGTGGACGGCAGACCGCCGGTGCGCTCGGCCACGCGGGCCAGGGCGCGGGCGGCCCGTGTCGATCGGAGGGTGAGCCTCGGGATCGGTGCCTCCGTGCCCTCGGCGCCCGGTTCCGCGAACATCGCCTGGGGTTCGGTGCGGATGATCCGCTCCCAGTACCGCAGCGAGGCCGCGGACTTGCGCAGGCCCGCCGGGGTCGCCTCTTCGGCGGCGAGATCGAGCGGGGTGAGCGTCGCCGGTGGGGCGAGCGTCTCGCCGGCGAGCAGGGCGAGCCACTCCTCCCGCAGCACCGTGAGGGCGCCGACGTCGGTCACGGCGTGGCTGGCCGCCATCGTCACGAAGACGGGTGCGCCGTCGACCGTCACGAGTGTGGGGCGCAGGGGGAAGTCCCGGTCGAGGCGGAAGCGTTCGACGCGGGCCGCACGGGCCAGGGAGTCGGCGTATCCGGCCGGGTCGCCGGGGAGTTCCCCGTGGTCGAGGACGGTGACCGTGAACGTCCCCCCGGACGCCACGACCTGTTCGCGGGGCGCGCTGCCCGGAGCGTGCGGAAAGGTCGTACGGAGTGCCTCGTGCCGGACGACGAGGGCGCGCAGGGCCTCGATCGCCGCGTCCGTCGGGGTCCCTTCGGGCACCGGCCACACATCGTGGATGTTGATGTGCTCGGGCTCGTCCCGCAGCATGCAGCGGATCATGTTGGCCTGCCCCATGGTGACGGGGCCCCGGCGCTCCTCACCGCCCGCGTACGCGACGGTGAGGGTGTGCGTCGTACTGCGGGGCGCGCGGGCCTCGCTGGTAGCACGGGCCTCGCGGGTCGTGCGGGCCGCACGCGTCAACTCGGCCCACACGTAAGTCAGGTGGGCGAAGTCCTCCATGTCCCGGCGGGCCTCGTCGAGGAGTTGTTCGCGCCGGGAGACGAGGGCGTCCGCGACCGTGGCGTAGCGGCCGCCCAACGCCCGGTAGGAGCGGTCGAGGACGTCGAGGCGTGCGGCGTTCTCGGCGCGGTCCGCACGGGCGCCGTCCCTGACGAGGCCGGCCACAACGGGGGCCAGGAGGTGGCCGTCGGCGTCGAGCAGCGCGTCACCGGCCGCCTTCGTCGCGGCGTACACGGTGTCGAAGTGGGCACTGAAGAGCAGAAACTTGGCGAACCGGCCCTGGTAGGCCAGGAAGCCGGCGTCGGAACGGCGCTCCTTCGTGTGGAAGTTGACGATGTGCCGGTTGTGCAGGACTCCCGGCAGCCGCGCGTCGTGAACCAGGTGGGTGAGGAAGTAGTCACTGCCGATGGTGTCGGTGGCGGGTGGCAGGGGGACCCGTCCGTAGACCTCGCGGTCGAGGGCGATGTTGCACATGTCGACGCGGGTCGGGCTGACGCTGGTGAGGGTGGTGTGGTCGCCGGTGAACGCGGCCGTTCCGGCGCCCCGGAAGGACTCCGCGATCAGGTTTCGCCGCCAGATCTCCGGATAGCCCGCGGGCACCGAGAGGCCGACGACCTCCTCGTAGACGGACGGGTCGAGTCGGCGGATCTCCTCCAGGTCCACGGACATCTCACCGACGAAGGAGCCGCCGACCAGGGCCACGGGTCGGTCCGCGCAGGCCGGGTCGAGTCTGCTCCGGGTCACCAGGCCGGCCTCGGAGACTTCGGCGGCCCGACGCCCGAGGGCCGTCAGCTCGTGGTGGAGGGGGAAGACCGGCTCGCCGTCCAGGTACTGGTACCGGCTGTCCGAGTCCCGCCGGTGGACGGACGTACAGCCCAGGGTCTCCGCGATGAGGAAGGCACGGTTGGTGCAGGCTCCGTAGGAGACGCGGGACGGCAGCATCAGGTCGAGCGTCCGCTGCGGCTCGGCGACGCCGGAGCGGGCGATCACCTCGCGCAGGAGGGTCCGTTGCCCGTCCTCGTCGAGGTGGTGCACGACCACCCCGGGGACCGCGGGCAGCGCGGCCACCGCCTCCCGGTGCTCGGCGAGCACCGGGGCGTCGGAGGAATCGAGGACGAGCAGGTGCACCTCGACGTCGAAACCGCGGGCGCCGTGGGCGGCCTCCTCGGCCACGGCCCGGATGGTCGCGGCGCAGGACCGGTTGGTGGGCAGGGTCAGACAGACACGGCGCACGCCGGCTCCCCGCTGTCTTCCGGGGCGCCGGACTTGGTGCTCACGTCGCCGGGCGCCTCGATCGGCGCTTCCTTCCACGACGTGAGTCCGAGCAGGCGACTGCCGAGTTCATTGAGGGTGGCCGTGGGGTACCGCTTGGACTCGTGCAGGACGGGGTCGCCGACCAGGGTCCGGTTCCAGCGCGGGGTCCGCAGGTGCCGCCAGGACTCGACGCGGGACCGCTTGAGCCGCTCGTGCTCTTCGAGCGCGGGCATCATCGACAGGTACTGGACCGCGCGCACCTGGTCCAGGGAGACGTTGCGCGCCACCCCGTGCGCCAGCAGGCCGTTCCAGATCAGCAGGTCGCCGGGGTTCAGGTCGGGGCGTACGACGGGGTACTCCTCCCGGTCCACGTCGGGGCGCAGGGGGTCCCGGTCGGCGGGCCGGTCGACCTTCCACTCCTCGAACCGTCGGAACAGCTCCGGGCAGCACTGGAAGCCGCCCGACTCCGGCCGGGTGTGGTTGAGCGCGATGATCCCCTGGACCCGCTGCGGCGGGACGCCGAGGGTCGTGTCGATGTCCCAGTGCAGCTCGATGTCGAAGCCGCGGTCCGTGGGCTCGATCAGGGCGCGGTCACGGTTCCCGACGTTGGGCGGGTTGAGGTTGAGCCGGTCCTGGGTGACCCACAGCTCCTCGCAGTCCCAGACGTCGACGAAGGCGTCGTAGACGCGCTGGGCCTGCCGGTTGTCCCACAGGAGCTGGTGGTGGTAGGCCTCCACGAAGCCGTACACGTGCAGCTGCATGTCCAACTCGGAGCGAAGCGGCCGGTCCTCGTACCAGCTCTCCGGCCTGCTCGGGTCGAGGCCCTGGAACTCCCAGGTGAAGTCGAGCAGTCGGCCCGCTATCTCGGCCGGCACCGCTTGGCGGACGATGACGTAGCCGTACGTCTGCCAGTGCGCGAAGTCCTCCTCGGACAGCACCCGCAGCGGTCTCGACTTCTTCAACTCCCGCAGCGTGGTCTGCGCCAGGTAGGACTCGCCGTCCGCGCTGAAGTACGGCCGGTCCGAGGCCGCCCGGTGGAGGTGGGGGCGGCGGGGGTCACGGGGGGCGGGGGTCGTCATGTGGTCCCTCCAGAACGGGAGTCGGTCGGGGAGGCGGTCCGGCTCAGCGGCGGGCGCGGGCCGCGCCGGGACCGCGAGCGACCCCTCGCGGAGCACCCGTCGGGCGTCGTCGGCAGGTCGCGTGTAAGCGGGCGGGGAGCGGGAAGGGTGAGGCGGGGGGCAACGGGGACACGCGCATCTCCTCGGCCGGTGGACAGCACGGGGCGAGCCTCGGCGCGGGGGCCGACGGCACACGGCATGGACGGACGGCAAGGCCGCGGCGCGGGTCCGATGACCACGCCATTCAGCACAATTGGTTTAGACCATAACCGCTGCCAAGTGGGTTCTCAACAGGTGGAGTTCTCGGAACCCGAAGATCACCGACGGGCGCGGACGACCACTCGACCGCATCCGAAATTTGGTCTAGACAATAGGCGCACGGACGGCCTAGTGTCCCCTTTGCGCAGTCCGGTCCCGCTTACGGGACATCAGCCGGTCCCTTCGCTGCTGCGCACACGTCGCGGTCAACGGCGACCACGCTCGCGGACGTTCGCATTCCGTCCGCGTTCCCGTGGAAACCCGTGGGGCCGACCGGTCGCACGACCGGTTCCACGACCGGCGCCGCGACGACGCCGCGACGCACGCGTCCCGATCTCCGGCCGACACCTCCGACTGTTCGCCCACGCCCAGAGGGAGCGGTTTCCATGAGCACACCCAGCACCACGGCCCTGCCGGACGGGTTCCTGAAGAGCCCGGGTGCGGGCCTGATCACGCTGGATCCGGTCCGGACCGCCCTGCTGCGCGGACTGGACGACCTGCTCACGGGGTTGGCCGCACGGCTCCACGCACCCGAGGTCGTCGGCCCGCCGCTGCTGTCCGTGGAGGGCCTGGCCCGGCTCGACTTCTTCCGCAACTTCCCCCACCTCGGCGTCTCCGCCGGGCGTTTCGCCCCGGAGGCCCTCGACGGTCTCGCCACCGGCGAGACGCCGGGAGAGCTGCCGCTGCGGCCGACGGGCTACCTCCTGCCCTCCGCCACCTGCTACGGGCTGCTGCTCTCCCTGGAGGGCAGGGACGTCGGCGAGGACGGCCTCCGCCTCTCCGCCACAGGCCGTTGCTTCCGCAATGAGACCCATTACGACGGGCTGCGCCGCCTGTGGGGCTTCCACATGCGGGAGGTCCTGTACCTCGGTACCAAGCAGGGGGCCGTCGAACACCTCGAACACGGTGCCGTGTTCATCCAGGAGGCCGCCGCGCGCCTCGGACTGGAACTGACCAGGGCCGTGGCCGACGACCCCTTCTACGACAAGGGCGGCTCCCGGGCCCGACTGATGGCCCTGGACCCCGTCAAGCACGAGTTCTCCGCCCCCGACGGCACGGCCATCGCCTCCGTCAACCGGCACCGCAACTTCTTCGGCGAGCGGCTGGACATCCGGGCCGGCTCCGAGGGCCCGGCGTACAGCGGCTGCGTCGCCTTCGGCGTCGAGCGCTGGGTCCACGCGATGGTCCTCGCCCACGGCACCCCCGAACAGGCCCTGGAGCGGCTCCGCGAAGCCGCCCGTCCCTGAGCCGCTCCCCCGGCCCCCGATCCTCGGCTTCGGCCCCACCACATGTCACCCGCAACAGCAGCAAGGAGCGACCCTCCCCATGGAACGCATCGCCACGTGGCTTCACGAGAAGAACCCCGGCCTCGACGGCCCCATCGACGCCGACGAGGACCTCATCGAGGCGCGGCTCATCGACTCGATGGACTTCCTTGAGTTCATCGACCTTCTGGAGGAGCTGTCCGGCAGCACCATCGACCTCCAGGAGGTCACCATCGACGACTTCCGCACCCTCGGCCGGGTCCGCGAACGCTTCCTGAGCGCCGCCGGCTGAGCGAGTGCGGATGACCGGCGACCCGGACCCCGCGCCCCCGCCCGACCGGGGCGGTGGCGACCGGGGCACGGACGACCGGGGCACGGGCGGCCCCGACGCGGGTGGCCACGACGCGGGCGACCCGGCCACGGGCCTCGCGGTGGTGGCGACCACGCGGGAGGTGCTCGCCCGCCCCGAGTTGCACGAGGGCCTGCTCGCGCCCTGGGAACTGCGCCGGCTCGATGCGATACGGGTGCCGAGCCGCCGCGAGGACGTGCTGGCGGCGCGGCTCCTGCTGCGCTCGTGCGTCGCCCGCCACACCGGCCTGCCCCTGCACCGGTCGGGCCCGGCGCAGCTCTGCCCCGGGTGCGGGCGGCACGGCCACGGGCGCCCGTACCTGCCCGGCCTTCCCGGGGTGGGCCTCAGCCTGAGTCACGCCGACGGCGTGGTCGCGGCGGCCGTCGGCCCGGGCGCCATCGGCATCGACGTCGAGCCCTCGACGCGGCGCCCCGGCCCCCTGCGGGTGCTCCGCCGCCTGTTGCCCGAAGCGGACCTCCGTGAGGCGGGCGCCCAACCGGATCCCGGACCGGCGCTGCTGCGCCTGTGGGTCCGTGAGGAGGCCCTGCTGAAGGCCGGCCGGGAGACGCCGCTCCCCCTCGCCGAGTGGTCGGACCACGACCGGGCCGCCGTCGCGGCCGTCGCCTCGACGGGCCCCACGACGGTCCTACCGCAGCTGTGGGGTCCGGGCTGACGGCCCGGACGTCCGCCGCGGAGACCGCCGACCGGTTCCAGGCGTGGACCACGGCCGTCGCCGAACGGTTCGCCCCGGACCGGCGCCGATCGGCCGCCACCGTGATCGAGTCGGCCGTCCGGGAGTTCACCCCTTCGCCGACGCCGTCGCGCGGCTCTGCCGCTCACCCGGGCCGTCTCGGCCCGGGCCGTGTCGTCAAGAGTCCCGGGCGGCGGGGGCGGCGGGCGGCGGGGCCGGGAGGAAGCCCGTGGCGGTGAAGTGGCACACCGCCGCCGCGAAGGCGCTCGGTGTGGGTGGGGGCGGGGTGTGGGTGGGGAGCAGCGCGCGGGTCTCGGTGGTGTCGTAGTGGAGGGCGGTTTCCGACGTGCCCTCGCGGAGGGTGGCCAGGAGGGGCAGGCCGGCGGGGAGGCGGTGGGCCTCCACGTGGGCGGTCCAGGCGGCGGTGGTGGTGCCGGTGACGGAGTGGCCCAGCTCCCGTAGGCGCTCCACGGCGGTGCGCAGGCCGAGCCTGTGGTCGGCGGCGATGTGGAAGGTGCGGCCGATGGTGTCCGGGCGGAGGGTGAGGGCGACCACGACGGCCCGGACGTGGTCGACGGGGACGAGGTCGAAGGTGATGTCCCGCCCCGGGTCCTCCGTGGGGGCGAGGCCCGCTTCCACACAGGCCTTGAGCAGCAGCCAGAAGTAGTCGGAGGGCTGGCAGATGCCGGTGTCGGTGTCCGCCGCGATGCGGGTCGGACGGTGGACGGTGACGGGCAGACCGCGGGCGGCGGCCTGTTCCAGGAGCTTCTCGGCGACCCACTTGCTCTGGGCGTAGCCGTGCCGGAGGAGGTCCGGGCCGGGCAGCGGATCGTCGGCGCGCACGAGCGGTCCGGCGGCGGGCCCGGGGGCAACGGCTCCCACCGTCGAGATGTGGTGCAGGGGCACCGTGCGGTGGCGGGCGGCCAGGCGGAGCAGTTCGATGGTGCCGTCGACGTTGGCGGGCTTCGACCGGGCGTAGGAGTGGGCCAGGTTGACCACGGCTCCGCAGTGGTAGACGGCGTCGACGGTACGGGCCAGCTCCTCGGCGGTCTCCGGGGCGAGTCCCAGGCCCGGCGCCGCCAGGTCGCCGGGGACCGCCCGGATGCGGCCGGCGAAGGCGGGCCGCCACAGCAGGTGGGCCCGTAGGGCGCCGAGGACCCGGGCGTGGGCCGCTTCGGGGTCGGCGGCGCGGACCAGGCAGTGGATCTCGGCGCCGGTACGGGTGAGGAGTTCGTACAGCAGGTGGGCGCCGAGGAAGCCGGTGGCTCCGGTGAGCAGCAGCCGGCCCGGGGTGGCGGTCGTGGCGGCGACGCGCGCCGCGGGCCGGATGTCCGGGGGCAATACGGCGTCGGCCGCCAGGTCGCCGGCGGGGGTGTCGGACGGGGCCGCTCCGTCGAGGCGGGCGGCGAGCGCGGCGGGGGTGGGCGAGGCGAAGACGGCGTGGGCCGGGAGGGCCTCACCGGTCGCGGCCCGCAGCGCCAGCACGAGGCGGACGGCGAGGAGGGAGTCCCCGCCGGCGTCGAAGAAGTTCTCGTCCCGGTGCGCCGGCCGCTCGCCCAGCACCTCCCGCCAGGCCCGGTCGACGAGCCCTCGCGCCCCGGCGGACAACGGGGGCGACGGGGACGGGAACTCGGGCCGGGAGCCGGGCCGGGAGCCGGGCCCGGAGGTGGCCGGCGCGCGGTCCAGCGCCAGGCGGTCGAGCTTGCCGCTCGCGGTGCGCGGGAAGTCGGCGTGGGCCAAGGTTCGGGAGGGCACGCAGTACGCGGGCAGGACGGCGGCCAACGCGGCGCGGACTCCGGCCGGGGTGGGGCCGGACGGGCCGGGGACGGGAACGAAGTGGGCACGCAGGCGGGGCCCGGCGGGACCGGGGACGACGGTCACCGCGGCCTGGACGACCCCGGGCAGGGCGCGCAGCGCGGTCTCCACCTCGCCCGGCTCCACGCGGTGGCCGCGGATCTTGACCTGGTCGTCGTCGCGGCCGAGGAACTCGATGGCGCCGTCCGGGCCGAACCGGCCCCGGTCCCCGGTCCGGTACAGCAGGGCGCCCGGGACGGCGGGGTCGGGGAGGAAGCGGCGGTCGGTCTCCTCGGGGCGGCCCAGGTAGCCGTGGGCGACGGGCACGCCACCGACCCGGATCTCCCCCGGGGCGCCCTGGGGCACGGGCCTGCCGGCGCGGTCCAGGATCTCGACACGGGCGTTCTGGACGGGGCGGCCGATGGGCGGGCGGGCGGGCCAGTGGGCCGGGTCGCCGGTCAGCCGGTGCGCGGTGACGACGTGGGTCTCGGAGGGCCCGTACTGGTTGTCCAGCACCGCCCCCGTACCGGCGAAGAAGGCGCGGACGGCGGGGGTGACGTGGAGTTGCTCGCCGGAGGTGACGACTTCGGGGACGGGGCAGCTCAGGCCGGCGGCGGACGCGTGGTCGGCGAGCTGCTGGAGGGCGACGAAGGGCAGGAAGAGCCGGTCGACGCGCTGTTCGGCGACGAGGGCGAGGAGGAGCGCGGGGTCCTTGCGCACGGCGTCCGGGGCGAGGACCAGGGTGCCGCCGGCGGCCCAGGTGGCGAACAGCTCCTGGAAGAAGACATCGAAGCCGACGGGCGCGAACTGGAGGGTGCGGGGGGCGGGCGCGGAGCGGCGCCGCTGCCAGTCCGTGAGGTTGGCCAGGCTCCGGTGCGGTACGGCGATCCCCTTGGGGGCGCCGGTGGAGCCGGAGGTGTAGACGACGTAGGCGAGGTCCTCGGGGCTCGCGGACGGCAGGGCGGGCCCGGCGGCCGG
Source organism: Streptomyces sp. NPDC088097 (assembly GCF_044741845.1). Classification (NCBI taxonomy): domain Bacteria; kingdom Bacillati; phylum Actinomycetota; class Actinomycetes; order Kitasatosporales; family Streptomycetaceae; genus Streptomyces; species Streptomyces sp. NPDC088097. Next base: position 333,200 of record NZ_JBIUTJ010000004.1, read on the forward strand.
CGGTGTGCTCGGCCGCGCGTCCAGGAGCACGGTCCGCACGCCGTCCGCCGCCGGTCGGGGGCCCGTGGTGTCGGTGCGGGTGAGCAGGATCGCGGCGCCGCTGTCGGCGAGCAGCAGCTCCGCCCGGCCGGTGGGGAGCGCGGGGTCCAACGGGACGCAGCAGGCTCTGGCCTTGAGCACGGCGAGGACGGCGAGGGGCACGTCCGGGCCACGGTCGAGGCGGACGGCGACGCGTTGCCCGGGGCCCGCACCGAGGGCGGCGAGCCGGTGTGCGAGCCGATCGGCGGCCGCGTCGAGGGCGGCGTAGCCGAGGGTGCGGGAGCCGTCGGACACGGCCGGCCGGTCGGGGGTGAGCCGCGCCTGGCGGCGGAACTGTTCGTGCACGGGCGGCAGTTCTCCCGAGATCACGGGGCCGCTCGCGAACTCCCGCGCCACACGCTCCTGTTCGGCGTCGGAGAGGATCCGCAGGGCCCCGATCGGCGTGTCGGGCCGCTCCAGCGCGTCGGCGAGCAGGGTGGTGAACCACTGGGCGACGCGCTCGGCGTGCGGGGCGTCGTACAGCGCTTCGGCGAAGGTCAGCAGGCCGAGGTAGCCGCCCTCCTCGGGCACCAGGTGGAAGAACAGGTCGAACTTGGCGGTGCCGTGGTCGGCGCGCACCGGGCGGGAGGTGATCCCGGGGAGGTCGAGGCCGGGGGCGGCGGCGTCGTCAACGGTCAGGACCACCTGGAAGAAGGGGAACCTGGCCGGATCGCGCTCGGTGTCGAGGGCCTTCACCAGGTGCCCGAAGGGGATGTCGCGGTGGGTGACGGCGTCCCAGACGGTGGCCTTGGTGGAGCGCAGCAGATGGGTGAACGGCTGTTCCGGGTGCACCCCTTGGCGCAGGGGCAGCACGTCGGTGAGGCAGGCGAGGAGGGGTTCGAGATCGGGTTCGTCGCGGCGGGAGACGGGGGTTCCGATGATGACGTCGTCCTGCTCGGAGGTGCGGGCGACCAGGGCGGTGAGCGCGGCGGCGAGGACGCAGAACGTGCTGGTGCGGTGGAGGCGGGCGAGCGCGCGCGTCCGGCGTCCGGCGTCCGCGCCGATCCGGAAGCGGACCTGACCGCCTCGGTGGTCGGGGGCGTCGGGGCGGGTGTGCGCGGAGGGGACGGTGGACTGGGCGGGCGCCCCGGCCAGGGTCCGCTCCCAGTGGGCGAGCAGCTCCTCGTGCCGACTGTCGGGCCGGGACCGCTGCTCGTGGGCGAAGTCCGCGAAGCTCCGCTCCAGTGGCGGCAGTTCGGGCGGAATGCCGGCCAGCGCTGCCCGGTAGCGGGCGCTGAACTCCAGGTCGAGCAGGCGGAAGCACCAGCCGTCCACCAGGGCGTGGTGGAGGGCGACGGCGAGGACGGCCTCGTCGGGGCCGAGGTGGAGCAGTGTGGCGCGCAGCAGCGGGGGGCGGGTCAGGTCGAGGGGCCGGGAGACCGTCTCGCGCAGCACCCGGTCCAGCTCGCCGGGCGGTACGGTGCGCCGCTCGACGGTGACCGGGGGGCAGTCCTCGGTGTACTGGACGGCCCGTCCGTCCTCCAGGGCGAACCGGGAGCGGAGTCCGGCGTGCCGCTCGACGATGCCGGCCAGCGCGGTCTGGACGGCGCGGTGGTCCAGGGGGCCGCTGAGGTGGTGGTTCCAGGACTCGACGTAGCGCGAATTGCCGTCGTGCAGCTGGTCGTTGAGCCAGATCGACTCCTGCTCGTACGTCATGGGGTACGGGGCGGAGGAGGAGGCGGTGGTCATGACGTGCTCCGTGCGGCGGTGAGGGTGGACAGCAGGGCGGCGGGGTCGACCTTGCCGTTGGCGGTGACGGGCAGGTAGGGGACCCGGTACACGGCGGCGGGGACGCTGTAGCGGGGCAGGCGGTCGGCGAGGGAACGTCGGATGACGGCGGCGGTGAGCTCCTCGGACCAGGAGGTGTAGAAGAGCGCCAGGTGGTCGGGGGCCGCGCCGCCGGGGGCTTCGCCTGTCCCGGTCCCGCGGGCGGGGACCGGCAGGACGTGGCAGTTGCGGATTCCGGGCACGGTGCGGGCCACCGACTCGATCCCGGCGGGCTCCAGCCGGTGTCCGGCGATCTTGACCTGGCGGTCGGTGCGGCCGAGGAAGTGGAGCACCCCTTGCGGGTCGAACTCGCCCCGGTCGCCGGTGCGGTAGGCCCGTCGGGGCCGGCCGTCGAGGGTGAGGGTGGTGAAGGCGGCCCGGGTGGCGGCCGGGTCGCCCAGGTAGCCGAGGGCCAGGCCCTCGCCGGTGACCCAGATCTCGCCGTCCACCAGGTGCACGCCGGTGCCGGGGACCGGGCGGCCGATCGGGATGCCGTCGGGTCGGTCGCAGTCCGGGGCGAGGACGGTCCGGGTGGTGGCGAAAACACAGCTCTCCACCGGGCCGTAGCCGTTGATCAGGGTGATGTCGGGGTGCCGGGCCAGGAAGGACCGTACGTGGGGCGGGGAGAGCGTCTCGCCGCCGGTCAGTACGGTGCGCAGCCCGGTGAAGGCCTCGACGTCCTCGTCCACGAACAGGTTGAAGACGGCCGAGGTGAGCCACAGGGTGTCCACACCGGCGTCCGCGCGCAGTCGGCGCAGGTCTTCGGGGAGCAGGTGGCCCGACGGGGCCACCACGCAGGTGCCACCGGTGGTGAGGGGGCCCCACACCTCCAGGGAGAAGGCGTCCCAGGAGGCGGGCGCGGCCTGGGCCATCGTGCGCCCGGGGCCGAGTCCGGCGAGTGGCTCGGTGCCGAAGAGCCGGGTGGTGGCGGCGTGCGGGGACAGTACGGCCTTGGGCGGGCCGCTGGTGCCGGAGGTGAGGAAGACGGCGGCGGTGGAGGTGGCGTCGACCTCGTGGTGGACGGGTCGCACCCGGCGGGCGGCGGCCTCCGCCAGGGACTCGGTCGGCGGGGTCCAGCGGGCGGACCGGCGGACCGTGGCCGACTCCGCGTCGGGCTGCCCCGGGGCGGCCTCGACCAGGACGGGGCCGCCGAGCCGGCCGAGGATCTCGCGCTGCCGGAAGGCGGGCTGCGCGGGGTCCGCGACGGCGTACCCGGCCCCGCACTTGAGGACGGCGAGCAGGACGGCGATCAGGCGGGCGCCGCGCGGCAGCCGGACGGGCACCAGGTCTCCGGGGCGCACGCCCAGCTCCCACAGGGCGGCGGCGTAGGTGTCGGCCGCGCGGTCGAGGGTGCGGTACGGGGTCCGGGTCGTGCCCTCGACGAGGGCGGTGGCGGCGGGCCGCAGCCGGGCCTGGCGGGCGAAGGCTGCGTGGATGGTGCGAGGGCCGCGGTCCGCGTCCGGGTCCGCGCCTGCGGCATCGAGGTCCGCGAGCGGGGCGGGGAGGGCGGGCAGGGGTGCGGGTGCGGGGTCAGGCGACATGTCGTATGTCCACGCCGGGCAGGAGGAATTCCTCCAGGGAAAGGCATTCGAATGCGTCCTGCGGGGCGAAATCGATTCCCGTCAGATTCCGCAATCGGGCGCAGATGCGCATGGCTTGGAGGGACGTTCCGCCGATGTCGTGGAATTGTGCGCCGGCCGCGAGTTCCGGAAGGCCGGTGACGTCCCGGACGATGTCCATGAGCGCGTCGAGGCGCGGGGTCGTGTTCGCGCCGGCGACGCTCTCGGGCGCGGCGGTCACGGCGGGCGCGGCGGTCACGCAAGTCACGGCGGTCACGCAAGTCACGGCGGCCGAAGCCGTGCCGTCCGTCGCGGCCACCGGCGTCAGACCGTCCGTCGCGGTCACGGGCATCAGGGGTCCTGTCGTCCCGCGCGGATGGAAGAGGGTGCCGCACGGCCTGCCCGCCAGGGCCTCGGCCGCGCGCGCGGTGGAGGTAACCCGGACGGCGATGCCGGCGTCGGCGGCGGTCCGGGCGGCTGCGATCTTGGTGGCCATGCCGCCGGTCCCGAGCCCGGATCCCGGCGAGGACAGGTCGAGGCCGTCGAGGCCGGCGCCGTGGCGGACCTCGGTGATGCGCCGACTGCCGGGCAGCCGCGGATCGGCGTCGTGGACCCCGTCCACGTCGGACAGCAGGATCAGGCGGTCCGCCCGCACCAGCCCCGCGACGAGACCGGCGAGCCGGTCGTTGTCCCCGAAGCGGATCTCGTCGGTGGCGACGGTGTCGTTCTCGTTGACCACCGGCAGCACCCCCAGCCCCAGCAGGGCGTCCAGGGTGCGGCGGGCGTTGCCGAACCGGCCGTCGTGGGCGACGTCGTCGTTGGTGAGCAGGACCTGACCGACGCGGATGCCGTGGCGGGCGAACGAGGCGGTGTAGCGGGCGATCAGGAGTCCCTGGCCGACACTGGCGGCGGCCTGTTGGTGGGCGAGGTCCGCCGGTCGGGTGCGCAGCCCCAGGGGGGCCAGGCCCGCGGCGATGGCCCCGGAGGACACCAGCACCAGGAGCTCTCCCCGGCCCCGCGCGGCGGCGAGGGCGTCGACCAGGGCGTCCAGCCGTTCGGCGTCCAGACCGCCGACGGCGGACGTCAGGGAGGAGGAACCCACCTTGACCACGGTGCGCGTCCGCTCCGGAGCCGGAACCCCACCGCGGTCCGGATCCGGGCCCCGACCGCGGTCCGGATCCGGGTCCCGTGCGTCCCCGGTCCGCGTGGTCGTCCGTACGACTGTCTGCACGACTGAGCCCCCTCAAGGGTGTTTCGTTTCGGTGGAGTTGGCCTGAACCCGGCCCTGCCGATTCTTTCTACCAGCGCACGCGCGACGGGCCCGGACGGCGGCTGACAGGAAACTGCACGGCCGGTGCAGCTTCCTGATCCGGCCGGATCTGTTTCCTTCGACCGGCCGGTGCGAGATTTCTTCCGTCGGCTCGACCGGCCGCCACATCCGGTGCGGAGGAAAGAGGGAAGTCGTGTCCACCACCATTCAGTACACCGACCCTGTAGAAGGCTTCAGCGGCTGGCTCGTCTACGACGGCCGCACCGCCGACATCTCGGCCGGCGGGTTCCGCGTCCAGCCCGGCGTCACCGAGGAACTGGTGGCTTCCCTGGCCTCCCGGATGACCCTCAAGCAGCGCGTCCTCGGCCTCGGCGTGGACGGCGCGAAGGCGGGCATCGACTACGACCCGGCCTCCCCGGGCAAGGCCGCCGCCGTCCGCCGCTTCCTGGACTTCCTGCGCGAGGAGCTCGCGGGCCGCTTCAGCATGGGGTGCGACATGGGCACCCGCTGGCACGAGCTGGAGGAACTGGCCGCCCTGGAGGGCATCCCCTCCATCAAGTACGTCGTGAAGAAGGCCCAGGGCCTCGACGACCGGGACTTCTTCGACCGGCTGCGGGCCCTGGACGCGCCGGTCGGCGCGCTCACCCTGGGGCAGCGCCGCGCCGGTCACGCCCTGGCCCACGCGGCGCTGGCCACCGCCCGCCGGCAGGGCCTGGAGGCATCCGCCCTGACCTGCTCCCTCCAGGGCTTCGGCAACATGGGCCGGGCCGCCGCGTACTCCCTGCTGGAGCACGGCGTGCGCATCACCGCGGTCGCCGACGCCCACGCCTGTGTCGTGGACCCCCGCGGCCTGGACATCGCGCGGATGTTGGACAGCGACCAGAACAGCGCCGTCGACACCCTCGCGCCCGGCGCACTGCGGCTGCCCCGCGAGAGCCTGTTGGACCTTCCCGCGGACGTGCTGGTCCTGGCGGCCGGGGAGAACGCCGTCAGCGCGGAGCAGGCCCGCGTCCTGCCCTGCCCGGTGGTCGTGGTGGGCTCCAACCACGGGCTGAGCGCCCCGGTCGAGGAGGAACTCGCCGGCCACGGGGTTCTGGTGGTACCGGACTTCATCGGCGGGATCGGCGGCTCCGCCTCCATCGACGCGCTGTTCGGCCCCACGGCCACCCCCACGCCCCAGGAGGTCCTGGACAGCGTCGCCGCGATGATGGACGACCTCCTCGACGACCTCCTCAGCCGTGCCCGCAACCTGCGCACCACCCCCCGGCAGGCCGCCCTCGACTTCGCCTCGGTGGCCGTCGACAAGCGCGGCCAGCGCCCCTACGGCACCGGCCCGTACTCCCAGAGCGCGCTGCGCCGCACCGCCCGTACCCGCCGCAGCGTCATCGGCGCCACCCTCGGAGAGAACCGTTGAGCACTCCCACCCTTCCCGCCCTGGACACCACCGGCCTCATGGACTTCACGGACGCCGACGACGTGCCCTGTACGCACGAGCGGGGTCACATCACCGACTCCCGCTTCTACGGACACATCTACGCCACCGAGACCAGTCGGGAGATCTTCTGCGACGTCTGCCGCTTCCAGAGCTGGCTGGACGTCGAGGCCCAACTCGCCCTCGCACAGGCCGAACTCGGCATGATCCCGCAGTGGGCTGCGGACCGCATCGCCGCCAGCGCCCACGTGGAACTCCTCGACCTGGACGGCGTCCGCGCCGAGATCCGCCGGACCGCGCACTCACTGGTCGGGCTGCTGCGCGCCTTCCAGACCGTGTGCGGTCCGGAGGCCGGCGAGTTCATCCACTTCGGGGCCACCACCCAGGACATCCAGGACACCGGTCAGGTGCTGGCCATGAAGCGGGTGCTGGACAACCTGCTCCAGCTGATCGCCGGCCTGGTGGAACGGCTGGTGGAGATATCCGAGGAGCACGACGCCACGGTGGTGCTCGGGCGCACCCACGCCCAGCCCGCCCTGCCGATCGGCTTCGGCCTGAAGGCCGCCGGCTGGATCGACGAGCTGCTCCGGCACGCCGAGCGCGTCGAGGCGATGCGTCCGCGCGTGCTGGCGCTCCAGCTCTTCGGCGGCGCCGGTTCCATGGCGGGCTTCGAGGGCCGCGGTCCCGAGCTGTTGGAACGGCTCGGGGAACGGCTCGGCCTGTCGGTGCCGAACACCGGCTGGCACGCGGCCCGCGACCGGATGGTCGAGTACGTCTCCACCCTCGCGATGGTCGCCGGCACCCTCGGCCGGATCGGCGACGAGATCCGCACGCTTGGCCGCCCGGAGATCGGCGAGGTGCGCGAGGCCTGGTACCTGGGCAAGGTGGGCAGCTCCACGATGCCGCACAAGCGCAACCCCGAGGGCTGCGAGCAGATCGTGGTGATGGCCCGGCTGGCTGCCGCCCAGGTCGGCACGGCGCTCACCGCGATGGGCGGCGACCACGAGCGCGACGGCCGGACGCTGCGCATGGAGTGGGTGTGCGTGCCGGACGTCTCGCACTACACCCTGACGGCCTGCGAGATCATGACGCGTGTGCTGAAGGGTCTGACCGTACGGTCCGACCGCGCGCTGGCCAACGTCCTGTCCGTACGCGACCAGGTCGCCACCGAGAGCCTGATGCTCGCCTTCGCCGGGCACGTCGGCAAGCAGAGCGCCCACGAGCGGATCTACCAGCTGATCCAGCGGGGCATCAGCGAGCAGCGGTCGCTGCGCGAGCTGATCGAGGCCGACGAGGAACTCGGCGGGGTGCTGTCCGGGCCCGAACTCGACGTCCTGTTCGACCCCGCGCGCTACCTGGGCGACTCCGTCCTCCTGACCCGGCGGGTGACCGAGCGGGCCCGCGCGTGGCTGGGCGGCCGGGCCGACGCCGCCGCCTGACACCCGGGGCCGTCCGACACCCGGGCCCGGCCCGCCGGCCCACGCCCCCACCGTCCCTTCCCCGCGGTCCGGCCGCGCCCGCTTCGCCTCCGAGGAATGATCCGATGAACCCCGTTTCCGCCACCGTCCCCCTCTCCCCCGGCCAGCAGTCGCTGTGGCTCGACGAATCGCTGCGCGGCGAGTCCGCCGTCTACAACGTCCCCGTCGCCTACGAGATCCACGGCGCCCTGGACACCGACGCCCTCGCCCGTTCCCTGAGCGCGCTCGTGGCCCGCCACCCGACGCTGCGCAGCCGCGTCCGGGTGAGCGAGGGCCGGCCCGAGCTGGTCACCGCCGGGGCGTCCGCGGTGCCGTTGGAGGTGCGGGACCTGCGGGACCGGCCCGACCGGGAGGTGGAGGCCGCCGCGCGGGAGTTCGCCGCCGAGCCGCTGTCGCTGTCCGCGCTCCCGCTGCTGCGGGCCCGGCTGCTCCGTACCGGCGACCGGGCGTCGCTGCTCGTCCTGGTCGTCCACCACGGTTGCTTCGACAGTTGGTCGTCCGAGGTGCTGCGCGGGGAGCTGACCGCGGGCTACGAGGCCGCCCTGGCCGGCGCACCGCTGCCCGAGGGGGAGCTGCCGGCCCACGCCGAGCAGCACCGGATCGCCCTCGCCGAGGCGGCGGCCGACCACGAGGAGGAACTGGCCTACTGGGCACAGCGGTTGGCGGGGGCGCCCGGGGAGAGCACCTGGCCGCACGAGCTGTCCCGCCCCGAGGTCGCCACCCAGCGGGGTGCGACGATCGGCTTCGAGATCCCGGGCGAACTGGGCTCCGCCCTGCGCACGGTGGCCCGCAGGCAGCGCACGACGCCCTTCGCCCTCTTCACCGCCGCCGTCCAACTGCTCCTGGCCCGGGTCTCGCAGGAGCCCGCGCACGACGACGGCACCGTCGACGTGGCGATCGGGACCCCGGTGGCCCGGAGGGAGAGCGCGGCGGCCGAGGAGCTGATCGGCTATCTGGCCAACACGGTGGTGCTGAGGCGCCGGATCTCGCCGGAGGAGTCCTTCGCCGCACTGGTCGCCCGCACCGGCAAGGAGCTGCGCGCCGACCTGGCCCGCTCGGCCCTGCCCTTCCCGGCCGTGGTCAAGGCGCTGGCGCCGGGGCGCGATCCGGCCCGTTCGCCCTTCTTCCAGGTGATGCTGGTGGTGGAGGACGCGCCCGAGGCGGAACTGCTCCTGGGCGCGGCGACCGGCCGCGCCGTGCCCCTGCACTCGGGCACCGCCAAGTTCGACCTGACCCTGACCCTGGTACCGGACGCGGCGGACGGCTACCGCGGCACGCTGGAGTACTCCACCGACGTCTACGGCCCGGCCGCAGCCGGGGAGTTCACCCGGGCGCTGCTCACCCTGCTGCGCGGCGGCGCGGCGGACCCGCTCGCCCCGGTGGGCGGGCTCGCGCTGACCCGGCCCGCGCCGCGGGAGGACCGTACGGACGAAGCCGGGAGCGGGGCCGTACGGCAGGCTCCGGCGCACGAGCTGTTCGACCGGACCGCCGAGCGGATCCCGCAGGCTCCCGCGCTGCGCTGGGACGGCGGCGAGCTGAGCTACGCCCGGCTGCGGCTGGCCGCGGACCGGCTGGCCCGCCGGCTCGGTTCCCACCGGGCGGTGGCCCTGTCCGCGCACCGTTCGCCCCAGCTGGCCGTCGCCCTGCTGGCGGTCCTCAAGAGCGGCGCCGGCTACGTGCCGCTGGATCCGGCCTACCCGAGCGAGCGCCTGGACTACATGCTCGCGGACAGCGGGGCCGAGCTCCTGCTGGTGCACTCCGACGTGGCCGGGACGATCACGGTGCCCGAGGGCGTGCACGTCCTGCTGCTGGACGACGTCCTAGACGGGCTCGACGACCTCGACGAGGACCTCGACAGCGGGGTCCCCACCGAGGTCCACGCGGGAGTCCGCGACGGGCTCGACGCGAGCGCCCCGGACGACGGCCTCGGCTACGTCATCTACACCTCGGGCTCCACCGGGCTGCCCAAGGGGGTCGAGATGCCGCACGGGCCCCTCGCCAACCTGATCGACTGGCAGGTGCGCCGTTCGGGCTCCGGGCCGGGCTGGAACACCCTCCAGTTCGCCGCGTTCAGCTTCGACGTGGCCTTCCAGGAGCACTTCTCCACCTGGGCGAGCGGCGGCACGCTGGTCCTGGTCGACGAGGCGGTGCGCCGCGACCCGGCGCGTCTGCTGGGCTACCTCGACGCCCAGCGCGTGCACCGGGTCTTCGCCCCCTTCGTCGCGCTCCAGCAACTGGCCGACGCGGCGGCCGAGACCGGGATCCACCCGGAGTCGCTGCGCGAGGTCGTCACCGCGGGAGAGCAGCTCCAGGTGACGGACGCGCTGCGCGCCTTCTTCACCCGGGTGCCCGCCTCTCTGGAGAACCAGTACGGGCCCTCGGAGACCCATGTGGTGACGGCGGAGCGCCTGACCGGCACCCCGGACACCTGGCCCGACCTGCCCCCCATCGGCGTGGCCGTGGACCGCACCCGGGTGGTGGTCCTCGACGACCGGCAGCAGCCGCTGCCGGCGGGCGTGCCCGGGGAGATCTGCGTGTCCGGAGCGGCCCTGGCCGACGGCTACCGGGGCAAGCCGGAGCTGACGCGGGAGCGGTTCGTGGTCCGGGACGGTCTGCGCCTGTACCGCACCGGCGACTTCGGCCGGACCCTGCCGGACGGGCGCGTCCAGTGCCTGGGCCGCCGCGACGGCCAGGTCAAGATCCGTGGCTACCGGATGGAGCTGGGGGAGATCGAGGCGCAGGTGCGCCGCCAGGACGGGCTGGTCGACGCGGTGGTCGTGGTGGACGACTCCCCCGGCCGGGCCAAGCGGCTCATCGCGCACTGCCTGCCCGCCCCGGGCGCCGACTGGTCCCCGCAGCGGCTGCGCCGGGCCCTGGGCGCGGTGCTGCCGGACCACATGCTGCCGTCGGCGTACGTCCGGGTCGACGGGTTCCCGCTGACACCGAGCGGCAAGGTCGACCGCAAGGCGCTGGCCGCCCGCCCGCTGCCCGGGGCGGCGACCGCGGCGGCCGGCGCGGGGGCCCGTGACGGGGTCGAGTTCGAGATGTGCGACCTGTGGGCGAAGGCCCTGGGCCGGGCCTCGGTGGGCATCGACGAGGACTTCTTCGACCTGGGCGGCGACTCCCTCACGGCGGTCCGTCTGATGGCCTCGGTGCGGGCTCACTTCGGATCGCCCCTGGAACTCAACGAGTTGTTCCGCGCGCCCACCGTGGCGGCGCTCGCCCGCCGGGTCCGTGACGGCTCCGACGCCGAGCCCGCCGGTCCGCTGGTGCGGCTCCAGGCGGGGGACGGGACGGCTCCGCTGTACCTGTTCCCGCCGCTGGCCGGCACCGTGGTGCGGTACGCTCCCGTCGCGCGTGCCCTCGGCGCCGGACGGACGGTGTACGGGTTGCAGTCGCCGGGCATGCAGCCGGGCGAAGAGGCCTGTTCCACCCTCGCGGACATGGCCCGCGTCTACATCGAGCACATGCGCAAGGTCCACCCGGGCGGCCCCTGGCACCTGGGCGGCTACTCGATGGGCGGGGTGATCGCCTTCGAGGCGGCCCGGCAGCTGAAGGCGGCCGGCGAGGAGATCGGGCTCGTCGCCCTGCTGGACACCAACCCGCGGATGGACCTGGACCCGACCGAGGACTACGCGACCCGGATCCTCGTCACGATGGGGCTCAAGCTCGACCTGGACCTCGTCGCGCTCGGGGAACTGCCCGAGCCGGAGCGGATCCGGCTGTTGCTGGAGCGCGGCATCGCCTCCGGGGCCCTGCCCGCGGACTACGACGAGGACCGGCTGCGGCGGATGCTGGAGGCGTACCGGCACAACGGCGACGCCCTGGAACGGCACGTCATCGAGCCCTTCGACGGGGACGTGGTGCTCTTCCGGGCCGAGGACCGCAGCGCGGACGTGGTCGAGGAGCCCTACGACCTCGGTTGGGACGCACGGTGCGGCGGCCGGCTGACCGTCCGGGACACACCGGGCACCCACTTCACGATGCTGGACGCGGGCGGTCCGCTGGAGACCCTGTGCGTCCTGGTCAACGCCGAGCTGGACGGCGGCCGATGAGCGCCGCGACCGACCCCGACACCGGTACGGGGACGGTGTCCCCCGCCGCGCCTGCGGTCGAGGAGGTCGCGGGATCCGGGAACGGTCTGCGGGCGCCGCTGCGCAGACGCCGGTTCCGGCTGCTGTACGCGGGCCAGTGCCTCTCCCGTACCGGCGACCTCGTCTTCCAGGTCTCCCTGGCCGGGTACGCCATCACCTCGGGCAGTCCGGCGCTGCTGGCCTACACCCTGTTCGGGCAGGCCACGGGCACGGTACTGATGCTGCTGGTGGGCGGCGCCCTCGCGGACCGCTTCGGCGCCCGCAAGGTGATGCTCTGGGCCGACCTGGCCCGGGTCCTGGCCACCGCCGGGGTGGCCGCCCAGGTGGCGGCGGGCGGGCGGAGCGTGTGGGCGATCGCCGCGTGCGGGCTGCTGCTGGGCATGGGCGACGGGGCGTTCGAGCCCGCCTTCACCCTCGCCTTCACCGAGTTGCTGCCCAAGGCGGAGCTGCTCGCCGCGAACTCGCTCCAGGCGATCGCCCTGCGGACGGCGGGCATCGCGGGGGCGGCGCTCGGCGGGGTGCTGTTGGCCACGGTCGGCGCCACCGTCTCGCTGGGCCTGGGCACGGCGGGGTTCGCCCTGGCGCTGGCTCTGGTGTTGCTCGCCGGGGCCTGGCCGGTGGCCCACCGCGCCGCGTCGGGCGACGGCCTGTTCAAGGAGGCCACCGGGGGGATCCGGTACGTCTTCGCCCACCCCTGGCTGTGGGTGTCCATCGCCAGCTTCGGCGTGAGCGTGGCGCTGGTGGTCGCCCCGGCGAAGGCCCTGCTGCCGTTGGCCTCGGCCGACGTGCTGGGCGGCGGCGCGAGCACCTACAGCCTGCTGGTCGGCAGTCAGGCCGCCGGCGCCCTGGTGGGCGGCCTGCTGGTGGGCCGGCTGCGGCGGATCCCGCCGGGCCTGCTGATCTTCGGCGGGATGGCCGTGGTCTGCGGCGGCTTCGTCGTGCTGGGGCTGTCCGGGTCGGTCCTCGCCTCCGTGGCGGTGGCCACCGTGGTGGGAGCCGTGTTGTCGGCCGCGACCGTGGCCTGGGCCGCCACCCTGCAGAGCCGGGTGCCCGGCGAGCTGATCGGCCGGGTCTCCAGTGTCGACTGGCTGATCTCGCTCGGCGTGTCCCCGCTGGCCCTGGTGGCGGTGCCGCAGTTGCTGGCGTACGGGTCCCCCGCGACCGTCCTGGTCACCGCCGCGGCGATCGCCCTGGTGGTCAGCGCGGCGACACCGCTGGTCCCGGCGGTGCGGCGGCTGGCCTGGCCCGCCGCCCGCGCCGCCTGAGCCCGGAGCCGGGCCCGCCCGCTCCCCCGCCCACCTCGCTCCCCCGCTCGATTTCGTTCACGTACGCATCCACATCTTTCCCGGAGGAATCCATGGACGACCGCATGCTGTTCACCGACGCGCCCGCCGTGCCCGCGGCCGACGAGACCGAGGCGGCCGTGGTCCGGCTGTGGCAGGAGGCGCTCCAGGTCCGTCCGGTCGGCCGCGAGGACAACTTCTTCGAGCTGGGCGGCACTTCGATGCTCGCCGTGCGGATCTGCGCCGGGGTGGAACGGTTCACCGGCACCCGGCCCTCCGTCCACGACCTGTTCGACACCGACACGCTGGCCGAGTTCGCGGCGCGCGTCGGCTCCCCGGCGCTCGCCCCGAGCCTGGTGCCGGCCGCGTGATGGCCCGGGTGCTGATGGTGGACCCGATCCACCCCGACGCGCTCCGTGACCTACGCCTGCGCCACCAGGTGGCCCTGCACCCCAAGCCGACGCCCGCACGCCTGGTCTCGCTCGTGCGGACCGCGGACGCGCTGGTGCTGCGGGCCGGGGTGCGGGTGACGGAGGAGGTGATCGCCGCCGCGCCGAGACTGCGCACCGTGATCCGGGCGGGGGTGGGGCTGGACAACATCGACCTCACGGCCGCCGCCCGGGCCGGCGTCGAGGTGCGCAACGTGCCCGGTGGCTCCGCGGACTCGGTGGCCGAGTTGGCGCTCGGGCTGATGCTCGCGGTGTGCCGCCGGATCGTGGTCGGGGACCGGCACACCCGCTCGACGGTGTGGCACAAGCGGGGGCTGGTGGGCAGTGAGCTGCGGGGCAAGACCCTCGGGCTGGTCGGCTTCGGCTCCATCGGGTCGCGGATCGCCTCGCTGGCCCAGGGGTTCGGCATGGAGGTGGTCGTGGCGGTGGCCCGGCCGGGCGGCGATCGGGCCCGGCAGCTCGCGGAGCGCGGGATCCGGCTGGCGCCACTGGAGGAGTTGCTGCCCGCCGCCGACGTGGTGTGCCTGTCGGTTCCGCTGACGGCGGCCACCCGGGGGCTGATCGGCCGGCGCGAACTCGCCCTGATGAAAGCGGACTCCTACCTGGTGAACGTGGCCCGGGGCGGGACGGTCGACGAAGCGGCCCTGCTGGAGGCCCTGCGGTCCGGGGCCCTCGCGGGCGCCGCGACCGATGTGCTCGCCCGCGAGGGCGTCCCGACCGAACTGGCCTCGCTGGACAACGTGGTGCTCACCCCGCACATCGGGGCGCTCACCGCGGAGGCCCAGCGGCGGATCGGGGAGCGGGTGGTGGAGCTGTTGGACGCGGCGCTGCTGCCGCGGGAGCGACTGCGCCTCTCGGCTTGAGGCCTCGACCGAATGGAATTCCACGATATGGAATTCCATCATGCGGAAATACTTATCCGAAAGAGACCCCCTGAGGTAGCCTTGCGGCTGAATTCTCAGACGTACCAGGGGGAGAACGCATCGTGAGTCTGATGAGTCTGGGGCTGAGTCGAGACGAGGAGTCGGTCTACCGGCATTTCCTTCGCACTCCGCACTTTCGTCCCGAATCGGTGGAACAGAAATTGGGAATGAGCCGGGAGGAAGCGGACTCCGCGCTGCTGAGCCTGTCGCGGCACAAGCTGGTCCGCGACACGGGCGAAGGGCAATGGGTCGCCATCGATCCCGCCCTCGGCGTGGAGCGACTGATCGAGCAGCGTCTCGGCGAACTCAACGAGCAGCTGAGGCTGGTGTCTTCGGCGCGCTCGATGATTCCCGAGTTGATGGAGGACATCCGCGCCGCCGAGCCCCGGGAGGGCCCGACGGGCGGGATCGAGCGCATCGACGGGCTGGGGGAGATCCGCGCCCGTCTCGATGACCTCGCCTTCTACGCCCGCGAGGAAATGTGCGCGCTTCAGCCCGACGGTCCGCTCACGCCCGCCTTCATGGAGGCCGCACGTCCCCTCGATCTCCGATGTATCAGGCGCGGAATCACCATGAGGACGGTGGTTCTGCGCACAGCCCTCGAAGATCCCGCCACCCGCGCCTATCTGTACGAAATGGCCGAGCTGGGCGCGGAATTCCGTACGGTCGAGAAGGTCATGGACCGGATGGTCATCTACGACGGCGCCACGGCCGTCGTACCCCTCGACCCCTCCGACAGCGCGCGCGGGGCGCTGCTGGTCCGCCAGAGCGGACTCCTCTCCAACATGGTCGCCCTCTTCGAGAAGGTGTGGACCTCGGCGGAACCCCTCCCCGGCAGGAGCGAGGACGCGACCGAGGCGGCCATCACCGGGATGGACCGCGAGGTGTTGACGCTCCTGGCCCGGTTCGACAAGGACGAGGTCGCCGCCCGCGAGATGGGGATCTCCATCCGCACCTTCCGTCGGCACGTCGCCGACCTGCTGCTGCGCCTGGGCGCCTCGAACCGCTTCCAGGCTGCGATGCTCGCCAAGGACCGCGGCTGGATGTAGCCGCTGCCACCGCATGACGAAAAGGGCCTGTCCACTGCGTTCAGTGGATCAGGCCCTGCCGTGCGCGCCGCCCCCGCCGCCGGCTCATTCGACCTCGCGGCAGGTCAAGAACTCCCAGCCGTTCAGGGCGGGATCGCTCAGGGCGCGCCGCGCCTGCGCGCAGGCGCGCGTCACCGGCACCTCCCGCTCCCGCGAGATCCGCAGGACGATCGAGAGACCGTCGTCGGCCAAACCGTGGAACTCCGTCCGCCACGCGGCGGGCAGCAGCGCGAGCCAACGCACCGCGCTCAACGCCGCGGCCTCGGCGACGGCCTCCGAACCGGCCCGTGCCACCAACTCGATCTGCCGGCTGCCCACGGACACGCGGTGGTCCAGGCCGGCGGTCACTGCCACCCGTTCTCGGGCTTGTCGAGGGGGGCCGCCGCCTGCCAACCGTTGTCCGCGAGGACCACCGTGGTCGGCGCCGTCTGCCAACCGTTGTCGGTCTTCGCCACGGACGGGCCGGCCGTCCCGCCGCCGAGCGTCACGCCGAGCGCGAGGGCCGTACAGAGGCCGATCAGGGCCGAGGCGGTCTTGGCGCGGTGGGTGAGCTGGGCGTTCATGGTGTCCTCCGAAGTGGCGGTCGTGCTGGTGACAGGTAGAAATCTGTCATCCGGACGACCCCGCACCAATGGCCGGCGCCGCCAGCAAACTGCCGTCGGCCCGGCAGTTTGTTGCCACGGGCCGCGCACGGGGGCGCGGCCGGGGCCACGAACCCGGCAAGATCCGAAAGAGACGGCCTAAGGCTCGATCAGGCCCACGCGGATCGCGTAGCGGGTCAGCTCCAGCCGGTCGCGCATGCCCAGCTTCCGGAGCAGGTTCGAGCGGTGGCGTTCGACGGTCTTGGCGCTGATGACGAGGATGTCCGCGATCTCCTTCGAGGAGTGGCCCTCGGCGACGAGCTTGAGGATCTCCTCCTCGCGGTCGGTGATCGTCCGGGCGGGCAGCGGTTCGCCGCGGCGGATCCGGTCGAGGTGGTTGCGGATGAGAGTGGTCTCGGCGCCGGGGTAGATGAACGGTTCGTCGCGGATCGCGGCCCGGCAGGCTTCGACCAGATCGCGGTCGGCGACGGACTTGGGGACGTAGCCGGCGGCCCCGGCCCTGAGGGCCTCGAAGAAGTACTGCTCGTTGTCGTACATGGTCAGGATGAGGATGCGCAGGCCCGGTCGCAGGCGCGACAGTTCGCGGGCGGCCTGGAGTCCGGTCATGCGGGGCATGGCCACGTCCAGGACGGCGAGGTCGACCTCCGTCGTACGGGCCAGGGCGACGGCCTCGGCGCCGTCCCCGGCCTCGGCGACCACCCTCAGGTCGGGTTCGGCGTCGAGGATGAGCCTGACCCCGCGCCGTACGAGTGCGTGGTCGTCGGCGAGCAGGACGCGGGTGGGCGCCCGTCCGGATGTGGTCACCGCCGCCCCCTTCCCTCGGGGGCGGTGGCCGGTACGTCCAGCCGTACGTCGGTACCGCCCCGCGGGGCGGGTTCGAGGGTGAGGGCGGCCCCGATCAGCAGGGCCCGTTCGCGCATGCCCTGGATGCCGGCGCCCTCGACGGCCCGGCCGGGACCCCGGCCGTCGTCGCGCACCAGCAACCGGATCCCGCCGCCGGGCCGGCGGGTCAGGCGCACTTCCACCGCGCTCGCCCCGGCATGGCGGGCGGCATTGGTCAGGGCCTCCTGGGCGACCCGGTACAGCACCAGTTCCGCGGCCTCGTCCAGGGCGGGCAGGCCCGGCTCGATGGAGTGCCGTACCGCCAGCGACCCGGTGGTGAACTCCGCGGTCAGCGCCCGCACGGCGCTGTGCAGGCCCAGTTCCTCCAGGACTCCGGGGCGCAGCCTGCGGGCGATGCGGCGGATCTCCTCCAGGCCGCCGCGGGTGGTCTCCTGCACCTGGAGGAGTTCCTCGCGCAGGGGTTCCGGGGCGCCGCCGGCGGCGTGCTTGAGCTGGAGGAGGACCGCGGTCAGGGTCTGGCCGACCTCGTCGTGGAGTTCTCGGGCGACGCGCCGCCGTTCTGCCTCCTGCGCGGAGAGGGCGCGGGCGCTGCTGGTGGCGCGCTCCGCTTCGAGGCGGCCGACCATGGTGTTGAACGCGGTGGTCAGCTCGGCCACTTCGCCGGGCCCCTCCACCCGCGGTCTGCCGCCGGGGCGCAGCAGGTCGACCGTGCCCATCGCCCGGGTCAGCCGGCCGAGCGGAGCCAGGCCGACGCGGAGCAGGACGGCGTTGGCGATCAGCATGGCGGCCAGTCCGGCGAGCAGGACGACGGCCTCCCCGAAGAGGACGGGAGTGGAGACGGTGACGGGGCCGAAGAGCAGCAGGACGGCGGTGACGAGGACGGCCGCGTTGAGGAGGAAGATCCGCCAGTACAGCGACACCGCGCCCCTCCCTCTCCCTCGTCCCGCATCCGGCCCGACACCCGGCGCGTCCGACACCCGGCGCGCCTGACGTCCGCCGCGTCCGACACCGGCCGTGACCTGCGGCGGGACCGGTGTCCCCGGTTCACCCTGTCGACTGTACGGGGCCTTGTCCATCCGTGCCGACACCCATGTCCGGGGCCCTCGCGGACGTGGCAGCATGACCCGCGCCGGAGCCGATCCCGCCACCCGGCGACCTCGCGCCGGCGCCCCGCGCCGTTCGACGGTCCACGCACGAGCAAGGAGGGAAAGGCTGTGCCCGCTCCACGGATGAGCACCACACCGCTGCCCGGTATCGGTGTCCAGTACGACCTCACCACGCGGGAGCACCGGCACCTGTCGGTGATCGCGCACCGGGACGGCACCCGGACGGTGAACGTCTACCGCGCCGACGATCCCGACGCCTGCGCCCGCTCCCTGCACCTGAGCGGCGCGGAGGCCGCCTCGCTCATCGACGCGCTGATGCCCGCGCACCACAGTCCGAACGTGCTCCACACGACGGACCTCGGGCTGGTCGCCGAACGGATCGTGCTGTCGGCGCACTCCCACTGGAACGGTCGCCTGTTGGGCGAGACCCGGATGCGGACCGAGACCGGCGTCTCGATCGTGGCCGTGCTGCGCCGCGCCGAGGCCCGGCCCTCCCCCGCGCCCGATTTCCGGCTGGCCGGCGGTGACACGCTCATCGTGATCGGGACCCGCGAGGGCGTCGACGCGGCGGCCTCGATACTCGGAAGGGAGTGAGGCGGCCCGTGCACTCCGCTGTCTTCCTGATCGAGTTCGGCGCGATCATCCTCGGCCTGGGCCTGTTGGGGCGACTGGCCGGCCGCTTCCACTTCTCCCCCATCCCGCTCTACCTGCTGGCCGGTCTCGCCTTCGGCACCGGCGGTCTGCTGCCGATGGGCGCGAGCGAGGAGTTCGTCGCGATCGGCGCCGAGATCGGCGTCATCCTGCTCCTGCTGATGCTGGGCCTGGAGTACACGGCGAGCGACCTGGTCTCCAATCTGAAGACCCAGTACCCGGCCGGTCTCGTCGACTTCGCCCTGAACGCCGTGCCGGGCGCGGTGGCGGCGCTGTTGATGGGCTGGGGGCCGGTGGCCGCCGTGGTCCTGGCGGGCGTCACCTGGATCTCGTCCTCCGGGGTCATCGCCAAGGTCATGGGGGACCTGGGCCGGGTCGGCAACCGCGAGACACCGGTCATCCTGAGCGTCCTGGTTCTGGAGGACCTGGCGATGGCCGTCTACCTGCCCATCGTCACCGCGCTGTTGGCCGGGGTCGGTCTCGCTGCGGGCAGCCTCACCCTGGCGATCGCGCTGGGCGTGGCGGGCGCGGTGCTGTTCGTCGCCGTCCGCTACGGGCGGCTGATCTCGCGGTTCGTCTCCAGCGACGACCCGGAGAAGCTGCTGCTGGTGGTGCTGGGGCTGACGCTCCTCGTCGCGGGCATCGCCCAGCAGCTCCAGGTCTCGGCGGCCGTCGGCGCGTTCCTCGTCGGGATCGCCCTGTCCGGCGAGGTGGCCGAGGGCACGCACACCCTGCTCAGTCCGCTGCGCGACCTCTTCGCCGCGGTGTTCTTCGTCTTCTTCGGCCTGCACACCGATCCGGCCAGCATTCCGCCCGTCCTGGTGCCCGCGCTGGCGCTCGCCCTGGTGACGGCGGGCACGAAGATCGCCACCGGGTACTGGGCGGCGCGGCGGGCCGGGATCGGCGTCAACGGCCGGTGGCGGGCCGGGGGGACCCTCGTCGCCCGCGGCGAGTTCTCCATCGTCATCGCGGGTCTGGCCGTCACGGCGGGCATCGAGCCCGCGTTGGGGCCGCTGGCCACCGCGTACGTGCTCATCCTGGTGGTGATCGGACCGCTCACCGCCCGCTACACCCAGCCGGTGGCGGCCTGGTGCGCCGCCCGGCGCGCGCCGGCCGAGCCCGTACGGGCCGCCGTACCCCCGCCGACGAACGCCCCCGAGCCCACCGGGACGGCCCCCGAACAGGACCCGGCCGGCCGGACTTGAGGGGCCCGGGACAACGCACCGGGCCGCGACGCGTGGTGACGCGCCGCGGCCCGGGATCGTGAGGCGGGACCGTCGGATCAGTCGGTGCCGGACTCGATCGCGGCGTGGTCCAGGGCGTTGGAGTCCACCGGTACGGACTCCGCACCGCCGCCGATCGCGGCGATGGTCTCGGCGCCGCCCGGGGGCAGTTCGCCGATGACGCTGCTCCAGGCGGCGAGGCGGCCACCGGCGGCGTACTGCTCCAGCTTGCTGCGCGAGTCGGCGATGTCGAGGTTGCGCATGGTCAGCTGGCCGATGCGGTCGTCCGGGACGAACGCCTGGTCCTGGCTGCGCTCCATCGACAGCTTCTCGGGGTGGTAGCTGAGGTAGGGGCCGGTGGTGTCCACGACCGAGTAGTCGGCGCCGCGCCGCAGGCGGACGGTGACGCTGCCGGTGACCGGGTAGCCCACCCAGCGCTGGAGGCTCTCGCGGAGCATCAGCGCCTGCGGGTCGAACCAGCGGCCCTCGTAGAGGAGCCGGCCCAGGCGGCGGCCCTCCACGTGGTACTGCGCGATGGTGTCCTCGTTGTGGATGGCGTTGAGCAGCCGCTCGTAGGCGATGTGCAGGAGCGCCATGCCCGGAGCCTCGTAGACACCGCGGCTCTTGGCCTCGATGATGCGGTTCTCGATCTGGTCGGACATGCCGAGGCCGTGCCGGCCGCCGATGGCGTTGGCCTCGCGGACCAGGTCGACCGCGGAGTCGAAGGAACGCCCGTTGACGCGTACGGGGCGGCCCTGCTCGAACTCGACGGTGACGTCCTCCGTCGCGATCTCGACCTCGGGGTCCCAGTAGCGGACGCCCATGATCGGGGAGACGATCTCCAGCGAGGTGTCGAGGTACTCCAGGCGCTTGGCCTCGTGGGTGGCGCCCCAGATGTTGGCGTCGGTGGAGTACGCCTTCTCCGCCGAGTCGCGGTACGGCAGGTCGCGCTCCGACAGCCACACGGACATCTCGTGGCGTCCGCCCAGCTCGGCCACGAAGGACTGGTCGAGCCACGGCTTGTAGATGCGCAGGCTCGGGTTGGCGAGCAGACCGTAGCGGTAGAACCGCTCGATGTCGTTGCCCTTGTAGGTGGAGCCGTCGCCCCAGATGGAGACCTCGTCCTCGCGCATCGCGCGGACCAGCAGGGTGCCGGTCACGGCGCGGCCGAGGGGGGTGGTGTTGAAGTACGTCTGCGCGGCCGACCGGATGTGGAAGGCGCCGCAGGCCAGGGCCGCGAGGCCCTCCTCGACCAAGGCCTCCCGGCAGTCGACGAGGCGCGCGCGCTCGGCGCCGTACGCGAGACCGCGTTCGGGTACGTCGGCCAGGTTCGGCTCGTCGTACTGACCGATGTCTGCTGTATAGGCATACGGGATGGCCCCGCGCTCACGCATCCACGCGACCGCGACAGATGTGTCCAAACCGCCCGAAAAGGCGATACCGATGCGCTCACCGACTGGAAGCTTATTCAAGACCTTCGACATGCATGCATTCTAGACCCCTCCTCCACGGGCCGAGAATTCGGCCATGCGAACGAGCCGTACGGGGCTCTTGGGTCTCACCGAATCTCCACCGCGTCTCACCGGGAAACGGCCCGCCCCGCCCCCCGGGAGGGGAGCGGGGCGGGCCGCCCGTCAGGCGCCGAGGACGCCGGCCGCCACCGAGGCCGGCACCGGGGCCAGACCCGCGGGCCGGGTGGTGAAGGTGCCCCGGCCCTGGGTGCGGCCGCGCAGGCGCGACGCGTACCCGAACAGCCCGGCCAGCGGCACCGTCGCCGTGACGACGGCGACGCCGGCCTCGGAGGTGGAGCCCGAAACCCGGCCCCGGCGGGCCGCGAGGTCGCCCAGCACACCGCCGACGCCGTCCTCCGGGACGGTCACCGTGATCTCCGCGACGGGCTCCAGCAGCTCCATCGCACAGGCGCGCAGGGCCTCGCGCAGGGCGAACCGCCCCGCCGCCCGGAACGCGAGCTCCGAGGAGTCCTTGGAGTGGGTCGCCCCGTCCCTCAGGACCACCCTGAGGCCCGTGACCGGATGGCCGCCGAGGGGGCCCTCGGCGAGGGCGTCACGGCAGCCGGCCTCCACGGCGCGCGCGTACTCGGCGGGCACCCGGCCGCCGACGACCGCCGAGCGGAACGCGAACCCCTCCCCCTGCGTCGGCTCCACGTCGATGACCACGTGCGCGAACTGCCCCGCCCCGCCGTCCTGTTTGACGTGGCGGTAGACCAGGCCGGACACCCCGCGCACCACGGTCTCCCGGTAGGAGACCTGCGGGCGGCCGACGACGACCTCGATCCCGTGGGCACGGCGGACCTTCTCCACCGCCACCTCCAGGTGGAGTTCGCCCAGCCCCGACAGCACGGTCTGACCGGTCTCCGCGTCCGTCCGCACCACCAGCGAGGGGTCCTCCTCGGCGAGGCGGGCCAGCGCGGACGCCAGCCGACCCGTGTCCGTGCTCCGCCCCGCCTCGACCGCCACCGACACCACGGGCGCCGCCACCGACGGCGGCTCCAGGAGCAGCGGAGCCGTCGGCGCGCACAGGGTCGTGCCCGGCCGGGCCGCCTTGGGCCCGATCACGGCGACGATGTCACCGGCCACCGCCTCCTCCCGTTCCTCGTGCCGGTCGGCCTGGACCCGCAGGATCCGACCGACGCGCTCCGTCCTGCCCGTACCGGCGTCCAGGACGGTGTCGCCCTTGCGCAGGGTGCCCGCGTAGATCCGCAGGAAGGTGAGCCGTCCGGTCGCGGTCGCCGTCACCTTGAAGGCGAGCGCGGTGAACGGCGCCGCCGGGTCGCGCGGGCGCTCCCGCTCGCCGCCGTCCGCCTCCGTGCCGCGTACGGGCGGCATGTCGGCGGGCGAGGGCAGGTAGGCCACGACCGCGTCGAGCAGCGGTTCGATCCCCCGGTTGCGGTACGCGGAACCGCACAGCACCACGACCGCGTCCCGGGCGAGGGTCAGCTCGCGCAGGGCCCTGACCAGCGTCTCCTCGGTCAGGGCGGAGGTGGCGCAGAACTCCTCCAGGGCTTCGGGGTGGAGTTCGGCGACGGCCTCCTCCAGCAGCCGGCGGCGCCGGAGCGCCTCGGCGAGCAGCGGTTCGGGAACGGGCACCGTCTCGTGGGTCCCGCCCGCCGCGCCGCCACCCGCGCCCCACAGGAGGGCGCGCATGCGCAGCAGGTCGACGACGCCGGTGAAGGCGTCCTCCCGTCCGATCGGCAGCTGGACGACCAGCGGGACGACCCCGAGGCGGGTTCGGATGGAGGCGACGGCCGTGTCGAGGTCGGCGCCCGCCCGGTCGAGCTTGTTGACGAACGCGAGGCGCGGGACGCCGTGCCGGTCGGCCTGGCGCCAGACGGTCTCGCTCTGCGGTTCCACTCCGGCGACGGCGTCGAACACCGCGACGGCCCCGTCGAGCACGCGCAGGGAGCGCTCGACCTCGTCGGAGAAGTCGACGTGGCCCGGCGTGTCGATGAGATTGACGCGGTGGCCGTCCCAGGAGCAACTGACGGCCGCGGCGAAGATGGTGATGCCCCGGTCGCGTTCCTGGGTGTCGAAGTCGGTGACGGTGGTGCCCTGGTGGACCTCGCCGCGTTTGTGGATGGTGCCGGTCGCGAACAGGATCCGCTCGGTGATGGTGGTCTTGCCCGCGTCGACGTGGGCGAGGATGCCGAGGTTGCGCACGGTCGCGCCGGCGGCCGTGGTCGCGGAACGGACGTGCTGCTGCTGGTTGGTGCGCATGGCCCGAGGCCTTTCGGTGGAGCTGAAGAGGGCTGCGCGATTCCCTGACGCGGGAGTTCCCCCCGATCCGCGCCGCCCTCGACGGGCGGGTGGCGGGAGATGGGCGGGGGTGGAAAGGCCGACCCGGGGGTGTGCCCCGGGGTGGGCTCAGAGGTGCGTCGCGGGCATACGGCGCCGGCCGCGCGGCCGGGACCGTACGGTGCGAGACACCGGGATCACGTCGTAACGGGACGGGGGAACGAAGGCGGCGGTGCGGTGCGCGCACGTACGCATGGCCTGGTTCCCCTTCTCTTCGCTCGGCTTCGGTGGACGCGGCGCCGGCGTGACCGGCGGCGCGTCAGCCCGAGTGTAGGGGCGTGTCCGTGACGGGGTCATCCGGTTTTCCCGGGGCCCCCGAGCGCGGTCAGACCAGCAGGCGTGCGCGCAGGCGGGCCGTGGTGTCCGGGGTGATCCCGACCGGGCCGGCGAGGTACGCGGACGGGGATCCGTAGCGGGTGGTGAGGTCGGCGAGGACCAGGGCCATGACGGTGGCGGGCGCTCTGCCGTAGGAGGGCCAGCGCATGACGCGACCGGGGTGGGCGGCCCGCCAGTCGGCGGCGAGGCCCTCGGTGGCCAGCTCGGTGAGGGCGAAGTCGTCCAGGATCTGTTCCTCGGAGACCCCCAGGAGGGTCAGCACCAGGGCGGCGATCAGGCCGGTGCGGTCCTTGCCGGAGGTGCAGTGGAAGACGGTCGGGCCGGGACCGTCGGCGATCAGCTCGACGGCCCGACGGATCTCCTCGGTCCCGTCCTCGGCGACCTCCGCGAAGCGGTCGGCGAGGTAGCGCCAGGGGTCGGTGTCGGGGTCGATCTCCGCTTGGTCGTAAGGACGGTGCTCGATGCTGAGGTTGGCGTACGCGAACCGTTCCGGCTCCGGAATCCGGCCCTTGGCCTCGATCTCCCACGGGTAGCGCAGGTCGATGACGGTACGGATGCCCAGCGCGAGGAAGCGGTCCCAGTCGGCGCCGGTGAGCTTGCCGAGCGAGTCCGCCCGGTAGAGGGCTCCCCAGGCGAGGGTGCGGCCGTCTTCGGTGCGGTACCCGCCCAGATCACGGAAGTTGTGCAGGTGGATGAAGTCGATGTGGCGTCGGCCCTGCGCGGCGTGTGGCACCGGTGCTCTCCTGGGTCGGTCGGGGCGATCAAGGCGATCGTGGCCCAGGATGCCCCAGTCGATGTCGGGAAAGGATCAGCTCCCGCGCCGGGGAGCGGCGCGCGGGATTCACCCGGGCGAAGGCGCCGCGGAAGCCGCGTAGTAGCGGGCGCACGAACGCAGCATCCCCTCCGGGGAGAGGGTGAACACGTCCACGAACTCCCTCTCTTGCACGCCGAGTCGGCCCATCGCGACCACGCAGTCCCCCTGGGCGACGATCCGGCTGATCCGGGGGCGGTCGCCGGGCCGACGGGGGTGTTCGAGGTCGGGACAGAGGGTGTCGCCCGCGTGCAGCAGGGAGCCGTAGCCGTCGAGGTCGCCGACGTCGAGGTAGTGGTAGGCGAGGCGCACGTGGTCGACGCCGGAATCGGTGACGACCCGACTGGACGGCGGTCGCCCGACGTACCGGCTGTTCATGGACGGGTCCTCTCGTTCGACCGCACCCCGTGCGGGTGCCGCCCCCTCCACGGTCGGGGTTCCGCACAACTCGCGGCTATCCTCCGCCTATCGCGTTCACCATCACGCAATCTCCACACCATGGACAACCGGAGAGGTGTTCGGGGAGACTGACCCCGCGCTCCGTCCGATCACTGGTGTGCCTCCAGCTGGGAGACTCATGACCGTTTCACCCGGCGGGGTTCCGCCCACCCCCGATCCGGTGGTCTTCCGCATCCTGGGGCCGTTACAGGTCACCGGCCGCGACGGGCCGGTCCGCGTACCCCCGGGGCGGCAGGAGGTCATCCTCGCCGCCCTGCTCCTCGAAGCGAACCGGGTGGTCAGCACCGATTACCTGGTCGACCTCATCTGGGACGACGAGCCGCCGGACACGGCGCGCACGCAGGTCCAGATCTGCGTGTCCCGGCTGCGCAAGCTCTTCACGACGGCCGGCATCGCCGCCGCCATCACCACCCGGCCACCGGGCTACGTCCTCAAGACCGAGGGCGAGGACCTCGTCGACGCGGCCCTCTTCGCCCGCCGGGTGGCGGATGCCCGCGTGCTGGGCAAGCGCGGTGAGCATGCCGGAGCGGTAGAACTCCTGCGCAGTGCGGGCGAGTTGTGGCAGGGCGACTGCCTGAGCGGGGTATCCAGCGAGACGTTGCGCAGCAAGGCGCTCCAGCTCGACGAGGAGCGGTTGACCGCCGCCGAGACGCGGATCGAGCTGGAGCTCGACCTGGGCCGCCACCACCAGCTGGTCGGCGAGATCCAGTTGCTCGTACGGGTACACCCGCTGCGGGAGCGGCTGCGCGGGCAGTTGATGCTGGCCCTGTACCGCTCGGGCCGGCAGGCGGAGGCCCTGGAGAGCTACCGGGTGGGGCGCGAGCTGCTGGTGGAGGAACTCGGTCTGGAGCCGGGCGGTGAGCTGCGCCGGCTGGAGCGGGCCATCCTCTCGGGCGACGTCCCCCCGGCCCCCTTCGGCGGCGAACCGGCCGGCCACCAAGGCGGCGGCTTCGGCACCGGCTACGGCGGGCTCGCGGGCACCACCACCCTCGGCTTCGCGAGCGGCGCCACGGGCGGCGGGGCGACCGGGCCCGGCGACGGCAGACCGGACGCCCGACCGGGCGGGACGAGCGGCTCGGGCGGCGGCTTCGGCAGCGCGGGCGGCTTCGGCGGCCCGTCCGGCGGCGCGGGCGGCTTCGGCGGCCGGCCCGGCGACCCCGTCGCCGGAGTGGTCGCGGCGGCTCCGGGTGGGGCCGTGGAGAGACCGGGGTACGGCTCCGGCGGCCACTCCGCGCCGTCCCCCGGCGTCGCCCCCTCCGGTCCGGCCGGCGCCACCCTCGCCGCCACGGCCTTCGCCGGGCTGGGCGGAGGCCTCGGCTCCGCGCCGACCCACCCCCAGGGGCATCCCCTGGGCCACGCCCACGTGCAGGCCCCGGCCGGGGCCCCCGCGCTCCCGCACGCCGGCGCCGCGGGCCGGATCCTGGTCGACGCGTCGGAGGCGGCTCTCGTACCGGGTGCCTCCGACCGGACCCCGGGGGCCGGCTTCCGTGAGGAGATCCCCCGGCAACTGCCCGCCGACACCTCGGACTTCGTGGGCGACGACGAGGACATCGTCCGCATCGAGCGGGCGCTGCTGGGCGACGGCGTGCGCCGCGCCGTCGGGCTCGCCGTGATCGTGGGAAAGCCCGGCACCGGAAAGTCCACCCTCGCCACGCACATCGCCCACCGGCTCGGCGAAACCGCCTTCCCCGACGGCCAGTTGTACTGCGATCTGCGCGGCACGGGCACGCCCGCCACCTCGGGCGAGGTCCTCGGACGGTTCCTGCGGGCGCTCGGCATCCCCGGACCGGTGATCCCCGAGTCCCAGGACGAGCGCGCCGAGATGTACCGGACCCTGCTCGCCGCCCGCCGGCTCCTGGTGGTCCTGGACGACGCGGCCTCCGAGAGCCAGATCCGGGCCCTGCTGCCCGGCAGCAGCACCTGCGCGGTGCTGGTCACCAGCCGGGTCCGGCTGACGGGCCTGCCCGGGGCGCACCGCGTCGAGCTGGACGTGATGGGCACCGAGCACGCCGTGGAGCTGCTGGTCCGGGTGATCGGCGAGGACCGGGTGGCCCGCGAGCGGGCCGCCGTGGAGGCGTTGATCCGTACGGTGGGCGGGCTGCCGCTCGCGCTGCGGATCGTCGCGGCCCGCCTGGCGGCCCGCCCGCACTGGACCCTGGCCTCGATGGTGCAGCGGCTCGCGAGCGAGCGCGGTCGACTCGACGAACTGACCCACGGCGAGATGACCATGCGGGCCAGCCTGTCCCTCACGCACGACGGTCTGGTGGAGAGCGACCGGCGCCTGTTGCGCCTGTTGAGCCTCGCGCAGGGGCAGACCCTGCCGGGCTGGCTCGCCGGCGCCCTCCTGGACGATCCGCGTCCCTTCGCCTCGGACCTGTTGGAGCCGCTGGTCGACGTACAGATGCTGGACGTGGTCGGCGTGGAGTCCACGGGCGGGTTCCGCTACCGCTTCCACGAGATCATCCGGGTCTTCGCCCGCGAGCAGCTCGCGGCCGGCGATCCCGTCGACCGGCAGGAGGCCACCGTCCGCATGCTGGGGGGCTGGATGTCCCTGGCCGAGCAGGCCCACCGTCGCATCTACGGCGGGGACTTCACCGTGCTGCACGGAAACGCGCCGCGCTGGCAGCCTCCGGAGAGCTGTGTGGACGAGCTGCTCGTGGACCCCTTGGAGTGGTTGGACAGCGAGCACGCGAACCTGGTGCAGGCCGTCGAACACGCCGCCCGGGAGCAGATGGACGAGTTGTGCTGGGACCTGGCCACGACCCTGGCCACGCTGTTCGAGGGCCGCGGCTACTTCGACGACTGGGAGCGCACGCACCGGCTCGCCCTGGAGTCGGTCCGGGCCGCGGGGAACACCCGTGGCACGGCGGCCCTGCTCAGCTCGCTGGGGGTGTTGCACCTGGCGCGCAGCCAGGGCGAGGAGTCCCGTACCGCGCTGACGACGGCCCTCGGGCTGTTCGAGGAGCTGGGCGAGGTCCAGGGCGCGGCGCTGTGCCACCGCGACCTGGCGCTGTTGGAGCGGATGCGGGGGAACGAGGACCTCGCGCTGTCCCTGTACGAGCGCTCGCTGCTCGGCTTCGACCAGGCCGGTGACGTGGTGGGGCGGGCCATCGTCCTGACGCAGAGCGCGCACATCTGGATGCGACGCGGGCAGACCACGGCGGCCCAGAGCCGGCTCGACGAGGCGCTCGGCATCTACCGCTCCATCGGCTACACGGGCGGTCAGGCCCGCACCCTGCGACGGGCGGGGCAGTTGCTCCAGGGGCAGGGGGAGCACGAGCGCGCGGTGCGCACCTTCACGGAGGTGCTGGAGCTGTGCCGGGACAGCGGGGACGTGATCGGCGAGGGGCACCTGCTGCGGGACCTGGGCCACGCCCACGCGGAGACGGGTCGGTCCGAGGCGGCGCGGGGTTTCTACGCGCAGGCCCTGTCGGTGCGGGAGCAGATCATGGACCAGGGGGGCGCCGCGCTGGTCCGCCTCGATCTGGCGAGGCTGCTGACGGCGAACGGCGGGGTGAGGGAGCGGTCCCGGTCGCGGGAGCTGTTGCAGAGCGCGGTACGCGCCTTCCGTGACCGGGGGATGGAGCCGGAGCTGGCCGAGGCCGAACGGATGTTGCGGGCCTGAACCCCGGCCGGGGTCGGCGTCAGTCCCACGGGTTGGTCTGCTTGGTGGAGGCGGTCGGGCTCGGGGAGGCGTCCGGGCCGGCGTTGGTGCCGTTGGCGCCGGCGCCTCCGTCGGTCACGGCGGTTCCGTTGGTGAGGGGGGCGGAGGGGCCGTCGGCCTGGGCGACCTGGGCGCCGAGGACCGCGGCGCCGGCGATGGCGACGGTGACGAGGGCGGCGCGCAGGGCGTGGGAGAGGGTCATCTCGGGTCCTTTCGTCGGTGCGCTCCGGGGGCTTCCGGGGCGCTTCCTTCTTGCTTGACCTCAACTTAGGAACCGCTGGAATCCCGCTACCGGCCCCGCTCCTATCCCCCCGCTATCACGGCCCGCTATCGCTATCGCCGATCCGTCGGGGCCGGTGATAGGGGCCGCCGAGCGGAGCACGAGCATCCGGTGATGCCCCCGCGATAGCGCCGTGCCGACGATGGAGATCAGGAACGGGACCGTGACCCCGGTCCCCGCTGTTCCCCCTCACCGTCGCCGGGAGCGCCCTGTGAACACTCATGCGAAGACCCTCGTCCACACCACCGTGCGCCCCACCCCGAGCACGGACCCCCTGAGCACGACCGCCACGAGCACGACCGCCACCGGCACGACCCCCTCGGGCTCGCAGGAGACCTCCCGGGTGGGAACCCTGATACGGGCCCACCGGCTGCGCATCGGCCTGACCCAGCGGGAGTTGGCGGACCTGTCGACCATCAGCGTGCGGGCCATCCGCGATCTGGAGCAGGGCAAGGCGAGACGGCCGCGCCCCGACACGGTGCGGCTGATGGCGGACGCCCTGCGGCTGGGACCGCGGGCGCGGACCGCGTTGGAGGCGGCCGCCCAGCAGGGCCGGAGCGTCGGCCAGGGCTGGGTGCACCCCCCGGCCCCGCCGACGGCGTTGCACGCCGCGCTGGGCAGGCAGGCCGAGACGGCGGTGCTGGAGCGGGAGTTGACCGCCGGGGCGGAGCGGCTCGTGCACGTGGTGGGGCTCGCCGGCGTGGGCAAGACCCGGCTGGCGCTGGAGGTGGCCGAACGGCTGCACGGCGCGGGGACTCCGGTGCTGTGGCACGCCTTCCCCGGGGCGACGGCCGACTACCTCTCCTACGGGGACGCCGTGTTGGCGGACCGGGTCGCCCGCGCCGCCGCCGAACTCTGGGGGGCGGACCCGACGGAGGTGGGCCCGGCCGGCGCCGAAGGCGGGAGCGCGGCAGCCGCCGGGACCGGAGCCGGTACCGCCCTCGGCTCGCTGGTCGACCTGCTCGGGGAGCAGCCGGTGTTGCTCGTCCTCGACGGCGCCCCGGCCGTACCTCCCCGGTTCGACCGGCTGACGGCGCTGTTGCGGTCCTGCCCCGGGCTGCGGCTGTTGGTCACCTCGGACCAGCCCTGGGAGGTGCCGGGTGAGCGGATCTTCCTGCTGTCCCCGCTGGAGGTCCCGGCCGAGGGGACGGCGGACGCGGCCGTGCCCTCCGTACGGCTCTTCCTCGACCAGGTCCGGCGGGTGCGCCCCGAGTTCACCGCCGGCCCGGCCGATCTGGAGCGGGCCGCGTGGTTGTGCGGGCGTCTCGACGGGCACCCGGGGGCGCTCGCCGCCGCCGCGTCCTGGCTGGTGGTGGCCGACCTGACCACCCTGTGCGACAGCCTCGACGCCGACCCCGTCGCCCTCCTCGACCACCTGGGCGCCGGCGCGGGCGCGGACCGCTTCCGCACCACCCTCGGCCGACGGCTGGACCGCCTCTCGCCCGGCGCCCGCGCCCTGTTGGACGCCCTCTGCACCCCGGACGGCGCCCCGAACGGCGCCCCGGAGGCCGGCGCGCGCCCCGCCGCCGCGTCCGCCGGGGCGGAATTCGGGCTCACCGATGTCACCGCCCTCACCGGGCTCGGCCTGCCCGAGTCGGGCCGGATGCTGCGCGAGCTGCTGATCAGCGGGGCCGTCCGGGCCGCCCACGAGAGCGGGGGCTCGCGCTTCCGGGTCCTGGGCCTGGTCCGCGCCGCCGCCCGGCGGGCTCCCCAGCGCGCCTGAGCACCGGGCGCGACCGCCCCACCGGTGCCCGCGAGGCACCCCGGGGGCGCCCGGCAGCACCCCGGCGGCACCCCACCGGCACCCGCCCGGAGCAACTGCTGCCGCAAGTGCCGGAGCAACTGCCGCCGCGGCCGACGGGCCGCGGGTTGTATGACGTACGGCCGGACGGCGCCCCTGGAGCGCCTCCGGATTCCCGATCCACCCCCGCCCTTCCCCTCTCCGAGGAGCCTCCGCATGTCTCCCACCGCGTCCGAACGGAGCAGCGCGCACGGGCCGGCCGCTGCGCGGCTGCCCCTGTCGGCGGCGCAGCGTGACATCTGGACGGCCCACGGCCTCGACGCCACCGGCAGCCGCTACAACATCGGGGAGTACCGGGAGCTCCTGGGCCCGCTGGATCTCGCGCTGGTGGAGCGGTCCTTCGAGCAACTGGCCCGCGAGGCCGACGCGTTGCGCATCCGGGGGACGGGGTCCGAGGAGGACGGCTCGCTGTGGCTGGAGCTGTGGCCCGCGGAGGCGGGGCGCCGGCTGGAGTTCGTCGACCTCGGCGCAGAGCCGGACCCGGACGCGGCGGGCCGCGCGTGGATGGCGACCGAGATCGCCCGGCCGTTCGACCTGGCGGGCGGTTGGCTGACCCGACACGTCCTGATCAAGGCCGGTGTGGCGCAGAGCGGTGAGCAGCGCTGGTTCTACTTCCACTCCTTCCACCACCTGGCCATCGACGGCATGGGGATCTCCCTGCTGGACCAGCGCCTCGCGGAGCTGCACGAGCGGGCGGTCGCCGGCGAGCCCTGGGGGCCGAATCCCTTCGGTTCCCTGGCCGAGCTGCTCGCCGAGGACGCCGGCTACCGGGCCTCGGCGGAGGGGCTCGCCGACCGGGCGCACTGGGCGGCGCACCTCGCGGCGCTGCCGCAGACCCCGCGCCTGGGCGAGGGCCGCTCCGGCCGTACGGCGCCGGGCGCGCTGCCCTTCGTACGCCGCACCGTGGTGCTGGCCCCCGAGCGGGTGGAGCGGCTGCGTGAGGTGGCGCGGGCCCGGCGGGCCCCCTGGACCATGATGGTCATCGCGCTGGTCGCCGCGTACGTCCATCGGGTGGGCGGAGGCGGGGAGTTGGTGTTGGGGCTGCCGGTGACGGGGCGGCGCACCGACCTGGCCCGTCGGACGCCCGGAATGCTGTCGAACGTGATCCCGCTGCGGGTTCCGGTCCGCGCGGACGGGACGACGGCCGAGCTGCTGGCGTCGGTGGTCGCGGAGACCCGACAGGGGTTGAAGCACCAGCGCACCCGGTACGAGGACATGTGCCGGGACCTGGGCCTGGGCGAGTCGGAGCGGCGCCTCGCGGCGCCCCTGGTCAACATCATGGCGTTCAACCCCGGGATGCGCTTCTTCGGTCTGCCCACGGTGCAGCACAACCTGACCAACGGGCCCGTGGAGGACCTGGCCGTCGGCGTGTACGACCTGGGTCCGGACGGCGGACTGCGGATCGACTTCGACGCGGCCCCCGAGGTCTGCGACCTGGCGGCGGTGGCCGGGCACCAGGACCGTTTCGTACGGTTCATGGAGACGGTCCTGTCTGACGTCGAAATACCGCTGTCAGCAGTGGAGTTGCTGGATACCGGCGAGCGCCGACAGGTGCTCCGGGAGTGGACGGGGCTGCGTACCGACAGCGCTCCGACCACCCTCGTCGAGCGGTTCGAGGAGCAGGCCCGGCTCCACCCGGACGCGCGGGCGGTGGTCTTCGGCGGTCAGGAACTGACCTACGGGAAACTCGACGCCCGCGCCAACCGCCTGGCCCACCACCTCAGCGCGAACGGCCTGGGACGCGGCGACCTCGCCGGGATCCTCCTCGACCGGGGCATCGACTTCACCGTCGCCCTCCTCGCCGTCGTCAAGACCGGCGCCGGATACGCCCTCCTCGACCCCGAGTTCCCCGACGAACGCCTCGCCGGGACGGCCCGTGAGGCCTCCCTCGGCGCCCTGATCACCGACGCCGGGCATCACGGCCGACTCCCCGAGGGATCCTGGCACACCACCCTGGTCGACTCGCACCGCGAGGTCGTCGCCACCCGTCCCGCCGGCCCGCTGAAGGTGTCGCTGACCTGGGACGACGTCGCCTGCGTGATGTTCACCTCCGGCTCCACCGGCCGCCCCAAGGGCATCCTCTCCTCACACCGCAACCTGGTCTCCACCCTCACCGACCAGACCTACGCCACCTTCGGCCCCGGCGAAGTCTTCCTCCAGTGCTCCCCCGTCTCCTGGGACGCCTTCAGCCTCGAATTCTGGGGCGCCCTCCTCCACGGCGGAACCACCGTCCTCCAACCCGGACAACGCCCCGAACCGGCGCTGGTGGCGGAGTTGTCGCAGCGGCACGGCGTGACCATGCTCCAGCTGTCCTCCAGCCTGTTCAACTACCTCACCGACGAGCACCCCGAGGCGTTCACCACCACCCGCATCGTCTACACGGGCGGCGAGCCCGCCTCCCCCACCCATGTACGGCGCCTCCACGAGGCCCGTCCGGGCCTGGTCATCACCAACGGGTACGGGCCGGCCGAGTCGATGGGCTTCACCACCACCCACACCACCGACCCCCACCACCCCACCACCGGACCCCTCCCCATCGGCCGACCCCTCACCAACAAACACGCCTACGTCCTCGACACCCACCTCCACCCCACACCCCCCGGAACCACCGGAGAGCTCTACCTCACCGGCGACGGACTCGCCCACGGCTACCTCGCCCAACCCACCACCACCGCAACCGCCTTCATCCCCAACCCCTACGGACCCCCCGGCACCCGCCTCTACCGCACCGGAGACCAAGCCCACTGGGACACCCAAGGCAACCTCCACTACACCGGCCGCACCGACACCCAAATCAAAATCCGCGGCTTCCGCATCGAACCCACCGAAATCGAAACCACCCTCACCACCCACCCCCACATCACCCAAGCCACCCTCGTCCACTCCGACGGGCAACTGACGGCGTACGTGGTCGCCGCGCCCGAGGCGCGGGGCGCGGCCCCCGCCCCCGACGCGTTGCGCGCCTGGCTGCGGGAACGGCTGCCGGAGCACATGGTCCCGGCGCGGTTCGCCGTGCTGGAGCGGCTGCCGCTGACCCCCAACGGGAAGATCGACAAGAGGGCGCTGCCGGCGGTGGAGGTCCCGCTCGCCGCCGCGGGTCGTCAGCCCCGCACCGAGGCCGAGGAACTGGTGCGGACCCTCTTCTCCGAGGTGCTCGCCGGCCCCGCGCCGCTGTCCATGGACGACAACTTCTTCGATCACGGCGGCCACTCCCTCCTCGCCGCCCGCCTCACCAACCGGATCGCCGCCACCCTCGGTGTCACCCTCACCCTGCGCGACGTCTTCCAGCACCCCACCCCCGCAGCCCTCGTCCGCCGCATCGACGAGGTGGCCGACCGGCCGGCCCTGCCGCCGCTGCGGCGGTCGGCGGCCCGCCCCGAGCGGCTGCCGCTGTCCTTCGCGCAGCAACGGCTGTGGCTGGTCGCGGGGCTCGGCGGCCCGGGCGCGACCTCGTACAACGTGCCGATGGCGGTTCGTCTGGAGGGCGAGCCGGACGTGGCCGCCCTGCGGGCCGCCTTCCAGGACCTGGCCGCCCGGCACGAGCCGCTGCGCACCCGGTTCGCCACCGCGGACGGGGACCCGTACCAGATCGTCGACCCGCTGCCCGCGCCCGCGTTCGAGCTGCGGACGGTCACGCCCGAGGCCCTCGACGGGGAACTCCTCGCCGCCGCCCGGCACGCCTTCGACCTGGCGACCGAACACCCCTTGCGGGTCACGCTGTTGCGCTCCGGAGAGGGCGCGCACACCCTGCTCGTCCTCCTTCACCACATCGCCACCGACGGGCAGTCCCTGCGCCCCCTGTTCGACGACCTTTCGGTGGCCTACGCGGCCCGGCTGGCGGGCTCGGCCCCCGACTGGGCTCCCCTGCCGGCCGAGTACGCCGACTTCGCGCTCTGGCAGCGCGGCGCGCTGACGGGCGCGCCGCTGGAGGGCCGGCTCGCGCACTGGAAGACGGCGCTGGCGGGTCTGCCGGAGGAGCTGGGGCTGTTGCCCGACCGGCCGCGCCCGCCGGTCGCCGGGCAGCGCGGCGGGGCGGTCCGGGTGGACTTCGGGACCGAGCTGCACAAGCGGGTGGTGGAGCTGGCCCGCGCCGAGCGCTGCACCCCCTTCATGGTGTTGCAGGCCGCGCTCGCCGCGACGCTGACCCGGCTGGGGGCGGGCACCGACGTCCCGCTGGGCTCGCCGGTCGCGGGCCGGCCCGACGAGGCCCTGTCGGGGCTCGTGGGCTTCTTCGTGAACACCCTGGTGCTGCGCACCGACACCTCCGGCAACCCGGCCTTCCGGGAGCTGCTGGCCCGGGTCCGCACCGCCGACCTCGACGCCTTCGCCCACCAGGACGCCCCGTTCGACCTGGTGCTGGAGGCGGTGAATCCGGCCCGCTCCCTGGCCCGGCACCCGCTGTTCCAGGTCTGCCTGGCGCTGGAGTCCGGTCCCGCGGTCTCCCCCGTACTGCCCGGGCTGCGGGCCGGGGAGGCGGAGGCGCTGGCCACCGGGGCCGTCAAGTTCGACCTGGAGTTCCTGCTGCGCACCGACGAGGGTTCGGGCCTGACGGGGGCGGTGCTCTACAGCTCCGACCTGTACGAGCGGGCCACGGTGGAGCGGATGACCGCGATGCTGCGGCGGACGCTGGAGCAGGCGGCGCGCGAGCCCGGGGTGCGGCTGTCGGAGCTGGAGCTGCTGGACGGGGCGGGCCGCCGGCAGGTGCTCCGGGAGTGGACGGGGGTGCGTACCGACAGCGCTCCGACCACCCTCGTCGAGCGGTTCGAGGAGCAGGCCCGGCTCCACCCGGACGCGCGGGCGGTGGTCTTCGGCGGTCAGGAACTGACCTACGGGGAACTCGACGCCCGCGCCAACCGCCTGGCCCACCACCTGAAGGCGAACGGCCTGGGACGCGGCGACCTCGCCGGGATCCTCCTCGACCGGGGCATCGACTTCACCGTCGCCCTCCTCGCCGTCGTCAAGACCGGCGCCGGATACGCCCTCCTGGACCCCGAGTTCCCCGACGAACGCCTCGACCGCACCGCCGCCGACGCCGCGATCACCACTCTGATCACCGACGCCCGTCACCAGACCCGGTTGACGGTCGGCCGCTGGTCGACGGTGCGCGTGGACGCCGATCAGGCCACCATCGCCGCCCGCCCCGACAGCGCCCTGTCCGTCGACCTGACCTGGGACGACGTCGCCTGCGTGATGTTCACCTCCGGCTCCACCGGCCGCCCCAAGGGCATCCTCTCCTCACACCGCAACCTGGTCTCCACCCTCACCGACCAGACCTACGCCACCTTCGGCCCCGGCGAAGTCTTCCTCCAGTGCTCCCCCGTCTCCTGGGACGCCTTCAGCCTCGAATTCTGGGGCGCCCTCCTCCACGGCGGAACCACCGTCCTCCAACCCGGACAACGCCCCGAACCGGCCCTGATCGCCGCCCTCGCCCAGCAGCACCGGGTCACGATGCTCCAGCTGTCCTCCAGCCTGTTCAACTACCTCACCGACGAGCACCCCGAGACCTTCGCCACCACCCGCATCGTCTACACCGGCGGCGAGCCCGCCTCCCCCACCCACGTGGAGCGACTGCACCGGCTGCACGCCCACGTCACGGTCACCAACGGGTACGGGCCCGCCGAGTCGATGGGCTTCACCACCACCCACACCACCGACCCCCACCACCCCACCACCGGACCCCTCCCCATCGGCCGACCCCTCACCAACAAACACGCCTACGTCCTCGACACCCACCTCCACCCCACACCCCCCGGAACCACCGGAGAGCTCTACCTCACCGGCGACGGACTCGCCCACGGCTACCTCGCCCAACCCACCACCACCGCAACCGCCTTCATCCCCAACCCCTACGGACCCCCCGGCACCCGCCTCTACCACACCGGAGACCAAGCCCACTGGGACACCCAAGGCAACCTCCACTACACCGGCCGCACCGACACCCAAATCAAAATCCGCGGCTTCCGCATCGAACCCACCGAAATCGAAACCACCCTCACCACCCACCCCCACATCACCCAAGCCACCCTCGCCACGCACCCGGACCACCACCGGACCCCGCAGCTGACCGCCTACCTGGTCACCACCGACCCGGACCTGTCCGGTCAGGACGTGCGCCTGTGGCTGCGCACCCTGCTGCCCGACCACATGGTCCCGGCCTTCGTGGTCCTGCTGGACCGGCTGCCTCTGACCCCGAACGGGAAGATCGACAAGACGGCGCTGCCCGCGCCCCAGGCGGTGACGACGGCCGGCGGTCGCGAGCCCCGCACCCCGCTGGAGGAGTCGGTGCGCACCGCCTTCAGCGAGGCCCTGGGCACACCGTCGCCGCTGTCGATCGACGACAACTTCTTCGACCAAGGCGGCCATTCCCTGCTCGCCGCCCGCCTCACCAACCGGCTCGGAACCGCGCTGGGCGTCACCCTCACCCTGCGCGACGTCTTCCAGCACCCCACCCCCGCCAGCCTCGCCCAGCACATCGAGACCCGGCTGCTGTCGCAGCCGACCGCGCCCCGGCGCGCCCGGCCCGCCCTGCGCCGCCGTACTCCCGACCAGGAACGGAGTTCCTCATGAGCACCACCGAGCAGTACCCGGCCGATTCCCTCGCCCCCGCACCCGACGACGTGGTCTGGGACCTGCCGGGCGACGGGCCGCAGCGCACGGCGCTGCTGGTCCTGCCGCACGCGGGCGGCAACGCCCACGCGTACGCCGAGTGGCGGGAGCACCTGCCCTCCGACGTGCGCCTGTTGATCGGCCAGTACCCGGGCCGGGGGGCCAGGTTCGCCGAAGACCTGCCCCGGGACGTCGCCGATCTGGCGGGCCCGGTGGTGGCCGCGCTGCCGGCCGGGGTGACCGAGGACCTGGTGGTGCTGGGCCACAGCATGGGCTCGCTGGTCGCCTTCGAGGTGGTGCGCCTGCTCGACGCGGCCGGCCGTACCCCCCGGGCGCTGGTGGCGTCCGCCTGCCGGGCGCCGTTCCTCGCGAACCCGTGCGCCGTGTACCCGGAGCGGTTGGACGACGACGAGCTGGTGGCGGCCATCAAGGAGCGCGGCGGCACCGACGACTCGATCCTCGACGAGCCGGAGCTGCGCGAGATCATCCTGCCGTCCATCCGGGCCGACTTCGCCATCGACGACGTCTACCGCTGCGAGGAGTCCGAGGCCCGGGTGGCCTGCCCGGTGACGGTGATCGGCGGGGACGCCGACCCGGTCGCCCCGGCCGCTTCGCTGGACCGCTGGGCGCAGATCACCGACGCCGGCTTCTCCTCGTACGTCCTGCCGGGCGGCCACTTCTACTTCCAGGGGCAACTGCCGGACTTCTTCGCGGTCCTGGCCCCGCTGGTCGGCGGGCGCACCGCCGCCACGGCCGCCGTCTGAGCCCGCCGCTCCGCAGGCCCGCCCCGCACGCCCGCGCCGCACGCCCGCGCCGTGCGTGGCGCACCGCGAATGGCGCACCGCACTTCCGGATCCACTCTTCCGAACTCCGCACCGTGTGAAGGACCTTCGATGACCACGTACGCAGAATCCCCCGCGAGCCCCGCCGCCGCCTCCACCGGCGTCATCGCCGTACGGGAGCCCGGCAAGCCCGCCGTCGTCCACACCCCGGCCGGTCTCGACCTCGCCGACGCGGTGGCCTGGCTGACCGAGCACCGCGCCGACATCCAGGCCGAGTTGCTGCGCGGTGGCGCCGTCCTGCTGCGCGGGCTGCCCGTCGAGGACGCGGCCTCCTTCGCCGCCGCACGCGACGCCCTGATCGTGCGGCGCGCCGGATACAAGGAGAAGGCCACCCCGCGCACCGACTTCGGCGAGGGCGTCTTCTCCTCCACCGACCTGCCGGCCGTCCAACCGATCCGCCTGCACAACGAGAACAGCTACACCCTGGACTTCCCGGGCGTGCTCCTCTTCGGCTGCGTCACCGCCCCCGAGGTGGGCGGCGCCACCACCGTCGGCGACATGCGCGAGGCGCTGCGGCTGCTGCCGCCCGAGCTGGTCGAGCGCTTCGAGCGGGCCGGCTGGCTGCTCGTGCGCAACTACTCGGAGCTGGCCGGGCTGCCCTGGTACAAGACCTTCGCCACCGAGGACAAGGCGGTCGCCGAGGCCTACTGCGAGGAGAACACGGTCGGCTACGAGTGGGTCGAGGAGGACGACTCGATGATCACCCGGCAGCGGCGTTCGGCCATCGTCACCCACCCGGTGACGGGAGAGCGGACCTGGTTCAACCACTTCGCCTTCTGGAACGCCCGCACCCTGGACCCGGACGTCCGCGAGGTGCTCGTCGAGACCTACGGCGAGGACGGCCTGCCCTTCAACACCTACCTGGGCGACGGGTCCCGGCTGACCGACGCGGAGGTGGACGCCGTCAACGCCGTCTACGACCGGGTGACCGTGCGCGAGACCTGGCAGCGGGGCGACCTGATGATCGTCGACAACATCCTGTGCGCGCACGGCCGCGAGGCCTTCAAGGGCGACCGGAAGATCCTCGTCGCGATGGGCGAGCCCGTCGCGCTCGCCGAGTGCGCGCCCGCCACCCAGCCGTCCACCACCGTCTTCGTCGGGGAGTGACCCTCATGACCGCCGTACTTCCCGAGCGCGTGCGCACCGCCCCCGCGCCCCTCGCCACCGCCGTCCCTTCCGCGTCCGTCCCTTCCGCGTCCGGCGCTTCCCCGTCCGGCTCCTCCGCGCCGGCCCCCGTCGACCTGCTCGCCCGGCTCGCCCTGGCGCCCGCCGGCCGGACCGCCGTCGTCTCCCGGGAGCGCGAGCTGAGCTTCGGCGAGCTGCGCGCCGAGGCCATGCGCGTCGCGGCCCGCCTCGCCGAGCGCGGGATCGGCCCGGAGAGCGTGGTCGCCCTGTGCCTGCCGCGCGGCGCCGACCTCGTGGCCGCCCTGATCGGGACCCTGACCGCGGGGGCCGCCTACCTGCCGGTGGACCCGAAGCTGCCCGCCGAGCGGCGCCGCTACCTCGTCGAGGACGCGGGCGCCGACCTGGTGGTCACCGCCGACGCCACCACCGCGCCGCCGACCGCGGGCGCGCCGCACCTGAGCGTGGCCGACCTGGTGGCGCCGGGCTCCGGGTCGACGTCCGGGGAGTCGACGTACGCGCCCGTCGCCGTGTCCGACGACACCCTCGCCTACGTGATCTACACCTCCGGTTCCACGGGCCGCCCCAAGGGCGTGGAGATCGGTCGGGCCGCGGCCTCCGCCCTCCTGGCCGAGCTGGAGGGCGCCGGCATCGCCGTCACCGACGGGGGCAGGGTCGGCTGGAACGCCTCGCCCTCCTTCGACGCCTCCGTGCAGCAGTGGACGCGGCTGTGCCGGGGCGACACCCTGGTGATGATCGACGAGGAGACCCGCGCGGACCCGGCCCTGCTCGCGCGCTTCGTCGACGAGCAGGCCCTCACCGACCTGGACATCACCCCCTCGCACGCCGACCCGCTCCTCGACCTCATCACCGCCGATGGCGGCCCGCGCCCGCTGACCCTGCTGATCGGCGGCGAAGCCGTCAGCCCCGCCCTGTGGGACCGGCTCGGCGAGCTGGGCGAGCGCGGGGTGCTGCGTACGGTCAACCTGTACGGGCCCACCGAGTGCACGGTGGACTCCACGGCCGGTTGGGTGGACCGGGCCGACGCCCCCCACATCGGCTCCGTGCTGCCGGGCCTGCGGATGCGGGTCCTCGACGGCGGCCTGAAGCCGGTCGCCGAGGGCGAGAGCGGCGAGCTGTACCTGGCCGGACCCCGTGTGGGCCGCGGCTACCGGGGTCGGCCCGCGCTCACGGCGGAGCGGTTCGTGGCCGACTCGGCCGGATCCGCCGAAGGGGCCGCCGACGGGGGCCGCATGTACCGCACCGGCGACCTCGTACGGCTGCTCCCGGGCGGCCGGCTGGGCTACCTGGGCCGGGCCGACGGTCAGGTCAAGCTGCGGGGCCACCGCATCGAACTCCCCGAGATCGAGGCCGCGGTGGCCGCCTTCCCGGGTGTCGCCGAGGCCGTCGTGGTGCTCCGCGAGGACGTCCACGGCGCGCCGGGCCTGGTGGCCTACCACCGTCCGGCCGACGCCGCCGGCACCGCCGTCTCCGAGGCCGCCCTGCGCGAGCACCTCGCCGCCGCGCTGCCCGCGTACATGGTCCCGGCGGCGTTCGTCGCGCTGGAGAAGTTCCCGACGACGGTCAACGGCAAGGTGGACCGGGCCGCGCTGCCCGAGCCGGTGCTCGCCGCCGCCCCGGCCGTGAACCCGGCCGCCGAGGGCCTCAGCGCCTCGCAGGAGCTGATCGCGGGCGTGTGGGCGACCGTGCTGGGCGCCTCGCACATCGGACCCGACGACAACTTCTTCAAGCTGGGCGGCCATTCCCTGCTCGCGATCAAGCTGGTCTCCCGGGTCCGCGCCCAACTGGGCATCGCCCTCCCGGTGAAGGCCGTCTACGCCAACCCGCGCCTGCGGGACCTGGCCGCCCATCTCGACACTCTGGTCGCGGCCACCGCGCGCCAGGACTCCTGAAGGACTCCCCCGTGATCCCGTTGTCGTACGCCCAGCGCCGGCTGTGGTTCCTGGCCCGGCTGCACGGCCCCTCCGCCACCTACAACGCCCCGGTGGTCCTGCACCTGGACGCCGAGCCCGACGCCGGGGCCCTCGCCCTCGCGCTGGCCGACGTCGTGGAGCGGCACGAGGTACTGCGCACCGTCCTGCCGGCCGGGGACGACGCGGAGCCCCGCCAGCAGGTGCTGGCCACGACGGCCGTCCCCCCGCTCACCGCCGAGGAGTGCGCGCCGGGCCGACGGGACACGGCGGTCGCCGAGTACATCCGGCGCCCCTTCGACATCACCGCCGAACCACCGCTGCGGGCCCGGCTGTTCCTCCCGGACGGGCAGGCCCCGACGCTGGTGCTGCTGATCCACCACGTGGCCACCGACGGCTGGTCCGTACGCCCCCTCCTGCGCGACCTCGCCCGGGCTTACACGGCCCGCCTGGCCGGGCGCGAGCCCGGCTGGGAACCGCTGCCCGT
Source organism: Streptomyces sp. NPDC088097 (assembly GCF_044741845.1). Lineage (NCBI taxonomy): Bacteria > Bacillati > Actinomycetota > Actinomycetes > Kitasatosporales > Streptomycetaceae > Streptomyces > Streptomyces sp. NPDC088097. Next base: position 375,197 of record NZ_JBIUTJ010000004.1, read on the forward strand.
CCAGTACACCGACTACAGCCAGTGGCAGCACGAGCTACTCGGGGACCCCGCCGATCCGGACAGCCTGGCCGCCGAACAGGTGGCGTACTGGCGCACGGCCCTGGACGGCGCCCCGACGGTGCTGGACCTGCCGACCGACCGGCCCCGGCCCGCCGAGCCCTCGGGGCGCGGCGGCGCCGTGACCGCCCGGCTGGACGCCGCCTCGCACGGCGGGCTGCTCACGCTGGCCCGCGCCCACGGGGCCAGCCTCACCATGGCCGCCCGGGCGGCCCTCGCGGCGGCCCTGGCGGCGGCCGGGGCCGGGGAGGACGTGGTGATCGGCGCCCCGGTCGCGGGGCGCCCCGACGAGGACCTGTACGACCTCGTGGGGTTCTTCGTGAACTCCCTCGCCCTGCGCACCGACCTGTCGGGCGACCCGACCGTCGGGGAACTGCTCGGCCGGGTGCGGGACGCGGACCTGGTCGCCTACGAACACCAGGAGTTGCCCTTCGACCTGCTGGTGGAGCGGCTCAGCCCCGAGCGGGCCCTGGGCCACCACCCCTTCTTCCAGACCATGTTGACCGTGGACGCCGGCGACGCCGGGGCCCCGGTCGGCGTGGAGCTGGGCGGCGGGATCACCGCCCGCCCCGTCGACGTCGACCTGGACGCCGCCAAGTTCGACCTGACCTGGTACTGCGCGCAGCGACTCTCCGCCGACGGCCGGCCGGACGGCATGGACATCTCCCTCCAGTACGCGCGGGACCTCTTCGAGGAGGGCACGGCCCGGCTGCTGCTGGACACCTTCGTCCGGACCCTGGAGGGCTTCGCCGCCGACCCGACGGGTCGCCTCTCCGCCCTGACCCCGCTCCCCTCCGGCGCGGCGAAGGCCCTGGCCGACCTGCGGGCCGCCGCCACCCCGACCCCGTCCTCGGCGCGGGTCCCCGAGGCCCCCGTACGGCGCGACGTGCTCTCCCCGCGCGAGGAGATCCTGTGCGGGCTGTTCGCCGAGGTCCTCGGCCGGGACGCGCTCGACGCCGACGCCAATTTCTTCCGCAGCGGCGGCCATTCGCTGCTCGCGAGCAAGCTCGTCAACCGGATCCGGGGCGCGCTCGGCCTGGAGCTGGGCATCCGGGACCTGTTCCTCGCCCCCACCCCGGCCGCCCTGCACCGCCGGCTCGCCGCGGCGGGCCCGGCCGCCGCCGCGCGGCCCGCACTGGTCTCCGTACCGGCCGCCGAACGACCCCCGCGGCTGCCGCTGTCCGCGGCGCAACGGGCCCTGTGGCTGCTGGGCCGGATCGAGGGCCCCTCGGCCGCCTACAACGCCCCGCTGGTACTGCGCCTGGACGCGGTCCCCGACCGGGCGGCGCTCTCGGCGGCGCTGGGTGACGTACTGGAGCGGCACGAGGTGCTGCGCACCGCGTACGGGTCCGAGGGCGGGGAGCCGTACCAGCGGATCCTCACCACCGTCCCCGCGGACCTGTGCGAGCCGGTGCACTGCGCGCCCGGACAACTGGAGGGCCTCGTCGACTCCTTCGGCCGGGACCCCTTCGACCTGGACGGCCGACTCCCGCTGCGGGCACGGCTGTTCCTGCCCGGCGACGGGACCTCGGTGCTGGTGCTGCTGCTCCACCACATCACCACCGACGGCTGGTCCCTGGCCCCGCTGCTGCGAGACCTGGGCGAGGCGTACGAGGCCCGGTGCGCGGGTCGGGCCCCCTCCTGGACCCCGCTGCCGGTGCAGTACGCCGACTACGCGCTGTGGCAGCACGCGCTGCTCGCTGACCCCGAAGCCCTGCTGGGCCACTGGCGGACCGCCCTGGAGGGGCTGCCCTCCCGTACGGCACTGCCCGCCGACCGGCCCCGTCCGACGGAGCCCTCGGGCCGGGGCGCGACGGTGTCGGCCGCGTTGGACGCGGACGCCCACCGGGCCCTTTCCGCCGTGGCGCGGGAGCGCCGGGCGAGCCTGTTCATGGTGGTGCGGGCGGCCTTGGCCGCGACCCTGTCCGCCGTGGGCGCCGGCGAGGACCTGGCCATCGGCACACCGGTCGCGGGCCGCGGCGACCAGGCCCTCCACGAACTCGTGGGCTGCTTCGTCAACTCCCTGGTGTTGAGGGCGGACCTGTCGGGCAACCCGACGGCGGGCGCACTCGTGGAGCGACTGCGCGACACCGACCTGGCCGCCTTCGACTACCAGGACCTGCCGTTCGACCTGCTCGTGGAGGAACTCGGGGAGCCGGGGCGGACCTTGGGCGAGCATCCGTTCTTCCAGGTGATGCTGACCGTGCGGGAGGCGGCCGACGACCGGATCCGCCTCGGCGCGCTCACCGGCCGGGCCGGCAGCACCGACCTGGGCGCCGCCAAGTTCGACCTGTCCTTCCACTGCGCGGAGCGGCACACGGCGGACGGCGCCCCCGGCGGGCTCGACGTGCACGTGCAGTACGCCACCGACCTCTTCGACGAGGAGACGGCTCGGCTGCTCCTGGAGGTCTACGTCCGGGCACTGCGCGCCTTCGCCACCTCGCCCGAACTCCCCCTCGCCGACCTCGGGTTGCTGCGCGAACCCGAGGTCCGGGAGCTGGCGGAGCGCCGGTCCCGACGGGAGGCCCTCGACCTCGCCTCGGCCCCGACCCCGGCTCCGGCCCGGACGGGAGCCGCGCTCTCCCCGCGCGAGGAGATCCTCTGCGGACTGTTCGCCGAGGTGCTGGGCCGGGAGCGGCTGGCGGCGGACGCCAACTTCTTCAAGTCGGGCGGGCATTCGCTGCTCGCGAGCCGGCTCGTCAACCGGATCCGGGCCGTCCTCGGCGTGGAGGCCGGCATCCGCGACCTGTTCCTGGCCCCCACGGCGGCCGCCCTGCACCGCCGTCTGGGCACGGCGGACGGAGCCGGCCCGGTCCGGCCCCCGCTGGTGGCGGTGGCGCCGGCGGACCGCCCGGAGCGGCTGCCCCTGTCGTACGCGCAGCGCCGACTGTGGTTCCTGGACCAGCTGGAGGGGCCCTCCGCCACGTACAACATCGCGCTGGTGCGCCGGCTGGAGCAGCCCCTGGACCCGGCGGCGCTGGCCGGGGCCCTGGCGGACGTGGCCGGACGGCACGAGGTGCTGCGCACGGTGTACGGCGCCGAGGGCGGGGAGCCGTACCAGCGGGTCCTGCCCCAGGCGCGGCCCCGGCTGGAGCTGGGGTGGCCGACCGACGTGGCGGCGGCGGTGGACGAGGCCGCGGGCGAGGTCTTCGACCTGACGCGGGACCTGCCGCTGCGGGCCTGGCTGTTCCTGCCCGAGGGTGAGGGGCCGCAGACGCTGGTCCTGCTGCTGCACCACATCGCCGCCGACGGCTGGTCGACGGGACCCCTGCTGGCGGACCTGTCCGCCGCGTACGGGGCCCGGTGCGCGGGATCGGCCCCCGACTGGGAGCCGTTGCCGGCGCAGTACGCGGACTACACGCGGTGGCAGCGCGGACTCCTTGACGATTCGCGGGAGTTGCTCGACCACTGGCGCGGGGCGCTGACCGGGATGGCTCCCCTGATCGACCTGCCGACCGAGCGGCACCGGCCGCCCGTGCCCTCGGGCCGTGGCGCCGTCACCGCCTTCGAGGTGGCCCCGGACACGCACCGCGCGCTGACCCGGATCGCGCACGCCCGGGGCGCCACCCTGTTCATGGTGGTGCAGGCGGCGCTCGCGGCGGCCCTGACCCGGGCCGGCGCGGGCACCGACCTGGCCATCGGGACCACGGTCGCGGGGCGCGGCGACGACGCCCTGGCCGAACTCGTGGGCTTCTTCGTGAACACCCTGGTCCTGCGGACCAACACGGGTGGTGATCCGACGTTCGAGGAGCTGCTCGACCGGGTGCGGGAGGCGGACCTGGCCGCGTACGCGCACCAGGACCTCCCCTTCGACCTCCTGGTGGAGGCGCTCAACCCGCACCGCTCCTCCGCCCACGACCCCCTCGTGCAGGTGATGCTCCAGGTGAACCCGGCGCCGACCGCGGCCCCGGGGGGTCCACTGGCCGGCACCGAGCAGGCCTTCGCGGCCGGATCGGCGAAGTCCGACCTCACCTTCGCCCTGACGGAGCGGGCGGAGGGCGGCCTGGCGGGAGTGCTGGAGTACGCCACCGACCTCTACGGGCCCTCGGGCGCGGGCCGACTGACCTCGTTGCTCGTGGCGGCGCTGGACCGGTTCGCGGCCGACCCGGGGCAGCGGGTCACCGACCTGCCGGCCCCGCTCGACCGGCGCCCTGAGCGGCCGACGGCCGGGGGGTACCGGATCGACCTGGAGCGGGTCGATTCCGTCCTCGCCGCCCACCCGGGCGTCGCGTCGGCCCGGACCCGGGTGACGCAGGGCCGCCTGGTGGCGGAGGCCGTCCCGCTGGGCGCCCCCGTGACCGAGGCGGAGCTCCAGGCCTGGGCGGCGGACCGACTGCCGGAGTACGCGGTACCGGCGACGATCCTCCTGCCGTCGCCCGCCACGCCACCTACGGCCCCGGCGGCAGCGACGTCCGCGACGGCAGCCGCGGAGGCTGCGAAGGATGCGAAGGCGGCCGGGCGGGCCCTGGACGAGGCCCTGCTGCGGTTGTTCGGGGAGGTGTTGGAGCGGGGTCAGCTCGGCCCGGACGACAACTTCTTCAAGTCGGGCGGGCATTCGCTGCTCGCGGTACGCCTGGTGAACCGGGTACGAGCGGAGCTGGGCCGGGAACTGACCCTCCGCGAGGTCTTCCGCCACCCGACCCCGGCCAGACTGGCGGCCCTCCTCTCCTCGGCTCCCCCAACCCCCCCGACCCCACCTCCGCCCCTCCGCCGCCGCACCCACGCGGGAGCCCGCGTACGGCAGCCGTAGGGGGGGCGGGCGGGGTCGGGGGGAACCTCGGCGGGGCCTGTGCGGGGCGGTCTCTCGGAACGTTTGGGGGTTTCCCGCCAGTCCACTGTCCTTCCGTGCCGGTCCGGTCCCTCAAGGGCGCTCCCTGCGGTCGCGTCGCTACGCGATGGCCTTCGGCCACCCTTGACCGACCGGCCCGTCCCGGAATGCCAAAGACTGTCGGGAAGCCCCCAAAAGAACGGGCTGGTCTGAAGTGACGAGGAGCGGCTCTCTCAGGGGCCGCGGGGCGGGCGCTTCGGCGAGCCTGCCGGGCATTCGGGTCCCTCGCAGAACCTTTCAGGACTCGGCTCGGACTTCTCCACACCTGCGGTTGATCAGGACGGTGGACGGGACCACGGGCGGAACGGATCGCTACAGACTTCCGGCCGAAGTCGGGTCATCGAGCGGTGAGGACGTGTGCCCACGGCTCATCGATGTCGGCCAGACCCAGCACCGTGACCACGTTGTCGAGCATTCCGGCGCCGAACCAGCGCCGCACGGCGTCGTCGTCGCCCAGCACCTGCCGAACGGTGTCAACCTGCTTGGCGTAGCACCGGCGCACGGCCTCTGCCACTAGCGGCTCGCCGACGGCACAGTTCGCGTGCATGAGGAAACGCAGGACGTTCCGGTCCGCGACGAGCGCGGCGTAGGCGCCGCGCGCCGCATCCAGCGCCGCCTCGGCCCCGCCGGACGTCGGCGAGTGAGCGACAAGCGTTTCGGTCATGACGACGGACACGTGGTCGACCACCGCCGCGAAGAGGGCTTCCTTGTTCGGGTACAAGCGATAGAGATACGGCTGAGAGATGCCGACCCAGTCTGCGATCTCGTGCGTCGTCGTACCGTAGAAACCTTTTTGCGCGAAGCAATCGACCGCGGCGGCCATGAGGGTCCGACGTCGTTCGTCACTCTTCTTGCTGGTACCGGCGGCGGGCATGGAAATCAGTTAAACAGGCGCCCCCCTCAGCCTCCAAAAGTCACGCTGCGGTCAGGGTCGGACGGCACGTCGTGGGGTGTCAGCGCCTCGATCGCCACCAGCGGGTTCCAGTAGTCCAGGTAGTGGGTGATGCGCGCGTCGTCATCGGTCCGGACGACGGAGACGCACGTCTGCTCGTACGGCTTGCCGGTCGACAGCGCCGTGCCCGTCGAGCGGAACTCGGCGATCACCAGACTCGGATCGACCGTCTCGTGGAACACCAGGTCGACGAACTCCACGTCGAAGGTCTCGGGGAATTTGCTCATGTGCGCCACCAGTGCGTCTCGCCCCATTACCCGCTGCGGCACGCCCGCCGGCGCGTACGGGAACTCCAGCACCGCGTCCGTGGCGAACAGCTTCACCCATTCGTCGGTCCGTCCGGCGGCGGTGAGGCGCAGGTGCTCGGCCACGGTGTGCTGTGCCGTGGCGCGGCGGGCGGCGTCGCCTTCCTTGACTGTCATGTCCGCTCCTACGTTAGCGGTAGACCTATAACTTACCGGACGGCAGCCGTTGCGGATAGTCGAACAGAGGTAACTCCGTTGGATTCCGGTCCGGTTCACGTACGGGATGGCGTCCGGAAAAGAGTCCGACGACTCCCGGGTCGGCGATGGTTCCGCGCCCGGCCGCCCGCGAGTTCTGCGTGAGCTGGTCGTGACGGCAGGCGGTGATCTCCGAGGTCCGTCCGGGCCGAGCTGAGCCGAGTGGGAGGGGTCGCGACATGCCGCGTGGGCCGTCTCCACCGTCCTGAAAGGTTCTGCGAGGGACCCGGATGCCCGTCTGGTCGCCGAAGCGCCCGTCCCTCTGCTCATGACGGGGCCGCTCCTCGTCACTACAGACCAGCCCGTTCTTTTGGGGGCTTCCCGACAGTCTTTGGCATTCCGGGACGGGCCGGTCGGTCAAGGGTGGAGCGCAGCGAAATCGCGTAGCGACGCGAACGCAGTGAGCGCCCTTGAGGGACCGGACCGGCACGGAAGGACAGTGGACTGGCGGGAAACCCCCAAACCTTCCGAGAGCCCGCCCCGCACGCACCCCGCCGAGGTTCCCCCCGACCCCGCCCCGCCCCGCCCCCGGTGGCGGCAGTCCCTCCGGCAGTCCTCGTGGCCCTTAGCTGCCGGAGGGACTGCCCGCCGGGGAGGGGGCGGGTGCCTAGCTTGGGGGCACGGACTGCGGTCCGTTCCCACCCCCCTCGCCTGGAGGCCCCGCGATGCCCTCGACCGCCCCCACCGCCCGCGCCGTCCTGGACGGCGGCCCGGCGAGCGCCCCGGCCCCCGGGGTGCTCGACCGGATCGACGTCCAGGTGGCCGCCGGGCCCGGGCGGCTCGCTCTGGTGCACGGTGAGCGTCGCATGACCTACGGGCAGTTGGCGCTCGCGGTGGCCCTGCGCGCCGACGCCCTCGCGGCCGAGGGTGCGGGGCCGGGCCGGCTGGTCGCGGTGTGCCGGCCGCGCGGGATCGACGCCGTGGTCGGTGTGCTCGCGGCCCTGCGGACCGGGGCGGCCTACCTGCCCCTGGACCCTGCCGCGCCCGCCGCTCGTACCGCGGCGATCCTGACGGACTGCGCGGGCCGTGACCTCGACCTGGGTGAGGGCGAGTTCGCCCTGCCCGGTGCGGGTGTCCCCGAGGGGGCGGCGTACGTCATCTACACGTCCGGCTCCACGGGTACGCCGAACGGCGTGGTCGTCGGGCACCCGGCGCTGGCCCACTTCACGGCCGGGGCGAGCGAGCGCTACGGGATCACCGCCGAGGACCGGGTCCTCCAGTTCGCCCCGCTGCACTTCGACGCGAGCGTGGAGGAGATCTTCCTGACCCTGGGCGCGGGGGCCACCCTGGTCCTGCGCGACGAGGACATGCTGGACGTCCCCGGGCTGCTGGCCGGCTGCGCCGCCCACGGGATCACGGTCCTGGACCTGCCGACCGCGTACTGGCACGAGCTGGCCCACGCCCTGTCCACCGGCGTCGCCGAACTGCCGCCCACCCTGCGGACGGTGGTCATCGGCGGCGAGGCGGCGCTGCCCGAGCGGGTCGGGCGGTGGTGCCGGGCGGTGGACCCGGAGCGGGTCCGGCTGCTGAACACGTACGGGCCCACCGAGGCCACCGTCGTGGCCACCGTGGCCGACCTGTCCCGGTACACGGGCGGCCCGGTCCCGATCGGCCTGCCGCTGCCGGGCGTACGGGCCGCCGTGGTCGACGGGGAGCTGTGGCTGCTCGGCGGGGCCCTCGCCGAGGGCTACCTCGGGCGGCCCGAGCTGACCGGCGCCCGCTTCACCACCCTGGGCGGCGAGCGCGCGTACCGCACCGGCGACCTGGTCCACGTACGACCGGACGGTCAACTGGGCTTCCAGGGGCGGGCCGACGACGAGGTGAAGATCAACGGGCACCGGGTGGACCCGGCTTCCGTGGAGTCGGTGCTCACCGGACACCCGGGGGTGCGCGAGGCCGCCGTGGTGGCCCTGGAGGCGGCGGACGGGGTCCGCCGGCTGGCCGCCTTCGTGGCCGCCGACGAGGGCGTGGACGCGGCGGAGCTGCGCGAGCGGGTCCGTACCCGGCTTCCGGCGGCGGCCGTGCCCTCCTCCTTCACCCTCCTGCCCGCACTGCCCCGCACCTCCTCCGGGAAGATCGACCGCAAGGCGCTGCGCGCGGACGGCGCGGCGCCCGACCCGTACCGCGTCTTCGACGGCCCGGTCCTGCCCGCCGAGGACCGGGTGCCGCTGTCCTACGCGCAGCGGCGCCTGTGGTTCCTGGCCGGCCTGGAGGGCCCCTCGACCACCTACAACCTCCCCCTCGTGCTCCGCCTGGACTCCGTCCCGGACCGGGCCGCCCTCGCGCTCGCCCTCGCCGACCTGGTGGAGCGGCACGAGGTGCTGCGCACCGTGTACCCGGCGGTGGACTCCGAGCCCTACCAGCACGTCCTGGCCGCCCCGCCGGTCCCCCTGCCCGTGTACGAATGCCCGCCGGAGGAGCTGGCCGCGCGGGTGGCCGCCCTGACCGCCGGGACCTTCGACCTCTCCGACCAACTCCCGCTACGGGCCTCCCTCCTGCTGCCCGGTGACGGTTCCGCGACCCTGGTCCTGCTGACCCACCACATCGCCACCGACGGCTGGTCGGTCGGCCCGCTGCTGCGCGATCTCGGCGCGGCCTACGCCGCCCGGCTGGACGGGCGGGAGCCGCAGGCGGAGCCGCTGCCGATCCAGTACGCCGACTACACCCTGTGGCAGCGCGAACTCCTCGACGACCCGACCGAGTTGCTCGCCCACTGGCGCGGCGCCCTGGACGGCATGCCGACGGTGTTGGACCTGCCCGCCGACCGGCCCCGGCCCGCCGAACCCAGCGGGGAGGGCGCCACCCTCGTCGCCCGGCTGGACGCGACGTCGACCCGGCGGCTGACCGCGCTCGCCCGGGAGCGGGGCGCGAGCCTGCTGATGGCGCTCCAGCCCGCCCTGGCGCTCGCCCTGGCCGCCGTCGGCGCGGGGACGGACATCGCGATCGGCACCCCGGTGGCGGGGCGCGGCGACGAGGCCTTGGACGATCTGATCGGCTTCTTCGTCAACACCCTGGTGCTGCGCACCGACGTGTCGGGCGGGGCCTCGTACGCGGAGCTGATCGACCGGGCCCGCGACGCGGACCTGGCCGCCTACGCCCACCAGGAGCTGCCGTTCGACCTGCTCGTCGAGCACCTGCGCCCCGAACGGGCCCTGGCCGTCAACCCGTTCTTCCAGGTGATGCTGACCGCACAGGAGCAGGAGGGGGACAACCAGACCGTCACGGGTCCGCTCGCCGGCCGGTTCGTCGAACCCGGCCTGGAGGCAGCCAAGTTCGACCTGAGCGCCTCCTGCGTGGCCCTGCCTGACGACGGCGGCCTGGAGGTGTGGTGGCAGTACGCGGCGGACCTGTTCGACGCCGACACCGCCCGGCTGCTCCTGGACCTGTTCGTACGGGCCCTCGCGCGGGCCGCCGAGGATCCTGCCGCCCCGACCTCGGCCGCCCCCGGCTCCGAGCGGTCGCTGCTCACCGGGGAGGAGTCCCGGGCGGTGGCGGAGCGCCGGGCCCGCCTCGCCGGGGCCTTGACCCGGCAGGCGGCACAGCGGGCCGCCGAGGCGGCCGTCCCCGCCGCGGACGCGGGTCGCGGGGCGGACGTCGAGGAGGTGCTGCGGGCCCTGTTCGCAGAGGTGATCGGGATCGGCGCGCCGGTCGGCCGGGAGGACAACTTCTTCTCCGTGGGCGGCCATTCGATGATGGGGGTGCGCCTGGTGAACCGCATCCGGGCCGTCCTCGGCCTGGAGGCCCGGATCCGAGACCTGTTCCTCGCGCCGACCCCCGCCGCCCTGGCCGTGCGCCTGGCGCGGGAGAGCGCGCCCGCGGGCCGGCCCGCGCTGGTCCCCGTACCGGACGGCGAACGACCGGAGCGGGTGCCGTTGTCGTACGCGCAGCGCCGGCTGTGGTTCGTGGACCAGCTGGAGGGCCCGGGACGCTCGTACAACATCCCCTTCGCGCTGCGCCCGGACCGACCGCTGGAGCCGGCCGCGCTGGCCGCCGCCCTGGCGGACGTCGCGGAGCGGCACGAGGTGCTGCGGACCGTGTACCCGGCGGTGGAGGGGCAGCCGTACCAGCGGGTGTGCGCGGACGCCCGGCCCGCCTTGGACCTGGTGACCGCCGCGGAGGGTCAGGAGGCGGCGGCGATCGACGCGGCCTGCGGGCACGTCTTCGACCTGGCGGCCGAACTCCCCTTCCGGGCCTCGCTGATCGACTCGGCCGGCTCGCAGGTGCTGGTGGTGCTGGTGCACCACATCGCCGCGGACGGTTGGTCCGCCGGCCCGCTCCTCGCGGACCTGGCCACGGCGTACGAGGCCCGGTCGGCCGGGCGCGGTCCCGACTGGGAGCCGCTGCCGGTGCAGTACACCGACTACACCCTGTGGGAGCGGGCCGCCCTGGAGGGCGAGACCGCCGCCGCCCACCTGGCCTTCTGGGAGCGGACCCTCGCGGACGCGCCGCCCGTGCTGGAGCTGACCTCGGCCCGGACCCGGCCCGCCGAGGCCTCCCACCGGGGCGCGGCGACCCCCCTCTCGCTGGACGCCTCCGTACACGCCCGGCTGGAGCGTCTCGCCCTGGACCACGGAACCACTCTGTTCACGGTGGTCCAGGCGGCCTTGGCCGCCACCCTCACCCGGCACGGCGCGGGCACGGACCTGCCGCTGGGCACGGTGGTCGCCGGGCGGGACGACGAGGCCCTCGACGGGCTGGTCGGGTTCTTCGTCAACACCCTGGCGCTGCGGTGCGACACCTCCGGCGACCCGCGCTTCTCCGAGCTTCTGGACCGGGTCCGGGACACGGGCCTGGCCGCGTACGCCCACCAGGAGCTGCCCTTCGACCTGGTCGTCGAGCAGCTGAACCCGGTGCGCTCGACGGCCCACCACCCGCTCGTCCAGGTGGTCGTGCAGGTGGCGCCGGCCGAGCCGGTCGTCCCGGAGGGCGCGGCGCTGGCCGGGACCCCGTTGGGCTCCGACTCGGGGTTCACCAAGTTCGACCTGACCCTGTCCCTGCGGGAGACCCGGGACGCGGCCGGCGCTCCGGCCGGGTTGGAGGGGGTGCTGGAGTACGCCACGGACCTGTACGACGGGCCCACGGCGGCCTTGGTCGCCGGGCACGTGGCGCGCACCCTCTCGGCGGTCGCCGAGGACCCGGAGCAGCGGATCGGGGACGTGGAGCTGCTGTCGCCCGAGGAGGAGCTGCGGTTGGCGCGGTACAACGACACGGCCGTCCCGTCGGCGGCCTGCGGGCTGGTCCACGAGCGGTTCGCGGAGCAGGCGCGGCGCACCCCGGACCGGGTCGCGGTCTCCTTCGAGGAGGAGCGCCTGAGCTACGCCGAGTTGGAGGAGCGGGCCAACGTGTTGGCGCACCGGCTCGTCGAGGCCGGCGTGGGTCGGGACCAGGCGGTGGGGCTGTTGTTGGAGCGCACGCCGTACCTGTTGGTGGCGGCGTTGGCGGTGCTCAAGTGCGGCGCGGCGTACGTGCCGTTGGATCCCCGGCTGCCGCAGGCGCGGGTGGACATGATCATGGAGGACGTGGAGGCCCGGGTGCTCCTGGTCCGGGAGGAGCACGCCGGCCTGCCGCAGGTGCGCCGTCAACTGGACGCGGGCGTACGGGTGCTGTCGGTGGACACGCCGGTGAGCGGCTTCCCGCGGACCGCTCCAGAGTCCGCCGCCGGCGAGGACGCCCTGATGTACGTGATGTTCACGTCCGGCTCCACGGGCCGCCCGAAGGGGGTGGGGGTCACCCACCGCAACGTGGTGGAGCTGGTCACCGACCGCTGCTGGGACCTGGCCCACCACCGTCGGATGCTGGTCCATTCGGCGATCGGCTTCGACGCCTCCACCTACGAGCTGTGGGTGCCGCTGCTGAACGGCGGCCAGTTGGTGATCGCCCCCGGTGACGGCACGGACGTGGCGGAGCTGGACCACACCATCCGCACGCACCGGGTCAGCGCCGCCTACTTCACGATGGGGCTCTTCCACATCATGGCCGACGAGGGCCTGGACACCCTCAAGCTCCTCGACGAGGTGTGGACGGGCGGGGACGTGGCCTCCCCGAGCGCCCTCCAGCGGGTCCTGGACCACTGCCCCGACACGGTGCTGGTCCACTCGTACGGGCCCACCGAGACCACCTTCGCCTCGCACCGGCAGCGCTTCGGGCTCGACCAGCGGGTCGTACGGGGCGTCTACCTGGGCGCGGCCCTCGACAACACCCGGGTCCACGTCCTGGACGAGCGGCTGCGGCCGGTCCCGGCCGGGGTCGCCGGGGAGATGTACCTGGCCGGGACGCAGGTGGCGCGCGGCTACCTGGGGCGCCCCGGGCTGACGGCGGAGCGGTTCGTGGCCGATCCGTTCGCCGCCGACGGGGGCCGGATGTACCGCACCGGGGACGTGGTGCACTGGACGGCCGAGGGCGAACTGCGCTTCGTGGGGCGGGCGGACGGCCAGATCAAGCTGCGCGGCTTCCGCATCGAGCCCGGGGAGATCGAGGAGACCCTGGCCCGGCACCCCGGGGTCGGACAGGTCGCGGTGGTGGTCTTCGAGGAAGGCCCGGGCGGCAAGCGCCTGGTCGCGTACGCCGTCCCGCGCGCCGGGCACTCCCTCACCGAGGACGGGCTGCTGCGCTGGGCCGCCGGGGAGCTCCCCGAGCACATGGTGCCCTCGGCAGCGGTCCTGCTCGACGCGATCCCGCTCACGGTCAACGGCAAGCCGGACCGCAAGGCGCTCCCGGCCCCGGCCGCGGCCCCGCGCGCCGCGGGGCGGGCCGCGCGCACCCCGCGCGAGGAGGTGCTGTGCGGGCTGTTCGCCGAGATCCTCGGGGTGGAGGGCGTCGGCATCGACGACAACTTCTTCGCCCTGGGCGGCCATTCGCTGCTGGGCGTGCGTCTGGTGAGTCGGATGCGGACGGTGCTCGGGCTGGAGTGCGGGGTGCGTGACCTGTTCCGCACGCCGACCGTGGCCGGGCTGTTGGGCGACGAGCCGAGCGGCTTCGACCCGATGGGCGTGGTGCTGCCCCTCAACCCCCGTGGCGCTGAGCGGCCGTTGTTCGCCATCCACCCGGGGACGGGGGTGGGCTGGCCGTACGCCGGCCTGGCCCGGCACCTGGGCCCGGACCAGCCGCTGTACGCCATCCAGGCGCGGGCGCTCAGCGAGCTGGGCCACTCGCCCGCCTCGGTGGAGGAGATGGTCGAGGACTACCTCCCGCTGATCCGCGAGGTCCAGCCGCACGGCCCGTACCGCTTCCTCGGCTGGTCCTTCGGCGGTACGGTCGCCCACGCGCTCGCCGTCCGCCTGGCGGAGCTGGGCGAGCGCACCGACCTCCTCGCCATGATGGACGTCCACCTGCTGCCGACGGAGCCCGAGCGGCGCCGGATGACCCCGGCGCAGAAGCGGGACATGCTCGTCGGGGACGCCTCGGACGAGCCGGAGGACGCCCCCTTCGACGTGGACGCCCTGATCGGGCTGGTCCGGCTCAAGGACCCGGTGCTCGGCGCCTTCTCCGACGGGGAGATCCGCTCGGTGATCGGCGCCTCCATCAACCACGCCGAAATCATGAACCTGTACGCCCCGCGCCCGGTCGCCACCGACATGTTGTTCCTGGCGGCCCTGGAGGACGGGGAAACGGAGAACACCCTCGCCCCCCACTGGATCCCGTATGTCGAGGGCCCCGTGGAAAACCATGTCATCGGGGTTCCGCACACCAGAATGGGCGAACCGGCACCACTCGCACTGATCGGCCGCATTCTTTCCGAGAAATTGAGGAGTCTGTCATGACCAATCCTTTCGACGACACCGAAGGCACCTTCCACGTGGTGGTCAACGCCGAGGGACAGCACGCCCTGTGGCCCGTGTTCGCCCAGGTCCCGGGTGGTTGGGAGGTCGTGTGGGGCGAGGGTTCGCGGGCCGACGCGCTTGCCTACGTGGAGCGGAACTGGACCGACATCCGCCCCAAGAGCCTGGTGGCCCAGTACGCCTGAAAACGCCGACCGCCCCGTCACCGTGAAATGCCGTGCCCCGCCATGGGGCACGGCATTTCCGCGTCGGGGCTCGCACGCCGCCATTTCCGCGTCGGCTTCGCCGATACTGCCGCCCCAACTTCCCCTTCCTCGGCGTTCGAGTTCCTATATTCCTCTTATGCGACGACGGAATATGGACATCCTGCTGAGCGGAACGGCATCGGATTCCCACACCTGGAACCTGGTGTACCTCCAGCTCTTCCTGGAGGAACTGGGGCACCGGGTCCGCAATCTCGGCCCCTGTGTCACGGACGACCTGCTGACCGGGGCCTGCGCCGCCGGCCCCGCGCCCGACCTGGTGGTCATCAGCAGCGTCAACGGCCACGGCTACCGCGACGGCCTCGGCGCCGTGCGCGCCGTCCGCCGGGCGGAACCGACCGTGCCCGTCGTCATCGGCGGCAAGCTGGGTGTCGCCGGGGTCGCCGACCCCGAGCGCCGGGCCCGGCTCCTCGATGCGGGGTGCGACGCCGTCTTCGACGACGGGGACGTCAACGCCCTGCGGGACTACCTCCGCGCCCTCGCCCACGCCCGCGCCGACGGCGCCGTGCAGGCCGTGGCATGAGCGGCGGCGCCACCCTCCTGGCCCCCGGAGCGGTCCGGGGGCCGGCCGGCCCCGACATCTCCTTCGGGGGCTTCGTCGCCCGGGCGGCCGCCGCCGGACAGCTGGTCGTCCAGCCCCGCATGGGCTTCGGCGACCCCCGCCGGATGCGGGACGGCCTGGAGCGCACCCGGGCCGCGGTCGCCACCACGGTCGGCACCCTCACCATCGACAGCTACACCCGGGTCGGCGACCACGCCGCGGCCCGCGCCGCCGTCGCCGAGGGGACCCCGCTCAACGGCTACCCGATCGCGACGCACCCCACCGACCTCACCCGGTCCGTGCTGGACGGGGTGCTGGACCCCACCTTCCCCGTCCAGGTCCGTCACGGCTCCTCCCGCCCCGAGGGCATCGTCCGGGCGCTGGCCGCCGCCGGACTGGACGCCACCGAGGGCGGACCGGTCTCGTACTGCCTGCCGTACGGGCGCACCCCGCTCGCGGAGTCCGTGGAGAACTGGGCCCGCTGCTGCGAACTGCTGGCCTCCCTGGTGCCCGCCCCCCGGGTGCCGCACCTGGAGAGCTTCGGCGGCTGCATGCTCGGCCAACTCTGCCCGCCCGGGCTGCTGGTGGCGCTGAGCCTGCTGGAGGGCATGTTCTTCGTCCGGCACGGGCTGCGCAGCGTGTCCCTCAGCTACGCGCAGCAGACCGATCCGGCGCAGGACGAGGATGCGTTACGGGCCCTGCGCCGGCTGGCCGCCGAGTTCCTGCCGGCCGATGTGGACCGGCACGTCGTGCTCTACACCTACATGGGCGTCTTCCCCCGCACCGCGCCCGGCGCGACCCGTCTGCTGGAGGCCTCGGCGCGGTTGGCCGTACGGGCCGGGGCCGAGCGGCTGATCGTGAAGACGGCCGCGGAGGCGCACCGGATCCCGACCGTGGCGGAGAACGTACGGGCCCTGGAGACGGCGGCGGCCACGGCCGCGCTGACCGAGGCGCCGCACGCCGCGGCAGCGGCCGACGGCGAGGACAGCGAGGTGTACGGGGAGGCCCGCGCCTTCGTGGAGGCCGTATTGGAGCTGGGCGAGGACCTCGGCCGGGCCCTGCGCACCGCGTTCGCGCGCGGGGTACTGGACGTCCCCTTCTGCCTGCACCCGGACAACGCGGGCCGCTCGCGCAGCTTCCTCGACGCGGAGGGTCGGCTGCGCTGGTCCACGACCGGCTCGATGCCGGTGAGCCCGCACCGGCCCCGCCGGCGGACGCCCGCGCGCCCACCGATGACCGCCGACGGGCTGCTCGTGGCCCTGGGCTCGGTGGCCCGCCGCTTCGACGGACCCGAGCCCCGCACCTGAACGCCCGCGCGCCCCGCGCGCGAACGCCCTCACCTCCCCTTCAGACCTTGCGCCTTCGTCCCGTTCCCCCGTCCACCCGGACCCCACCCGACCCAGGAGTCGACATGGAGCTTCGAACCCCTCCGCCGCTCGGTGAGCACCTGCGCTCGGCGCAGCTGCGCTCCGCGATGCTCGTCCAACAGGAAGCCCTCCACGCCGCGCGGGAGTTCCTGCGCGGCGAGGACTTCGTGGAGCTGCTGCCCCCGCTGGTCGGACCGGTGACGGATCCGGGCGGCCGGGGTGCGAAGGCGCTGGACGTGGACTACTACGGACAGCCTTACAAGCTGATGACCAGCGCGATCCTCTACAAGCAGGCCTCCCTCAAGGGCTTTCCCCGGCTGTTCTACATCGCCCCGAACGTCCGGGTGGAGCCGCCGGAGACGGCGGGCACCGGCCGGCACCTGGTGGAGTTCCACCAGATCGACGTCGAGCTGGCCGGCGGCACCCGGCGTGACGCGCAGGAGATCGCGGCCGGGCTGCTGACGCACGTGGTCGAGCACGTGTGGACGACCGTCCCGGAGATCCTGCGCGAACTGGGGCGCGAGGAGCTGGACTTCGCCGAACTGCGGCAGGGCAAGTTCGACCGCCTGACCCACGAGGAGGCAGTGGCCCGACTCATCGGACGCGGCCACCCGCAGAGCCCGGACGCGGAGATCGACTGGGAGGGCGAGAAGGTGCTCTCCCTGGAGGCCGACCGACCGTTCTTCGTCGACGACTATCCGAAGGGCTCGCGCGGGTTCTACGACCGCGAGGATCCCGAACACCCCGGCGTACTGCGCAACTTCGACCTTTTGGTGCACGGCGGCTACGGCGAACTGGTCAGCGGCAGCGAGCGGGAGAACGACTACGCCACGATCGTGACCCGGATGCGCGAGAGCGGGGAGAACCCCGCCAAGTACGCCTGGTACCTGGAGCTGGCCCGCGAGGGCATCGAGCCGAGCGCCGGCTTCGGGATGGGCCTCCAGCGCCTGGTCCGCTTCCTGACCGGACTCGACGCCCTGTGGCAGGTCAGCGCCTACCCGAAGCTGCCGGGGGTGATCGCCCCGTGAGCGCCTCCACCGATGCCCTGGGCGCTCCCGGTTTCCCCGAGGGGGCCGTACGGGCCCGCGCGCGGGCCGGGACGGCCGAGGTGTTCCCGCCGGCCGGGGAGTACGGGTCCCGCCTGTTCGGGGCGGATGCCCCACCGGCACGGCCCGGGGACTCCCTGGACGAACTGCGCCTCACGCCGCCGGTGTTCATGCCCAGGCGGCTGGAGAAGCTGATCGACCTGGGCCGGGAGCCCTCCTACGAGGACGTGGACCTGCGCACCTCGGTCGGCGGCTTCGACGCCCGCCTCCCGCTCTACCTCTCGGCGTTCGGCTCCACCCGGGCGGGCAACGGCGACCTCGGCGTGGCCGCGGCCCGGCAGGCGGCCCGGCTCGGCGTCCCGATGGTGATCGGGGAGAACATGGTCCCGGTCCACGGCTACGGCGGCAGCTCCGCCCTCCTGGAGCGGGTGGCGGCGTACGCAGATGCCCTCGACCCGGGGGTCGGCGGGGTGGTGGTGCAACAGTCCACCGAGGACGCCGACTCCGAGGTGTGGAACCTCCTCTACAGCGACCCGGGCAGCCGCGCCCTGAGGGACTCCGGCCGGCTCGGCTTCGAGCTGAAGGTGGGGCAGGGCGCCAAGCCCGGCCTCGGCGGGATGACGGTGGTCGGCGCGGCGGAGGCCGAACGCCTCGGCGCGCAGTTCGCCGTCCGGGACCTCCTGGGCGACCCCGACGGGCGGCTGCTGCGCTGCGCCACCCCCGGGACCTTCACCGAGGAGATCGTCCGCCAGCAGCTGCGTTTCATGCGGAACAACTTCCCGCTGGCCCGCACCTGGGTGAAGTTCCACCCGGGCCGGGACATCGCGCGGGCCGCCGCCACCGCCTGGGCGGCCGGCGCGGACGCCGTCACGGTGGACGGCGCCGAGGGCGGCACCGGCTGGGCACCCCGGGTGTTCCTGGAGCAGGCCGGGCTCCCGCTCGGGGAGTGCCTGATCCGCATCGGGCGGCCGGCGGGGAACCTGCTCGCCTCGGGCCGGATGTGGGAGGGGGGCCGCGCCGTACGCGCCCTCGCCCTGGGCGCGACCGCGGTGGGCCTGGGCCGGGCCGCGCTGCTCGCCGTCGACGAGGATCCCGCGGAGGGCCTCGTACGGCTGGTGGAGGCCCTGGCCCTGGAGGTGCGGCTGCTGGTCAGCGCGGTCGGCAAGTACCGGCCCGGCGACCTGGACTCCGAGGACCTCTGGTCGCCGGGCGGCGCCCCGGCCGCCGCTCCCGTGCCCGTCGGGGAGCGGTCGTGACCCCGCGCCGCCCGGCGCGCCCGGCCCGGCCCGCCGGCGCCGCGCACCCCGTCCGGGCCGCCCGCGGGCCCCGCGTCGGCGGGCTGGTCCGGGCCCGCTTCCGGTTCGGCGAACTGCCCGGGGTCACCGCTCCCCCCGGGCCGGCCGGCCGGGCCGCCGGGGCCGCCGCCGCCCGGGCCCTGGCCGAAGCCGGCCTCGGCCACCTGGGCGGGCACCTGGACCTGCGTACGTACGGCCCCGCACCCCGGGGCCCGCGCCTCGCGCACGCCGCCCGCCGGGCCGTGACCGCCGCCCTGGCGGCCCGCCCCCACGACTGAGCACCCACGACCGAGCACCCGGACCGAGCACCCCGAGACCCGGCACTCCGAGGCCCGGCGCTCCGAGGCCGGGCGATCCGAGGCCGGGCGCCCGCCGGCCCGCCCCGCGCACGAACCCGCCCGTCACCCCCGACCGACAGAGAAGGTCCGCCATGGACACCCCCGCGCAAGACTCCCCCGTACCCGACGCACCCGTACGTCCCTCCCCGGCGACCCGCGTGCAGTGGGGCCGCGTCGGCTCCCTCGTGGGCGGGCAGGCCGCCGTCCAACTCGGCAGCTTCGCCCTGCTCATCGCCATGAACTGGACCGCCGTCGAACTCGGCGGAACCCGCGCCGTGACCGTCCTCATGCTGGCCGCGACCGTCCCCCGGGCCCTGATGCTGATCTTCGGCGGGGCCGTCGCCGACACCCTCGGGCCCCGCTTCGTCCTGCTGCGCACCACCGCCGCCCGGGTCGTCCTGCTCACCGTCGGAGCCGTGGTCACCGCGGGCGCCCACTCCCTGTGGCCGCTGGTGGTGATCGCCCTGATCGAGGGGATCCTGCTCGGCCTGGCCGGCCCGGCCTCCGGGGTGCTCCTGCCCATGTTCGCCCGGGGGGAGCAACTGGCCCGCGCCAACTCCCTCTACGCGATGGTCCTGCGGGTGGCCCCGATCCTCGGCGCCCCGGCCGGCGCCTTCCTGATCACCGTCGGCGAACTGTGGGTGGCCCTCGTCGTCGGCGCGGTGAGCGGCGCCCTCTGGTTCGGCTGCCTGCTGCACGTCACCCACGGGTTCGTCCGGCCCGAGCCCGAGCCCGGCGTCTCCCTCGTCAAGCGCTCCGGTGACGGCTTCCGCCTACTGGCCCAGAACCCGCGGCTGCGCTGGATGTTCATCGCCGCGCTCTGCCTGGACCTGGCCTTCAGCTGGCCCGCCGAGGTCGCCCTGCCCCTCCTGGTCTCCGAACGCGGCTGGGGTGTGAGCGCGGTGGGCATCGTGCTCGCCGCCTTCAGCGTGGGCGCGCTCGGCTCCAGCGCGGTGGGCGCGGCCCTCGCGCACCGCATCCCGATGTTCGTACGCCTCGTCGTGACCGGCATCGGCCTGGCCGCCGGGATCCTGGTGATGGCGCTGATGCCCTCGGTGACCTCGCTCACCGTCGTCGCGGCCGGCGTCGGACTGCTGTCGGGCCTCAACGGCCCGGCCATCGTGACCCTCTACCAGCAGTCGGCCCCCGAGGACCGGATGGGCGCGGCGATGTCCACGCTGTCGCTCGCCGGGATCGGTACGGCGCCCCTGTCGATCGCCGTCTTCAGCTCCCTCTCCCTGGTCCTCGGCATCCAGACCACCTGGCTCCTGTGCGGGGCCATCGCCTTCGTCTCCCCGGTCGCCGCGGTCATGGCCCTGCGCCAGCCGGAGCGGGTCGACGCCGTGGAGCCGGCCGTGACGGAGTCGCCCGTCCCGGCCGCGGTGTGAGCGGGGCCGGGGTGGGCCTGCTCGCCGAAGGGCTGCTCCTGCCGCGGGAGCTGGACCCACAGGCCGCGCCGACCCTGGTCCTCCCGCTGGGCGCCGGTCCGGAGCTGTGGCTGGTGGACACCACCGCGCACCGGGTGCAGGCGGCCCGGCACGCGCCGGGCACGCTGGACGCCCAGGAGCTGGTGCGCGCGGCGGAGTTCGCCCTCGCCGCCGACCGGGACAGCTACGTCTGCGCCCACGTGGCCCTGCGCCGACTGCTCGGGGCCTACCTGGGGACGGCCCCGCGCGAGGTGGTCGTCGAGCGGGCTCCGTGCTCGCACTGCGAGGAACCGCACGGGCGCCCCGTACTGCCGGGCGGGGCCCTGCACTTCTCGCTCTCGCACTGCACCGGGATCAGCCTGCTGGCCTTCGCGACGGCCCCGGTCGGGGCGGACGTGGAGGAGCTGATCCGGCCGGACGTGATCGCCGACACCGCCGACGTCCTGCACCCGGGGGAGGCGGCCGAGATCGCCCTGCTCCCGGCCGTCGAACGACCCTTGGCCTTCACCCGGGTGTGGACCCGCAAGGAGGCCTACCTCAAGGGGCTGGGCGTCGGCCTCTCGGGGGACCCGGCCGCCGACTACGTGGGGTCGGGTCCCCGCCCGAGCGATCCCCCGGACTGGAAGGTCTCGGACGTCCGGGCTCCGCGGGGGCACTGCGCGGCGGTGGCCCTGCGGACGGGCTGACGCCGTCGGCGCGCTCAGCCGCGCGGGAGGACCGAGGCGAGGACCGCCGGGAGCGGGTACCAGTCCGAGGAGGCGATCGAGGCGTGGTGGGAGGCCATCAGGGCGAGGCGGGCCCGCGCCTGCTCCTCGGTGGGGTGGACGGAGTCGATGGCGGGGGCGACGCCGTGGGCGTCGGTGGCGATCAGGAGGTAGTGGTTGCGGTCGTACCAGGCCGTGTCGATGGAGCCGGAGGCGTAGGCGCTCGCGTCCCCGTCGAAGACCACGAACCAGGGCCGCAGGGAGGCGTCCGCGTAACGGGCGCGCGGGTCGCCGGCCTCGGCGCGGTGCACGGCGGGGAAGGCCGCGGCCCGGTCGAGGCGCCCCGAGGCGGCCAGGGAGCGCAGGTGTTCGGCGTACTCCCGGTCGGTCCACAGCTTGTCGGCCGCGTTGCCCTCCTCCAGCGTGCCGGGGATCAGCTCGACGAGGAACTTCCCGGCCATCGCGGAGCGGGCCGGCCAGGCCCCGGCGCGGGCGGCCGCGTCCAGGTCGGGGTGACCGGCGGCCAGTTGCCCGGGCCGGTAGAGGGCGTCGCCGAGCTTGGAGTCCAGCAGGGCGTCGAGCTCGGCGGGGCCGCGTCCGAGGTTGGCGGCGAAGCCGTCCTTGAGCTCCATCTTGAGGACGATCGGGCGGTGTCCCGGGTGGGCGTCGTGCCAGCTGCGGATGTCGGAGAGGCAGCCCGCGAGGTTCTGGTCGCGGGACTTGGTCCGCAATTGCGCGGGGCTCGTGGCGTTCTCGCAGTTGCTGTTGTTGCCGAAGGGGTTGTCGTGGGCGACCCGCCAGGAGCTGCCGAAGAAGTTGGTCCACACGTCGAGTTCGAGCATGGCCGCGCCGGAGTCCAGGGCGTCGGCGAAGTAGGGGAACTTGGCCTTCTCGTAGGCGTTGTGCACCCCCACCCCGGTGGAACCCGCGTACGGCAGGTCCGCCGCGCCGGCGGCCGGGCCCGTCGCGCCCGCGGGGGCCGTGCCCAGGGTGAGGGCCAGGGTGAGGGCGGTCAGGGCGGCGACCGCCGCGCCCATCGTCCGGTGTCGCGTGCTCATGCGTCCGACTCCCATTGGCTCGTGGCATTCAAATCGCCGCGAGACTAAGGGAGTTGGATGGACTCGGAAAGGACTCCGGATGACCGGCGGGCAGCGTGGCCTGATACCGCCGGTCCGGGTCGATGGGGCGCCGGGGGCCGGGGGCGGGGGCCGGGGTGGCGCCTCGGAATCCGGTGGGCCTCGGGATCACCCCGGCCTCGGGACTACTTGGATTCGACGCGTCCGTAGGCGTCGGGTCCGGTGGTCAGCGCGTCCCGCGCCGTCTGCCAGGCGTCGTCGGCCGGATTGAAGGCGGTGCGGAGGTAGGCGGCGGCGAGTTCGGCGACCACGGCGACGCGGTCGGGGCTCTCGTCCGTGGTCTCGGTGCTGTCGAAGCCCTGGATGCCGCCCAGGAGGTGTTCGCCGTCGAAGACGGTGAGCAGGGCCTTGGGGCCGGGGGCGAGGTGGTAGGGGTCGGCGTGCCAGTCCGGTCCCATGGTCGTCCAGTGCCGAGAGTCGTCCTTGTCGCCGGCGACGACGAGTGCGGGGGTGGTCATGGTGGTGAGGTCGGTGGTGCGGAACACCGGCATGTACTCGGCCATGAACCCGTTGAAGGTGTCACCGCCCCGGCCGATGCCGCAGAGGACCACGCCCTGGGTGATGCGGGCGTCGAGCGCGTTGACCTCTTCCCCCGTGTCGGGGTCGGTGACCTTGGCGCCGAGGAGGAGTTCCGCGGTGAAGGCGCCCAGGGAGTGTCCGGCCACGGCGATCTTGCTCCGGTCCACGCGTCCGGCGAGCTGCGGGACGGCCTGCTCGATCTCGGCGAGGCGGTCGATGATCGCGCTCATGTCCTGAGTGCGGGAGCGCCAGAAGTAGGGCGCTCCGGGCTTGTCGCCGACCTGACGGCCGAGCCGGGGGGCGCTGAGGTGGTTGGGCTGGATCACGACGAAGCCGCGGGCCGCCCAGACCTTGGCGAGGGGGAGGTATCCGTCGGAGGAGGAGAGGCCGTAGGCCGCGCCGTGGCCGTGCGACAGGAGGATGACCGGCAGATCGGTGCCGGTGACGGGCGCGGAGACGCGCACTTCGAGGTCCAGCGGGCGTCCGGGGACCGCCAGCGTGACGGGGCTGACCGACATCACGGGCGGGGCGGACGGGTTGAGGTGGGTGTCGGCGACGGAAGTCCACTCGGCCATGGTGTGCCATTCCCTTCAGGGGGTCCGCCGCGCGTCCCGCGGGGCGACGCGGCTAGACTGGATGCAAAACGGAACGTTGCTCCGCCGACGATACGGAACAGCGCTCCGCTTCGCAATCGGACACGCCCCGCCGTGGCGGCGGTCGTGGGAGACGGGGGACCTGTGCCCGGTACGGAACGGCCCGGAAAAGCCCCGGCCGCGACCAAGCGGGCCGATGTGGCGCGCAACGAGGAGAAGCTGCTCGCCGCCGCCGCGGAGGTGTTCGTGACCTCCGGCGTCGACGCGCCCGTCCGGGAGGTCGCGGCACGGGCGGGAGTCGGCATGGGCACGCTCTACCGCCACTTCCCCACGCGCGCCGACCTCGTCGTGGCCGTCTTCCGCCACCAGGTCGAGGAATGTGCCGACGCCGGACCCCGCCTGCTGGCCGAATCCGAATCGCCGCTGACGGCCCTACGCCAATGGATCGACCTGTTCGTCGACTTCCTGGTCACCAAACACGGCCTCGCCGACACCGTGCAGCCGACCAGCAGCGGCTACGCCACCCTGCACACCCACTTCATCGACCGCCTGCTCCCCGTCGCCGGACAGCTCCTCGACGCCGCCGTCGCCGCGGGCGAGATCCGACCCGCCATCGAGCCCTACGAGCTGATGCGCGGCATCGGCAACCTCTGCCTGGCCCCCGACCCCCGCTGCGACCCGCGCAAACTCATCGCCCTGCTCCTGGCCGGGCTCCAGCACCCGAAGGCACCCTGACCAAGGTGATCAGGCACCGACCGCGCGGACTCGACGTCCCGGCACCACACGTCCCCCAACCTCCCAAGGGAGAGCCGATGTTCCTCACGAGCGCGTGCGCGCCGTGTCCGGTGGTGCGGTGAGACGGCGGCGGGGCGCGCGGGTCGGTGTGCTCGTCGCCGTCTGCTGCGCGGCGCTCGCGGCCGGGGTGGGGCTGCTCTGGCCGCGCCTGTTCGGCCCGCTCGCGGACGGGGACCCGGTGCTCGGGCGGTACGTCCAGGACGCGGCGCTCGCCGACGCCTCGGGCGCCGCCCTGGAGGGGCTGACCCGGGCCGCTCCGCCGGTCGGGGCCCTGGCGCCCCGGGCCCGGGGCGAGTGGCGGCCCTCCGAACCGCTGGAGGCCGTGGTCGCGCCGACCGAGCCGGCGATAGGGGCGCTGTTCTCCCCCGGCGCGGACTGGGACGGCGACCACCACTGCTCGGGCAGTGTGGTCCACTCCCCCGGCGGGGACCTGATCGTCACCGCCGCGCACTGCGTGTACGCGGGCGGCTTCCGCACCAACCTCGCCTTCGTCCCCGGCTATCGGGACGGCTCCGCCCCCTACGGCGTCTGGGTGCCGACCCGCATCGAGGTGGACCCGCGCTGGGTGGAGTCCTCCGACCCCGACCACGACGTGGCCTTCATCCGGGTGCGCCGCTCCGGGCCGGAAGGGGAGCCCGGGCCGCGGTTGGAGGAGCTGACGGGGGCACATCCCCTCGGGATCCGCGCCGCCCTGCCGGAGCGGGCCCGCCTGGTGGGCTACCCGAACGACTCGGAGGAGCCCCTGGGCTGCGCCAACACCGCCGAAGCCGCCGGACCCACGCAGCTGCGGCTGGACTGCGCGGACGTGCCCAACGGGACCAGTGGCGGCCCCGTCCTGAGCGCGGCGGGAACCCTGATCGGGGTGATAGGCGGTCGCGACGGGGGCGGGGACGAGGTGACCTCGTACAGCAGTCGGTTCGGCGAGGACGCCCGCGCCCTGTACGAGCGGGCCGTCAGGGGCTGACCCGTGGCGGGGCCGCGTGGTGGGGCGGGTAATCCTCGGTCGGCGGGGCCGTCGGCAGGCGCCACTTGGACAGCACGCGCAGCACCGTCCAGGGGGTGAGGAGGGTGTTCGGCGGGGCGGACAGCGAGAGGACGCCGAAGAACCGCGCGCAGATCTCCGGGTCGGTGTTGGCCCCGACCATCACCCGGGACATGTAGCCCTGGAGGAACCGCGTGGCGCGGTCGGGCGGCGGTCCCTCGGTGCCGGGGTAGCGGAGGTCCTCGCTGGTGGCGATCTGCCAGGCGACGGAGGCGGCCTCGGCGATACGTCGTTGCACGCGCCGGGCGGCGGCCGGGATCCGCTCGGCGTCCAGCCCGGCGAGCGCCTCGTCCAGGGCCTCGGCACCGAGGGCGGCGACGGTCATGCCGTGTCCGTAGACCGGGTTGAAGCGGCAGGCGGCGTCCCCGAGGACGACGAGGCCGTCGGGCCGGCGGTCCATGCGCTCGTAGTGGTGCCACTCGTTGGCGGTGCCGCGGAACCCGACGGGGTCCGAGAGCGGCTCCGCCCCGCGCAGGGCGTCGTGGAGGGCGGGGCTGCGCAGGCCTCGGGCGAACTCCAGGAACGCGGGGTCCTTGGTGGGCGGCGCGTGCTCGCCGTTGCCGATCAGGGTCACCAGCCAGCGGTCCCCGTCCAACGGCACCAGCACGCCCCCGCGCGGGCTGTCCGGGCGGCCCTGGACGTAGACGCCGTGCCAGCGCCTGTCGGCGTCGGCGGGGACGGCGTAGGTGCGGCTGGAGTAGGCGAGGTGGGAGTCGTAGCGGGTGGTCTCGGGGACGGGGTGGCCGAGCGCGGCCAACCAGGCGGGGGTCTTGGAGCCGCGGCCGGTGGCGTCGACCACCAGCGCGGCGGTGATCGGGTCGCCCTCGCGCAGGGTCACGCCGGCCACGGACCGGTTCCCGTCGGGCCCTGGGAGGAGTCCCGTGGCGAGGGTGCCGCCCAGGATCCGGATCCGGGGGTCGCGCAGCACGGCCCGGCGGACGGTCCAGTCGACGGTCTCGCGGGCGCCGACCAGCACCCGGGCGCCGGGGACCGACCCGAACCAGTCGGCGGGGCTCAGCCAGAGGAAGTCGCGCGGGGACTCCAGCAGCGCGGAGCCGCCGGCCGTCAACTCCGCCGTGATGCCGGGCAGTAGCCGCTCCAGCGCCTCGATGCCCCGGGACCACAGGATGTGCACGTGCCGGGACTGCGGGACGCCGGGCCTGAACCGCGGCCCGTCCTCGGGGAGTTCGTCGCGCTCCACGACGGTGACCCGGGCGAAGCGCTCCGCGAGGACCCGCGCCGCGAGCAGCCCCGCGATGCCGGCCCCCAGGACCACGGCGTGGTCCCGGGGGGCGGGTCGTGCGGTTTCTGGGTGGTTGTCCGGAGTGTCGTCCATGCCGTCGAGTGTCCGCCCCGTCCGCCGCCCCGGTCAGGGGTCGCCCGGGGCGGACGGAGGCGCGGCGGGGCGGACGGGGGCGACCGGGGGCGCGCCCCGGGGCGGACGGGCTCCGAAGGGCCCGGGTCAGGGGCAGAGGACGGTCCAGGTGACCTTCACCAGGCCGTCGTCGTCCCCGCGGAACTCCGTCGTCCGGGTGCCCGGTCGGTCCGTGTACGGGTCCCAGGCCGCCGTGCCCCGGGCCGCGAGGTCGTCGGCGGAGGAGGCGTCGTGGTCCCAGAGAAACGCGGACACCTCGAACGGACCCGGTCCGTAGCCCGTCCCGTCGCCGACCCGCTGGTGGAAGTAGGGGTCGGGGTTGCTGCGGGCGCCCTTGTTGGGGAAGGTCGAGGGGTCGGATCCGGAGCGCGTCCAGACGGCGGTGCGGGCGCCGGGCGCGGCGGGGTCGGCGCCGACCGAGAGGTCCCCGTAGAGCGCGGGGCGGGTGGTTCCGTCGTCGAAGTACGTCAGCTCCGCGCCGTCCACCCGCAGCCGGCAGGCCGGGACGCCCGAGGCCGGGGTCACGGTGTAGGTCACCGAGGCCTCGCCGCCGTCCACTCCGCGCATGCGGGCGGTGAACCGCCCGAAGCCCAGGGACGGGTCCCAGTGCACGCGGCCCGCCGCCATCACGTCGTCGTTGTTCCCGGCGGTGTGATCGGCGTCGGTGAGGTAGGCGGTGACGGTGGCGCCGGTGGTGAAGGTGCGGCTGCGGGTCGAGTCGTCCAGGCCGAACCAGGGGTCGTGGGCGGGGAAGGCGGTCGCGCCGTCGCGGTCGCGGTGCCACAGCGGGCGGGCGGCCCCGTCGGTGGTGAGGGTGAGGCCGTCGTACAGCTCGGGGGCGCTCTCGCCGGTGGAGGTGAAGCGGGCCTCGTTCACGGTGATCCGGAACGGCCCGGTCTTGAGCTCGGCCGGGGTGCTGGGGTCGAGGGAGAACTCCTCGACGATGCGGGCGCGGACCCAGTCGTTGGACAGCAGCCCGTAGTGGGAGGGGCAGCCGCTGTCCCCGACGGGCAGGAGGTGGTTGACGGCTCCGGCGAGCGCGGTGGAGCGCGGGGCGCGGTCGTCGCCCGGCGGGATCTGCTCGTCGCAGGCGGAGGCGAAGGTGGTGTAGCGGGTGGCGCCGGGGGTTTCGTCGCCCGCGTTGAGGGAGGTCAGGAAGGCGCTGCCGGGGGCCATCTCGGCGAGGGAGGCGGCATGGATGTCACAGAAGGCGCCGAAGGGGCCGCAGGGGGCGGCGTCGCCCGCGCCGTGGTTGGGTCCGCCGAGCGAGACCCAGGCGCGGACCCGCGAACTTCCGCCGTCCTTGAGGAACTTGCGGGTCAACAAGGAGCCCATGCTGTGCGCGACCACGTTGACGGGCCGGTCGGCGCCGAAGCGTTCGGTGAGGAAGTCGGCGAAGCGGCCTGCGTTGGAGTCGTTGGTCGCGGCCCAGTCGTAGCCGAACTCGGCGAGGTCGGAGGCGAGCCAACCCCGGGCCCGGAGGTGGTCCTCCAGGCCGTCGAGGGAGGCGGCGGTGTCCCCGAACCCGTGGACGAGGACCACCGGCGTACGGTGCCGCGCGCCGGGGGCGCCGGCGGTGTCGGCCCGCGCCGCCGTGGGAGCGGTGACGAGGGCGGCGCACAGGGCCAGGAGCAGGGCCGGGAGCAGGGCGGGGAAGAGGGCGCGGAGCGGGGACGGGCGCGGCGGGGAAAGGGGGGTGAACGGGCGGGCGGGCAGGGCTGATCGACGCATGGCTCTCCCGTGGGGGTTGCGGCTCGACGACCTCAAGTGACCGGCGGGTAGCCACCGGCGAGTAGCAAGCTAACCCCCGCGCGGTCAGCGCGGTAGGGATGCGTACGAGACTCCCGTGAGCTTCTCGGAGGCGGCCCAGAGCCGTTCGCCGGACTTGTCGTCCAGGGTCCATTTCGCCCGCCAGGACGGTGCGGGCGCCCCGCGCCAGCCGAGCCTCGGCCCGAGGAACGCGTTCTGCTCCACCCCGGGCGCGGTGGCCGCGTAGAGGGTGGGCAGGGCCCCCGAGGCGGCGGGCTGGGCGAGGACGGAGTTGCCGAACGCCATGGCCCGGGAGCCGAGCGTGCGGCCCTCCATGCCGGAGGCTCCGGCGTGGAGGTTGGTGGAGGCGTAGCCGGGGTGCGCGGCGGCGGCGGTGATCGTGGAGCCGGCGGCGGCGAAGCGGCGGCCCAGCTCGTGGGTGAAGAGCAGGTTGGCGGTCTTGGAGCGGCCGTAGGCGGTCCAGCGGTGGTATCCGTCGGCGCCCCCCACGAGCCGGGCGGGGTCGGCGAGTTCCTCGGGGCCGAGCCGGCCCAGCACGTGGAAGCCGCTGGAGACGTTGACGATCCGGGCCCCGGGGGCGGCGGCCCGCAGCCGGGGCAGGAGCAGGCCGGTGAGCGCGAAGTGGCCGAGGTGGTTGACGCCGAACTGGGTCTCGAACCCGTCGACGGTGCGCCCGTAGGGCAGCGCCATCACGCCGGCGTTGTTGACGAGGAGGTCCAGGGTGGGCCGGCGCCGCCCGTACGCCTGCGCGAACTCCCGTACCGAGCCGAGGTCGGCCAGGTCCAGCTCGGCGAACTCCACCTCCGCTCCCGGCACTTCGGTGCGCAGCCGGTTCACCGCGGCCCGGCCCCGGGCGGCGCTGCGGCAGGCCAGGGTGACGGCGGCCCCGCGCCGGGCCAGCTCGCGGGCGGCGGCGAGGCCGATCCCGCTGTTGGCTCCGGTCACTACGGCGGTCCGGCCGCTCTGGTCGGGGATCTGGGTGGCGCTCCAGCCGGGCATCTCGACTCCTTCACGACGGCCTCGTCGGGCGCGGCCAGGCTACGCCGCCGCCCGCGCTCCCCCGGCCCCGGGGCGGGCGGCCGGGAGGAGCGGGGACGGCGGCCCGCACCGCGCGGGGCGGTCGCCCGGACCTCGCGGGGGCGGTCGCCCGGGAGGAGTGGCAGGCCAGTAGGCTGCGGGTCCACCCACAGGCCCCAGGACCGCCCCCGGCCGGCCCGCTCCCTTCCTCCCGAGGTACCGCGCAGTGAGCCCCGCAGCACCCCCCACCCCCGTGACGGTCGTCGGCCTCGGCGCCGACGGCTGGGCCGGGCTCTCCGCCGGCGCGCGCGCCGCGCTGGCCTCGGCCGAGGTGCTGATCGGCGGCCCCCGGCAGCTGGACCTACTGCCGGCCGAGGAGTGCGCCGGGGAGCGGGTCGCCTGGCCCAGCCCGCTGCGCCCCGCCGTGCCGAAGCTGGCCGCCGAACACGCCGGGCGCCGGATCGCGGTGCTGGCCAGCGGTGACCCCATGTTCTACGGGATCGGCCGCGCCCTCTGCGAGGAGCTGGGCCCGGACGCCTTGCACGTCCACCCGCACCCCTCCTCCGTCTCCTACGCGTGCGCCCGCCTGGGCTGGCCCGTGGAGGACACCGAGGTCGTCACCGTGGTCGGCCGGCCGGTGGCCCGGCTCGCGGCGGCCCTGCACGAGGGGCGGCGGGTGCTCGTGCTGAGCGCCGGAGCCGGGAGCCCCGCCGAGATCGCCGCCCTGTTGCGGGAGCGGGGCTTCGGCCCGAGCCGGATGCGGGTGCTCGAACAGCTCGGCTCCGAGCGCGAGGACGCGTACGAGGGCACGGCCGCGCACTGGGAGCGCCCACCGGGCGACCCCCTCAACGTGGTCGCCGTCGACTGCCGCCGCGACCCCGCCCACCCCGCGCCCCGGCTCGGCGCCACCCCCGGTCTGCCCGACACGGCGTACGAGCACGACGGCCAGCTCACGAAACGGCACGTGCGCGCCGCGACCCTGTGCGCGCTGGCGCCGGCCCCCGGCGAGCTGCTGTGGGACATCGGCGGCGGCTCCGGCTCGATCGGCATCGAGTGGATGCGTACGCACCCCTCCTGCCGTGCGGTGGCCGTGGAGCGCGTCCCGGAGCGGGCCGCGCGCATCGGACGCAACGCGGACGCGCTCGGTGTGCCCGGCCTGCGCGTGGTCGTCGGAGCGGCCCCGGACGCCCTGGCGGGGCTTCCCGCGCCCGACGCGGTGTTCATCGGCGGCGGGCTGACGGCGCCCGGCCTGCTGGACGCGGCGTGGGCCGCGCTGACGCCCGGCGGCCGGCTGGTCGTCAACACCGTCACCCTGGAGTCGGAGGCCGTCCTCGGGGCGCGCCACCGCCTGTACGGCGGGGAACTGGTGAAGCTGGCCGTGTCGCACGCCGTGCCGGTGGGCGGCTTCACGGGCTGGCGTCCGGCGATGCCCGTCACCCAGTGGTCGGTCACCAAGCCGGCCGCCACCGCCTCGAACGAGAAGGATCAGACGACATGACCGTGTACTTCATCGGAGCGGGCCCCGGCGCCGCCGACCTGATCACGGTGCGCGGTGCCCGGACCCTGGCCGCCGCCCCCGTCTGCCTCTACGCGGGCAGCCTCGTCCCGACCGAGCTGCTCGCCGAATGTCCGGCCGGCGCCCGCCTCGTGGACACCTCGGGGCTGAACCTGGACGAGATCGTCGCGGAGTTCGTACGGGCCCACGGGGCGGGGCTCGACGTGGCCCGGCTGCACTCCGGCGACCCCTCCGTCTTCAGCGCCGTCGCGGAGCAGATGCGGCGCCTGGACAGCGCCGGCATCCCCTACGAGGTGGTCCCGGGCGTCCCGGCCTTCGCCGCGGCGGCCGCCGCCCTCAAGCGGGAGCTGACCGTCCCCACCGTCGGCCAGACCGTGATCCTGACCCGGATCTCCCAGCAGGCCACGCCGATGCCGCCCGGCGAGGACCTGGCCACGCTCGGCCGCAGCGGCGCGCTGCTGGTGCTGCACCTGGCCACCCGGTACGTGGACCGGGTGGTGGAGGAGCTGCTGCCGCACTACGGCGCCGCGTGCCCGGTGGCGGTCGTGGCGATGGCCAGCCGCCCCGACGAGCTGATCCTGCGCGGCACGCTGGCCGACATCGCGCCGCGGGTGAAGGAGGCGGGTCTGGTGCGCACCGCCGTGATCATCGTGGGCCAGACCCTGGGCGCGGAGCAGTTCCCCGACAGCCACCTGTACTCCCCCGAGCGCGACCGGCATGTCTGCTGATCCACCCGGCCCGGCGGACCGCCCCGGCGGCCCTCCGTACGAGCCCGCCGACCTGACGCGCGAGCACGTCCTGATCCTGGGCGGCACGACGGAGGCCCGAAGTCTGGCGGAGGCGCTGGCCGGCGATCCCGCGTACCGGGTGACGAACTCCCTTGCCGGACGAGTGAGTTCCCCGGTGCTGCCGCCGGGCGAGGTCCGGATCGGCGGCTTCGGCGGGGTGGCCGGACTCGCCGGCTGGATCGTCGCCCACGATGTGACCCGGGTCGTCGACGCCACCCATCCCTTCGCGGAGCGGATGAGCTTCCACGCCGCCGAGGCCGAGGCGCTGACGGGCGTACCCCTGCTGGCGCTGCGGCGGCCCGGTTGGAGTCCGGGTCCGGGCGACGACTGGACCTTCACCGACTCCCTCGCCGGGGCGGCCTCGCTGCTGCCGGGGGCGGGCCGCGAGCGGGTCTTCCTCACCACCGGGCGGACGGGCCTGCACGCCTTCGCACACCTCACCGAGCCCTGGTTCCTGGTCCGTTCGGTGGATCCGCCACAGGCGCCCGTGCCGCCCCGCCTGGAAGTGCTGCTGGAGCGGGGGCCGTTCACCCTGGACGGGGAGCGGGAGCTGCTCGCGCGGCACCGGATCGACCTGCTGGTCACCAAGGACAGCGGCGGCGGGGCCACCGCCCCCAAACTGACGGCCGCCCGCGAGGCCGGCGTCCCGGTCCTGGTCGTACGACGCCCACCGGTCCCGGAGGCAGTGGCCCGGGCGGGCTCGGTGGAGGAGGCCCTCGCCTGGCTCCGCGCCGACGACCGGCCGGACGCGGGCGGGCGCGCGCCGCACTGACGGCGCGGCAGGTCGGCCGGCCGCCCCGTCGCGGCCACGTCCCGGCCGCTCCCGGTGCGTTCGCCCACCCTCTAGGCTGAGGGAATGCGGATACGTCACTCCCTCGCCCTGCTCCTCGCCGCCGCGACCCTGCTCACCGGGTGCGGCGAGAAAGGGGAGCCCAGGGGATGGGAGCCGGACGACGCACTCCAGCGGGCCGACAAGAGCCTCGGTGAGGACACCGGCAACGGTGGCCGCGTGACCCAGCGGGGGACGGGGTTCCTCGCCTCGGGGCTGAACAAGACCCTGGAGACCGGCGGGGAGAGCCAGTACCGCTTCGACATCGCCTGTGACAGCGAGGAGAGCCCCCGGGTCAGTCTCGTTCTGTCACGGGACGGCGGGGCCGGCGACCGCTCGTTCGACGTGGCGTGCACCGCCGGGGAGGTCACCCGGATCAATTTCCCCGCCGGCGGCGCGCTCACGGCGCGCGTCGAGCCCCCGGCGAAGGACGATTCGCCGCCGCTCGGCGTGCTGTCCTGGCAGTTGCTCACCCTCGACCCGAAGAGCGTCCAGGGCTGTACGGACCAACTCTCGGGCTGCCAGGGCTGAACAGGAGCCGGTGTCCGGATCGATCCCCGGCCCGGGCATCGCTGTCCGGGGCCGGACCGGGCCGATGAGCGGCCGGGTCCGGTCCCGGGTGGCGCTCACGCGTAGCGGCGCGGGGTCCACGTCACGCGCGAGCCGTCGGCCCGCTCGGTGACCTGGGTCTGCGAGGATCCGATCAGCAGGATGGTCCGCATGTCCACCTCGGCCGGCTCCAGTTCGGCCAGCGTGAGGATCCGCACCGACTGCTCCGGGCCGCCCACGTCCCGCGCCACGACCACCGGGGTCAGCGGCGAACGCAGCTCCAGCAGCAGCTCCTTGGCCCGCGCCACCTGCCAGGTCCGGGTGCGCGAACCGGGGTTGTAGAGGGCGAGCACCAGGTCGGCGGCGGCCGCGGCGCGCAGCCGCTCCGCGATGACCTCCCACGGCTTGAGCCGGTCGGACAGCGAGACGGTGGCGTAGTCGTGGCCCAGCGGGGCCCCGGCCGCGGCGGCCGCCGCGTTGGCCGCCGTCACGCCGGCGAGCACCCGTACGGGTACGTCCGCGTAGTCGGGCTGGGCCGCGACCTCCAGGACGGCGGTGGCCATGGCGAAGACCCCGGGGTCCCCGCCGGAGACCACGACGACCCGCTTGCCGCGCCGGGCGAGGTCGAGGGCGAACTCGGCCCGCTCGGACTCGACCTTGTTGTCGGAGCCGTGGCGCACCTGGCCCGGCCTGACCGGCACCCGGTCCAGGTAGGTGGTGTAGCCGACCAGCACCTCGGCGTCGGCCAGGGCCCGCCGGGTCTCGGCGGTCAGCCAGAGGGGACCGGCCGGCCCGGTGCCGACGACCGCGACCTCGCCGGGGCCGGACGGCACGCTGCCCGGGTTCCCGATCCGGCTGGGCACCACGGCGACGGCGAAGTACGGCACCGAGTCCGGGTCCGTGTCGGCGAGGACCCCGGTGCGCTCCCCCTCCATCGTGGCGCGCTCCACGTAGCGGGCCTCGGCGAGCCGTCCGCTGCGCTCCATCGCGCGCCGCACGGTGGGGAAGGTGCGGCCGAGCTTCATGACGACGGCCGAGTCGGTGGCGGCGAGGCGGGCGGTCAGTTCCTCCTCGGACAGGGTGCCGGGCAGGATCGTCAGCACCTCCTCGCCTTCGACCAGCGGGGTGCCGAGGCGGGCGGCGGCGGCGCTCACGGAGGTGACGCCGGGGATCACCTCGGCCTCGTAGCGGTCCGCGAGGCGCTTGTGCATGTGCATGTACGAGCCGTAGAAGAGCGGGTCGCCCTCCGCGAGCACGGCGACGGTGCGGCCGGCGTCCAGGTGGGCGGCGAGCCGGGCGGCGGAGGCCTCGTAGAACTCCTCCATCGCGCCCTGGTAGCCGCCGGGGTGGTCGGTGGTCTCGGTGGTGACCGGGTAGACCAACGGTTCCTCGACGTGGTCGGAGCGCAGGTGCTTCGCGGCGATGGACCGGGCGATGGACCGGCCGTGGCGGGCGCTGTGGTAGGCCACGACGTCGGCCTCGGCGATCACCTCGACGGCCCGCAGGGTCATCAGGGACGGGTCGCCGGGGCCGAGCCCGACGCCGTACAGCTTTCCGGTGCTCATTCTTCCTCGCTCGCGATCGCGTTGACGGCGGCGGCGGCGATGGCGCTGCCGCCGCGCCGGCCGCGCACGATCAGGTGGTCGAGGCCGGAGGAGTGCGCGGCGAGGGCGTCCTTGGACTCGGCGGCCCCGATGAAGCCGACGGGCACGCCGATGACGGCGGCCGGGCGCGGGGCGCCCTCCTCGATCATCTCCAGCAGTCGGAACAGCGCGGTGGGCGCGTTGCCGACGGCGATCACCGCACCCTCCAACAGGCCCCGGTCGCGCCAGACTTCGAGGGCGGCGGCGCTTCGGGTGGTGCCCATCTTCGCGGCGAGCGCGGGCACGGCCGGGTCGGAGAGGGTGCAGATCACCTCGTTGTCGGCGGGCAGCCTCTTGCGGGTCACCCCGCTGGCGACCATCTGTACGTCGCACAGGATCGGCGCGCCGGCCCGGAGGGCGGCGCGGGCCCGCAGGACCACCTCGGGGGTGTAGCCGAGGTCCCGGGGGAGATCGGTCATCCCACAGGCGTGAATCATGCGCACCGCGACCTGGGCGACGGAGGCGGGCAGCCCGGAGAGGTCCGCCTCGGCGCGGATCGTGGCAAAGGACTGGCGGTAGATCGCGGCGCCGTCCTTCTCGTACTCGAACACGGTGTACTCGCTCATTTCTTCACTGCGACGGGTCTGTTGCGGGTGTGGTGCGTGCGGCGCGGAGGGCGTCCGCCAGTGCCGCGAGGTCCTTACGGGGGGTCGTCGCCGGGGTCCGGCCCGGCGCGGTGAGCGCGTAGCCGTCCGGGGTCGCCACGAGGTCCACCCAGGCGGCGCCGCGCGGATGACCGCAGCGCCGTTCGCAGCCGGACCAGTGCACGGGGAGTTCCCCGGCGGACCGCTCGACGACGGCCCGCGCGTCGGCGCGCACGTCGGCGCGGGACTTGGCGCAACCGGGCTGTCCCGTACAGGCGGTGACGGACCGCCAGGGGTCTTCGGCGGAGGTGACGAGCCCTGCGGCGGCGAGGTCCGCGAGGGCGCGCGGGGCGGCTTCGGCGGGCAGGCCGGGGACGACGATCCCGCGCCAGGGCGTCAGCCGCATCCGGCCGGTGAGGCCGGCCAACCGCGACCACTGGGCGGTGCTCAGCCGGCCGAGGGGGGCGAGGACGCTGAGGGCGACGGTCCCGCCGGGGACGCCGGCGATCGGGCCGAGCGCGGGGGTGGGGGCGGGTGCGGGCGGGCGGCGCGGTACGTCCGCCACTTCGCCCCCTCGACCCACCCGACGGGCCAACTCCGTTACATCCAAGGCATGTTCGGGGGGCAGCTCGCCGACCCGCCAGGCGCGGGTGCCGGCGGCGCGGACGGAGTCGAGGAAGTACAGGGCGGCGGCGAGGGCCGCGCGGGGCGCGTCGGAGGCCGCGACGACGACCCCCCGGCGGGCGCCGCTCGTCCACAGCAGGGCCCCGCCGGTCCCGTGGGCGGCGAGGGTGATGTCGCCGTCGAGGGCGGCGACGTCGCCGCGGCCGTCGTCGAGGGCGAAGAGGAAGCGCCCCGACAGTTCGGCCGCCGCCGGGCTCGCGCACAGCAGCCGGTCCAGCTCGGCGACCCAGGCGGACACGTCGGGCAGGCCCGCGCGGTCGAGGCCGGTCAGCGGCGAGGCGACGACGTTGCGGACCCGTTCGTGCGTGGGCGCCGGCAGCAGCCCGGCCCGCGCGAGGACCGCCTCCAGTTCGCCGCCGCAGCTCGCGCCGAGTCCGCGCAGCTGGGCGTTGCCGCGCGAGGTGAGGTCGATGTGCCCGTCGCCGAGCCGGTCGGCGGCCTCCGCGAGCAGCAGCGCGGCCGGCCCGTCGAGCAGCCCGCCGGGGATCCGGATCCGGGCCAGGAACCCGTCGTCCGCCGCGTGCAGGCGCAGCGCGCCCGGGCAGGCGTCGCCGCGATCCCGTATGACGGGTTCGTCCCGCGGCGCGGCGGAGGGGGGCTGGGGCATGGCCGCGAGCATACCCACGATTGCGCGGCCCCGACCTGTGGCCGTCACCACCCCCGCCCCCCGGACCAGCGAGGACCCCCGCCCCCGACGGCAGCCCGTCGGCGCACCCGACGGCACCCCACCGGCGCACCCCACCGGCACCCCGCCGCCCGTCCCGCCGCCCGTGCACCGGACCCGCCCCGGCCCGCCCCGAACCCGCCCGGCGCCCGGCAGGATCGACGGGAGCGCCCCGGTGCCGCACCGCACCACCGCACCACCCCGAACCGAACCGAACCGGCCCCGGCCGGGGTTTCGCGGGCACGGGCGCGGGAAGAGCCCCGACGTCACAGCGTCCCGCCCCCGACCGTCCCGCCCCGCGCCCCCGACCGTCCCGCCCCCGCGGATCGCGGCGGGGCCCGCCGCAGCTCCGTCCGGTCCGGTACGACCCCCACTCCCGGCCAGGGAATTCGCCGCCTAGGATGACCTTCCGACGGGCCGTTCGGCCCGTCATCGCCGAGGACGGCGACATGGGAGGAAGCCCGGTGCGATTCCGGCGCGGTCCCGCCACTGTGAACCCCGCGGAGCGATCCGCCGGGTGAGTCAGGAACTCCCGCCGTCCTCACTGCCCGGGGCGCGGAAACCCCGAGGAAGGCCTGCCGCCGCATGATCCTGCTGCTGTCGACGTCCGACACCGATCTGCTGAGCGCTCGCGCCGCCGCGGACGGACCCGTCCCGTACCGGTTCGCGAACCCCTCCCGCCTTCCCCTGGACGACCTCCCCGGGCTCCTCGACGGCGTCACCCTCGTCGTCGTACGCCTCCTCGGCGGCCTCCGCGCCTGGCAGGAGGGCCTCGACCTGCTGCTCGCCCCGGGGCAGACCCGCCCGGTCGTGGTGCTCACCGGCGAACAGGCCCCCGACGCCCAGCTGATGGAAGCCTCCACCGTCCCGATCGGCATCGCCGCCGAGGCGCACGGCTACCTCGCGCACGGCGGCCCGGCCAACCTCGAACAGCTGGCGCGCTTCCTCTCCGACACCGTGCTCCTCACCGGCCACGGCTTCGAGCCGCCCGCCGCCTCCCCCACCTGGGGCCCCCTGGAGCGCCCGGCGTCGCAGGTCGACGGCCCCCGGGTCGCGGTGCTCTACTACCGCGCCCACCAGATGAGCGGCAACACCGCCTTCGTGCACACCCTGTGCGAGGCCATCGAGGCCAAGGGCGCGCGTCCGCTGCCGCTCTACGTCTCCTCCCTGCGCACCCCCGAGCCGGAACTGCTCGCCGAACT
The DNA here is from genome assembly GCF_044741845.1 of Streptomyces sp. NPDC088097. Taxonomy (NCBI): domain Bacteria; kingdom Bacillati; phylum Actinomycetota; class Actinomycetes; order Kitasatosporales; family Streptomycetaceae; genus Streptomyces; species Streptomyces sp. NPDC088097. The sequence goes on from NZ_JBIUTJ010000004.1 coordinate 412,999, forward strand.
GGCCGGGGTCGACGCCGTCGTCACCACCGTCCTAGCGGCCGGCGGCACCCGCCCCGCGACCGCCTCGGCGGGCGGCGACGACGAGTCCTGGGACGCGGGCGCCCTCGCCTCCCTCGGCGTGCCGATCCTCCAGGCCCTGTGCCTGACCGGTTCCCGCGGCAACTGGGAGGCGAGCGACGAGGGCCTGTCCCCCCTCGACTCCGCCACCCAGGTCGCCGTCCCTGAATTCGACGGCCGACTGATCACCGTCCCGTTCTCCTTCAAGGAGATCGACGAGGACGGCCTGCCCGCCTACGTCGCCGATCCCGAGCGGGCCGCCCGCGTCGCCGGCATCGCCGTGCGCCACGCCCGCCTGCGGCACATCGCGCGCGGCGACAAGAAGATCGCGCTCGTCCTGTCCGCGTACCCCACCAAGCACTCCCGCATCGGCAACGCGGTCGGGCTCGACACCCCGGCCAGCGCCGTGGAGCTGCTGCGCCGGCTCCTCGCCGAGGGCTACGACTTCGGTCCCGTCGACGAGATCCCCGGCCTGGTCTCGGGCGACGGCGACGAGCTGATCCGCGCCCTGATCGAGGCCGGCGGCCACGACCAGGACTGGCTCACCGAGGAGCAGCTCGCCCGCAACCCCGTCCGCATCCCGGCCGCCGACTACCGGCGCTGGTTCGCCGAGCTGCCGGCCGATCTGCGGGGCGGCGTGGAGGAGCACTGGGGCGAGGCCCCGGGCAATATGTTCGTGGACCGTTCCGCGAACCCGGAGGGCGACATCGTCCTCGCGGCGCTGCGCCGCGGGAACCTGCTGATCCTCATCCAGCCGCCGCGCGGCTTCGGCGAGAACCCGATCGCGATCTACCACGACCCGGACCTGCCGCCCTCGCACCACTACCTGGCCGCGTACCGCTGGATCCAGGCCTCCGTCGAGGAGGGTGGTTTCGGCGCCGACGCGATGATCCACCTGGGCAAGCACGGCAACCTGGAGTGGCTGCCCGGCAAGAACGCCGGTCTGTCCGCGTCCTGCGCGCCCGACGCGGCCCTCGGCGACCTGCCGCTGATCTACCCCTTCCTCGTCAACGACCCGGGCGAGGGCACCCAGGCCAAGCGCCGGGTGCACGCGACGTTGATCGACCACCTGGTGCCGCCGATGGCGCGCGCGGAGTCGTACGGGGACATCGCCCGCCTCGAACAGCACCTGGACGAGTACGCGCAGATCAGCTCCATGGACCCGGCGAAGCTGCCGGCGATCCGGGCGCAGATCTGGACGCTGATCCAGGCGGCGAAGCTGGACCACGACCTGGGCCTGGCCGAGCGCCCCGACGACGACGGCTTCGACGACTTCCTGCTGCACGTCGACGGCTGGCTGTGCGAGGTCAAGGACGCCCAGATCCGCGACGGCCTGCACGTGCTGGGCGGCGCCCCGACCGGTGAGGCCCGGATCAACCTGGTCCTGGCGATCCTGCGCGCCCGCCAGATCTGGGGCGGTACGACGGCCCTGCCCGGCCTGCGCGAGGCCCTCGGACTGGACGAGTCGGCGGCCACCCGCACCTCGGCGGACGCCGTCGAGGAGACGGCCCGCGCCCTGGTGCGGGCGATGGAGGAAGCGGGCTGGGACCCGGCCGCGGTGGCCGCCGTCGCCGATGGCCACGGCCCGGACGTGGCGGCGGTCCTGACCTTCGCCGCCCACGAGGTGGTCCCGCGCCTGGCGGGCACCGTGAACGAGATCGAGCACGTGGTCACCGCGCTGGACGGGGCCTTCGTCCCGGCCGGCCCGTCCGGATCGCCGCTGCGCGGCCTGGTCAACGTCCTGCCGACCGGCCGCAACTTCTACTCGGTCGACCCGAAGGCCGTCCCCTCCCGCCTCGCGTGGGAGACCGGGCAGGCCCTCGCGGAGTCCCTCCTCACCCGCTACCGCACCGACCACGGCGAGTGGCCCCCCTCGGTGGGCCTGTCCCTGTGGGGCACGAGCGCGATGCGCACGGCGGGCGACGACATCGCCGAAGCCCTCTCCCTGCTGGGCGTGCGCCCCGTCTGGGACGAGGCCTCGCGCCGCGTCACCGGCATCGAGGCGATCCCCCTCGCCGAGCTGGGCCGTCCCCGCATCGACGTCACCCTGCGCATCTCGGGCTTCTTCCGCGACGCGTTCCCGCACGTCATCGGTCTCCTCGACGACGCGGTCCGGCTCGCGGCCTCGCTGGAGGAGCCCGCCGAGGACAACCACGTACGGGCCCACGCCCAGGCGGACCTGGCCTCGCACGGTGACGAACGCCGCGCGACGACCCGTATCTTCGGCTCGCGGCCGGGCACGTACGGCGCGGGCATCCTCCAGCTGATCGACTCCCGCGACTGGCGCACGGACGCCGACCTCGCGGAGGTCTACACGGTCTGGGGCGGCTACGCGTACGGCCGGGGCCTCGAAGGGCGCCCCGCCCGCGAGGAGATGGAGACCGCGTACAAGCGCATCACGGTCGCCGCCAAGAACACCGACACCCGCGAGCACGACATCGCGGACTCGGACGACTACTTCCAGTACCACGGCGGCATGGTGGCCACGGTCCGCGCACTGCGGGGCACGGCCCCGGAGGCGTACATCGGCGACTCCACCCGCCCGGAGACGGTCAAGACCCGCACCCTGGTCGAGGAGACCTCCCGCGTCTTCCGCGCCCGCGTGGTCAACCCCAAGTGGATCGAGGCGATGCGTCGCCACGGCTACAAGGGCGCCTTCGAGCTGGCGGCGACGGTGGACTACCTCTTCGGTTACGACGCCACCACGGGCGTGATCGCGGACTGGATGTACGACAAGCTGACCGAGACGTACGTCCTGGACCCGGAGAACCGCGCCTTCCTGGAGGAGGCCAACCCCTGGGCCCTGCACGGCATCGCGGAACGCCTCCTGGAGGCGGAGTCGCGCGGCATGTGGGAGAAGCCGGACCCCCAGGTCCTCGAAGCCCTGCGCCAGGTCTACCTGGACACCGAGGGCAACCTCGAAGCCGAAACGGACTGACCGGGCCGCGCCGGCGGCCGTGTGCCGCCGGTGCGGCTGCCGCCAGATCCCGCCGATCAAGGAGTTCATCGCCGAGCACGAGGCGGTGAGGAGCGCGGCCGGGGACGCGCGCTGCGGGCCCTGGCGGCCCCTCCTACCGTTCGGCGGGGCGTCGGGGCGGGGAATGCGGGACATGTCACCTGATGAAGTGAACTCCCCCTTATCCGACCGGCCACCGGGGTAGGGCCCTGCTGATCTCGTGCGGGGGCCGGGGTCCTTCCGGTCCCCGCGCCCTTGACGAAAGGCCTGCCCCGCCGTGACCCAGCCGTTTCAACTGCCGGATTTCTACGTGCCCTATCCGGCCCGACTGAACCCCCATCTGGAGGCCGCCCGGGTCCACACGAAGCAGTGGGCGCGCGACTTCGGAATGCTGGAGGGCTCCGGCGTCTGGGAGGAGAAGGACCTCGACTCGCACGACTACGCCCTGCTCTGCTCGTACACCCACCCGGACTGCGACAGCGACGCCCTGTCCCTGGTCACCGACTGGTACGTGTGGGTCTTCTTCTTCGACGACCACTTCCTGGAGATGTACAAGCGCTCCCAGGACCGCGCCGGGGCCAAGGCCTACCTGGACCGGCTCGCCGCCTTCATGCCGATGGACCTGGCGGACGGCTTCCCCGAGGCGACCAACCCGGTCGAGGCCGGTCTCGCCGACCTGTGGGCACGCACCGTGCCGGCCATGTCGGTCGAGTGGCGGGAACGGTTCTCCCTGTCCACGGAGAACCTCCTCAACGAGTCCATGTGGGAGCTCGCCAACATCAACATCGGGCGGGTCGCCAACCCCCTCGAATACATCGAGATGCGCCGCAAGGTCGGCGGCGCCCCATGGTCGGCCGGCCTGATCGAGTACGTCTCCGCCGAGGTCCCGGCCCGCGTGGCGCACGCGCGTCCGCTGGCAGTCCTGCGCGACGCCTTCTCCGACGCCGTCCACATCCGCAACGACATCTTCTCCTACGAGCGCGAGGTCACCGACGAGGGCGAACTGTCCAACGCCATCCTCGTCCTGGAGACCTTCCTCGACTGCACCACCCAGGAGGCCGCCGAGTCCTCCAACGACCTCCTCACCTCCCGGCTCCAGCAGTTCGAGCACACCGCGCTCGTCGAACTCCCCCAGCTCTTCGCCGACCACGCCATGGACCCGGCCGAGATCGGCGCCGTCCTCGCCTACACCAAGGGCCTACAGGACTGGCAGTCCGGCGGCCACGAATGGCACATGGTCTCCAGCCGCTACATGAACAAGGAGGCCAAGGCCACCGCCCCGCTCACGCTGCCCTTCCTCCCCACGGGCCTCGGCACCACCGCCCTGGACCTGGGGTCCCTGTTCAACCGGCGCTCCCTCGCACTGCGCACCCGTTCCCACACCCACGTGCCCTTCGAGCGCACCGGCCCCTCCGTGATCCCCGACATCCACATGCCCTTCGAGCTGACCATCAGCCCCCATCTGGACCACGCCCGCGAGGGCTCCGTGGCGTGGGCCCGGCGGATGGGCCTCCTCGACCCGCAACCCGGCGACCCCGGCTCGGCGATCTGGACCGAGGACAAGCTGCGCGGCTACGACTTCGCGCTGTGCTCCGCCGGCATCGACCCCGACGCCACCCCCGAGGCCCTGCTGCTCAACGCCTGCTGGCTGACCTGGGGGACGTACGGGGACGACTACTACCCGGCGGTGTTCGGCCCGACCAAGAACCTCGCCGCCACCAAGGCCACCACCGCCCGCCTGATCGCGATGATCCCCGTCGACCACGCCGAACAGCCGCCGGCCGGGACGGCGATGGAGCGTTCCCTGGCCGACCTGTGGGTGCGCACGACCACGGGCATGTCCCCGGAGGTCCGCGGCGAGTTCCGGGCCACGCTGGTGAGCATGCTGGAGAGCTGGGTGTGGGAGATGGACAACATGGTCCACCACCGCATCCCGGACCCGGTCGACTACGCCGAGATGCGCCGGCGCACCTTCGGCTCCCACCTGACGATGTACCTGTGCCGGCTCGGGCAGGCCGGCCGGGGCATCCCCGACGCGATCTACGCCTCCGGGACCATCCGTTCCCTGGAGAACGCGGCGGCCGACACCGCGTGCATGGTGAACGACGTCTTCTCCTACCAGAAGGAGGTGGAGGTCGAGGGCGAGGTCCACAACTACGTGCTCGTCACCCGGAACTTCTTCGACATCGGCTACCCGGAGGCCCTGCACATCTGCCATTCGCTGATGACGCGGCGCACGGAGGAGTTCCAGCACATCGTCGCCGACCAGCTGCCGCTGCTGTACGACGACTGGCAGCTGGACGCCGGGGCACGGGCCGGGCTCGACGCGTACGTCGGCGAGCTCCAGGACTGGCTCGCCGGGATCCTCCACTGGCACCGGAGCGTGCGCCGCTACCGCGAGGAGGACCTCCACCGACCGGCCGACCCCCTGGCCGCGGGGGTCCTCGACTCCGCCTTCGGGATGTCCGCGGCCCGCATCGGCCTGCCGGCCTGAGCGCGGCGGGGGCGGTCCGGCCGCCCCCGCCCACCGCCGTCCCCGCCCGCCCGCCGCCCCGCCCCGCCCGCCTCAGAACTCGTCGGCGGTGTGCGGCAGTCGGGCGGTCGCGAGCGCCGTGTCCAGGGACGCCGCCGCGCCGGGGGCGTGTTCGGCGACGAGTCCGGCGGCCACCAACTCCGCGACCCGGGTCCCGCCCAGGTAGCAGGCCGCCAACTCCCGGACGTCCAAGGTCAGGTCGGGTGCCGCGCGGGCACGCTCGTACGCCACGCCGTCGGGGCCCGCCTTGAGCCGGAAGCGGCCGGAGTTGGCGGGCAGGCGGGCGTCGGACAGCTCCAGGACCACCTCCACGGGCGCCGCCCAGGAGCGGGCCTTCAGCGCCGCCGCCACGTCGACCAACCTCAGCCACAACGCCGGGAACTGGGCGGTGACCCTGACCTGGTCCCGGTCGGCGGCGAAGTGCAGCAGGGGGTCGTCGGTGGGCCGCCCCCAGGCGGAGACCTTCCCGGTCAGGTCGAGGGAGGCCACGCAGTCCCACAGGGCGGCGGCCACGGCGGGGCTGTCGGCCTCCAGTTCGTCCACCCGGACCAGGCCCGGAACGCGCACGGGGCCGTCGTCGTCCTGCGGCTTGGTGCGGTAGAGGACGTATCCCGCGACCGGTTCACCCGGCTCCCCGAGGACGATGACCCGTGGCGGGCTCAACTCATCGTCCTCTTCGGCCTGTTCGCACAGCCACTCCCCCGTCCACCGCCGGGCGCTGCGGCTCGGCCGGCCGGCCCGCGACGCACGGGCCGCCTCGTGGCAGGGGCCGATCACGTCGAGGACCTCGTCCGGTTCCAGCAGCCGCAGCGGGCGCGGGTCGGGGGTGACGCGCAGGGCGAGGGGACGGCCCGAGTCGATCTCGATGGTGGCGCCCTGGGTGGCGGCCCCGTAGCCGAAGCGGCCGTAGATGGCGGCCTCGGAGGCCCACAGGGCCGCGAGGGGAGCGCCCTCGGCGGCGGTCCGGCGCAGTCGCTCGTCCATCAGGGCGGTGAGGATCCCGCGCCGGCGGTGGGTGGGGGCGACGGAGACGAAGGTGAGCCCGGGGCAGGCGAGGTCGGCGCCCGGTACGGAGAGCCGGAAGTCGTGCGCGGCCATGAAGCCGACCAGGGTCCGCCCGTCATAGGCCCCGAGGCGGGAGCAGTGGGCGAGCAGCTCGTGGTGGCGCTCGCGCGCCTCCTTCTCGGGGCGGTCGTGGAAGACCAGGTAGGCGAGCTCCAGCGCCCGTTCGATGTCGGATTCGGGTACGTCGCGGATCTCCACCATGATCCGGAGACTAATCGGTCATCGCGGACCGGTCACCCCATAATGGCCGGATCAACCGATGTGACCGGATTTCGCGCCTACGGCGGGAATCTCCGGACTCCACGGACGAAGGGCGCGACCCCCGTACCGGGGTCGCGCCCTTCTTCGTTCATCCGCGGCCGTCAGGCCGGCCCCCGCTTCAAGCGACGGAGCCGATCCGGCTGATCACCGTCTTCTTCGAGGGGTCCGGGTGGATCGGGATGTGCGCGCCGGTGAGGGCGACCCCGCTGCCGCCGCGGCGGTTCGCGACGATCTCGGCGGCGATGGACAGCGCGGTCTCCTCCGGGGAGCGGGCGCCGAGGTCCAGGCCGATCGGGGAGCGCAGTCGGGCGAGCTCGATCTCGGTCACGCCGACCTCGCGGAGCCGCTTGTTGCGGTCTTCGTGGGTGCGGCGGGAGCCCATGGCGCCGACGTAGGCGACGGGAAGTTTGAGGGCCAGTTCGAGGAGCGGGACGTCGAACTTGGCGTCGTGGGTGAGGACGCACAGGACGGTGCGGGCGTCGACGACGCCGGCGTCGGCCTGGGCCTCCAGGTAGCGGTGGGGCCAGTCGACCACGATCTCGTCCGCGTCGGGGAAACGGTTCTTCGTGGCGAACACGGGCCGCGCGTCGCACAGGGTCACCCGGTAGCCGAGGAACTTGCCGATCCGCACCAGGGCGGAGGCGAAGTCGATGGCACCGAAGACGATCATCCGGGGCGGGGGGACGCTGGACTCGACCAGCACCTTGAGGGGCTCTCCGCAGAGCCGGCCGTCGGCGCCGATCTCCAGCACCCCGGTCCTGCCCGCGTCCAGCATGGCGCGCGCCTCTTCGGCGAGGGTGCGGTCCAGCTCGGGGTGGCCACCGAAGCCGCCTTCGAAGGAGCCGTCGGGGCGCACCAGCAGGGCGCGGCCCATCAGCTCCTCGGGACCGGCCGCGATCCGGGCCACGGCGGCCGCGCCGCCCTCGGCGGCGGCGGCCAGGGCCCGCTCGATCACCTCGCGGTGGGCGGAGCCCACCGGAACCGGGGTGACCAGGATGTCGATGATTCCGCCGCAGGTCAGACCCACGGCGAAGGCATCGTCGTCGCTGTACCCGAAGCGCTCCAGGACGGTCCCGCCGTCTTCGAGCGCCTGTCGGCACAGCTCGTACACCGCGCCCTCCACGCATCCGCCGGAAACCGAGCCGATCGCCGTACCCTCGCCGTCGACGGCGAGGGCGGCTCCGGGCTGCCTGGGCGCACTCCCGCCGACCGCCACGACCGTGGCGATGGCGAAGTCACGTCCCTGCTCGACCCACCGGTTGAGTTCTTCGGCGATGTCCAGCATGTGCGGCCTCCTCGGAGACGTTTCGGATTCCAGTATGGGATGCGTGGAGGGTCAGGTGGGTGTCACGGGGTTCCCCGTTACTTCACGCCGAGCCACGCCTCGATGGGGTGGAGCGCGAAGTAGATGACGAAGATGCCGGTCAGGACCCACATGAAGGCGCCGACCTCGCGGGCCTTGCCCTGCGCGACCTTGATCGCCACGTAGGAGATGACACCGGCCGCGACACCCGCGGTGATCTGGTAGGTGAACGGCATGATCACGACGGTCAGGAAGACCGGGATCGCGGTGGCCGAGTCGGCCCAGTCCACGTGGCGGGCGTTCTGCATCATCATCGCGCCGATGACCACCAGGGCGGCCGAGGCGACCTCGCCCGGGACGATCTGCGTGATCGGGGTGAAGAAGAGGCAGGCGGCGAAGAAGAGGCCGGTGACGACGGAGGCGAGACCCGTCCGGGCACCCTCACCGACGCCGGTCGCGGACTCGACGAACACGGTCTGGCCGGAGCCACCCGCGAGGCCACCGATGGCGCCACCGGCGCCGTCGATGAACAGGGCCTTCGACAGACCCGGCATGCGGCCCTGCTCGTCGGCCAGCTTGGCCTCGGTGCCGACGCCGATGATGGTGGCCATCGCGTCGAAGAAGCCGGCGAGGACGAGGGTGAAGACGATCATGCCGATCGTCATGACACCGACGTCGCCCCAGCCACCGAACTCGACCTTGCCGAAGAGCGAGAAGTCGGGCATCGAGATGGCGGAACCGGAGAGCTCCGGCGAGCCGTTCTTCCAGGCCTTCGGGTCGATGTCGACCACGGCGTTGAGGATGGCCGCCAGGACGGTGCCGCCCACGATGCCGATCAGGATCGCGCCGCGGACCTTACGGGCCTGCAGCATGAAGATGGCGAGCAGGGTGACGCAGAAGAGGAACACGGGCCAGCCCGCGAGCTCTCCGGTGGCGCCGAGGCTGACCGGAGGGGCGAATTCCCCGCCGTTGCCGACGAAGCCCGCCTTGACGAGGCCGATCAGGGCCACGAAGAGGCCGATGCCCATGGTGATGGCGTGCTTGAGCGCGAGGGGGATCGCGTTCATGATCATCTCTCGGAGGCCGGTGACGACCAGGAGACAGATCACGACGCCGTACATCACGCACATGCCCATGGCCTGCGGCCAGGTCATCTGCGGGGCCACCTGCGAGGACAGCACACCGGAGACGGAGAGTCCGGCGGCCAGGGCGAGCGGCACCTTGCCGACGAAGCCCATCAGGAGGGTGGTCAGGGCCGCGGCGAACGCCGTGGCCGTGATCAGCGCCTTCTGACTCATGGTGTCTCCGGCGACGTCCTTGCCGGAGAGGATCAGAGGGTTGAGCAAGAGGATGTACGCCATGGCCATGAAGGTCGTGATACCGCCACGAACCTCGTTGCCGACGCTGGAGCCTCTGTGCGTTATGTGGAAATACCGGTCGAGCCAAGAACGCCCGGCGGGGTTCAGGGAGCCGTCGCCGGCTTCCTCCGCACTGGTCTTGGGCTCCACGGATGACTGGGTCATGGTGCCTAACTCCCAAGGTTCAAAGGGGCACCCGCATAAAGATTGGAGACACGGGATTTGGGAAACTGCGTTTGGCTGCACGACCCGGGGTGACGGCCCGAGGCGACGCGAATGTGCACTGCGTGTACTGCGGGTAGTGCGGGGGTGACCGCTGGTACTACGGGGGTTTTGCAGGGGTTCTGCGGGGGTTCTGCCAGGTGACGAGGACCGCGAGCGGTGCGGTACTGCGTGCTCCGGACGATGTGACTGGAAGTGTGACGTTCCCGTGTCACACCGCCCGGAAATCTTTGGGGGTGGGTCCGGGGGCCTCGCGGCCCCCGGACCACGCCGTCCTAGAGGGTGCCGGTGAGGGCTTCCGGACGGATCGGCGTCTTGTTGATCTCCAGACCGGTCGCCGCCCGGATGGCCGCGATGACGGCCGGGGTGGACGAGAGGGTCGGGGCCTCGCCCATGCCGCGCAGGCCGTACGGGGCCTTCGGGTCGGCGAGCTCCAGGACGTCGACCGGGATGGTCGGGGTGTCGAGGATGGTCGGGATCAGGTAGTCCGTGAAGGAGGGGTTGCGCACCTTCGCGGTCTTCGGGTCCACGATGATCTCTTCCATGATCGCGACGCCCAGGCCCTGGGTGGTACCACCCTGGATCTGGCCGACCACGGAGAGCATGTTCAGCGCCTTGCCGACGTCCTGGGCGGTCGCGAGCTCGACGACCTTGACGAGGCCGAGCTCGGTGTCCACCTCGACGACCGCGCGGTGCGCGGCGAAGGTGTACTGGACGTGACCGTTGCCCTGGCCGGTGACCAGGTCGAAGGGGACCGTCGGGTGGTGACGGTACTCAAGTTCGAGGTCGATCGCCTCGTCCTCGAGGATCTCGGCGATGTCCGCGAGGACCTCGCCGCCGTCGGTGACGATCTTGCCGCCTTCGAGCACCAGCTCCGCGGTGGCCCACGCCGGGTGGTACGAGCCGTTCTTGCGACGGCCGATCTCCAGGAGGGCCTCGCGGACCGCCTCACAGGTGTTCTTCACGGCGCCACCGGTCATGTACGTCTGCCGGGAGGCGGACGTGGAACCGGCGGAGCCGACCTGCGTGTCGGCCGGGTGGATGGTCACCTGCGTGACACCCAGCTCGGTACGGGCGATCTGCGCGTGGACGGTGATGCCGCCCTGACCGACCTCCGCCATGGCCGTGTGGACCATCGCGACGGCCTCGCCGTTGATGACCTCGAGCCGCACGCGGGCGGTCGAGTAGTCGTCGAAGCCCTCGGAGAAGCCGACGTTCTTGATGCCGACCGCGTAGCCGACGCCGCGGACGACGCCCTCACCGTGGGTGGTGTTGGAGAGGCCACCGGGCAGCGCGCGGACATCCGCGCCCTCGCCAGCGGTCTCCCACTGACGCTCGGGCGGCAGCGGACGGGCCTTGACCCGGCGCAGCAGCTCGGCGACGGGCGCCGGAGCGTCCACGACCTGGCCCGTGGGCATGACCGTGCCCATCTCCATGGCGTTCAGCTGACGGAACTCGACCGGGTCCATGCCCAGCTTCGCCGCGAGCTTGTCCATCTGGGCCTCGTAGGCGAAGCAGGCCTGGACGGCGCCGAAGCCGCGCATCGCGCCACAGGGCGGGTTGTTCGTGTAGAGCGCGATCGCCTCGATGTCCACGTCCTCCAGGACGTACGGACCGACCGAGAGCGAGGAGGCGTTGCCCACGACCGCCGGGGAAGCGGACGCGTACGCGCCGCCGTCCAGGACGATCTTGCACTTCATGTGCGTGAGCTTGCCGTCCTTGGTGGCGCCGTGCTCGTAGTAGAGCTTTGCCGGGTGACGGTGCACGTGGCCGAAGAACGACTCGAAGCGGTTGTAGACGATCTTGACCGGCTTGTTCGTGGCCAGGGCCAGGAGGCAGGCGTGGATCTGCATCGAGATGTCCTCGCGACCACCGAAGGCACCGCCGACGCCCGAGAGCGTCATGCGGACCTTCTCCGGCGGAAGGCCCAGGACCGGGGCGATCTGCTGGAGGTCCGAGTGCAACCACTGGGTGGCGACGTACAGCTCGACGCCGCCGTCCTCGGACGGCACGGCCAGGCCGGACTCCGGGCCGAGGAAGGCCTGGTCCTGCATGCCGAAGGTGTACTCACCCTTGACGATGACGTCGGCGCGCTTGCGGGCCTCTTCCACGTTGCCGCGGAGGATCGGCTGGCGGTGCACGATGTTCGGGTGCGGGACGTGACCGATGTGGTGGTCGTCGCGGCCCTCGTGGATCAGCGGCGCGTCCGGGGCGGTGGCCGAGGCCTCGTCCGTGACGAGCGGCAGCTCGCGGTAGTCGATCTTGATCTTGGCGGCCGCGCGGCGGGCGGTCTCCGGGTGGTCGGCGGCCACGAGGGCGACCGGCTCACCGTGGTGACGTACCCGGCCGTTGGCGAGAACCGGGGTGTCCTGGATCTCCAGGCCGTAGTTCTTCATCTCGGCGGGCAGGTCGTCGTACGTCAGCACCGAGTAGACGCCGGGCATGGCGAGCGCCTCGGAGATGTCGATGGAGACGATCTCGGCGTGGGCGACGGTGCTGCGCAGGGTCTGACCCCAGAGCATGTCCTCGTGCCACATGTCCGAGGAGTACGCGAACTCGCCGGTGACCTTGAGGGTGCCGTCCGGGCGGAGCGTGGACTCGCCGATGCCGCCCTTGGTGTGCTTCTGGCTGACGTTCGTCGGTGCGCCTGCGGGCACGGTGCGGGTGTTCTGAGCCATGGTCAGACCGCCTCTCCCTGACGGGCGGCCGCGAGGCGGACCGCGTCGAGGATCTTCTCGTAGCCCGTGCAGCGGCAGAGGTTGCCGGACAGGGCCTCACGGATGTCCTGGTCGGACGGGTCGGAGTTCTCCTCCAGGAGCGCGTCCGCCTGGACGAGCAGACCCGGGGTGCAGAAACCGCACTGGACGGCTCCGGCGTCGATGAACGCCTGCTGGATGTTGGAGAGCTCGATGCCCTCACCGGTCTGGGAGTCGCCGGGCTTGGCGGCCCAGCGCTTGGCCTCGTCGGTGGTGACGCCCTTGCCGCCACAGCCGCCGCCGGTGCCGCAGGCACCGCCGTGGCCGTGCTCCGCGCGCTGCTTGGCGAAGTCCGCCAGGCCCTCGACGGTCACGACGTCGCGGCCCTGGACCTGACCGGCCGCGACCAGACAGGAACAGACCGGCACGCCGTCGAGACGGACGGTGCAGGAACCGCACTCGCCCTGCTCACAGGCGTTCTTCGAACCCGGCAGGCCCATGCGCTCGCGCAGGACGTACAGGAGGGACTCGCCCTCCCAGACGTCGTCGGCTTCCTGGGGACGACCGTTGACAGTGAAATTGACGCGCATGGTTACGCAGCCCCTTCAAGCGAGCGGCCGTTCGTGCCGCGGTACTGCTCCCACGTCCAGACGAGCTGACGGCGAGCCATGATGCCTACCGCGTGGCGGCGGTACTTCGCCGTGCCGCGGACGTCGTCGATCGGGTTGGCCGCGCCGGTGGCGAGCTCCCCGAACTGCTTGGCGATCGACGGCGTGATGACCTTGCCGGACTCCCAGAAGCCACCCTCTTCGAGCGCGGCGTTCAGGAACTCTTCGGCGGCCTTCGCGCGGATCGGGGTCGGCGCTGCCGAACCGATGCCGGTACGGACCGTCCGGGTGTCGGGGTGCAGGGCCAGGCCGAAGGCGCACACCGCGATGACCATCGCGTTGCGCGAGCCCACCTTGGAGTACTGCTGGGGGCCCGAGGCGTTCTTGATGTGGACCGACTTGATGAGCTCGTCGGCGGCGAGCGCGTTGCGCTTGACGCCGGTGTAGAACTCGTCGATCGGGATCAGGCGCGTGCCGCGGACGGACTCGACCTCGACCTCGGCGCCTGCGGCGAGGAGGGCGGGGTGGGAGTCACCGGCGGGCGAGGCGCAACCGAGGTTGCCGCCGACACCACCGCGGTTGCGGATCTGCGGGGACGCGACCGTGTGCGAGGCGAGCGCGAGCCCGGGCAGCGTACCGCGCAGGTTCTCCATGATCTGGGTGTACGGAACGGAGGCGCCCAGCTTGGTGACCTCCTCGCCTACCTCCCACTCCCGCAGCAGACCGATGCGGTTGAGGTCGAGGAGGTACTCCGGACGGCGGTGGTCGAAATTGATCTCGACCATGATGTCGGTGCCACCCGCAATCGGCACAGCTGTGGGGTACTCGGCCTTAGCGGCGAGCGCCTCCTCCCAGCTGGCGGGGCGAAGGAAGTCCATGTGCGGCTCTCTTCTTCTTCTTAATCGGGTCGTTCACTTCAAGCCAGGAGGCCGAAGGGCCCTCGACTGGTCGTTCACGTGCTGTTAATGCGGTGTGGAGTCAGTACACAAGCCACGTGTCCTCCGGGTGCAGTCACCGAAACCATGAAGGAGTTGGCTGGCATCCTCCCTCGTCTTGTAGATTCGTATGAATGGCAGGATGCGACGACCTGCCCGATTTCCAACGGCAACATCGAGACAGATCGGCGGCGACATCATGCGGCTGCGCGCACTGCTGGAAACCGAGGCGCTGGGGCTGCGGCTGCTGGGCGGCGAGGATGAGCTCGACCGTACGGTCCGCGGGGTCATGACCACCGACCTCAGGGACCCCAGCCGATACCTCTCCGGAGGTGAGCTGGTCCTCACTGGCCTGGCATGGCGAAGAAATTCAGCCGATTCCGAGCCGTTCGTACGAATCCTCGCGAGCGCGGGGGTCGCCGGGCTCGCGGCGGGCGAGGCCGAGCTGGGCGACATCCCCGACGACATCGTTTCAGCCTGTCGGCGCAACCGGCTGCCGCTGTTCGCCGTCAACGAGGACGTTGCATTCGCCACCATCACCGAGTACGTGGTGCGGCAGGTCTCCGGCGAGCGCGCCGGGGACCTCGCGGCCGTCGTCGACCGGCACCGCCGGCTGATGACCTCGGGCCCCGCGGGCGGCGGACCCGACGTGGTGCTGGATCTGCTCACCACCGACCTCGATCTGCGGGCCTGGGTGCTCTCGCCCACCGGCCGCCAGATCGCCGGGGCGGGCGAACCGCTGGCCCCGGGGGTCTGCGCAGCGCTGGCGAGCGAACACCTCGCGGCGGTCCGGACAGGCCGCAGGGGCCCTCACCGGATGTCCATCCAGGGTATTACCTACTCCCTGTTCCCGATCAGGGGACACGGCCGCGGACCGGGTCCCGGTGCGCGGGACGTCCGCGAGAGCGTCCTGTCGGACTGGCTGCTGGCCGTCGAGGCCGACGCGGGCGACTGGCCCGCCGAGCGGCTGGACCTGCTCCAGGGCGTCACCCAGCTCATCGCCGTCGAGCGGGACCGCCGTGACGGGGCGCGCACGGTGCGCCGCCGGCTGGCACAGGAGGTCCTCGAACTGGTCCAGACGGGCGCCGCGCCCGCCGAGATCGCCGCCCGCCTGCGGGTCGCGGCCCCGGTGCTGCTGCCCGGACTGGGCGGCGCCCCGCACTGGCAGGTCGTCGTGGCGCGGGTGGACTGGGACGGCGGGGACATCGCCGGCGGCCCGGTGGCCCAGTCGCTGCTGGAGGAGATCCTGGTCGACCCCTCGATGGCCGGTCCGGAGCCCTCCGACCGGATCGCGGTGGCCCACGCCGGCGACGAGGCCATCGCCCTGGTGCCCCTGCCCGCCCCCGCGGGCGAGCCCGGCGAGGAGAAGGGCCCGGACACCGCCCTGCACGCCGACGCGCTCCTGGCGGCCGTGCGCGAGCCCCTGGCGGCCGGTCTGGCCGACGACGGGCGCCTGACGCTGGGCGTCAGCGCGGCCGTGCACTCCGCCGAGGGTCTGCGCGGGGCCCTGGAGGAGGCCCGGCACGCCCGCCGGGTCGCCGCGGCCCGCCCGGGCCGCGTCTGCGCCGCGGGCCACCACGAGCTGGCCTCGCACGTGCTGCTGCTGCCGTTCGTGCCGGACGACGTGCGCCGCGCCTTCACGGCCCGCCTGCTGGACCCGCTGCGCGACTACGACCGCCGCCACCGCGCGGAGCTGATCCCCACCCTGGAGGCCTTCCTCGACTGCGACGGGTCCTGGACCCGCTGTGCGACCCGGTTGCACCTCCACGTCAACACGCTGCGGTACCGGGTCGGGCGAATCGAGCAGCTGACGGGGCGCGATCTTTCCCGGCTGGAGGACAAGCTCGACTTCTTCCTCGCCCTGCGCATGAGCTGAGCGAACACCCTCCCCGGGGGCCGGAAGGGCGGCTGACGCCGCGTCCGGACTTTGTGAAAGAGTTCACCCGACCCCTTGGCCGATGCGGCAGATCCGTGCTCTCATTTCGCCCCAGGGCTCAACGACGTGCTGCTTGGTTGCTTCGGGGAGGGCAATGTGGCGGATACCGCCATGTCCGGTGCGGGATCGACGGGGGGCGACGACCCCCTCCAGCGGGCGATATGGCGGCTGCGTTCGCGCGGCTGTTGGACGGACGCCGCGGCGCTGCTGACGCCGCACGCGCACAACGCCGGGGCCGCCGTGCAACGGGCCGCGCTCCTGGTGGAACGGTGTCTGTTCACCGGCCAGGGCTGGGCCGAGGCCGAGGACGCCCTGCGGGTGGCCGAGGCGGTGGCCCGGGACGACGACGAACGGGGAGCGGCCGCCTGCGAGCGCGGCCAGCTCGCCTACGCCTCCACCGTGCTCGGGGTGCACGACCGGGCCGACGAGGCCCGCTCCGCGCTGGGCCGGGCGGCGGCGCTGCTGTCCCCGGGGTCGCGGACCCGGCCGCTGCTGGACTTCCGCCGGGGCCTGGTCGCCGAGCACCTGGCGGACGCCCCGGACGCCGCCCGACCGGCCTACCACCGCGCCCACGCGGGGGCGGAGGCCCACGGGGACACCCTGCTGCTGTCGTTCACCTGGCGCCACCTGGCGGCGCTGGCGCTGCGCGACGGGGAGGTGGCGGAGGCCCGCAAGGGGTTCGCCGAGTCCCTGCGGATCCGCGAGGACCTGGGCTTCCTGGTCGGCACGGCCCCCGCGCTCGCGGCCCTGGCCGAGGCCGAGCCGGAGCACGAGGCCGCCCGGCTGCGCGCCGAGGCCCGACGCCTGTTCCACCTGCTGGGCGGCATCCCGACCTGGCTGGCGGAGCAGTTGCGGCCCGCTCCCGCCTGATCCCGGACGGGGCGGGCGCCCTCAGCCGGCGGAGCCCGCGAAGTGCTCCCGTACGAGTGACTCCACCACGGGGAGGTCCCGGGCGATCAGGGCCTCCAGCAGGGCCGAGTGCTCGGCCGCGTCGGCCACCAGGTCGGCGCGGCGCACCCGGGGAGCGCCCGGCAGGGGCCATTGGGCCCGGCGGTGCAGTTCCTCGGCGATCCGCACCAGCTCGGCGTTGTCCGCGAGGCGGAGCACCGCCCGGTGGAAGGCGCGGTCGGCGTCCGCGTAGCCCGGCAGGTCGCCCGCCGCGGCCGCCTCGGCGGTGGCCCGGGCCGCCGGCAGCAGCGATTCCCAGGTGGCGGCCGGTACGGTGCGGGCCAGTCGGAGCATCACCGGCACCTCGATCAGCGCCCGGACCTCGGCCAGCTCCGCCAGGGCGCGCGGGGTGCCGGCCAGGACGCGGAAGCCCCGGTTGGGCAGGCACTCCACCGCCCCCTCCAGCGCCAGCTGCTGCATCGCCTCGCGCACGGGGGTCGCGGAGACCCCGAAGCGTTCGCCGAGGGCGGGGCCGGAGTAGATCTCCCCCGGTACGAGTTCACCGTCGACGAGGGCCGCCCGCAGGGCGTCGAGGATCTGCCCGCGCACCGAGTGACGCAGGACTTTCTGTGCCGGTACCAGTGGCTTCTCCGACACCCGGGGCTGGGCCGCTTCGCGCACTCGGTCCTCCTCCAGGTCTAGACCGATACCGAGGATAAGTGACGACCCCGCACGCGTCGTGGGGCACGGGGGTGCGAAATTCTGGAGTTCGGGTAAGGTAAGGCTAACCTTTCAACGATCGGCGAATCGGTGATCCTCCATGCCCGGCACGGCTGTTGACGTCCTGCTCCCGCCCGCGCCCGCCCCGGACGGCTCTCCGGTGACGGAGGCGTACGGCCGACTGACGGCCGCCTACCCCGGCCTGCGGATCGAAGAGCGCGGCGCGCACGACCCCCTCCCTCGCGGTGTGGGATGGGTCGGCGCGGACGAGCTCGCCGCGGGCGGGGAGGCCCTCGAAGCCCACCTCGCCTGGGACGCGGCCCAGGTGGTGCGCGACTACGGCCGCCCCGCGCGGCCCGACGTGGTGGCCGGCTTCGGCCTGCACCGCTACGCCTGGCTCGCCTGCCTGCTGATCACGGTCCCCTGGTTCCTGGAGCGTCGGGTGCCCCGACTTCCGGTGGACGCGGTGTCCTTCCACCGGACCTCGGGGCGAATGTCCGTACGCGTCGAGGAGTTCGCCTGCCTGCCGGACGATCCGGCGGCCTCCCTGCCCGGGGCGTGGGTCGTCCCCGACGAGGAGGCGCTGCGCGAGGAGGTGCGGGCTGCGGTGGCCCGGCACCTCGGACCACTGCTGGAGGGGTTCGCCCCGCGTCTGCGGCGCGGCCGGCGGGGCCTGTGGGCGATGGCCACGGACGAGGTGACCGACGGGCTCTGGTACCTGGGGAGCCTGTTGGGCGAGGAGCGGCGCGCTCTCGACGAACTGGAGGCGTTGCTGCCCGGCGGGACCGCCCCCTACACCGGCGGCGCCGCCTTCCGCACCCTGCGCGCCCCCGACGGGGCGGAGCTGACGACCCGCGACCGGGCCGGCTGCTGCTTCTTCTACACGATCCGCCCGGAGGACACCTGCACGACCTGCCCGCGCACTTGCGACGCCGACCGCGTCGCCCGACTGACGGCGGAGGCCGCCGCCGGCTGAACCCACTCGTGCGGATGAAGTGGAATCGAACTCAACCCCAAGGAAACGCAAGGGAGTTCGAGACACAACACCCTATCCGACGGGCCCCGCCCCCCGATGGCGTCCACTTGCCCCGAAAACCGCGTGCACCACGGACCGGCTGCGCCACTATGGCGCCCGGAAGGCCGCATACGCGAGGCAAGGGACATCCGCATGAGACTGACCGACATATCGCTGGACTGGCTGCTGCCCGGCAGCCTGTTGATCCTGGGCGTACTTGCGGCAGTGGCGGTACTGGCCCGGGGCAAGCGGGAGGGCGAGAAGGCCGCGGCCGAGGACAGTTGGGAACGCAGCGAGGAGAGGCGCCGGCGCAAGGAGGCCGTCTACGGCACCGCCTCGTACGTCCTGCTCTTCTGCTGCGCGGCGGTGGCGGCCGCCCTGTCCTTCCACGGGCTGGTCGGCTTCGGCCGGCAGAACCTGAACCTCTCGGGCGGCTGGGAGTACCTGGTCCCCTTCGGGCTCGACGGCGCCGCCATGTTCTGCTCGGTGCTCGCCGTCCGCGAGGCCAGCCACGGCGACGCGGCCCTGGGCTCGCGCATGCTCGTCTGGCTGTTCGCGGGCGCGGCCGCCTGGTTCAACTGGGTCCACGCGCCGCGCGGGATCGGGCACGACGGGGCCCCGCAGTTCTTCTCCGGGATGTCGCTCTCGGCGGCCGTGCTCTTCGACCGGGCCCTCAAGCAGACCCGCCGGGCCGCGCTGCGCGAGCAGGGCCTGATCCCGAGGCCGCTGCCGCAGATCCGCATGGTCCGCTGGATGCGCGCGCCCCGGGAGACCTTCGGCGCGTGGTCACTGATGCTGCTGGAGGGCGTGCGCACCCTCGACGAGGCCGTGGACGAGGTGCGCGAGGACAAGAAGGAGAAGGAGAACGACCGTCACCGCAGGCGGGACCAACACCGCTTGGACCGGGCGCACATCAAGGCGATCGGTCGCCAGAACAGGGCGTTCGGACGGGCCCGGTCCCGCCAGGTCGACGTGCCGGGGCTGGCCCCCGGATCGGGTTCCGCGCCGGTCGGCGCGGAACCGGCCATACCGGGAGCGGGACAGCTGCCCCACCTCTCCCAGCTGCCCCTGGCGGGCACGCCGGGAAGGCCCTCCCTGCAAGCGGTGAACGGAAGTGACTCCCTCGACCCCTCCGACCCGCGGAAGGTGGACCTCACCGCCGAGGACGACACCCAGACCATCCCCCGACTCGATTCCCTGGAGCGCAAACTGAAGGACCTGGAGCAGCAGTTCGGCTGAGGCGCCACCGGGGGGCTTCGTCCGGTCAGTCCGCGTCGTCCGCGACGAGTTCGAACCAGACCACCTTGCCCCCGCCCAGCGCCGGCACGTCCACGCCCCAGCTCGCGGCGAGCGCCTGCACCAGGACCAGCCCCCGCCCGTGCGTACCGTCGTCGGCGGACGGTACGTGCGGGCTC
This sequence comes from Streptomyces sp. NPDC088097, assembly GCF_044741845.1. Classification (NCBI taxonomy): domain Bacteria; kingdom Bacillati; phylum Actinomycetota; class Actinomycetes; order Kitasatosporales; family Streptomycetaceae; genus Streptomyces; species Streptomyces sp. NPDC088097. Next base: position 432,967 of record NZ_JBIUTJ010000004.1, read on the forward strand.
GGGAGCCGGTTGGTGTAGTCGCGGACCTCGACCCGTAACCGGGTGGCCCCCATGCGGGCCCGGACCTCGGCGCCCTGAGGGGTATGGACGAGGGCGTTGGTGACGAGTTCGGTGATCAGCAGCTCGGCCACCGCGGCGGTGTCCGTCTCGCAGCGGTGCCGCAGCAGCTCCCGCAGGGCCCTGCGGACCTCTCCCACCGCTTTCAGGTCCGCCCGGCGCACGCTGCGCCGGATCTCCCGCTCGTCCACCGCCGCCTCCCTGCCGGGGTCGGACGGCTCCCGCGGTACGGGCATTCCCCTGCGCCACGGCTTTCCGGTCTTCGCCCCCACCGGCACGGCGATGTACCTCCCACGCTCCGAAGTGCTCGAACTGGCCTACGGAATGCATGCCCTCCGGAACGGTCCGCACTCATTCGGGCTCACGGGCGGGGCACGTTGCGCAGGTTGGATCGAGCCATTTGAAGCATCCGACCCACCCCTCCGTCGAGCACGATCTTGCTGGCGGATAGTGCGAAACCGGTCACCATGTCCGCACTGATCCTCGGCGGAATCGACAGGGCGTTGGGGTCGGTCACCACATCCACCAGGGCCGGCCCCTTGTGCCGGAAAGCGTCCCTCAAAGCCCCTGTGAGCTGCTTGGGCTTCTCCACCCGCACCCCGAAGGCACCGGCGGCGCGGGCAATGGCGGAGAAATCCGGGTTCCGGTTCGTCGTTCCGTATGACGGGAGGCCGGAAACCAACATTTCCAGCTCCACCATTCCCAGGGCGGAGTTGTTGAACAGGACCACTTTGACGGGCAGGTCGTACTGCACCAGGGTGAGGAAATCTCCCATCAGCATCGAGAAGCCACCGTCACCGGACATCGACACCACTTGACGTCCGCGATCCGTGAACTGTGCGCCGATGGCCTGGGGAAGGGCGTTGGCCATGGAGCCGTGGCTGAAGGAGCCGATGATGCGGCGCTTGCCGTTCGGGGAAAGATAGCGCGCAGCCCAGACGTTGCACATGCCTGTATCCACGGTGAACACCGCGTCTTCGTCGGCGAGTTCGTCGAGGACGGAGGCAACGTACTCGGGATGGATCGGCGTGTGCTTCTCCACCTTGCGGGTGTAGGCCTTCACCACCCCTTCCAGCGCGTCCGCGTGCTTCTTGAGCATCCGGTCGAGGAAGCGGCGGTCCGACTTGACCCTGACCCGCGTGTTCAGCGCGCGCAGGGTCTCGCGTACGTCACCCCAGACGGCGAGGTCCAACTGGGATCGGCGGCCCAGGTGTTCCGGACGGATGTCCACCTGGACGATCTTCACGTCGTCGGGGAGGAAGGCGTTGTAGGGGAAGTCGGTGCCGAGGAGAATCAGCAGGTCGCACTCGTGGGTGGCCTCGTAGGCCGCGCCGTAGCCGAGCAGTCCGCTCATGCCCACGTCGTACGGATTGTCGTACTGGATCCACTCCTTGCCGCGCAGCGCGTGTCCTACGGGGGCCTTGACCCGGCCCGCGAACTCCATCACCTCGGCGTGCGCGCCGGCCGTGCCGCTTCCGCAGAACAGGGTGACCCGCTCCGCCTCGTCGATGAGCCGGACCAGCTTCTCGATCTCCCCCTCGCCGGGGCGCACGGTGGGCCGAGCCGTCACGAGGGCGTGCTCGATGCTCTTCTCCGGGGCCGGGAGGGAGGCGATGTCGCCGGGCAGGGCGACCACGCCGACGCCGCTGCGGCCGATGGCGTGCTGGATGGCGCTCTGGAGCACCCGGGGCATCTGCTTCGGGTTGGAGATCAGCTCGCAGTAGTGGCTGCACTCGGTGAACAGCCGGTCGGGGTGGGTCTCCTGGAAGTAGCCGAGGCCGATCTCCGCGGAAGGGATGTGCGAGGCGAGGGCGAGGACGGGGGCCATGGAGCGGTGGGCGTCGTAGAGCCCGTTGATCAGGTGCAGGTTGCCGGGGCCGCAGGAACCGGCGCAGGCGGCGAGCCTGCCGGTGATCTGGGCCTCAGCGCCCGCCGCGAAGGCGGCCGTCTCCTCGTGCCGCACCTGGACCCATTCGATGTCGCCGGTCCGGCGGATCGCGTCGACCACCGGGTTCAGGCTGTCGCCGACGACTCCGTACATCCTGCGCACGCCCGCGCGCACGAGGATGTCCACGAACTGCTCCGCCACGTTCTTCTTCGCCATGGAGGGGGCGCCCTTTCCGGTCTCTCCGGTCTCTGCCGGTTCTCGCGAGCCGTGTCCGCCTCCCATCCACGCACGTTCCACCGCCTCCCGCCTCCCGGGGCCTGCCGGTCGGGGGCGTGCGGGAGGGCACGCCCTACGCTTCCCAGATCGCGGCCGCCGTCCGGTCGTCGGCGTAGCCCTTGAGGCGGAGCTGGGTGTCGGCGAGGAAGGCCGCGAGGCCGGGCGGCTCCCCGTCCGACCAGCGGGCGGCCAGCTCGGCCGGAAGGACGCTCTCCTCGCGCAGGGGCTCCGCGAGGCCGCCGGAGCACAGCAGCAGGGTGTCGCCGGGGCGGGCGACGGCGGCCCGGAAGCGGAAGCCGCCCGCGCCGCCCTCGTCTCCCGTGGGGGGTTCGTCGGGCTCCAGGTCCTGCCAGTGGCCCGCGCGGAGCCGGAAGAGCCCGCCGGCGCCGGCGCCGAAGCAGATCCGGTTCGCGCACAGGGGGTCCAGCGGGAGCAGCAGTGCGCGCAGCCCGGCGGTGTACGCCTCCTCGGCGAGGCCCAGCTCGGCGGCGCGGGCCCGCAGCCTGCCGTAGCCCCGGTCGGTGAGGCGCTGGAGCCCCGACAGGAGGGCCTCGCGGCGTCCGCCCCGGATGTCGTCGGCGAGGCGCTCGCGGCTGCGCCCGACGGCCGCCGCGACGCAGTGCCCCAGGTCCGCGGCGGCCTCGCGGGCGCCGGGGGCGGCTCGGTCCCCGCCGGCCAGCACCACCAGGAGCAGGCCGTCGTCGCCGCTTCCGAAGCGGGCGGTGAGCAGGAAGTCCCGGCGGGCCTCGCCCCGGAAGCGGGCGGAGTCCCCGCGCACGGAGGCGGCGCGCAGGGTGTAGGTGCCGTAGCGGGCCCCTTCGAGGGCGGTGTCGGGGGTGAGGAAGCCCAGCGCGGCCGGGTCGGCGGCGGGGAGCGCTTCCGGTTCGGCGGCGTAGGTGGGGGCGCGGTCGCCGAGGTGTCGGACGGCGGGCCGTTCGGGCCGGGTCGACGCCGGTTCGGGAGGCTCGGGGGGCGCGGGGGGTGCGGGGCTCGCCTCGGGTGCCGGTACGGGTGGTGGCGCGGCGGGTGCCGGCACGGGCGGGTCGGGCGGTCCGGCGGGCTCGGCCGGCGGTACCGGGGGCACGGTGAGGCTCCCCCGGGCGTACCCGGTCTCCCCGCCCACCCGCGGATCACGCGGCTCGGCGTCGAACGCCTCCCTCGACGGGGACCCCTGCGGCCCCGCGCCCGGCGGCAGCCCGCGCCCGGGGCCGCCCGCGGGCCGCGTGTCCGGCCGGGAGTCCGTGTCCGGCCAGGACTCGGGCAACGCCTCGGGCCGCGCCCCGGGCGGGGTCTCGAAGCGGGCCCCCGGAGCGGCGCGCGGCCAGGACTCCGGCAGCGCCTCGGGGCGCGGGGCCGGCGGGAGCCCGGCGCGAAGACCCTGCGGGGGCTGCACGCGCGGGACGTGCGGGGGCTCGGCGCCGGGGTCCGGCGCGGGCCCGGGCGGGGTGCTCGGTACGGGTCCCGGCGAGGTGCTCGGTACGGGCCCGGGCGGGGTCGTCGGCGGCGGTGCGGGGTCGGGCCAGGATTCCGGGAGGGCCTCCGACCGCATCCCGGGCAGGATCGCGGGCCGGCGCTCCGGCGGGGCCGGGGTGGCGGGGGCGTCGGGAGTGGCCGGGGTGGCGGGGGTGTCCGACCTGGCCGGGGTGTCCGGTGGGGGTTGTGGGTCGCGCGGGCCCGGGATGGACCCCCCCGCCCGCGCCGCGGCCTCCGGGTCGGTCACGACCACCGCCGCCGAGCGGAAGCGTTGGTCCAGCGTGTCCCCCGGATCGGGCTCGGGTGCCGCCTCCGGGTCCTCGTAGAGCTTCTGCCACCAGTCCTGCGCGCCCCGCTGACTCATGCCCACATTGTCGGCCTCGACGGGCGGCGGAAAACCCCGAACGCGCGAAAAGGGCCCACCGGGCCGCCGCCCGGTGGACCCCTTCCGCATAACCCGAACGCTCTAGCGGACTTCGTACGCCCGCATGACCGTTTGGGTGACCGTGGCGCCGTTCGCGTCGGTCAGTTCGACCTTCAGCGAGACCGGCTTGCCGGAGGCTCCGGCATGGTTGACGACGGCGCTCCACCGGCCGCCGCTGCGGTCGACCGCAGCCTGCGTCCAGTTCTCACCGTCGTAGGAGTAGGACAGCTTCGCCGAGGTCAGCACGCCGGGGGTGTACCCCGCGTGCCCGGTGGCGGAGAGGCCGATGCGCTGCCCGTCGGTCGCCGCGACGGTCTTGAGACCGTCCGTCGGGGCCTCGTAGCGCGGGAAGAGCACCGGCAGGACCTGCGAGTACGCCGAGGGGTCGAGCTTCGAGGTGAATCCCCAGATGGTCCGCACGGCGCTGGAGCGCTGCCAGGTACGGGTGGGCGCGCCGATCTTCTCGATGCTCTGGACGAGTTCGTAACGGCCCTCCTCGGCCGGGACCTCGAACACCCCGGACGGGTACCAGCTCTCGCCGATGACCTCGCCGTCGCGCTTGAGCTGGAGCCCGCCGACGTCGCCGAAGCCGCCCGGCTGGGCGTAGTGCGAGCCGTCGCCCCACATGGCGGGGGCGAAGCCGATCAGGTTGCCCTGGCGTTCGGCGGCCAGGACCTCCTTGCCGGACCGGTCGCGCGGGGCGACCGGTGCGGTGATCCCGTCGTACCAACGGGCCGTGGTCCGCGAGCCCTTGGCGTAGGTGCGCTGCTCGCCCGTCATGAACTCCCCCCAGGGGAAGCTGCTGGACAGGGTCTGGTCCCAGGCGGTGTCGCCGGCGGTGTGGTACTCGGTGCGCGTGCCGGGCACGGCGACGGTCTCGATCCCGCCGAAGAACACGGCGGTGCCGATGGGGCGGTAGGCGCCCGCGAGGTCGACGAAGTCGGACGCCACGCCCATGGAGGTGTAGGTGGCCTCGACCTTCCCCAGGTCACGGTCGCGGACCCGGTAGGCGTGGTTTCCCTTGACCTGCCCGGTCTCGGGGAAGGCGAGGGAGTAGACGTACGGGCTGCGGGCGGTGCCCCTCCACTGGAGGGTGACCTTGCCCGAACCCAACTTCGCCAGAAGGGACTTGCCCTCGGCGGACTCGACCCCGAGGACCGGGACCGGGGCGCCGGCGAAGCCGGTGGAGGGGGTCCAGCGGCCGGGGGCCTCGCGGTAGCCGAGGACGGCCTTGGCGCCGGCCTTCTTCGCCTCTTCCGCGGCGTCCAGCAGGGAGCCGTCCTCGGTCCTCACCAGGACCACGGCGTCCTTGGCACCGGCGGCCGCCAGTTCCTCGGGGGTGCCGGAGCCCGCGTCGACCAGGGGCGCGGCGCCGTTGCCGTCGAGGTTGTCGCTGCCGGTGGAGGCGGTGACCGGGTGCAGGGCGGGGCCCCCGGCGACCTTCAGCTCGGAGAGCACGGGGGCAGCGGCCCGCCAGTAGCTGCCGAACTCGAACGTGCCGTCCTCGGCCCGGCCTTCGACGTCGGCGTAGTAGCCGCGGATGGAGCGCCCGCCCATCGCGGTGCCCGCGTGGAGCCAGACGTCGTCCCAGCCGCGGGCGAAGGCGAGGGTGGTGTTGCGGGCTTCGAGGGGTCGGTCGCCCTCGATGGTCAGGCGCCCGGCCTTGCGTGCGTCCAGGACGACGGTGGTGTCCTTCTTGATCTCGGTCTGCGGGCGGCCGAGGTAGGTGAGGGAGTCGGTCATCGTGGCGCCCTCGCCCGCGTCGGGGGTGCCGACGAACGCGGAGAGGAAGTAGGCGCCGGGACGGATCCGGTAGACCTGGTCGGCGGCTCCGTCGTTGAAGCGGCGCTCACCACTGGCGTCGTCGGTGCCGATGACGTCCAGGGAGGAGGGCCCGGCGGCCGGCTTGCCCGCGCGGTCGAGGAGCTTGACGCGCAGGGTGACGGTCTCGGGCTCGACGTAGAGGGAGAAGGGGGTGGAGACGCGGACCCCGTCGGCGGTGGCGACGACCCGGCCGGTGACGTCCCCGTACTGGGAGCGCCCCAGCTTCGCGGTCGGGTCCAGGGCGAGGGGCACCTTGACGGTGGCCCCGGCCGGGACGGTCACGGTGCGCCGGGCCGGCCGGGCGACCTGGCTGCGTACGGCCGAGCCGTCGTTGCCGGTGACCTTCTCCACGGAGAGGTTCAGCGTGACGGGCTTCGCGCCGGTGTTGGTGTAGGGGACCTCGACGCTCGTGCGGTCGCTGCGGTCCTGCGGCCAGTTGTAGGAGCCGCCCTGCACGGCGGGGGCGCCGGTGACGGTGGTGTCGATCGCGGCCTTGACGTCGAGGCGTCCGCCGCCGGTCTCGCGCACGTCCCCGGGGACGGCGGTCTGGGCGGAGGACACCAGGGCGGCCTTGATCTGCTGACCGGTCCATTCGGGGTGGCGCTGCTTGACGACGGCGGCGGCGCCGGCCACGTGCGGGGTGGCCATCGAGGTGCCGGACATGGACTGGTACGCGTACACCCCGCGCCCGCCCATGTTGGCGGCGGAGATCCCGACCCCGGGGGCGGTGATCTCGGGCTTGAGGGTGTGCGCGAGTCCGGCGGGCCCGCGGCTGGAGAAGACGGCGGTGGTGTCGTCACGGTCGACGGCGCCGACGGTCAGCACGCTGGGGGCGCACCCGGGCGAGGAGACGGTGTTTTTGCCGGGGCCGGAGTTGCCGGCGGCGATGACGAACAGCGGTCCCTGCCGGGAGAGTTGTTCGGCGGCTGCGGCGAGCGGGTCGTCGCAGGCGGTCTGCGAGGGGTCTCCGAGGCTCATGGAGACCACGTCCGCCTTGGACTCGACGGCCCACTCCATGCCGGCGATGATCCACGAGTCGAGGCCGTAGCCCTGGTCGTTGAGGACCTTGCCGCTGAGGAGTTCGGCGCCGGGGGCGACGCCCTTCTTCGCGCCGCCGCTCTCGGCCCCGGAGCCGCCGACGGTGGAGATCGTGTGCGTGCCGTGGCCCTGGCGGTCGGCGTCGGTGTCGGAGTCGGTGAAGTTCTTCGACGCCGAGACCCGGCCCTTGAGGTCGGGGTGCTCCAGGTCGGTGCCGGTGTCCAGGACGGCCACCTTGGCGCCCTTGCCGTCGTAGCCGGCGGCCCAGGCGGCGGGCGCGTTCACCTGCTTGGTGGAGCGCTCCAGATTGGCCTGCACCTTGCCGTCGAGCCACAGCTTCTTGAGCCCGCCGGTGGCCCGCGCGCGACCGCCCACCGTGACGGCCGCGGAGACGTCGGCCCAGAAGTCGGCCGCCCGTTCCTTGTCCGCGGCGAGCGCGACCGCGCCGATGGAGTCCAGGACCAGGGAGCGTTCCGCGCCGCGCGGGGTGGGCGGGGCGCTGCGCGCGACGTTCACGGAGCCGTCGTACACGGCGATGAGGGGGAGCTTCTTGGCGTGGGCGTCGTCGTAGCCCTGCCGGATGAGGCCGGTGACGTTGAAGAGTTCCGGGTCGACGGCGCCGGCGGCGAGGGCCTTGGCCGCGCTCTCGGGGTAGACGTAGAGGTCCTTGCCGCTCTGACGGGTCTGGACGACGGATTGCGCGCCGTTCTCGCGGGGCATCGCGGTGGCGGCGGTGCGTCCCGAGGCGTCGGTGGAGACCAGGATCCGGTCCCCGGTGACCAGGGTGACGGTGATCGGCCCGGTGGCCCCGGCGGCTCCGGCCGCACTGCCGACGAGCGGTCTCTTGTCGGGCCCCTTGTCGCTCGGCTGTGCCGTGGACGGGCCGACGGCGGTGACGGCGAGGACGGCCGCTGTGGCTGCCCCGAGTGCCGTGCGCGATATCGGGCGCATCGCTCTCCCCTGGTGAATTCCGGCCAACTGCTGCATTGCACGGCAAAGTTGCCGCTTTCATGGCTTCTGGCCGGCGGATGTTGGTGCTGCGGTGGCGTCACCTTGGCAGAGAGGCGGGAGGTGCGGTGATGATGTCCGCGGCGGGTTTGCGCCGTGGCCGCTTCCCGCCAGGAACGGCTCGGAGAATGAGGTGGACGGGTTGCTGGGTGCGATAGGCCTGGACGAGGGTCAGGAGTCGGCTTACCGCGCGCTGGTCGCGCTCGGCGCGGCGGAGGTGTCGGACCTCGCGCACCGGCTGACGCTGGCGGTGCCGCAGACCGAGCGGGCCCTGCGCCACCTGGAACGGCACGGTCTGGCCGCGCAGTCCTCGGCCCGCCCCGGGCGTTGGGTCGCGGCGCCGCCCGGAGTGGCCCTGGGGGCCCTCCTCACCCAGCAGCGGCACGAGCTGGAGCAGGCGGAACTGGCGGCGGCGCTGCTGGCCGAGGAGTACCGGGTGGAGGCCGCCGAGCCGGCGGTGCACGACCTGGTGGAGGTGGTCACGGGCGCGAGCGCGGTGGCGCACCGCTTCCACCAGCTCCAGCTGGGCGCCGTCGAGGAGGTGTGCGCCCTGGTCAGCGGGCGGCCTCAGGTGGTGACGGGGATGGAGAACGAGGCGGAGGAACGGGCCGCCGTACGGGGCGTCGCGTACCGGGTCGTCATCGAACGGGAGGTGCTCGCCCTGCCGACGGGCATCCGGGAGGCCTCGACGGCCCTGGCACGCGGGGAGCACATCCGGGTGACGGGCGAGGTGCCGACGAAGCTGGTGATCGCGGACGGGAACCTGGCCATGGTCCCGCTCACGGCCCGCGGCGCCGAACCGGCCGCGCTGGTGGTGCACGCCTCGGGTCTGTTGGAGTCCCTGCGGGGGCTGTTCGAGGCGGTGTGGCGGGAGTCCCTGCCGCTGCGGCTGGGCGCGACGGGGTACGCGGAGGAGGGGGACGGCGGCCCCGACACCACCGACCTGGAGATCCTCTCCCTCCTCCTGGCGGGGATGACGGACGCGAGCGTGGCCAAACACCTGGAGCTGGGCCTGCGGACGGTGCAGCGGCGGGTGAAGGGGCTGATGGAGCTGTCCGGGGTGACGACGCGTCTCCAGCTAGGCTGGCACGCGTACGAACGGGGCTGGGTGGCCCGGTAGCCCCTGGTCGGGCAGGCTGGGCAGATGGATCTGCCTCAGCTGCTCCTGGTGGGGCTGGTGCTGTCGCTCGGGGTGCTGGGCGTGATGGTGCCGGGTGTCCCGGGGACCTGGCTGGTCTGGGCGGGGATCCTGTGGTGGACCTTGCACGAGCGGTCCGCGACGGCGTGGGGGCTGCTGGCCGCGGTAACGGCGCTGCTGTTGGTGGTGCAGGTGGTGAAGGCGCTGCTCCCGCCGAGGCGGCTGCGCCCGGTGGGGGCCGATTCCCGCATGGCGGTGTACGCGGGCGCCGGCGCGCTCCTCGGCTTCGTCGTCCTGCCGGTGGTGGGGGCGGTCCCCGGTTTCGTGGGCGGCCTCTACCTGTGCGAGCGGCGCCGCCTGGGCACGGACGCCGAGGCAAGGGCCTCGGTGCGGGCGGTGATGCGGTCGGTGGGGACGAGCGTCCTGGTGGAGCTGTTCGCCTGCCTGGTGGTGGCGGCGGCCTGGCTGGGGGCGGTGCTGGCGGGGGGCTGAGGCCGGAAGTCCTCGGGCCGCGGCCCGATGCGACGGGCCCGTCCGGCCGGCAGCCTGGATCCCATGACGGACAAGAGCGCGCCGACGGAACACGGCACCTTCGAGGGCTTCGACGAGGCCGAACTCTCCTACCTGCGCTCCCAGCGGCTGGGCCGGCCGGCGACGGTGGATCCCTCGGGGCAGCCGCAGGCCAACCCGGTCGTCTTCTTCCCGCAGGACGACGGGACGATCCTGGTCGGCGGCCTGGCCATGGGCGCGTCCAAGAAGTGGCGCAACCTCGGGCACAACCCGCGGCTGGCCCTGGTGGTGGACGACGTGGTGAGCACGGTCCCGTGGCGGGTCCGCGGCATCGAGATCCGCGGCCACGCCACCCTGGAGACGGGCCCGCACTCCCTGGGCCCGCACTTCAGCCCGGAGGTGATCCGGATCCACCCGGAGCGGGTCCACACCTGGGGCCTGGAGGAGTGAGGGCGTTCCCGCTCCGGGGCGGTACGGCACACCCGTGCGGCCCCGGAGCGGACAACGGGCCCGGCCCCCGGCGGAGTTCGCCGGGGGCCGGGCGGTGCCGGGCCGCATCGGGGGGCGGCGTACGGCCCCCGGGACGGCGCGGCCGGGGTCAGACGCGGTCGCCGCGCTTGGCCGCGTGGTTGGCGCGCCCCTCGGCCGCCCGCAGGCGCCAGTCCCGACGGATCTCGGAGCGCATCCGGGCGTCCGTCTTGGCGACGATCCGCTGGTTCTCGCGCAGCAGCTTGCGGTAGCTGTCCAGCCGCCGGTCGGACAGTTCGCCCGTGGCCAGCGCCTCCAGGACCGCGCAGCCCGGCTCCGCCTCGTGGGCGCAGTCGTGGAAGCGGCACCGGGAGGCGTACTCCTCGATCTCGGAGAACACCTGCCCCACGCCCGCCTCTGCGTCGAAGAGGCCCACCCCGCGCAGTCCGGGGGTGTCGATCAGGACCCCGCCGCCCGGGAGGGCCAGCAGGTTGCGCGTGGTGGTGGTGTGGCGGCCCTTGCCGTCGACGTCACGGGCGGCCCGGACCTCCATGACCTCGGCCCCGAGCAGGGTGTTGGCCAGGGTGGACTTGCCGGCGCCGGAGGTGCCGAGCAGGACGCTCGTACCGCCGGCGACGACCGCTTCGAGCACGTCCGTGCCCTCCCCGGTGAGGGAGGAGACGGTGAGCACGGCGACGCCGGGGGCGGCCGTCTCGACGTCTTGAACCAGGTGGCCGAGGACGGCCGGGTCCGGGACCAGGTCCGCCTTGGTCAGGGCGACCACCGGCTGCGCACCGGATTCCCAGGCCAGCGCGAGGAAGCGTTCGATCCGACCGAGGTCGAGTTCGACGGCGAGGGAGACGGCGATGATCGCGTGGTCCACGTTGGCGGCGAGGATCTGCCCCTCGGAACGCTGCGAGGAGGTGGACCGCACGAAGGCGGTCCGACGCGGCAGGTACGCCTTGACGTAGCGGGGGTTGCCGGACGCCTCGACGGCCGCCCAGTCACCGGTGCAGATGACCCGGAGCGGGTCGTGCGGGGTGACGAAGGCGGTGTCGGCGCGGACGGTTCCGTCCGCGGTCAGCACGTCGCACTGGCCGCGGTCGACCCGGATCACCCGGCCGGGCAGGAGTCCCTGCGCGGCGTACGGGGCGAATTCGGCCTCCCACGCGTCGTCCCAGCCGAGGAAGGCGAGGGGGTGCGCGGCGAACGGGGAGGAAGGAGAGGTGGAGAAGGAGGAGGACGAGAGGGACAAGGGAAACCCTTCACAGGGTGGTCCCGGCGGCACGCGCACCCGCTCGACGGCGGCGCGCGGACAGGTCTGGGGTCAGCCGGAGACCACAGGGGTGGGAACGATGGTGAACTCCTGAATGCGGGCAACACCCGTCACGGTGACACTCATCAATGTCCTCACCTCCTGCGTACTCGACGAGCCGACGCGACTCTCTTCCGGAGGCGGCGGATCGCCGCGGGCCCGGAACACCGAAACGATAACCCGGTCCCCGCGGACGGCACCACCGGATTTCTTTCGGCCGCCCGGAGGGGAGGAAATCGGCCATCCTGAGGGGGCCGAAGGGGCGGGGCCGGCGCGCGCGATGTCCGTTTCCTTCAAGACCTCGGGCCGGGCCGGTGCATAGCCTGCCGACATGACTCCACGACTCGACATGATCGGCCTGGTCGTCTCCGACATGGCCGCCTCGCTCGCCTTCTACCGGCACCTCGGCCTGGACGTCCCGGCCGAGGCCGCGTCCCTGCCCCACGTGGAGGCCGTCCTTCCCGGTGGGCTCCGGATCGCCTGGGACACCGAGGACACCGTGCGGTCCTTCCACCCCTCCTGGACCCCGCCCACCGGGAGCGGACGCCGGGAGCTGGCCTTCCGGTGCGACTCCCCCGCCGAGGTGGACTCGCTCTACGCGGCCCTGACCGAGGCGGGCCACGGCGGCCTGCTCGCGCCGTGGGACGCGGTCTGGGGGCAGCGCTACGCGGTGGTCCTGGACCCGGACGGCTGCGAGGTCTCCCTCTTCGCCCCGTCCGACGCGGACGCCTCCGAAGCGGCCCTGTAGGCGCCCAGGGTGGTCCCGGCCAGGGCGCGGACCTCGCGGGCGAGGTGCGGTTGGTCGGCGTACCCGGCGGCGTGGGCCACCTCGGCCTGCGGCAGTCCGCTCCGGGCCAGGGTCAGGGCCCGCTGGAGGCGCAGCACCCGGCCGAGGGTGCGGGGGCCGTACCCGAAGGCGTCGAGGGAGCGGCGGCGCAGCTGCCGTTCGCCGAGGCCGACGGCGTCGGCGATGCCGGCCACCGGCCGCCCGGCGCGCAGTGCGGCCACCACCCGCTCGATCAGCGGGTCGGGGGGCGCCGCGACGGCGGCCAGGGAGTCGGCCAGTGCTTCCAGTCCCGCGCGGGGGTCCCCGTACCCGGCGACCCTCTCGGCGAGGATCCGCACCCGGCGCTCGGGCCACAGGTCGGCCAGGTCCACGCGCAGGTCGCGCAGGGCGTGGGCCGGTACGCCGAGCAGCGCGGGCGCGGTCCCGGGGGCGAGGCGGAGTCCGGCGACGGCCCGGCCGGGGACCTCTCCGGCGGGGTGCGGTCCGGTGTCGGGGCCGGCGACCAGGAGGCGGCCCCGGGCCCAGAGGAGGTCGATGCACCCGTCGGGCAGCACGGCCTGCCCGGGGCCCTCGGCCCGCCAGAGCACGGCCCCCGCCACGACCGTCGACGGCGCTTCCTCGTACACACCGCCAGGCTACGACGCGTCCGCGACCTCCCGCCGGGCGGCCCCTACCCGGGCCCCGCGGTCCGTACCCCCCGGCCCTGCGGTCAGTGCTTGCGCAGGCGGGAGGAGTAGTCCTCCGGCGGCAGGAACTTCGACCAGCGCTCGGGGAACTCGGAGGGCATTCCGGCGTCCTCGTCGTCCTCGGACTCCCCCTCGGCCAGCGCCCGCCAGGCCGCCGCCCGCGCCACCAGTTGCGCGGCCTCGGCCTCCCGTACCCGCTCGTTGGCCTCGCGGGCCGCGGCGGTGGCCACCGAGGGCCAGACCCGGTCGATGGCGGCGTTGACGGCGGCGCCCACGAGCACCGCGAAGGCGGAGATGCCGATCCACAGCAGCACCGCCACGGGGGCGGCGAGGGAGCCGTAGATGGTCGGGCCCTCCACGGTGTTGGTCAGGTAGATCCGCAGCAGGAAGGAGCCCAGCACCCACATCGCGAGGGCCACGAGCGCGCCGGGCACGTCCTCGATCCACGGCGACCGCACGGGGACGGACACGTGGTAGAGGGTGGTGAGGAAGACGATGGAGAGCACGGTGACGGTCGGCCAGTAGAGGACCGCGATCAGCTCGGTCCCCCAGGGCACCAGCCGGACCACCGCGTCCGGGCCGACGACCATCAGCGGCAGCAGGATCGCCCCGACCACGAGGGCGATGACGTAGAGGAGGAAGGCGAGCAGCCGGGTCTTGACGATGCCCCGTTGCCCGTCGAGCCCGTACATGACGGTGATGGTGTCGACGAATACGTTGACGGCGCGGGAGCCCGACCAGAGGGCGAAGGCGAAGCCGAGGGAGATGAGGTCGGGCCGGCCGCGGCTGGTGACGTCGTCGAGCATCGGTTTCGCGATGTCGTTGACGCCCCGGTCGGACAGGACGGTGCCGACCGCGCGCAGGATGTTCTCCTCGATGCTGGCGACCGAATTGGTCTCCGTCCAGCCGTCCACGTAGCCCAGGAGGCCGAGCAGGCCGAGGAAGAGCGGGGGCAGCGACAGCAGGGTGAAGAAGGCCGCCTCGGCGGCGAGACCGAGGATCCGGTACTCGATGCACGAGTTGACGGTGTCTTTGAGGAGCAGCCAGGCCATCTTCCGCTTGGAGACGTTGCGGTAGAGGGCGCGGGCCCGGTGGAGCCGTCCTGGGATCCGCTCGGGTGTTTCTTTTGCTGGCTGCACGTCCTTACGGTATCCGCATGGCAGCCACCACCCACACAGTCAGCAACCAGGCCCCTCCTCTGGTCGGCCACGAGGTCTACCTCGGCGATCACGCCCTGCGCGAGGGGGTGGAGCGCCATCTGTCGGACGCGGCCCCCGAACTGCGCGAGGAGGTCGGGGAGGAACTCACGACGCTCGGGCGCGCCGCCGGCTCGGCGCAGGCCCAGGAGTGGGGTCGCCAGGCGAACGAGAATCCGCCGGTGCTGCGCACGCACGACCGGTACGGCAACCGGATCGACGAGGTCGAGTTCCATCCCGCCTGGCACCGGTTGCTCGGGCACGCGGTGACCTCGGGGCTCACCGACGCCTGGGGGCGTCCGGCCGGGCACCTGCGGCGCGCGGCGGGCTTCTTCGTGTGGTCGCAGGCGGAGGCCGGGCACGGCTGTCCGGTGTCGATGACGCACGCCGCGGTGCCGGCGTTGCGGGCCGATCCGGCGCTGGCCGCCGAGTGGGAGCCCCGGTTGACCTCGCACGTCTACGAGGAGGGCCTGCGCCCGGCGGCGCACAAGGGCGGGGTGCTCTTCGGGATGGGGATGACGGAGAAGCAGGGCGGGAGCGACGTCCGGGCGAACACCACCCGGGCCGTGCCCCTGGACGCCTCCGGGGAGTACCTCCTGACCGGGCACAAGTGGTTCTGCTCGGCGCCGATGAGCGACGGATTCCTGGTGCTGGCGCAGGCGCCCGGGGGGTTGACCTGCTTCCTCGTGCCGCGCGTGCTGGAGGACGGGACGCGCAACGTCTTCGGGATCCAGCGGCTGAAGGACAAGCTGGGCAACAAGTCGAACGCGTCGAGCGAGGTGGAGTTCGACGGGACCTGGGCGCGGCGGGTGGGAGAGGAGGGGCGCGGGGTGCGGACCATCATCGAGATGGTCGCGGCGACCCGGTTGGACTGCGTGATCGGTTCGGCCTCCTTGATGCGACAGGCGCTGACCCAGGCCGTCCACCACGCAGAGCACCGCTCTGCTTTCGGAGCGGTGCTCATCGACCAGCCGCTGATGCGCAACGTGCTCGCCGACCTCGCCCTGGAGTCGGAGGCGGCCACCGTGCTGACCCTGCGCCTCGCGGCCGCGTACGACGCCGGGACGGAGCAGGAGCGGGCCTTCCTGCGGCTCGCGGTGCCCGCCGCGAAGTACTGGGTGACCAAGCGGTGTACGCCGATGGTCGCCGAGGCCCTGGAGTGTCTGGGGGGCAACGGCTACGTGGAGGAGTCCGGGCTGCCGCGCCTGCTGCGCGAATCCCCGCTCAATTCGATCTGGGAGGGGTCGGGCAACGTCCAGGCCCTGGACGTGCTGCGGGCCCTCCAGCGGGAGCCGCAGGCGCTGCACGCGTTCCTCGGAGAGGTCGGACTGGCCCGGGGCGCCGACCACCGTCTGGACGCGGCGATCAAGGACCTGCTGACCGATCTGGCCGACCTGGACGGCATCGAGGCCCGGGCCCGGCGCGTGGTGGAGCGCATGGCGCTGGTGCTCCAGGGTTCGCTGCTGGTGCGGTGGGCCCCGCCGGCGGTGGCGGACGCGTTCTGCGCGTCGCGGTTGGGCGGTGACTGGGGCGCGGCCTTCGGGACGCTGCCGCACACCCTGGACCTGGGGGCGGTCGTGGCACGGGCGCGGATCACGGGGTGACCGTGGCACGGGCGCGGATCGCGGGTCGGGAGCGGTCCCCAAACCGTCCGGCACCGGGATCCGGGCCCGTAGTGGTGGGACCGGGGTGGCGCCGCGCCGACTCGGCACCACCCACGATCCGAGAAGCCCCGAGGAAGGAGCTGCACGCCGCTCGCGGCGTGGCGATAGTTTCGGTCGGGTGACCGGGGGTTGGCGAGAGTTGCATACCGTTGCAACCCTGCGGTCCTCGGATCGGAAGCCGCCCGTCGCGCGCGC
The DNA here is from genome assembly GCF_044741845.1 of Streptomyces sp. NPDC088097. Classification (NCBI taxonomy): domain Bacteria; kingdom Bacillati; phylum Actinomycetota; class Actinomycetes; order Kitasatosporales; family Streptomycetaceae; genus Streptomyces; species Streptomyces sp. NPDC088097. Next base: position 448,914 of record NZ_JBIUTJ010000004.1, read on the forward strand.
CCGGGGAAGGGCGCGCACGGCGCGGCGGGCGGCTCGCGCAGTACGTCCTGTTCAGCACGGGGAGGTTCCGGTGGCCCACACCTCAGGCGGTACGGCCGATGTGGCCCGCATCTCGGCCATGGACGCGCGGCAGGCGGCGCGTCTGCTCAAGGGGGTACGGGCCGCCGCGCTGGCCGGGGACCGCCCGCCGACCGCGGTCCGTCCGGAGATCGCCGAGTCCTGGCGGCGGATGCTGGCGCGCGGGGTGCACCCCGACCGGGACGCCCGTTCGCGGCTGCTGTCGGCCGCCGAGACGGAGGAGCGGCGGCAGGTCTCGGTGCTGCGCGAGGTGCTCCCGATGCTGCGCGAGGGGCTGCTGCCCGCGCTGGACGAGGCCCTGCACATCATGGTCGTCGCCGACGCGGACGGCCGGTTGCTGTGGCGGGAGGGGCACCGCTCGATCCTGCGCAAGGCGGACCGGCTGGGCTTCGCGGTGGGGGCGGACTGGGCGGAGGGCGTGGTCGGCACCAACGGGGTGGGCACCGCCCTGGTGGCGCGGCGCCCCGTCCAGGTGTTCTCGGCGGAGCACTTCGTCTCCAGCCACCACGACTGGACCTGCGCCGGAGCCCCCGTGCACGACCCCCGTGACGGGCGGCTGCTGGGCGTGGTCGACGTGAGCGGACCCCTGGCCACCATGCACCCCGCGACGTTGGCCTGGGTCAGCTCGGTGGCCCGCCTCGCCGAGCGCGAGCTGCGGGTGCGCCACCTGGAGTCCCTGGAGCGGCTGCGCACCGTGGCGGCCCCGCTGCTGGCCCGGCTGCCCGGTCGGGCCGTCGCGGTGGACCCGCACGGCTGGACGGCGGCGGTGACGGGGCTGGCGCCGGCGGAGCGGGTCGCGCTGCCGAAGGCGCTCGCGGCGGGCCGGGTGTGGATCCCGCAGCTCGGCGAGTGCGTGGCGGAGCCGCTGCCCGGCGGTTGGCTGCTGCGGATCGCGCAGCCGCCGGCCGCGACGGGGGCCGTGAGCCGGGTCGTCCTGGACCTGAGCCGGCCGGGGGCGTGGTCGGCGACGGTGTACGGGGCCGCGGGCAGCTGGTCCCGGGAGTTGAGCCCGCGCCACGCGGAGCTGCTCTTCCTGCTGGCGGAGAGCCCGCGGGGGCGGTCGGCGGCCGAGCTGGCCGCGGAGGTGTTCGGGGACGCCGGCCGCACCGTGACGGTGCGCGCGGAGCTGTCCCGCGTCCGCCGCCACCTCGGCGGGGTGCTGGCCCACCGCCCGTACCGCTTCGCCGAGGACGTGGAGGTCGAGCTGATCCGGCCCCCGGACCCGGCGCGGCTGCTCCCCCACTCCACGGCGCCGGCGGTGATCCGGGCCCGCGTGGGTCCCGGCGGGCCCGGCGTGGTTCCCTGAACGGCATGAGCACCATCACCCTGACCACCTGGTCCCTCGAAATGTCCTCCCTCCAGGATCTGGTCCCGGCGGCCGCGCCCGGCCCCGAGGTGCGGATCGAGCGCGCGGAGGTCCCCTCGCCGGAGTTCAGCCGTTTCCTGTACGCCTCGGTGGGCGGCGACATCCACTGGACGGACCGGTTGTCGCTGACCCGCGCGCAGTGGGTGGAGCAGCTCGGGCGTCCCGGTGTGGAGACGTGGGTGGCGTACGACCGGGGCACCCCGGCGGGGTACGTGGAGCTGGACCCGCAGCCCGACGGCGTGGTCGAGATCATGTACTTCGGGCTGCTCCCCGACTTCCGGGGTCGGCGCATCGGCGGGCACCTCCTGACCTTCGGCGTGGAGCGCGCCTGGGACCTGGCCTCGCGCTGGCCCGAGGACCGGGAGCCGACCCGCCGGGTGTGGGTCCACACCTGCAGCCAGGACGGCCCGACGGCGATGGCCAACTACCAGCGGCGCGGGTTCCAGGTCTTCAGGACGCAGACCGAGGAGAAGCCCCTCACCCCCACCCCGGGGCCCTGGTCGGGCGCGTAGGCCGGCTCTTTCGGATCCGGTCCCCCCGGCCGGGAGGGAATCGGATCCGGCCACGCCCCCGGGCCCCGGGCCGGGCGACACGGCCGTGCGTTCCGGCCCGGCGGGGGCACCGCGGGTGGCGTGACGAGGGGGTCCGGGACCCCGCCCGTGCCCCGCGCGAGGAGCGCTCCCGCGTGACCCCGGTCACCCCGTCCCAAGATTCGGGACGAGTTCGTCCGCATCGTGGACAGTAGTGGACTCCTCCAATCGGCACATGACACGCTTCCGCCATGAATGGAGCTGGAATTGCCTTGGTGAGTCGACGACACGTCGACCTCGGCCGCATGTCCAGCGCCATCTGTCCGGCGCGCTGACGGAACCAGCCACCGCCGCACCCCGACCGCGTCCCCGCCACAGCGGACCCGTCGGGCCCCGTAAGCCCCTTGAAGGCCGAATACCGCCCTCCTCACCGGCAAAACCGGTCAAAGGGTGGCGATCTGCCGCACCTGCTCGAAGACGCCGGCGTGACAGGGGCTCGCCGCCGCTCTCCCCTGCCCTGCCTTGAGCCGTTGAAGAAGGACGTACCCCCCATGGCCGCCACTCCCGAAACGCCCGCAGCCGCACCCGCAGCCGCAGCGCGCCGCAAGACCGGTCGTCACCGCGGTGAGGGCCAGTGGGCCGTCGGACACCACACGCCCCTCAACGGCAACGAGCAGTTCAAGAAGGACGACGACGGTCTCAATGTGCGGGCGCGCATCGAGAACATCTACTCCAAGGCGGGCTTCGACTCGATCGACCCCAACGACCTGCGCGGCCGTATGCGCTGGTGGGGCCTCTACACCCAGCGCAAGCCCGGGATCGACGGCGGCAAGACCGCGATCCTGGAGCCGGAGGAGCTGGACGACAAGTACTTCATGCTGCGCGTCCGCATCGACGGCGGCCGGCTGACCACCGAGCAGCTCCGCGTCATCGGCGAGATCTCCGAGGAGTTCGCGCGCGGCACCGCCGACCTCACCGACCGCCAGAATGTGCAGTACCACTGGATCCGGATCGAGGACGTCCCCGAGATCTGGCGCCGCCTGGAGGCCGTCGGCCTGTCGACCACCGAGGCCTGCGGTGACACCCCCCGCGTGATCCTCGGCTCGCCCGTCGCCGGCATCGCCCGGGACGAGATCATCGACGGCACGCCCGCCATCGACGAGATCTACCGCCGCATCGTCGGCAACCCCGACTTCTCGAACCTGCCCCGCAAGTTCAAGTCCGCGATCTCCGGCTCGCCGCTGCTCGACGTGGCGCACGAGATCAACGACATCGCCTTCGTCGGCGTGAACCACCCCGAGCACGGCCCCGGCTTCGACGTCTGGGTCGGCGGCGGCCTCTCCACCAACCCCAAGCTCGGCGTGCGCCTGGGCACATGGGTCTCCCTCGACGAGGTCCCGGACGTCTACGAGGGCGTCATCTCGATCTTCCGCGACTACGGCTACCGCCGCCTGCGCACCCGCGCCCGGCTGAAGTTCCTCGTCGCCGACTGGGGCCCGGTCAAGTTCCGCCAGGTCCTGGAGGACGAGTACCTGGAGCGCAAGCTCACCGACGGCCCCGCGCCCGAGCAGCCCTCCGGCCAGTGGCGCGACCACGTCGGCGTCCACCAGCAGCAGGACGGCCTCTTCTACGTGGGCTTCGCGCCCCGCGTCGGCCGCGTGGACGGCGCCACCCTGACCAAGATCGCGGACGTGGCCGCGCGGCACGGCTCCGGCCGCCTGCGCACCACCGCCGAGCAGAAGATGATCGTGCTCGACATCGAGGCCGACCAGGTCGACTCCGTGGTCGCGGCCCTGGAGGCGCTGGACCTGCGGGTCAAGCCGTCCCCGTTCCGCCGCGGCACGATGGCCTGCACCGGCATCGAGTTCTGCAAGCTGGCCATCGTCGAGACGAAGGCGCGCGGCGCCTCGCTGATCGACGAACTGGAGCGCCGCCTGCCGGAGTTCGCCGAGCCGCTGACCATCAACATCAACGGCTGCCCGAACGCCTGCGCCCGCATCCAGGTGGCGGACATCGGTCTCAAGGGCCAGCTGGTCCTGGACGAGGACGGCAACCAGGTGGAGGGCTACCAGGTCCACCTGGGCGGCGCCCTCGGCCTGGAGGCCGGCTTCGGCCGCAAGGTCCGCGGCCTCAAGGTCACCGCGGCCGGTCTGCCCGACTACGTCGAGCGGGTCGTCACGCGCTTCCAGGACCAGCGCGAGGACGGCGAGCGCTTCGCCTCCTGGGTCACCCGTGCGAACGACGAGAGCCTGTCATGAGCGAGCGCGCCGCACCCTTCTACTGCCCGTACTGCGGCGACGAGGACCTCTTCCCCAACGAGGCCGGTCACGGCGCCTGGGAATGCAGGGCATGCAACCGAGCCTTCCAGCTGAAGTACCTCGGGCTGCTGGCCCGGGGCGTTCAGTCCAACGGACCCGGAGGCGAAGAGATATGACGACGGTTCAGGCAACCGGGACGGAAACCCTCAAGGAGCTGGCCGAGCGCGCGGGCCGCGACCTGGAGGACGCCTCCGCCCTGGAGATCCTCACCTGGGCGGCCGAGACCTTCGGCGCGAAGTTCTGCGTCACCTCCTCCATGGAGGACGCGGTGGTCGCCCACCTCGCCTCCCGCGCCTTCCCCGGCGTCGACGTGGTGTTCCTGGACACGGGCTACCACTTCGAGGAGACCATCGGCACCCGTGACGCGGTCGAGGCGGTGATGGACGTCAACGTCATCACGCTGAGCCCCCGCCGGACGGTGGCCGAGCAGGACGCCGAACACGGTCCGAAGCTCCACGACCGCGACCCCGACCTGTGCTGCGCGCTGCGGAAGGTCAAGCCCCTCGAAGAGGGACTGACCGCCTACGACGCCTGGGCGACCGGCCTGCGCCGCGACGAGTCCCCGACCCGGGCGAACACCCCGGTCGTCGGCTGGGACGAGAAGCGCCGCAAGGTGAAGGTCTCGCCGATCGCCCGCTGGACCCAGGACGACGTGGACGCGTACGTCGCCGAGCACGGCGTGCTCACCAACCCCCTCCTGATGGACGGTTACGCCTCGGTGGGCTGCGCTCCCTGCACCCGCCGCGTGGCGGAGGGCGAGGACGCCCGCGCCGGCCGGTGGGCCGGACGGGGCAAGACCGAGTGCGGACTGCACGGCTGATGACGACGCGCGAAGACCGCGAACGGCACGAAGACCTTACGGAGAAGAAGCAGATGAGCGTGAGCGACCAGGGCGCCACGGTGTGGCTGACCGGGCTGCCCAGCGCAGGGAAGACCACCATCGCCTACGCGCTGGCCGAACGGCTGCGCGACGAGGGACACCGGGTGGAGGTGCTCGACGGGGACGAGATCCGCGAGTTCCTCTCGGCCGGTCTCGGTTTCACCCGTGAGGACCGGCACACCAACGTGCAGCGGATCGGCTTCGTCGCCGAACTGCTCGCGAGCAACGGGGTCAAGGCCCTGGTGCCGGTGATCGCGCCGTTCGCCGACAGCCGCGAGGCCGTCCGCAAGCGGCACGCCACCGAGGGCACCACCTACCTGGAGGTGCACGTCGCGACCCCGGTCGAGGTGTGCTCCGAGCGGGACGTGAAGGGCCTGTACGCCAAACAGGCGGCGGGCGAGATCTCCGGTCTGACCGGGGTCGACGACCCGTACGAGGCGCCGGAGTCCCCGGACCTCCGTATCGAGTCGCACACGCAGACCGTGCGGGAGTCGGCCTCGGCCCTGCACGCGCTGCTCACCGAGAGGGGTCTGGCATGACCACCGCCGCACACCTGCACACCGATTCCGGTTCCGACGCGCCGTACGCGCTGTCGCACCTCGACGCCCTCGAATCGGAGGCCGTGCACATCTTCCGCGAGGTGGCGGGCGAGTTCGAGAAGCCGGTGATCCTCTTCTCCGGTGGCAAGGACTCCATCGTCATGCTCCACCTGGCGCTGAAGGCCTTCGCCCCGGCGCCGGTCCCCTTCACGCTGCTGCACGTGGACACCGGGCACAACTTCCCCGAGGTCCTGGAGTACCGCGACCGCACGGTGGCCGAGCACGGACTGCGCCTGCACGTGGCCTCCGTCCAGGAGTACATCGACGCCGGCAAGCTCCGCGAGCGCCCCGACGGCACCCGCAACCCGCTCCAGACCGTCCCCCTCACCGAGGCGATCCAGCGGCTCAGGTTCGACGCCGTCTTCGGCGGCGGTCGCCGCGACGAGGAGAAGGCCCGCGCCAAGGAGCGCGTGTTCTCCCTGCGCGACGAGTTCTCCCAGTGGGACCCCCGTCGCCAGCGCCCCGAACTGTGGCAGCTCTACAACGGCCGGCACGCCCCCGGCGAGCACGTCCGGGTCTTCCCGCTGTCCAACTGGACCGAGCTGGACGTGTGGCAGTACATCGCCCGCGAAGGCATCGAACTCCCGCAGATCTACTTCGCCCACGAGCGCGAGGTCTTCCTGCGCCACGGCATGTGGCTGACGGCCGGCGAGTGGGGCGGCCCCAAGGAGGGCGAGGTCCCCGAGACCCGTCTGATCCGCTACCGCACGGTGGGGGACATGTCCTGCACCGGCGCCGTGGACTCCGACGCCACCAGCCTCGACGCGGTCATCACCGAGATCGCCGCCTCCCGCCTCACCGAGCGGGGCGCCACCCGCGCCGACGACAAGATGTCCGAGGCCGCGATGGAAGACCGCAAGCGCGAAGGGTACTTCTAAGATGACCAGCACCACCGAGCAGGGCGCCGGCCTGGCCGACCTCGCCGCCACCACCCTGCTGCGCTTCGCGACCGCCGGTTCCGTCGACGACGGCAAGTCCACCCTGGTGGGACGGCTCCTGCACGACTCCAAGTCGGTCCTGACCGACCAGTTGGAGGCCGTGGAGGCCGCCTCGGCCAAGCGCGGACAGGACACGCCCGACCTCGCCCTCCTCACCGACGGCCTGCGTGCCGAGCGCGAGCAGGGCATCACCATCGACGTGGCCTACCGCTACTTCGCGACCACCCGGCGCCGGTTCATCCTCGCCGACACCCCCGGGCACGTGCAGTACACCCGCAACATGGTCACCGGTGCCTCCACCGCCGACCTCGCGGTGGTCCTCGTCGACGCCCGCAACGGCGTCATCGAGCAGACCCGCCGGCACGCGGCCGTCGCCGCCCTGCTGCGCGTCCCGCACGTGGTCCTCGCCGTCAACAAGATGGACCTGGTCGAGTACCGGGAGTCCGTCTTCGCGAAGATCGCCGAGGAGTTCACGGCCTACGCCTCCGACCTCGGCGTCCCGGAGATCACCGCGATCCCGATCTCGGCCCTGGCCGGGGACAACGTGGTCGAGCCGTCCGCGAACATGGACTGGTACGGCGGCCCGACGGTGCTGGAGCACCTGGAGACGGTCCCCGTCAGCCACGACCTGACGGCCTGCCCGGCCCGCTTCCCGGTCCAGTACGTGATCCGCCCCCAGTCGGCGGAGCACCCGGACTACCGCGGCTACGCCGGCCAGATCGCCTCCGGCGTGCTGCGCGTCGGCGAGGCCGTCACCGTCCTGCCGTCCGGCCGCACCAGCACCATCGCGCGCATCGACGCGCTCGGCCAGAGCGTGGACATCGCCTGGGCCCCCCAGTCGGTGACCCTGCGCCTCAAGGACGACATCGACATCTCGCGCGGCGACCTGATCGCGCCGTCCGCGAGCACGCCGGCCACCACGCAGGACGTCGTCGCGACGGTCTGCCACGTGGCCGACCAGCCCCTGGTCGTGGGCGCGCGGGTGCTGATCAAGCACACGACGCGCACGGTCAAGGCCATCGTCAAGGAGATCCCCTCGCGGCTGACCCTCGACGACCTGTCCCAGCACCCGAACCCCGGGCAGCTGGTGGCCAACGACATCGGCCGCGTCGTCGTCCGCACCGCCGAGCCCCTCGCGCTCGACGCGTACGCCGACTCGCGCCGCACCGGATCGTTCCTGCTGATCGATCCGGCCGACGGAACCACCCTGGCGGCGGGCATGGCGGGCGAGTCCTTCGCCTCCCAGGCCCAGACCACCGTCCAGGCGGACGAAGAGGGATGGGACTTCTGACCATGCTTCCCGACATCTACTCGACCTTCGCGAAGGAGGGCGGCCGCGTGGGCAGCGGCGCCCTCGGCAGCGGCCAGGGAGGGGTGGCGCGATGTGCGCGATGACGTACGCGCACTGCCTGCGCGCCCACTCCCCCCACCAGCCGTACCCGTCCCCGCTCCATAGACGAAGACCCGCGTCATGACGCCATGACGCTTCGAGAGGAAGTCCTCCCGTGCCTGCCACCGGTACCCGCACCACCCTGCGCCGCAGCATCGTCGCCGCTGCCGCCCTGCCGCTCCTGATCGGCGCCCTCGCCTCCTGCGGCTACGGCTCCGAGGCCAAGAAGGACGAGCCCAAGGACGCCTCGCCCGCCGCGGCGGCCGACGGCGCCAAGAAGCTCTCCGCCTCCGAGGTCCGCATCGGGTACTTCCCGAACCTGACCCACGCGACCGCTCTGGTCGGCCTCCAGGAAGGCCTGATCGAGAAGGAACTGAACGGCACCAAGGTCAAGCCGCAGTCCTTCAACGCCGGCCCGTCCGAGATCGAGGCCCTCAACGGCGGCTCTCTCGACATCGGCTTCATCGGCCCCTCGCCGTCGATCAACGGTTACGTGAAGTCCAAGGGCTCCAACCTCCGCATCATCTCCGGGTCCGCCTCGGGCGGCGTCAAGCTGGTCGTGAACCCGGACAAGATCAAGACCCTGGACGACCTCAAGGGCAAGAAGATCGCCACCCCGCAGAAGGGGAACACGCAGGACGTCGCGTTCCTCAACTGGATCGCCGAGAAGGGGTGGAAGGTCGACCCGGAGTCCGGCAAGGGTGACGTCTCCGTCGTCCGCACGGACAACAAGGTCACCCCGGACGCCTTCAAGCAGGGCTCCATCGACGGCGCCTGGGTGCCGGAGCCGACCGCTTCCAAGCTCGTCTCCGACGGCGGAACCGTCCTCCTCGACGAGACCGCCCTGTGGCCCGACAAGAAGTTCGTGATCACGAACATCATCGTGTCGCAGAAGTTCCTCAAGGAGCACGCGGACGTGGTCGAGGCCGTGCTGAAGGGCACGGTCAAGACCAACGAGTGGATCAACGCCAACCCCGACAAGGCGAAGGCCTCCGCCAACGCCAAGCTCGCGGCGGACAGCGGCAAGCCCCTCGACGCGAAGGTCATCGACCCGGCCTGGACGAGCATCCTCGTCACCGACGACCCGCTGGCCTCCACCCTCAAGACGGAGTCCGACTGGGCGGTCAAGGCCAAGCTCATCGAGCAGCCCGACCTGGCCGGCATCTACGACCTCTCGCTCCTGAACAAGGTGCTGAAGGCCGCCGGCAAGCCCGAGGTCTCCGACGCCGGTCTCGGCGCCAAGTAAGTCCGTAGATCAGCAACCCAGGAGGTGACGACCATGGCCACCACGCTCGCCAAGGCTGCCGAGGGCACCACCGCGGAGCGGCACCAGCACGCCGCCCGCATCGAGCACGTCTCGAAGTCCTTCTCCGGCCCGGCCGGATCGCAGCTCGTCCTGGACGACATCAGTCTCGATGTCGCTCCCGGCGAGTTCGTCACCATCCTGGGCGCCTCGGGGTGTGGCAAGTCCACCCTGCTCAACCTGGTCGCCGGCCTGGACAAGCCGTCCGCGGGGTCGATAGAGACCCCCGGCGGCCGGCCGGCGCTCATGTTCCAGGAGCACGCCCTCTTCCCGTGGCTGACCGCGGGCAAGAACATCGAACTGGCCCTGCGCCTGCGCGGGGTCGCCAAGGCCGACCGCAAACCGGAGGCCGAACGACTGCTGGAACTGGTCCGCCTCGGCGGCGCGTACGGCAAGCGCGTCCACGAGCTCTCCGGCGGCATGCGCCAGCGCGTCGCGCTCGCCCGGGCCCTGGCCCAGGACAGCCGACTGCTGCTCATGGACGAGCCCTTCGCCGCCCTCGACGCCATCACCCGCGACGTGCTGCACGGCGAACTCACCCGCATCTGGGCCGAGACCGGGCTGTCCGTCCTCTTCGTCACGCACAACGTGCGCGAGGCCGTCCGCCTCGCCCAGCGCGTGGTCCTGCTCTCCTCCCGCCCCGGTCGGGTCGCGAAGGAATGGACCGTGGACATCACCCAGCCGCGCCGCATCGAGGACGCGGACGTGGCCGAGCTGTCCCTAGAGATCACTGAACACCTGCGTGGGGAGATCCGCCGCCATGGCCAGCACTGACACCACCCCGAAGGCCGCGGCCAAGAACGACGACCTGGCCGGCCTGGAGGCCGGACTCGACGCGCTCGACGCGGTCCAGACCCACCGCACCTCCTTCCGCGAGTTCTTCACCAAGAAGACGCTGCCCCCGCTGCTGGCCGTCGGTCTCGTGCTGGTCGTGTGGCAGGTGCTCGTCTCGATGAAGGTCGCCGACGAGACCAAGCTGCCCGCGCCGTCCGCGGTCTGGGACAGCCTCTCCGAGATGTGGGCCAAGGGCACCCTGCTCGACATCATCTGGACCAGCGTGTCGCGCGGTCTGCTCGGCTTCCTGCTGGCCCTCGCCATCGGCACCCCGCTCGGCCTGCTCGTCGCCCGGGTGAAGTTCGTCCGCGCCGCGATCGGCCCGATCCTCCAAGGCCTTCAGTCCCTGCCCTCGGTGGCCTGGGTGCCGCCGGCGGTCCTCTGGTTCGGCCTCAACGACGCCATGATGTACACGGTGATCCTGCTCGGCGCCGTCCCGTCCATCGCCAACGGCCTCGTCTCCGGCATCGACCAGATCCCGCCGCTGTTCCTGCGCGCCGGACGCACCCTGGGCGCCACCGGCCTGCGCGGTGCCCGACACGTGGTCATGCCCGCCGCGCTGCCCGGCTACCTGGCCGGCCTCAAGCAGGGTTGGGCGTTCTCCTGGCGCTCCCTGATGGCCGCCGAGATCATCGCCAGCTCCCCCGACCTGGGCCTGGGCCTGGGCCAGTTGCTGGAGAACGGCCGCAACAACATCGACCTGCCCGGCGTGTTCCTCGCGATCCTGCTGATCCTCGTGGTCGGCATCGCCATCGACCTGCTGATCTTCAGCCCGGTCGAGCGGTGGGTGCTGCGCAGCCGCGGCCTGCTGGTCAAGAGCTGAGTTCCGTGTCCCGCGCCCTTCTGGTCATCGCCCACGGCAGCCGCGACCCGCGGCACGCGGCGACCGTGCACGCCCTCGTCGGGCGGGCGCGGGCGCTGCGGCCGGGGCTCCGGGTGGAGACCGCCTTCCTGGACTTCAACGCCCCGACCGTCCCCCAGGCCCTGGCCTCGCTGTACCTGTCCGGCGTACGGGAGGTCGTGGCCCTTCCGCTGCTGCTGACCCGGGCCTTCCACGCCAAGGCGGACATCCCGGCGGTGCTCGCCGAGTCCACGTCCCGACTGCCGGGCCTCGCGGTCCGCGTGGCGGACGTGCTCGGACCGTCGCCGCTGTTGGTGTCGGCCCTGGAGCGGCGCCTGACCGAGGCCGGAGTCGGCCTCACCCCGGCGGAGCGCGCCGGCACCGGTGTGGTGCTCGCGTCCGCCGGATCCTCGGACCCGGAGGCGATCGCAGTGATCGCTGAAATCGCGCGGGAGTGGCGGCACACCGGTTGGTGCGCCGTGCGGCCTGCGTTCGCCTCCGCTGCTCTTCCCCGTACGGAGGACGCCGTACGGGCCCTGCGGGCCGAGGGCGTCGAACGGATCGTCGTCGCCCCGTACGTGATCGCCCCCGGCCGGCTCCCGGACCGGATCGCGGCCGGCGCCGCGGAGTCGGGAGCGGACGCGGTGGCCGGTGTCCTGGGCGCCGCCCCGGAACTGGCCCGCCTCCTCCTCCTCCGCTACGACGCGTCCCTCTGCGCCCCGGCCCGCCTCCCGGCCCTGTCGGCCTGAGCGCGGCTCTCGGACGGCCTAGCCCCGGGACTCCGCCTCGTCGGCGAGGGCCGTCAGGTCGGCGATGGACATCGCGCCCGGCGGGAGGGACTCCCGCGCGAAGATGTTCGCGGCGTGCCGGAGCACCTCGTTGACCGGGGTCGCCACCCCGTGCAGCCGGCCCAGCAGGGCGATCTCCCCGTTGAGGTAGTCGGCCTCCACCGAGCCCGTTCCGCGCGCCAGGCTCTGCCAGGAGGAGCCGCCCCGCACTCCGGCGGGCTGGAGGACCTTGCCCTCGCGGGCCGCCGCCTGTTCGGCCTCCGGGGTGTGATCGATGCCGGCCGCGTCGTAGACGGCTTCCGCCTCGGCGATGGCCCGCAGCAGCAGGGTCTCCTTCGCCGGGTCCGGTTCGGGGCCGGTGGTCGCCTGGACGGCGTTGCCCAGGTTCCCGAGCAGCTTGGCGTACTTCCAGCGCATCACGTCCTCGACGACGGGCGCGCCGAAGCCGGCCGCCTCCAGGTCGGCGGCGACCTCCCTGATCCGCCGGTCGGCGCCGCCGGTCGCGCGCCCCAGATGCAGGATCCCCGTCAGCGGGGCGCACAGCGCGGAGACGGTGCCCGGCTCCAGGAAGGTGGAGGGCAGCCAGACGCACACCCCGTACACGCGCGCGAAGCGCCGTAGGGCCATGCGTTCGCTCTCCACGCCGTTCTGCGCGCAGAGCAGCGGCAGGCGTTGGGCCGCCGTGCCGCCGCCCGCGACCTCCGCGTCACCCCAGGCGTCGAGCGCGGCCACCGCGTCCTGGGTCTTCACCGTGAGCAGCAGGACGTCGTCCGGGCGCAGTTCGCCGAGTTCGGCGGGTCCGGCGACGACCGGGAGCCGGTGGACACGGGTCCCGTCGGCGGTGGTCAGGCTGAGACCGTCAGCCTTCAGCGCCTCGGCGTGCGCGCCGCGCGCGACGAGGATGGTGTCGCGGCCCGCCTCGGCGAGCCTGCCCCCGATGGCCGCGCCGATCGCGCCGGCGCCGATGATGATGTATCGCATGACCCGAGCCTGGCACAGCCGCGGCGGTGTTCCCCGGTCGGGTCGACGGGCGGACGGTGGAGCGGGCGGGGTGGGCGGGCGGCGAGGGCGGGCCGCGGCTCAGGGGCTGTCGGGCCCGGTGAGTTCGACGAGTTTGACGACCGTGTTCCAGTTGCGGGTGGTCACGTCGAACCCCTTGACCACGGCCGGCCTGGCCAGGGCCTCGCCCAGTTTGGAGCGGCCCAGGCCGTCGGGGGCGTAGAGGTAGACGACGCGGTCGCCGAGGCGGAACTCCTCGGGGAGGAATCCCGTCCCGCCGAGGGCGGCGAAGCGCTCCGCGCCGGGTTGCGCGGAGAAGAAGGTGGCGTGGAGCTGCCTGCCCTCCAGTTCGGCGGCGGGGAAGGGGCAGGCGTCGGCGACGGCCCGCAGGTAGGCGGCCTCGACGACCAGGCAGGGCACCCGGAAGCCGAAGTGGGCCTCGATGGCCGCCTCCAGTTCACGGGCGAGGGCGTCCGGGTCGGTCCGGGCACTGGCGAAGACGGCGTTGCCGCTCTGCAGGTAGGTCCGCACCCCCGCGTGGCCGAGCCCTTCCAGGACGGTGCGCAGCTCGGCCATCGGGACCTTCTTGTTCCCGCCGACGTTGATGCCGCGCAGCAGGGCCGCGTACTTCTTGTCGCTCGTCATGGCCGCACCCTAAGGGCCGCCTGTGACAGCTCGGCTTCGATGAGGTCGGCGGCCAGGGGGGCGCCGCCCTCGGTGGCGGTCCGCTCGCGGAGGGCGGCGGCGCGCGGGGCGGTGGCGGGGTCGGCGAGGAGTTCCAGGACGGCCGTGCGCAGGGTGTCGGCGTCGGCCTCCTCCATGGGGACGTGTCGGGCCACGCCGAGGGAGACCAGCATCTCGGCGTTGCCGAACTGGTCGACGGCCTGGGGGACGGCGACCATCGGGGTGCCGGTGGCGAGGCCCTCCTGACTGCCGCCGGCGCCCGCGTGTGTGAGGAAGGCGTCTGCCTTGCCGAGGATGTCGAGCTGGGGGACCCGGCGGTGGACCTCGGCGTTGGCGGGGATCTCGCCGAGGTCCGCCCGGTCGGTGGAGCGGCCGATCTGGAGGACGACGTACCAGTCGGGGTCGTCGCGGAAGGCGTCCAGGCAGGCCCGGTAGAAGGCGGGTCGCCGGGTGAAGGTGGAGCCGAGGGAGACGAGGAGCAGTTTCCGGCCCTCGGCGGCCGGCGGCCGTTCCCAGGTGCCCTGGGTGGCGCTGCGGTCTCCCTGGCAGGCGCCGACGAAGGTGTGGACGTCGAGGTCGACCCGGTCGGCGTGCGGTTGGAGGGCGCTCGGGATGAGGACGATGCTGCGGCGGGGTCGGCCGACGAAGCGGTCGGAGTCGTCCTCGATGCCGTTCTCGTCGAGCCAGGTCCGGAAGCGGGCGAGGTGGTCCCGGCCGCGTTCGCTCGCGCGCAGGGCGGCGGTCATGGGGGCGCCGACCTCCTCCTCGTAGCCGGTCCAGGCGACGAGGTTCGGGGAGAGGGAGACGGCGGGGACGCCCCAGCGGCGGGCCAGGACGATCGCCGGGTAGGAGGTGATGTCGTGCAGGACGAGGTCGGGCTCGTCGCCCTCGAAGGCGGCGGCGAGTTGGGGGAGGGCCTGGATCGCGTCGTCGAGGAAGGGTGCGAGCTGGTCGACGAGTTCGGTGCCCCAGGCGTCTGGGTCGTCCTCGGTGGGGAGGGTGGAGGTCCAGACGACGGGGGTGGCTCCGGTCTCGGCGACGAGGTCGGCGTAGCCGGCGGGGATCGCGTAGCTGACGCGGTGGCCGCGGGCGACGAGTTCCCGGATCACCTCGATGCTCGGGTTGACGTGGCCGGCGGCGGCGATGGAGAACATGGCGATGTGGGCGGGTTCGGCAGGGGTCATGTCTCCAGGTTAACGAGACGAGACGTCTCGTGCACGTCTTTTACGTACGTCCCCGCGCCCCTCCTCCCCCGGGGCGCCGCCGGCGGCCCCTCGGGATGCGAGACTGACCCGCACCACGAAGATCGACGGACCAGGGACGAGACGGACGGCATGGACGAGGCACGGGCCAGGGACGTACTGCAGGAGGCGGGCCTCGACGAGCCCGCCGAGCTGCTCGCCTTCGGGGAGAACGCCGTCTTCGCCGTCGGGGACCTGGTGGTGAAGGTCGGCCGGGAAGCCGGGCTGTTGGAGCGGGCCGAGCGGGAGCTCGCCGTCGCCGGCTGGCTCGCGGACGCCGGGATCCCCGCCGTCCGCGCGGCCGAGCCCGACCCCCGGTTGGTGGCGGGACACCCGCTGACCCTGTGGCACCGGCTCCCCGGAGCCGTCCGCCCGGCCGGCCCCGAGGACCTCGCGGCGCTGCTGCGGCCCCTGCACGCGCTGCCCGCCCCGCCCTTCGCGCTGCCCGCGCGCGACCTCCTCGGCGGGGTCGAGCGCTGGCTCCGCCTCGCCGGGGACCACGTCGACCCGAGGGACGCCGCGTACCTGCGCGACCGGCGCGACGCCTACGCCGGCGAAGTGGCCGCCCTCGTCCCGCGCCTGGCCCCGGGCGTGATCCACGGCGACGCCCTGCCGCGCAACGTCCACGTGGGCCCCGACGGGCCGGTCCTGATGGATCTGGAAACCGTCGCGGGCGACCTGCGCGAGCACGACCTCGTGGTGATGGCGCTCTCCCGCGACCGCTACGGACTGCCCGCCGCCGCCTACGAGGCCTTCACCGACGGCTACGGGTGGGACGTGCGCGAGTGGGACGGCTGCGCGGTGCTCCGCGGCGCCCGGGAGACGGCGAGCTGCGCCTGGGTCTCCCAGCACGCGCCGTCCAACCCGAAGGCACTGGCCGAGTTCCGCCGCCGGGTGACCTCGCTGCGCGACGGGGACACCGAGACGCGCTGGCACCCCTTCTGACGGCCCGAGGGGTCGGCGCCCGCTAGGTCGGCCCCTGCGGGGTCGGCACCTGCGGGGTCAGCGCCTGCGGGGTATGAGCGGCCAGGACGGTTCGACGACCGTCGTCGGGTCCGCGGTGCGTCGCAGGTAGGCCTGGAGGGAGACCGACTGCTCGGCCGCCGCCCGCACCTGGAGGTCGTGCAGGTCCGTGAGCGCCATCGCGGCCACCGGCCGGTGGCGGGCTCCCATGCTCCGCACCACCCTGGCCGCGGCCACGGCGTCGGCCCGCGCGTCGTGCGCGTCGTCGAGCGACACCCCGTAGTGGTCACACAGCGCGTACAGGGCCCGCTTGCCCTTGCGGTACTTGTCCACGTGCTTGTCGATCACCAGCGGGTCGATCACGGGCGCCGGCACGCCGCCCAGCCGCTCGCTGACCGACGCCACCCCGTGCCTGCCGCACTCCCGGTCCAGGAGCGACAGGTCGTAGCGCGCGTTCATCACCACCAGGGGCGTGCCGCGGCGCAGCCCCTCGGCCACGGCCGCCGCGATCTCCTCGATCGCGGCTGCGGCCGGCGCCCCGTGCGCGCGGGCGTGCTCCGTCGAGATGCCGTGGATCGCCGACGCCTGTTCGGGTATCGCCACTCCGGGATCGAGCAGCCAGGTCCGCTCCCCCGCGACGGCTCCGTCGGGGCCCAACCGCACCACCGCCGCCGTCACGATCCGGTCGGTCTCGACGTCGGTGCCCGTCGTCTCCAGGTCGAAGGCCATCAGCGGTCCGCTGATCCAGCTCATCTCCGGGCCGCCCGTCCCACGGCCCCGACGGTCGTCCGCCGGTCGGCCCCGCTCCGCGTTCCCCCGTACCACGCCTCCATGACGCGCCCCTCCCCCGTATATCCGGTCAACGCGTTTCAGCCTGCCACGGGCCACTGACACCGGGTGGAGGCGCCCCCCTCCCCGGCTACGGGGCGGATGCCGGCGGCGCCGTCAGGACACCGGCCGGGAGTCCTCCCAGACCGACTCGAACTCCTCGCGGTAGGTCGGGAAGAGCCCGTGCTCGGAGTCCTTGGACGCCCGGCGCCCGCCCCCGCGCAGCACCAGCACCGGGGCCTCCATGCCGCGGGCCCGACGCAGGTAGGACTGGACCACGGCGATCCCGGAGGACTCCCCCTCCACCAGGTAGGCGGTGAAGCGCGGGGTCTCGTCGAAGACGTGGATGTCGAAGCGCGAGGGGTCCTTCAGGCCCGCCCGGACCCGGCGCACGTGCAGGATGTTCATCTCCACCGACCGGCTGAGCTCGCCCTTGCGCAGCCCCAGCTCGCGCTCGCGGCGCTTGACGGCGCTGCTGGCCGGGTTCAGGAACAGCAGCCGCACCCGACAGCCCGCCTCGCTGAGGCGTACGAGTCTTCGCCCGGAGAAGTTCTGCACCAGCAGGTTGAGGCCTATGCCGATGGCGTCGAGCCGCCGCGCGCCCCCGAAGAGGTCCTCCGCCGGAAGCATCCGCTGCAGCCGCACCCGATCGGGGTGGACGGAGATGACATCCGCGTACCGGTCGCCCACGAGGCCCTCGACGGCGTCGATCGGCAGCCGGTCCGCGGCCGGGCTGCCCGCGCCCGCCCCCAGCACCTCCAGCAGCCGCGCGGAGGCCCGCTCGGCCTGCTCCAGCACGGGGCGGGACAGGGCGCGGTTGCGGGAGACGACGTTGCGGGTGACCTCCAGCTCGTCGAGGGCCAGCTCGATCTCGCGGCGGTCGTCGAAGTACGGCTCGAAGCAGGGCCAGTGTTGGACCATCAGCTCACGCAGCTGCGGGAGCGTCAGGAAGCTCAGCACGTTGTCGTCGGCGGGGTCGAGGAGGTAGCCCTTGCGCCGGCTGACCTCGCGGACGGCCACCGCCCGCTGCACCCACTCCTGCCCGGCGGGCCCGGCCGCCGCGACCACCCAGTCGTCCCCGCCGTGCACCGGCTCGTAGACCGGGCGCAGGACGGCGCCGACCACGGATCTCAGCCGCTGTTCGATGAGATTCAGCCAGATGTACGCACGTCCCGCGCGCTGGGCCCGCGTCCGGACCTCGCTCCAGGCGTCCGCGCCCCAGTCCAGCTCGGCTCCGGCCCGCGCGTCCTCGGCCGCCGGCGGGGCCAGTGACACCGCACCCGCCGCCAACGCACCCGGCGCACCGCCCGGATCCCCGACAGGGGTCTCCGCCGAGCCACCCTCGTGACCGCTGTCACCAGGGGGCAGCTCCAGACCTCCCGAGCTCACCCGTGCACCGCCTTCTGCGTCTGGACGCCCGTCTCCAGTGATCACGGAAGGGTACTCCGCGCACACGCCCCGATGCAGCCCGAAGTGGGGCGAGCCCCCGGTCCGATGGTCCGTCGACCCATTATGTGATGCGCAGACAGTCCACTGAGCCGACTGTCGGGTCTCCGGGTCACCCGGTAGGAGCATCCCAAGTCCGCGCGTGCGAGCCCCCTTTCGGGGAAGATCTGATGTGACGCGTTCCGCGCCGGATCGAGCCGGACCAGGATGGGAAGAGTCGTTATCTATGCAGGTCTGGCCGGGACAGGCGTATCCACTGGGTGCCACGTACGACGGCGCCGGGACCAATTTCGCGGTGTACTCCGAGGCCGCGCGCCGCATCGAGCTGTGCCTTCTGCACGACGACGGCTCGGAGACCGCCGTCGAACTGCGCGAGACGGACGCGTTCGTCCGGCACGCCTACCTGCCCGGGATCATGCCGGGTCAGCGCTACGGGTTCCGCGTGCACGGACCCTACGAGCCCGAGCACGGGCTGCGCTGCAACGCGGCGAAGCTGCTGCTGGACCCGTACGCGCGGGCCGTCAGCGGGAAGGTCGACTGGGGCGAGCAGGTCTACGGCTACCACTTCGGCCGGCCCGACTCGCGCAACGACCTCGACTCGGCGCCGCACACGATGAGTTCGGTCGTGGTGAACCCGTACTTCGACTGGGCCAACGACCGGCCGCCGCGGCACGAGTACCACCACACGGTGCTCTACGAGGCGCACGTCAAGGGTCTGACCATGCGTCACCCCGACCTTCCGGAGGAGCTGCGGGGCACCTACGGGGCCCTCGCGCACCCGGCGGTCATCGGGCACCTCACCAAGCTCGGGGTGACGGCGCTGGAGCTGATGCCGGTCCACCAGCACGTCAACGACCACCGCCTGGCCAACGACGGGCTGAGCAACTACTGGGGCTACAACACCATCGGCTTCTTCGCCCCGCACAACGGCTACGCCTCCGGCGACCGGGGCCAGCAGGTGCTGGAGTTCAAGTCGGCGGTGCGGGCCCTGCACGAGGCGGGGATCGAGGTGATCCTGGACGTGGTCTACAACCACACCGCCGAGGGCAACCACCTGGGGCCCACCCTCTCCTTCCGGGGGTTGGACAACGCTTCGTACTACCGGCTCGCGGACGATCCCCGGCACTACATGGACACCACCGGCACCGGCAACTCCCTGCTGATGCGCTCCCCGCACGTGCTCCAGCTGATCATGGACTCGTTGCGGTACTGGGTGACCGAGATGCACGTGGACGGCTTCCGCTTCGACCTCGCGGCCACCCTGGCGCGGCAGTTCCACGAGGTGGACCGCTTGTCCTCCTTCTTCGACCTGGTCCAACAGGACCCGGTGGTCAGCCAGGTGAAGCTGATCGCGGAGCCCTGGGACCTGGGCGAGGGCGGCTACCAGGTGGGCAACTTCCCCCCGCTGTGGACCGAATGGAACGGCAAGTACCGCGACACCGTGCGGGACATGTGGCGCGGACAGCCGCGTACGCTCGCCGAGTTCGCGGGCCGGCTGACGGGCTCCTCCGACCTCTACCAGGACGACGGGCGGCGCCCGCTCGCCTCCATCAACTTCACCACCTGCCACGACGGCTTCACCCTGAACGACCTCGTCTCCTACAACGACAAGCACAACGAGGCCAATCGGGAGGGCAATCGGGACGGCGAGACCCACAACCGCTCTTGGAACTGCGGGGTCGAGGGGCCGAGCGAGGACCCGGAGGTGGTGGAGCTGCGCGAGCGCCAGATGCGCAACTTCATCGCCACGCTGATGCTGTCGCAGGGCGTGCCCATGCTCAGCCACGGCGACGAGTTCGCCCGCTCCCAGGGCGGCAACAACAACGCCTACTGCCAGGACAACGAGCTGTCCTGGGTGAACTGGCCCGACCCGGGCAAACCGGCTCCGGGGTTGCTGGAGTTCACCCGGCGGATGGTGTGGCTGCGCCGTGACCACCCGGTCTTCCGGCGGCGCCGGTTCTTCCACGGGCGGCCGGTGGAGGGCACGCACGACGAGCTGTCGGACATCGCCTGGTTCACCCCGCACGGCGAGGAGATGCGGGCCCGGGACTGGCAGGCGCAGCACGCGAAGGCGCTGACCGTGTTCCTGAACGGGGAGGCGATCTCCGAGCCCGGCACCCGGGGCGAGCGGATCACCGACGATTCGTTCCTGCTCATGTTCAACGCGGGCGCCGAGCCGCAGGACTTCACCGTCCCGGCCGGGCACGGCACGCGGTGGCGCCTGGTCGTGGACACGGCGAGATCGGACGTACTGCCACCCGGTACCGGACCGCAGTTCGCGGCCGGTGACCGGGTGGCTCTGACAGGGCGGTGTCTGGTGGTGCTTCAGCGGCCGGCGTAGGCCCCCGTCCCTTCGGCGGCCGGCGCCTCCCCGAGGGCCGGGGAGGCGGCCTGCTGCGCGGGGATGAAGGGCTTGGCCGCCCGGGGGCGGGTGGACGGCACCTTCGTGACGAGCGCGAGGGTCAGGCACAGCGCGGCCGCCCCGACCGCCACGGCGAAGGCCCCGCCGGGTCCGTAGGACTCGGCGAGCCGCCCGGACACGGCCAGGGCGGCGGCCTGGCCGGCCACCAGGGAGCTGGCGGCGAACGCCATCGACTCGGCGAGCCGGGCGGGCTCCACCACGCGCTCGGTGAGCGCGAAGGCGGTGATCAGGTGCGGGGCGTAGGCGGCCCCGAGGACGGTGACCACCACGTACAACGGCCACAGGGTCTCGGTGAACAGCAGCGGCACCGACAGGACCAGCGCCGCGGCGGTGGCCACCCGCCAGCGCAGCCGCAGCCCGAAGCGGGCGGGCAGCGCCCCGAGCGCGAGGCCCACGGCCGCGCTGACCACGCCCATGGCGGCGTAGACGATCCCGGCCTGTCCGGGCACCCCCAACTGGGCGGTGAGCGAGGCGATGCCGGCCTGACAGGCGCCGAACATGGCGCCCTGGAGGGCGAGCGAGCCGCGGACGGCGTGCACCACGCGCGGCTGACGGACCCGGGCCCGCGCCCCCCGTTCCCGCGCGGGCGCACCGGCCGTGACGGCGGCCGTCGGGTGCAGCGCGTAGGCGGAGGCGAAGACGGCGACGAGGGCCGCGGCCCCTCCGAGGGCGACGGCGGGGTGCGCGATCAGCGCGGCGAGCCCGACGAGGGCGGGGCCGAAGACGAAGGAGACCTCGTCCAGGGTCCCTTCGAGCGAGTGCACCGCGCCCACCACGCTCTCGTCGGCCTTCGCGCGGTGCGCGAGGGCCACGGAACGGGTCCGGGCGAGGGGCCCGATCAGCGGCACGGAGGCGCCGGTGACGGCTCCGATCGCGGCGAGCGGGACGGTCGCGAGGCCCCCGAGGGCCCCGGCGACGAGCGCGGCGGTGGCGACGGCGTTGACCGCCGCGGCGGCGAGTACGACGGGACGCTGCCCGTACCGGTCGGCGAGCCGGCCGAGGACGGGTCCGAAGACCACCTGGCCGGCGGAGAGGACGCCGCCGACGATCCCCGCGGTGGCGAGGGAGCCACTGGTCTCGGCGACCAGGAGAACACTGCCGAACTGGGACATCGCGACGGGCAGTCGGGCGAAGAACGAGACGAGCGGGAGAAGGGGCCCGGTGAGGGCGATGACTTTTCTATAGGTGTTGACGGTTCCAACCACTTGATCAACACTAACGCGGCGGAGTCACCCGTATGCATTGGGTAATGGCACGGAATCCGGCAGGCTGGGTACGTACGTTCTCATGAGCCTGCCGCAGCCGTGCATCCGATCGGAATCTGATGTTCCGAACCCTGTCACCCCGGCGTCGACCTACCGTATCCAGCTGCACCCGGGGTTCTCCTTCGACGCCGCCCGGGAAGCCGTGCCGTACCTCGCCTCCCTGGGCGTCTCACACCTGCACCTGTCGCCCGTGCTGGAGGCGGTGCCCGGCTCCACGCACGGGTACGACGTCACCGACCACGCGCGGGTCCGCGCCGAACTGGGCGGCGAGGAGGGCCTGCGGGCACTCGCCGGGGCCGCCCGGACGCACGGACTCGGTGTGGTCCTCGACATCGTGCCCAACCACATGGCCGTCCCCGACCCCCTGCGCCTGAACCGACCCCTGTGGGAGGTGCTGCGGGAGGGGCCGCACTCCCCGTACGCCCGCTGGTTCGACATCGACTGGGAGGCGGGCGGCGGACAGCTCCTGCTCCCCGTCCTGGGCGGACCCGACGAGGCCTGCGCCGTGGACGCCCAGGAGGGCGTACTCCGTTACGGGGAGAAGGAGTTCCCCCTGCGCGTCGGGACCGCGCACCTTCCCGAGGCCGAGCTGTTGGCCGCGCAGTGGTACCGGGTCGCCTGGTGGCGCGAGGCCCGTACGGGACTCAACTACCGGCGCTTCTTCACCATTTCGGACCTGATCGGGGTGCGGGTCGAGGACCCGGGCGTCTTCGCCGCCACCCACGCGAAGGTGCTGGAACTCGTCCGCGACGGCGTGGTCCACGGCCTGCGCATCGACCACGTCGACGGACTCGCCGACCCCGAGGGCTACTTGCGACGGCTTCGCACGGCCGTCGGTGACGACTGCTGGGTGGTCGTCGAGAAGATCCTGGCCCGCCAGGAGCGGCTGCCGGCCCGGTGGCCCGTCGCGGGCACCACCGGATACGACGCCCTGCACCGGGTGGACGGCCTCTTCGCCGACCCCACCGGCACCGCCGAACTCGCAAGCTCCTTCCAGGAGTCGGCCGACGCCGACTCCTGGGAGGACACGGCCTCGGCGGCCGCCCGCGAGGTGCTCACCGTGGACCTGGCGGCGGAGCTGGCCACCCTGGAACGCCGGGCCGGCCCGGATCTCGCCCCGGCCGTGCGGGAGTTGCTCGTCACCTATCCCGTGTACCGGCCCTACCCCGGCGACGCGGACCTGGACCCCGACGCCCTGACCCGGGCCACCGCACGGGCCGGGAAGAGCGCGGTGGAGGGCGTACGCGACCTCGTGCTGCGCGACCGCGCCTTCGGAGCCCGCTTCGCCCAGACCTCGGCGGCCCTGCGCGCCAAGTCCCTGGAGGACCGGGCCTTCTACCGCTGGGCGCCGCTCCTGTCGGCCACCGAGGTCGGCGGGGAACCCGGCGCCCCGGCGGTGTCGGTCGCGGAGTTCCACGCGTACTGCGCCGACCTGGAGCGGGACTGGCCCGCCTCCGGGACCGTGCTGTCCACGCACGACACGAAGCGGAGCGCGGACGTCCGCGCCCGGATCGCGGTACTGTCCCAGGCCCCGGAGGCCATGGCCCGCCCCGCCGGCCCGGACCCCCGGCTGGCCTGGGTGGCCGGGCAGAGCGCGCTCGGACTCGGCGGCGCCCCCGAACACGGCCCCCGTCTGGAGGCGGCCCTGCTCAAGGCGGCCCGGGAGGCGGGGCTGCGCACCTCCTGGACCGACCCCGACGAGGAGTACGAGGCGGGCATCGCGGACCTGGTGCCCGCAGACCCCGTACGGATGCCGCCCGCGCTGGTCGGGGCGGCCCGCGCGAACCTGCTCGGGATGACCCTGCTGCACCTGGCGATGCCGGGGGTGCCGGAGATCTACCAGGGCTCGGAGACCGAGTACCGGGCGCTGGTGGACCCGGACAACCGCCGCCCGGCGGCCTTCCCCCGCGCCGCACTGGCCGCGCTGGACTCGGGCGCCGCCCCACGGGACGTCGCGGCGGAGAAGCTCGCGCTGACGGCCGCCCTGCTGAGGCTGCGCCGCGAGCGCCCCGAGCTGTTCACGGGCTACACCCCCCTGACGGCCCGGGGCCCGGCGGCCGAGCACTGCGTGGCCTTCACCCGCTCACCCGGCCTGGCGGCGGTGGCGACCCGCCTCTCGCACCGCCTGGCCGGCGCGGGCGGCTGGCGGGACACCACCCTGCTCCTCCCCCCGGGACACTGGAGCCCCCTCCCGAACCCCACCCGAACCTTCGAAGGCCCCACCCGCCTGGACACCCTGCTGAACGCCACCCCGGCGATGGCACTGGTCCGGGTGGGGTAGGGGGGCGGGGGCGGGGCGGGGGCTGCGGGGAACCTCGGCGGGGTGCGTGCGGGGCGGGCTCTCGGATGGTTTGGGGGTCTCCCGCCAGTCCACTGTCCTTCCGTGCCGGTCCGGTCCCTCAAGGGCGCTCCTTCGTCGCGTCGCTACGCGATTTCGCTGCGCTCCACCCTTGACCGACCGGCCCGTCACGGAATGCCAAAGACTGTCGGGAAGCCCCCAAAAGAACGGGCTGGTCTGAAGCGAGGAGGAGCGGCCCCGTCATGGGACATGGGACGGGCGCTTCGGCCGGCAGGCCGGGCATCCGGGTCCCTCGCAGAACCTTTCAGGACTCGGCTCGGACTACTCCACACCTGCGGTTGATCAGGACAGTGGGACGGGACCGGGGGCGCAACGGATCGCTCCACGCTTGCTCTCGGCTTGGCGGCTGCGGCCCGTCTGGGGCTGGGAGGGGTCTCTGGTGCCTGGGGACGGCCTGTCAGAGCTTGCGTGTGGGGGACGCGAGGCCCCATGCAAGGGCGCCGGCGAAGAGGAGGGCGACAGCTGCGAGGGCGGGGATGCTGTGGGCTGGGTAGAGCGGTAGCGCCCACCAAGAGCCGGTTCGGTACCCGAGGGAGTCGTGGGGCTGCCCGAGCATCACGTTGGCGATGATGTAGAGCAGTCCGGCGGCCACCGCCGTGGCCTCGTTCGCGCACCTATGCCTCGGCTGATGCGGCTGATCTGGCGGCCTGCTCGATCCTCGCGCAGTAGGCGGCGCGGGCTTCCTCGTCGATCTGCGTCTCATGTTCGGGGCGCATCCCGGTTCGGCCGTCGACGCTTTCGCGCAGGATGTCGGCATGCCCGGCATGCCTGTTGGTCTCGCTGAGGACGTGGACCATGACGGCGAACAGGTTCGTGTTGGGATGAGGCTCCGGCCACCACGGCACGTGGCCGGGGGCGTCGAGGGGAAGCTCGTTGATCGTCGCGTCCGAGTGTTGCCACGTGCGCCGGTAGGACTCGATGATCTGATCGCGGGTCTCGTCCTGGGTCGCCCACAGATCGCTGCCTTCGTGGTCCTGCCACCGGGGCAACGGTTCCGGGGAAGGGCGGCCGAAGACCTCGCCGAAGTACCTGGCCTCGACGCTGGCCACATGTTTGATCAGGCCGAGAAGGTTGGTCCCGGTAGCCGTCAAAGGTCGGCGGGCGTCGTATTCGGACAAGCCCTCAAGCTTCCAGAGCAGCGCTTCGCGGTCCCGCCGCAGTCTTCCGTGCAGGTTGCCCTTCGCGAATTCATCGATCATGCGGCCTCAGCCTGCCATGCGCTGCTCGCGGTCTCAAGATCCCTTAGTCGGTCCGCAACGACCGCCAGAGCCGAGGCCCTGCCATGGCCACCCCGCCCCGAGCAGCTACAAGAAGCTCCCATTCTTGCCACGTGAGACAACCCCCTTTTGCCCAGCCCCAGACGGACCGCAGACGCTGAACCGAGTGCGAGTGCGTAGCGATCCGTTGCGCCCCCGGTCCTGTTCCACTGTCCTGATCACCCTCAGGTGTGGAGTAGCCCGAGCCGAGTCCTGAAAGGTTCTGCGAGGGACCCGAATGCCATGCGTGCTCGCCGAAGCGCCCGTCCCTCTGCTCATGACGGGGCCGCTCCTCGTCACTACAGACCAGCCCGTGCTTTTGGGGGCTTCCCGACAGTCTTTGGCATTCCGGGACGGGCCGGTCGGTCAAGGGTTGAGCGCAGCGAAATCGCGTAGCGACGCGACGAAGGAGCGCCCTTGAGGGACCGGACCGGCACGGAAGGACAGTGGACTGGCGGGAAACCCCCAAACCATCCGCGAGACCGCCCGACCGCATACCGCCGGGGTTTCCCCCGCCCAGCCCTCAAGGCGTTGGCCAGGGGTTCTTGGGGAGATTGGGGGCGTGCGGAGTGGTAGGGGGCGTGCGCGGCGGGCATGGCATCAGGTGTGACCCTCCTCCGTGACATGTGCTACCCCACGCCCCACGAACTCGCCCTGTCCGCAAGCACGCTGGCGGACGAGCACCCGGCGCGGGTCGCCCTCCGGCGGGCCGGGACGTCCCGGGGCGGGCGGCCGTTGTGGGTGCTCTCCGTCGACGGGCGGAACGGCGGCGGGCGGCAGGTGCTCGTCGTCGCCGGGGCCCACGCCAACGAGCCCGTCGGCGGGGCCACCGCGCTGGACCTGGCCCGGCGGGTGATCCGGGGCGGCGGTGGCGGGGCCGGCTGGCACTTCCTGCTGTGCGCCGATCCGGACGGGGCCGACCTCCACCGCACGCCCCACCCGTACTCGCTCGCGGACTACCACCGGAACTTCTTCCGCCCGCCCGGGCCCGAACAGCCGGAGTGGGCGCCGTCTTTACTCGCCCCTGACCGGCTCCCGCCCGAGACCCTCGTCCTGACCGGGCTCATCGACGAGCTGCGGCCCGTGCTCCAGGTCTCCCTGCACGGCACCGATCTGGGCGGCTCCTGGGTGCAGCTGACCCGGGACGTACCCGGTCTGGCCGAGCCGTTCGGGAAGTCGGCGGCCGAGCTGCGGATCCCGGTGGAGACGGGGGCCTCCGACGCCGCCGGGTGGTCCTCCCCCGGGCCCGGGATCTTCGTGATGCCGGAGCAGCGCAACGAGGCGGGGGCCTTCCACCCCGAGGACATCCGGCTGAGCACCTGGTACCACGCCCACCGCCACCGGGGCACGACGGCCATCGTCGAGGTGCCCATGTGGGCGTCCGACCTGGTGGACGATCCCGCACCGCACCCCGACCCACGGGGCGCCCTGCGGATGCTGGCGGGGCGGCTCATCGAGGACGCGGCCCTGGTGGCCGGGCCGCGTCGAGGCGTACGGGGGGCGGGTGGGGACGCCGCCGCGCTGCTGCGGGCGGTGGACTGGACGCTCGCCCTGATCCCCTCGGTCGCCGCCCAGTGGACGGGGGCCGGGGCCTCCGCCGAGGCCACGACCGCGTCCGTGGGCAGCATCGACGCCTTCGGGCGCAGACTCTCGCTGCGCGCCGGCGCGATGCTGCTACGGGTCCTGCGGGCCGAGGGGCATCCGGCGGCGCCCGCGCTGGACCGTCTGGTCACGGGGTGGTGCGAGGAGTTCGCGGCCCGCTTCCAGGCACGCTGGGTGCCGGTGTCCACCCAGGTCGAGCACCAGTCCCGGACGGTCCTGGCCGCCTACGAGAGGCTGGCGGACCGCTGACGCCGGGCCGGGGGCCGCTTCGGTGGGAGCACGTTCAGCGCACGGGCGGTTCAGTCCACGGGCGGTTCAGTCCACGGGCGGGCCCGTCCGGGACAGGCGTCGGTGGTGGCCGGGGGTGACTCCGAAGGCCGTCCGGAAGATCCGTCCGGCGTGGGCGGGGTCGGTGAGGCCCCAGTGCGCGGCGAGTTGGCGGAACGGTCGCTCGGCGAGGGCGGGATCCGCGAGGTCGTGGCGCAGCCGCTGGAGCCGGCTGGTGCGGATGTGCTCGGCGACGGTGGTGTGCTCGGGCTCGAAGAGCTTGTGCAGGTGGCGCAGGGAGATGTGGTGGGCGGCGGCGATGGTGCCGGGCGTCAGCCCGGGGTCGCCGAGTTGGTCCCGGATGAACCGGTGGACCTGGGTCAGGAGCAGCGCGTGTCGGGGTGGGTCCCCGCACCCGCCGGCGGCGGGGCCGGCCGGCGCGGAGAGCACCTCCACGAGCAGGCCGACGGCGGCGTCCGCGAGGCGGGAGGCGTCCGCGAGGCGGGAGGCGTCGGCTGCCCCGTGGTCGGTCGCGACGCGTGACATCTCCTCCAGGTGGCGTCGCAGGAGGGCGCCCGTTCCGGTTCCGCCAGGGACGTGGGCGGGGGACGCCGCGTCCAGCAGGTCGGACCGCAGCGGGAGGTGGACGCGCGGCACCTGGACGACGAGCGAGGCGGTGTCGGGTCGTGCGCCGGAGAGGCACCGGGCCGTGAACGGCCGCGAGGAGTCGTAGACGAGGAGGTCCCCCTCGGTGGCCGTCACCGCTCGGCGATCCCGGGTCAGGGTGATCGCCCCGCGGACCGTCAGCCATACGTGGAGCACTTCCGGGTCGGCCCGGCGGATCAGCCGTGCGCTCCTGTGGGCCGTCAGCGGCGGGCACCGCAGTGCGAACAGTTGGAGGCGTCCGAGGTCCAGCACGCGGCAGGAGGCCGAGAACTCCTCCCGGCGCTCGATGGTGAGCGTGCACGCCATCGCGTGTCGGGCGAGGGCGGCTTCCCAGGGGGCCGGCCGGCGCGGAGCCGCGAGGTGGTCCGTCGGGAACTCGGCTGTGAGGGTCATCAAGGCATCCTTCCGCGGGGCCGTTCGGCCGGCAGCCCGGTGACCTTGACGCGCGCGGGGGCCGGCGCTCTTGTAGAAAATGGCGCCGGGGCGCGGAATGGCCGGTGCCGCGCGGCCGGCCGGCGCGAAGCCGCCCGCGACGCGCGGCGCCGAGGCCGTCCCGGAGCGCGCCCCAAAGCCTCCTCGGGGGCCGTCCCGGGGGGCCTGCTCAGGGGGCCTGGACGGGCCAGGCGTAGCGGCGCTTGGGGCGGGCGGTCGCGCCGAGGCGGTCGTAGAACCGTACGGCGCCCTCGTTCCACTCAGGGGTCTGCCATTCGACGCGGTCGAGGCCGAGTTCGGCGGCGAGGGCCGCCACGCCGGTCATCAGGGCGGCGCCGAGGCCGTGTCCGCGCGCGTCCTCGGCGAGGTAGAGGCAGTCCATGTGGAGGTAGTGGCGGCCGTCCCAGAAGGCGAACTCGGTCGAGCAGGCGGCGTACCCGGCCACCGTGCCGTCGGGGGTTTCGGCGAGGAGGACCCACAGGCGGGCGTCGGGGGCGAACAGCTGCGGGCCGAGGCGGTCGGCGAGTCCGGGCGGGCGGGGGTCCGCGCGCTCGTACGCCACGTGCTCGTGGACGAGTTCGACCAGCCGGGGCAGGTCCTCGGGGCGGGCGGGGCGGACCACGGGGGCCGCGTCGGCGGGGGCCTCGCCCTCCGGCGGTACGTCGGGGGTGGTGTTCATGGCGCCATCCTGCGCCCCCGGGCGGCCGAGGGAGCGGGCGGGACGGGGCCGGCGGGAGGGGCCGATGAGAAGGGTCAGTGGGCGGAGAGGCGGAAGCTCACGGTGCCGAAGCCGATCTGGTCCCCGTCGCGGACCACGGCGGAGCCGGACAGGCGACGTCCGTTGACGGTGGTGCCGTTGGTGGATCCGAGGTCGGTCAGGACCCACAGGCCGCCGCGCAGGCTCAGCTCGGCGTGCGCGCGGGAGACGGTGTCGTGGGTGAGCCGCAGGCCGTTGCCCGGGTCGCGGCCGATCCGCAGGGGGCCCGCGGCCGGGTGCGGGAGCAGCAGTTTGGGCAGCCGTTCCGCCTGCCAGGCGCGCCGTACGCCGACGGAGACGGCCGAGGCGCGGCCGACCCAGCCGAACAGGCGGTGGGTCCAGGGGCTTTCGGTGCCCGGGCGGGCCTGGAGGTCGGCGGTGAGGACGGCGAGCTCCTCGGCGCGGCGCGCCACGAGGGCCAGCTCCATCCGTCGCATGAAGGTGTCGTGCGACAGCTTTCCGAGGGCCGCACCCTCCCTGAGCTGGCCCAACGCCCGGTCCCGCTCAGCGTCGGACAGGCGCGGAGCGGGGAAGGCGGAGAACTCGAAACTCGACGTCACAGGGTGATTGTCGGCCCGTCGGGTGCGGAGTGTCCAGAAGTCCCCCGGCCGGCCCGGAATGATGGGCACGATACGCATGCTGGACACCGCCGGAGACGAGGGGACCGTCCGTGCAGTTCGAGGTATGGGCACCGCTGACAGGTCGGGTCGCCATGCGACTGAACGACACCGACTACGAGATGAACGCCGATCCGGGTCCGGAGCGCGCCGGCTGGTGGACCGTCGAGGCGGCGGCCGGCGACGGCGACCGGTACGGGTTCCTGTTGGGCGAGGATCCGACGGTCCGTCCGGATCCGCGCGGGCGGCGGCTGCCGGACGGCCCCGACGGGCTGTCGGCGGTGGTCGCCTTCGGGCCGCTGACCCCCGAGGGGCCCGGCCCGCGGGTCCCCCTCCAGGACTCGGTGCTGTACGAGGTGCACGTGGGCACCTTCACCCCCGAGGGCACCTTCGACGCGGCGGTCGCCCGCCTGCCCCACCTGGCCTCGCTCGGGGTCACGCACGTGGAACTGATGCCGGTGTGCCCCTTCCCGGGCCGGCACGGTTGGGGGTACGACGGGGTCGCGCCGTGGGCGGTGCACGAGCCGTACGGCGGTCCGGCGGGGCTGGCCCGGTTCGTGGCGGCGGCGCACGCGGCGGGGCTGGGGGTGGTCCTGGACGTGGTCCACAACCACCTGGGCCCCTCGGGCAACCACCTGCCCGCCTTCGGTCCGTACTTCACCGACACCCACCACACCCCCTGGGGCGCGGCGGTGAACCTGGACGCGCCCGGATCGGACGAGGTCCGCGCGTACCTGGTCGGCAGTGCGCTGGCCTGGCTGCGGGACTACCGGATCGACGGGCTCCGGCTGGACGCCGTGCACGCGCTGGCCGACGGGAGGGCGCTGTCCTTCCTGGAGGAGCTGTCCACCGCGGTGGACGCCCTCTCGGCGGAGACGGCCCGGCCGCTGTTCCTGATCGCGGAGTCCGACCAGGGCGACCCCCGGCTGACCACGCCCCGTACGGCGGGCGGGCTGGGGGTGCACGCGCAGTGGAACGACGACTTCCACCACGCCCTGCACTGTGCGCTGACCGGTGAGTCCCAGGCGTACTACGCGGACTTCGCCGAGGCCCCGCTCGGGGCCCTCACCAAGACCCTGACCAGGGCCTTCTTCCACGACGGAACCTGGTCCTCGTTCCGCGGCCGGACGCACGGACGCCCGGTGGACCGCCGCCGCACCCCGGCGCACCGGTTCCTCGGCTACACCCAGACCCACGACCAGATCGGCAACCGGGCCCTCGGCGACCGGCTCTCCGCGACCCTCTCCCCCGGGCTGCTGGCCTGCGCGGCGACCCTCGCCCTGACGGGGCCGTTCGTACCGATGCTGTTCATGGGCGAGGAGTGGGGGGCCCGCACCCCCTGGCAGTACTTCACCGACCATCCGGATCCGGAGCTGGCGGAGGCGGTCCGCACGGGCCGGCGCCGGGAGTTCGCGGCGCACGGCTGGAAGGCGGAGGAGATCCCCGACCCGCAGGACCCGGCGACCCGGGAGCGCTCCTGCCTGGACTGGGAGGAGCCCCGGCGCGACGCGCACGCCCGGCTCCTGGACTGGTACCGCGTCCTGATCGCGCTGCGCCGCGCCCAGCCCGACCTGCGCGACCCGGACCTGGCTGCGGTCCGGGTCGCCCACGACGAGGAGCGGCGCTGGGTGACCTTCCGGCGCGGTGACGTCCGGGTCGTGGCGAACCTGTCGGGAGAACCGGTGACGATCGCGCTCGGCCGCAACGGGGTGCGGGTGCTGGCCGCGTGGGAGCCGGTGGAGCATCCGGGTCCGGACGGGCGGATCCGCGTACCGGGCGAGTCGGCGGTGGTCCTCGGCCCCTGAGGCCGTCCGCCTACTCGACGACCGCCAGCTCGCGCGGGGCGTGGTTGAGGCGGGCGCCGCCGTCCTCGGTGACCGTGACGATGTCCTCGATGCGGACGCCGAAGCGGCCGGGGAGGTAGACGCCCGGCTCCACGGAGAAGCACATGCCGGGGACGAGGGGCTGCTCCTCGCCCTCGATCATGTACGGGGGCTCGTGGGTGGTGACGCCGATGCCGTGGCCGGTGCGGTGGATGAAGCGTTCGCCGTAGCCGAACTCGGTGATCACCGCGCGGGCCGCCCGGTCCACCTCCTGGCAGGCGACCCCGGGGCGGACGGCGGCGACGCCGGCCTGCTGGGCCTCGCGGACGATGTCGTGGACGCGCTGCTCCTCGGCGGTGGGCTCGCCCACGTGGACGGTGCGGGAGATGTCGGATCCGTAGCCGTGCTTGAGGCCGCCGAAGTCGAGGACGACCATGTCGCCGTGCCGGATGACGCGCTCGCCGGCCTCGTGGTGGGGGTTGGCGCCGTTCGGGCCGGAGCCGACGACGGTGAAGTCCACCTGGGAGTGTCCGTGGACGCGGAGCAGCCCGGCGAGGTCGGCGGCCACCTCGCTCTCGCGGCGGCCCGCGAAGGGGACGTGCAGGATCTGCGCGTAGGCGGCGTCGGCGGCGGCACCGGCGGCGGCGAGCCGGGCCAGTTCCCGTTCGTCCTTGACGGCGCGCAGCATCGGCAGGGCGTCGGTGAGGGGGGCGTAGGAGGTGGTGGGCAGCTCTCGCTGGAGGCCGAGGAGGTGCAGGGCCCAGGTGTTGTCGCTGACCCCGAAGCGGCCGCGCGCGTCGAGGAGCGGGGCGGTGACGGAGTAGGGGTCCTTGCCGTCGGTCCAGTCGCGCAGGGTGAGGGCGCCCGCGCCGGGGGCCTTCTCGGCGTCGGGGGCTTCCAGGGCGGGCACGACCAGTACGGGGTCCTGGCCTGCGGCGAGGACGAGCACGGTGAGGCGCTCGGTGTCGACGGGCCGGTAGCCGGTGAGGTGGGTGAGGTCGGGTCCGGGGGCGATCAGCAGCCCCGCGAGGCCGGCGTCGGCGGCGCTGCGCGCGGCGGCCTCCATCCGGGCGGCGTAGTCGGCGGTGGTGAAGGGGGCCGGTTCGGCGTGGATCGGGTCGCCGTGGATCGGGTCGGAAGTCATACGGGGATCCTGCCGCGAGCGGTACGGCCGGCGCATCGGCCGCGCCGGTCGGGTTCCCGGGCGCGGTCCTGGGCGCGGTCCGGGGCACGGTCCGGGGCGCGGTCCGGGGCGCGGGAGTCGCGTGCGGTGCGCCGGGCGCTCGGTGGCGTCGCGCGCGGGGCCCCGCAATATGCGTCGCGGGAGCACCCCGCTGATCGGCTATGCTGTGCGTGCACGACGAACGGGTGGTCCGCCGCCCTTCGTGGTGGGTGTAGCTCAGTTGGTAGAGCACCTGGTTGTGGTCCAGGTGGCCGCGGGTTCAAGTCCCGTCACTCACCCTGTTGATCCCGTGGGGGGTACGAGGTTTTCCTCGTACCCCCCACGGGTTTTTCGTCTTCCGGCCGGGTCAGGCCCGCAGGAACGCCTCGATCTCGGCGGCGAAGGCGACCGGGGCCTCGTGCGGCGGGTAGTGGCCCGCGCCCGGGAGGGTGTGCACACGACAGTCCGGATACCAGGCCTGCCAGGTGGCGTGCATCAGCTCGGCGGTGAGGGCGAGGTCGTGGGCGCCGACGAGGACCAGTACCGGGACGGTGTTGCCCTTGATCGCGGACGTCAGGTCGAGGGGCTGCCAGCTCGCGAGGTACGCCGCGAAGGCCTCGGGGCGCGAGACGGCCCGGGAGTGGGCGACCATGTGCTCCAGCCAGTGCGGGCTCGTCCGGTGGCCGGTGACCAGGTCCAGGATGACGCGTCGCTTGGCGGGGTCCTCGGCCGCTCCGTAGAAGAGGGCGTGGGTCTGGTCGTCCATCGTGTAGGGGGCGGCCGGGAGCGGGGCGAGGCCGATCAGCTTCTCGATCCGCTCGGGCGCGCGGGCCAGTACCTGCTGGGCGGCCTTGGCGCCCATGGAGTGGCCGAGCAGGGAGAAGGTGTCCCAGCCGAGCTGGTCGGCGAGTTCGAGCACGTCGTCGGCGATCTCGGGGAGGGTGTACCGGCCGGGGACGTCGCGGCGCTCACCGTAGCCCCGGTAGTCGAGGAAGGCGTACGAGAACTCCTCCGGGTCCAGGTACTCCAGGACGGAGCCCCAGTTCGCGGAGGTGCCGAACCAGTCGTGCAGCACGATGACGCGGACGGGTCCGGTGCCGATCCTGCGGTGGGCGATGGCCATGCGTTCTCCCTCGGTGACGAGATGGAGGAAAGCGACGCCGTACGTTCTGCCCAGCGGGCCTACCATCACACCGTGGAGCCGGCGCGGCCTCGTCGGCCGCCCGCGATGAGCCCCCCCCGACGCGCCCACGACGCACGCGGCCACCGCCCCGGCGGCCTCTCGGTGCCGGGGCGGTGGCCGCCGCGCGCGTCGCGGGACCGGATCAGACGGTCTTGATCGCCGGGTCGGAGACGCCCGGGGCGCCCGTCTCGACGTGGCCCGCGAAGCGCCGCAGGAAGGTGGCGTCCGCGTCGGAGACCACCGAGACGTCGTACCAGCGGCCGGTGGCGCGCAGGTCGACGGTGTGGGAGACGGTGGCCCCCGCGTTGACCTTGAAGGTCTGGGCGGCGCCGCCGTAGGAGTTGGTCACCGTGAGGTTGACGGCGGTCGTGCCCCCGTTGGTCAGGGTCAGGGCCAGGTTGCCGGTGGCGTCCGCGTGGCGGGCCGTGACCTCGGGGCCGCCCTTCTTCGTCGGGCCCTTCCAGGTGCGCAGGAAGCCGTTGGGGCCCCACACCGTGAGGTTGATCTGGTTGCCGGTGGAGCTGCTGGTGCTCCAGGTGTCGGAGAGGGTCTTGCCGGCCTCGACGGTGTAGGGCCAGGGGCCGTCCGTGCGGTTGCCCGAGGTGCTGTGGAAGTGCGCGCCGAGCGAGGCCCCGGAGGAGAAGGTCAGGGTGAACTTGGCGGTGGAGACGGTGGCCTTGCCGTCCACGTACGGGCTGTAGCGCAGCGCGCGGGTCGGCTTGGCGCCCGCCTCCTGCTTGGGCAGCGCGCCCGTGGTCGGCGGGACCGGGTGGTAGGAGGGGTGCGCGTTGTGG
Source organism: Streptomyces sp. NPDC088097 (assembly GCF_044741845.1). Classification (NCBI taxonomy): domain Bacteria; kingdom Bacillati; phylum Actinomycetota; class Actinomycetes; order Kitasatosporales; family Streptomycetaceae; genus Streptomyces; species Streptomyces sp. NPDC088097. The sequence continues at coordinate 483,545 of NZ_JBIUTJ010000004.1, forward strand.
TCGGGCGGCAGGTAGCCGGCCGTGGAGGGCAGCGCGGCCGGGGAGGCGTCCGCCTTGGTGAAGTCGAAGGCGGAGGTCAGGTCCCCGCAGACGGCGCGGCGCCAAGGCGAGATGTTGGGCTCCTGCACCCCGAAGCGCTTCTCCATGAAGCGGATCACCGAGGTGTGGTCGAAGGTCTCGGAGCAGACGTATCCGCCCTTGCTCCACGGGGAGACGACGATCATCGGGACGCGCGGGCCGAGGCCGTAGGGGCCGGCCGCGTAGCCGCCGCCCCCGGCGTACAGGTCGCGGGTCACGTCCGCCGTGGACAGGCCCCAGGCGGAGGAGGTCGGCGGGTACGGGGGCACGACGTGGTCGAAGAAGCCGTCGTTCTCGTCGTAGGTGATGAAGAACGCCGTCTTCGCCCACACCGCCGGGTTCGCGGTCAGCGCGTCCAGGACCTGGGATATGTACCAGGCGCCGAAGTTTACCGGCCAATTCGGGTGCTCGCTGAAGGCCTCGGGGGCCGCGATCCAGGACACCTGGGGCAGGGTGCCGCCCACGACGTCGGCGCGCAGCTTGTCGAAGTAGCCCTCGCCCGCCTTGGCGTCGGTGCCCGTACGGGCCTTCTCGTACAGGGCGCTGCCCGGCTGGGCGTTGCGGTAGCTGTTGAAGTAGAGCAGCGAGTTGTCGCCGTAGTTGCCGCGGAAGGCGTCGCCGATCCAGCCCCAGGATCCGGCCGCGTTCAGGCCGTCGCCGATGTCCTGGTAGATCTTCCAGGAGACCCCGGCCGCCTCCAGGCGCTCCGGGTAGGTCTTCCAGCCGTAGCCGGCCTCCTGGTTGCCGAGGACGGGGCCGCCGCCGGTGGCGTCGTTGCCCGTGTGACCCGTCCACATGTAGTAGCGGTTGGGGTCGGTGGCGCCGATGAAGGAGCAGTGGTAGGCGTCGCACACGGTGAAGGCGTCGGCCAGGGCGTAGTGGAACGGGATGTCGTTCCTGTTCATGTACGACATGGTCGTCGTGGTCTTGGCGGGGACCCACTTGTCGTACTTGCCGTTGTTGTAGGCCTGGTGGCCGCCGGCCCAGTCGTGGTTGAGGCCTTCCACGAACTGCATGCCCAGGTCGTTGACCTGCGGGTGGAAGGGCAGGACGTCCTTCGTCCCGTTGGACTGGTAGAAGACGGACTTGCCGTTGTCCTGAAGGACGGGCCGCGGGTCTCCGAAGCCCCGGACCCCCTTCATCGAGCCGAAGTACTGGTCGAAGGACCGATTCTCCTGCATGAGGACGACGATGTGCTCGATGTCCTGGATGGTGCCCGTGCTGCCCTGCGCCGGAATGGCGGCGGCGCGCGCGATGCTGTCGGTGAGCATCGTCGCGGCGGCGGTGCCTCCGGCGATCTGGAGGAACCGGCGGCGGTTGAGTTCAGCCATGGGTGACGACCTCTGGGGGTGAGGGGGGAGTCGAGGGGCGCCCCAAGGACAGCGGTCCTGGGGTACCGGACGGAGATCCCCGTCTGACGTCGGGCCGTACAGCGGGCGAACGCCAAGGACGGCCCGACGGGTGTGCGGGACCCGTCACGAAGTCGCCGCTCCGCCGCGAAAACGGTAAGGGCTACCCCCTCGCGACAACAGACCCTCGCGTCACAGGAGTTGGGATCCCCGCCGTCGCCGCGCGTCCGAACGGTCTTCTACTCGGCGGCCGGGGCGGGGAGATGAGCACCCGCACTCGGGCCCGCGTCGACCCGCCCTGCCCTCGTGAGGCCATGACCAGGCCGCTCCGGAGGCCCCGGCTGGGGCCCGGGCGCGTACGACGTGACGGACGCCGAGCCGTGCGACCGGGACGCGGCGGTCGGCGCCGCGCTGCGGGCCCACGGCGTGCGGGCCCCGGTCCGGCACCTGCCGCCGCCGGTGGCGCGGGGGGTGCCGGACGTGCCCAGGGCCCGGTCGCGGGTTGGATCTCGCGACCGGGCCCTGGAGGACCACCTCAGCTCGCTGCGGGCTCCTCCGGCGTGAGGCGCAGGGAGATGCTGTTGATGCAGTAGCGCTGGTCGGTGGGGGTCGGATAACCCTCACCTTCGAACACGTGACCGAGGTGAGAGCCGCAGGTGGCGCAGCGGACCTCGGTGCGGACCATGCCGTGGGCGGTGTCGGCGATCAGCTCGACGGCCTCGGTGTCCTTCGGGTCGAAGAAGGACGGCCAGCCGCAGTGCGACTCGAACTTCTCCGTGGAACGGAACAGCTCGGCGCCGCAGCCGCGACACGAGTAGACGCCCTCCGCCTTGGTGTCGGTGTACTCGCCGCGGAAGGCCGGCTCGGTGCCCGCGAGGCGCAGCACCTGGTACTCGGACGGGGTCAGTTCGGCCTGCCACTGCTCGTCCGTCTTCTGGACCTCGTACGCCATGACGTTCCCGCTCCCTCAGTTCGACAGACGGGCGAGGATCTGGGGTCCCAGGTCCGTGACGTCGCCCGCGCCCATGGTGAGAACGAGATCACCGGGCTTGGCCATTCCCGCGATGACGTCGGCGACGGCCGCCTTGTCGTGCTCGGGGGTGACGTCGGCGCCGGCGGTACGGGCCGCGGCGATGATGATCTCGCTGGTCACCCCGGGGATCGGGTCCTCGCGGGCCGGGTAGATGTCGAGGACCACGGAGGCGTCGGCGAGGGAGAGGGCCCGGCCCATCTCCTTGCCGAGTTCCTGGGTGCGGGAGAAGAGGTGGGGCTGGAAGACGACCAGGATGCGGGAGTCCCCGGCGGCGCCGCGGATGGCCTCCAGGTCGGCGGTCATCTCGGTGGGGTGGTGCGCGTAGGAGTCGATGACCTGCACGCCGGCCGCCTCGCCCTTGAGCTGGAGGCGGCGCTTGACGCCGGTGTACTTGCCGAGCGCGGAGGCGAGGTTGTGCGCCGGGATGCCGAGGGCGACACCGGCGGCGAGGGCGGCGACCGCGTTGTGCGCGTAGTGGCGGCCGGGCACGGAGACGGTGAAGGTGAGCATCCGGCCGTCGATGACGACGGTGACCTCGCTGGTCAGGCCGCGCGGGGTGACCTTGGTGACGCGGACGTCGGCGCCCTCCGCCTCCCCGTAGGTGACGACCTTGAGGTCCGCGTTGCCGGCGACGCGGCGGGCGATCTCGGCGGCGCCCTCCTGCCCGTGGGCGACGATCAGGGTGCCACCGGGGACGATCTTCGAGACGAAGGTCTCGAAGGATTCGTAGATCTCCTCCATCGACGCGTAGTTCGCGTGGTGGTCGAGCTCCGCGTTGAGGATGATCGCGACCTCGGGGGCGTACTTGTGGAAGCTGCGGTCGCTCTCGTCCGCCTCCGCCACGAAGATCTCGCCCTCGCCGTGGTGGGCGTTGGAGCCGGGGGCGTCCAGGTCGCCGCCGATGGCGTACGAGGGGTCCAGGCCCAGTGCCGAGAGGGAGACCGCCAGCATCGAGGTGGTGGTGGTCTTGCCGTGCGTGCCGGCGACGGCGATCGGGCGCAGCCCGTCCATCACGGAGGCGAGGGCGTCGGAGCGGTGCACGACCGGGATGCCCAGTTCGGCGGCGCGGGCCAGCTCCGGGTTGTCGGCGCGGATGGCGCTGGAGACGACCACGCAGCTGGAGTCGGCGGCGAGGTGGCCGGCGGCGTGTCCGATGTGGACCGTGGCGCCGTGGGCGCGCAGGGCCCCGGCGGTCTCGGAGTCACGGGAGTCGCTGCCGGCCACCACCGCGCCGCGCTGGGCGAGGATCTTCGCGATGCCGGACATGCCGGCGCCGCCGATGCCGATGAAGTGGGGCCGTTCCATCGCGGTCGGCAGGCCGGGCTTCATTCAGGTCGCTCCAGGGAATCGTCGTGCGCTGGGTCTACGGGTGCGTGCCCCCGCGAAGGGGTGCGTGCCCAGCCTATTCGTTGTGGGCGAAGAGCTTGAGCACCGGAACCCCCACCTTGTGACGGGCCCGGGAGGCCCAGTCCCGGTGGAAGAACTCCTCCACGAAGTGGGGGGCGGTCAGGACGATCACCTCGTCGGCGTTCGTCTCTTCCACGACGGCCTTCAGTTTGTCGAGGGGGTGGTCGTCGATGACCTGGCCGACGGCCGTGGCGCCCTTCTTGCGCAGGGCGACGAGGGAGGCGTGGAGGGCCTGTTCGGCCGGCCCCCGGGCGTCGTCGCCCTCGGGGACGTCACCCTCGTGGACGGCCTCGGGAAGCTCGCCGAGCGCGACGTCGTCGATGGCGCGGAGCAGTCGGTCCTGGTCGCCGCGAGGTTGCATCAGGACGAAGAAGGAGACCCGGTCGTCTCCGTGCAGGGTGGTGACGAAGTCCACGTCCACCGTGGTCAGCGGCTGCTCGATCATCAATACGCTCGTGAACACGGACGCCCTCTCCTTCATGCGCGGGGGCCGGTCGGCCGGCCCCTGCGGAAACCATCCTGCCCCGCTGTCGCGGGGCCTTGCCGTGTTATCTGTGCCCAGGAACCTGCCCGCCGGAAGCAAAGCGGAACGTGAAATTCCGCCTACTTGTCAGATCCGACGGTAGCTCGTGAAGAGGAAGCCGGCCTCTTCCAGTACGCAGGCGGGCGCGAGCCGGTGCGGAACCGTGACGGAGGGCCCGCCGGAGATCCGCTGGGCGCCACCCGCCGTGAGCGTCGGGGAGATCGTCAGGCACAGCTCGTCCAGCACGTCGGCGGCGATGAACTGGCCCAGCAGCCGGGGCCCGCCCTCGGTGAGCTGGCGGCGCAGCCCGCGCGCGGCCAGCTCGCGCACCGCCCGGGCCGGGTCCGCTCCCGCTCCGTCGCCCGCGACGACCACCTCGACACCGGCCGCGCCGGCCGCGGCCACCCGTTCGGCCGGGGCGCCGGCTCCGGTGACCACCAGGGTGGGCACCAGGGGGGAGGTGAACAGGGGGAGGGTGAAGTCCAGGTCGAGGGAGGCGGTGACCACCGCGACGGCGGGGGCCGGCCCCTGCCCGGCCGCCTTGCGCCGCTGCGCGAAGACCTCCCGGGCCCGAGCCGGGCGGTAGCCCTCCTGGCGAACCGTTTCCGCTCCGACGACCACCACATCGGCGAGCCCCCGCAGGGTGCCGAAGATCCGCATGTCGCTCTCGCCGGAGATGGCCTGCGACCGGCCGTCGTGCTGGGCCGCCCCGTCGAGGGTGGAGACCATGTTCGCCCGCAACCAGTGGCCGCCGGGGATCGGATCGGGGTAGGCGTAGGCGTCCGCCAGCTCGTCCAGGGACCACTCCCGGTCGACCGACGGATCACCGCTCGGATCGGCGGGCCGGGGGGCGGCCGGGTCGACGGACCGGGGGGCGGGAGCGGATGTCTGATCGGTCACAGGGAACAGGCGTCGCATCGGTGCAGTCTGACACGCCGCGTAGAGTTAAGGGCTGTGTCAACTTCACTCTCGACCTCCGGTTCGGCATCCTCCGGGCGACCCCCGATAGCCGACGCGGGCCCCCTGGCCCTGTGTGCCCGTGAACCGCGCGTGCCCGCCGAACGGCTGGTGGCCGAGATGGTGCCGCCCCCGCGCTTCGACTCCGTGCGCTTCGACACCTACGACCCGGACCCCGACCAGCCGAGCCAGACCGAGGCCGTCAGCGTGCTCAGCGGCTTCGCCGCCGGCCTGGGCGGGGCCCACGCGAGCGGCGCCGCCAAGCGGCGCTGGTTCTCGAAGAAGCCCGCCGCGAGCACCGGCCCGCGCGGGGTCTACCTCGACGGCGGCTACGGCGTCGGCAAGACCCACCTCCTGGCCTCCCTGTGGCACGCCACCCCGGCCGAGCCCGCCCTCAAGGCGTTCGGCACCTTCGTGGAGCTGACGAACCTGGTCGGCGCCCTCGGCTTCCAGCAGACCGTGCAGACCCTGGGCGGACACCGTCTGCTGTGCATCGACGAGTTCGAGCTCGACGACCCGGGCGACACCGTCCTCGTGTCCTCCCTGCTCCGGCGGCTCGTCGAGCAGGGCGTGGCGCTGGCCGCCACCTCCAACACGCTGCCCGGCAAGCTCGGCGAGGGCCGCTTCGCCGCCGCCGACTTCCTGCGGGAGATCCAGGGGCTGTCGGCGCACTTCCGGCCGCTGCGCATCGACGGCCAGGACTACCGCCACCGCGGCCTGCCCGAGGCCCCGGCGCCCTACTCCGACGAGCAGGTCACGAAGGCCGCGTACGCCACGCCCGGGGCGAGCCTCGACGACTTCCCCGGACTGCTGGAGCACCTGGCGAAGGTCCACCCGAGCCGCTACGGAGCCCTCACGGACGGGATTGCCGCCGTCTGCCTGACCGACGTCGGCCCGGTGCCCGACCAGTCGACGGCCCTGCGCCTGGTGGTCCTCGCCGACCGGCTCTACGACCGCGAGATCCCGGTGCTGGCGTCCGGCGTCCCCTTCGACCGTCTGTTCAGTGAAGAAATGCTCAACGGCGGTTATCGGAAGAAGTACTTCCGGGCCATATCGCGGCTCACCGCGCTCGCCCGCGACGCGAAGCCCCTGGTATCCCAGTAGGTTTGGCACGGCCGGAGCGATCTTCTCGCGCCCCGGCCGTTGCCACTTCTGCGAAGGGATCACCATGGCCACCACGCGTACCGCCCACACCAACTGGGAGGGCAACCTCCTCAAGGGTTCCGGCGTCGTCACCCTCGACTCCTCGGGCCAGGGCTCGTTCGATGTCTCCTGGCCCTCCCGCGCCGAGGCCGCGAACGGCAAGACCAGCCCGGAAGAGCTGATCGCCGCCGCGCACTCCAGCTGCTACTCGATGGCCCTCTCGCACGGCCTGGACGGCGCCGGCACCCCTCCCACCCGCGTGGAGACCAAGGCCGACGTCACCTTCCAGCCCGGTGAGGGCATCACCGGCATCCACCTGACCGTGCGCGCCGAGGTCCCCGGCCTGGACGCGGAGGCCTTCGCCGCCGCCGCCGAGGACGCCAAGAAGAACTGCCCGGTCAGCCAGGCCCTGACGGGTACGACGATCACCCTGAGCGCCGAGCTCATCTGATCCTCCCACCGCCATCGGGCCCCCTGTGTACGGCTCGGGGGCCCGGTGGGGTGACGGGCCGGCCGCCGCGCACGCGTCGCGGGGCCGGGCCCGGTGCGCCGTGGTACCACGGGCCGGTCACATCTCCAGTCCCACCACGGGGAGTTGCCGATGTCCGTCACCCGACGCAGCCTGCTCGCGGCGGCCTCCATCACCTTCACCGGGACGACGGGCGCCCTCTTCGCGGGGAACGCCGCCGCCACCCCCCGGGCCGGCCGGGGGTACGGGGCGCTGTTGCCCGATCCGCGCGGGCTCCTCGACCTGCCCGCCGGCTTCTCCTACCGGGTGCTCAGCCGCGCCGGCGACCCGCTCCGCTCCGGCGAGGGGACGGTGCCCGCCAACTGTGACGGGATGGCCGCCTTCGACGCGGGCGGGGGCCGGGTGCGCCTGGTCCGCAACCACGAGAACCGCGCCGACGCCGCGCTGCGCGTACCGCCCGTGGCGGGGCTCACGTACGACCCCGCGGCCCTGGGGGGCTGCACCGCCCTGGAGTTGGATCCGGCGGGTTCCGTCGTCTCGGAGCGGGTCGCGCTGGCCGGGACGGCCGTCAACTGCGCGGGCGGGCGGACCCCCTGGAACACCTGGCTGAGCTGCGAGGAGACCGAGGAGCGGGCCGGCGACTCCGGGTACTCCCGCGACCACGGCTACGTCTTCGAGGTGGACCCGGCCGACCCGCACCGCCTGGGCGCGGTGCCCCTCACCGCGATGGGCCGCTTCGCGCACGAGGCCGTCGCCGTGGACCCGCACCGGGGGGTGGTCTACGAGACCGAGGACGCCTTCGTACGCCCCTTCGGGCTGTTCTACCGGTTCCTGCCCCACCGGCCGCGGGGAGGACCCGGCTCGCTGCGGGCGGGCGGACGCCTGGAGGCGCTGCGCGTGCCCGGGGTCGCGGACCTGTCGGTGGTGACGGAGCCCGGCACGGAACTCCCGGTGCAGTGGGTCCCCGTACCGGACCCCTCGGCCGCCGGGACCCCGATCCGTTTCCAGGACTTCGGCCCGGGCGGGATCACGCACGCGCAGAAGCTGGAGGGCTGCTACTGGGGCGACGGCGGCGTGCACTTCGTCTCCAGCTTCGCCCGCTCCCACGACGGGTCCGCCGCCGACCACCACGGCCAGGTGTGGTTCCACGACCCGCTGCGCGCCCGGATCAGGCTCGACGCGCGCTTCGGGGCGGCGGCCGACGTCGACCTCCCCGGGGACTCCCCCGACAACATCTGCCTGGCCCCCGACGGCGGGCTGATGGTGTGCGAGGACGGCGGCGGTCACCAGTACGTCTTCGGAGTGACCCCGGCCGGAGAGGTCTACCCGGTGGCCCGGGGCGCCCAGGACGTCGGCGGGCCCGGGGCCCCGGCATGGGGGGAGTTCGCGGGAGTCACCTTCTCCCCCGACCTGCGGACGATGTACGTCAACGCCTACGCGCCGGGGACCACCTTCGCGGTGACGGGCCCCTGGAGGTGACGTCCGGGCCCCGCCCCCGGTCGCGTCGCGGTCCCGTTCGCCGTGATGCGGGGCGCGTGGCCGGCGCACCCGCCGGCCGACTTCGATGTGACCGAGTGCCGTAAACGTCCGCTTGCCACATAGTCATATATTTTGCGTATGTGATCCTCTCTGTACGCAATTCCGTACGCACAGTAGCGGCCGTCGCCGCACTCGGTGCCGCCCTCGCGGGATGCGGGGGCGGTACGGGCGCCCCGCAGGGCTCCGGGCAGGCCCGGATGGGCTCCCCGGGGGCCTCCGCCGCCCCGGGCACCCCGGCCTCCCCCTCCGGCGCCTCCCCCTCAGGCGCCGCCGTGTCCCCGCAGCCGGGCGCGCCCGGCAAGGCCCCGACGCTGGCCCCCGGTCCGAACGGCCTGACCCCCGTCTTCGAGCGGGCGCGCCGGCGCACGGACAAGGTGGTGGCCCTGACCTTCGACGCCGACATGACCTCCGACCAGGGCCCGCGCGCCGCCTCGGGGGAACGTTTCGACAACCCCGGGCTGATCTCCACCCTGCGCGGCCTCCAGGTGCCCTCTACGGTCTTCATGACGGGCCGTTGGGCCGAGGAGTACCCGGACCAGGCGAAGTCCATCGGCACCGACCGGAACTTCGAGATCGCGAACCACTCGTACAGCCACCACGCCTTCAAGTCCCCCTGCTACGGGCTGCCCACGCTCGACGAAGAGGGGGCCCGCGCCGACGTGGAGCAGGCCTTCGAGGCCTTCCGCGCGGCGGGCGCGGTCAACACCGTCCCCTACTTCCGCTTCCCCGGCGGCTGCTACGACGACCGGGCGCTGCGGGCGCTCGCGGCCGCCAAGGTGACCGCCGTCCAGTGGGACGTGGTCAGCGGGGACGCCTTCGCGAAGGACCCCGACGCGGTGGCGGAGGAGGTCCTGGCCGGGGTCAAGCCCGGCTCGGTGGTGGTGATGCACTGCACGCGCAGCGCGGCGCCCGTCACCGAGGAGGCCGTCCGGAAGATCGTCCCGGAGCTGCGCAAGCGCGGCTACCGCTTCGTGAAGGTGTCCGAACTGATGGGCACCTGAGCCGCGGGCCCTGCGAGGAAACGATTCAGCCGGAGCAGGCGGTGCGCTGGGCGTCCTGCCACTCGCACACCGGGCACAGCACCACGCCCGGGGTCGCCACCCCGTACTCGGTCGGCTTGCCGCACTCCACGCAGTCCGCGTAGGGCGGCCCGGGCACCCGCCCGGCGGGGACGCTCGGCGCGGGGCAGTACGAGGCGCTGTCCTGCTGCTCTTCCATGCGTACGAGCCTACTCGCGCCGGCCGGGTCGACCCCCGGCCGGGCGGGACCGCCCGGACCCGGCGGTCAGTGTCCGGCCGCCGTCTCGACGGCCTCACTGGGGCGGACGATGACGAAGCCCTCGCCGCTCAGCTTCAGCTGGACGGCCTCGCCGGAGCCCCCGCGGATCATCGAGCCGACCGACTGGGAGCGGTGCAGTCCGGTCTCCAGCCGCGCGCTCCAGCCGACGACCGCGTCGGTGTCCACGTACACGGGTGCCTGCGGGGTGACCGGTATGACGATCGGGCTGGCGTCGCAGACCACCGCGAGCCGGCCGGTGCCGGTGAAGACGCTGTTGAAGAGGCCGCCGCCGGTCATACCCGCACCCTTGATCATCTTGATCTCGTAGGAGAGCGTCGGGTCGAAGCACAGGACGTTGCGGCCGTTGACGCTCAGCGCGTCGCCGGGCTCGAAGTCGATGAGGAAGCAGTGGCCGCCCCGGTGCCCGAACCACGCCTCGCCGCGACCGCGTACGGACATCAACGCGAGCCCCTCGCCGGTGACGGCGCGCTTGAGCATCCCGCCGATGCCCTGGCCCTGGCGTTCGAAGCGGAGGTCGCCGCGGAAGGCGACCATCGAGCCCTGGCGGGCGAACATCTCGCCGTCGACGGCGTACTTGACCGACTTGGCGTTCTGGAGGGACATGCCGGGCGCGGTGAACGGCGCGGCGGTGTGCTCGGAGGCGAAGAGATCACTCTGCATGGCTCCGATCCTCGCCCGACGCTCGGACCCGGGACATCATCCTCAGGTCGGAGGCCGGCATCCTTGGCCGGATGAGCACCGAAGACACCCGGCAGAGCCCCGACGTCCCCGCCGTGGGGGCGGACAGCCCGTTCCGGCGGGAGCACGCGCTCCGCGACGAGGCCCCGCAGTTCGTCCTGCCGCTGGTCGTCCACATCGAGAAGGACGCGCCGCCCTCACGGACGGACGCCCTGGAGACGGCGGCCCGCGCGGTGCTCGTGCTGCTGACGGACGAGCGGGCGCGGGGCGAGGGCGAGTGGGCCGCCGCCGTGCGCGACTGGCAGGACGCCCGGATCCGCAAGGTGGTCCGGCGGGCCCGCGGGGCGGAGTGGCGCAAGGCGGGGAACCTGCCGGGGATCACCGTCGAGGGCGGGGCCGCCGAGGTGCGGGTCTTCCCGCCCGTTCCGCTGGACGGCTGGCCCAAGGAGCTGGCCAAGCTCCAGGTGTCGGGCACCGACCTGGACGACCCGGAGCCGCCCCCGCCGGTCGGGGCGGGGGCGGCGGTGCTGTGGCTGAATCCGGAGCTGGACATGTCGGCGGGCAAGGCCATGGCCCAGGCCGGGCACGCGGCCCAGTTGGCGTGGTGGGAGCTGTCGGCCGCCGAGCGCGAGCGGTGGGCGGCCTCCGGTTTCCGACTCGCCGTGCGCCACGCGGCGCGCGAGGAGTGGGCCGCGCTGAGCGGGAGCGGGCTGCCGGTGGTGCGGGACGCCGGTTTCACCGAGATCGCGCCGGGCTCCTGCACGGTGGTGTCGGACCATCCCGCCCTGCGGGCCCGGCTCTGAGGACGCGCGCTCGCCGTGACCGCCTGCGGCTGGCGCGTCTCGGCATCCGATCGGGCAGCCGATCCCGGAACCTCAAATGTTGCTCTGAACGTCTGCCACTCACGGTTGGCCCGAGTACGTCGGGGTCATGACACCGGCAGAGACGCCGTGAGACGGCACGTTCGGAAGGACAGGGGGCGAGGGGACATGAAGCCCGTGGCACGCCTGGGGGTGGGCATCGGCTGGCGGCCGGAGATCGCGGACGCCGTGGAACGGTTGGACGGCCTGGACTGGGTCGAGGTGGTGGCCGAGACCATCTGCCCGGGCCATCTGCCCGCCTCACTGCGACGGCTGCTCGACCGAGGGGTCCGCGTGGTCCCGCACGGGGTCTCGCTCGGCCTCGGCGGAGCCGACCGGCCCGATCCGGAGCGCCTGGCCGTGCTCGGGGAACGTGCGGTGGCGCTGGGGGCGCCGCTGGTCACCGAGCACATAGCCTTCGTACGCAGTTCTTGGCCCGCCCTGGAGGCCGGGCACCTGCTGCCCGTGCCGCGCACCCGGGACGCGCTGGACGTGCTCTGCGAGAACGTCCGCATCGCGCAGGACGCGCTCCCGGTGCCGCTGGCCCTGGAGAACATCGCCGCGCTGTTCTCCTGGCCCGGTGAGGAGCTGACGGAGGCCCGCTTCCTGACGGAGCTGGTGGAACGGACGGGCGTACGGCTCCTCGTGGACGTGGCCAACCTGCACACCAACCGGGTCAACCGGGGCGAGGACCCGGCCGCCGTCCTGGACGCGATCCCGCTGGAGGCCCTCGCCTACGTGCACGTGGCGGGCGGGGTGGAGCGCGACGGGGTCTGGCACGACACCCACGCCCACCCGGTGCCGCCGGTGGTGCTCGACGTCCTCGCGCGGCTGCGCGAGCGGGTGGACCCGCCGGGCGTGCTGCTGGAGCGCGACGACGACTTCCCGCCGGAGGCGGAGCTGGCCGGCGAACTGACCCGGATCCGCGAGGTGATCTCCCGCCCCGGCGCGGGGCCGGCCTCGGCAGCGGGCCCCGGCCGACCCGTCCGGGAATCGGCGCCGGACGGGTCGCGCGCTCCCGGCCTGGCCGACGGGCCTGAGGTGCCCGACGGGCCTGAGGTGCCCGACGGGCCTGAGGTGCCCGACGGGCCTGAGGTGCCCGTCGAGCCTGAGGTGCCCGGCGAGCCGCTCCCGCCCGTCGCGCCCGTCTCCGAGGGCGTGCGGGCCGGTGTCGGGATCGGGCAGGCGGCCCTGCTGTCCGCGCTCGTCGCCGGGACCCCCGTACCCGAGGGCTTCGACGAGCGGCGCGTCCGCGTCCAGGCCCGGGCGCTGGCCGCCAAGCGGGCCTCCGTGGTCGCGAAGCTGGCGCCCGAGCTGCCCCCGATCCTGGGCGGGCCCGACGCGTACCGCACCGCCTTCCTGGCCTACGCCCGCAACCGCCCGATGACGGCCGGCTACCGCCGGGACGCCATGGAGTTCGCGGAACACCTGCTGATCCAGGACCTGCCCGCCGACCCGGCCGCCCGGCGCCGGCTCACCCTCTGGTGGCAGGACCGGGCCGGCGCCCGGCCGCCGCACCGCATCGTGCGCTGGGCCCGTGCCCTGGTGGGGAGGGCCGCGTGAACACCGTCGCCGTCGTCATCTGGGTCGCCGTCCTGACCTCCTGCGCGCTCCTGCTGCGCGCCCTGCGCCGGGCCCGACCCCGCTCCCCGGGGCCCGCCCCGCTCCTGCACGACCTGTCCGAGGCGGCCTTCCTCACGGGTGGGCCCGGGGCCGTGGTCGACGCCGCGCTCGTCTCCCTGCTCGGGGACGGCCGGATGCTCGCGGGCGGCCCGGGCCTGGTCCAGCCGCGCCCCGGGGCGCGGGCGGCCGACACCGCCGAGCGGGCCGTGCTGGGGGCGCTGTCGCGGGCCCCGTCCGGGTGGCTCTACCAGGTGCGGTACGCCGCCATGACCGACCCGGCCGTCCAGGAGACCGGGGAGGCCCTGTCCGCGCGCGGGCTGGTCTCCGCTCCGGGGTGGGGCCGCGGGATCCGGCGCTGGGGGGTGGTCCAGGCGGTGGTGTGCGCCGTCCTGGTGCCGATGTCGCTGCCGCTGACCTTCGTGGCCTGGGCACTGCAACCCGGGAGCCAGGTCCCGTTCATCGTGAAGGTGTTCCCGGTGCTGCTGGGCGGGATCGTGTTCGGCTCCGTCTGCGGGAAGCGGGCCGCGCGGCGGATCACCCCGGCGGGGCAGGACGCCCTCGACGCCTTCCGGATGCGGTACGCGGCGGACCCCTCGCCCCACGTGCAGACCGCGCTGTTCGGGCTGCGCGGAGTGCCGGACGCGGCCCTGCGCGCCCAGCTCCTGTCGGCGGCCCGGAGCACCCGGCTGGCGGCCGCCCAGGCCCGCGGACGCCGGCCGCACACCTCCTCCGCCGCCGCTTCGTCCTCCGACTCCTGCGGATCCTCCGGCGTCGGGCTCGTCCCGGTCGTCTGGTGCGCCGGCGTCGACGGGGGCGGGGGCGGGTCCGGGTGCGGGGGCTCGACCGGTTGCGGGGGCTCGTCGGGGTCCGGCTGCTCCAGCGGGTCGAGCTGTTCCAGCGGGTCGAGCTGTTCCAGCGGGTCCGGTTGTTCCAGCAGCAGTTCGAGCTGCTCCAGCGGTTCCAGTTGCTCCAGCAGCTCCTCCAGTTGCTCCAGCAGCTCCTGATCGGCTCCTGACCGGCGGGTTCCCCACCCCGCCGGCCGGTCACCGGTACGTCACGAGCTGCTCACGCTTGAGTCGTACGGCCGGTCGGCGGGGCGTGCGAGGGGTAGGAATCAGCCATGTTCCGGTTCCTGTTCCTCCTCCTCGCCTGGGCCGCGGTGCTCGTGGCGTGCACCCGCCTGCTGCGGGCCGCCACCGAGGCCGCCGAGCCCGTCCCCGGCTCCTGCCCGGCGCCCGGGCCGCGGGAGCTGAGCCTGTACGAGGCCGCGTACCTGGCCGGGGGCCCGGAGCGGGTCGCCGTACTGACCCTGCTCTCGATGGAGCGCCGGCGCCGCCTGCTGCTCGCGCACACCGGCTGGGCCACCCTGCTCGACCCCGTCGGCCGGGATCCGCACGAGCGGTCCGTCCTGGGGGCGTTCGGCCCCGACGGACAGTGCCCGGTGCCCGCCGTTCGCGCCGCCGCGGCCTCCGCCGAGGCCGTACGGGCCCTCGCGGACCGGCTCGGCGAAGCCGGGCTCACCCTGCCGGCCGCGGTCCGGGGCGGCGTCGCGGAGGGCGTCCGATCGGTGCGCCGGGCCACGGCGGCCACCGCGGTCCTGGCCGCCGCCTCCCTGGCGCTCCCCGCGCCGGGCGCCGGCACCGGGGGCATCCTGTGGTGGTTCGCGCTGCCCCTGTTGCTGTGTCTGGGCTGCCTGGCCATCGCCGCCTTCGAGGGCCCGGCCCACTCCCCCTGGGCCTCCCCCGCCGGGCGCGGCCTGCTCGCCGCCCTCCTGCGGGAGCGCCGCGGCCCGGACTCCCTGATGGCGGTGGCCCTTCGGGGCCCGCGCGCCCTGCGCGACCGGGCGCTGCGTTCCGCGCTCGCCTGACCCCGCCCCTACGAGGGGCCGCCCGCCCGATCGGCCGATCCGCGCCTTCCGGGCGTACGGCAACCGGGGGACCCGGGCCGACACCCGGCGGCGGAGGTGTACAGCGGGGACGGCTCTGACATCTCATCGGACGATCCGATGAGATCAAGGGGCCGCCATGCGGATGACGTTCGTACGCCCGGGGGCCACCGTCGCGCTCCTCGCCCTCGCCGTCCTCGCCCCCGGAGCCCCCGCCCGGGCGGCCGGCCCGGCCCCGGCCGTCGGGAACGGCGCGTCGGCCGCGACCGCCACTACCGCCACTACCGCCGAACGAACGGGCGCCGAGCTGGCGGCCCGTCGGGCCGCCGCCGGGAAGCCGCTCCGCTTCGGGGACTGTCCCGCGAGCGAGGGGCTGTACCGGCCCGTGCGCTGCGCCGTGCTGCGGGTGCCGCTGGACTACGCCCGGCCGGACGGCCCGTCGATCGCGCTCACCGTCAGCCGGGTCGCCGCGAGCGGTCGGGGCGGCGCCGTCCGGCAGGGCGCGCTCGTCTACAACCCGGGCGGCCCCGGGGGCTCCGGGACGTACTTCCCCCTGCTCGGCGACCGGCCCGCCTGGACCGGTGTCGCCGCCGCCTACGACCTGGTCGGCTACGCCCCGCGCGGGGTGGGCCGCTCCGCCCCGCTGAGCTGCCGCGATCCCGCGGCCGGGCCCACCCAGGTCCCGGCGGTGCCCGACGCCGCCTACAAGCGGGAGCGCCGGGCGGCGGCCCGGGCGTACGCCGAGGGGTGCGCGCGCCGGGCCGGGGCGGCGCTGGCGTACTACACGACCCTGAACAACGCCCGTGACCTGCACGTCCTGCGGGCCGCCCTGGGCGAGCGGCGGCTGACGTTCCTCGGAGCCTCGTACGGCACCTATCTCGGTGCGGTCTACGCCACCCTCTACCCGGACCACGTGCGCCGGATGGTCCTCGACTCGGCGGTCGACCCGGACCCGCGCCGCGTCTGGTACCTCGACAACCTGGCCCAGGCCCCCGCCTTCGAACGCCGCTGGGCGGACTTCCGCACCTGGGCCGCACGCCACCACGCGGTGTACGGGCTCGGGCGCACCGCGCGGGCCGTCCGGGCGAGCTACGAGCGGGTCCGCGCGGCGGTGGCCCTGCGGCCGGCCGGCGGGGTGGTGGGGACGGGCGAGTTGCACGCGGCGTACCTCCAGGCGGCGTACGACGACGACGTGTGGCCGCAGCGGGCGGCGGCCCTGGCCGCGTACCTGCGCGGGGATCCCGGTCCGTTGGTCGAGCAGGCGGCGCGGGATCCGCGCACGGCCCGGGAGGCGGAGAACGCGACGGCGGTCTACACGGCGGTGCTCTGCAACGACGCCGCGTGGCCGGCCGATTGGAAGACCTGGGACCGGGACAACACCGAGCTGGCCCGGCGGGCGCCCTTCGAGACCTGGGCCAACGCCTTCCTGAACCTGCCCTGTGCCTCCTGGCCGGTGCCCGCGAGGCAGCAGCCGGTGGACGTCGGCGACCGGCGCGGGCTGCTGCCCGGAACGCTGATCGTGGCGGCGGAGCGGGACGGGGCCACCCCCTATCCGGGGGCCCTCGAACTCCAGCGGCGGCTCGGCCCGAGGGCGGCACTGGTCACGGAGTCGGGGGCGGGCACCCACGGGGTGGCCGGCGGACGCAACGCGTGCGTGGACCGGCGGGTGGAGCGGTACCTGCTGACGGGGGCCACCCCGGGGTGGCGCGTCAGGTGCGCGCCGCATCCGGAGCCCGCACCGGTGTCGCTGGACGACCGGGCAGCGAGCGCTCCCAGGGCGCTGCTGCCGCCAGTCGTCTGAACTTCCGGGCGGGGTCTCCGGCTGCGTCGATTCGGGGGCAGTGCCTCCCGATCACCGGCAGGACAGAGGTCCTCCGGTCCTTCCCCCCAGGGGAGGTATCAGGCGAGTCCGTCGATCAGATCGGCGACAGACTTGCGGCGCCCGGTGTAGAAGGGCACCTCTTCTCGGACGTGCATGCGGGCCTCGGAGGCGCGCAGGTGACGCATGAGGTCGACGATGCGGTACAGCTCGTCGGCCTCGAAGGCCAGCATCCACTCGTAGTCGCCGAGCGAGAACGAGGCGACGGTGTTGGCGCGCACGTCGGGGTAGCCGCGGGCCATCATGCCGTGGTCCTTGAGCATGCGGCGGCGGTCCTCGTCGGGCAGCAGGTACCAGTCGTAGCTGCGCACGAAGGGGTAGACGCTGACGTAGTCGCGCGGCGTCTCGTCGGCCAGGAAGGCCGGGATGTGGGACTTGTTGAACTCGGCCGGGCGGTGCAGGGCCATGTTCGACCAGACCGGCTCCAGCGCGCGGCCCAGTCGGGTGCGGCGGAAGAGGTTGTAGGCGGTCTGCAGCTCGTCCGAGGTCTCGGCGTGCCACCAGATCATGACGTCCGCGTCGGCGCGCAGGCCGGAGACGTCGTAGGTGCCGCGAACGGTGATGTCCTTGGCGGCCAGCTGGTCGAACAGCTCCTGGACCTCGTCGGCGAAGCCGCCCCGGTCCTCGGGCAGTACGTCCTTCAGCTTGAAGACGGACCACAGGGTGTAGCGAATGACCTCGTTGAGGTCCTTCGCCTTCTTCCCCGCGTTGGGAATCTTCTCCGGTGCAGTCATGTGTCCATTGTCCCGTGTGCTGATCAGTGGTCCGTGCCAGGGGTGGCCAACGAGGCGATCACCACATCGGCGGCCTTCCCCGCGCTCGCGACGCAGGCCGGGATGCCGACCCCGTCGTAGAGGGCTCCGCAGACGGCCAGGCCCGGCAGCTCGGCGACGGACGCCCGGATCCGGGCGACCCGGGCGAGGTGGCCGACGGGGTACTGGGGCAGTCCGCCGTCCCAGCGGGTGACGGTGGAGGCCACGGGCCGGGCGGTGAGGCCGACGGCCTCGCCGAGGTCGCCGAGGGAGACGTCGACCAGTTCGCCGTCTTCGCGCCCCAGGTCCGCGTCGTCGCCGTGCCGGCCGACGGAGGTGCGCAGCAGGAAGAGTTCCGGATCGGCGCCGGCCCAGGCCCACTTGTTGCTGGAGAAGGTGGAGGCCTTGATGGTGCGGCCGTCCACGGGCGGTACGAGGAAGCCGCTGGCGTCGCCCGCGGTGATCGCGGCGGGCAGTTCGGAGCGCCGGAAGGCCAGGGTGACCAGGGCCATGGAGGCGTACTCGACCTCGCGCAGGGCGCCCGCGGCGGCCGGGGCGAGCGCGGCGAGGAGGGCGGCGGCGGGTCCGGCGGGGGTGGCGAGGACCACGGCGTCGGCCTCGATCACCTCACGGGCGTCGGCTCCGGCCACGACCCGCCAGCCGGTGTCGGTGCGGTGGACCTCGTGCACGGGGGTGTCGGTGCGCAGATCGGCGCCGGCGGCGCGGCAGGCGTCGGCCACGGCGAGCGGGAGCCGACCGATGCCGCCGGCGATGCCGGCGAAGACGGGCCCGGAGGCCTGGGGCTGTTCGGCCGCCCGGCGTTGCAGTTCCCGTACGCCCTCGCCGAGCATGGCGTGGGTGCGGGCGGCCTCGAAGAGTTGGGGGACGGCGGCGCGCATCGAGATGCGGTAGGCGTTGCCGGCGTAGACCCCGCCGAGCAGCGGTTCCACGAGCCGGTCGACGACCTCGTGGCCGAGCCGGGCGGCGACGTACGCCCCGACGGCGACGTCCTCTCCGATCTCGGTGGGCGCCAGGGTCGCCTCGGCCTCGATCCGGGCCAGGCCCTCGGCGGAGAGCACCCCGGACGCGGCGAGCGGGCCGGAGTCGGCGGGGACGCCCATGACATGGCCGCGCGGCATGGGGCGCAGGGCCCCGCGGGTCCACAGGTGGGCGGTGGCGGTGGCGGGTGCCTGAAGGGCGTCGCCGAGGCCGACGGCCCGGGCCAGTTCCACGGCCTCGGGGCGGCGGGCGAGGACCGATTCCGCGCCGAGGTCGACGGGGAGCCCGGCGAGTTCGCCCGCGCGCAGCTTGCCGCCGAGGCGGGGGCCGGCTTCCAGGAGGGTGACGCGGACGCCGTCGGCGAGCAGCCGGTGGGCGGCGGCGAGGCCCGCGATGCCGCCGCCGATGACGACGACGTGGCCGGGAGTGCCGGGTCGGGCCGTGCGCGGGTCCGTACTCGTGTCCGCTTCGTGCATGGACACATCGTCTCAGACCGGCCGGCGAGGCCGGACCGTGACCGCATCGGGACCGCTCCGAGGCCGCCCGTGCGAAACCGGCGACGGGACCATCGACGTCGAAACGGGGACATCAGCCGATCCCTCGGGGGGTATTCACGATGCACGCGCTCCACAGACACCGCACCGCGGCCGCGCTGGCCGGACTGTCGATGGCCGCGGCCCTGGCGCTCACCGGCTGCGCGGGCGACTCGGGCGCCGCCTCCGACAAGGCGGCCGTGGCTCCGGCGGACCGGGGCGAGGCCGCGCCCGCGCAGCCGGGTGGCGCCGGGGCGGCGGCGCCGCAGGGGAGCGCCGGGGCCGACTCCAAGGCCGGCCAGGCGCCCGCCGCGATCCGCCAGAACGTGATCCGTACGGGCAGTCTGGCGCTGGAGACGACCACGCCGGAGAAGGTGCTCGCGGCGGCCCGTACGGCGGCCGGCGCCGCGGGCGGTTACGTGGGCAAGGAGTCCACCGAACGCGACGCGGACGGGCGGGTCACCTCGACGCTGACCCTGCGGGTGCCGGGCGAGCGGTACGACGCGGTGCTCGCCTCCCTCCAGGGCGACGCGAAGCTGTTGAGCCGCAAGGTCGACGAGCAGGACGTGACGCAGAAGGTCGCGGACGTGGACAGCCGGGTCAAGTCACAGCAGGCCAGTGTCACCCGGGTGCGGGAGATGATGGAGAAGGCCTCGGGCCTGAGCGACGTGGTCATGTTGGAGGCGGAGTTGAGTCGGCGTCAGGCCGAACTGGAGTCGCTGCTCGCCCAGCAGAACGCGCTCAAGGACCAGACCTCGCTCGGCACGATCACCCTGACCGTGTCGCAGCCCGCCCCGAAGCCGGTGGCGCCGCGGGACGAGCCCGAGCCCGGGTTCACCGACGCCCTGCACGGGGGCTGGTCGGTCTTCACGCGGATCATCCGCTACCTCGGGCTGGCGTTGGCGGCGGTGCTGCCGTTCGCGCTCGCGGCGGGGCTGGTGGCGGCAGGGTTCCGGGGCTACCGCAGGCTGCGCCCGGCCAAGCCGAAGACGGGCCTCACCCCGACGTGGGTGCCCCGCCAGACCCGGGTCCCGGCGGGGGTCGGTGCCGAGGTCGGGGTCGGTTCCGGCGCAGGTGACCGCGCCGACGGCGGCGCCCCCGCCGAGGCCGGCGGCCCCGACCGGGCGGGCGACGAAGGCCGAGGCCCGGACCGCCCGTAGCGTGTCCCCTTGGCCCGGAGGTACGCCGGGCACGGCGAGCGGACACGGCGCGGAACGGGGCGGACGATGGCGAAGGAACGACTGGTGGTGGTCGGCGGGGACGCGGCGGGGATGTCCGCCGCGTCACAGGCCCGGCGGCTCAAGGGCCCGGCGGAGCTGGAGATCACCGCCTTCGAGCGGGGGCACTTCACCTCGTACTCGGCGTGCGGGATCCCGTACTGGATCGGCGGCCAGGTGACGGAGCGGGACGACCTGATCGCCCGCACCCCCGAGGAGCACCGGGCCCGGGACATCGACCTGCGCACCCGCACCGAGGTCCTGGAGCTGGACCTCGCCGGCCGCCGGGTCCGGGCCCGGGACCTGGAAAGCGGCGCCGAGTCCTGGACCGGGTACGACAAGTTGGTCCTGGCCACCGGCGCCCGCCCCGTCCGCCCCCGACTGCCCGGGATCGGGGCGCACGGGGTGCACGGGGTGCAGACCCTGGACGACGGGCAGCGCCTGATGGCCACCCTGGAGCGGACCTCGGGCCGCCGGGCGGTCGTCGTGGGCGCGGGCTACATCGGCGTGGAGATGGCGGAGGCCCTGCTGGGCCGGGGCTTCGAGGTCACCGTCCTGCACCGGGGCGCGCAGCCGATGGCCACCCTGGACCCGGACATGGGCGGGCTGGTGCACAGCGCGATGAACGCGATGGGCATCCGTACCGTCGCGCGCGCCGAGGTGTCCGGGGTGCTGACCGACGACGCGGGCGCGGTCCGCGCGGTGACCACCTCCGACGGCGGGGAGTACCCGGCGGACGTGGTGGTGCTCGGCATCGGTGTGGAACCGCGCACGGCCCTGGCCCGCGCGGCGGGCCTGCCGCTGGGCCTTTCCGGCGGGCTGCTGACCGACCTGTCGATGCGGGTGCGGGACCACGAGGAGGTCTGGGCGGGCGGCGACTGCGTGGAGGTCCTGGACCTGGTCGCGGGCCGCACCCGGCACATCCCGCTGGGCACGCACGCCAACAAGCACGGCCAGGTCATCGGCTCGAACGTGGGCGGCGGCTACGCGACCTTCCCCGGGGTGGTCGGCACGGCCGTCAGCAAGGTCTGCGAGCTGGAGATCGCCCGGACGGGGCTGCGCGAGCGCGACGCCCTGGAGGCGGGCCTGCGCTTCGTGACGGCCACGATCCGCTCGACGAACACGGCGGGCTACTACCCCGGCGCGGCGGAGATGACGGTGAAGGTGCTGGCGGAGCGCCGTACGGGCCGCCTGCTGGGCGTCCAGATCGTCGGCGGGCCGGGCTCGGCCAAGCGCGTGGACGTCGCGGCGGTGGCGCTGACGGCGGGGATGACGGTGGACCAGGTCGTCTCCCTGGACCTCGGCTACGCGCCGCCGTTCTCCCCCGTGTGGGACCCGGTCCTGGTGGCCGCCCGCAAGGCGGTCTCGGCGGTCCGCGCGGCGGGGGTCTGAGACCCCCGCCGGGGGGACTACTTGGCCGTGCGGGTGTGGACGTGCTCCACCAGGCGGGTCAGGGCGTCGGGGTCGGTCGTCGGGAGGACGCCGTGGCCCAGGTTGAAGATGTGGCCCTCCAGGCCGGCCGCGGCGGCGAGGACCTCGTCCGTCTTGGCCTCGACGGCCGCGGTGGTGGAGAAGAGGACGGCGGGGTCCAGGTTGCCCTGGAGCGCCTTGCCGGGGCCGACGCGGCGGACGGCCTCGTCCAGGGCGACCCGGTAGTCGACGCCCATGACGTCCGCGCCGGCCTCGCCCATCAGGCCCAGCAGCTCGCCGGTGCCCACGCCGAAGTGGATGCGCGGGACCCCGTAGGAGGCGACGGACTCCAGGACCTTCGCGGACGCGGGCATCACCGAGCGGCGGTAGTCCGCCGGGGCGAGGGCGCCGACCCAGGAGTCGAAGAGCTGGACGGCGGAGGCGCCGGCCTCGATCTGGACCTTCAGGAAGGCGGAGGTGATCTCCGCGAGGCGGTCCAGGAGGTCGGCCCACAGCTCCGGGTCCCCGTACATGAGGGCCTTGGTGTGCTCGTGGTTCTTGGAGGGGCCACCCTCGACGAGGTAGCTCGCGAGGGTGAACGGCGCGCCGGCGAAACCGATCAACGGCGTGCCGCCCAGTTCACCCGTGAGCATGCCGATCGCCTCGGTGACGTACGTGACGTCCTCGGGGGTGAGGTCGCGCAGCTGTGCGAGGTCCGCACGGCTGCGGATGGGGCGGGCTACGACCGGGCCGACGCCCGGCTTGATGTCGAGGTCGACGCCGATGGCCTTGAGGGGCACCACGATGTCGGAGAAGAAGATCGCCGCGTCCACGCCGTGGCGCCGCACCGGCTGCATGGTGATCTCGGTGACCAGGTCGGGGCGCATGCAGGACTCCAGCATGGCCGTGCCCTCGCGCACCTTGCGGTACTCCGGGAGGGAGCGGCCGGCCTGCCTCATGAACCACACCGGAGTGTGCGGCACCGGCTCGCGCCGGCACGCCTTCATGAAGGCGGAATCGTACGTCTGGCTCGGCTGGCCCGCGGGGCTTTCGTTGGCGCTCACGACCCAAATCCTCGCACGTATGAAGAAGTGCCCGGCCCGGTGCGGGTGTCCCTGCGCCGGACGGGCGCCCGTTCCGCCTAGTCTTCCCGGCATGGCTGCGGCTCAGGGACGATTTTCAGATGGCGCTGACGGTACGGACAGCGCGAAGGAGAGCTCGGTCCCGCTCCCGTTCCGGCGGGCGGTCGACGGCTTGAAGAAGGCGAGACTCAGGTCCGGTATCGAGATCGATCCCACGAAACCGCCGCAGAGACTGGCGCCGTACGCGTACGCGCTGGAGGCGGCCGTCGTGGACGGCGAGGACGACCTGGCCGACGGCCGGTTGATCCTCCTGCACGATCCGGCCGGACACGACGCGTGGCAGGGCACCTTCCGGATGGTGACGCTCGTACGGGCGGAGCTGGAGCCCGAGATGGCCGCGGACCCGCTCCTGCCCGACGTGTGCTGGTCGTGGCTCACGGGGGCGCTGGACGCGCGCGGGCTGACGTACGGGGAGGCGAGCGGGACCGTCACGATGGCGAGCTCGCACTACTTCGGCGGCCTCGCCGAGCGGCGCCCCGCGACCCAGATCGAGATCAGGGCCTCGTGGACCCCCCGGGAGGGGGTCGGAGGGGTGCCCGACACCTCGGCGCACCTGTCCGCGTGGTGCGAGCTGCTGTGCCAGATCTCGGGGCTGCCCCCGGTCGGGCCGACGGACACCGTCACCGGCGTCGTCTCCCTGCCACAGCGGCGCGGTCCGCACCACCCGTAGCCGCGCGGCCCCTCGGGGCCGTCCGGCGGTACGCGCGCGCCGCGGGCGGGGCCCGGGCGCGGGGCGGGGCGCGGTGACGACCGGCGGGGCCGGCTCGACCCGGACACGGCTCGGTTCCGGATCGGGATCGGCTCGAACACGGCTCGGGCACGGCTCGGGCACGGCCGGGTTCCGGATCGGGCACGGCCGAGTTCCGGATCGGGTGCGGTTCGGTTGCGGATCGGGCACGGCGTGCGAACGACCGATCGAGGCCGCGACGGACTGCCGAAACAGTGCGTCCCTTGCGGGCTTCTGATCGCCCCTTGATCGATCGTGCGTCCTAATTGCCCGAATTGTTACTCACCAAATCGTGATCATTCCCTAAAGCCGGGCGGGTGACGTGCCGAAGGAGTCAGTGACCATCCGCACGGTTCGCACCGGCTTCCTTCCCCGAGCCGGCCCGTCCCGCCACTCCCCCAGGAGGCCTAGGTGTCCGTTCTCCTCGAGCAGCCCGCAAGCCTGGTCGCCTACCGCCCGAACAAGCCGACGGCCATGGTCGTCGTGGCCGACCCCCGTGTCCGCTCCACCGTGACCCGCCACCTGTGGGCGCTCGGAGTCCGTGACGTGATCGAGGCGTCGTCCATCGCGGAGGCCCGTCCCCGCGTCAGCAGCCCGCGCGACATCTGCGTGGCCGACGTCCACCTGCCCGACGGTTCCGGTCTCACCCTGCTCTCCGAGACCCGCGCAGCCGGCTGGCCCAACGGCCTGGCCCTGTCCGCCGCCGACGACATCGGTGCCGTGCGCAACGCCCTCGCGGGCGGAGTGAAGGGCTACGTCGTCACCGGTACGCGGACCAACATCGGGCTCCCCACCCGGCCCGGCGCAGCGCCCATCGGCGCCGCGGCCGCCCGTATGCACCGCCGCCCCCCGGGTGCCCCGAGCCACCCGGGCGGCTACCGCGAGCTCTCCGGCCGCGAGGTCGAGGTCCTGCGCCTCGTCGCGGAGGGCCAGTCCAACAAGGCCATCGGAGTCTCGATGGGCCTGTCCGCCCTGACCGTCAAGTCCCACCTCGCCCGGATCGCCCGCAAGCTGGGCACCGGCGACCGGGCCGGGATGGTCGCCGTCGCACTGCGGACCGGGATCATCCACTGACCCCTCCCGGAGGACCCCGGGCGAACTGCCGGGGAACCCCGGGAATCGTCCCGCCCCGCCCCTCGCGCCCGTCGCCGGAACGTTCCGGCGACGGGCGCGTCACATCCACGGATACCCTTGACCGGTGACCGACGCCCAAGAGACCGCAGCAGACCTGCGCACCACCACCGGGGGCGGCCCCCCGGACGACGAGGTTTCGTCCAATGGGCTGCCGATTCCGTTGCTGGAGCCCCGTGAGGGCATCC
This sequence comes from Streptomyces sp. NPDC088097, assembly GCF_044741845.1. NCBI lineage: Bacteria > Bacillati > Actinomycetota > Actinomycetes > Kitasatosporales > Streptomycetaceae > Streptomyces > Streptomyces sp. NPDC088097. Next base: position 508,366 of record NZ_JBIUTJ010000004.1, read on the forward strand.
CCCCGGTGGTGGCCGACGCGGACGCCCTCGCCCAGGTGGTCGCGGCCTTCGCCGCGGGCACCGGCCCCGTCGCCGTCGACGCCGAACGGGCCTCCGGGTACCGCTACGGCCAGCGCGCCTACCTGGTGCAGCTGCGCCGCGAGGGCGCCGGCTCCGCACTGATCGACCCGGTCGGCTGTCCGGACCTCTCCTCCCTGGGCGAGGCCCTCTCCGGAACCGAGTGGATCCTCCACGCCGCCACCCAGGACCTGCCGTGCCTGCGCGAAATAGGCATGGCCCCGACCTCCCTGTTCGACACCGAGCTGGCGGGCCGACTGGCCGGCTTCCCCCGGGTCGGACTCGGCGCCATGGTCGAGAGCGTGCTGGGCTACGTGCTGGAGAAGGGCCACTCGGCCGTCGACTGGTCCACGCGCCCGCTGCCCGAGCCGTGGCTGCGCTACGCCGCGCTGGACGTGGAGCTGCTGGTGGACCTGCGCGACGCCCTGGAGGAGGAGCTGGACCGCCAAGGCAAGCTCGAATGGGCCCACCAGGAGTTCGACGCCATCGCCGCCGCACCGCCCGCCCCGCCCCGCAAGGACCCGTGGCGCCGTACGTCCGGCATGCACAAGGTGCGCCGGCGCCGACAGATGGCCGTCGTACGGGAGCTGTGGGAGTCCCGCGACCGGATCGCGCAGCGCCGCGACGTCTCCCCCGGCAAGGTGCTGGGCGACGCCGCGATCGTCGAGGCGGCCCTCGCGCTGCCCGCCAACGTGCACGCCCTGTCCGCCCTGCCCGGGTACGGGCAGCGGATGGGACGGCGCCAGCTGGACCAGTGGATGGCCGCGGTGGACCGGGCCAAGGAGGTGCCGGAGAGCGAGCTGCCGCAGCCGGGGGCGTCCCCGTCCGGACCGCCGCCGCCGCGTTCCTGGGCCGACAAGGACCCGGCCGCTGCCGCCCGGCTCTCGGCGGCCCGCACGGCCGTCTCCGAGCTGGCCGAGGGGCTGAACCTGCCCCAGGAGAACCTGATCACCCCGGACACCGTGCGCCGGCTGTGCTGGGAGCCTCCGCAGCGCCCGACGGCCGACGTGGTGGCCGAGGCGCTCGCGGCCCACGGGGCACGCCCGTGGCAGATCGAACAGGTGACCCAGGCGCTGGTCAAGGCCTTGGGCGCGAAGGGCTGACCCGAGATCCACGACAGAAGACCCCCGGCCTCGGCCGGGGGTCTTCCGCGTTCGGCCGGGTGCGCCGAACGCTCGGGCCGCGGGGCACCCGGGCCTGCGAGGGAGCCCGCGGCCGAGGTCGCGCCGGGGTCCACGGCGGAGGCCGCGGAAGTGTGACCTTCGCCGCTCCTCGGGGAGGGGGTGTGCACATTGGTTACCCACAAGTAGCATGGGCCGGGTGAGCGGGCGCTCAGGACCAACGTCCCGAACCGCCCCCGCGCAGCAGTGCACACCCGCACCTGGAGGAGAGCCAACGTGCCTCGTACCGTCAGGGACGTCGTCTTCGTCGACGGCGTCCGCACCCCGTTCGGCAAGGCGGGCCCGAAGGGCATCTACAACGGGACCCGCGCCGACGACCTCGTCGTGAAGGCGATCCGGGAGCTGCTGCGCCGCAACCCGGACCTGGACCCCGCGAAGATCGACGAGGTCGCCATCGCCGCGACCACCCAGATCGGCGACCAGGGCCTGACGCTGGGCCGTACGGCCGGCATCCTCGCGGGCCTGCCGCAGTCCGTCCCGGGCTACTCGATCGACCGCATGTGCGCCGGCGCGCTGACCGCCGTGACCGCCGTCGCGGGCGGGGTGGCCTTCGGTGCCTACGACGTCGCCCTCGCCGGCGGTGTCGAGCACATGGGCCGTCACCCCATGGGTGAGGGCGTGGACCCGAACCCGCGCTTCGTCTCCGAGAAGCTGGTCGACGAGTCCGCCCTGTTCATGGGCATGACCGCCGAGAACCTGCACGACCGATACCCGACGATCACCAAGCTCCGCGCCGACGAGTACGCCGTGCGCTCGCAGGAGAAGGCCGCCAAGGCGTACGCCGACGGCAAGATCCAGCAGGACCTCGTCCCGATCTCGGTGCGCAACACCAACGAGGCGGCCGGCGAGACGGGCTGGGGCCTGGTCACCGCCGACGAGCCGATGCGCCCGGGGACGACCCTGGAGAACCTGGCGGGCCTCAAGACCCCGTTCCGGGTCCACGGCAACGTCACCGCGGGCAACGCCGCCGGTCTCAACGACGGCGCCACCGCCGCGATCATCGCCTCCGAGGACTTCGCCCGCGCGAACAACCTCCCGGTCAAGATGCGCCTGGTGGCGTACTCCTTCGCCGGCGTCGAGCCGGAGGTCATGGGCTACGGGCCGATCCCGGCCACCGAGAAGGCCCTGGCCCAGGCCGGCCTGACGATCGACGACATCGGCCTGTTCGAGGTCAACGAGGCCTTCGCCGTACAGGTGCTGGCCTTCCTGGAGCACTACGGCATCGCCGACGACGACGCCCGCGTGAACCAGTACGGCGGCGCCATCGCGTTCGGCCACCCCCTCGCCTCCTCCGGCGTACGCCTGATGACGCAGCTGGCCCGGCAGTTCGAGGAGCAGCCGCACGTCCGCTACGGCCTCACCACCATGTGCGTGGGCTTCGGCATGGGCGCCACGGTCATCTGGGAGAACCCGAACTTCAACGCCGAGGGAGACTCCAAGTGAGCACCACCGCTGAGCTCCTGAAGGGTGCGGCCGAGCTGTTCCCGGACGAGGTCGTCACCGCCGCGCACGTCCGTCACCTGGACCTGCCGTTCGGCGCCGGGCGCTTCGCCCTGATCACGCTGGACAACGGCCTGGACCACACCAAGCCGACCACCTTCGGCCCGCAGTCCCTCGCCAACCTGAACGCGGCGATCGACCAGGTAGAGCAGGAGGCCCTCGCGGGCTCCGTCGTGGGCGCGGGCATCACCGGCAAGCCGTTCATCTTCGCGGTCGGCGCCGACCTCAAGGGCGTCGAGCTGCTCAAGAAGCACGACGAGGCGCTCGCGATCGGCAAGGGCGGCCACGACGTCTTCAAGCGTCTGGCGGCCCTGACGGTCCCGACGTTCGCCTACTACAACGGCGCGGCGATGGGCGGCGGTGTCGAGGTCGGTCTGCACTGCACCTACCGCACCGTCTCCAAGGCCATCCCGGCCTTCTCCCTGCCCGAGGTCTTCCTCGGTCTGGTCCCGGGCTGGGGCGGCTGCGCCCTGCTCCCGAACCTGATCGGCGCGGAGCGCGCGATCTCGGTGATCATCGAGAACTCGCTGAACCAGAACCGTCAGCTCAAGGGCAAGCAGGTCTTCGAGCTCGGCATCGCCGACGCGCTGTTCGAGGGCGCCGACTTCCTGGAGCAGTCGCTCCTGTGGACGGCGAACGTCCTGAACGGCACCACCGAGGTCACCCGCGCCGAGGTCGAGCGCGGCGAGACCTGGGACGCGGCCGTGGCCAAGGGCCGCGCCGTCGCGGACTCCAAGGTGCACGGCGCCGCTCCGGCCGCCTACCGCGCGCTGGACATCATCGCCGCGGCCAAGGACGGGGACCTCCAGGCCGGCTTCGACGCCGAGGACTCCGCGCTCGCGGACCTCATCATGGGCGGCGAGCTGCGCTCGGGCATCTACGCCTTCAACCTGGTCCAGAAGCGCGCCAAGCGCCCGGCCGGCGCCCCGGACAAGTCCCTGGCCCGCCCGGTCACCAAGGTCGGCGTGGTCGGCGCGGGCCTGATGGCCTCGCAGCTGGCGCTGCTGTTCCTGCGCCGCCTGGAGGTGCCGGTGGTCCTCACCGACATCGACCAGGAGCGCGTGGACAAGGGTGTGGGCTACGTCCACGCCGAGATCGAGAAGCTGCTCGGCAAGGGCCGCATCAACCAGGACAAGGCGAACCGCCTCACCGCCCTGGTGACGGGCGTCCTGGACAAGGCCGAGGGCTTCGCGGACGCGGACTTCATCATCGAGGCCGTGTTCGAGGAGATGTCCGTCAAGCAGAAGGTGTTCGCGGAGGTCGAGGCGGTCGCCCCGGCGCACGCGATCCTCGCCACCAACACCTCCTCGCTGTCGGTGTCGGAGATGGCCTCCAAGCTCGTCCACCCCGAGCGCGTGGTCGGCTTCCACTTCTTCAACCCGGTCGCGATCCTCCCGCTGCTGGAGATCGTGCGCGGCGAGCAGACCGACGACGCCTCGCTGGCCACGGCCTTCGGTGTCGCCAGGAAGCTGAAGAAGACCGCGGTCCTCACCAAGGACGCCCCGGCGTTCGTCGTGAACCGCATCCTGACCCGCTTCATGGGCGAGATCCAAAACGTCATCGACGAGGGCACCCCGGTGGTCACGGCGGAGAAGGCCATCGAGCCGCTCGGCCTGCCGATGTCCCCGCTGGTGCTGCTGGAGCTCGTGGGTCCGGCGATCGGTCTGCACGTGTCCGAGACCCTGAACCGCGCCTTCCCGGAGCGCTTCACCGTCTCCCCGAACCTGGCGGCCGTGGTCAAGGCCGGCAAGCGCGGGTTCTACGTCTACAAGGCCGAGAACGGCTTCAAGCCGGAGCTCGACCCCGAGGTCGCCGCGCTCCTGGTGCAGGGCGACACCGTCCTGACCGAGGAGCAGGTCCGCGACCGCGTCCTGGACGCGGTGGCGCAGGAGATCGGCCTGATGCTGGAGGAGGGCGTCGTGGCCGAGGCCCAGGACATCGACCTCTGCCTCATCACCGGTGCGGGCTGGCCCTTCCACCTGGGCGGCGTCACGCCGTACCTGGACCGTGAGGGCGTCTCCGAGCGGGTGAACGGCAAGAAGTTCCTCGCCCCGGGCGTGGCGAGCGTCCCGGCGTAACGCGCCGGTTCGACCGAACGGCCCGTCCGCACCAGGGGTGCGGACGGGCCGTTCGGCGTTTCCGGGAGCGTACGGGCGCCTCCTCGGGCCCCGTTCAGCGGCGGCTGAGGCGGCCGCCCTTGACCAGGCGCTGGGCCGCGGGGGAATCGGGGTTCAGGCGCAGGGCCCGGCCGCCCGCCTCGCGGCGGAGGTCGTCGCCGGCCTTGCCGAGCTTCGCCGCCGTCTCCCCGATCCGCAGCCAGACCAGGGCCCGCCCGCTGTCGGCGGACAGGCCGATGGCGCGCTGGAGGCGCCGTCGGGCCTGGTCGGTCTCCTTGCGGCGGATGTGCGCCTGGGCCATGCCGAGCAGCAGGTCGAGGTTCTCGTGTTCGGCGAGCAGCTTGGCGCCCACCTCCAGGACGCCCCGGTCGTCCTTGGCCTCCACGAGGGAGGCGAACCCGCTGAGGGTGATGTCGGTGAAGGGCGTGTCCTCCTCCCCGCGTTCCCGGGTGGCGAGGAAGGTCCAGCCCTTGCCCCGGCGCCACTTCCAGGTGCGCGGGCCGGGGAGGTCCAGGCGGGTGCGGGTGCGCTCGTTGAAGTGCATGGACAGCTCGGGGCGCTCCTCCCACCGCTCGACGGCGGCGGCGACGTACACCTCGGCGACCGGGCGCAGGAAGGCGTACCGCTTGGGCTGCATGCAGTAGCCGACGGCCTGGACGTACGGGGTCACCTCGTCCCGGACGTGCTCGACGTCGAGGATCCGGTCGACGCCGTGGCCGGCGGGGGCCTCCAGGTCGGGGAGCAGGGCGTGGGTGAGGGTGGCGGGGATGCGGTTGCTGTTGGCGTAGGGCCGCATCCGGCGGATGACCTCCAGCGCGCCGATCTGGGCGACGGGGATGCCGTAGAGGGCCCGGGCGGTGAACAGGCCGGTGGAGAAGCAGCCGATGACCTGGCGGGGGCGCAGGTGGGCGAAGACGGTCTCGGCGAGGACGGGGAGGTCCAGGACGAGGAAGGGGACGCCGGCCGCGCGGGCCGCCTCGGTGAGGGTGTCGGCGAGGCTGGAGGGGGCGCTGGGGTGCGGTTTGAAGACGACCGCGGCGTGTCCGAGCCGTACGGCGTTCCGGAACATGCGCAGGTGGAGTTCCTCCTCCTCCGCCTCGGTGAGGATGCCGAGCGGGGAGAGGTACTGGCCGAGCAGGAGGGCGGTGTTCGGTCCGAGTCGGGCCAGTTCGGGCGGGATGGCCCGTTCGAGGAGGGGGCGGCACTCGTGGGTGACCTCGGCCATGAGCGCGAGGACGGCCGCGGTGTGCACGGGCCGCGAGGGGATCGCGTACTCGGTCAGGAGCAGCGGAAGCAGGGTGGGGACCAGATCGAGGTAGAGGACCTGGGTGATCCGGCCGTGGACGCTCCGGTTGAGGTCGTTGCGGGTCGGGCCGTAGCTCATGACCCCGTCCGCGTAGACGGCGAGGGTGGCGTCCGAGAAGATCTTGCAGAGGGTCTGGGCGGGTTTGACCTGAATGGACTCGACGACCAGTTCCAGGGGGCCGGGGCGGATGCCCATCTTCTCCGCCATGACGGTCCGCCACAGGGGGGCGTCCTCGTCGCGGGGGGACCAGAGCGCCGGGTGGAACGGGTAGATGAGGTCGTTCCAGTAGACGACGCGGTGGAAGCGGGCGAGCACGGCGGCGGCGCCGGGCATGTGGTGCAGCGGGGTGGCCACTTCGGGGATGTCCACGTTGTTGCACACGAGCAGGACGCGTTCGCGGTCGTCCCGGCCGAACTGGCCCGCGTCGACGGCCGCGGCCACCGTCATGGCGCCGTAGAGGGTGGAGGCGGCGAATATCCGGGTCATCGGGCGGCGGCGCCCTGGTGCCGGGACATCAGTGCTCTGAGCTTGTTCACGCGTGCGGAGTCCATTCCTGCCAACGTCCCCTCCAGGATGTCCTGGGGGAGGTCCCGGAGGATCTGCCCGCTGCGTTCCAGGAGCAGGGTCCGGGTGAGTTCCTCGTACGACTCGGCGCGGTCCATGTGAATGACGATGAGGGCGCACAGAGTTCGCATGGCCTTGAACGAGAGTTCATATCCGCGGGGGTGACGGGCCAGCTCGTCGAAAATCAGGCGGAAGGCCGGAAGGAAGTCCAACTGGCGCTCGTCCGGCGCCTTGGTGAGGGAAGTCGACACGTCCCGACGGTAGAAGACGCCGTGGAGGTCGACGACTCCGAAGGAGTGGGTGCGCAGGTGCAGCTTGTAGAACCAGGGGCGGTCCTCGGCGGTGCGCAGTCTCTCGTCGAAGTAGAGCGCGCCGAGGTCCAGGAGGCGCTGTCGGTCGTAGATGCCGGCCCAGGACTGCGGGTAGTCCATGAAGGTCGAGGCGTCGACGGGTCCTATGTAGTCCGCCGGATCGAGCGGAAGGGCCCTCGGCGCGAGCGGGGCCATGACGATCTTCCGCTTTCGCCCGTATACGCGCACGTGACCGGTGCGCAGGAAATCCACTCCCGACTGACCCATCCAGCCGACGAGTTGCGAGAGGTATCCGGGGGCGTACCAGTCGTCTCCGTCGAGAAACGTGACGAACCTTCCGCGGGCGGCGGCGAGACCCACGTTGCGGGTGGCGGAGATTCCCGTGTTCTGCGGATTGACGATCAGCACGGCGCCGGGAATCCTCGGCACCATCTCCTGAAGGATTTCGGAGGTCCCGTCGACGGATCCGTCATCCACCACGATGAACTCGAAGTCCTGCCGGGCATTCAGCGCCAAGGACTTGAGCGCGGTCCGGCAGTAGTCACGGACGTCGCACATCGCGACGATTACCGAAAGGGTCACCATCGGAAGCACTCACCTTCTCCCCATTCATCGCCACACTCCCGGCAAGTCGCCCGGACCGGTCGTCCGCGCACTCTCCCAGCCTACGTTCAGGTAACACGTCGGCCATCATGGCAGAACCACTCGAACCCTCAGAACGATCACCCTGGTGTGACGTACAACTCCCTTGCGCATCGACGCGCTTCCGTGACATGTAGGGCTGAGATCAGCATGTAAGGTCGAGCGGACCGCGCGGCAATCCCGGCTGTGCCCGCGCTCGGCTGCGTGTGACTCGACGGCAGTTGGGCTTCACCGACCGACCAGGAATCCCCCGTGCGCATCCACGTGCTCGCAGACTCCGACACCCGCTGGAAATGGGGCGCGGGGCTGGCCGTGGGCTTGGCACCGGGCAGCGAGGTCCACGCGCACATGCTCCGCGGCCGCAGCACGCCGACGGCGCGCCAGTTGGCCGAGGTCGGCATCACCCCCGCCTCGATCACCGAGGGGACCCTCGCCGAGTTCGCGGCGGCGCCCGAACTCGCGGCGGCCGACGTGGTCGTCCTGGGCACCGTCGGCGGGGCCACCCACTCGGCGCTGCACGCGCTCGCCCACCGCTTCAGGAACTCCCTGCACCGGCCCGTGGTCATGACCGGGTACGTCGGGGTGGTCTACGAGAAGATGGCCGACGGGCTCCTGCTGCGCGCCGGCGCCGATGTCGTCCTCGCCAACAGCCCTTTCGACCGGCGCCGATTCCGCGATGTCTACGCGCCGCTCGGAATTCCGGAATCCTGCATCGTCCAGACGGCGCTGCCCTTTCTCGACCAACGTCCCTACGACATGAACCGGACGCACGCCGAACACCCCTATACGGTGTGCTTCGCCGTCCAGCCCTCGGTACCCGAGGATCGAAACGGCCGCCTCTACATGCTGCGTCGGGCGATATCCCACGCACGGCGCCGCCCGGGTCGGGACGTACTCGTCAAACTCCGCAGCAGGCCGGGTGAGGCGACCACCCATGTCGAGGCGCACCACTATCAGGTCCTGGCGGAACAGACCGGTGAACCGCTCCCGCCGAACCTGCATTTCGTGTACGGCAACATGTCGGAAACCCTGGACCGTACCGACCTGCTCGTGACGGTCAGTTCCACCGCCGCCCTGGAATCCATGCACCGGGGCATGCCGACCGCCATCCTGAGCGATCTCGGTGTCCGGGAAATCCACGGAAACCACTATTTCGTCGGATCCGGATGCGTCACGGACTGGAGCGCGATAGACGAGGGCGCGGCCCCCCTGGCGCACGAATCCTGGACCGCCGACCAGGGAATCCGTTCCACCGATCCCTTCGGGGAACTGCGGCACAGGATCGCGGAATTGCGGCGCTTCCCGCTGCCCCCGATCTCCCCCTACTACACGGCCGAGAGCGCGCCCGAATACGTCGCCACGCTCCTGCGCCGCCGGGGCCTGAATCCGGACGGCTCCCCCGGGGCGGGCGCCGCGACCCGCTCGCGCGGCCCGATGCGGCGCACTTCGCGGCGCGTGCTGAAGGTGGCGTATCAATTCGGCGTGCAGCGCGTGGCGCCGAAGATCCAGCAGTGGGGCGGCGTATGAGCGCCGTCCACGTCCACGATCACGTCCACGATCACGGGAGCGCCTTGTGAACGTCACCGCCGTCATACCCGCCCGGGGCGGCTCCAAGGGGATCCCCGGCAAGAACCTCGCGGAAGTCGGCGGGGTCCCCCTCGTCGCCCGCGCGGTACGAGCCTGCCTGGCCGCCGCCGGGGTGACCCGGGTCGCCGTCTCCACCGACGACGGGGCCATCGCCGACGCGGCCCGCGCCGCCGGCGCCGAGGTGGTCGCGCGCCCCGCCGAGCTGGGCACCGACCGGGCGTCCAGCGAGTCCGCGCTGCTGCACGCCCTGGACGCCTTGGAGGAGCGGCACGGCGAAGCGGTCGACGTGCTCGTCTTCGTCCAGTGCACCAGCCCCTTCCTCACCACCTCGGAGGTGGAGGAGACCGTCGCGGCAGTGGTCCGGGACGGGGCGGACTCGGCCTTCACCGCCGTGCCCTTCCACGGGTTCCTGTGGACCGCCGACCCCGACACGGGGGCCGGGCACCTGGCGCGGGGCGTCAACCACGACAGCGCCGTCCGTCAGCGCCGCCAGGACCGCCGCCCCGAGTACCTCGAATCGGGAGCCGTCTACGCGATGCGCGCCGAGGGGTTCCGCCGACACGGCCACCGCTTCTTCGGCCGCACCCAGCTCGTCCCCACCGCCCCGGAGCGGGTCGTCGAGATCGACGAGCCCGGCGACCTCGCCCGGGCGCGGGCCCTCGCTCCCCTGCTGGACGCCGCCCTTCCGGCGGACGTACCGGCGCAACCGTCACCGGCGGCCCCGTCGCCGGGATCCTCGCAGTACATCGGAAAGGAACTCTGAACAGTGGTGCACAGCAACCGTATCCGCCGTATCGGTAACCGGGAGGTTGGCAAGGGCCGCCCCGTCTACGTCATCGGCGAGATCGGGATCAACCACAACGGCGAGTTGGCCAACGCCCTCGCCCTCGTGGACGCCGCCGCCGACGCGGGCTGTGACGCGGTGAAGTTCCAAAAGCGCACGCCCGAGATATGCACCCCCCGCGACCAGTGGGACATCGAGCGGGACACCCCCTGGGGGCGGATGACGTACATCGACTACCGCCACCGCGTCGAGTTCGGCGAGGAGGAGTACCGGGCCATCGACGAGCACTGCGCGAAGCGCGGCATCGACTGGTTCGCCTCCCCGTGGGACACCGAGGCCGTCGCCTTCCTGGAGAAGTTCGACGTGCCGGTGCACAAGGTGGCCTCGGCCTCGCTGACCGACGACGAGCTGCTGCTCGCCCTGCGCGCCACCGGCAAGACGGTCATCCTGTCCACCGGCATGTCCACGCCGCAGCAGATCCGGCACGCGGTGGAGGTGCTCGGCAGCGAGAACACGGTCCTGCTGCACGCCACTTCCACCTACCCCGCCAAGGCGGAGGAGCTGAACCTCCGCGTCATCCAGAGCCTGGAGGCTGCGTACCCCAACGTCCCCGTCGGCTACTCCGGCCACGAGACGGGGCTGCAGACCACCGTCGCCGCCGTCGCCATGGGCGCGTGCGCCGTCGAGCGGCACATCACCCTGGACCGCGCCATGTGGGGCTCGGACCAAGCCGCCTCGGTCGAGCCGGGCGGCCTCGTCCGTCTCGTCCGCGACATCCGCACCATCGAGACCGCCCTCGGCGACGGCGTCAAGCGCGTCTACGACTCCGAGCTCGGCCCCATGAAGAAGCTCCGCCGCGTCCAGGGCGCCCTCGCCGACGAGGGCGTGACGACCTCGGCATGAGCGACACCCTCGCCCTGGTGGAGAGCCCGGCTCAACTGCTGAACGTCCTGGAGTGGGCCCACCTCCACCCGGGCGGGGCGTCGTCCCTGGCCATCGCCGTGCTCCAGCCGACGGACCCGCGCTCGCGGGAGCAGGTCCGTCGGCTGTGCCGGTTCGCCTCCCGGTCGCAGGTGGCGTGGCGGCGCTACGAGGTGCGCGCCGGCTACCTGGGGCGGGCCCACGAGCTGGTGCGCCTGCGCCGTGCCGTGGCGGCGGCCGAACGCCTGGTGATCGGGGACCTGTTCTCCCGGACCATCCAGCTCGTCCTGCCGCGCTCCAGGGCCCGCGAGGTGGTCGTGGTCGACGACGGCACCGCGACCGCCGAGCTGGTCGCGCTGCTGGCCGAGGGACAGCCGTTGACCCGCTGGCACCAGGGCGAGGTCAAGGCCTCGGCGAAGGCAGGGCCGGTGAACCGGTGGCTGGCCCGCGAGGAGTTGGAGCGCGTCACCTTCTTCACCTGCATGCCGGTGCCGGCTCCGCCGGGCGCCGAGGTGCGGGCCAACGAGTACGCGTGGAGCCGTGCGACCTTCGGCCCGGTGCGGGTCCGGGCGGGCGCCGACCTGGCGGGCAGTTCCCTGGTGGAGACCGGGGTCGTCGACCAGGACCGCTACGTCGAGGCCGTCGCCTGGCTCACCCGCAGCCGCGGCGCGCGCCGCTACCTGGCGCACCGGCGCGAGAGCCCGGAGAAGCTGGCGCGGATCGCGGCGGCGACCGGGCTGGAGGTCGTCCATCCCGAGCTGCCGCTCGAACTGACCGCGCTGACCGAGCCCATCGGGCAGTCCGTGCTGACCTTCGCGTCCACCGTCGCCTACACCCTGCCGATCGTGCTGGCCGGCTCGCCGGTGCGGGTGGAGCTGTGCGAGATCGACGACGACTGGATCACCCCGGACACGGCGGAGCGTTCGGTGGACTTCCTGCGCCGGATCTCCGCCCTCGCGGTGGACCGGCACGGCCTGGGCCTGATCCCGCCGCAGGGGCGCGGTCGCAGGCCGGTGACCTCGTAGGCCCGAGGGTCAGAGCCGCTGCCAACGGCCCAGCGAGAGGCCCGAGCTGTCCTTCTGGCGGTTCACCAGCAGTTCGCCGCCGGCGGCGATCGAGGCGATGACCACCCTGCCGCGGGCGTCCACCGCGAGGGCCGGGGAGCCGGGGCAGGGCTCGCCGATCTCCGTCCACCAGAGTCCGGCGGCCTCGTTCTCGGTGGGGTAGGCGGCCAGCGCCGTACGGCCGCTCGCGGCCCGGTGGGCCAGGACCGTGCAGTCGTAGCCGTCCACCACGGCCCGTACGGCGGCGACCGCACCGGTGCCCGGTCCACCCCCCAGCGCCAGCACCCCGGCGCCCTCGCGGTGGGCGACGAGCCCGCTCCCGTCGGCCGCGTGCCAGAACCGGGTGATCCGGCCGGGGGCCGTCTCCAGCGAGCACACCGAGCCGTCCTGGGCCGGGTACGGGATGTCCTCGCCCCGGTGCAGCGGGCCGCCGGGGCCGGTCTGGGACCAGAGGGATATCCCCTTCTCCCCGGGGGCGGCGAGCAGGATCCGCCCCTCGGCGGTGACGTCGGCGCAGGGCCCCTCGAAGGTCTTGCTGCCCCGCAGGTCCTCCCACTCGGCCCACTTCCCCCCGGCGTCCTGGCGGCGTACGTGGACCCCCCGCCCGGCGTTGCGCACGAAGACGTGCGGGGCCCCCCGGGCGTCCACGGCGAGCGCCGGCGGGCCGCCCCGGTGGAGCATCTCCGGGCGCCGGTAGAGGGTGCCCAGGGAGTTCCAGGGGCCGAGCGGGCGCCCGCTCTGGTACTGCACCGCGTGGTGGTAGGTGACGCGGTCGCCGTCGGCCCCGCCGTCGCCGGGGCGGTGGTGCCTGCCCACGAAGTGGGTGTAGCCGTCGCGGCCCCGGGCCATCGCGAGGTCGGTCAGTCCCTGGGCGGGGAAGAACGCGGGGGCGCCCCACTCGGGTCCGCCGGGGGCCCGTTCGGTCCAGCGCAGCAGTCCGCCGCGGGCGCGGGCGTAGGCGGTGAGGCGTCCGTCGCGGTCGACGGCCAACCAACGGCCGTTCAGGGGGCCGAGAGCCGGCGGGATTCCGTCCCGGGCGGGGGCCGGCGCGGACGCGGGCGCGGCGGTCGGTGCGGAGCGCGGAGCGGACGTCGTCGCCCTTCCGCGCCTGGATCGCGTCCCCATGGACCGCAAGCAACCCTTCCCCGACAAGATTCGAACACAATCAGGATACCCCGGAGGCCTTCTGGCGTGTTCCTGCGTCTATGTTGAAGCCCGCCAGATTCCCCCAAGCGTTCGGAAGGCCGGTCCCGGGAATGACTGCAGACACGACCACAGCCGCCACCGGCTCCCCCTCCCGGCCGCCCCGCTCGCGCGGCAGCCGGATCCGGCGCGGGCTGGCCTGGACGGCCGCCGTGGTGGTGCTGGGCGCGGCCGGCGCCGGCTGGTGGGGCTACGAGCACCTCAACGGCAACATCTCCAGCGTGGACCTCGACAAGGCCATCGGTTCGGACAACCGGCCGCCGAAGGTGGTCGAGAACGCCCAGAACGTGCTGGTGCTCGGCTCCGACTCGCGGGCCGGCGCCAACGGCGACCTGGACCACGGCGACGTCAGCGGCGCCCGCTCCGACACCGCGATGCTGGTGCACATACCCGAGGGCCGGGCCAGGGCCACCGCGGTGAGCATCCCGCGCGACACCCTGATCTCCCGGCCCGAGTGCAAGGACGGGGACGGCAAGACCGTGCCCGAGGCGAACCGGGTCATGTTCAACTCCGTCTACTCGGTGGCCGGTCCGGCCTGCGTGGTCAAGACGGTGGAGCAGATGTCCGGGATCCGCGTGGACCACTTCGTCGAGGTGGACTTCGCCGGCTTCAAGGGTCTGGTGGACGCCCTCGGCGGGGTCACCGTCACCCTGGACCAGCCGATGAGCGGGGCCAAGGGCGGCCTCAAGCTCGACGCGGGCACGCACCGCCTGAACGGCACGGACTCGCTGAAGTTCGTACGTACCCGCTACGGCTACGGGGACGGCAGCGACCTCGGACGCATAGGCCTCCAGCAGCAGTTCATGATGGCGATGCTGACGGAGATCAAGAACCAGGACGCCTTCGGCAACCCGGCCCGCCTCTACAAGCTCGCGGACGCCGGCACCAAGTCGCTGACGACCGACTCCGACCTCGCCTCGCTCACCGCGCTGTCCGACTTCGCGCGGAGCATGAAGGCCGTGGACCCGTCCACGATGGAGACGATCATGCTGCCGGTGGCGTACGACAAGATCGACCGGAACCGGGTGATCGTCGCCCAGCCGCAGGCCGGCCAGTTGTGGGAGGCCCTGCGCACCGACCAGAAGGTCCCGGCCTCGGCGAAGGACTCTCCCGCGAAGGGCGGCTCGGGCGCCAAGTCCCCGGCGCCCAAGCCGTCCCCCTCGACCTCGTAGTCGGGCCGGCCGACGCGGGGCCGGCCCGCGTCGGCCGGCCCGCGTCGGCTACCGGGTACCGCGTGCTTCGGCGCCCGGCTCCGTACCGATGCCCACTCCCTCGCCGCGTCCGAGCCGGCTGTGCCCGCGCCCGTAGAGGAAGTAGACGAAGAAGCCGATGACCATCCAGATCGCGAACCGCAGCCAGGTCTCCGCGGGCAGGTTGAGCATCAGCCAGACCGAGGCGGCGATGGACACGATCGGGAGGAACGGCACCCACGGGGTGCGGAAGGCCCGGTGCAGGTCGGGGCGGCTGCGGCGCAGGATGATCACGCCGAGGGCCACGACGACGAAGGCGAACAGCGTGCCGATGTTCACCAGGGTGGCCAGTTCGTTGATGCTGGTGAACCCCGCGACGATCGCGATGATCACGCCGAGCAGGATCGTCGGCCGGTAGGGCGTACGGAACTTGGGGTGCGTCCGGGAGAAGAAGCGCGGCAGCAGTCCGTCGCGGCTCATCGCGAAGAACACGCGCGTCTGGCCCAGCAGCAGGATCATGCAGACCGTGATCAGGCCCACCGCGGCGCCGAAGCTGATGATGCCGCCGTACACGGGGTGTCCGGCGGATTTGAAGGCATCGGCCAGCGGGGCGCTCACCGACAGTTCGGTGTAGTGCTGCATGCCGGTGACGACCAGCGAGACGGCCACGTAGAGGACCGTGCAGATGAGCAGGGAGCCGAGGATGCCGCGGGGCATGTCCCGCTGCGGCAGCTTGGTCTCCTCGGCGGCCGTGGCGACCACGTCGAACCCGATGAAGGCGAAGAACACCACGGAGGCGGCGGTGAAGATGCCCATGACGCCGAAGTCGGTGGGCTGGTAGCCGAACATCAGCTGCACGAGCGGGGCATTGAGTCCGCCGCCGCCCTTCTGCTTGACGGCTTCCGGGATGAAGGGCTCGTAGTTGCTGCCCTTGATGAAGAACAGCCCCGCGATGATGACGATGAGGACGACGGTCACCTTGATGGCGACGACCACCGCGGTGATCCTCGCGGACAGCTTCACGCCGACGACCAGGATCGCGGTCAGGACCAGCACCAGGACGAAGGCCAGCACGTCGAAGTGGCCGCCCGGCACGTCCGGGCCCTCCAGCGAGGCCGGCAGGTGCATGCCGAGGTTGTCCAAGAGCGAACGTACGTACCCGGACCAGCCGACGGCGACGACCGCGGTGCCGAGCGCGAACTCCAGCACGAGGTCCCAGCCGATGATCCAGGCGGGCAGCTCGCCGATCGAGGCGTAGGAGAAGGTGTACGCCGAACCGGCGACCGGGACGGTCGAGGCGAACTCGGCGTAGCACAGCGCGGCGAGGGCGCAGACGACACCGGCGGCGACGAACGCCAGGGCGGTGGCGGGGCCCGCGGTCTCCTTGGCCACCTTGCCGGTGAGCACGAAGATTCCGGTGCCGATGATGACGCCGACGCCGAAGACGGTCAGGTCCCAGGCCGACAGCGACTTGCGGAGCGCGTGTTCCGGCTCCTCCGTGTCGCGGATGGACTGCTCCACCGACTTCGTGCGGAAGGGACTGTGGGGATCCGTACTCACCGACGCACCTCCGAACAGGTGGCGCCCGCACGTACTGAACGCGAACGCGAACGGGCCGGGAGACCCGCCCTCTCAGGGTGATCTCCCGGCCCGTGACGTGCAACCGCGCGTGATCCGGCCGGCGGCCGGTCCGGCGCCTAGTCCACCGTGGCGGCCTGCTCGCTCTCGTAGCGCCCGTCCAGCTTGGCGACCAGGCCGGTGACCTGGCGGGCGATGTCGGGGGCGGTCAGACCGATCTCGGCCATGATCTCCTTGCGGGAGGCGTGGTCGAGGAAACGCTGCGGAATGCCGAAGTCGCGCAGCGGTACGTCGACGCCCGCGTCCCGCAGGGCCTGCGCCACGGCGGAGCCCACACCGCCGGTGCGGCCGTTGTCCTCGACGGTGACGACGACCCGGTGGCCGTCGGCGAGCGGGGCCAGGGCCTCGTCCACCGGCTTGACCCAACGGGGGTCGACGACGGTCGTGGAGATGCCCTGCTTGTCGAGGAGGTCGGCGATCTCCAGGCACATCGGGGCGAGCGCGCCGACCGAGACGAGCAGTACGTCCGGACGGGTGACCTCGGGGGCCGGGGCCCGCAGCACGTCCATGCCGCCGACGCGGCCCACGGCCGGGACGGCCGGTCCGACGACGCCCTTGGAGTAGCGCACGACGGTGGGCGCGTCCTTGACCGCGACGGCCTCGCGGAGCTGCGCGCGCAGCTGCTCGGCGTCGCGCGGTGCCGCCAGGCGCAGGCCGGGGACGACCTGCATGATCGACATGTCCCACATGCCGTTGTGCGAGGCGCCGTCCGTGCCGGTGACCCCGGCGCGGTCCAGGACGAAGGTGACCCCGCACTTGTGCAGGGCGACGTCCATCAGGACCTGGTCGAAGGCCCGGTTGAGGAAGGTCGCGTAGACCGCGAAGACCGGATGCGCGCCGCCGGTGGCCAGGCCGGCCGCCGAGGTGGCGCCGTGCTGCTCGGCGATGCCCACGTCGAAGATGCGGTCCGGGAAGGCGTCCGCGAACTTCTTCAGGCCGACGGGCTGGAGCATGGCCGCGGTGATCGCGACGATGTCCGAGCGCTCCTTGCCGAGCTTGACCATCTCGTCGGCGAAGACGGAGGTCCAGCTCGCGGCGTCGGTGGTGACGGGCAGGCCGGTGTCGGGGTGGATCGGACCGATGCCGTGGAAGCGGTCCGCCTCGTCCTGCTCGGCGTGCGTGTAGCCGCGACCCTTCTGGGTGAGGCAGTGCACGATGACCGGTCCGCTGAAGCGCTTGGCGCGCTGCAGGGCGGACTCCAGGGCCTCGATGTCGTGACCGTTGATGGGGCCGATGTACTTCAGGCCCAGGTCCTCGAACATGCCCTGCGGGGCGATGAAGTCCTTGAGGCCCTTCTTGGCCCCGTGCAGGGTCTCGTAGAGGGGCTTGCCGACGACCGGCGTGCGCTCCAGGAGGTCCTTGCCGCGGGCCAGGAAGCGCTCGTAGCCGTCGGTGGTGCGCAGGGTCGCCAGGTGGTTCGCGAGGCCGCCGATGGTGGGGCCGTACGAGCGCTCGTTGTCGTTGACGACGATGACCAGCGGGCGGTCCTTGGCGGCGGCGATGTTGTTCAGCGCCTCCCAGGCCATGCCGCCGGTGAGGGCCCCGTCGCCGATGACGGCGGCAACGTGGTGGTCCTCGCGGCCGAGCACCTCGTTGGCCTTGGCGAGGCCGTCGGCCCAGCCCAGCACGGTGGAGGCGTGGGAGTTCTCGATCACGTCGTGGTCGGACTCGGCGCGCGAGGGGTAGCCGGAGAGGCCGCCCTTGCTGCGCAGGCCGACGAAGTCCTGGCGGCCGGTGAGCAGTTTGTGCACGTACGCCTGGTGACCGGTGTCGAAGAGCACCTTGTCCTTGGGCGAGTCGAAGACCCGGTGCAGGGCGATCGTCAGTTCGACCACCCCGAGGTTGGGGCCGAGGTGCCCGCCGGTCTTGGAGACGGCGTCGACGAGGAAGGACCTGATCTCGGCGGCGAGCTGGTCGAGCTCCTCCTGGCTGAGCCGGTCCAGATCGCGCGGTCCCTTGATGCGGGTCAGCAGCACCCGTGCCTCCTTGCAGTTGCTTGCCGGTCTGACGAGTCTAATGTTCCGCTCGCGAGCGCGGTCATCGGGCGGTACCCACAGGGTCACGCCTTTGTCATACCTGTACACCCCGGCACGGAATCACACCTCCCAAACGGGCGTATACCCGCACAGCTGTACGTGCACGGGCACGCACAGGTGCCCGGCGCCGCACGGGGCGGCGCCGGGCACTGTGACGGGTCTTACCGCCCGGGGACGGCCCCCGGTCGCGCGGTCAGGCGCGGCCGGCCGTCTTCTGGGTCTTGCGGGTCACCGAGTCGATGACCACCGTGGCCAGCAGTACGGCACCGGTGATCATGTACTGGATCGGCGTCGCGATCCCCTCAAGGGCCAGACCGTACTGGATCGAGGTGATGACCATGACGCCGAGGAGGGCGTTCCAGGTCCGGCCCCGGCCGCCGAAGAGGCTGGTGCCGCCGATCACGGCCGCCGCGATCACGTTCATCAGGAGGTCGCCGGCACCGGCGCTCTGGTTGGCCGCCGCGATCTTGGAGGCCCAGAAGAGGCCGCCGATGGCGGCGAAGGTGCCCGCGATCGAGAAGACCGCGATGCGGATCCCGGTGACGTTGATGCCCGCGCGGCGGGAGGCCTCGACGCTGCCGCCGAGGGCGAAGATGCCGCGGCCGAAGGAGGTGCGACGCAGCAGGAAGTCCGTGCCGACCAGCGCCAGGACGAAGAGCACCACCGCGAGCGGCAGGCCCTTGTACTGGTTGAAGACGACGGCGGGGCCGAAGGTGAAGACGGCGAGGACGCCGGTGCGCAGCAGGATCTCCGTCAGCGGTCGCGAGGGGACCTGGGCGGCCTCCCGGCGACGGTTGTCGTAGAAGGTGGCGAGGAAGTACCCGACCACGGCGACCGCCGCGAGGCCGTAGCCGACGGCCACGTCCGAGAAGAAGTACGTGGTCAGCTTGCCGACCACGCCGTCGGAGTCGAGGTTGATGGTGCCGTTGCTGCCCAGGATCTGGAGCATCGCGCCGGACCAGAACAGCAGGCCCGACAGGGTGACGGCGAACGCCGGGGCACCGATCTTGGCGAAGAAGAAGCCGTGGATGGCGCCGATCAGGGCGCCGCCCGCGATGGCGGCGAGGATCGCGAGCCATTCGTTCACGCCGTGGGTGACGGCGAGGACGGCGACGATCGCGCCCGAGACGCCGCTGACGGAGCCGACCGACAGGTCGATCTCGCCGAGCAGCAGCACGAAGATGATGCCGACGGCCATCATGCCGGTGGCGACCATCGTGATCGCGATGTTGGTGAGGTTCTCCGGGGAGAGGAAGTTCGAGTTCAGGCCCTGGAAGATGCCCCAGATGACGATCAGGCCGAGGACGACCGGGATGGAGCCCAGGTCACCGGCCTTCAGCTTGCGCCCGAACTCGTTCAGGTAGCCCGCGAAGCCCTGCTCGCGCACGAGCAGGCGGGGGTCCACCGCCGGGATGGCGTCGGCCGCCGCGGCCCGGTTGACCGGGTCGACGTGGCGGCCGGAGCCCTTGTCGGGCCCCTTGCCGAGCGGGGTTGCGGCAGAGTTCTGCGTGCTCACTTGCGGGCCTCCCCGGTGCGGGCCGCCCGGCGGGTCACGGCGTTGTCCGTGGCCCCGGTGATGGCGGAGATGATCTCTTCCTGCGAGGTGTCGGCGACGTTGAAGACACCGTTGTTGCGGCCCAGCCGCAGGACGGCCACCTTGTCGGCGACGGCCTTCACATCGGCCATGTTGTGGCTGATGAGGATGACGGCGTGGCCGCGCTCGCGCAGTCGCTCGACCAGGTCGAGGACCTGGGCGGTCTGCTCGACGCCGAGGGCGGCGGTGGGCTCGTCGAGGATGACGAGCCTGGGCTCGCCCAGCATGGATCGGGCGATCGCCACGGTCTGGCGCTGTCCGCCGGAGAGCGAGGCGATCGGGATGCGGACGCTGGGGATCCGGATGGACAGGGTGGTCAGGAGCTCGCGGGCGCGGCGCTCCATCTCCACCTCGTCGAGGGTGCCGAAGCGCTTCAGTTCGCGGCCCAGGAACAGGTTGCCGACGACATCGATGTTGTCGCACAGCGCGAGGTCCTGGTAGACCGTGGCGATGCCCAGGCTCTGGGCGTCGTGGGGCCGGTTGATGGAGACCGGGCGTCCCTCCCACTCGATGACTCCGTCATCGATGGGGTGTACGCCGGCGATCGTCTTGACCAGCGTGGACTTGCCGGCGCCGTTGTCGCCCACGAGGGCGACCACCTCACCGGAGTGGATCTCGAGGTCTACGTCGGTCAGGGCCTGAACGGCACCGAACCGCTTCGAGACCCCTCGCAACGCCAACACGGGCGCAGCGGACACATGAACCATCTCCTTCGCCGCCTGACCGGCGGGGATGTCGTGCAAAAGAGCAGGAGCGGGGCGGACGGGGGGGTATGACAAACGGGGCACCGCGGAGAGGGGAATCGTTTCTGCCCGGCGCCCCGCCGTGGCGGGGTGAAGAAGGGCGGGGCGCCGGGCAGGCGTGGGGGTCACGGCGCGGGGAGCGCCGTGACGGGGGGCCTTACTTCAGGCCGAGGGTCGCGCAGGCGGCCGCGTACTTGTCCGCGCAGATCTCGTCGGCGGTGTAGACGCCGTCCTTGATGACGGTGTCCTTGATGTTGGTCTTGGTGAGCGACACGACCGGGATCAGGACGGACGGGACACCCTTGGTGGTGGGGCTGTCCACGTTGTTGTTGATGATCCCGTCGATCTTCTCGCCCTTGGCGAGGGCGACGGCCATCTCGGCGGCGGCCGTGGCCTCGGGGGCGTACGGCTTGTAGACGCTCATGAACTGCTCGCCCGCCACGATGCGCTGCACACCGGCGAGTTCGGCGTCCTGGCCGGTGACCGGCGGCAGGGGGGAGAGGTTCGCGGCCTTGAGGGCGGTGATGATGCCGCCCGCCATGCCGTCGTTGGCGGAGTAGACGCCGACGACCTTGTCCTTGCCGAGAGCGGAGAGCGCGGCCGCCATGTTGGTGTTGGCGTTCTCCGGCTTCCACTCCTTGGTGTCGTACTCCTTGCCGATGGTCACCTTGCCGTCGAGGACGGAGTGAGCGCCCTTCTTGAACAGGGCGGCGTTCGGGTCGGTGACGGAGCCGTTCATCATGACGATCTGGCCGTCCTTGGCCTTGTCGCCCAAGGCCTCCAGCAGGGCCTTGCCCTGGACCTTGCCGACCTCTTCGTTGTCGAAGGAGGTGTAGGCGTCGATCGGGCCCTCGGCCAGGCGGTCGTAGGCGACGACCGGGATGCCCGCGTCCTTGGCCTTCTTGACCGAGCCCGCGATCGCCTTGGCGTCGACCGCGTCGACGATCAGGACGTTCACCTTGTTGGTGATCATCGCGTCGACCTGGGCGTTCTGCGCGGTGGCGTCCTGCTTGGCGTTGGCGTAGACGACCGTGCCCTTGCCGTTGGTGAGGTCCGCGACCTTCTTCTCGATCAGCGGCTTGTCGAACTTCTCGTAACGCGCGGTCTGGTTCTCCGGGAGGAGCAGGCCGACCTTGACTGCGTCACCGGCGACGGCGGCGGAACCGCTGGGCTTGGTCTCGCCACCGGCCTCCTTGGCACTGCCACAGGCGGCGAGCGAGACGGCCATGGCGCCGGCGGCTACGGCAACGGCGGTTCTGCGCATACGCGTGTTCATTGGTTGAACCTCCCTGACGAGGCCGCAACACTGCGGCCGAGGTGGATGTGAGTCAACCCCGGCCGCAAGTTCGCCGTCAAGGAGTGAATCCTTAACGAGATGACAACGGTGCCATCCGTTATTTAACTGAAGACAGGACGGCGGGAGCCCGCACCCCGAACCCATTCTCCGCCAAAAGCGTCGAATCGCCCATCTCGCTCAGCACCAGGGCCAGGGCTCCGAGCACCTCCGCCCGCTCGCCCAGCGATCCGGTCAGGACGGACAACTGACGGGCCGCGCTGGGGATCGCGTACCTCCCCACCGATTCACGGATCGGAGCCAGCACCAGTTCACCCGCCTCGGCCAGGGAGCCGCCCAGGACCACCCTGCTGGGGTTCAGGAGGTTGCACAGGCTGGCGACCCCGCTGCCCACGTGCCGGCCCACGTCGGTGACCACACGACGGCATCCCGGGTCCCCCTCGCGCGCCAGCTCGACGACCCGCTCCATCGTCAACTCCGGCCCGTGGCTGCTCTGCAGGAGCGGCAGCACGTAGCGGGCGGCGGCGAAGGTCTCCAGGCAGCCGCGGTTGCCGCAGCGGCAGACGGGCCCCGATTCGTCCAGGGTGATGTGCCCGATCTCGCCGGCGGTCCCGCCGGGCCCCCGGTAGATCTGACCGTTGATCACCAGCCCCGCGCCCACACCGCTGGCGACCTTGATGTACGCCAGGTCCTTGACCCCCCGGCCGCTGCCCCAGACCAGCTCGCCCAGCGCTCCGAGGTTCGCGTCGTTGTCCACGTAGACGGGGACGCCGAGGCGCTGCGAGAGCTCCTGGCGCGGGTTGATCCCGGCCCAGCCCGGCAGGATCGCGGTGGAGCCGAGGGTGCCGGATTCCACGTCGATGGGGCCGGGAACGCCGAGCCCTACGCCGATGACCTTGTCCCGGCCGACCCCGACCCCCTCGACCAGCCGCCCGACGAGGGCCTCCGCCCGGTCGAAGCCGTCCACCCAGGAGGCGTCCACGTCCAGCGGCTCCGACTCCTCGGCCAGCACCTGGTGCGCGAGGTTGCCGACGGCCACCCTCAGATGGGTGTGGCCGAAGTCCACGCCGATCACGATGCCCGCGTCCCCGCTGAGCGAGACGCTGCGGGCCCGGCGACCACCCGCCGAGGTGTCGGTGACCTCGACGGTCCCGCCCTCCTTGAGCTCACGGACGATGTTGGAGACCGTGGCCGCCGACAACCCTGTGGTGCGGGCGATCTCCGCCTGGGTCAGCGAACCGGCGAGGCGCACGGCGCGCACGACCCGTTCGAGGTTCGCGCGATGCAGCGAAGACTGCGATCCGGGAGTCTGCACGACTCATCCACTCCTGCCCATAAGCGACGGCAAGCCGTCGCCCCCCGAGCCGGTCGTCGCGCATACGCGGTCGCCCACGCTCCGAGACCCCGGCGTCTCTCCAACTTGTGAACCTTAAGTCGAGCCTTTGGCCCTCCAGACGTCAAGAGGCTGACGCAGCACGAATGGGACACCTCTGACCAAAAGGAGGAACAGTGCCCCCTCTCGATCGTGCTACGGTCGCTGAGGCGCCGATCCTCTGCGGCCTTTCCGGCCGGACCGGGCGCCCTTCGTTGACAGCGCTACGCAAGGAGGTGTTCGGGAATGAGTCCCGATCGAAGTCCTCGCAGCGCTCGCGTCAGCTGACCCGTTGAACAGCTGACCTGCCCCGAGTGCGCACGGCAGCGCTTCACCACGCGCCTCTCCGTGCATCTTTTCATTCCTTCCGCATGCCCTGCACTTCGTGACGGGGCTGCGTCATCCATGCCCATCGGTGCGTCCCGAGGCCTTCCGTGCCCTGCCGCGCCGACCCATGATCACTCCACGTGACCGCTCGGCCGCGCGCCGTCCGGACACCGTGGAGGGAGGTATTCGTCATGACCATGCTCACCCCTCGCACCCCCACGAAGCTCGCGCCGCCGGGCCGCTCCCGTCGCGACCGCAAGGCCGCCGAACTGGAGGCCGGCACCCGACGCGTCGCCGACCGTCTCGCAGCCGTCAGCGCGCGCCCGGTCGTACAGGTCCTCCAAGAGGTAGACACCTCCCGCAACGGCCTCACCCACACCGAAGCCTCCCTGCGCCTGGAGCGTCACGGCGCCAACGCGGTGGCCAAGGAGCGCGCCCCGCGATGGTACGTCCAGCTCGCCACGGCGTACTGCAACCCCTTCATCGGGGTGCTGGTCTTCCTGGCCGCCGTCATGTTCTGGCAGGACCCGGCCGACCCGGGCGTCGTCATCCTCTCCGTGATGGTCGGGATCAGCGGACTGCTGCGGTTCTGGCAGGAGTTCCGCTCGGGCCGCGCCGCCGACGCCCTCAAGAAGCTCGTCACCACCACCTGCGCGGTCCAGCGCCGGGCCGGTTCCGGCTCCGGGCCGACCACCTTCGAGGTGCCCATGGACCAGGTGGTCCCGGGCGACCTCGTCAAGCTCGCGGCGGGCGACCTGATCCCCGCCGACCTGCGGCTGCTCACCGCCAAGGACCTGATGGTCGGCCAGGCCGCCCTGTCCGGCGAGTCCCTGCCCGTGGCCAAGGCCGACTCGCGCGCCGAGGACCTCGGCCAGCACACCACCACCGACCCGGTCGAGGCCGACAACCTCTGCCTGATGGGAACCTCGGTCACCTCCGGCACCGCCACCGGCGTGGTGGTCGCCACCGGCGCCGACACCTACTTCGGCTCCATGGCCGGCTCGCTGGTCGGCGAGCGCCCGCAGACCAACTTCGACACCGGCGTGCGCAAGGTCAGCTTCCTGCTGATCCGCTTCATGCTGGTCATGGTCCCGATCGTCTTCATGATCAACGGCTTCACCAAAGGCGACTGGAACGAGGCCTTCCTCTTCGGTATCGCCGTCGCCGTCGGCCTGACGCCCGAGATGCTGCCGATGGTCGTCTCCGCCAACCTGGCACGCGGCGCGGTGGCCATGTCCAAGCGCAAGGTCGTCGTCAAGCGGCTCAACGCGATCCAGAA
Source organism: Streptomyces sp. NPDC088097 (assembly GCF_044741845.1). Taxonomy (NCBI): domain Bacteria; kingdom Bacillati; phylum Actinomycetota; class Actinomycetes; order Kitasatosporales; family Streptomycetaceae; genus Streptomyces; species Streptomyces sp. NPDC088097. Next base: position 533,076 of record NZ_JBIUTJ010000004.1, read on the forward strand.
CCTGGGCGCGATGGACGTGCTCTGCACGGACAAGACCGGCACCCTCACCGAGGACCGGATCGTCCTGGACCGCTACCTGGACGTGCACGGCGACGACGACAACGAGGTCCTGGAGTACGGCTACCTCAACGCCCACTTCCAGACGGGCCTGAAGAACCTCATGGACCAGGCGGTCATCGACCGCGTCGACGAGGCCGAGGAGGTTGTCGTCGACGCACGGTTCTCGATGGTCGACGAGATCCCCTTCGACTTCGCCCGGCGCCGGATGTCCGTGGTCCTCAACCGCAACGGCGTGGTCGGCGGCCCCGGCCGTGCCGAGCACGTCATGATCACCAAGGGCGCCGTCGAAGAGGTCCTGGACCTGTGCACCCACCTGACGGACCGCGGCGAGAAGGTGGAGCTGACCGGGGAACTGCGCACGCACGTCACCCGGATCGCCGAGGAGAACAACCGGCGCGGCCTGCGGGTGCTGGCCGTCGCCACCCGTCGGATCGCCGCCCCGCGCGACACCTACGCCGTCGCCGACGAGGACGGACTGACCCTGGTCGGGTTCCTCGCCTTCCTCGACCCGCCGAAGGCCTCCGCCGCGGCCGCCCTGCGCGGCCTCGCCGACAAGGGCATCGCCGTCAAGGTCGTCACCGGCGACAACGAACTGGTCGCCGCCCGGGTCTGCTCGGACGTCGGCATCGCGGTCGGGCACGTGGTCTCGGGCGCCGGGGTGGACACCCTCGACGACACGGAGCTGCGCGCGGCGGCCGCCCGTACGACCGTCTTCGCGAAGGTCAACCCGGTCCAGAAGGCCCGGATCGTCCGGGCCCTGCAGGCCGGGGGCCACACCGTCGGCTTCCTCGGGGACGGCATCAACGACGCCGCCGCGCTGCGCGACGCCGACGTCGGCATCTCCGTCGACACGGCCGTCGACATCGCCAAGGAGTCCGCCGACATCATCCTCCTGGAGAAGGACCTCACCGTCCTCGAACAGGGTGTGGTCCAGGGCCGGACCACCTTCGGCAACACCATCAAGTACATCAAGATGACGGCCTCCTCGAACTTCGGCAACGTCTTCTCGGTGCTGGTGGCGAGCGCCTTCATCCCCTTCCAGCCGATGCTCGCGATCATGCTGCTGGTGCAGAACCTGGTCTACGACATCTCCCAGCTGGCCACCCCGTGGGACCGGATGGACGAGGAGTACCTGCGCAAGCCCCGCAACTGGGACGCCAAGGGCATCTTCCGCTTCATGGTGACGATCGGACCCGTCAGCTCGATCTTCGACATCTCGATGTTCCTGATCATGTGGAACGTCTTCGGCGCGAACAGCGAAGCGCACCAGGCGCTCTTCCAGTCCGGCTGGTTCGTCGAGGGCCTGCTCTCGCAGACCCTGATCGTCCACATGATCCGCACCCGGAAGATCCCCTTCATCCAGTCCCGCGCCTCCTGGCCGGTGATGGTGATGACGGTCCTCGCGGTACTGGCCGGGCTCTGGCTCCCCTTCTCCCCGCTGGCCGCCTCGCTCGGCTTCGTCGCCCTGCCCGCGGGCTACTTCCCGTGGCTGGTCGGCGTGCTGCTCGCGTACTGCACGCTCACGCAGCTCGTGAAGACCTGGTACATCCGCCGCTTCGGCACCTGGCTCTAAGGGAGGAGGCGGAGCGATGACGCTGCCGAACGAATGGGAGATGGCCGGGCACCTGGCCGCCGCGCTCGGTTTCGGGGCGGTCATCGGCCTGGAGCGGCAATGGCGGGCCCGCCTCGCGGGGCTGCGTACGAACGCCCTGGTGGCGGGCGGGGCCGCGCTGTTCGTGCTGCTCTCGCAGTACGGGTTCCTGAGCACGGTCTCCGAGGTGAACTACGACGGCTCGCGGGTCGCCGCCCAGATCGTCTCGGGGATCGGCTTCCTCGGCGCCGGGGTGATCATGCGGGACGGCCTCAGCGTTCGAGGTCTGAACACGGCGGCGACGCTGTGGTGTTCGGCGGCCGTGGGCTGCCTGGCCGGGGTGGGCCTGTTCGTCCTGGCCGCCCTCGGCACGGTGGGCGTGGTGGGGGCCAACCTCCTGCTGCGCCCGCTGGGCCGGCGGCTCGACCGCGAGCCGCGCGGGGGGGCCGAGGTGGCCGTCGACTACCACTTCGAGGCGGTCTGCCTGGAGGCGGAGGAGGCCCACATCCGCCACCGGCTGGTCGACGCGCTCGGCCGCCCCGGCTACCAGCTCCGTGAGATCCGCAGCCAGGACGGCCCGGTGCCCGGCCGGGTGACGGTCTCGGCGCTGCTGACCGCCGAGGGGACCCAGGGCCGGGCCTTGGAGGAGGCGGTCAGCAACCTCTCGCTCGACCCTTCGGTGTCGGCGGTCGGCTGGTCGGTGGTCCCGGATCCCCGGGACCTGCGACCTACTTGAGGGTGGCCGAGGTGAGCCCGGCCTGGATCTGGCGCTGGAAGGACAGGTAGACCACCAGCATCGGGATGATCGCGATGGTGGCGCCGGCGAACAGCACCGGCAGGTCCGAGGCGTACCCCATCTGCTGCTGCAGCTGGATCAGGCCCTGGGTGAGCATGTAGCGCTCGGGATCCGTGCTGGACTGCGGCTGCATGAGCACCGCGGGCAGGATGTACTGGTTCCACTGCCCCAGGACATTGAATATTCCGACGCTGATCAGGCCGGGCTTGGCCATCGGCAGCATCACCTGGAAGAAGATCCGGGTGTCGGAGGCCCCGTCGATCACGGCCGCCTCGTGGATGGCGGTCGGCAGCGTCCGGAAGAACGAGTGCATGAAGAAGATGGTGAAGGGCATCGAGTACGCGATGTAGACCAGGATCAGCCCCTGATAGGTGTTCAGCATGTCGAAGCGCTTGACCATGAAGAACAGCGGGACGAGCGCGAGGAACACCGGGAACATCGCGCCGCTGACGAAGAAGTAGTAGAAGAGCCGGTTCCCCTTGAAGGGGTACCGGGCCAGTACGTACGCCGCCATCGACCCGAACAGCATGGTCAGCGGGACCGAGAACACCAACACGATCAGGGTGTGGGCGAAGTAGCCGCCGATGCCCTTGGTCCAGGCGCGCGCGAAGGCGTCGAAGTGCCAGTTGGACGGCCAGCTGAGGGCCGATCCGCCGATCTGCGCGTCGGTCTTGAAGGCACCGAGGGCGAGCCAGATCAGCGGCAGGATGATCATTATCGCCCAGAGGGCGAGGAAGCCGTGCGAGAAGACGTTGAGGACCTTGCCCTCGGAGCCGCTCGCCTTCCGCTTCTTGACCTTCACCGGTCCGCCCGAGGGCTTCGCGGTCGCCTCGCCCGAAACCTTGGTCACTGTGGTCATGGTGTCTCCCGCTCAGTACTCGATGCGCTCGCGGCGGGTGGCGCGCAGCGTGATGATGGAGAGGATCATGGTCAGGACGAGCATGACCACGCCCATGGCGCAGGCGTAACCGCTCTTGCCGAAGTAGAGGAAGTTGCGCATCAGAACCGTGGCCATGACCTCGCTGTGGTGGTCGGGGCCACCGCCGAACTGCCCGGAGGTCATCGTCGAGACCAGGACGAACATGTCCATCGCGGCGATGCCGAGGTAGACCGCGGCGGTCTGCACGGAGTCCCACAGCAGGGGCAGGGTGACCTTGAAGAAGGTCTGGGCCCGGCCGGCGCCGTCCAGCAGCGCGGCTTCGTAGATGTCCTTGGGGACGGACTGCATGGCCGCGGAGAACAGGACGAGGTAGAAGCCGACCCCGGACCAGACGACCACGAACAGCAGGCACCACATGACGAACGAGGGCTCGTTGAGCCATTCGATGGGGTGCTGCGCGTCGATCGCGCCGAGCTTGACGAGGAAGCCGTTGAGCAGGCCGCCCTCGTCACTGCGGTAGACGGCGCCGAAGAGCACCGCCAGGATCGCGAGGGAGAGGACCTGCGGGAAGAAGTAGACGATCTTGTAGACCCGCGACCCGGCGACGCCCTGCACTCCACCGGCCCCGCTGCGCCCTCCCGCGTTCACCATGAAGGCGAAGAAGAGGGCCAGCAGGATGGTGATCACCGGGACGAACACCAGGAGCAGCAGGTTGTGCCACAGCGCGCCGCGAAAGACCTCGTCCTTCATCAGGGCCGAGTAGTTGTCCAGCCCGACGAAGTCGAAGACCGGTGACTGCCCCGTCCAGTTGGTGAAGGAATATCCGAACGTCTGGATATACGGCCAGATGACGAAGGTCAGGTACAGCGCGAGTGGTGCGATGAGGAAGCCGGTGATGAAGCCGTACTTCCCTTTCCCCTGGGCTACTTGGCTCATGGTGTCCGTCCCTGGTGGTTCCGGGTGACCGGTGGACGCGGTGTCAGCTGCGGTGGTTGTTCTTGGCGTTCGGGTCCTTGGCAGCCTTGTCTACCGCAGCCTGGGCCCGCTTGATCCATTCCTTCGGCTGGATGCGCTGGGCCATCAGCTCATTGGACGCGTTCTCGATCTCGGTGCCCATCTCGCTGTACCACTCGGTGTACAGGTAGTTGAACGTGTTGTCGCCGGCGCCCTTGAGCGCCTCGACCGCCGACTGGGTGCCGGGGCGCAGCTTGACGTTCGGGTCCACGCCGTCCTTGACGACGGTGAGGGAGTTGGCCTGCTGGGCGAAGATGGTCGACCATTCGCGCGACAGCATCGAGCGCAGGAACTCCAGGCCTCCGGCCTTGTTCGCGGCCTTCTCCGGGACGATGAAGGGCTCGCCCGCACCGGCGCGCATGGCTTCGAGGGGAAGCTTGCTGTCGGCGAGGACCGGCACCGGGAGGAACTTCATGTCGAAGTCCTCGGGGGTCTGCTTGAGCTGCTCGTTCTCCAGCCAGGAGCCGGAGGGGATGAAGGCCGCCTTGTACTGGTTCCAGGCGGTCTGGGACTCGGTGTGGGTGAGGCCGTTGGTGCCCGGCATCAGGAGGCCCTTCTCCACCACCTCGTAGACGGCCTCGACGGCGGCCAGCGCGGCGGCGTTGCCCTCGAAGGCGTTGGGCTCCAGGTTGTCGATCGCCTTCATGGCGTCCAGACCGCCCTTCTTGGCGATCAGGTCCATGATGACGACGTTGATGTAGTACGGGAACTTGCCCTGGTGGGCGAGGCCGCCGATGCCCGCTTCCTTGGCCTTGGTGCAGACGGCCAGGAACTCGTCCCAGGTCTTGGGGGCCGTCCAGCCCTTCTCCTTGAAGAGCTTGCCGGAGTACCAGAAGCCGAAGACGGTGTAGACGTAGTTCAGCGCGACGAACTTGCCGCCCTGGGTGCCCTGTTCGACCGTTCCGGCAATCAGGGTGTCGCGGACCTTCTTCTTCGGGTCGTCGAGCGAGGGGGCGTCGAGGATCACGGTGAGGTCGGCGAGCTGACCGCCCTTCGCCAGGACGTCGAGCTTGATCTGCTGGGCACCGGCGTCGTCGACGACGTCCGGCGGGTTGCCGCCGTTGAAGCGGGGCTGGAGCTTGGCCGTGATCTCCTGGGTGCCGAGGTGGGCGCTGGTGGTGCCCCACTTCTTGTCGAAGGCCGCTTCCCAGGCCTTGGCGTAGTCGTCGCCGAAGCCGCCCTTGAAGACCACGACTTCGAGCTTGCCGCCCTTGGCGACCCCGAAGGGGTTCTCCGGGCTGGTGGCCGCCTTGGACGCGTTGCCCTTGGGCGCCTCCTCACCGCCGGAGGCGCAGGCGGACAGGAAGCTCATCGTCGGGACGGCGATCAGGCCGAGTGCCGCGGAGCGCTTGATCAGATCCCGGCGGCCGAGGCCCGCACCGGTGCTGTTCTCGCCGTGGGCGGAGGTGGATCCCATGCTCAAGTCCTCGCCTTCGTAAGGAGTGTGAAGGAGGAAGGGATCACGGCAGTCGCCGCGCATGCGGACAACGCCGCAGGTCCCCGCCCTCCCCCGGTCCGGGGCCGCTCGTCTCGCGGTGGTCCGGACGGGCACAGGTATAGTCCACTTCCGCTCGCCTGAGCAAGATCGTGCACAAGGATGGGCCCCAGCTTTTCCGAGTTGAGACCTCCCCGTCACCTGGTTCGCTCCCCAAGAGCGCCCCGTGGGAAACGGAAGGGCCGTACCCCCTTGTCGGGGATACGGCCCTATGGTGCCGATCGGTGACGGATCGCTCCGTCCGGCGCGCCCTTAGCCGCGGATGAGGTTCCGCAGGACGTACTGCATGATGCCGCCGTTGCGGTAGTAGTCGGCCTCGCCCGGCGTGTCGATGCGTACGACCGCGTCGAAGTCCACACCGGTGTCGGTGGTGACCTTGACGGTGCGCGGGGTGGTGCCGTTGTTCAGCTCCTCCACACCGGTGAAGGCGAAGGTCTCCTCGCCGGTGAGGCCCAGGGAGGCCGCGGTGGCGCCCTCGGGGAACTGCAGGGGCAGGACGCCCATGCCGATCAGGTTCGAGCGGTGGATGCGCTCGTAGGACTCGGCGATGACGGCCTTGACGCCGAGCAGCGCGGTGCCCTTGGCGGCCCAGTCGCGGGACGAGCCCGAGCCGTACTCCTTGCCCGCCAGGATGACCAGCGGGATGCCGGCGGCCTGGTAGTTCTGGGAGGCGTCGTAGATGAAGGCGACCGGCGCGCCGTCGACGGTGAAGTCGCGGGTGAAGCCGCCCTCGGTGCCCTCGGCGATCTGGTTGCGGAGGCGAATGTTGGCGAACGTTCCGCGGATCATGACCTCGTGGTTGCCGCGGCGGGAACCGTACGAGTTGAAGTCGCGGCGCTCGACGCCGTGCTCCGTGAGGTACTTGCCGGCCGGGGTGTCGGCCTTGATGGCGCCGGCCGGGGAGATGTGGTCGGTGGTGACCGAGTCGCCCAGCTTCGCCAGCACGCGCGCGCCGGCGATGTCGGAGACCGGGGTGGTCTCCATCGTCATGCCCTCGAAGTACGGGGGCTTGCGCACGTAGGTGGACTGCGGGTCCCACTCGAAGGTGTTGCCGGTCGGGATCGACAGCGCCTGCCACTGGGCGTCGCCCGCGAACACGTCCTGGTAGGACTTGTTGAACATGTCCTCGCCGATGGCGTTGGCGACGACGTCGTTGACCTCGGCCTCGGAGGGCCAGATGTCCTTGAGGTAGACCGGCTTGCCGTCGGTGTCGATGCCGATGGCCTCGGTGGTGACGTCCACCTTCATGGAGCCGGCGATGGCGTACGCGACGACCAGCGGCGGGGAGGCCAGGTAGTTCATCTTGACGTCGGGGTTGATGCGACCCTCGAAGTTGCGGTTGCCCGAGAGGACCGAGGTGACCGCGAGGTCGTGCTCGTTGATCGCCTTCGAGATCTCCTCGTCCAGCGGACCGGAGTTGCCGATGCAAGTCGTGCAACCGTACCCGACGAGGTTGAAGCCCATCTTGTCCAGGTACGGGGTCAGGCCGGCCTTGTCGAAGTAGTCGGTGACGACCTTCGAACCGGGGGCCAGGGTGGTCTTGACCCAGGGCTTGCGGGACAGGCCCTTCTCGACGGCCTTCTTGGCCACGAGCGCCGCGGCGACCATGACGTAGGGGTTCGAGGTGTTGGTGCACGAGGTGATCGCGGCGACGGTGACGGCGCCGTGGTCGATCTCGAAGGAGGTGCCGTCGGCCAGGGTGACCTGGGTCGGGCGGCTCGGAACGCCGTTGGCGGAGGCCGGGGCGTCGGAGGCCGGGAAGGACTCCTTGCCCGCCTCGTCGTCGTCCTCGACGTAGTTGCGCACGTCGAGCGCGAACTGCTGCGAGGCGTTGGCGAGGACGATGCGGTCCTGCGGGCGCTTCGGGCCGGCGATGGAGGGGACGACCGTGGAGAGGTCGAGCTCCAGCCTCTCGGAGAAGTCCGGCTCGGCGTGCGGGTCCAGCCACAGGCCCTGGGCCTTGGCGTACGCCTCGACGAGGGCGACCTGCTGGGCGTCGCGGCCCGTCAGGCGCAGGTACTTCAGCGTCTCCTCGTCGATCGGGAAGATCGCGGCGGTCGAGCCGAACTCCGGCGACATGTTGCCGATGGTGGCGCGGTTCGCCAGCGAGGTGGCGGCGACGCCCTCACCGTAGAACTCGACGAACTTGCCGACGACGCCGTGCTTGCGGAGCATCTCGGTGATGGTCAGCACGAGGTCGGTGGCCGTGGTGCCGGCCGGCAGCTCGCCGGTCAGCTTGAAGCCGACGACGCGCGGGATCAGCATGGAGACCGGCTGGCCGAGCATCGCGGCCTCGGCCTCGATGCCGCCGACGCCCCAGCCCAGCACGCCGAGGCCGTTGACCATGGTGGTGTGCGAGTCGGTGCCGACGAGGGTGTCGGGGTACGCCTGGCCGCCACGGACCATGACCGTGCGGGCCAGGTGCTCGATGTTGACCTGGTGGACGATGCCGGTGCCCGGGGGGACGACCTTGAACTCGTCGAAGGCGGTCTGGCCCCAGCGCAGGAACTGGTAGCGCTCCTTGTTGCGGCCGTACTCCAGCTCGACGTTCTGGGCGAACGCCTCGTGGGTGCCGAACTTGTCCGCGATGACCGAGTGGTCGATCACGAGCTCGGCCGGGGCCAGCGGGTTGATCTTGGAGGCGTCGCCACCGAGGGCCTTCACGGCCTCGCGCATGGTGGCCAGGTCCACGACGCAGGGGACGCCGGTGAAGTCCTGCATGATCACGCGAGCCGGCGTGAACTGGATCTCCTCGCTGGGCTGGGCCTGCGAGTCCCAGTTCCCGAGCGACCGGATGTGGTCGGCGGTGATGTTCGCGCCGTCCTCGGTACGGAGCAGGTTCTCCAGCAGGACCTTCAGGCTGTAGGGAAGGCGGGCGGAGCCCTCGACCTTGTCCAGCTTGAAGATCTCGTACGACTCGTCGCCCACCTGCAGCGTGCTGCGGGCGTCGAAGCTGTTCGCCGACACGACAGTCTCCTTCATGCATGAATTCGCGCGTTTTACCGCAATCCTGCCGCCACGCCCCTTGGCCAATCCCTTAAGGTAAGGCTAAGTTAGGTAACCCTTACCATCGGGGGCGGCTGCGGTGCGCCTTCGGCAGTTATCTCGATGTCGAGATAACTCTAGTACATGTCCGGCCGGACGGACGAGGTGCGCACCCGCAGGCTTGCCGGGACCAGCTGTCTGCCCGGAGATTCCGCTTGTCCGGATTCGATCAACGTGACCAGCGCGGACACCGCACAAACCGCGATCCGCTCCGGGTTCAGCGTGACGGTGGTCACGGAGAGTTCGTCCCCGGCGTACACGGGATCCTCACTCGCGCACACCAACAACAGCTCCTCCGGCGTACGGATCCGGTGGCGCGCGGCGGCGGCCAGCGCCTGCCGGCCGCCCGGGTCGTAGGCGCAGTAGACGGCGTCCGGACGGGCCCCGGCCGCACCGAAGGAGGCGTCGAAGGCGTGCCCGGCGTGGTCCTCGGGGTCGAACGGGATCACCAGCGGGGCCAGGCCCCGTAGGGCGCACCAGGACGCGTACGCGGAGGTGACCGCCGTCGTGTAGAACTCGCGGCCGTCACCGCACTGCAACGCGACGCGCCGGGCCCCGGAGCCCGCGAGGTGATCGAGCACCTCCCGCGTCATCGCCACGTGGTCGTTGTCCACCCACACGTCCTCGGGCCGGGGATCGGTCGGCCGGCCGTCGAAGACCACGGGCAGGCCGCGCGCCCGCAGCGCCCCGGGCACCGGGTCTCCGGCCGGGCTGTCCAGCAGCAGCATCCCGTCGACGGCGAGGGTGTGCCACAGCGGCTCCCCGCCGCGCTCGGCCGGCAGGGTGGTCAGCGCGTAGCCCCGGGCGTGCGCGGCGGAGGTGGCCGCCGTCAGCAGCCGGGAGAAGTAGGCGACCCCCACGAAGTCCCACGGGGATCCGGCGAAGGTGGTGACGGCGACCCCGAGGGTGCGGGTGCGCGGCCCGCGCCGGGCGCCGTAGCCGAGGGCCGCCGCCACCTCGCGGACCCGGCGGCGGGTGGAGCCGCCGAGCCGGCCGGTGCCGTTGAGGGCGTGGGAAACGGTCGCGGTGGAGACCTCCGCGGCGCGCGCGATGTCGGCGATGGTCGGTCCGGTCCCGGGCACGCGGTCATCGTACGGACGTACGAGCCCCGCGGGTACGGGCCGGGGTGCTGCGGAATCCGTGGCCGGGGGCGGGTTCCGGTTAAGGGGTTAACCACCGAGGGTCCGGCGTAGCGACCTTCCCCCCTCTATCTCTGGAGTGGCCATGACCTCTTCCGCCCTGTCCCGCCGGGGACTCCTCACGGCCGCCGGGGCCGCCGGCGCGGCCGGACTGCTGGGCACCGGGACCGCGAGCGCGGACTCCTACGCCCCGGCCCGGGGCCGCGGCGGCCCGGCGGCGCTCGTCTTCCACAACGCCCGCGTGTTCACCGGGCTGTCGGGCGGCGCCCCCGTGGACGCCGTCGCGGTCGGCCGGGACGGCCGGATCCTGGCCACGGGCACGGGTGCGGCCGTGCGCCGGCACGCGGGGCGGGACACCGAGTTCGTCGACGCGGGCGGCAACACCGTCATGAGCGGGATCCACGACGGGCACGTCCACCCGCTGGGTGCCGGGGAGCGGTCGCTGCGGCCGTCGCTGGCGGGGGCCGAGACCACCCTGCCCGAGCTGCGCGAGATCCTGGGCGGCTTCCTCGCCGACACCGGCGGGGCGGGCGCGGAGCCGGACGGCTGGCTGGTGGTGGAGGACTGGAACCCGGTCGGGCTGCTGCCGACGGGCACCGCCCCGCACCACACGATGCTGGACGCGCTCCCGACGCGCCGCCCCGTCGTCCTCGTCGGCGGCGACGGACACAACCTCTGGGCCAACCGCCGGGCCCTGGACATCGCCGGGATCACGGCGGCCACCCCCGACCCGGTCGGCGGCAGGATCGTCCGGGACCCGGACGGGGCCCCGACGGGCGTGTTCAAGGACGACGCGCAGGAGCTGGTGAAGCGGCACGTCCCGGAGCCCTCGCGGGCCGAACTGGTGGCGGCCTGCGCGGCCGTGCTGGAACTGGCGGCGGCGTCCGGGGTCACCACGATGATGGACGCGCTGGTCGGGCGGCACGAGCTGGAGCTGTACCGGGACCTGTCGGCGGCGGGCCGACTGCCGCAGCGGATCGTTCCCGCGATCCGCCTCGACGTCGCCCTGACCCGGGACCCGACCGCCGCCCTCGCCTACGCGCGCGGGTTGCGGCGGGAGTTCGACGAGGTGGGCGGGCTGCGCTTCGGGACGGCCAAGGTGTTCCTGGACGGGGTCATCGAGTACCCGGCGCAGACGGCGGCCCTGCTGGAGCCCTACCTCGACGGCGCCGGGAAGCCCACCGCCAACCGGGGCGAGCTGTACACCTCGGCGGCGGAGTACGGCCGGCTGACGGCGGCCTTCAACCGGGCCGGCTGGCAGATGCACGCCCACGGGCTGGGCGACCGCGCGGTGCGCACGGCCCTGGACGGGTACGCGTACGCCCGCCGCGAGACCGGGCAGCGCGACGCCCGCAACGCCGTCGCCCACCTCCAGTTGGTGGACCCCTCCGACCTGCGGCGTTTCGCCCAGCTCGGGGTCACGGCCTGCATGCAGCTCCAGTGGGCTACCCGGGACACCTGGACCGTGGAGGCGCTGCTGCCCTACATCGGGCCGCGCCGACACCGGTGGATGTACCCGGCGCGCAGCCTGGAGCGGGCCGGGGCGTGGCTCGCGGGCGGCTCCGACTGGCCGGTGGACGCCCTTCAGGTGTGGAACCAGCTGAGGACCGCGATCGACCGTCAGGGCGCCGACGGCGAGGGCCCGCTGTACCGGGAGCTGGAGGGCCTCGGCCGGGAGTCGGTGCTGCGGATGCACACCTCGGGCACGGCCCGGCAGCTGCGCCAGGAGGGACTGACGGGCACGGTCGAGCCGGGCAAGGCCGCGGACCTGGTCCTGTTGGACCGTGACGTGGCCCGCTGCCCGGTGCCCGACATCAGCGCCACGGGCGTACGGATGACCCTGGTCGGCGGGCGCGTGGTGCACGACGCCGGCTCGGCGGCGGGCCGGGCGGCCACGGCCCGGGCGGCGCGCTCGACGGCGGGTCCGCGCCCGGCCTCGTACACGGCGGTACACGGAGGCCGGCACTCCGCCTGCGGACACTGAGGTCGCGGTCGGGGCGCTCCGTCCGGGCGTTGACCGCCGCGGCGATCTCCTCGGGCCGCCCGCCTCCGGGCAGAGGCGGGCGGCCCTTTCACCCCCGGGCGGGAGCGGCTCACCGCCCCGCTCGGACGCCGGGTCGCGCACCACGCGGGCGCGGAACCGGACATGTGACCTGACGCGGGGTAACACCCGTCTGCCACGCCCAGCGCGAGCGGAATCTCATATCTGAGATACCGTGCACCCATGGCAGACGACTACCTCGTACGCATCGGCAAGCTCATCCGTGACGCCCGGCAGCACAGGGGCTGGACACAGACCCAGCTCGCCGAAGCGCTCGGCACCAGCCAGAGCGCGGTGAACCGGATCGAACGCGGCAACCAGAACATCAGCCTTGAGATGATCGCTCGAATCGGTGAAGCGCTCGACAGCGAGATCGTCTCCCTGGGTTACGCCGGTCCGATGCACCTGCGCGTGGTCGGCGGTCGCCGTCTGTCCGGCGCGATCGACGTCAAGACGAGCAAGAACGCCTGCGTGGCGCTGCTGTGCGCCTCGCTGCTCAACAAGGGCCGTACGGTCCTGCGCCGGGTCGCGCGCATCGAGGAGGTCTACCGCCTCCTGGAGGTCCTGAACTCCATCGGCGTCCGCACCCGCTGGATCAACGACGGCGTCGACCTGGAGCTCGTCCCGCCGGCCCGCCTCGACATGGAGGCCATGGACGCGGACGCGGCCCGCCGGACCCGGAGCATCATCATGTTCCTGGGCCCCCTGCTGCACCGCATGGACCACTTCCGCCTGCCGTACGCCGGCGGCTGCGACCTCGGCACCCGCACCATCGAGCCGCACATGATCGCCCTGCGCCGCTTCGGCCTGGACATCACCGCCACCGAGGGCATCTACCACGCGCAGGTCGAACCGGGGGTCTCCCCCGGCCGTCCGATCGTGCTGACCGAGCGCGGGGACACGGTCACCGAGAACGCCCTGCTGGCCGCGGCCCGCCACGACGGCGTCACCGTCATCCGCAACGCCTCCTCGAACTACATGGTCCAGGACCTCTGCTTCTTCCTGGAGGCCCTGGGCGTCAAGGTGGAGGGCATCGGCACGACCACCCTCACCGTCCACGGCGTCCCCGTCATCGACGTGGACGTGGACTACTCCCCCTCCGAGGACCCGGTCGAGGCGATGAGCCTGCTCGCCGCCGCGGTGGTCACGGAATCGGAGCTGACGATCCGCCGGGTCCCGATCGAGTTCATGGAGATCGAGCTCGCGGTCCTGGAGGAGATGGGCCTCGACCACGACCGCTCGGCGGAGTACGTGGCCGACAACGGCCGCACCCGCCTGGTCGACCTCACGGTCCGCCCCTCCAAGCTCGAAGCCCCGATCGACAAGATCCACCCGATGCCGTTCCCCGGGCTGAACATCGACAACGTCCCCTTCTTCGCGGCCATCGCCGCCGTGGCGCAGGGTCAGACCCTGATCCACGACTGGGTCTACGACAACCGGGCCATCTACCTCACGGACCTCAACCGCCTCGGCGGCCGCCTCCAGCTCCTGGACCCCCACCGCGTCCTGGTCGAGGGCCCCACCCGCTGGCGCGCGGCAGAGATGATGTGCCCGCCGGCCCTGCGCCCGGCGGTGGTCGTCCTGCTCGCCATGATGGCGGCGGAAGGCACCTCGGTCCTGCGCAACGTCTACGTCATCAACCGCGGCTACGAGGAACTCGCGGAGCGCCTCAACTCGGTCGGCGCCCAAATCGAGATCTTCCGGGACATCTAGGCGACCCTCGGGCCGGAAGGGCGAGCCGGGGCGCCGCACCGTGCGGCGGCGCCCGGACCCCGGACGGCGTGGGCGGGGCGCGTATACGCTGCCGAGGGCGGCCGGGGGTCGGCCGGCCGGTCGGGGTGACCGGGAACGGGCGCACTCAGGGGGTTCGCATGGGCAGTGGTTGGCTTCCGCCGGCGGAGTACGTACGGACCATCGCGCAGGCCACGAGTTACGCCTGCCTGTACTTCACCGACACCGCCGGGCGACCGGTGCAGCTGCGGGCGGTGTACACGGACGAGGCCTGGCAGTGGCCCGGCGGGAACATGGATCCCGGGGAGACTCCCTGGCAGTGCGCCGTGCGGGAGTGCCTGGAGGAGACCGGGTTGGTCTTCGAGGGGGAACCGAAGCTCCTGGGGACCCAGTTCGTCGGGCACCGGGGCGAGGCGTGGCCCGCCAACCACATCGGTTTCATCTTCGACGGCGGGACCCTCACCGACGCCCAGATCGCGGCGTTCGTCCTGGACCCGGAGGAGCACGACGCGGTGGCGGTCCACACCGTGGCCGCCTGGGAACGGCTGATGACCCCGACGGGTTTCCGCCGGCTGCGGGAGATCGACTCGGCGCGCCGGGAAGGCCGGGTCGCCTACCTGGAGGTTCCGCAGGAGCTTCCGTAGGCGGACCGCGTCCGTCGCGAGGTGCGTCGATATTCGGCCGCGCGGGGCGCCGGCCCTCGCCCCGCCCCGCGCGGGCACGGCAGACTCGGGCCGACGGAGCGGTGTCGAGGGGGCGGCCATGGCGGCGATGACAGGGCAGAGCGGCAGGACCGGCTCGGGCGGGGAAGTCCCCGCCCTGGAGGGCGGTCCCCTGCTCGGGGCGTTCCTCGAACTCCGTGCGGACTCCCTCGCCACCTTCCTGCGGGCCCGCCGTGACCACGGCGACCTCGTACGGATCAGCGCCGGGCCGCCCGGGCTGCGGACGGAGCTGTACTGCGTCTTCTCCGCGGAGGGCGCCCAGCGGGTGCTGGCCTCCGAGGCGGCCAACTTCCGCAAGGACAGCACCTTCTACCAGGAGATCCGGGACTCCTTCGGCAACGGTCTGCTGACCAGCCAGGACGAGGACTACCTGCGCCAGCGCCGGTTGGTGCAGCCGCTGTTCACCCGCAAGCGGGTGGACGGCTACGCCGCGGCCGTGGCGAGCGAGACCGCGGCGACGCTGGAGTCGTGGAGCGAGGCCGTCGACGGGATCGTCGACGTCTCCGGCGAGATGACGCACCTGGCCCTGCGCGCCGTCGCCCGGATCCTCTTCGGCACCGACGTGGACACCACCGTCGACGTCGTCGACCGCTGCTTCCCGGTCATCACCGAGTACGTGGTACGCCGCGGCTACTCCCCTGCCAACATCCCGCGCGCCTGGCCCACTCCGGGCAACCGGCGGGCCGCCGCCGCGATGGAGGAGATGTACGCGGTCTGCGACCGGATCGTCGCACGGCGCCGGGCCACGGCCGGGGCCGAGGCCGAGTGCGAGGACGGAAGCGAGGACGCGGGCGGGGACCTGCTGACGCTGCTCGCCGCCGCCGGGAGCGCCGCCGGGAGCACCGGCGCCGGCGACGGATCCTTCGACGTGGCCGAACTGCGCGACCAGGTGTTGATCTTCCTGCTGGCCGGCCACGAGACGACGGCGACCTCGCTGGCCTTCTCCCTGCACCTGCTCGCCCGCCACCCCGAGGAACAGGCCCGGGCGCGCGAGGAGATCGTCCGCGTCCTGGGCGGGCGGGATCCCGAGGCGGCCGACCTGGAGCGGCTCCCGTACCTGACGCGGGTGCTCAAGGAGGCCATGCGGCTCTACCCCGCGGCGCCGGTGATCGGCCGCAAGGCAGTGGCCGCGACCGAGATCGGGGGCCGTCGGATCCCGGCGGGCGCCGACGTGATCCTGGCGCCGTGGGTGACGCACCGCCACCCCGACTACTGGAGCGACCCGGAACGCTTCGACCCCGACCGCTTCACCCCGGAGGCTGAGGCCGGGCGGCCCCGCTACGCCTGGTTCCCCTTCGGTGGCGGCCCGCGCGCCTGCATAGGGCAGCACTTCTCGATGCTGGAGTCCGTGATCGCGCTGGCGATGGTCCTGCGCGCCTACGAGTTCGAGGCCGTGGACACCGAGGTCCCGGTGGCCGCGGGAATCACCCTGCGCCCGACGGGCCCGGTCCGCGTCCGGATCCGCCCGACCGGCGCCCCCGCCCCCGCTCCCGACGCCCCGGGCGCCTAACGCCCGCTCTCCTCCTGGGCCGGCGCCGGCGTGTGGTTGCCCTGGAGCCGTTGGAGGTCCGAGGGTCGGACCTGGATGACGAACAGCGCGATGGCCGCGCCGACCAGGGTGAACAGGGCGGCGGCGACGAAGGCCGAGCTGACGCCCGAGGTCAGGACCTGGTCGGACCAGGGTTTGGGCAGTTGTCCGGTGCGCGCGAAGAGGGCCTTGTCGGCGGGGCCGGCCGTGGACAGGAAGTCCGGCACCTGCTGTTTCGCCTCGCTTCGGCTGGCCGTGCCGAAGACCGTCACCAGGATGGACAGGCCGAGCGATCCGCCGATCTGTTGCATCGTGTTGAGCAGCCCGGAGGCCGCTCCCGATTCTCGGTCACGGACGTTGGAGAGGGCCATCAGCGTCAGCGAGACGAACTGCAGCCCCATGCCGGTGGCGAAGATCAGCATCGGCCCGAGGATGCTGCCCAGGTAGGTGGAGTCGACGTCGGTCTGCGTCAGCCAGGCGAGGCCCCCCGCGCAGCACAGCGCGCCCACGACCATGAAGGGTTTGGGCCCGAATTTGGGCAGCAGTTGCGAGGCCGTCCCGGCCGCGATCGCGATCATGGCACTGATGGGCAGGAAGGCGAGACCGGCCCGCAGCGGGCTGAAGCCCAGGACGTTCTGCACGAACAGGGTCAGGAAGAAGAACATGCCGAAGATCGCGCAGGCGAGGAACAGCATGATCCCGTACGTTCCCGCGCGGTTGCGGTCGGCGAACATGTGCAGCGGGGTGATCGGCTGTGGCGACCGGCGCTCGTTGACGACGAACAGGGACAGCAGGATCACGGCGGCCACGAAGGAACCGATGGTCACCGGATCGCGCCAGCCTTCCTGGGAGGCGCGGATGAAGCCGTAGACGAGGGTGACCATGCCCGCGGTGGACAGCAGCGCGCCCGCGAGGTCGAAGTGGCCGGGGTGCCGTTCGGACTCGCGCAGGACCCGCCTGGCCAGTACGGCGATGATCACGGCGATCGGGACGTTGACGAAGAGCACCCAGCGCCAGTTGAGCCATTCGACGAGGATGCCGCCCGCAAGGAGGCCGATCGCGCCGCCGCCGGCCGAGACGGCCGCGAACACACCGAAGGCCCGGTTGCGGGCCGGGCCTTCGCGGAAGGTGGTGGTGATCAGGGCGAGTGCGGTCGGGGAGGCGATGGCCCCGCCGACGCCTTGGAGGGCCCGGGCGGCCATGAGTTGGCCGGAGTTCTGGGAGAAGCCTCCGAGGAGGGAGGCCAGGCCGAACAGCAGCACGCCGAAGATGAACACGCGTTTGCGGCCCAGGATGTCGCCGGTGCGCCCGCCGAGCAGGAGGAGCCCGCCGAAGGTGAGCGTGTAGGCGTTGACCACCCAGGAAAGGCTCTCCGTCGAGAAGCCGAGGGCGGTCTGGATGTGCGGGAGCGCGATGTTCACGATGGTGATGTCGAGAACGACCATGAGTTGACAGGAGGCGATGACGAACAGGGCCAGCCCTTTTCCGCCCCCTCGGACCTTGCCGTCGGTCCCGTTGCTGGTCGGCAGTGCGTTCGGGTCCACTAGTCGAAGTTATGCCCGTGGCCCTTGGGTCACCACTCGACTGGCCTAGGCCATGTGATATTTCACATGGCAGACTGGCGTGATGGATGACTTCCTCCGACTGACCGCCGAGACCAACCGGTTTACCTACGGAGCCCCCCGCGCCCTCACCTTCGGCGACGAGGGCCGGCTCCTGTGGTTCCTGCGCTCGACGGGGCCCACCGACCCCCTCGACGACCTCTGGGTGCTCGACACCGCCACCGGCGCCGAAACCCGGCTCGCCGACCCCCGCGTCCTCTCCCCCGAGGGCGGAGAACTGCCCGTCACCGAGCGCAGGCTGCGCGAACGGATCCGCCTCGTCGCCGCCGGCATCGGCTCCTACGCCCTCACCGCCGACGGCCGCCGCGCCGTCTTCGCCCTCCACGGGCGGCTCTACGCGGTCACCGCCGACGGAACCGGACGGCCCGAGGAACTCCCCGTGGCCGGACCCGCCCACGACCCCCGCCCCAACGCCGACGGCTCCCGCACCGCGTACGTCACCGCCGACGCCCTCCACACCATCCCCGGCGGCCGTGTCAGCCCCGACGACGGGGCCCGCTGGGGCATCGCCGAGTTCGCCGCCGCCGAGGAACTCGGGCGGGAACGGGGCCACTGGTGGTCCCCCGACGGGCAGACCCTGCTGGCCGCCCGGGTGGACGAGTCCGCCCTCCAGCGGCGCTGGTTCGCCGACCCCGCGCACCCCGAGCTTCCGGCGGAGGACTTCGCGTACCCGGAGGCGGACGGCCCCAACGCCGACGTACAGCTGTGGGTGCTGCGCCCGGACGGGAGCCGGATCCGGCTCGACTGGGACGCCGAGGCACACCCGTACGTCTCCGAGGCGGGCTGGGAGTCCGCGGAGGAGATCCTGCTCACCGTGCAGGACCGGCTCCAGCGGAACGTCCTGCTGCTCAGCGCCGACCCGGTCACCGGCCGCACCCGGGAGCTCTCGCGCACCACGCACCCCCAGTGGGTCGACCCGATGCTCCCCGGAACCCCGGCGCGGCTGCCCGACGGGCGCACGCTGACCGCCGTCGACACCCCCGGCGGGCTCGCGCGCGGGCTCGCCGTCGACGGGAAGCCCCTCACCGGGGACGGCGTCCAGGTCCGCCGGGTGGCCGGGGTCCACGAGGGCCGGCTGCTGATCGAGGCCGGCCTGCGCGACCCCTCCGAGCAGCAGGTGCTGCTGCTGGACCCGGCGACCGGCGAGCTGACCCCGCTCGCCGACGGCCCCGGGGTGCACTCCGTCTCCGCACAGTCGGGGAGCCTGCTGCTGACCTCCGCCGACGCCGACGGGATCCGGCGCACCGTACGCACCTCGGACGGCCGCGAGTTCGCCCCTGCGGACCTGTCGGCCCCGCTGCCCCACCGGGTGGTGCCGCTCCTGGAACGGGTCACCGAGCACGGGATCCCGACCGCGTTGGTGCTGCCCCGGGGCCACGTCCCCGGCCGGAAGCTGCCCGTCCTGATGGACAGCTACGGCGGCCCCTGCTTCCAGGACGTCAGCGCCGAACCGCTGCGCTGGCAGCACCGCCAGTGGTGGGCCGACCAGGGCTTCGCGGTGGTCACCGTCGACAACCGGGGCACCCCGTACGTCTCGCCCGCCTTCACCCACGCCGTGTACCGGGGCTTCTCCGACGTCACCCTGGACGACCAGGTCGCCGCCCTGCGCGCGCTCGGCGCCCGCCACCCGGACCTGGACCTCGACCGGGTCGGGGTGCGCGGCTGGTCCTACGGGGGCTACCTGGCCGCGCTGGCCGTCCTGCGCCGCCCGGACGTCTTCCACGCGGCGGCGGCCGGCGCCGCGCCCACCGATTTCCGCCGCTACGACACCGCGTACACCGAGCGGTACCTGGGGCTGCCGAGCGAGCACCCGGAGGCGTACGAGCGGGATTGCCTGATCGCGGACGCGCCCGCGCTGAGCCGGCCGCTGATGCTGATCACGGGCCTGGCCGACGACAACGTCCACCCCTCGCACACCCTGCGCCTGTCGCGGGCGCTGACGGACGCCGGACGCCCGCACAGCCTGTTGGCGCTGCCGGGGGTCACCCACATGACCCCGGGCGGCACCAAGGAGAAGGTGATGGCCCTCCAACTGGACTTCTTCCGCCGCGAACTGGCGTAGCCGCTCCCACGGACGGACGCGGAAGGGCCCCGGAGACGCCGTTGTCTCCGGGGCCCTTCCCGTACCCGGGGTCCCCGTCAGGCCCCCGGGGGTCTGTGGCTACGCCAGGTGGCAGGCCACCTCGCGGGAGGCGACGGACCTCAGGAGCGGCCGCTCGGTGCGGCAGACGTCCCGCGCCACCGGGCAGCGCGGGTGGAAGGCGCAGCCGGGGGGCGGGGCGGCCGGGCTCGGCGGGTCGCCGAGCAGCACGATCCGCTCCCTGCGCCGTTCCGCCGCCGGGTCGGGCAGCGGAACGGCGGACAGCAGCGCCCGGGTGTAGGGGTGCCGCGGGTCCTCGTACAGGGCCTTCTTGTCCCCGATCTCGACGATCCGGCCGAGGTACATGACGGCGACCCGGTCGCTGACCCTCTTGACCACCGACAGGTCGTGCGCGATGAACACGTAGGCCAGGCCCAGTTCGGTGCGCAGCCGCTCCATCAGGTTGACGATCTGCGCCTGGACGGAGACGTCGAGGGCCGAGACCGGCTCGTCGGCGATGACCAGGCGGGGGCTGGTGGCCAGCGAGCGGGCGATGCCGATGCGCTGGGCCTGGCCGCCGGAGAACTCGTGCGGGTAGCGGTCGATGTGCTCGGGGATGAGGCCGGTCAGCTCCATCAGCTCGGCGGCCCGGCGGCGGGCGTCGCCCGCGCTCCAGCCCTGGACGAGCAACGGGTCGGAGATGATCCGGGCCACCGTCTGGCGGGGGTTGAGGGAGGAGTGGGGGTCCTGGAAGACCATCTGGATGTTCTTGCGCAGCGGTCGCAGGGCGCCCTGGGAGAGGCGGCCGATCTCCCTGCCCTCGAAGGCGATGCTGCCGGAGGTGGGTTCCAGGAGCCGCACCAGCATCCGCCCGGTGGTGGACTTGCCGCAGCCCGACTCCCCCACCAGGCCCAGGGTCTGCCCGGCCGCGAGGTCGAAGGAGACCCCGTCGACGGCCCGCACCGGCGCTCCCCGGCGGCCGATCGGCGAGCGGCGGCCCGGGAAGGTCATGGTCAGGTCGCGTACGGAGAGCAGTGGCTCGGTCGCGCCGCCGGCGGGCCCGCCCGCCGGGGTGCTTCGCGTCATCGGAGCGCCTCCTCGGCGGCGGCGGAGGGCGTGGAGGGTGGCCCGGCGAAGTGGCAGGCGACCGCGCGCGGCGGCCCGTCCCCGTACGCCGTGAACCGGGGGCGCTCCCGCGCGCAGCGTGCGGCGGCCCGGGGGCAGCGGGGGGCGAAGGCGCAGCCCGGGGCGGGGGTCAGCAGGGACGGCGGGGAGCCGGGGATGGAGGGCAGGGGGGCGTCCTCGTCGGTGTCGAGGCGGGGCAGGGAATCGAGCAGGCCGCGGGTGTAGGGGTGGGCGGGGTCGGCGAACAGCTCGTCGACCGGGGCTTGTTCGGCAGCCCGCCCGCCGTACATGACGAGCACCTCGTGGGCGACCCGGGCGACCACGCCGAGGTCGTGGGTGATCATGACCACGCCCAGGCCGCGCTGTTCCTGGATGCGGGCGATCAGCTCCAGGATCTGCGCCTGGACGGTGACGTCGAGGGCGGTGGTGGGTTCGTCGGCGATGAGGAGTTCGGGCTCGCAGGCCAGGGCCATGGCGATCATCACGCGCTGGCGCATGCCGCCGGAGAACTGGTGCGGGTACTCCCCCGCGCGGCGGGCCGGTTCGGGGATGCCCACCTCGCCGAGCATGTCGACGGCGCGTTTGCGCGCGGCGGCCCGCCCGGCCCGCAGGTGCACGCGGACGTGCTCGGCGATCTGCTCGCCGACGGTGTAGTAGGGGTGCAGGCTGGACAGCGGGTCCTGGAAGATCATGGCCATGCGGCGGCCCCGGATCCGGGAGAGTTCCCGCTCGGACAGGGCGGTCAGTTCGCGTCCGGACAGCGCGACCGAACCGGCGACCTCGGCGCCCGCCCGGTGCAGGCCCATGACGGCGAGGGAGGTCACGGACTTGCCGGAGCCGGACTCGCCGACGATGCCGAGGGTGCGGCCGGCCTGCACGGTGAAGCCGAGGGAGTCGACGGCGCGGACGGCGCCGCGCGGGGTGGTGAAGGTGACGCTCAGGTCGCGCACTTCGAGCAGGGGCGGCGCGGCGGACCGGTCCATCAGTACCTCACCCTCGGGTCGACGACGGCGTACAGGAGGTCGACGACGAGGTTCGCGACGACGATGAAGAAGGCGGCGAGCAGGGTGACGCCGAGGACGACGGGCTGGTCGGAGCTGACGAGCGCGCCGTAGAAGAGCCGGCCGATGCCGGGCAGGCCGAAGAGGGACTCGGTGATGACGGCGCCGGCGAGGAGTCCGCCCAGGTCCATGCCGAAGAGGGTGAGGATCGGGGTCATCCCGGAGCGCAGTCCGTGCTTGAGGACGACGGTGCGTTCGGGCATGCCCTTGGCGCGGGCGGTACGGATGTACGGCTCGGCCATCGCCTCGATCATCGAACCGCGGCTCTGGCGGGCGTACATGGCGGCGTAGAGCAGGGCGAGCGCGATCCAGGGCAGCAGCAGGTTCTGCGCCCAGGCGAGGGGGTCGTCGGTGAAGGCCCGGTAGGTGGGGTAGGGCAGCAGGCCGGCGAGGCGGATGACCCCGTGGATGAGCAGGACGGAGGTGAAGTAGACGGGCAGCGAGGCGGCGGCGACCGCGCCGACCATCAGGGCCTTGTCGGTGGCGGTGTCCTTGCGCAGGGCGGCGGTCACCCCGGCGCCGAGACCGAGGACGAGCCAGAGCACGGCCGCCCCGACGGCGAGGGACGCGGAGACCGGGAGCCGGTCCATGAGCAGGTCCCAGACGGGCAGGGAGTTCTCGTACGAGTACCCGAGGCAGGGGAAGTCGCAGGGGACGGCGTACTGGCCGGAGCCGAGGGTGCGCCCGGTGAAGATGCCGGAGAGGAAGTCGGCGAACTGCCTCCACAGGGGCAGGTCGAGGCCGAGGTGGGCCCGTACGTCGGCGAGGCGTTCGGCGCTGCAGGTCTTGCCGCAGGCCGCGGCGGCCGGGTCGCTGGGCAGGACGTAGAAGACGAGGAAGGTGACGGCGGCGATGGCCAGCAGCACGCCGGCCAGGGCGAGCAGCCTGCGCAGGAGGTAGAGGATCACGTACGGCCTCCCCTCGGGTCGAGGATGTCGCGCAGGGCGTCTCCGAGCAGGGTGAAGGCGAGCACGGCGAGGAAGAGGAAGACGCTGGGGATGACGAAGTACATGGGGTCGGTCTCGTAGAAGGCGACGGACTCGGCGATCATCTGGCCCCAGGAGGGGGTCGGCGGGCGGACGCCCACGCCGAGGTAGCTGAGCGCCGCCTCGGTGCTGATCATGCCGGGGACGAGCAGGGTGGTGTAGGCGATGACCGGCCCGGAGACCCCGGGGAGGATGTCGCGGGTGAGGATCCGCCAGGCGCCGGCGCCGGCGACGCGGGCGGCGTCGACGTACTCGCGGTGTTTGAGGGAGAGGGTCTGGCCCCGCACGACGCGGGCGATGCCGGGCCAGCCGAACAGGCCGATGACGGCGGTCATGAGCACGATCCGGTTGACGTCCTTGGCCACCGACAGCATCGCGATCATGAAGATGAGGGAGGGGAAGGACATGGTGAGGTCCATCAGCCGGGAGAGCAGCGCGTCGACGCGGCCGCCGAAGTAGCCGGCCGCGATGCCGGCGGCGGTCCCCGCGAGGACGACGACGGCGGTGGCGGAGAAGGCGATGAGCAGGGAGACCCGGGCGCCGTGGACGACGCGGGCGAACAGGTCGCGGCCGGTGACCGGTTCGACGCCCAGCCAGTGCTCGGGGCTGATCCCGCCGAGCGAGCCGAGGGGCTTGCCGCCGAGGTAGGGGTCGACGGCGGCCTTGTCGAACGCGTCGGGGGACCAGCCGCCGAGGGCGCCCAGCCAGGGCGCGGCGAGGGCCATCAGGACGAAGAGCAGGACGACGCCGAGGCTGACGCGGACGGCGGGCCGGCGGCGCAGTTCGCGCCGGGCGAGCTGCCAGGGGCTGCTGCCGGTGGGGCGGTCCTTGGCGGGGGCGGCCGGGTCGGGGGTGGACGGGCCGGGGGCGGCGGGGTCCGGGGGCGCCTCGTCGGCGGCTCCCGGTGCGGTGGTGGTCATCGTGTCTCGGGACCGTTGCCTCGACTCCCTCAACCCCGGCTCTTGGCCGGGTCCTTGAGGCCGAGGGTCCCGTAGTCGATGGTGCCGGTCCAGACCGGGTGACCGAAGGCGCCGGCGATGTTGGTGCCGACCAGGAGCGGCTTGCGCTCCAGCAGGAGCGGTACGGACGGGGACTTCTTCATGATCTCGGCGTCGAGGTCGATCCAGGCCCGGTTGGCCTCCTTGGCGTCGGCCATGGCGTTGATCTCGTCGATGCGCTTCATGGTGGCCTCGTCGCGGAACTGGCTGTTGTTGCCCTGGTTGCCCTTCTCCTTGATGGTGCGGCCGTCGAAGACGAAGGGGATCCAGGTGGACCCGGAGGGGTAGTCGGGGCACCAGCCGGCGAGGCTCATGTCCGGGGTGGTGGAGAGGTCGCCGATGACGTCGTAGTAGGCGCCCGGGTCGACGGTGTCGAGGACCACCTCGACACCGGCGCGGGCCAGGCCCTGCTGGATGGCCTCGCCCTTGCCCTTGTCTCCGGTGGAGACCGACAGGGAGACCTTCAGCCGTTCCTTGCCGGCGGCCTTGAGGAGTTCCTTGGCCTTGGCGGGGTCGCCCGCGGCCGGGATCTTCAGGGTGTCGGCCTGCCTGCCGCCGGAGAGCGCGGGCGGCAGGTAGGCGGTGGCGATCTCGTTGAGGGCCGGTCCACCGCCCGCGGTGACCACGGCCTCCTTGTCCACCGCGTACTGGAGGGCCTCGCGCACCTTCGGGTCGTCGAAGGGGGCCCGGGAGTTGTTGAGGTGGAGCATCTCGGTGCAGCCCTGGGACTCGGCGAGCAGGCGTGATCGGACGTCGGGCTCGGGCAGGACCTTGGGCGCGCTCTCGGGGCGCATGTCGGCGTACTCGACGGTGGAGGCGTCGGCGCCCTCCCCGGCGATGATCCGGTCGTCGATCTGGCCGCCCTTGAGGCCCATCACGACGACGAACCGGTCCGGGTAGGCCTTGCGGACGGTGTCCGTCTTGGGGTCCCAGTGCTCGTTGCGGACGAGCACGAGCTTCTTGTCCCGGTCGTACGTCTCGATCTTGTACGGGCCGGAGGAGAAGGGGCGGGCGTCGTACTGGGCCCCCTTCTCCCGGGACTGCGGGACGGGGGCGAAGGTGGGCAGGGTGGTGGTCGCGGAGAACTCGGCGACGGGACGCTTGAGTTCGAAGACGATGGTCCGCTCGTCCGGGGTCTTCACGGAGTCGAGGTGCTTGCCCTGGAGCGGCCCCTTGTAGCCCTCGGCGCCGGCCAGGTACTGGGCGGCGTAGTCGGGGCCGCCGGTGAGGTCGGGGGCGAAGGAGCGCTCGACGTTGTACTTGACGTCCTCGGCCCTGATCGGGGTCCCGTCCTCGTACTTGACCCCCTCCTTGAGGGTGAAGGTCCAGGTGCGGCCGCCGTCGGAGGGGGTCCCGAGGTCGGTGGCGAGGTCGGGGACCAGCTCGCTGCCGGCCTTGCCCGGCTCGGCCTTGAAGGTCACCAGGGTCCGGTAGAGGAGGCGGGTGGCGAAGTCCATCGTCGGCATGACCCAGTTGCGGGCCGGATCGAGGTGGGCGAAGTCCTGGTTGGACAGGACCGTGAGGGTGCCGCCCTTGACCGGGTTCCCTCCGAGGACCTTGCCGTCGTTGGCGGCGGCGGGATTCGAGGCCGAAGGCGCTGCGCCCGCCCCCTTCTTGGGGTCGGAGCAACCCGAGGCACCGAGGGCGAGTGCGGCCACCAGGCTGGTGGCGAGGGCGAGTTGGGTGCGCTTGGTCATGAGGTCACTCCAGTGAAGGGCGCGCTTTAGGATGTGACCGGTAACATAGTAATGTGAAATTGTACTGACAAGGGGCAGGTGCCACCGTTACCCAGCCGTGTCCGAATCCCTGGCGCACAGGGCGAGTTGACGCCGTGCGCGCCGCCGGCGGACACCACCGGCGACGGGCACGCGGCCGGGCCCAGAGACCCGGGCCGGCCTAGAGGCCCGAGCCGAGGCCACCCTGGGTGCGGCCGACCGGCTCGTCGCGGCCTTGGGCCCAGAGCGAGCGGACGTGGCCGAGGTGGCGCGTCATGCACTCCTCCGCCGCCTCGGAGTCGCCGGTCAGCATCAGGTCGAGCAACTCGATGTGCTCCTCGGCGGAGGAGACCAGCTTCCCGGCCTCATCCAGCCCCGTCAGTCCGTACAGCCGGGACCGCTTGCGCAGGTCGCCGACGGTGTCCACCAGGCGGTCGTTGCCGGCGAGGGACAGCAGGGACAGGTGGAAGCGGCGGTCGGCCTCCAGGTACCCGATGAGGTTGTGCTCGCGGGCGCTGGTGACGATCTCCTCGGCGATCGGGCGCAGGGCCTCCAACTGCTCCGCCGTGGCGATCTTCGTGATCCGGCCGATCGTGGGGACCTCGATCATCGTGCGCAGTTCGGTGTACTGGTCGAGGTCGCGCTCGCTGACCTCGGTGATCCGGAAGCCCTTGTTGCGGACCGGCTCGACGAGGCCCTCCCGGGCCAGGTCGAGCATGGCCTCGCGCACGGGCGTGGCCGAGACGCCCAGTTCTGCGGCGAGCCCGGGGGCGGAGTAGACGCTGCCCGGGCGCAGCTCTCCGGCGATGAGAGCCGCTCGGAGGGCGTGGCCGACCTGGTCCCGGAGCCGTTCCTGAGCCTTGATGAGGCTGTGCTGCTTCAGGTCACCCATTGCTTTTCCTCCGAGACCCCCGACACCTGCGACGAGAAGAGGAACAGCGTACAATGTCACGTTTCTCTGTTCGCCCCGGCGGCCTGAAACAGAGCGACCGCCACGGCGAGATCCTCCCAGGCCATGCCCACGCTCTTGAAGAGCTGTGGACAAGCCGGCCGGCCCGCGGGCCTCGTCCGGCCCGACACCAGGTCGGCCAGGGTGGCGGTGATATGACCGGGTCCGATCGCCCCCTCCGCCTCCGGGACCAAGAGGTCCCCCGCCTCCCGCAGGGCCGCCGCGCGCGACTCCACGTACACCGCCGCGCGTCGCACGAGGGCGGTGTCGGTCTCCCGGGCGTCCGGCTCGTGGGAGCCCACCGCGACCACGGTGGCGCCCGGGGCGACCAGGCGACCGTCGAAGAGCGGCTCCCGGGCGGTGGTGCAGCACAGGACGAGGTCCGCGCCGGCCACGTCGGCCGGGACCCCCGTGCGGGCCGGGGCCCCCAGGGCGCGGGCGTGCACCGCCAGTTGCTCCGCCCTGCCGCGGTCACGGCCCACGATCACCGTCTCGACCGGCTCCCGCAGCGCGAGCACCGCTTCGAGGTGCCCGTACGCCTGGGGGCCGGAGCCGAAGATCACCAGTCGGGCCGGCGGCCCCGGCGGCAGGAGGTGGCGCAGTGCGAGGGCGGAGACCGCCGGGGTGCGCAGCGCGGTCAGGGCCGCGCCGTCGAGGAGGGCCAGCGGGCGCAGGGTCGGGCCGTCCAGGAGGAGGTAACTGCCGGTGATCCGGGGCAGTCCGCGCTTCGGGTTGCCCGGGGCGACCCCGGCGATCTTCACCCCGGCGTACGCTGCCGACGCCGAGGGCATCAGCAGCAGTTCGCCGCCTCCGGGGACGGGCAGGCTCCCGCGCGGGGGGCAGGCCTCCGGGTCGAGGCCCGCGCGGAGCGCGTCGGCCAGGGCGTCGGCGGCGCGGGTCGGGGTCAGGAGGGAGGCCATCAGCGCGGCGCCCCACTGCGGTACGCCGGCCTCCGGGTCGATGCGCGAGGGGTCGGCGCGCACCGGGTCGGCGCCCACCGGGTCCCCGTCCGCGGTCACAGCGCGAATCCCGTGCCGAGGGCGTCGGACGGGTCGACGGTGAAGAGGTGCTCCCCCGTGCGGTACGCCGCCCCGGTGACCTCCGTGACCCCGTCGGCCAGGATCCGCCCGGTGAACACCGTGCCCACGACCGACTCGTGCAGGAGGTCCTCCCCCGGCCCGAGCCGCCCGTCCTCGGCCAGCAGCGCGAGCCGCGCGGAGGTGCCGGATCCGCAGGGGGAGCGGTCGACCTGCCCGTCGGCGAAGACGGTCACGTTGCGCTGGTGCGGCCCGAAGGGGGTGTCGGGCAGTTCCTCGTACAGGACGACCCCGTACACCCCGGACAGGAGCGGCCCGTCCGGGTGCCAGGTCGCGGGGTGGGTGGCCAGCGCGGCCCGGATCTCGCGGCCCGCCCGCACCAGCTCGGGCAGCGCGGCGCGGGAGACGTCCAGGCCGAGGTCCCGGGCGGCGACCGAGGCGTAGCAGGCCCCGGCGTGGGCGATGTCCACCTCCGCCAGGCCCAGGGTGGTGGCCACCGGCACCTTGCGGGCGCCCACCCGGGCCGGGACGTTGCGGAAGGTGACCCCGGTGGTGCGCCCGCCGGCGCGGTGCACGGTGGCCGCGACCCGCCCCGAGGGGACGTCGACGCGCACCTGGACGTCCCCGTCGGCGGGGGCGGGGACCCGGCCGGTGTCCACGGCCCAGGCGCCGAGGGCCATCGTGCCGTGTCCGCAGGCGGTGGAGTAGCCGTCCTTGTGCCAGAACAGCGCCCCGAAGTGGGCCCCGTCGTCGTCGGGCGGCACCACGAAGGCCCCGTACATCCCGGAGTGCCCGCGCGGTTCCAGCACCAGCGTCCGCCGTACGTCGTCCAGCGCGCCCCGGCGCGGCGCGGTCCCCGAGCCACCGGGGCCGATCGCGGTGGCGCAACGCTCGGCGACGGTGTCCCCGGGAACCGGCGGGAGGCCTTCGGAGACGATCCGGAAGGGCTCCCCCGCCGTGTGGTAGTCGGTGGTGCGGATGCCCGTCGGGGGCGGGGTCGGGGCGCTCACAGGAGGAACCCTCCGGGGAAGGGGTCGGTCGGGTCGAGGAAGTACTGGGCGGTGCCGGTGATCCAGGCCCGACCGGTGACGGTGGGCACCACGGCCGGCCGGCCGCCGACGGTGGTCTCCCCGATCAGGCGCCCGGTGAACTCGGTTCCGATGAAGGACTCGTTGACGAAGTCGGTATCGAGGGCCAGCAGACCCCGGGCGTGGAGTTGCGCCATGCGCGCGCTGGTTCCCGTGCCGCAGGGCGAGCGGTCGAACCAGCCCGGGTGGATGGCCATGGCGTGGCGGGAGCGGTGGGCGTCGGAGCCGGGGGCGGCGAGGTAGACGTGCTTGACGCCGGCGATGGAGGGGTTCTCGGGGTGGACGGGGCGGTCGTCGGAGCCGTTGATCGCGTCCATGATCGCCAGGCCGGCGGCGAGCAGGTCGTCCTTGCGGGAGCGGTCGAAGGGCAGGTGGAGGTCGTCGAGTTCGACGAAGGCGTAGAAGTTGCCGCCGTAGGCGAGGTCGTAGGTGACGGTGCCGAAGCCGGGGACCGGCACCTTGAGGTCGAGGCCGACGCAGTAGGACGCGACGTTGGTGAGGGTGACGGCGGTGGCCGCCCCGTCCTCGACGCGGACGTCGACGCTCACCAGCCCGGCCGGGGTGTCGAGGCGGACGGTGGTGACCGGTTCCACGACCTCCACCATGCCGGTCTCGACCAGGACGGTGGCCACCCCGATGGTGCCGTGCCCGCACATGGGCAGCAGGCCGGACACCTCCACGTACAGCACGCCGAAGTCGGCGTCCGGTCGGGTGGGGGGCTGGAGGATCGCGCCGCTCATCGCCGCGTGGCCGCGCGGCTCGTACATGAGCAGCGTGCGCACGTGGTCGGAGTGCTCGATGAAGTGGAGCCGCTTCTCGGCCATGGTGGCGCCGGGGACCACCCCGACTCCCCCGGTGATCACTCGGGTCGGCATGCCCTCGGTGTGCGAGTCGACCGCGTGGTAGACGTGACGCGTGCGCATCAGGTGCCCCCTGTGGCTGTTTAGTTGAGGCCCTCGGCGAGGGCCTTCTCGGTGGCGGCGCGGACGGCGGCCTCGGTCTCGCCGGTCAGCGGGAAGCGGGGCGGGCGGGTGGCGCCGCCGGGACGGCCGGCCAGGTCCATGGAGAGCTTGATGGCCTGGACGAACTCGGTCTTGGAGTCCCAGCGCAGCAGGGAGTGCAGGGACTTGTAGAGGGGCAGCGCGGTCGCGAGGTCGCCGGCGACGGCGGCCCGGTACAGGGTGGCGCAGGAGCGCGGGAGGGCGTTGGGGTAGCCGGCGATCCAACCGACGGCTCCGGCGAGGGCGAGTTCGAGGAGGACGTCGTCCGCGCCGATGAGGAGGTCGAGGCCGGGGGCGAGTTCGGCGATCTCGTAGGCCCGGCGGACGTCCCCGCTGAACTCCTTGACGGCGACGATGGATCCGTCGCCGTGCAGGCGGGCGAGGAGGGCCGGCGTGAGGTCCACCTTGGTGTCGATGGGGTTGTTGTACGCCACCACGGGCAGGCCGACTCCGGCGACCTCCGCGTAGTGGGCCCGTACGGCGGCCTCGTCGGCCCGGAAGGCGTTGGGGGGCAGCAGCAGGACGGATCCCGCCCCGGCCTCGGCGGCCTGTTCGGCCCAGCGACGGGCCTCGGCGCTGCCGTATGCGGCGACGCCGGGCATGACGCGGGCGCCGTCCCCGGCGGCCTCGACGGCGGTGCGCACGACACGGGCACGCTCCTCGTCGGTGAGGGTCTGGTACTCGCCGAGGGAGCCGTTGGGGACCACGCCGTCGCAGCCGTTGGCGATCAGCCAGGCCACGTGTTCGGCGTAGGCGTCGTGGTCGACGCTCAGGTCCTCGCGCAGGGGCAGGGCGGTGGCGACCATGATGCCGTGCCAGGGGCGGGTGCGCGTGTCGGCGGGGCGGTCCGTGCGGGGCGCGGGGGTGGGCGCGTGGTTCATGGAGACTCCCTAGTGTGGTGTGTGACATTTTACTAGTGGGTGTGAGACGGCCACAAGGGTTCGGGGCGACCCGATCAGCGGCCGGAGGGGGGAGCTTCGTCCGACGGAGCCCCCGGAGCGGGCGGGAGCCCCGCCAGGTGGCGCAGCGGGACCGGGCAGGACAGCGGCCGCCGCTCGGCCCCCACGTCCGCGGACCCGGAGGAGCCGGCCGCCAGGGCCGCGACGACGGGACCGCACATCCGGCCCTGGCACCAGCCCATGCCGGCCCGGGTGAGGAGTTTGACCGTACGGGCGTCCCGCGCGCCCCACTCGCTCACGGCCTCGCGGATCCGGCCCACCGGGACCTCCTCGCAACGGCAGGCGTCCGTCCCGTCGGTCAGCCACCCCGTCCAGCCCTCGCCGGGGCGGTGGGCGGCGGCCATGGCCCCGGCGAAGGCGCGCAGCCGGGCCCGGGTGCGCGGGAGGCCGCCCGGTACGGGCCGATCGGCGATCGCGTGGGCGGCGATCTCCCCCTCGGTCAGCGCCAGTTGGGCACCGCCGATGCCCCCGGTCTCGCCCGCGGACCAGATCCCCGGTACGGAGGTGCGCTGGTGGGCGTCCAGTTCCAGGGCGGCGACGCCGTCGGCACCGCCCCGGGTGGCGCAACCGAGGCCGGTGGCCAGTTCCAGCTGGGGGACGAGCCCGTGGCCCACCGCGAGGGCGTCGCACGGGATCCGGCGGGCGGTGCCGGGCAGGGGGCGCCAGTCCCGGTCGAGGCGGGCGACGGTGACGGCCTCCACCCGGTCGACCCCGTGGGCCTCGACGACGGCGCGCCGGGTCAGGAGGCGGATGCCGTGGCGCAGCAGGGCCCCGCCGTGGACGGCGCCTTCGGCGAGCTTGGCGGGGTTGCGCAGCAGGGCGGGGGCGTGGGGCGCGTACGCCGTGTAGGAGGCGGCCTCGACGACGGCGGGCACGGCGGCTCCGGCCGCGGCGAGGGATCCGGCCACCGCGAGCAGCAGGGGTCCGCTCCCGGCGACGAGGATCCGGCGCCCGGGCAGGACGAGGCCGGCCTTGAGCATGGCCTGGGCGCCGCCCGCGCCGACGACCCCCGGCAGGGTCCAGCCGGGGAAGGGGAGCTGGCGCTCGTAGGCCCCGGTGGCCAAGAGCACCCGGTCGGCGCGGACCGTGGCCGGAGCCTCCTCGGGGCCGGCCACGGCGTGCAGGGTCCAGCCCCCGCCGTCGGCCGGGACGACGGTCCAGACGTGGTGGAAGGGGAGGTACGTGATCCGGCCCGCCGACACGTGGGCGCGCAGGGCGGCTTCGCGGTCGGCGAAGGCCCGCCAGTCGTGGTGCAGGGCCTCGGGGCGGGCGGCGCCGAGGCCGGGGGCCGGGTGGCGGTAGTACTGCCCGCCGGGGCGTTCGGCGGCGTCGAGGAGGACCACGTCGAGCCCGAGCGTCGCGGCGGTGACGGCCGCGGCGAGGCCGGCGGGGCCCGCGCCGACGACGGCGAGCCGGGTGGGCTCAGACGGCGAGGTCGTCATGGCCGGTGCCTTCCTGGGTGGTGACGGTGTCGCCGGGGCGGGCGGGGACGAGGCAGGCGCGCCGGCCCGGGTGTCCGTTGACGGTGACGAGGCAGTCGTGGCAGGCCCCGATGCCGCAGAAGACGCCGCGCGGGGCGCCGCCCTCGCGGGTCGTGCGCCAGGCGAGGATGCCGGCGGCCCAGAGCACGGCGGCGACGGACTGACCTTCCTGGGCCGGGAGTTCGCGGCCGTCGAAGGTGATCGGGTAGGTGGCCGCCGGGCTGCCGCCGACGAGCGAACGGGGACTGCGCATCAGGGGGTGCTCCTCGCGGGCTCGGCCGCGGGCTCGGGGCCCGGGTCCTCGAAGCGGTCGGGGCGGAACGGGTCGAGCGGCAGCTCGGGGGCCTCGCCCCGCAGGGCGGCGGCGATCAGCAGGCCGGTCGCGGGGGCGAGTCCGATGCCGGCGCCCTCGTGGCCGCAGGCGTGGAACAGGCCGGGGACCCGGGGGTCGGGGCCGATGGCCGGGAGGTGGTCGGGGAGGTAGGGGCGAAAGCCGTGGTAGGCCCGCAGCACCCGGACGTCGGCCAGGACCGGAAAGAGCGCCGCCGCCTGGGAGGCGAGGCGGCGCAGGGCCTCGGTGGAAAGGCTTCGGTCGAAGCCGACCCGTTCGCGGGTCGCCCCGATCAGCACCGGGCCCGAGGGAGTGCCCTCGACCACCGCCGAGGACTGCAGGGCGGCGGAGCCGCTGGCGACGTCGGCGATGTAGTCGGCGGCATAGACCTTGTGACGGACCACCCGGGGCAGGGGTTCGGTGACGAGGACGAAGCCGCGCCGGGGCAGCACCGGCAGGGTGGTTCCGGCGAGGTCGGCGAGCTGCCCGGCCCAGGTCCCGGCCGCGTTGACCACGGCCGGGGCGAGGATCGTCCGCCGGGAGGTGCGCACCCCGCGCACGGCGCCCCGTACGACCGACCCGGCGCCGGCGCCCGCGTGCGGCCCGACACCCGGCCCGACCCCCGAGCCGGCACCCGCGCCCGCGCCCGGCTCGGCCGTCGCGCCCGGCTCGGCCGTCGCGTCCCGGAGCACCTCGACGACCTCCTCCCCCAGGTACCGGACGGCGCCGGACGCGGCCAGCAGGCGGGCCGCCGCCAGCGCCGGCTGGACCTGGGCGTCCTGGGGGTAGTGGAAGCCGCCCGCCAGACCCGGGGCGAGGTGTGGTTCCAGGTCGTGGAGGGCCTCGGGGGCCACTTCGGCGCAGCTCACTCCGGCGGCGCGCTGGCCTGCGGCGAAGCCCCGCAGGGCCTCGAAGGTGGCCTCGTCCGGGGCGACGACCAAGCCGCCCTTGGACTCGTACTCGGTCTCCCCCGGCAGGGTCTCGGCCAGTTCGCGCCAGAGGCGGGTGGAGAGGAGCGCGAGGTCGAGTTCCGGTCCGGCCCCCTTGTCGGAGACGAGGAGGTTGCCCTCCCCGGCGCCGGTGGTGCCGCCCGCGACGGGACCGCGGTCGACCACGGCCACGGAGAGGCCGGCGCGGCTCGCGTAGTACGCGCACGCGGCGCCGACGACACCGGCGCCGATGATGACGACGTCCGGGGAATGGGTCTGGGACACGGCAGTAATATGTCACATTCTTTAGAGGGTGCCCATGGGGCCACGAATCCGTGGGGCCACGGGTTCCCGGGCGGGCTCCCGGGCCGGTCCCGCCCCCCGTTCGGGTAAGGGACCGACCCGGACCGGATCAGCTGCGCAGCGGTCCCTCGCAGCTGTAGGAAGCGGTACCCGCCACGTGGTTGGTCCAGATCTCCGTCGGACCGAAGGAACAGTTCATGTCGGCCAGGTTGTTGGAGGCCGCGCCCGCCCGGTCGAGGATGAAGTAGTCGACGGTCTCGGACATGTCCTTGAAGTTCTGGTCGTCGTCGCGCCAGTTCTTCAGGTTCGCGGTGATCCGGCCCGTACAGGTGAAGCGGCGCTTGCCCGGGTCGCCGTTCTCCACGCAGTCGGGCGTGTTGTAGGTGGCCGTCGCGAAGGCGGACTTCACCGAGGCGAGCGCGGAGTCGCGCAGCCGCTCGTTGGGCGTGAAGGTGGTGTTCGGCACGTAGAGCTGGTCGACCTTGGCGATCTGGGCGTCCAGGAAGCGGTTGTAGTCGCGCTGGAGGTAGGTGTCGGCGCCCGTGCGGTGGCGCCAGGCGTCATAGCCGGCGACGTCGTTGGCGCGCAGGTACCCGTACATCTCGCGCAGCAGGGTGGGCTTCTCGGTCCAGAGGAACTCGAAGAAGGTGCCGGCGTAGTTGTAGAAGCGGAAGCCGTCGCCGTCGTAGGTGGCGTTCAGGAGCTGCTCGACGCTCATGCGCGGGCCGCCGCCGGAGGTGTCCGAGATGATGCCGCGGACCAGGGACTTGCGCACCGCGATGCCGTTGTCCCGGGTGGCCCCGTCGAAGAACTCGGCGGTGCCCTCGTCCATGGCGGTGGTGCGGTCGCCCTCGTACCAGGGGCCTTCGCCGAAGAAGCCGGGGACGGCGTAGCGGCCGTTGAGGTAGTGGGTGTACTCGTGGCGGAAGAGCTCTTCGAGGGTGAGGCTGGAGTCCTGGGGGACGCGGCGCTGGTAGGTGTAGAAGGTGGCGCCGTTCTCGATGTAGATGCCGCCGTTGTTGGTGCCGTAGCCGGTCAGGATGGGGTGGTAGTTCTCGTAGTCGGCGCGGGAGGCGTAGAGCACGATGTTGAGGGTGGTGTTCGGGTCTCCGGCCAGGGGCTGGTCGGTGCCGAGGACCCGGTGGAACTGGGTCTTGACCTGCTTGCTCGCGTAGTAGAGCTGGTCGACGGTGGCCCGGTCGAGGGCGGTGCGGACCTTGATGGCGCCGTTGTCGTAGCTGTAGGTGTAGGGGAAGAGCTGCCGCTCGATGTCCTCCTTGCAGACCCCGTACGGCGCGCAGGCCTCGTAGAAGTTCAGCCAGGAGACGAGCTTGGCCCACGGCTCGCTGCCGTTGCCCCAGCCCGCCTTGACGGGCTCCAGCAGGGCGCCGAGGTCCGCGACGGTCTGGCTCCGCAACGCGTCGATCTGCCCGAAGCGGCCGTACTCGCCGAGCGCGTCGCGGGCGGCCCAGGCGTTGCCGGTGCCCTTGAGGTGGGTGTATCCGGCGAAGGCCTTGAAGGCGGCGCGGTACGGGGCGTCGGCGGTGACGGCCGCCTGGAAGGCCGCGTCCTGGTTGCCCGGGTAGACGCCCAGGTAGTTGACGGAGAGCGCCGCGAGGACGGCGCCGCCCCAGCCGGCGTCGGTGTTGGTGGCGGGGTGGGCCGCGTCCAGGGTGGCCAGGACCTTCTTGATCAGGCCGAGTTGGTGTTGGCGCAGGCCGGGGGCGCTGGCGGCGTAGAGCGCCTCGCGCAGGGTGCGGGCGTTGGAGGGCGTGGCGTCGAAGGTGTGGGCCGCGTTCCCGAAGTCGGCGATGGCCAGGCGCATGGCGTCCACGGTCGGAGCATCGGTGACGTCGATCTCGGTGCGCGAGTAGTCGTGGTAGGCGACCGCGTGGAGATAGGTGAACATCTCCTCCAGGTGCGAGGAGTTGCGGCCGTCGTGGGCTGCGGCCAGGGCGGATATCCGGTGGGAGACGGCCTGGACGTGGGCATCGGACATGACGGGCGCGAGCCGCGCGTCCCAGGTCCAGATCAGGCCGCGCAGGCACCCGTCGGCGAGGACGGCCTGGTCTCCGAGGAAGTCGGCGAACTGCTCGGGGGTGAGGTTGGTGATCCCGTCGAGGGTGCAGGGAACACCGGCGGCGACGCTCCGCGCGGTGGGCGCGGCCTGGGCGGAGGCCGTCGTACGGCTCTTCTCCGCGCGCTCGGCGGCAGCCGTGGCGGCGGGCGTGGCCGCGCTCGGCGTGGCGCCGGGGACCTTGCCGTCGGTGACGGCCTTGCCGCCGGGGGCCGGGGCGGGCGCCGGGACGAGCGGCTGCGCCTGGGCCAGGCGGTCGACCTCGTCGAAGGGGTTCGGCGCGGCCGTGCCGGCGGCGGGGGCCGCGGCGGCGAAGGTGCCGGTGGCGGCGGGGGCGCCCCGCTCGGCGGCCTGGGTCACTGCCTGGCCGGCGGTGGCCAGGAGGGTGACCGC
The DNA here is from genome assembly GCF_044741845.1 of Streptomyces sp. NPDC088097. Lineage (NCBI taxonomy): Bacteria > Bacillati > Actinomycetota > Actinomycetes > Kitasatosporales > Streptomycetaceae > Streptomyces > Streptomyces sp. NPDC088097. The sequence continues at coordinate 569,253 of NZ_JBIUTJ010000004.1, forward strand.
GACGGCGGCGGAGAGGAGGGACGAACGCACAGCTCTGTGCTGGGACACCGGGAACTCCTGGTGGGAGGGGTGGTGGGGGAGGTGGTGCGTGAACTGCCCTGCTTCGTGCACTTGACTGCTTCGTGAACCGGCTGGCTTCGTGAACCGGCTTGCGTCGTGAACCGGCTTGCGTCACACGGCGTTTGACGGGGATTAACGTGCCGCGGTGTGAGCTGTAACATAGTAATGTGAAATTGCACTGACAACCCCTGTGCGCCCACCAGTTCGACACTTCTTGGGGAGCCACCGTTGACCGACACCCCCTCCCGTCTCAACACCGGCAGCCACGACCTGCCCGTATCAGCCGAGTTGTCCCGCTTCATGGCGGGGAACTGGGCGGCCTCGCCGCTGCCGGACACCACCCGCGTCCCCGCGTACGCCGTCACACCCGCCCGTCGCGCCCGCCTCTCGGCCCGCTTCCCGGGCGAGCGGCTCCTCGTTCCGGCCGGTGAGCTGCTGGTCCGCTCCAACGACGCCGACCACCGCTTCCGCCCGCACAGCGCGTACGCCTGGCTGACCGGGCTCACCGGCGAGGACCAGGCGGGGCACGTCCTGGTGTTGGAGCCGTCCGGGTCGCACGGCCACGAGGCGGTGCTGTACCTCAGGCCCCGCTCGAACCGGGCCGACGGCAAGGAGGAGTTCTTCCGCGACCGCCGCTACGGGGAGTTCTGGGTGGGCCGGCGCCCCGACCTCGCCGAGGCGGAGCGCCTGACCGGCATCCGCTGCGCGCACCTGGACGACCTCGGCTCCCCGCCGGCCCGCCACAGCGTGACCGACCCCGAACTGGCCGCCGCACTGTCCGAGTTGCGGCTGGTCAAGGACGCTTGGGAGGTCGCGCAGCTGCAACTGGCGGTGGACCACACCACCGCCGGCTTCGAGGACGTCGTACGGGCCCTGCCGCAGGCCCTCGCGCACCCGCGCGGGGAGCGCTGGATCGAGGGGGTCTTCGGGCTCCGCTCCCGCGCGGAGGGCAACGGCACCGGCTACAGCACGATCGCGGCGTCGGGCGCCCACGCCTGCGTCCTGCACTGGATCCACAACGACGGGAAGCTGAACCGCGACGAACTGCTGCTGCTGGACGCGGGCGTGGAGACGGACTCCCTCTACACCGCCGACATCACCCGCACCCTGCCGCTGTCGGGGCGGTTCTCGCCCGTGCAGCGGCAGGTGTACGACCTGGTGCTCGCCGCCCAGGAGGCGGGCATCGCCGCGCTGCGACCGGGGGCGCGCTTCGGCGACTTCCACCGGGCGGGAATGCGGGTCATCGCGGAGGGGCTGACCGAGTGGGGGGTCCTCAAGGACCCCGAGGGCGACCTGCACCGGCGCTACACCCTCTGCAACAGCGGGCACATGCTGGGGCTGGACGTCCACGACTGCGCGAAGGCGCGGGCCGAGACCTACCTGGACGGGATCCTGGAGGAGGGCCAGGTCCTGACCGTCGAGCCGGGCCTCTACCTCCAGCCGGACGACGAGACGCTGCCGGTCGAGCTGCGCGGGATCGGGGTGCGCGTCGAGGACGACCTGGTGATCACCTCGGACGGCGCCCGCCTGATGTCGGGGGCGCTGCCGAGGACCGCCACCGGCATCGAGGAGTGGATGGGCGCCCTCCTGGAGGCGACCCCCCGCCCCTGACCGGGGCCGACCGGGGCCCCGCCGCCGCCGGCCCCGGTCGGCGGGGACGGCGGGGCGGCGCGAGCCCGGCCCGGCCCTGGCGGGGTCACTGGACCAGGGCGATGCCGTCCAGTTCGACGCGGGCCTCGTGGTCCCAGAGGCGGACCACGCCGATGACGGCCATCGCCGGGTAGTCGCGCCCGGCCAGCCGCTGCCAGATCCGCCCGAGTTCGCCCGCGTGCTCGCGGTAGTCCTCCACGTCCACCGCGTACACCGTCACCCGGGCCAGGTCGGCCGGGTGGCCGCCGGCGGCGGCGAGGGCGGCCAGCAGGTTCGCCAGGGCCACCTCGAACTGTTCCGTCAGGGTCTCCCCCACGACCTTGCCGTGACCGTCCAGGGCCGTCTGGCCCGCGAGGAACACGAGCCGGCCTCCCGTGGCGGTGACGGCGTGCGAGAAGCCCGTCGCCGGGGACAGCTCCGACGGGTTGATCCGCTCCAGGCTCATCGCGCAGCCACCCCCCGGTAGAGCTCCTTCGCGATGACGGCCCGCTGCACTTCGCTCGCCCCCTCGTAGATCCTGGGCGCCCGCACCTCCCGGTAGAGGTGCTCCAGCAGGTGGCCGCGGCGCAGGGCGACCGCCCCGTGCAGTTGGACGGCGTGGTCCACCACGTACTGGGCCGTCTCCGTGGCCAGCAGCTTCGCCATCGCGGCCCGCCTCGGCACGTCGGGGGAACCGCTGTCGTACGCCCCCGCCGCCGCGTACACGAGCAGCCGGGCCGCCTCGGTGCGGGTGGCCATCTCCGCCACCCGGTGCGCGACCGTCTGGAGGTCGGCGAGGACACCGCCGAAGGCGGTCCGGCCGGCCGTGTGGGCCAGCGTCGCGTCCAGCGCCGCCCGGGCCATGCCGACCGCGAAGGCGCCCACGCTGGGCCGGAAGAGGTTGAGGGTCTCCATCGCCACCCGGAAGCCCCCGCCCGGCTCCCCCAACACGTCCTCGCGGCCGACCGGCACCCCGTCGAAGGCGAGCGAGCCGATCGGGTGCGGGGACAGCATGTCCAGGGCCTCGCCCGTCAGGCCCGGCCGGTCCGCGGGAACCAGGAAGGCCGTGATGCCCTTGGCGCGGGGCGCCTCACCCGTACGGGCGAACACGGTGTAGAAGTCCGCCTCGGGTGCGTTGGAGATCCAGCACTTCGCGCCGCTCAGCCGCCAAGCCTCCGGTCCGTCCGCCTCCGCCGCCAGTTCCAACGCCGCCGCGTCCGAGCCGGCCCCGGGCTCGGAGAGCGCGAAGGCCGCCACGTGCCGCCCCGCCCGTACTCCCGGCAGCCAACGTTCCCGCTGCGCCGCGCTGCCCGACCGCAGTACCGGGTGCGCGCCGAGGCCCTGGAGGGCCAGGGCCGTCTCCGCCTCCGTGCAGCCGTAGGCGAGGGACTCCCGCAGCAGGCACAGCTCCAGCGCGCCCGAGGTGAACACCCGCTCCAGCAGACCCTGTTCGCCCAGCTCGGCCAGGAGCGGCCGGTTCACCCGGCCGGGTTCGCCCTTCTCGGCGAGGGGGCGCAGCTTTTGTTCCGCCAGGGTGCGCAGCCGTCCGCACCATTCCTCTTCGTCCGCCCCGAGCGCGAATCCGGTCATCCGAATGCCCCAGTTCTATCGCGTCCTGTTGACTGTCGTCACGACCACGATACGCTCGGATCGCGACCGCACCAGCATGGCCGGCACCACCCGCCCCCAGCCTCCGCTGGGAGGTTCCCCCGCGGACGTCACAAGGGGGCGATCCCGCCTTGGAGCTCAAGCCTTCCGCTCACGTCGACACTTTCGCGCGCGACCATCTGCCTCCCGCACACGCCTGGCCGGAACTCCTCTTCGACCTCCCCGAACTGGCCTACCCGGACCGGCTCAACTGCGGCACCGAACTCCTCGACGCCACCATCGAACGGTTCGGACCCGACCGGCCCGCCTTCCGAAGCTCCTCCGGCGAGGTCTGGTCGTACGGCGAGCTGCGCGAGCGCGTCGACCGACTCGCCCACGTCCTCACCGTCGACCTCGGCGTGGTCCCCGGCAACCGGGTGCTGCTGCGCGGACCCACCGGCCCCTGGCTCGCCGCCTGCTGGCTGGCGGTGATGAAGGCGGGCGCCGTGGCCGTCACCGTCCTCGCCCAGCAGCGGGCCCAAGAGCTGGCAACGGTCTGCGCGATGGCCCGGGTGCGGCACGCCCTGTGTCACGCGGACGCCGTGGACGACCTGGTCAAGGCGGAGGTGCCCGGACTGCGGATCACCCCCTACGGCGGCCACGCCCCGGACGACCTGCTGAGGCTGGCCGAGGCCCACACCGCGCCCTACCCGGCCGTCGCCACCTCCGCCGACGACGTGGCGCTGATCGCCTTCACCTCGGGCACCACCGGCCACCCCAAGGGCTGCATGCACTTCCACCGGGACCTCTTGGCGGTGGCGGACACCTTCTCCCGCCATGTGCTGCGCCCCGAACCCGACGACGTGTTCGCGGGCAGTCCGCCGCTCGGATTCACCTTCGGCCTCGGCGGGCTGGTCGTCTTCCCGCTGCGGGCCGGGGCCTCCACCCTGCTCCTGGAGGAGGCCGCACCCCGCCGGCTGCTGCCCGCCCTGGCCCGCCACCGGGTGACCGTGCTGTTCACGGCGCCCACGGCCTACCGCGCGATGCTGGACACCCTGGGCCCCTACGACGCGGGCGCCTACGACCTCTCCGCCCTGCGCCGCTGCGTCTCGGCCGGGGAGAACCTGCCCGCCGCCACCTGGCAGGCCTGGCACGAGCGGACCGGGCTGCGCATCATCAACGGCATCGGGGCCACCGAGCTGCTGCACATCTTCATCTCCGCCGCCGACGAGGACATCCGCCCCGGTACCACCGGCCGGGTGGTCCCCGGCTGGGAGGCACGGGTGGTGGACGCGTCGGGGCGGCCCGTGGCCGACGACGAGCCCGGCCTGCTGGCCGTGCGCGGGCCCGTCGGCTGCCGCTACCTGGCCGACCCGCGCCAGGGCGAATACGTACGGGACGGCTGGAACCTGACCGGGGACACCTACGTCCGCGACCACGACGGCTACTTCCGCTACGTCGCCCGGGCCGACGACATGATCATCTCCTCGGGGTACAACATCGCCGGCCCCGAGGTCGAGGAGGCGCTCCTTCGCCATCCGGACGTGGTCGAGGCGGCGGTGGTCGGCCGGCCCGACGAACGACGCGGCCAGAGCGTGGTGGCCTACACCGTCCCCCGGGAGGGAGCGGCGCTGACGGAGGAGTCCCTGCGGACCTTCATGTTGGGTGAGCTGGCCCCCCACAAGTGCCCGCGCTCCTTCGTCTTCCTCCCCGCGCTGCCCCGGACCGCGACCGGCAAACTACAGCGCTTCCGGCTGCGCGATCTAGAGTGAACCCGTGGCCGAGCAGCACACTCCGCGATCCCTGATCGTCACCTTCCACGGCGCCTACGGGCGGTCCTTCGAGGGCCCCGTACCGGTGTCGGCGTTGGTGCGCCTGCTGGGCGCGGCCGGCGTCGACGCGCCCTCCGTCCGGTCCTCGGTGTCCCGGCTCAAGCGGCGCGACTTCCTGCTGCCCGCGAAGGCGGCGGACGGCTCGGCGGCCTACGCGCTCTCCGAGGAGGCGCGGCTGCTGCTGGAGGACGGGGACCGGCGGATCTACGGAGCCCCGCGGGTGTCGGAGGAATGGCTGGTCGCCGTCTTCTCGGTCCCCGAGCAGGAACGCCACAAGCGCCACCTGCTGCGCTCGCGACTGGCCCGCCTGGGCTTCGGCGCGGTGGCCCCGGGCGTGTGGATCGCCCCGGCCCAACTGGCCGGGGAGACCACGCGCACCCTGGAGCGGCTGCACCTGACCGCCTACGTCGAACTCTTCCGGGGCGCCCACCTCGGTTTCGCCCCGACCGCCGAGGCGGTGGCCCGCTGGTGGGACCTGGCGGCGCTGGCCAAGCAGCACGAGGAGTTCCTCGACCTGCACGAGCCGGCCCTGCGCGCCCTCCAGACGGGCCCCGAGCCCACCCCGGAGGCCGCCTACCGGACCTACCTCCTCGCCCTGGACACCTGGCGCCGGCTCCCCTACGCCGACCCGGGCCTCCCCCGCGACCTCCTGCCCGCGGACTGGCCGGGAGACCGCTCGGCGGCCGTCTTCGCCGAACTCCACACCCGTCTCCACGCCCGGGGCGCCCGCTTCGTCCACCCGTGAGGCCGCCGGCTGTGCGCGCACCCGCCCGGAGGCCGCGCCCTCGTCGGACGGCGCCCGGCCGTAGACCTCGCCATACGCCCCGTCGCACGCCCGCCTGATCCGCACGTTCATGGTTCCTCCCCCCGCCGGAGCCCTTCGGGCCCCCGGAGCACCGATTTGCTCCGTACCTCCAAGGTGCCCGGCGTCCCGCGCCGGCGGCTCCCCCGTGCGAGGGGGCCGTCTCCCCCACGTGGGGGAGACGCCCTAACCCCGCCCCGTCGGGGGTGTGCGGGAGCCGGCGCGGTAGGGGTCGGGCCAGGGGGCGGCGGGGCCGGTGTAGCCCTGCTCGGCGGCCGCGTGGAGGGTCCAGTGGGGGTCGTACAGGTGGGGCCGGCCTACGGCGCAGAGGTCGGCGCGCCCGGCCAGCAGCAGGGAGTTCACGTCGTCCCAGGAGGAGACGGCCCCCACCGCGACGACGGGTACACCGAGCGCGTTGCGGATCCGGTCGGCGTACGGCGTCTGGTAGGAACGCCCGAACTCGGGGGCCTCGTCGGACACCACCTGGCCGGTGGACACGTGGACCGCGTCGGCCCCGTGGGCGGCGAACGCGGCGGCGATCTCCTGCGCGTCCTCGGGGGTGGTGCCGCCCGGCGCCCAGTCGGACGCGGAGATCCGTACGGTCATCGGGCGCTCCGCCGGCCAGACCTCCCGGACCGCGTCGAAGACCTCCAGCGGGAAGCGCAGGCGGTTCGCCGTCGGGCCGCCGTACGCGTCCTCGCGGTGGTTGGTGAGCGGGGAGAGGAACCCGGACAGCAGGTAGCCGTGGGCGCAGTGCAGCTCCAGCAGGTCGAAGCCGCAGTCGGCGGCCCGTACGGCGGCGGCGGCGAAATCGGAGCGGATCGCGGCCAGGTCGGCCACGGACAGGGCGCGCGGCACGTCGGACACGCCCGGCCGGTAGGGCAGTGCGGAGGCGGCGACCAGGGGCCAGTTTCCCTCGGGGAGGGGCTCGTCCATGCCCTCCCACATGACCCGCGTCGAACCCTTGCGGCCGGAGTGGCCGAGCTGCACGCCGAAGGCGGCCCCGGGTGCGGAGGTGTGGACGAAGTCGGCGATCCGCTTCCAACCGTCCGCCTGCTCCGATGTCCACAGACCGGCGCAGCCGGGAGTGATCCGCCCTTCGGGGCTGACGCAGACCATCTCCGTCATGACCAGGCCGGCGCCGCCCAGGGCCCGCGCGCCCAGGTGCACCAGGTGGAAGTCGCCCGGCACCCCCTCGTGCGCCGCGTACATGTCCATCGGGGCGAGGACGATCCGGTTGCGCAGGGTCAGCCCGCGCAGGGTGAACGGGGTGAACATCGGCGGAGTTCCCGACTCCGCCACGTCGCCCGGCACGGTTTCACCGGCCGGCTCGGGGCAGCCGAACTCCCGTTCCACCGCCCGGGTGAAGCGGGGGTCGCGCAGCCTGAGGTTGTCGTGGGTGACGCGGCGGCTGCGGGTCAGCAGGTTGAAGGCGAACTGCCGGGCGGGTTGCCCGACGTACACCTCGATCTCCTCGAACCACCGCATGCTGGCGGCGGCCGCCCGCTGGGTGCTGGCCACGGCCGGCCGGCGCGCCTCCTCGTACGCGGCGAGGGCCTCGGGCACCGAGGGCAGCGCGGCCACCGCCTCGGCCAGGGCGAGGGCGTCCTCGACGGCGAGTTTGGTGCCGGACCCGATGGAGAAGTGCGCGGTGTGCGCGGCGTCGCCGAGCAGCACCACGTTCCCGTGGGACCAGCGTTCGTTGACGACCGTGCGGAAGCTCGTCCACGCCGAGCGGTTGCCGCGCAGGGGCCTGCCCCGCAGGGCCTCGCCGAAGATCTTGGCGCAGCGGCCGGCGGACTCCTCCTCGTCGCACAGGTCGAATCCGGCGGCCCGCCACACCTCTTCGCGCATCTCGACGATCACGGTCGAGGAGTCGGCGGAGTACGGGTAGGCGTGCAGCTGCATCACGCCGTGGTCGGTCTCCGCGATCTCGAAGCGGAAGGCGTCGAAGGCGAAGTCGGCGGCGAGCCAGATGTAGCGGCACCGCCCGGGCGTCACCGTCGGCCGGAAGTGCGCGGCGCCGCTCTCCCGGATGGCGCTGTGCACCCCGTCCGCCGCGACCACCAGGTCGTACGCCTGCGCCAGCTCCCGGATGTCGGGCGCCTCGCTGCGGAAGCGGAGCCGGACCCCGAGGCCCGCGCACCGCTCGTGGAAGACCTCCAAGAGGCGGCGGCGCCCGAGGGCGGCGAAGCCGTGGCCGCCGGAGGTCAGCAGCCGACCCCGGTGCACCACCTCCACGTCGTCCCAACGCACGAACTCGGCGCCGAGGGCGGCGTGCACGACGGTGTCACCGCGTTCGATGCCACCCAGTGTCTCGTCCGAGAGCACGACGCCGAAGCCGAAGGTGTCCTCCGGGGCGCTCCGCTCCCAGACCTCGACGGCGTGCCCCTGGCGGGCCAGCAGCGCGGCGGCGTACAGCCCGCCCGGTCCTCCTCCGACGACGGCCACCCGCATCTGGCGCACGGCGCTACCTGCCCTTCCACTCCGGCGGTCGCTTCGCGGTGAAGGCCGCGTGGAACTCCGCGTAGTCCCGGCCGTGCATGAGCAGGGCCTGGGTGTTGGCGTCCAGCTCCACCGAGGCGGCCAGCGGCATGTCCAGTTCCGCCGTCAGCAGGGCCTTGGTCTGGGCGTGGGCGAGGGCGGGTCCGGCGGCGAGGCGCGCGGCGAGTTCGGCGGCGCGGGCGTCGGCCCGGCCCTCCTCGACCAGCTCGCTGAGCAGTCCGATCCGCTCGGCCTCGGCGGCCCGTACGGGCTCTCCGAGCATCAGCAGCCGCGTGGCGTGGCCGAGGCCGACCACACGGGGCAGCAGGTAGGCGGCGCCCATGTCCCCGCCCGAGAGGCCGACCCGGGTGAAGAGGAAGGCGAAGCGGGCGGTGGGGTCGGCGATCCGGAAGTCGGCGGCGAGGGCGAGGACGGCCCCGGCCCCGGCGGCGACCCCGTGCACGGCGGCGATCACCGGGAAGGGGCACTCCCGGACGGCCCGCACCACCTGGCCGGTCATCCGGTTGAAGTCGAGGAGTTCGGCGGTGTCCATGGCGAGGGTGGCGCCGATGATCTCGTCCACGTCCCCGCCGGAGCAGAAGCCGCGCCCCTCGCCGGCGAGCACCAAGGCCCGTACGGATCGCTCGCGGGACAGTTCGGCGAGGAGGTCGCGCAGGTCCGCGTAGGCGCCGAAGGTCAGCGCGTTCAGTTTCTCGGGGCGGTCGAGGGTGACGGTGGCCACGCCGTCCTGCCGGGTCACCCGCAGGTGGCGCCACCGTTCGGTCGCTGGAGTGGAACCGGTGAAGGGGCTCACGGAATCGAAGCTATCACCTGATCGTGACTGCCGTCAGGAAAACGCGACACGATCCGCGCCGCGATCCACGACACGATCGCCCCCGACGGCACGGTCCCGCGCGCCGAAGGTCCCCCGGCGCTGGTGGCGGTGGTCCCCACCCCTTCCGTACGGGGTGCCCTACAGCTTCGGGATTCCACTTCGTATCGTTGAAAGTGGGATTTTCACGGACAGCGGGATCACCCGGGCCCGCCCGCGGACCCCTGCCCCCGGAGGCCTCCGCGGGCACCGCCCACGAGCCCACGGAACGGACGGTGCGCCTTGCCCGACACCTCCGCCTGGAGGATCGCCCTCCCCCACACGGCCGCCGCCGTGCCCATCGCGCGCGCCTTGGTGCGCACCGCCCTGGCGGAACTGGAGGTCTCGGCGGACAGCGACACCGCCGAACTGCTGACGGCGGAGTTGGTCGCCAACGCCGTGCAGCACACCTCTCCGGGCGCCCCGATCGAGCTGGCGGTCGAGCTGCTCGCGAACGGCTGCCAGGTCGAGGTCCACGACGGCGATCCGCGCCCGCCGGGCGATCTGACCGCGCGCCCCGACGACGACCACCCCGACCCCTGGCAGGAACACGGCCGCGGGCTGCTGCTGATCCGGACCCTGAGTTCCGCCTGTGGCCACCGCCGCACCGAGCACGGCAAGGCCGTCTGGTTCACCCTCCCGGCCCGGACCGCGACGGCCTGACCGACGGCCTGACCGACGGCCCACGACCGACTACGGCGCAGGCGCCGGCTTCGCCAGCGTCGCGACGAGCATCGCCTTGATCGTGTGCAGCCGGTTCTCTGCCTCGTCGAAGACGATCGAGTGCGCGGACTCGAACACCTCGTCCGTGACCTCCAGCGAGTCCAGCCCGTGCCGCTCGTACACCTCCCGGGCCACCTTGGTGCCCAGGTCGTGGAAGGCCGGCAGGCAGTGCATGAACTTCACGTCCGGGTTCCCGGTCGCGCGCAGCACGTCCATGGTGACCGCGTACGGCGACAGGGCCCCGATCCGCTCGTCCCAGACCGCCTTCGGCTCGCCCATGGAGACCCATACGTCCGTGGCGACGAAGTCCGCCTGCGCCACCCCCTCGGCCACCTCCTCCGTCAGCGTGATCCGCGCCCCGCTGGTCTCCGCCAGCCGCCGGGCCCGGGCCACGACGGCCTCGGCGGGCCAGTAGGCCCGGGGCGCGACGATCCGTACGTCCATGCCCAGCAACGCGCCGGTGACCAGGTAGGAGTTGCCCATGTTGAAGCGGGCGTCGCCGAGGTAGGCGAAGGCGACACGGTCCAGGGGCTTGGAGCAGTGCTCGGTCATCGTCAGCACGTCGGCCAGCATCTGGGTGGGGTGCCAGTCGTCGGTGAGGCCGTTGAAGACGGGTACGCCGGCGTGTGCGGCCAGCTCCTCGACCGCCTCCTGGCTGTCCCCCCGGTACTCGATGCCGTCGAACATCCGGCCGAGCACGCGCGCGGTGTCCTTGACCGATTCCTTGTGGCCCATCTGGGAACCCGAGGGATCGAGGTAGACGGTGGCGGCGCCCTGGTCCGCGGCGGCGACCTCGAAGGCGCAGCGGGTGCGCGTGGAGGTCTTCTCGAAGATCAGGGCGATGTTGCGCCCCTGGAGCCGACGCTCTTCCATCCCGGCCCTCTTGGCCGCCTTCAGCTCGGCGGCCAGCTCGACCAGACCTCGGAGCTCGGCGGCGGTGAAGTCGAGCTCCTTGAGGAAACTGCGGCCGAAGAGGTCGGTGGCCATGGGGACACTCCAGGGTGACGCTGACAGGGAATGCTGGAAGTCTATACGATGCACTGCATTGATATACATCCCAGGGAGTGTCTTTCCACGGGACGTCCGTCACCCAGTAGCGGCGGCCCGGGTCAGACCGCGTCCCGCTCCACCGGGCAGCTCATGCACCGCGGCCCGCCCCGGCCCCGCCCCAGCTCGCTGCCGGGGATCTCGATCACCTCGATGCCCTCCTTGCGCAGGTGCGTGTTGGTGGTCACGTTCCGCTCGTACGCCACGACCACCCCCGGCTCCACCGCCAGCACGTTGCAGCCGTCGTCCCACTGCTCGCGCTCCGCCGAGTGCACGTCCTGGGTGGCGGTCAGCACCCGGATCCGATCCAGCCCGAGAGCCGCCGCGATGGCCCGGTGCATGTGCTCCGGCGCGTGGTCGGTGACCTGGAGCTCGCTGCCGCTCTCGCCGGGGCGGATGGTGTAGGAACGCAGCATGCCCAGCCCCGCGTACTGGGTGAAGGTGTCCACGTCGACCATCGTCATCACCGTGTCCAGGTGCATGAAGGCCCGCCGCTTCGGCATGTCCAGGGCAACGATGGTCGTCGCCGAACCGGCGGCGAACAGGCCGCGGGCCAACATCTCGACCGCCTGCGGTGTGGTGCGCTCGCTCATCCCGATCAGGACGGCGCCGTTGCCGATGACCAGCACGTCCCCGCCCTCGATGGTCGAGGGGTAGTCCGCCTGCCCCTGGGACCAGGTGTGGAAGGGACCGGAGCCGGTGAAGAGCGGGTGGTGCCTGTAGATCGCCTCGAAGTGGACGGTCTCGCGCTGCCGGGCCGGCCAGCGCATGGCGTTGATGGACACCCCGTCGTAGATCCAGGCGGAGGTGTCGCGGGTGAAGAGGTGGTTGGGCAGCGGCCCGAGCAGGAAGCCGTCCGTCTCCAGCGCGTGGAAGCGTACGGAGACCGGCTCGGCGTGCCGTTCCAGGAACTCCCGCTTGGTCATGCCGCCGACCAGGGCCTCGGCCAGGTCCGCCGAGGACAGCCCGTCGAACACCGCCCGGAGGTGGTCGGTGGCGAGCGGACCGTACTCCTTCTCGTCGAACACCCGGTCCAGTACGAGGTGTCGCGCCTCCGGGATGTCGAGGGCCTCGCGCAGCAGGTCGCCGAAGAGGTGGACCTCGACCGCCCGGTCGCGGAGCACGTCCGCGAAACCGTCGTGCTCCTGACGGGCCCGACGCACCCACAACACGTCGTCGAAGAGCAGGGCGTCCTTGTTGCTTGGTGTGAGCCGCTTCAGCTCCAGATCGGGCCGGTGGAGGATGACGCGGCGAAGCCGCCCGGTCTCGGAGTCGACATGGAATCCCATGCCTTACACGTTCCCAGACCGAACGGCTTTTTGACCTCGCGTCGGCCGCGCCGGCTCAGCGCAGGCCGAGAAGCGCCGTCGGGGCACCGATCAGTTCCGGGGCGGTCAGGCCCAACTTCGGGGCGGTCAGGTTCGGCAGCCCGTAGTTGCTCCCGTCCGGCATCGACAGCGGCGCACCGAGGACGGCGCCGGGACTGCGGGTCTGGATCGTCGTGTTCGGCGACTCCAGGGAACCCTCGCCGTCCGTCTCGGGCGTGCCCGCGAGGTTGGGCACCGGGGAGGTGAGGCGGGTCGCCCCGAGGTCGGTGGCGATCGGCACCACCGGCAGCAGTGGGGTCGGCAGCAGGTCTCCCGTGTGGTGGCGGGGCGCCTCGGGGGCTCCGACGACCGGTACCGGAACCGCGGTGGCCACGTGCGGGACGGGCACGCCCAACGTGGTCTCCACGGCCTCCAACGGGACACCCACCGGGACCGAGTCGGCCACGGCCGGCGAGGCCACGACAGCCGCGGCCATACAGGTCATGAGCGCCGCAATGCTTCCGCGCGCGGTCATCTTCATAGGTGACGTTCCGTCCTTCCAGATTCGCGGACACTCCGCATTCCCTGGATGAACGATCCCGCCGCCGGTTTCCCCGGCGTTCACGGCGAAAGTTCCCCCATACGACCTAATTCCCGGCCGTACGGGGGCTGCCGCTTTACGCCGCGTGCTGTCGCGGCCCCGCGCTCACAGCCGGGGGTCGACCGGCTCCGACTCCAGGGCGAGCACCGCGAACACCGGTTCGTGGACGCGCCACAGCGGCTCGCCCTCCGCCAGCCGGTCCAAGGCCTCCAGCCCGAGCGCGTACTCGCGCAGCGCGAGGGAGCGCTTGTGCCCGAGGAACCTCTGGCGCAGCTTCTCCAGGTGGTCCGGACGCGTGTACTCCGGACCGTAGATGATCCGCAGGTACTCGCGCCCGCGCACCTTCACCCCCGGCTGGACCAGACGCCCCTTGCCGTCCCGGGCGTACGCCTCCAGAGGCTTGACGACCATGCCCTCGCCGCCGGCGGCCGTCAGCGCCGACCACCAGTCGGTGCCGGCCTCGACCGAGGCCTCGTCGGAGGTGTCCACGAGGATCCGGCCGGTGCGGCGCAGCAGCGGGGCGGCGGCCCGCTCGTCGGCGTCGGCGAGCCGGTCCAGCCAGGCCAGTTGCCCGTCGTGCGGTACGGCGGCCAGTGAGCGACCGCGCGCCGCGAGCAACTGGAAGGGTGCGAACCGTACGCCGTCCAGCCCGTCGGTGGTCCAGCAGTAACGCCGGTACGCCTCGGTGAAGGCGGCGGCGTCGACGGCCCGGCCGCGCTGGCGCTCCAGCAGGGCGCCGGTGTCCACGCCCCGGGCTCCGGCCGCCTCCAAGGCGGCGAGGGCCTCGGGGAAGACGGCTCGGGAGGCCGCGCCCACGGCGGCGTACTGATGGCGCAGCAGGCCGGTGGACTTGAGCGACCAGGGCAGCAGTTCCCCGTCGAGGAGCAGCCAGTCCGTCCGCAACTCCTCCCACAGGCCCGCTCCGTCCACGGCCGCGCGCAGCCGGGCCAGGAACTCCTCGGTGAGCTGCGGGTCCTGGAAGAAGGGGCGCCCGGTGCGGGTGTAGAGGGAGCCGGTCACCCCGGTGTCCACCCCGAACCGCTCGCGGGCCGCGTCGGCGTCCCGGCAGAGCAGGACGGTGGCGCGCGATCCCATGTGCTTCTCCTCGCACACCACGCGCTCGACGCCGTCGGCTCGGTACTGGGCGAAGGCTTCGGCCGGGTGCTCCAGGTGGCCCTCCTCCCCGGAGGTGGCGGTCGGGGCCATGGTCGGCGGGAGGTACGGCACCAGCCGGGGGTCCACCGCGAAGCGGCTCATGACCTCCAGGGCGGCGGCCGCGTTCTCCTCGCGGACGTTGACGTTGCCCAGGTGACGGGTCTCCACGACCCGGCGCCCGTGCACGTCCGCGAGGTCCAGCGGGCGGCCCTCGTGGCCTCCGGGCGCCTCGGCGGCGAGCGGTTTGACCGGCTCGTACCAGACCTTCTCGGCCGGGACGTCGATCAGTTCGCGCTCGGGCCAGCGCAGGGCGGTCATCCGGCCGCCGAAGACGGCGCCGGTGTCCAGGCAGATGGTGTTGTTGATCCAGGTGGTGTCGGGGACCGGGGTGTGACCGTAGACGACGACGGCCTTGCCCCGGTAGTCCTCGGCCCACGGGTAGCGCACGGGCAGGCCGAACTCGTCGGTCTCGCCGGTGGTCTCCCCGTAGAGGGCGTGCGAGCGGACCCGACCGGAGGTGCGGCCGTGGTACTTCTCGGGCAGCCCGGCGTGACAGACCACCAGCCGGCCGCCGTCGAGGACGTAGTGGCTGACCAGGCCGGCGATGAACTCCCTGACCTCCTTCACGAACTCCTCGGACTCGTGGCCGAGCTGTTCGACCGTCTCGGCGAGCCCGTGGGTCTGCTGGACCTTTGACCCCTTGAGGTAACGGCCGAGCTTGTTCTCGTGGTTCCCGGGCACGCACAGGGCAGTGCCGGACTTGACCATGCCCATGACGCGGCGCAGCACGCCGGGGCTGTCGGGGCCCCGGTCGACGAGGTCGCCGACGAAGACGGCGGTGCGACCGGCCGGGTGGGCGCCGTCCTCGTAGCCGAGCTTGGCGAGCAGGGTCTCCAACTCGGAGGCGCAGCCGTGGATGTCACCGATGATGTCGAAGGGGCCGGTGAGGTGGGTGAGATCGTTGAACCTCTTCTCCAGCACCACTTCGGCGGTGTCGGCCTCCTCCACCGTGCGCAGGACGTGCACCTTGCGGAAGCCCTCGCGCTCCAGCCCGCGCAGGGAGCGCCGCAGCTCGCTGCGGTGGCGCTGGATGACCCGGCGCGGCAGGCCGGCCCGGTCGGGGCGGGTGGCGTTGCGCTCGGCGCAGACCGCCTCGGGCATGTCGAGGACGATCGCGATGGGCAGTACGTCGTACTCGCGGGCCAGTCGGACGAGCGCGCGCCGCGACTCCGGCTGGACGCTGGTGGCGTCCACGACGGTCAGCCGGCCGGCGGCGAGCCGCTTGCCCGCGATGTAGTGGAGGACCTCGAAGGCGTCCTTGCTCGCGCTCTGGTCGTTCTCGTCGTCGGCCACCAGCCCCCGGCAGTAGTCGGAGGACAGGATCTCGGTGGTCTTGAAGTGCTTGCGGGCGAAGGTGGACTTGCCCGATCCGGTGGCTCCGATCAGGACGACGAGGGAGAGGTCGGTGACGGACAGGACGCGGGGGGCGGTGGCGCGGGGGTTCTCGGTGACGGTCATGCCGCCTCGACCTCCTTCGGGGTCTCGTCGTCGGTGTGCGGCGCGGAGCCGGCCCTCGGCGCGGAGCCGGTGGCCGTTCCGGTGGCGTTGGCCGTTTCGGTGTCGGCGACCGTTGCGGTGTCGGCGGCCGTCGCGGTTTCGGCGGCGCGGGTGAAGACGGCCATCTGGGTCGGCGGTCCGACCTCGGGGTCGTCCTCACCCACGGGTACGTGGGCGACGGTGTAGCCGTAACGTCCGGCGACCCGGCCGGACCAGGCGCGGAACTCCTCGCGGGTCCACTCGAAGCGGTGGTCGCGGTGGCGGACGTGCCCGGCGGGCAGGGACTCCCAGCGGACGTTGTACTCGACGTTCGGCGTGGTCACGAGGACCGTGCGGGGGCGGGCCGATCCGAAGACGGCGTACTCCAGCGCGGGCAGCCTCGGCAGGTCCAGGTGCTCGACGACCTCGCTCAGCACGGCGGCGTCGTAGCCGACGAGCCGCTTGTCGGTGTACGCGAGGGAACCCTGGAACAGGCGCACCCGGGCGCTCTGCCGCTCCCCCATGTGCTCGATCCGCAGCCGCCTGGCCGCCGTGGCCAGGGCCCGCATCGACACGTCGACACCGACGACCTCCGTGAACGCGACGTCCTTCAGCAGTGCCTGGACCAGCTGGCCCTGGCCGCAGCCCAGGTCGAGGACCCTGGTCGCGCCGGCGGCGCGCAGCGCGGCGACGATGGCCTCGCGCCGCCGCACGGCGAGCGGTACGGGCCGCTCCTCGGTGTCCTGGGAGTCGTCCACGGCGTTGTCCAGCTCCTCCACCTCGCTCCCGTCGGCCTCGGCGAGGCGGGCCAGCTCCAAGCGCTCCATGGCGTTCTGGGTGAGCTTCTTGTGGCGGGCCAGGTAGCGGGCGGCGATCAGCGCGTGTTCGGGGTGCGCGGCGAGCCAGCCCTCGCCGGCGCGCAGCAGCTTGTCCACCTCGTCGGCGGCGATCCAGTAGTGCTTGGCGTCGTCCAGCACGGGCAGCAGCACGTACAGCTGGCGCAGGGCGTCGGCGAGCCGCAGCTCCCCTTCCAGGACGAGCCGTACGTACCGGCTGTCGCCCCATTCGGGGAAGCTCTCGTCCAGCGCGACGGGCTCGATCTCCACGGAGTCCCAGCCCAGCGGCGCGAACAGGCGGCGCACCAGGTCGGGGCCGCCCCGGGCGGGGAGCACCGGGATCTCGATCCGCAGCGGGCGCGCCCGACCGGGCAGTTCGGGCCGGGCGGTGCACTGGCCGGCGAGGGCGCTGCGGAAGACCCCGCTGAGCGCGACGGCGAGCAGGGAGGAGGCCGCGTACGGGCGGTCGTTGACGTATTGCGCGAGAGCGGCGTCGGGGGCTCCGCCCCGGCCCTTGCCCTGACCCCGGCGCACGAGCGCGACGGGGTCCACCTCCAGCAGCAGGGCCGCCGTGCACCGTTCGGCCGTGGCCTCCGGGTAGAACACGTGGGCGGTGCCGTGGGAGGTGGAGAACTCCTGCGCCTTCCCGGGGTGCTTGTGCAGCAGAAAGCCCAGGTCGGTGGCCGGATTCTCGAAGGTGCCGGTCGTGCCGATCTTCAGGAACATGCGTTTCAGTATGGGTCGGGACCGTCCGGCGTCCCACTGCTTTTCCGACCGGTCCGCAGCCGCCTGCCCAGGCCGTCGATCTCGGACGGCCCGATGCGGCAGCAGCCTCCGATCAGCCGGGCGCCGGCCGACCGCCAGGCGGCGACGGGCCACGGGGCGGGGGTACGGGGGGCGTGCCACCTGCCGGCGCCGGCCTCCCAGACGGAGCCGTCGTTCGGGTAGGCGAGCAGGGGCTTGTCGGTGACGGAGGCCGCCGCCTCCAGAGCGGGCAGCACCTGCGCCGGATCGCAGCAGTTGACGCCGACCGCGATAACCTCGGGGGCGGCGGCCGCCAGGGCGAAGGCCTCGGGCAGGGGTTGGCCGGCCCGGGTGCGGCCGGCCTCGACGGTGTAGCTCAGCCAGGCGCGGGCCCCCGTACCGGCGAGGGCGCGCAGCAGGGCCTCGGCCTCGTCGGTATCGGGGACCGTCTCCAGGGCGAGCACGTCCGGCCCGGCCGCCCGGAGCGCCTCGACGCGGGGCCGGTGGAAGGCGGTCAGCCGCGCCACGCTCAGCCCGTACCGCCCCCGGTACTCGGAGCCGTCGGCGAGGACCGCTCCGTACGGGCCCACCGAGGCGGCCACCCAGACCGGACGGTCGGCGGCCCGGGCCGCCCGGTCGGCCACCCGGACGCCGCGTTCCAGCAGCCCGGGGTCGTGGCCGAGCTGGTAGGTGGCGGTGATCAGCACCTCGGCGCCGGCCCGGACGTAGGCGGTGTGCGCGGCCTCCACCTCCTCGGGCCGCTCGGCGAGCACCCGGCCCGTCCACAGCCCTCCGGACAGGTCGCACCCCTGGTCGGCGAGCTGATTGCTCAGTCCGCCGTCCAGGAGTACGGGCCCGGCCGCCAAGGCCTCGGCGAGCGGGCCGGTCGCTCGGCTCATGACGCCGGCGTCGCCTGTCCGAGCTGGGACAGCACCCGGGAGGAGATCAGTTCCAGGTGGTCGAGGTCGTCGAGGTCGAGGAGCTGGAGGTAGACCCGGGAGGAGCCGATGGCCGCGTAGGTGCCGATCTTCTCCACGACCTCGTCCGGGGACCCGGCGAGGCCGTTGGCCTTGAGTTCGTCGACCTCGCGGCCGATGACGGCGGCCCGGCGTGCCACCTCGGCGTCGTCCTTGCCCACGCACACCACGAGGGCGTTGGAGTAGACGAGGTCGTCGGCCTTGCGGCCCGCCTCCTCGGCGGCGGCGCGGACCCGACCGAACTGCCGCTCGCTGTCGGCGATCGAGGCGAACGGCATGTTGAACTCGTCGGCGTAGCGGGCGGCGAGGCGCGGCGTGCGCTTCGCGCCGTGGCCGCCCACGAGGACGGGCACCTTGGCCTGGAGCGGCTTCGGGAGCGCCGGTGAGTTCTCCACCTGGTAGTGGCTGCCCCGGTAGTCGAAGGTGGCGCCGGGCGCGGTGGCCCACAGGCCGGTGACGATGGCGAGCTGTTCCTCCAGCCGTGCCATCCGCTCCGCCGGGAAGGGGATCCCGTACGCCGTGTGCTCCTCCTCGAACCAGCCCGCGCCCAGGCCGAGTTCGACACGGCCGCCCGACATCCGGTCCACCTGGGCGACCTGGATCGCGAGGACGCCGGGCAGCCGGAAGGTACCGGCCGTCATCAGCGTGCCCAGTCGGATCCGCCGGGTCTCGCGCGCCAGGCCCGCGAGGGTGATCCAGGCGTCGGTGGGACCGGGCAGCCCGTCGGCGGATCCCATGCGCAGGTAGTGGTCGGACCGGAAGAACGCGTCGAAGCCCAGGTCCTCGGTGGCCTTGGCGACGGTCAGGAGGGTGTCGTAGTCGGCACCCTGCTGGGGCTCGGTGAAAATGCGAAGATCCATGGCTCCCATCCTGCCCTCCCCGCCCCTGCCGGGTGAATCTCCGTCAACCCGACGGTCCACCCCGTGGCCCGCCAGTGACCGGCGGGGAGGGAGATCGTTGGCTCGGACGGAGCCGGACCGCCCGGCCGCGCGCCGGCGGTCCCTCGTCGGTGCGTCCACCGCCCCCTTCCCGACCGGGAGGGCCAGGGCCGAGGAGGCCGCAATGTCCCACGAGGCCGTGCCGGAAACCCCCCGACAGACCGGACCGACCGGAGTGACCGCGCAGGCAGCACACGAGGGCGCACCACGGGATTCCGCGGTGCCCGCCCAGGCTGACGCGCCGAAGGGCCTGCTGCAGCAGATGGAAGAGCTGCTGGAGGCACTGAACGCCGACCTCTCCCAGCTCGATGCCGACCTCCAGCTCGTGGCGGACCGCATGCCCCCCGCCACACCGGTGGCCCCGGCCGGGCTCACGTAAGGAAGCCGGCGCTCTCGCGACGGGTCCCTCCGACCGAGCCGGATCCTCCGACCGAGCCGGGTCCCGTCGCACGCGACGGGGCCCTACTCCCGCACATCACACTCCCGCACGTCACGCTCCCGGGCGTTACTCCCGAGCCGTCCCGTGCCCGCGCCCCGGCCCACCCCGGACAGGGCCGGACGGGACCGCCGTATGGCACGCCCCAGCCGCGTGCCGTCGGGCTCACATCACGCCCGAGGCCGACCCCCGTTCGCTGACGGTCATCCGGCGCAGCAGGGCCCGGACCCGGTCGCTCGATTCGTCGGCCGCGTCGATGGACTCTATGCACTGCCAGTAGAGGCCCTCTTCGTCCGTCGCGCAGGCCACTCCGACGAGGGCTATGCCGACCTCGCCCAGCAGCGCCTGGAGCCCCAGGAGAGCCGGCCGGACATCGGCCACCACCGTCAGTTGCGCCGCCCTCGGCGGCTGTTCGGGTCTGCTGCCCTCACCGCGCAGGGCCGCCCGGTCGATGACCCCGCAGCCCCTGCCTCCCGCTTCGCCCAGCCCCCGCGCCTCCGCTCTCAGCTCTCGCGGCCCGGTGACCGCCAGCCAGCTCCCTATCCCCTGTGCGAGGGCCTGGGCCTGCCAGGCCTCCCCCACGATGTCCCACGCCGCTCCGCTCTGTGCCAGCGCGTGCCGGCCGGCCGCGATGAGCCGTACCGCATCCATATGCCGTCCCCCGTCCGCACGACATCCCGCCGTTCTTCACTACCCAGAGTGAAGGCAAGGAGCCAGTAAAGCCAGGGGTATTCGGAAATCTGTGGACACAAACATGGTTGTGGATGACGCCATCACTCCGAAGAGTGACGATCTTCCGCCGGTGTACCGGTCACGGGGAAGCGGAGTTCGTTCCTCTCGATCTTGGCGGCGAGCGCATCCAGCACATCCACCCCGAGAACCTCACTGAACTGCAGCAGATACGCCAGGACGTCGGCCACCTCGTCGGCCACCCGATGAGCGGTCGCGGGCTCTTCCATCACCGCCGCCGACTGCTCCGGTGTCAGCCATTGAAAGATTTCGACCAGTTCGGACGCCTCGACGCTCAGGGCCACGGCCAGGTTCTTGGGCGTGTGGTACGGGGCCCAACCCCGGGCGGCCGCGAAGTCGGCCAGCCGGCGCTGGAGTTGGTACAGCCGTTCTCCGTGCGGGTGGTGATCCTGCGCATCGCTCATGGTGACAGGTCTACCACCGAGACGCCGGGGATTCCCCGCACGGTTCCCGCGGTCTCCTCGCCCACCGCCGCGACCAGTCGGATGTGGCCCCGACCACCGGACAGCCCGGCCAGCCGCAGCAGTTCGGCCCGCTGGCGCCCGTCCATGCTCCGGTCGAGTTCGTCGGCGAGGACGGTCAGCGCCTGCCGGGCGGAGAGCAGTTCGGCGGCGGGGTCCACGGCCAGCACCCCGGGCCCCGTGAGCAGGACGAGGGACAGCGCGAGGAAGCGGAGCTCGCCCGACCCGAGCCGCCCGAACGTGGTCGCGGGCCGGCCCGGGCCCCGGTCCAGGACGGCGGTGACGAACGCGGAACCCGGGTCGGAGGGGTCCACGTCGGGGTCGCCGCCGTCCGCGCCCCGCACGTCCAGCGCGACGACCGGCCCGGGGCACGCGGTGCGCGCGGCGGCGGTGAGCAGCGCGTGGCGGGTCCCGCACTCGTGGCGGGTCCGGCGCAGCACGTCGGCGAGGTTGCCGCAGTCGGTCCGCAGCCGTCCGGCGCCGGTCGGGACGGGCTCCCGCATCCGCTCCGGGCGAGGATCGCAGGGGTAGGTCGCGCGCAGGGCGACGATCACCTGTTCGACGGCGGCCAGGACGCGCCGTTGCCCCTCGGTGGCTCCGGCGACGCGCAGCGGCAGCAGGGCGGTGCCGAGCCGGTCGTCCGGCAGCGGGGCCCGGGTCACGCCGACCGAGCCGCCGGTGAGCCAGCCGGCCTGGACGGAGCGCCGGCGGGGGTCGCGCAGGGCGGTACTGAGGAGGATCTGCCCGTCCTGGGAAAGCCGTTCGCCGACCACGCGCAGCTCGGGCTCGGCCTGGACGGCGAGTTCGAGGAGGACCGGCCCGGCGGGGCCGTCGACCGTACAGCCGATCCGGAATCCGCGCCGTCCCTCGGCGTCGGGGAGAGCCCGTTCGGGCACCCGCCCGGCGGGGTCCGCGAAGGCCTCGGCCAGGGTGGCTCCGGAGCAGAGCCGCGCGAGGGCCCCGTAGGCCTCCAGCACCTGGGACTTGCCGCTGCCGGCGGGCCCGGTGAACAGGGTGACGGGCCCGAGCTCGAACGTCGCCGACCGGTGCCTCCCGTAGGCGGACAGCCGCAACTCGGTGACGGTGGGCCGCAGGAGCGCGGAGCCGCCCGCGTCCACCGCCCCGCCCGCCGGTCCGGCGGCCTGTCCGGGTAACGCGAACGCGGGCGCGAATACGGCGGCAGACGTAGACGTAGACGCAGGCATGGGCATGGGCGTAGGTGGGGGCATCGGCGATCCGTCGGGCCGGCCGTGACCGCGTTCCGCGTCCGGGAAGTCGACGGCGGCCGGTCCGGCCGCGTCCAGGGTGAGGTCCATGGCCGGACGGTACGGTCCGTCGGGCCACCGAGGGGCCCGGCGAACCGTTCCGTCACGGCCACCTTCCTACGATCGGGGGACGGCGGCGGCCGCGATCCCCTCGACCTCGGTCCCGACGGGCGCCAGCAGGAAGACGTTCCGGTCGACCCGGTGCATCCCACTGCCCAGGCCGAAGACCACGCCGCTGCTGAAGTCGAGGATCCTCTTGGCCACTTCGCTGTCGGCGCCCGTGAGGTCGAGCAGCACCGGGATCTGCGCGATCAGGTACTCCGCCACCTCCCGCGCGTCGGCGAAGATCTGGACCCGGATCACCACGAAGCGCCGCTGTTCCGCCGCCGTGGCCCCGGGGGCCGTGGGAATCGTGCGGTGGTCCACCCGGGAGGGCCATTCGTTGCGACTGCGCAGGGGTACCACCTGCGCGAGCCCCTCCCACTGTTCGTCCGTGACGTCGTACCTGCTCACCGGGCCGCCTCGGCCGTGCGCTTCATGTGCATCCCCCCATCCTCTCGTGTTTCACCCGTTCAGCCCAACACCGACACGGGGCAGGTGCGGGCGCCGCCGGGGCGAGCGTCCGCGCCGGGTTGCCGGCTTCCCGGATCCGAACGGATCGCCGAGACGCCGGACGGGCCGAGAAGGGGGGTATTCGACGACCGGAGCCATAGGTTAGGTTAGGCATACCTAAGTCACTCTGGAGAGGGAGAGATCCGCATGCGCCTGCTCGGTGACCCTGCCGCAACGCCCGCCGACCGGCCCACCGAAGCCGAGCGCGTCCGGTCCGTGCTGGCCGCCGCCCACTCCATGACGGTGGTGCTCGACGGCGTCCGTCACGAGGTCCGTCACCTCGACGGCAGCGACGTCCTCGGCCGGTTGCACCTGCATCCGGCGGACCCCGCCGCCGGGCACTCCCCCGCCGTCCTCGGCACCGAGCGGCCGGCCATCCGGCTGGAGTTCACCGACATCGCCCCGACCCCCGTACGGGACCGGGTGCGCGCCCGCGTCACCGTCGTCGGCCGGCTCCTGACGCCCTACGCCGACGAGAGCGCCGACCCCCGGGCCACCACCTGCGCGGAGTACGGCCAGGCCGTCCTGGAGACCGCGGAGGGGACCTCGTACATCGGGCTGGAGAAGCTGGACGAGGCCTGGCCCGACCCGCTGGCCCCGTACGAGGCGGGCATGCTCACCCACCTCCTGGACGACCACCCCGAACTGGTCACCCTGCTCCTGCGCCTGGTCCGCCCGCTGCCCTCGGGCTCCGTCCTGCGCGCGCTGCCGCTGGCCCTGGACCGCTACGGGCTCACCCTGCGCCTGGAGGAACGACGCGGCCACCGCGACGTCCGGCTGCCCTTTCCCTCCCCGCTGGACGACGTGGAGCAGTCGGGTGCGCAGATCCAGGCCCTGCTCAGCGCGGCCCGCCGGCGCTCGCACCACAACACGCTGCCCGCCTGAGGGAACGTCCAGGCCGGAGGGAATAGCTCCGCGGACCGCCCGGTTGGCGCCGATCATGAAGGCCATCACGTACAGCGCGTACGGCACCACCGATCAGCTGCGACTCGTTGACGTCCCGGAGCCCAAGGTGGGGCCGGGCGAGGTCCTGATCCGCGTCAAGGCCGCCGGGGTCAACCCGGTGGACTGGAAGCTCGCCGCCGGGTACCTCGACCCGATCCTCGAAGTCCGCTACCCCGTCATACCGGGTTGGGACGTCGCCGGCGTCGTGGAGGCGGTCGGACCGGACACCTTCGACCACGCCGTGGGCGACGAGGTCTACGGGTACGTGCGCAAGGAATGGGTCGAGCTGGGCACCTACGCCGAGCTGGTCAGCGCCCCGGTGCGCACCCTCGCCCGCAAGCCCCGCGAGCTCACCTTCGAGCAGGCCGCCGGCCTTCCCCTCGCCGGGCTCACGGCCTACCAGTCCCTCACCCGCGTCGGCCTCAAGGCCGGTGAGACCGTCCTGATCCACTCGGCGGCCGGCGGCACGGGCTCCTTCGGCACGCAGATCGCCGTCGCCCTCGGCCTGCGCGTCATCGGCACGGCCGGGGCGCGCAACCACGACTACCTCCGTTCCCTCGGAGCCGAGCCCGTCCTGTACGGCGAGGGCCTGGCCGAGCGGGTCCGCGAGCTGGCGCCCCAGGGGGTCGACGCGGCCCTCGACTTCTACGGGGACGACGTCATCGCGACCCTCCAGTCACTGGTCAAGGACAAGGAGCGGGTCGCCTCCATCGCCGACTACACCGCCGCCGCCCAGGGCGCGCACCAGCTGTGGGTGCGCCCGGACACCGCGGACCTGACCTTCCTCGCCGAGCTGGCCGATTCGGGCCGGCTCACCGTCAACGTGGAGCACGCGGTCCCGCTCGCCGAGGCCGCCAAGGCCTGGGAGCTGAGCGCGGCGGGCCGGACCCGGGGCAAGATCGTCCTCACGGTCTGACGACCACCCGCGTACGTCGGCCCGCGCGGCCGAGCGGCCCGCCGGAGCGCATTGCTCCGGCGGGCCGCTCGGTTCGGATCCGGGCCGGTCAGGCGGACCGGGCCGTGTGGCGGTTGGCGGGCCGCGCCAGGCCGTAGTTCTCGCGCAGGGTGGCCCCGGTGTACTCGGTACGGAAGAGCCCGCGCTGCTGGAGGATCGGCACGACGTGGTCCACGAAGTCCGTGAGGCCGGTCGGCAGCACGGGCGCCATGATGTTGAACCCGTCGGCGGCGCCCCGGGTGAACCACTCCTCCAGCTGGTCGGCGATCTGCTCGGGCGTGCCGGCGAAGACCCGGTGCCCCCGACCGGCGCCGAGGCGGGCGATCAGCTGCCGCAGGGTGAGGCCGTCACGCCGGGCCAGTTCGGCGACCAGGGTGAAACGGCTCTTGTTGCCGTTGATGTCCCGCTCCTCGGGGAGGGCGGGCAGCGGCCCGTCCAGGTCCGCTCCGCCGAGGTCCACGCCGAGCATTCCGGACAGCTGGGCGAGACCGTACTCGGGCACCTGGAGGTCGGTGAGTTGCTGCTCCAAGGCCTTGGCCTCGGCTTCCGTGGAGCCGATCACGGGGGCGATGCCGGGCAGGACGAGCAGCTCGTCCTCGGAGCGACCGTACTTCGCCAGGCGGGACTTGAGGTCCTTGTAGAAGGTCTGGCCGTCGGCCAGGGTCTGTTGCGCCGTGAAGACGGCCTCGGCGTACTGCGCCGCGAACTCCTTGCCGTCCTCGGAGGAGCCCGCCTGGACGAGCAGGGGGTGGCCCTGGGGCGAACGGGGCACGTTGAGCGGGCCCGCGACACCGAAGTACTCGCCCCGGTGGGCGGCGGGGTGCAGTTTGTCCGTGTCGGCGTAGATGCCCGCCTCCCGGTCGAGGACGATCGCGTCGTCCTCCCAGCTGTCCCAGAGCTTGGTGGCCACGTCCAGGAACTCGCGGGCGCGGTCGTAGCGCAGGCCGTGCTCCAGGTGCTCCTCCTGGTTGAAGTTGCGGGCCTCGTCCACGGTGCCGGAGGTGACGATGTTCCAACCGGCGCGGCCGTTGCTGATGTGGTCGAGCGAGGCGAACTTGCGGGCGGTGTGGAAGGGCTCGTTGAAGGTGGTGGAGACGGTCGCGATGAGTCCCACGTGCGTGGTGACGGCGGCGATGGCCGAGAGCAGGGTGAGCGGTTCGAAGCCGCCGAGGGCGTTGTAGCGGGCCTTGCCCCAGAGGGCGAGGCCGTCGGCGAAGAAGATGGAGTCGAGCCGTCCGCGCTCGGCGGTACGGGCCAGCTCCTGGAAGTACGCCACGTCCGTGACGCGCTCGGGGCTGCTGTCGGGGTGGCGCCAGGCGGCGTCGTGGTGGCCGGCGTTCATCAGGAACGCGTTCAGGTGGAGGGTGCGGGGTGCGGACATGGTTGGTCCCTGTGTCGGCGGGCGCGGCGGGGCGCTCCGCGGTGTGGTGGCGGGCGGTTCGGGCGGGGCGGACGGGGCCCGGAGTGGGGGTGGGGGTCAGGACGTCGGTACGCGCCAGAGGCTGAGGCGGCGCTCGATGGCGACCAGGACCTGGTTGAAGGCGACCCCGATGACGGAGATCGTCACGATGCCCGCGTACATCTGGGGAATGGCGAAGTTGAACTGGGAGGCGTTGATCAGGTAGCCGAGTCCCGCCTTCGCCCCGATCATCTCGGCGGCCACGAGGACCAGGATCGAGACGGCGCCCGCCAGTCGGATGCCGGTGAAGACGGCCGGGACCGCGGAGGGCAGGATCACCTTCTGGAAGAGCTTCGGGGTGGAGAGGTCCATCGAGCGGGCCAGGCGGACCAGGGTGGGGTCGGCGTTGCCGACGGCGCTGATGGTGTTGAGCAGGATCGGCCAGACGCAGGCGTAGACGACGATCGACACCTTCGAGGTCTCGCCGATGCCGAGCAGCAGGACGAACACCGGGAGCAGGGCGAGGGCCGCCGTGTTGCGGAACAGCTCCAGCAGCGGGCCGAGGAAGGCCGCGACGGGGCGGTACCAGCCGATCAACAGGCCGAGCGGGACGGCGACGGCGACGGCTATCGCGAAACCGCCGAAGGAACGGGTGAGGCTGGCCCGGGTGTGCTCCCCGAGCTGACCGTCGCCCAGCAGCTCCCACCAGGCCCGGGCCACCTCGCTGAACGGCGGCAGGAAGGTGGCGTCGACCAGCCCGAGCCGGGGCGCGGCCTCCCAGATGAGCAGCAGGACGATGATGGCGGCCGAGCGCAGCAGGGCGGAGCTCAGCCACCGGCCGACCGCCCGGGCCGGGCGCAGGACGGCGACCGGGGCCTTGCCGACGGCGCGGGCGGCGGGCTCGGTGCCGGGTTGGTCCGTGGCGGGGCGGCCCGGAGCGGGGCGGCCCGTGGC
Organism: Streptomyces sp. NPDC088097; assembly: GCF_044741845.1. Taxonomy (NCBI): domain Bacteria; kingdom Bacillati; phylum Actinomycetota; class Actinomycetes; order Kitasatosporales; family Streptomycetaceae; genus Streptomyces; species Streptomyces sp. NPDC088097. The sequence continues at coordinate 596,159 of NZ_JBIUTJ010000004.1, forward strand.
GGGGCGGTCCGTGGCGGGGCGGTCCGTGGCGGCGGGCTCCGCAGCGGGCCCTTCCCTACCGGACCGCGCACCATCGGGCCGGGGTACCTCGCCCTCGCCCGCCGGGGCCGGGGCCCGGGCCGGGTCCCGCACGGCCGCGTCGGCGGTCGCGTCGGCGGTCGCCTCGGCGGCGGGGCGACCGGGCTCGGTCAGGGGCAGGGCAGGCGTGTCGGTGGCGCTCATGCGGCGGCCTCTTCCTTCTCCAGTCGCTGGGCCCTGGCCACCTCGTCGTGCAGCAGGGTCCAGATCTCGTGGCGGTAGCGGGCGAACTCCGGGCTGGAGCGCAGGTCCTCCCCCGTGGCGCCGCCGGCGCGGTCGCCGAAGGAGACCGGGACCACCTCCTTGACGCGGCCGGGGCGGGAGGTGATGACGGCCACCTTCTGCCCGAGGTAGACCGCCTCCTCAATGCCGTGCGTGATGAACACAACCGTCTTGCCGGTGCGCTGCCAGATGCGGCGCAGCTCGTCCTGGAGGGACTCGCGGGTCTGCGCGTCGAGCGCGGCGAACGGCTCGTCCATCAGCAGGACGTCAGGGTCGTAGGCCAGCGAGCGGGCGATGGCGACGCGCTGGCGCATGCCTCCGGAGAGTTCGTGCGGGTGGCGGTCCTCGAATCCGGTGAGGCCGACCAGGTCCAGGAACTCGCGCGCCTTCGCCTCGCGTTGTCTACGGGGTACGCCGGTGGCCTCCAGCCCGAAGGCGACGTTGCCGAGCGCGGTGCGCCACGGCAGCAGGGCGTACTGCTGGAAGACGATGCCCCGGTCCAGGCCGGGCCCGGTGACCGGGCTGCCGTCGAGCAGGATCCGGCCGGAGGTGGGGCGGGTGAGCCCGCCGAGGAGGTCCAGGAGGGTGGACTTGCCGCAGCCGCTGGGGCCCACGACGACCAGGAACTCGCCTTCGCCGATCTCCAGGTCGATTCCGTCGAGGGCGGTGAACTCGGTCTTCCGCTTCTTGTCCTTCGTCGGGAAGGTCTTGGTGACCGACTCGAACACGATCTTCGCCATGACGACCCTCAGCCCTTCCCGTTGCCGTTGAACTCGTTGGTGAAAAGGTCCGCGGCCTTCAATTGGCCCTTCTTGATCTCGCCGCGGTCTCCGAGCCAGTCGATCCAGAGCTGGAACTCCTTCTCCTCGATCCGCCCGGCCGGCGCGGCGACCCCGTACGAGCGCCAGTACTTCAGGGCCGAGGTGTCCTCGTTGCGCCCCCGCTTCTTGACGATCTCCGTGAGCCGGGCGATGACCTCCTCGCGCGGGGTGGCGCGCGACCAGTCGATGGCCTTGCCCACGCCGGTCACGAAGGTTCGTACGGTGTCCGGGTTCTCCTTGATGAAGCGCTGGGTCATCACGTACGTGCCGCCGCTGAAGGCGCCGAGGAGGTCGAAGTCGCTGAACAGCGGGCGGATGCCGCCGGCCGCGACGGCCTTGTCGCGCAGTACTCCGCTGAGCACGCCGACCTCGATCTGCTTCTGCCGCAGGGCCTGTTCGGTGTTGACCGGGGGCACCACCAGGGCCTCGACCCGGTCGGACTCGGCCCGGGAGAGGCCGTTGCGCCCCAGGTAGATGTCCAGGAGGGCCTGGGCGTGGGCGCCCAGGGTGTTCATGCCGACCTTCTTGCCGATCAGGTCCCGCGCGGAGCGGATGGGGCTGTCCTCCAGGACGTAGTAGCCGAGGTTGGTGTCCTTGTCGGAGCCGTAGTACGAGATGACGGACCTGACGGGGGCCTTCGCCGCGACGAGCTTGACGACCGCGCCGTTGAAGGCGCCCCCGAAGTGGATCTGGCCGGTGGCGGCGGACTGGATGTCCTGCGGGCCGCTGATGGTGTTGCCCACCCATTCGAGGGCGAGGCCGCCGAGGTAACCGAGGTCGGCGGCGAGTTCGGGGAGGGTGACCGAGCCGACGGCCCCCTGGTACTTGAGGGTCGTGACCTGCTTTCCGCCGCCGGAGGTGGCGGTGGCCGTCCCGCAACTCACCGCGGCCGCCGAGATGCCGAGCAGGGTGAGGAACTGGCGCCGGGAGCGGATGGCCGGGGAGGGTGCTGCGGGCATGACGGGTCCTTGTCGGTGCGGGTCGGTGGCTGTGGGGGTTACGGGGCGGACGTGAGGGCGGAGACCCCCGCGGAGCCGGCGGCGGACGCTGCCTCGCCGGCCGCGCCGGCGGCGATCGAGGCGCGGCCCGCGAGGGAGGCGTGCAGGGCGTCGGCGAACTCGTCGACGGCCTGGAAGAGGTCCAACTCCGCCTCCGGGCGCAGCCGGTCCGGACCGGCCCCGCGCTCGACGGAGGAGTCCAGGACGAAACGGCCCGCCGTGACGTGCCGGGCTCCGAGCGCGGCGAGGACCGGACGCAGGGCGTAGTCGATGGTCAGTACGTGGGCGAGGCTGCCGCCGGTGACGAGCGGCAGAACCGTCTTCCCGGCCAGGCCGTCCTGCGGGAGCAGGTCGAGGAAGGCCTTGAGCAGGCCGGTGTACGAGGCCTTGTAGACCGGGGTCGCGATGATCAGCCCGTCGGCTTCGGCGACGGCTTCCAGGGCCCGCCGGATCTCGGGCTCGCCGCGTCGGGCTGACAGGAGGTCGGCGGCGGGCAGTTCCCGTACGGCCAGGTGGGAGGTCTCGAAGCCGGAGTGGGACAGGCGGCGCACCACGTGGTCGGCGACGACGGCGGTACGGGAGTTGCCGGAGGGGCTTCCGGTGAGGGCGAGCAGCTTGGGCACGGGGGCTCCTTGGTCGGACGCGTACGAGCGGCTGCGTACGGCGGGTGCGGTCGGCAAGTACGTACGGTGAGTACGTACGGCGGGTGCGGTCGGGCGTTCGCGGCCCCGGGGGTCGGCCGGGGCCGCAGGGCGGGTCAGGCGGTGGTGGAGGCGCCCGAGGGGATGCCGAAGGAGGGGTCCGGGACGGCCTCCGGGCTGATCAGGCGGGAAGACGCGCCGTCGGGGCCGACCGGGACGTCGCCGTCGACGGTGACGCGGCGCAGGGTGCGCTCGTGGTCGTCGGAGTCGTCGACCCCGTAGTGCTGGGTGGCCCGGTTGTCCCAGATCGCCACGTCGCCGGCCCGCCACTGCCAGCGGACGGTGTTCTCGGGGCTTTCGACGTGGGCCTGGAAGAGGTCGAGCAGGGCGCGGGAGTCGCGGCCGGTGAGCCCGTTGATCCGCTGGACGAAGTTGCCGAGCAGCAGGGTGCGTTCGCCGGTCTCGGGGTGGACCCGGACCACGGGGTGCTCGGTGAGGAACTTCGTGGAGGTGAACACCTCGCGGTACTGCGCGAGGGCTTCGGGGAGGGCGTCGGGCTTGAGCGCCGCGTAGTCGTACTCGTTGGAGTGCACGGCGCGCAGGCCGTCGGCGAGGGTGCGCAGCGGCTCGGGGAGGTGGGAGTAGGCGGTGGCGGTGTTGGCCCACAGGGTGTTGCCGCCGTACGGGGGAATAGTGACGGCGCGCAGGATGGAGAAGGCCGGGTAGGCGGGCACGAAGGTGACGTCGGTGTGCCACTGGTTGGCGCGGGCGCCGTGGTGGGAGTCGATGCCCAGGGCGTAGCGGCCGTCGGCGGAGGGGACGGTGGGGTGGGCGACGGGCGCGCCGAGCAGTTCGGCGAAGGCCTCGTGACCGGCCTCGTCGAGGTGGTCTTGGCCGCGGAAGAAGACGACCTTGTGGGCCAGGAGGGCGGCGCGGATCTCGGCGACGGTCTCGGGGGCGAGACCGCCGCCCAACTCGACGCCGCCGATCTCGGCGCCGATGCGGCCGCCGATCCTGGTGACGGTGACGGGGGCGGCGGGGCGGGTGACGGTGGTCATGGGGACTCCTCTGGCGGGCCGGCGGCTATTTATTTCCGCTGCGGAAGAAATGCGGGTGCGAGGAAGGCGGGACGGGTGGACGGAGGTGCGGGGAGAGCTACGAGGAGACACGGTCGGGCCGTTCGACGGCAGCCCGCCGGAGCGGTGTCACGCGGAGCGGCGGGATCCCGGACGGTACGGCGGGCGGGACGGAGGGGGGGAACGCGCACCCCCCGCTCGGGATCGGGATCGGGAGCCGCATCCCGGACCGTCTCGGCCGGCAGGGGCTTCGGGGCACCGCGGAGCCGGCCGGACCCGGCGTCACTCGGAGTCGACCTCGCGAAGCCGGAGCCGGAGCCGGCCGAAACCGGACCTCGGTCGGCCTCGGCGACGCGCGGCCTCCGGTCGTCCCACCCTCGGACGGGTCCCGGCGGCTCGACCCGCCGGCGGCCGGGGCTGCGGGCTCCGACCCGCGTCGGCGGGGCGGAGGTTCGGCGGGCCCTACGGAGGGGTCAGGCCGGACAGCGGCCCGGACACGCGCCCGGCACGGTACAGACGAGGCCGGGGGTGCGGAGCCGCGGGGCGAGGTGCTCGTTCGCGGTCATGACGGGGAGCCTGTCAGCGGCCCCGCCCGGGGTCAACCCCCGGCCGGGCCCCGGCCGTAGACCGCCGACATCAGGGCTGACCTGCACGTTTCCGCGTACATGGCGGCCGAAAACCGTGGCCGGATTTCACAGCCCCGCAACGCGCCCGCCATGCACGCCCCCAGCCCGCCCCGCCTACGCCCCCACATCCCCCGTCGCGCCGCCCTCCCGCCGCCCTCGCCCCGCCCTCGCCCCGCCCTCGCCCCGCCCGGACTCCTCCCGGTCCGGCCGGGTCCGGCATGATCGGGGCATGACGCGAATGGCCGGCGACCGCCGGGGAGCCGCCAACGCCGCCACCGTGCTGCGGACGGTGCTGGAGCACGGGCCCGTCGCGCGCAGCGGCATCTCCGAGCTGTGCGGGCTGAGCCCCGCCTCGGTGTCACGGCAGACCACCGGGCTCGTCCGGGCCGGCCTGTTGCGCGAGCTCCCCGAGCCCGGGGGCCGCCCCTCCTCCGGTCGCCCCCGCATCCCCCTGGACCTGCACACCGGGGCCGTCGGCGGGCCCGTCACCGCGGGCCTGCACATCGGCGTCCCCTCCTCCACCTTCAGCCTCGTCGACCTGCGCGGCCGGATCCTGGCCCGCCGGGGCTTCCCCCACCCGGACCCGACGGACCCCGCCCTCCCCCTGCGCATCGCCGGGGAACTCGCACGCTTCCTCAGGGAGTTCGACACCGGACGCCCCCTGCTCGGCGTCGGCGCCGCGCTCGGCGGCTGGGTCCGACCCGACACGGGGGTCGTCGTACGCCACCCCGCGCTCGGCTGGCGGGACCGGCCCCTGGCCGCCGAACTGTCCGGCGCGCTCGGCCTGCCGGTGCACCTGGACAACCACGCCCGCGCCGTCGCGGGAGCCGAGGTGCTCTTCGGGCACCCGGCCGCCCGGCGGAGCCTGGTCCACCTCTTCATCGGCAACGTCGTCGACGCCGCCTTCGGGATCGAGGGCGCCGTCCACCAGGGTCCGGACTCCGCCGCCGGGGACGTGGCGCACCTGCCGGTGCCCGGCTCGCGAACGGCCTGCGCGTGCGGACGTACGGGATGCCTCCAGGCGACCGCGTCCGACATCGCGCTCGGAGCCGAGGCCGTGCGCCGGGGGATCGTGCCGGACCCGTCCGTCCCCCTCCTCGTCGACGCCGCCGCCACCGGCGACCCCCGCGCGGACCGGCTCCTGCGCGAGCGGGCCCGGGCCGTCGGGCGGGCCGCCGCCCTGCTGCTGGACGTGTTCAACCCGGCCGTCATGATCGTCACGGAGCTGTCCAGCCTCCTGCACGAGGGGTACCTGGACGAGATCCGGGCCGCCGCCGTCGCCCAGTCCCACGTGTGCCGGGACCCCGAGCGGATCATCGCCCCGCACGCGGGACCGGCCGTACTTCCCGAGGCCGCCGCGACCGTCCTGCTCGGCCCCCTCTTCCAGGACCCGGCCGCGGCGGCGTCGGGGGTAAGCACGGCGGCCCCCTGACCGCGGGACCTCCCCCCGCCTCCGCCCGGTTCGGCCCTCGCCGCCCACCCCGTACCCCTCGCCGGCCACCCCCGTACCGCTCACCGGTGGCCCCGCACCGCTCACCGCCGCGCGCTCGAACTCCGGCGGCGCTCCGCTCGATCACCGCCCGGCCGTCACTCGATCTTCGCCCCGCGCCCCTTCGAGCGCCGCTCGAACGCCGTCCCGCAGCAGCGCCGTCGAGCGGCCGGCGACCGCGCCGCCACGCCCCGCCGACCTGCGCAAAGCGGTTCCCGCCGCGCCCGGACCGCCCGGTCACCACCCCCTGACCTGGGAGTGCGAGATCACATCCGGCGGTTATGGTCTCGGTTGAGCGGCCCCCCTAGCATTCGAGCCATGACGGTCCTGCCTGACGACGGGCTCTCCCTGGCCGCCGAGTTTCCTGACACGACGCATGAGCAGTGGCAGCGCCTGGTGGAAGGCGTACTGCGCAAGTCGGGCAAGGAAGTATCCGGCGAGGCGGCGGAAGCGGCTCTGTCCACGACGCTAGAGGACGGGCTCACCACCCGCCCGCTGTACACGGCACGCCCCGACGGGGAGGGCCCCGACACCGGCTTCCCGGGCTTCGCCCCCTTCGTCCGCGGCGGCACCCCCGAGGGCACCAGCGCCTCCGGCTGGGACGTGCGCCAGCGGATCGCGGGCAGCGACCCCGTACGCGTCAACGAGGCGGCCCTCGCCGACCTGGAGAACGGCACCACCTCCCTCTGGCTGACCGTGGGCTCCACCGGCATCCCGGTCGACGGACTCGGCCGCGCCCTGGCCGGGGTCTACCTCGACCTCGCGCCGATCGCCCTCGACCCCGGAGCCGAATACGCCCCGGCGGCGCGGGCGTTGCTGGCCCTGTACGCCGACCGCGGGGTGGCCCCCGAGGCCGCCCTCGCCTCGCTCGGCATCGACCCGCTGGGCCACGAGGCCCGCACCGGTGAGGCCCTCGACCTCGACGGGGCCGCCACCCTGGCCCGTGAGGTCACCGGCGCCTGGCCGGGCGTACGCGCCCTGACGGTCGACGCCCTGCCCTACCACGAGGCGGGCGGCTCGGCCGGCGAGGAGCTCGGCCTGTCCCTGGCCACCGGGGTCGCGTACCTGCGCGCCCTGACCGGGGCCGGGTTCGACATCGAAGAGGCCCTCGGGCAGCTGGAGTTCCGCTACGCCGCCACCGCGGACCAGTTCCTGACCATCGCCAAGTTCCGTGCCGCGCGCCGCCTCTGGTCCCGGATCGCCGAGGCCTGCGGGGCCCCCGCCGCCGGCGCCCAGCGTCAACACGCGGTCACCTCGCCGGTGATGATGACCCGCCGCGACCCCTGGGTGAACATGCTGCGCACCACCGTCGCCTCCATGGCGGCGGGCGTGGCCGGCGCGGACTGCGTCACCGTGCTCCCCTTCGACAGCGAGCTGGGCCTGCCGGACGCCTTCGCCCGCCGGATCGCCCGCAACACCTCCACCGTCCTGCTGGAGGAGTCCCACCTGGCCCGGGTCATCGACCCGGCCGGCGGCTCCTACTACGTGGAGACCCTCACCGACGAACTGGCCCACGCCGCCTGGGAGTTCTTCCAGACCGTCGAGCGGGCGGGCGGCCTGCCCGCCGCCCTGCGCTCGGGCCTGGTCGCGGACCGGCTGGCCGCCACCTGGGCCACGCGCTCCAAGAAGCTGGCCACGCGCCGCGAACCGATCACCGGCGTCAGCGAGTTCCCGCTGCTGTCGGAGAAGCCCGTCGTCCGCGAACCCGCGCCGGCCGCCCCCCTCGGCGGACTGCCCCGGGTCCGGCGCGACGAGGCCTACGAGGCCCTGCGCGCCCGGAGCGACGCCCACCTGGCCGCCACCGGCGCCCGGCCCCGGATCTTCCTCGCCGCCCTCGGCCCGGCGGCGGCGCACACCGCCCGCGCGACCTTCGCGTCCAACCTCTTCCAGGCGGGCGGCATCGAGCCGGTGCACGACCCGGTCTCCGTCACCCCGGAGACCGCCGCCGCCGCGTACGCGGCCAGTGGCGCCGACGGCACCGCGGTCCTGTGCTCCAACGACGCGCTGTACGAGGAGCAGGCCGGGGCGGTGGCCGCGGCCCTGCGCGAGGCCGGCGCGACGAACGTGTTCCTCGCCGGCCGGCCCGGCACCTCGGCCGACGCCGTCGACGCGTACGTGTACGCGGGCTGCGACGCCATCGCCGTACTGTCCTCCACCCTCGACCGCATGGGAGTGGCGTCTTGAGCAGCGCCGGCAGCATCCCCGACTTCTCCGAACTGCCCCTGGACGGCGGCCCGTCCGCGGCGCCCACCGAGGACGGGTGGCGGGCCGCGGTCAAGGAGTCCACCGGGACCGCCACGGGCGACCTGCTCTGGGAGACCCCCGAGGGCATCGGCGTCAAGCCGCTGTACACCGGCCGCGACCTGGAGGGCCTGGACTTCCTGCGGACCTACCCGGGCTCGGCCCCGTACCTGCGCGGCCCGTACCCGACGATGTACGTCAACCAGCCCTGGACGATCCGGCAGTACGCCGGCTTCTCCACGGCCGAGGAGTCCAACGCCTTCTACCGGCGCAACCTCGCCTCCGGGCAGAAGGGTCTGTCGGTCGCCTTCGACCTGCCCACGCACCGCGGCTACGACAGCGACCACCCGCGCGTGACGGGCGACGTCGGCATGGCGGGCGTGGCGATCGACTCGATCTACGACATGCGCCAACTCTTCGACGGGATCCCCCTCGACAAGATGTCGGTGTCGATGACGATGAACGGCGCGGTGCTGCCGGTCCTCGCCCTCTACATCGTGGCGGCGGAGGAGCAGGGCGTCTCCCCCGACAAGCTCGCCGGGACCATCCAGAACGACATCCTCAAAGAGTTCATGGTCCGCAACACCTACATCTATCCGCCGAAGCCCTCGATGCGGATCATCTCGGACATCTTCTCGTTCACCTCGCAGAAGATGCCCCGCTACAACTCCATCTCCATCTCGGGCTACCACATCCAGGAAGCCGGGGCCACGGCCGACCTCGAACTCGCCTACACCCTCGCGGACGGGGTCGAGTACCTGAGGGCCGGGCAGGGCGCCGGGCTGGACGTGGACGCCTTCGCGCCGCGCCTGTCGTTCTTCTGGGCGATCGGCATGAACTTCTTCATGGAGGTCGCCAAGCTGCGCGCCGCCCGCCTCCTGTGGGCGCGCCTGGTCAAGGAGTTCGACCCGAAGAACGCCAAGTCGCTCTCCCTGCGCACCCATTCGCAGACCTCGGGCTGGTCGCTGACCGCGCAGGACGTCTTCAACAACGTCACGCGCACCTGCATCGAGGCGATGGCCGCCACCCAGGGCCACACCCAGTCCCTGCACACCAACGCCCTCGACGAGGCCCTGGCCCTGCCGACGGACTTCTCCGCGCGCATCGCCCGCAACACCCAGCTCCTGCTCCAGCAGGAGTCCGGCACCGGCCGCTCCATCGACCCCTGGGGCGGCAGCGCGTACGTCGAGAAGCTGACGTACGACCTCGCGCGCCGGGCCTGGCAGCACATCCGGGAGGTCGAGGCGGCGGGCGGCATGGCGCAGGCCATCGACGCCGGCATCCCCAAGCTCCGCGTGGAAGAGGCCGCCGCCCGCACCCAGGCGCGCATCGACTCCGGCCGCCAGCCCGTGATCGGCGTGAACAAGTACCGGGTGGAGACCGACGAGCAGATCGACGTCCTCAAGGTCGACAACTCCTCCGTGCGCACCCAGCAGATCGCCAAGCTGCGCCGGCTGCGCGAGGAGCGCGACGAGGACGTCACCCAGGACGCACTGCGCGCCCTGACCAACGCCGCGGAGCGCGGGGCCGGACCGGGGATGGAGGGCAACCTGCTGGCCCTCGCCGTGAACGCCGCCCGCGCCAAGGCCACCGTCGGCGAAATCTCGGACGCCCTGGAGAAGGTCTACGGCCGGCACGCCGGGCAGATCCGTACCATCGCCGGTGTGTACCGCAACGAAGCAGGCGAGTCCCCGTCCGTCGAGCGCACCCGCGCCCTGGTGGACCGGTTCGAGGAGGCCGAGGGCCGGCGGCCCCGCATCCTCGTCGCCAAGATGGGCCAGGACGGGCACGACCGCGGCCAGAAGGTGATCGCCACGGCCTTCGCCGACCTCGGCTTCGACGTGGACGTCGGCCCGCTGTTCCAGACGCCCGAGGAGGTGGCCCGCCAGGCCGTCGAGGCGGACGTCCACGTGGTCGGCGTGTCCTCCCTCGCGGCCGGCCACCTGACCCTCGTACCGGCGCTGCGCGAGCAGTTGGCGGCGGAGGGGCGCGAGGACATCATGATCGTGGTCGGCGGGGTCATCCCGCCCGCCGACGTGCCCACGCTCCTGGAGATGGGCGCCACGGCGGTCTTCCCGCCCGGCACGGTCATCCCGGACGCGGCCCACGACCTGGTGACGCGGCTGGCCGCGGCACTGGGCCACGAGCTGTAGGCGGCCGCCCGGATGCCCCCGAAGATCGACATCGACGTGTACGCGAAGGGCGTGCTCGACGGGAAGCGCGCCCAGATCGCCCGCGCCATCACCCTCGTCGAGTCCACCCGCGCCGAACACCGGTCCCTGGCCCAGGGCCTGTTGACGCAACTCCTGCCGCATTCGGGGCGTGCGCGCCGGATCGGCATCAGCGGGGTGCCGGGCGTGGGCAAGTCCACGTTCATCGACGCGTTCGGCACGATGCTGACCGCACGGGGCCACCGGGTCGCCGTCCTGGCCGTGGACCCGTCGTCCAAGCGCACGGGCGGTTCCATCCTGGGCGACAAGACCCGGATGGAACGCCTCGCGGTCGATCCCGCCGCCTTCGTACGTCCCTCGCCCTCGGCCGGGACCCTGGGCGGGGTCGCGAAGGCCACCCGCGAGTCCATGATCGTGATGGAGGCGGCGGGCTACGACGTGGTCCTCGTCGAGACCGTCGGCGTCGGGCAGTCGGAGACCACCGTCGCCGGGATGGTCGACTCCTTCCTGCTCCTGAGCCTCGCCCGTACCGGCGACCAGCTCCAGGGCATCAAGAAGGGCGTGCTGGAACTCGCCGACGTGCTCGCCGTGAACAAGGCGGACGGCCCGCACGAGCGCGAGGCGAAGGCGGCGGCCCGCGAACTGGCGGGCGCGCTCCGGCTGATGCACCCCGTCGACGCCGCCTGGACCCCGCCCGTCCTCACCTGTAGCGCCCGCGAGTCCATCGGCCTCGACGAGGTCTGGGACCGGCTCGAACAGCACCGCGCCGTGCTGGAGGCGGGTGGCCGGCTGGCGGCCAAGCGGGCCGATCAGCAGGTGGAGTGGACCTGGTCGATGGTCCGCGACACCCTCCTGGACCGGCTCCGCTCGGATCCGGCGGTACGGTCCCTCGCGCCGACCCTGGAGGCGGAGGTCCGGGGCGGCACGGCGACGGCCACCTCGGCGGCGGACCGCATCCTGTCGGCGTTCACGGGCACGTAGCCGCCGACCGCGCGGCCTCCCTCAGGCCTGGACGAGCACGGACCCGTCGGCGCCCAGCACCCGTCCCAGCACACGGACGCGCTCGGCGGGGTCCTCGGAGGCGAGCAGCGCGGACAGTACGGCGATCCGCGCCTGCCCGGCCCGCAGCGTGCCGGTGGGCACGGCGCCGGCGGCGACCAGGTCGACCGCTCCGCCGTGCGTGTAGATCTCGGTGACGGGCCCGGCGGGGACCCGGGTGGTCAGCGCGACGAGCACCCCGCGCTCCACGGCCGCGGCGACCGCCTCGACGATCTCCGGGGTCGCGTTGCCCGCGCCGGTCCCGACGAGCACGATCCCGCCGGCCCCCGCCTCCACGGCGGCGTTGAACAGCACCGGGTCGCCGTCGGCGTGGTGCATCACCATGTCCACGCGCGGCGGCAGCTCCGGCATGGCGGGCAGCGCGAGGGCCGCGGGCCGCTGGGGGCGGCGCAGCATGGTGACCTTACCGAAGCCGATCTTGCCGAGCAGTTCCTTGGAGGGGTCGGCGAAGGCGTCGAGGGCCACGGCCTGCGTCTTCACGGTGCCACGGGCGGCGTGCACCCGTCCGGCGAAGGTGATCAGGACGCCGAGTCCGCGCGTGGTGGCGGCGGTGAGCAGGGCGTCGTAGAGGTTCCCGGGCCCGTCCCCGTCGGCGGCGCCCATCGGGAGCTGCGATCCGGTGAAGACGACACTGCGGGCGTCGTGGTGGTGCAGGTCGACCAGGAAGGCCGACTCCTCCAGGGTGTCGGTCCCGTGGGTGACGACGATCCCGTCCACGTCGGGGTCGGCGAGGACCTCATGCACGGTGCGCAGCAGGGTCAGCTGGTGCGCGGTGGTGAGGCGGGGGCTGTTCACGCTGAACAGGTCCACGACCTCGACGTCGATGCCCTCGGGGAGCGGCGCGGTGGCCATCACCTCGCTGCCGTCGGCATCGGCCGCGAATCCGGAGCCCTGCCACCGGCTGGCTATCGTCCCGCCGGTGCTGATGACGACGATGCGTCCCATGGCCACCCTTCCCCATCCATCCGTCGCACACGTATTCCAGAGAGGGCAATGATAGTGAGATCTACGCGCAACACGATTGCCTATTTGGTCGCACCTGTTCACACAGGTGGCGGATAATTGCGCCATGGACTCCATTGACCTGGAAATCTTGCGCGAGCTCCAGCGCGACGGCCGCCTCAGCAACCAGGAACTGGCCCAGCGCGTGGGCCTGACCCCCTCCCCCTGCATGCGCCGCGTGCGCCAGCTCGAACAGGACGGGGTGATCCAGGGCTACCACGCGGTGATCAACCCCGAGGCGGTCGGCCGCGGCTTCGAGGTCCTCGTCTCGGTCGAGGTCCGCCGCGACCGCGCGGCGGTCGAGGCCTTCGAGGCCGCCCTCCAGGACATCCCCGACGTCATCGAGGCCTACCGCCTCTTCGGCAGCCCCGGCTGCCTCCTGCGCATCGCGGTGGCGGACCTCCGCGCGTACGAACGCCTCTGGATCGAACAACTCACGGCCCTGTCGGGCGTGACGGAGGTCAACTCCCAGATCATCATGAAACGCATCAAGGAACCCACGGGCCTCCCGGTGGCCCCCTGAACCGGTCAGATCGCGAGCGGACCGCCGCCACCGTCGATCGGACGGCGGGCCTGGGACAGGGTGACCGCCTGGGCGAACCACTCCAGGACGGAACGGATCTCGTCTCCGTGAGCCCCGAAGACCTCCAGCGGGAAGGAGGGGCGCAGGTCGAGCTTTGCCTCGGCCAGGTCGATGCCGTCGATGGAGTTGAAGCGCTCCATCAGGCCGCGGCGCAGGGGCTCGTCATCGAAGGGCGGGCGCCGCTTCAGGTACTGGAAGACGACCTCCACCGTGCCGCTCACCGGGTAGATGCCGATCGGCCACAGGGCCCGCGCCCCTTCGGGCCCGCCCGCGTCCACGGTCGGGAAGCAGCTGGTCTCGCTCGCCTTGCCGTGGACCCGGTAGCCACCCTGTTCCTCCCAGAACCGGAGCGCGCCCAGAACTCCTTCGGCGACCTCCGGGGTCTGGTTCCTGCGCAGCAACGCCTCGAAGCGGACTGCGGCTTCGTCACCGCCGTTCGTCGACGCGGCCGGCGTCCCCGCCGAGCTGTCCTCCGGGAACTCCTTGCCCGTCAGGACGGCCAGGTCGGCGCTGCTCAGGCGGTGGGCCTTCGACGCCCGGCCGTTCTCGTCGAAGGGCACGCCCTCGGCCTCCAGCACCATCTTGGGGTCCCCGGTGTGCCGTTCGTCGGTCCACCGGAAGCCACCCGCGATCCGACCGTCGGCGGTCAGCACCCGGTAGGCGCAGTGCAGGCCCGTCCGGGCCGCGATGTGGTTGCCGACGGCGATGGCGCTCGTACCGATCAGGGCGGCCAGTTCACCGTACGAGGTCCAGGTCCCCGCCGGGACGGCGAGCAGGGTCTCCCTCAGCTCCCGCCAACCGGCCCACTCGTCGTCCGCGTGTACGAACCCCTCCAGCGGTCCGGGCCACAACTTGACCGCGCGGGAGGCCAGTTCATCGGCCCGAGCGATGATCTCCGCGCGGCCCCAGCGATCCTGCGCGGCGATGTTCTGGTTCATCCGCAGCGCACTGGAGTCGAGCAGTTCCTGCTTGCGGTGGAAGGGGTGGTTGGACAGCCGCGCGTTCTCGCCGGAGAGGGTGAGGTTGCCGAGGGTGTGCACGAGGAGGTTGTGGATCTCCTCCGGGCTCTCACCGTCGGCCGCTTCTTCGGCCAACAGCTCGAACCACTGCTGCGCGGGGCGCTGCGGCAGCACGTGTTCCACGGTGAGCGGGGCCTTGTCGTAGTCGACGGGTTCGCTCGATCCGTGGCTCTCCTCCAGCCGCCGCAGGATCTGGAAGCGCTGGTTGCCACGGCCGGTCTTGTAGAAGGGGCGGGTGCGGATCGCCTCGCGAACGGCGTCGTCGCCGGGCCACGCACGGGCGCCCGTGCGGGCACGCGAGAGGAAGCGGCGTACCGCCTCGGCCGGGGAGCCGTCCTTGTCCAGCTCCTTGGGGAGTTCCATGAAGACCCGGTTGCTACCCGTCGTGGACAGACCGGCGAAGAGGCGCCGCACCACATAGCTCTCCGCGTAGCCGAGCGCCTCGGCCGCTTCCGTGGCCGTGGTCCTGCGCTCGTCCACGAGGTCGAGGAGGTACAGGGCCAGCGGATAGTGGGTCTGCCCTCCCCAGCGGGACCACCGTTCCAACACCGCCCGCAGGCCCGGGTCATTCTCCCGCTCGGGTTCAAGGATGCGCATCAGGCGATCGGCGCGCAGCGAGAGCCGGGCGATCACGGCCTCCAGCGCGGCCTCGTCCCCGCTCAGCGGCTCCAGGCGCTTCTTCTGGTCCCGGTAGATCTCGCTCTGCCGGGCCCGGCTGTTCCCGCCGACGACGAGGTCCAGCCACACCAGCAGCTCAAGATGCGCGGGGCCCAGCAGGTCCTGCATGGGAAGCCACCGTTTGCGGTAGACGTCCTCGCCCCGGTTCGGGAGGCACATGAAGAGGTAGTTGCGCAGCAGGTCGCTCTGACTGAGCCCCACTCCGGTGTTGTTGATGGATTCGAAGATGCGGTAGACGTTGTCGCCCTCGGCGGCGGTGATCGCGACGATCGAGAGGCACTCCCCGAGCACGGACTCGACCGCGTCCGCCCACGCCTCGCCCCCGCTCTCGCTCCCCTCGGCCAAGGCGGCGACGAAGAAACGGTAGGCCGCGCCGACGTTCCCGGCCCCGCCGGCCTTCGGAAGGCTGTCCACACAGGCCGTGTACGCCTCGCGGTCCGCCTGCGTCGGCAGCAACCGGTAGCCGTCGTGACCGTCCTGGTAGGTGTTGACGAGGATGAGGTCGTTGATGCGGGCGGCCTTCTTCGCCGCCCCCCGACCGCGGTGGTGGTCCCGAAGCGCGGTGAACGCCAGCATCAGGGTGGTCATCCGCTGCTGCCCGTCGACGACGAGCCAACGCCGCATCCCGCCCGCGACGACCCGCTCGGGCGCCAGCACCACCGACCCGAGGAAGTGCCCGGACCCGGGGCGCCCTTCCAGTCGGTCCTCGACCAACTCCTGCACGTCGTCCCACAACTGCCGAAGCTCGTCACGCTGCCAGCTGTAGGTGCGCTGGTAGAGCGGCACCTGAAACTGCTGCTCCCCCTGGACCAGCTTGCTGAACGTGGTCTCCTGAGCGTGCACGCCCGTCCCCTCCCGAACCCCCCGGCAACGACGCCCCATTGTCGCCCCACGCCGTCCGCTGATCGGCCGGAACGTCCACATGTGCACCCCCCGTGAACACCCCGGCAACACCGGACACCCCCAGCCCCCGCCCCGAGACCCGCACGCCGCACGCAAAACGGTCGGCCCGGCCCCGTCCGAAGACGCGGCCGGGCCGATGAACCGAGACGAGGCGGGAAACCTCAGGTCAGGCGTCTGCCTTGACCGTCTCCAGGATCGCGACGCACTCCACGTGGTGCGTCATCGGGAAGAAGTACGCAGCCCTAGAGGTCAGGAAACCCGCAGGTCAGAGTGGACTCGGCGATCTGGCCGGTGCGGCCGTGCGTCAAACGAGCGTCACGGGCCACCTTGATGGGACGAGCCAGAAAACCGAGGTCGACACAAGCCCAGCGACGAAAGTTCCCCGACCACAGCCGCACACGTGCCAGATCCCATTCAATAAGAGCTATGAACAAGGTGCTGAGGTTCGACGAAGACGAGCTACGTCGACTGGCGGGGTCCCGATCGTTCGAGCGTGGCCTCGCCTATGTGTCCTCGGTGTATGCGATGGAGATCGGCGAGAGGTCGATCACCGCGACCGTGGACGGCACCGACGCGTACGAGGTCGAGCTGACGGAAAAAGCGAAGGGACTCACCGGCCGATGTGATTGCCCCTACGGGCAGGAGGGCAACTTCTGCAAGCACTGCGTGGCGGTGGCACTGACGGTCCTGCAACAAGCAGATTCGGTTCCCAGGCACCGGGCCGCCGCTACGTCTCGCGGCCGGCAGCTCACCACCTGGCTGGAATCCCGCAGCCGAGACGAACTGCTTTCTCTGCTGAAAGAGCACATCGCGGACGACCGCGACCTGCGCCACCGACTGGAACTTCGCGCGGCCACTGCCAGAGACGACCTCGGCGCCGTCCGCGAGCGCATCCTTGGTCTGCTCGACACCCGGCCCTTCGCCCGGTACGGCTACGTCGAGTACGCGGACGCCCACGCCTACGGGCTGCAGGCGGCAGAGGCCGTGTCGGCTCTGCGCACTCTGACGGAGACCGGCCGGGCAACGGAAGCAGTAGAGGTGGCACGGGACGCGATCGAGGCCCTCGCTCGAACGTACGGAGAGATCGACGACTCGGACGGAGTCATCGGGAGCGTGGCGACCGAGCTCGCCGCAGCGCACCTCGAAGCCTACCGAACGGCTCGCCCCGACCCGGCCCGGACCGCCGACTGGCTGGTGGACCATCTCCTTGGCGACCTGAGCGACGCCACCGACATCCTGCTGCCCGACTACGCGGACGCCCTGGGCGCGGCGGGCCTGGCACGGGCTCACGAATGGGCCGCCGGGGCCCTGCGCGACAACCCGAAGGGCTGGGCGGAGAAGTACCTCATGGAACAGCTGATGCGCGCCGAAGGCAGCGTGGACGCGCTGATCGAGTTCCAGGCGGCGGACTTGGCCCCATCGGGCGCCACGCACCTGCTGATCGCCCAGGAGCTGGAGCGGGCCGGCCGCCCGGCAGAGGCCCTGGAGTGGGCGGAACGCGGCCTACGTGAGGCCGAACCCAACCACGGCCCCGACAGTCGCCTGTCGGACTTCGTATGCGAGCGCTACACCCGGGCCGGCCGTGGCGCCGACGTAATCCCGATCCGCCGCGACGCGCTGCTGCACCGTCGCTCCCTGGCGGCATACCAGGACCTCCGCACGGCAGCCCGCACGGCTGGCTGCTGGGACGAGACCGAACGGACCCGAGCACGGGAGCTGCTCCGCGCGGACGCCCGGCCCCGCAAGAGCCCCGGCCCCACAGGCTCGGCCCTGGTCGACGCCTTGCTCGACGACGGCGACCACGACGCGGCCTGGGAAGCGGCCTCGGCGGGCTACGCCGACGGCCGCCAGTGGCTCACCCTCGCCGACCTCACCCGGGACGACCGCCCCGCCGACGCCCTGGCGGTCTACCTCCGCCTCATCGTCCCGCTCCTCACCCGCACCGGCGACACCACGTACGAGCACCTGACGGAACTGCTCCTCAGCGCCCGCGCCTGCCACCGAGCCCTCGGCACGGAGGACGCATTCACCACCTACATGACCACTCTGCGCACCGCCCAAAAACGCAAGCGAAAGCTCACGACACGGCTAGACCAGCACGGCCTGTAGCCCCCCTGTCGCGGGCCGCCTGTTCACGCCTCCCGGCCACGCCCGCGGGGTGATCCCGCAACGAGTAGCTCGATGATGCCCTCCACGCTGGGAGCAAGGATCCCTGCAGGTCACACGTACCGCGCTGCGTAGGTCATGTGCTGCACGTTGCCCACGCACAGCCACGTGCCGAAGTTGCCCGTTCCCTGTGCGCCGAGACCGAGCGCGCAGTCACGCAGCCAGGTTTCGCCACTGCTGGCAGTCGGCCCGCGGAAGCCCGGATACGCCAAGAACTCGTGGGCAGTTGCACGGTTGTGTACGGCCCGGCCATCGCCCGACGCGAGCAGCCTCCCGAGGACGAAGGCTTCGTCGAGCGTGTAGCGCAGAAAGCCCCAGGGCGGTCCACCCCCGGCCGAGCGAGGGGGCCGGCTGATGGCTTCGGCGGGCTGCACTCCGTAGTCGCCGTAGCTGAGCAGCTCACGATACGCGCGGCCGCCGGCGGCTATCTCGTGCCACGTGTTCCGATCCGTTCGCGGAACTTCACACAATCCGTGCTCCAGCATGTCGGCAGTGACGTTGGGGAAGCCGCCGCTGAGCACAGCGGCGGTTCGCCAGGGCGCCAGCGGGATGAGGCAGTCCAGCGCACGCAGTGCTTCCTTGCCGGCGTCGGGTCTGTCGGCCCGTACGGCGCCCAGGTCCAGGAGGAGATCCACCCGGACCACCGGATCAGCCCGTTCGAGCAGATGGCGTACATCGTCGCTGGTACGGCCGTCCCATTCCCCCGGAACCCGGACGCGTACACCCAGCCCGTCACCGGCCGTCCGGGCCGTCGCGAGTGCCATGGCCTGCTGCTCCTCGGGCCTTCCAGGCCCGGTCACCGGGCGCAGCAGCCCGAACGCGCTCGCTTCCGACATCAGCTCGGCGAGTACAGGTACTTCCTCCTCACCCGCGAAAGGGGCGTCCAGCCAGGCGGGGCGGTACCGCTGGGCCCGGGACACCGTGGCCAGGTCCTGGCGTACCTTCGCAGCCAGCTCGGTCGGTGAAAGCCCGGGGTGTGGCGGCAGATTCCAGACGGGCGTCAACGCGTTCTGAACGTCCGGCCGGAGCCGAGCGTAGGCACTGACCGCATGCGGCCGGGTCGGCAGAACGGGAACGTACAGCGGTCCGGCCATGGCGGTTCCCCCTTCGACGCTTCTCACGCCCCTACGCCTCTGGCATCAGGGTGGGCAGTCATGGCACGCCAGGAAAGAGCGCCCTTTCGGCCATCGGCCAAGCCGCCGGAGAAGCGCCCGATCCTGTGTGCTCACCCTTCACGCAGCGCCACGAACAGCACCGCCGCCCCAGGGGTCCCATGGCCCGGACCGTGGTTCCTCGTCCGGCTGCATGATCCACGCACTGCCATAAGATGACGTTGACCATCTCAGCGGCCCGCCGGGCTTCCGTTCCACCTCCGTGGAACAGAAGGACATGCCCCCACCCGCACGAGTTACTCCGTGCTGCCTGGGGGCGATTTCTTGCTGTTCCGTGAATCCGCCGCGTCCTTGGCCAACCGCACTGCCCTTGAGGGACGGCTGGCGGAGCTTCTCAGTGAGAACTTCCTTCACCGGCACGGCTACAGGCCGCACGCTGCCGAGGTCCACTCCTGGGAGCGGAGCATTCCCGCGCTCACACACGCTCTGATCGAAGCGGGTCTCGGTGAGGTCGAGATGCTGCTGGAGTACGGGCTGCCACTGACGAGCAAGCGCGCGGACGTGGTACTGGCCGGGGTGCATCCGGTATCCGGCGAGCCGTCGTACGTCGTCGTGGAGCTCAAGCAGTGGACCGAGGCCCAGCCCGTGGACGACGACCCGCTGCGGTGCAGCGTGCCCTCCTACGGCGAGCCCGTGCTGAACCCCATCGAGCAGGTACGGGGCTACTGCGACTACCTGGTTTCCTTCAACGGGGCTCTCGAGCAGAACCCCGGCTCCGTCTCCGGAGTGGTGTTCCTGCACAATGCAGCCGAGGTCAGGGTCGCCGGGTTGCGCGAGGTCGAAGAGGACCACCGCGGCCGCATGTTCACCGCCGATCAGCGCGGTGCGTTCCTCGACTACCTGCGCTTGAGGCTGGCCGCGAAACCCGGTGCTGCCGCCGCCGACGACCTCCTGCAAGCCAGGGTCCGGCCGTCCAAGCAGCTGATGGCCGTGGCTGCGGACGAGGTCCGCGACCGGGAACAGTTCGTACTGCTCGACGAGCAGCGGCTCGCCTACGAGACTGTGATGGCGGCCGTCCGCAAAGCGCAACGCCGCAACAACAAGCAGGTCGTCGTCGTGACCGGCGGGCCCGGATCCGGCAAGAGCGTGATCGCCCTCTCCGTGCTCGGCGACCTGTACCGGCGCGGTGTGCCTGCTCTCCATGCCACCGGATCGCAGTCGTTCACGAAAACCATGCGCAAGGTCGCGGGCGCCCGCAAGCCCGAGGTCCAGCGCCTGTTCCGCTACTTCAACAGCTTCATGGAGGCCGAGCCCAACGATATCGAGGTGCTCGTCTGCGACGAGGCGCACCGGCTCCGCAAGACCTCTGCCAATCGCTACACCAAGGCCTCGCTGCGCTCCGGGCGCCCACAGGTATCGGAGCTGATCGACGCGGCCCGTGTCCCGGTGTTCCTCCTCGATCAGCACCAGGTGGTGCGTCCCGGCGAGATGGGCACCGTCGAGCAGATCAGGCAGGCCGCGGCCGAGCAGAAGGTGGACTTCACACTGGTGGAGCTGGACAGCCAGTTCCGGTGCGGAGGCAGCGATGCCTACCTGCGGTGGGTGACCGGTCTCCTCGGCCTGGAGGGCGAGGGGCCGATCGAGTGGGAGCCGGATGGCAAGGTACAACTGCTGACGCTGGACAGCCCTCAGGAGTTGGAGGCCTTCCTGGACGGCAAGCGCGCGCAAGGGTACGGCGCCCGGCTTTCCGCCGGCTACTGCTGGAGGTGGACCACGAAGATCACTTCGGCGATGACGACGCTCCCTGCTGATGTGGTCATCGGCGACTGGTCGAAGCCGTGGAACCTGTACGGGGACCGATCCATTCTGGGAGCACCGCCGGCTCCACTCTGGGCCACCGATCCGGCCGGCGTCGGCCAGGTCGGCTGCGTGTACACGGCTCAGGGCTTCGAGTACGACTGGTCGGGCGTGATCATGGGCCCGGACCTGGTCTGGCGGACCGACCGATGGGTGGTCGATCGCGCCGCCTCGAAGGACCCCTCCTTCACGAGGGCCACGCCGGACGAGGACGTCGACCGACTCATCCGCAACACGTACAAGGTGCTCCTCACCCGAGGCATGATCGGAACGGTCGTCTACTCGACGGACCCCGAAACCCGTCAGAAGCTCCGCTCGCTAATTCCCTGACCGCCGGACCGGTCAACGGATACCATGATCTCGCTGCGCACCTTCCCGGAGGGTACGAGGCTGTGGTTCATGCATGAGGCCTGACAGGCCGTGAGTGACGAATGGTTGTGCCCGTCGTGCGGTAACGCACGACGCGAGCGTGGCTACCCGGTAGGGCGCCCCCTGCCATTCGGAGCTCACCCACCTGGGGGCTGGCATGTCCAACACCGAGTACAAGCCTGCGCGTCGTGACCGGATCCGCGAGATCCTGATCGACACCGTGTCCGGAGTCGTCTCCAGTCTTCTGGTGGCGGCCCTGACCGCGGTGGCGAACCTGCTCTTCTGACGCAGGTGTGTGGCGGGCCCGGCGAGCCCGCCACCACATCGTCGGTCGTCCCTGTCAGAACAGGACATCAGGACTCTGCCCCTTCGATTTGCCGGCTTCGCCTCCCCGCCTGTTCGGCCGGTTTTCACGCGCGCGGCGATCCGACGCCTGCCGATTCTGCATGGTGGGACGGAGTCCATGGATCTCCACGGGACCCACTTGTTCCTTCAAATGGGCGCGGGTCTCCTCGTCCGTCGAGTACAGCACCGTCGCGCGGCTGCCGCGGGTCATGAGCACGTGGTAAGCCTGGCGTACGAGTAGCGCGAATTCATCGGGACCAACGCCGGATGCCTTGACGTCGGGATCGAACGATCCAGGCTGAGCCACGCGCCAGATCTTGGACTCGGGCGCCTCCTTGCGCTTCTTTCCCCGACGGAACTCCCATTTACCACCTCGGCGCACCATGTCCTCGCCCATAATCACACCGCACCAGTCCCATTCCAGGCCCTGCGCCGTGTAGATACAGCCGATCTGGCCGAGGCCGCCGTCGTTCACCGCCCAGATCCTCGACGGGGGTGCTCCGTCCGCGCAAAAGGTCTCGCCCTTCGCGTTCCACGGGCGGTGCCAGTCCCCGATGCGCACATCGGCTTCCAGCCTCTTCTCCTTGCCCTGGGGGTTGTTCCAGGGCCAGCAGTACCCCGCGACCATGCGTGCGGAAGCACCTGCCTCGACCTCGGTCCGGATGATCTGCTCGAGCTCCTGGGGGGTGTCCGCGACCTCCACGTGCATGAGGCCGTCGGGCCTCCAACGCTCCGGCGCGTCCTCCGACAACCCGAGCAGGGCGTGTACCCAGCGGATGTAGGCATCACTGCCACCGCACCGGAACTGCTCCCGCAGGTCGTACGTGGCGAGCTGGGCTCCGTAGCGGTGCGCCGCGTCCCTGATCAGATCGGCGGTTCCCACCTCGTCGGGACGTACGGACTGGCGCTCGTCCAGGAAGAAGACCGACAGACGTGACGCGTCGAGGAGTTCGTCCACCTGTGGGCGGGTGCCCGACTTCCTTGCATCCCTCTTGTTCTTGGAACGCTCGCAAAGACGGTGGGCTTCGTCGCAGATGAGTACGTCCAGGGGCGGGTCCGGCGTCGTGACGAAGCTCTTGAAGCTGGTGAACGTCTTCTTGAACTTCCCGTCCCCGTATCCCACGTGTTCTCTCAGGGCTCCGTTGAAAGCCTGGCTTCCGCTGGCGTATTTGACCGTCCGGCCCTGCGCCTCGAGTTCCTTCTTGACCTGCAGACCGATGGCGCTCTTCCCCGTTCCAGGCCCACCGGTCACGAGGAAGACGACACGCTTGTCGCCTGGAATGGCCTTCTCAGCCTTTTCCAGGATCTGGTCCGCAGCCTCCTTCTGTCGCCCCCGCAGGGTGAAAACCGTGTCGGCACCGCGGGATCGGATCATGGCATCGAGCAACGGGGTGTTGCGCAGCCCCATGCTACGGAGCATGGCCTCGGCCTCGGCAGCTCCGCCCTGAGCATCGAAACTCCTCCTGAGACTGTGGAACAGTTCCTCACGCTGATCGCCCGTGTAAACCCGAGCATAGGCACCCGTCGGTGCATCCACTTCAATGAGCGGACGCACCGAGTCCTGAGTGGCATTGTGCAAATAGGCGAAACCACCGCACTCGATTTCCATCCCCTGAAAAGGACCGGTTTTGCCCGTGAAGTCCAGGAAGTGCTCATGCAGCTGCAGCGTCGGGTGCTTTTTCTTACCCATCCCCGGTACGTCCACAAAGTCTGCGGTGGCCTGTTCGATTCTGGTGACGGTCGACCAGCGTTTCAGTTCGACCAGCTGCACGGAAGGGCGGTTCTCCTGCGGATGACGCCCGACCAGCACAACATCGATGAGCGGCGGCCGATCGATCTTCGCGGTCGTGGCTGCGCACTCGACGACCATCTCGACGTTCCCGCGGTCCGCGTCAACCAGGTCGTTCGCCAGACTGATCAGACTTTCCGCCCATGCGGAGCGCTCCGAGACCGAGACCTTTGCATGGCGGAAGTGCCTCCAGCGTGCGGCTAGGTGCGGCACCATGTGCTGGCGTTCATGCAGGGTGAGCAGATCCTGGGCCGAGAGCTTGAGCAGGAGCATGGACACGAGGTGGTTCCCCCAGGGCACGAGTGACTCGTGCGGGTGGGGGCATGTCCTGGTCGGAAGCCTGTCGGGCCGCATTCAGTTCCGGTGATCTTAAGGAACGGCCCAACGCCCAGGTACACCGCCACGGCCGTCGGCCGAAACCACAGCCATCATGGCCGGATCACACGGGGCCACGCCCCCCGGCAGCTCTCTGCCCGGTTCGTCGCAGCTGCCCCGGATGTCACCGCCCACCGTTAGGATCTCCGGAGAGCTTTCTCTACCGCCGGATGGCCGAGCCGGTCAGCTCTCAGCGCGTAGCAACGAAGTGACGAAGCGGGGGCCGCACATGCGGGAAGGCCGGTGGACCACGGTCACCGAGTCCGAGTACGAGCACGAGCACCGGGGCTTGGAGTCCATCCGCGAGAAACTTCCGGACTCCGACCCGTGGCGGGCCTGGTCGAACTTCACCTTCACCGCGAACACCGGGCACGTACGCGAGATCGATCTCCTCGTCATCACCCCCGGCGGCGTCTGCATGATCGAGCTGAAGAACTGGCACGGCGCTCTGACCAGCGAGAACGGCACCTGGGTCCAGACCACGCCCAACGGTCGCCGCGTCCCGCACGGCAACCCTCTCCACCTGGTCAACAAGAAGGCCAAGGAGCTGGCGGGGCTGCTCGGCCAGAACGGCAAGCGTGTCTGGGTCGCCGAGGCCGTCTGCTTCACCGCCGATGACCTGCGCGTACGGCTCCCCGCCCACGACGAGAACGGCGTGTACACCGTCACCGAGCTGGTGGCGATGCTGAACGAGCCCCCGCGCGACGAACGCCGGCGGATCACCGCCATCGACTCCCGCGAGATCAAGACGGCCCTGGAGCGGGTCGGCGTCCGCCCCAGCGACGCCAAGTACAAGGTCGGACCGTACGAGCTGAAGCGAAAGGCCTTCGACTCCGGCGAGACCTGGGCGGACTACCTGGCCGAGCACACTGAGCTCCCCGAGGTCGCCCGCGTCCGCATCTACCTGCGCGAGCGCGGCTCGGACAGCACCATCCGGCAGTCCGTGGAGAGTGCCGCCCGCCGCGAGGCGGCAGTCTTGCGCCGCTTCCGTCATCCCGGCGTCGTCCAGCTCAAGCAGTACGACCCGTCCGGGCATTCCTGGGGCCCTGCCCTGATCTTCGACTACCACCCGCAGACCCTGCGCCTGGACGAGTACCTCCTCCAGTACGGAGAGAAGCTCGACATCCTCGGCCGCATGGCCCTGGTCCGCCAGCTGGCCGAGACGATGCGCTCCGCGCACTCCAGCCGCCTCCACCACCGGGCACTCGCCGCCCGCTCCGTGCACGTCCTGCCGCGCAACCGCGGTCGCGACGGGCAGAGCATCGGCGAGGACGCCGCCTGGCTCTCCCCGCACCTGCAGATCTCCGACTGGCAGATCGCCACGCAGCGCAGCGGCACGGGCAGCTCCGGACAAGGCATGACCCGCTTCGCCCCGACCGCGCTGTCGGCGATGCACCTGCCGGAGGGCTCCGACCCCTACCTCGCCCCGGAGCTGACCGCCCTCAACGCCGACCCGGTCTACCTGGACGTCTACGGCCTCGGCGTCCTCACCTACCTCCTCGTCACGGGCAAGGCCCCGGCCGCCAGCCAGGCGGAACTCCTGACTCGCCTCGAAGCGGGCGAGGGCCTGCGCCCCAGCTCCCTCGTGGACGGCCTCTCCGAGGACATCGACGACTTGGTGCAGGCGGCCACCGCCTACCGGCCCGGCCAGCGGCTCTCCACCGTCGACGAGTTCCTGGAGATGCTGGAACTCGTTGAGGACTCCCTCACGGCCCCCGCCTCTCCTCCGGCCCCGGAAGCCCCCGAGAAGGACCCGCTCGAAGCCGTCGCAGGCGACGTATTCGGCGGTCGCTGGCAGGTTCGGCGCCGTCTGGGCACCGGCTCGACCAGCCGCGCCTTCCTCGTACGCGACCTCGAGGCCGAGGCCCGCGCTCTCGCCCGCTGCCGACCCGACCGTGGCCGCCGCAAACGGCAACCTCCGGCCGCCGGGCGAGGTGGAGCTGGACTACGTGGGCTCCCTCGACAACGCGTCCAAGTTGATCGCAGCTCTGCACAGGGGTGAGAAGCGGCTGGTGTTCTGCGAGTCCAGACGACAGGTGGAGGAGCTGGGAGCCGCTCTACGAGCACGCGAAGTGACGGTGTTCCTCTCGCACGCCTCGCTCTCGGCCGAAGAAAGAGCCCGGTCGGAACAGGCCTTCGCGGAGGCACGCGACTGCGTCATCGTCTCCACCTCCACATTGGAGCTGGGCATCGACGTGGGCGACTTGGACCGCGTCATCCAGATCGACTCGCCCCGTACCGTGGCATCCTTCCTTCAGCGCATCGGCCGTACCGGCCGGCGCTCGGGGACCACGCGCAACTGCCTGTTCCTCGCCACCACCAAGGACACCCTGCTACAGGCCGCCGCTCTCCTGCTGCTCTGGGGTCGCGGCTGGGTCGAGCCGGTGATCCCTCCGCCACAGCCGCGCCACCTCGTAGCACAACAGCTGCTCGCCGCCACGCTCCAACAGCACCGCATCGGTAACCGGACATGGGAAGGAATGTGGAACGGGCTGGCCCCGTTCGACGGATCGGCGGCTCCCATCCTGCGACACCTGGTGGACGAAGGGTTCCTCGACGAGGACGGCAGCATGCTCTTCATCGGTCCCGAGGCGGAGCGGCGATTCGGCCGCCGCCACTTCATCGAGCTGACCGCTTCCTTCACCGCTCCCCCGCAGTTCACGGTGCTATCCGGTCGTACCGAGATCGGGCAGACCGACCCTTCCGTGTTGACGGAGGAGCGGCCGGGCCCGCGCCGATTGCTTCTCGGCGGACGCAGCTGGCAGGTGACGTTCATTGACTGGGGACGCAAGCGGGCCTTCGTCGAGCCTGCCGATGGTGGCGGCGTCGCCAAGTGGACGGGCGGGTCGCTCGCCGGCCTCTCGTACGCCTTGACCCGCTCGATGCGCGACGTACTTCTCGGAGCAGACCCCCTGGTTTCTCTCACCCGTCGGGCCGGGGCATGCCTGATTGAGTGGCGCGAGGACGAAGCTCCTCAAATCACCCACGCTGACGGCTCCCTGATCACCCGGAGCGGAACGGATGTGCGGTGGTGGACATGGGCCGGCTACCGAGCGAACGCGACACTCGCTGCCACGCTTCCGTCGATCAGTGACCCAGTTCAACGGCCGACGGACTGCTACGTGCGGCTACGAGAAGACCTGACAGCCGACATGTGGCGAATGGCTCGTCTGGATGCTGACAACGGAAGCGCCCTGGTGCTACCTGATATCGACCACCGGGCGGTGCACGGCCTGAAGTTCTCAGCAGCGCTCCCCCAGCGTCTTGCGGTGGCCACCGTTGCCGCAAGGCTGGCCGACTTCGACGGAGCGCGCACGACACTGCAAGGTCCGGTCCGTTTCCATACCGGATCCCTCACGTGAGACGACGGCAGGCCTTGATACTGGCGGCGGTGTCTGGCGTCGTCAGTGCCACCGTTTGGCATTCGTCAGCCGCGAAGCGCCACACCGTCGAGGTGGCGTCTCAGGACGTCGTGCCCTGCTTGCCGCCTCAGGCAGAGACAGGACTTCGCCCCGGTAGGCGCAGCCCCCGAAGAGCCGTAGGGCACGGACACAGAGATCAGGGTCAGAAACGATTCGGCGGCGCCTCGCTTCGGAGCACGAGTGCCATGGACCACGATGTCGTCCACTGCCCAGTCTCGAACGGCTTGCACAGGTCGGGCAGTGACTCAGAGATACCGCTACGAGGACCGCTCACCTACTTAGGTGTTCGGACAGCAAAGGGCTACTCACCTACCAACCCCACCCCCATCACATCGGCCCGGCCACGTCCTTGGAGGTGGCCGGGCCGATGTGATGGGGGTTCAGAACGTGCGTCATTTGAGCGTCAGCAGCTTGAGGCGTGTCCAGACATCGCTACCGACGACCGCGGTTTTCCGTACTGAAACCGCAGGTCAAGCAGCCCTCGCAAGCTCCAACAGACCTTCACGCGTTGCGTGAACGGAAACAGGTCAAACAGCTGACGAGTGTCGAGAAACCGCAGGTCAGGCGCCCTTCGCCACCGGCTCCAGGATCGCCACGCACTCCACGTGGTGCGTCATCGGGAAGAGGTCGAAGACGCGGAGCGTGCGGACCTTGTAGCCGTTTTCCTTGAAGTAGCCCAGGTCGCGGGCCAGGGCCGCCGGGTCGCAGGCGACGTAGGCGATGCGGCGCGGGGTGAGGGCGGCGATCTGGCGGACCGTCTGCTTGCCGGCTCCGGCGCGCGGGGGGTCCAGGACGACCAGGTCGCACTCGGTGATGCCGGTCTTCGGGAGGATCTGCTCGACCTTGCCCTGCTCGATCCGGACCCGGGGGAAGTCGGCCAGGTTGTGCCGGGCGTCCTCCACCGCGCGCTTCGTGGACTCGATGCCGAGCACCGCGCCCGTGTCGCCGAGGCGCTCCGCGAGGGCGCCGGCGAAGATGCCGACGCCGCAGTAGAGGTCGAGGGCCATGTTGCCCTTGCGCGGCATCAGCCCCTGCATGACGGCCTTGATCAGGGTGTCGGCGGCCTGCGGGTGGACCTGCCAGAAGCCGCCCATGCCGACGCGGTACGTACGGCCGTCGGCGCGCTCGCGGACGAAGGGGCGGCCGTGGACCCGGTGGACCCCGCCGTCCTTCTCCTCCACGCGCAGGACCGAGACCGGCTTGTCCAGCTCGACCAGTGGCAGGCGGCCGCCGGGGCGCGGGGTCAGGACGACCTGACGGTCGCCGGAGCCCGAGGCGGCGATGGCCTCGACGGAGGCCATCTGGGGCCAGTCCTGCTTCTCGATGCCCAGCTCGCTGACGCCGGGAGCCGCGATCATGCAGTGGTCGACCAGCTCGATGTCGTGCGAGCGGTGCTTGCGCAGCCCCGCGTTGCCGTCCTCGTCGATCGCGAACTGGACGCGGGTGCGCCACTGCGGGACCTGCCCGGCCGGGAGCTTGTCGCCCTCGGCCGGCATGACGGTGCCGTCCCAGCCGGCTTCCTCGGGGGTGAGTCCGGCGAGCCGCTTGAGCTGCTCGGCGACGACCTCGCCCTTGAGCCGGCGCTGGGCGCCGGGCTTGGCGTGCTGCCAGTCGCAGCCGCCGCACTTGCCGGGGCCGGCGTACGGGCAGGGGGCCTCGACGCGGTCCTTGGAGGGGTCCAGGACGGTGATGGCGTCGGCGCGCAGGAAGCGGGAGTCCGACTCGCCCTCCGTCACGCGGGCGATGACCTTCTCGCCGGGCAGGGTGTGGCGGACGAACAGGACGCGGCCGTCGGCGGTGCGGGCGATGCAGTGGCCTCCGTGCGCGACGGGGCCGACCTCCACCTCGTACTCCTCCCCGACCAGTGACTGCTTCTCGTTCTGCTCGGTCATGGTGGGGAGGCTCCAGGAGATCAAGGGAAGGCAAAAAGGAAACGGCCGGACGACCGACCCACCAGTTTACGTGGATCTCGTCCGGCCGTTCACCACCCGCGGGGGCGGGCGGCGGATGCTACTTGCCCGCCGTGTCCTTCGGACGCGGGCGCGGGGTGTCGACGGGGCCGCGGCGCACGGCGCCCGGGGCGTTCCACTCGGCGCGCTTCTTGGCCCGCCGCTTGGCCAGCTCCGAGGACTCCAGCTGGTAGGGCACCGAGGTGACCATCACGCCGGGCGTGAACAGCAGGCGACCCTTGAGCCGCAGGGCGCTCTGGTTGTGCAGCAGGTGCTCGTACCAGCGGCCGACCACGTACTCGGGGATGTAGACGCTGACGGCGTCGCGCGGGTTCTCGCTGCGCAGGCCCTTGACGTACTCCACCACCGGGCGGGTGATCTCGCGGTAGGGCGAGTCGAGGATCTTGAGCGGGACGTTGATCCCGCGGCGCTCCCAGTCCGCCTTGAGCGCCTTGGTCTCGGCCGGGTCGACGCTGATGCTCAGCGCCTCCAGCGTGTCCGAGCGGGTCAGCTTGGCGAAGGCCAGGGCCCGCAGGGTGGGCTTGTGGACCTTGGAGACCAGGACGATCGAGTGGACGCGGGAGGGGCGCACGCTGTCGTCGCTGGGGCCTTCGGCGGCGGCGATCTCGGTGGCGACGCGGTCGTAGTGCTTGCGGATCGCCGACATCGTCCCGTAGAAGATCACCATGCCGAGCAGGGCGACCCAGGCGCCGTGGGTGAACTTGGTGGCGAGGACGACGACCAACACCATGCCCGTGAAGAAGGCGCCGAAGGTGTTGATGGCCCGCGAACGGTGCATGCGGCGGCGGGCGGCCTGGTCGTGCTCCGACCTCAGGTGGCGGTTCCAGTGCCGGACCATGCCGATCTGGCTCAGCGTGAAGGAGACGAAGACGCCGACGATGTAGAGCTGGATCAGCTTCGTGGAGTCCGCGTCGTAGATCCACACCAGCAGCATGGCCGCGCCCGCGAGGAGCACGATGCCGTTGGAGAACGCGAGCCGGTCGCCGCGCGTGTGGAGCTGGCGCGGCAGGTAGCGGTCCTGGGCGAGGATCGAGCCCAGCAGCGGGAAGCCGTTGTACGCGGTGTTGGCGGCCAGGAAGAGCACGAGCGCGGTGGCGGCGGCGAGCACGATGAACAGGAAGCTGCCGTTGCCGAAGACGGCCTCGGCCACCTGGGAGATCACCGGGTGCTGGACGTATTCGGGGCCGACCGGGACGCCGTTGTCGATGAGGTCGGTGGCGGGCTTCTCGGCCATCCTGACGTTGGTGGCCATGGCGAGGCCGATGATCCCGCAGAACATGGTGACGGCCAGGGCGCCCATCAGGGCGAGGGTGCTGGCGGCGTTCTTGCTCTTGGGCTTGCGGAAGGCCGGAACGCCGTTGCTGATCGCCTCCACGCCCGTCAGGGCGGCGCATCCGGAGGAGAAGGCGCGCAGGAGCAGGAAGACCAGCGCGAATCCGGCGAGCCCCTGATGTTCGGGCTTGATCTCCAGGTGGGAGGTCGGAGCCTCCATCGTTTCGCCCATCACGAGGCCGCGCCAAGCGCCCCACGCGATCATCACGAACACCGCGCCGACGAACACGTACGTCGGAATCGCGAAGAGGTTCCCGGATTCCTTCACACCGCGCAGATTCATCAGCGTGAGGAGCAAAATCATGATCATCGCCGAGAGCACCTTGTGCTCGATGACGAAATCGACCGCCGAACCCAGGTTCTCGACTCCGGAGGAGATCGAGACGGCGACGGTGAGGACGTAGTCGACGAGCAGGGCGCTGGCGACGGTGAGGCCGGCCTTGGGCCCGAGGTTGGTGTTGGCCACCTCGTAGTCGCCGCCACCGCTGGGGTACGCGTGGACGTTCTGCCGGTAGGAGGCGACCACCGTGAACATCAGCACGACGACCGCGAGCGCGATCCAGGGGCTGAAGTGGTACGCCGAGACACCGGCGATCGACAGGACCAGCAGGACTTCGCCGGGGGCATATGCCACCGAGGAGAGCGGGTCGGATGCGAACACGGGAAGGGCGATCCGCTTGGGGAGGAGCGTTTCCCCGAGGCGGTCGCTGCGTAGCGCCCGGCCGATCAGGATCCGTTTGGGCACGTCGGTCAGTTTGGACACGCAGAGGATCGTAAGCGTTCGAAATCCGGCCGGCGAACCCCCCGTCCCATATCCGGGGCAATGAGCTGCCCAAGAGCGGTCGAAGAGCAGTCGAAGAGCCCACTGTGCGGCACCGCCCGGGCACCAAACGGTCACACCGGTGACCGGCCGTGTGTAGCTTGGGCCATCGTCTGAGACCCTGTTTAGCCAGAGCATGCAATGAGGCTGGTAACCAGCGAGCCGCTGTCAGCCGGAAGGACGGCCGTGCACATCGTCATTATGGGCTGCGGAAGAGTGGGCTCCGCCCTCGCGCAGACCCTGGAACAGCAGGGTCACACCGTCGCGGTCGTCGACCAGGACCCCACCGCATTCCGCCGGCTCGGGGCTTCCTTCGGCGGCCGCCGCGTCACCGGGGTCGGATTCGACCAGGACACGCTGCGTGAGGCCGGGATCGAGGAGGCGGGCGCCTTCGCCGCGGTCAGCAGTGGTGACAATTCCAACATCATCGCCGCGCGCGTGGCGAGGGAGATGTTCGGCGTCGAGAACGTCGCCGCCCGCATCTACGACCCCAAGCGCGCCGAGGTCTACCAGCGCCTCGGCATCCCCACCGTCGCGACCGTACGGTGGACCGCCGACCAGATGCTCCGCAGGCTCCTCCCCTCGGGCGCCGAGCCCCTGTGGCGCGACCCCAGCGGCGGCGTCCAGCTCGCCGAGGTGCACACCTCCGCGGCCTGGATCGGGCACAAGATCAGCACGCTCCAGGAGGAGACCGGCGTCCGCGTCGCGTTCCTCACCCGACTGGGCGAGGCGATGCTGCCGACTTCGCAGACCGTCCTCCAGGAGGGCGACCTCGTCCACGTGATGATGCGCACGGACGAGATCGAAAAGGTTGAGGCGTCCTTCGCCGAGGGTCCTGAGGAGTCACACGCATGAGAGTCGCCATCGCCGGAGCCGGCGCCGTGGGCCGCTCCATCGCCGCGGAGCTGCTGGAGAACGGCCACGAGGTGCTCCTCGTGGACAAGGCGCCGACCGCCATCTCGGTGGAGCGCGTGCCGCAGGCCGAGTGGCTGCTGGCCGACGCCTGCGAGATCACCTCGCTCGACGAGGCCGCGTTGCAGCGCTGCAACGTGGTCATCGCCGCCACCGGTGACGACAAGGTCAACCTGGTCGTCTCGCTGCTCGCCAAGACCGAGTACGGGGTCCCCCGGGTCGTGGCGCGCGTGAACAACCCGAAGAACGAATGGCTCTTCAACGAGTCCTGGGGCGTCGACGTGGCCGTGTCCACGCCGCGCCTGATGTCGGCCCTCGTCGAGGAGGCCGTCAGCGTCGGTGACCTGGTGCGCCTGCTGCGCTTCAGCCACGGCGACGCCAACCTCGTCGAGCTGACCCTGCCGCCCGACTCCTCGGTCGCGGGCACCCAGATCGGCGACATCGCCTGGCCCGAGGACACCTCGCTCGTCACGATCATCCGCGGCAACCGGGTGCTCACCCCGCACGGCGAGGAGACCCTGGAGCCGGGCGACGAACTCCTCTTCGTGGCCGCGCAGGCCCGCGAGGAGCAGTTGGAAGACCTCCTCCAGGCCCGCCTCCCGTAACCCGGGCAACCCGGGCAAGCGCGACGACGGGGCGCACACGACGACCGGGCGCACACGACGACGAAGGGGCGGAGCAGCCGATCAGCTGCTCCGCCCCTTCACCCGTTCGGCGGGACGTCGCGGGTCGGACGGGTCCGACGGGTCCGACGGGTCAGATCCCGCGCTCCCGTGCCGCGGCGGCCTTGCGGGCCTTCTCCGCGACCTCCTCGGCCTCGTACTCGGCGATCACGTCGATCGGCGGCGGCGCCTTCGCCAGGAACATCCAGGTGAAGTAGACGGCCAGCACCATCGGCGGCAGCTTGAGGGCGATGAGCACCCAGCCGAGTTGCGTCGCGTCGCCCCACCAGTACAGCGGGAAGAGGATCGCGTACTTGGCGAGGAAGATCAGGCCCCACGCCAGGCTGGCCTTCGTGTACGCCTTCTTGCGGCCGGGGTTGCGGGTGCGCCAGGACAGGTTCTCCTTGAACACCGGCCCCAGGATCACCCCCAGCAGCGGGAAGCCCACCAGCGCCGAGAGCGTGAAGGCCACGCCCAGGCCGACGCCGTAGATCATGCCGGGCAGGTAGAAGCCCTTCGCGCTGCCCGTGAAGAGGGCGAAGGCCACGCCGACGGCCACGCCGAAGACCCCGCTGAAGGCGTGCTTGACGGTGTCCCTGCGGGCCAGGCGCACGATCACCAGCAGGACCGCGACGGCGCCCGCCGCGATCGCGGACATCTTCACGTCCTTGTTGATCGTGTAGATCATCACGAAGAGCAGGCCGGGGAGCATGGTCTCCACGGTGCCCCGGATGCCGCCGAAGGCCTCGAAGAGCGCCGCCTGCGTCACGGCGGCCTGATCGGCCTGGCTCGTGCCGTCGGAGCCGGGCTCCGGAGTGGCCGGGGTGGTCGGTTTGTCGAATGACGTCACCGGTTACTGCTCCTGTCCGAGCGGTCGAAGTTCGTACTTCGGGTTGAAGAGCACACGACGCCCGTGGCTCATCGAGATCCGCCCCGAGGCGATCATGCGCCGGCCGGGCTCGATTCCCACGATCGAGCGACGCCCGAGCCACACCACGTCCAGCGGGGCCGAGCCGTCGAACAGCTCGGCCTCCAACGCGGGAACCCCCGCGCGCGGCCGCAGGGTGACGGTACGCAGGGTTCCGGTCACCTTGACTATCTGGCGGTCGTGACAGTCGCAGATCCGCAGGCACCCCGCGGCTTCTGCGTCCTCCTGCAGCTCCGCCGAATGCAGCTCCTCCTGGGAGGTGGACAGCCGCTCTATCATCCGGCGGAACCGGCCCGCCGGCCTGGCCGGCTTCGCGGGCTTCTCGGGACGCGGTTCAGCACTCATACAGGAAGCGTACCGGCGCCCCGACTACCTCTCGAAGCGGTATCCCATGCCCGGCTCCGTGATGAAGTGCCGGGGGTGCGAGGGGTCCGCCTCCAGCTTCCGGCGCAGCTGCGCCATGTAGACGCGCAGGTAGTTGGTCTCGGTCCCGTACGAGGGCCCCCAGACCTCCTGGAGGAGCTGCTTCTGGCTCACGAGCTTCCCGCCGTTGCGCACCAGCACCTCCAGGAGGTGCCACTCGGTGGGCGTGAGGCGTACGTCGCGGCCCTCGCGCACCGCCTTCTTGGCGGCGAGGTCGACCGTGAACCCCTCGGTCTCGACGACCACCTCGTCCTCCCCGGCGCCGGCGGCGGGTTCGGCCCGGCGGACGGCCGCGCGCAGGCGGGCCAGCAGCTCGTCCATGCCGAAGGGCTTCGTGACGTAGTCGTCGGCGCCGGCGTCGAGGGCCTCGACCTTCTCGTCGGAGCTGTGCCGGGCGGAGAGGACCAGGATCGGCACCCGGGTCCAGCCGCGCAGCCCCTTGATCACCTCGACCCCGTCCATGTCGGGCAGGCCCAGGTCCAGCACGACCACGTCGGGGTGCCGGGCCGCCGCGAGCTCCAGGGCTCCGGCGCCGTCGAAGGCGGCGTCCACCTCGTACTTGCGCGCCTTGAGGTTGATCACGAGGGCTCGGACGATCTGCGGTTCGTCGTCCACCACGAGCACCCGGGTCATTGGGGTCCTGCCTTCTGTCGTTCGGAATCGGCGTGCTTCACGGGCGGCCGTACGGCTCGCACCGGCCCCACGGGTCCTACGTGCTCGGGTCCTACCTGCTCGCGTCCTTCGGGTCCGCGTCCCACGGCCTCAACGCGGCCGGACTCCCACCCGGTTCCCCCCGCACCCTCCGCGTCCGCCGCGACCACCGCGGGCGGGCCCTCCCGGGGCACCGCGCGCAGGGTGAGCACCATGGTCAGCCCGCCGCCGGGGGTGTCCTCGGCGGCGAGGGTGCCCGACATGGCCTCGGCGAAGCCCCGGGCCACGGCGAGCCCGAGACCCACCCCGGCCCCGCGCGGGGCGTCCCCGTGCCGCTGGAACGGGGCGAAGATGCGGTCCTTGGCCTCGTCGGGCACCCCGGGCCCCCGGTCCACGACCCGCACCTCGACCCGGTCCCCGAGGAAGCTGGCCGCGACCAGCACGGGCTCCCCCGGCGGGCTGTACTTGACGGCGTTCTCCACCACGTTGGCCACGGTCCGCTCCAGGAGCCCGGGGTCCACCGCGACCATCGGCAGGGTCTCCGGCACGTCGAGCAGCACGCTGTCCTCGGGTACGCCCCCCAGCGCCATCGGCACCACCTCGTCGAGGTCGATCTCCCGGATCAGCGGGGTCACGGTGCCCGTCTGGAGCCGGGACATGTCCAGGAGGTTCCCGATCAGGTGGTCGAGCCGGTCGGCGCCCTCCTCGATCCCGGCGAGCAGCTCGGCCCTGTCCTCCTCGGACCACTCCACGTCGTCGGAGCGCAGGGAGCTGACGGAGGCCTTGACGGTGGCGAGCGGGGTGCGCAGGTCGTGGCTGACGGCGGCCAGCAGGGCGGTGCGGATGCGGTTGCCCTCCGCGAGCCGGCGCGCCGCCCCGGCCTCCCCGACGAGGCGTTGGCGGTCCAGCACCACGGCGGCCTGGGCGGCGAAGGCGCCGAGCACCCGGCGGTCCTCCGCCGGCAGCACCCGCCCGGACAGGGCCAGGGCCATGTGGTCGCCGATCGGCATGTCGACGTCGGCGTCCTCGGGCCGGGCGGCCGGGTTCGGCCCGAGGCTGCCGGCCCGGGTCCAGGGCTCCACGTCCCCGGCGCGCTCCAGCAGGGCCACCGACTCCATGGCGAAGGTCTCCCGCACCCGCTCCAGCAGCGCGTCCAGGGCGGTCTCCCCGCGCAGCACGCTCCCGGCGAGGAAGGACAGGATCTCGGACTCGGCGCGCAGCCGGGCGGCCTGGTGGGTGCGCCGGGCGGCCAGGTCCACCACCGAGGCCACCGAGACGGCCACCCCGAAGAAGACGGCGATGGCCACGATGTTCTTGGGGTCGGAGACCGTGAAGCGGTGCAGCGGCGGCGCGAAGAAGTAGTTCAGCAGCAGGGATCCGAAGGCCGCCGAGGCCAGGGCCGGCCAGAGCCCGCCCAGGAGCGCGGAGGCCACCGTCAGGGCGAGGAAGAGCAGCATGTCGTTGG
The DNA here is from genome assembly GCF_044741845.1 of Streptomyces sp. NPDC088097. Classification (NCBI taxonomy): domain Bacteria; kingdom Bacillati; phylum Actinomycetota; class Actinomycetes; order Kitasatosporales; family Streptomycetaceae; genus Streptomyces; species Streptomyces sp. NPDC088097. The sequence continues at coordinate 632,364 of NZ_JBIUTJ010000004.1, forward strand.
CGAGCCCGGGGTCGGCGTCGACGTGCGTCAGCAGCACGCACAGCGCCACGGGGAGGATCACCCCGACCACCCAGCCGGCCACGATCCGGGGCCGTCCGAGCCGGGCGGCGGAGCGGACCACGGGCAGTCCGCGCCCCTTGGCCACCTCCTCGTGGGTGACGATGTGCACGTCGAGGTCGGGCCCCGAGTCGCGGGCCACGGTGGCGCCCACTCCGGGCCCGAGCACGTACTGCCAGGTCTTGCGGCGGCTGGAGCCGAGCACGATCTGGGTGGCGTTGATCCCCCGGGCGAACTCCAACAGGGCTTCGGGGACGTTGTCGCCGATCACATGGTGAAACGTTCCGCCCAGGTCTTCGACCAGGGTCCTCTGGAGGGCCAGCTCCTTCGGCGAGGCCGAGGTCAGTCCGTCGCTGCGGGCGATGTAGACGGCGAGGATCTCGCTGCCGGAGCCCTTGGCCGCCATCCGTGAGGCCCGCCGGATCAGGGTGCGCCCCTCCGGTCCGCCGGTCAGCCCCACGACGATCCGCTCGCGGGCCTGCCAGGTCGAGCGGATGTCGTGCTCGCCCCGGTACTGCTGGAGGTACTCGTCGGCCCGGTCGGCCACCCACAGCAGGGCGAGTTCGCGCAGCGCGGTGAGGTTGCCGGGGCGGAAGTAGTTGGACAGGGCCGCGTCGACCTTGTCGGACTTGTATATGTTCCCGTGGGCCATCCGCCGGCGCAGGGCCTGCGGGGACATGTCGACCAGCTCCACCTGGTCGGCCCGCCGGACCACCTCGTCCGGCACGGTCTCCCGCTGCCGCACCCCGGTGATGGACTCGACGACGTCGCCGAGGGACTCCAGGTGCTGGATGTTCACGGTGGAGATCACGTCGATGCCGGCGCGGAGCAGCTCCTCCACGTCCTGCCAGCGCTTGGCGTTGCGCGAGCCCGGCACGTTGGTGTGCGCGAGTTCGTCCACCAAAGCGACGGCGGGGCGGCGCGCGAGCACCGCGTCCACGTCCATCTCGGTGAAGGCGGCGCCGCGGTACGTCAGCTCCGCGCGCGGCACCTGTTCGAGGCCGTGCAGCATGACCTCGGTGCGCGGCCGGCCGTGGTGCTCGACGAAGCCGACGACGCAGTCGCCGCCCCGTTCCACCTTGCGGTGGGCCTCCGAGAGCATGGCGTACGTCTTGCCCACACCGGGCGCCGCGCCGAGATGGATCCTTAGCCTGCCGCGTCCCATGCGCCCATTCTCGGGGACGTCCGCGCCCTTCACGCGCCGATGGGCGGCCGTCCGGCCATCCCTGACGCATCCCTGACGCACGAAGGCCGGTGGGTCCCGCTCCACGGGAGCGGGACCCACCGGCCGGAAACTTCCGTGCGCGGGGGCCCGTGGGGCCCGCGGGTCAGCGGACCTCGGTGATCTCCGGGCCGCGTTCCAGCTGGCCCATGCCACCGGAGAAGCGCGAGCCCTCCTGGTCCTCGACGGTCTGCACGCCGTCCGGAACCATCTGCGCGTCGTTCGGCAGCTTGAGGACGATCGGGTCGCGCGGGGCCATCGGGCCGTCGCCGCGCAGGACGACGGTCTCGCGGAAGATCTGCTCCAGCACGCCGGCCGACTCCGGGCGCACCGCGCCCTGGCCGGAGATCACGCCGCGCAGGAACCAGCGCGGCCCGTCGACGCCGACGAAGCGCACCAGCTGGGCGCCCTTCTGGCCGTCGGGCAGCGGTACGGGGACCTGCGCGCGCAGCTCCCAGCCCAACGGACCCTCGACCTCGTCGATGATGCCGCCCTGCTGGGTGATGCCGGAGGCGATCTCGTCGCGGACCTCGCCCCAGATGCCCTCCTTCTTGGGGGCGGCGAAGGCCTGCAGTTGTACGGCACTGTCGCCGAGGACCACGGTGGCGGCCACGATCGCGTCACCGGCGACCTCGACGCGCAGCTCCATGCCCTCGACACCGGGTACGAGGATGCCGCCCAGGTCGACGCGACCGTCGGCCGGGTTTCCGGGCACCTCGGAGAGGTCCCACGGGCCGTCGGGCCGCGGGGCCGGAGGCAGGTTCAGCCTGCGCGGCTTGGCGGAGTCGAGCCCGTCGGCGTCGACCTCCTCATCGGCGCGCGCGCCGTCGACCTGCTCGGTCGCGCCGCCGTCCTTGACGGAGTCGTTCTTCTTGCGACGTCCGAACACGTCACTGTCCTTCCCGGTCGGTTACGACCGAAGCGTAGCCATTCCCACCCTGCTGACCAGCGCCGGATCCGGCCACGGCCGCATGACCGCCGGTGGAGCCGAACCCCCCGTCGGCCCGAGCCGAACCGGGAAGCTCCTCCACCTCGTGGAAGCGCACCTTCTCGACCCGCTGGACAACCAGCTGGGCAATGCGGTCGAAACGCTCGAACCTGACGCTCTCGCGCGGGTCGAGATTGACCACGATCACCTTGATTTCCCCACGGTACCCGGCATCCACCGTCCCCGGGGCATTCACGAGCGCGAGGCCGCAGCGGGCGGCCAGGCCCGAGCGGGGATGCACGAAGGCGGCGTAGCCGTCGGGCAGGGCGATGGAGACTCCGGTGGGCAGTACCGCCCGCTCGCCGGGCTGCAACTCGGCGGCGACGGTGGTCACCAGATCGCAGCCGGCGTCGCCGGGGTGCCCGTACGCGGGCAGGGGCACCTCGGGGTCGACGCGGCGGATCAGCACGTCGACGTCGTGGCGCGTGTGGTTGTTCTGGGACATCAGGGGTTCACCTCGAAGGCGCGTGCGCGCCTGACCTGGTCCGGGTCGGACATCGCCGCCCGGATCTCCTCGGGTCGACCGTTGTCGATGAAGTGGTCGACCTTCACCTCGACGAACAGGGCCTCGGCGCGTACGGCCACCGGGCCCTGCGGGCCGCCTATCCTGCCGACGGCCTTGGAGTAGATCTTCCGCCCGGCGACGGCGGTGACCTCGGCCTCCAGGTACAGCACGGTGTCCACGGGCACGGGCCGCACGAAGTCGGTCTCCAGCCGGCCGGTGACCGCGATGACGCGCAGCAGCCAGTTCAGGGAGCCCAGCGTCTCGTCGAGCGCGGTGGCCAGCACCCCGCCGTGGGCGAGTCCGGGGGCACCCTGATGAGCGGGCTTGACGGTGAACTCGGCGCTGACGCGCACGCCCTCGCCGGCGCGGGCCTCCAGGTGGAGCCCGTGGGGCTGGCCCTCGCCGCAGCCGAAACAGTGTTCGTAGTGCGCGCCGAGGAGCTCCCCGGGGGCCGGGGCGTCGGGATGCCGGACCGGGGCGACGGCATCGGCCGGGGGTGTCAACGCTGTGTTTCGTCCACTCACAGCCGCAGACCTTACCCGCGCGGCTACCCGCCGGTCGCCGCGTGGGAGGCTTGCCCGCATGCAGCTCTCCCCCGCGCACCACGACGAACGCCTGTCCGCCCCCCGCTCCTGGTGGGGCATCGCCGCCCTGGCCGGGCTGGCCTGCGCGCTGATGCTCCTGCCGCTGGGAACGCTGCCCGCGCTGGCGGGGCTGGTCGGGGGCGCGGCGCTGACGGGGATGCTGGTGAGTTCGTACGGTTCCGCGCGCGTGCGCGTGGTCAACGGTTCCCTCGCGGCGGGCGATGCCCGGATCCCGGTGACGGCCCTGGGCGAGCCCGAGGTGCTGGAGGCGGAGGAGGCGCGGGCCTGGCGTACGTACAAGGCCGACATGCGCGCCTTCATGCTGATGCGCAGCTACGTCCCGACGGCGGTGCGGGTCGAGGTCACCGACCCGGAGGACCCGACCCCGTACGTCTACCTGTCCACGCGGGAGCCGCAGGCCCTGGCGGCGGCGATCCGGGCGGCGAAGGAGTCTCCCGCGCAGCTCTGATCGGCTGCGTCGGTCGCGTCAGCCGTGGTCCGGACCTTCGAGGGCGGCCCTGATGGCCTCGGGAAGGGGCTGGGAGGGCTGTTCCAGGGGCGGTAGGGCCGCGAGGGTCTCCCAGGGCACGGCGCGGCTCCGCAGGTCTCCACGGACCTTCTCGGCGACTTTTCTGGTGTCCCTGTTGTTCATGACCGCTCCGACGGCGGCGCCCACCATGAAGGGCATCAGGTTGGGCAGGCTGCGGAACATCCGCTTGGTGACCTGCTGGCGCAGTTCGCGCTTCATCTGACCGCCGAGCGCCGCGTTGAGCGTCGTCGGTTTGGTCAGGTCGATCCCGCGCTCCTCCGTCCATGCCGTGAGGTAGGCGAAGCTGCGGTCCTTCAGGGCGCCGGGCGGTCGCTGCCCGTACACCTCGTGGAGTTCGGCGACGAGCTTCAGCTCGATCGCCGCGACGCTGGTGATCTCCGCGGCCAGCTCCGCCGGCATCGCGGGCGGAACCGGCAGCATCGCCGCCGCGCCGATTCCCGCGCCGACGGCCGAGGCCGCGTGCGCGGCGCCGTTGATGAGCTTGTCGGCCAGTTGGTCGGGGCCCAGACCCGGGAACTGCGCGCGCAGCGTCGCGAGGTCCCGTACGGGAACGCGCGGGGCGTTCTCGATGATCCGGTCGGCGATGTACAGGGCGGCGGCCTTCGCTCTTTCGCCGCCCTTGCGCACACCGTTCCTGACGGCCCGCATCCGGCGCGAGCCGGATCCGTCCCTCACCTCGACGCCCGCTGTGGCCTGCGGCACCGCGGGAGCGGTGTCGAAGGGCACGACGGCCGTCGTCTCTGGGGCGGGTTCGCCGGAGGCGCCGGGGCCCGTCTCCGGGCCCGTGGCGGCAGCCTGCTTCTCCGCCGGATCGCCCGACTTACGGAAGCGCAGCTTCCGAAAGGGTGCCGAACCGGTCATGGCCGAGGCCTAGTCGCAGTCTCGGCAGATGGGCTGACCGTTCTTCTCGCGGGCCAGCTGGCTGCGGTGGTGGACCAGGAAGCAGCTCATGCAGGTGAACTCGTCAGCCTGCTTGGGCAGCACCCGGACGGACAGTTCCTCACTGGAAAGGTCCGCGCCGGGCAGCTCAAGGCTCTCGGCTCCGTCGTAGTCCTCGGAATCGACGCTGGCCGAGGTCTTCTCGTTGCGCCGGGACTTCAGCTCTTCGATGCTGTCGTTGTCGACGTCATCGTCGGTCTTGCGTGGGGTGTCGTAGTCCGTTGCCATTTTTTCGCTCTCCCCCTCTGGGATTTAGCGGTGTCTCAGCGCACGTAACGCGCGAGAGGCCGGACTTGTGCCCGACCTGAGGCGGAGATTTTGCCTCACATCAAGGTCTGTTACTCAATCGACACCCAGCGGCACGCCCGAGGGGGCTCGCAGCTGGGATGACGACCGGGACCGTACACGGTCCGGGGGCCGTCTTGCACAAACGCCACCCCGTGTATTTCCCGCCGTCAGGGGGGCCGGAAACCCGGACTTCCCGGGCTTTCCGGCCCTCCGGGGGTCACCGAACGCACATGACCCGACACTCGACAATGTGATCGATCACACAAGCACCACCCGCCACCCCGTTCGGTCGTTCCGCCCAGAGCGAACAGGGGCCCGAGTGGATCAAAGGGGCAACGTGACACGCATCACGAGGCCACCGCCCTCACGAGGGGTCGCGATGATCCGGCCGCCGTGTGCGCGCGCCACGGAGCGCGCGATCGACAGACCGAGCCCGACCCCCTTGTCGCTGCCCGTTCGCTCCGTACGCAGCCGTCTGAACGGCTCGAAGAGGTTGTCCACCTCGTACGCGGGAACCACGGGACCCGTGTTCGATACCAGGAGTACCGCCTGACCGTGCTGGACCTCGGTGGTGACGTCCACCCAACCGCCCTCCGGCACGTTGTACCGGACGGCGTTCTGCACCAGGTTCAGGGCGATGCGCTCCAGCAGGACCCCGTTGCCCTGGACCACGGCCAGGGCGCGCTCGCCCCGGATCTCGACGCCCTTGGCGGTGGCCTCCCCGCGCGCCTGGTCGATGGCGCGCGAGGCCACCTCCGCCAGGTCGACGGGTTTGCGCTCCACGATCTGGTTCTCGCTGCGGGCCAGCAGCAGCAGGCCCTCCACGAGCTGCTCGCTGCGCTCGTTCGTCGCCAGGAGGGTCTTGCCCAGTTGCTGGAGCTCCACCGGGGCCCCGGGGTCCGAGAGGTGCACCTCCAACAGGGTCCTGTTGATCGCCAGGGGGGTCCGCAGCTCGTGCGAGGCGTTGGCCACGAAGCGCTGCTGGGCCGTGAAGGCCCGCTCCAGGCGGTCCAGCATCTCGTCGAAGGTGTCGGCGAGCTCCTTGAGCTCGTCGTCCGGCCCGTCCAGCTCGATCCGCCGGGTCAGGTCGGAGCCGACCACGCGCCGGGCGGTACGCGTGATCTTGCCCAGCGGCGAGAGCACCCGGCCGGCCATCGCGTAGCCGAAGGCGAAGGCGATGATGCTGAGGCCGAGGAGGGCCATCAGCGACCGGCTGAGCAGGTCGTCCAGCGCGTGCTTGCGCTGGTCGAGGATGCACTGCCCGATCGCGGCGTTGAACTGGTCGATCGACTGGTCGATGCCCACGCCGGGGCAGGTCGTGCTGGAGACCTCGACCTTCTGCCCGCCGACGATCTTGAACGGCAGGGCGTTGCCCTCCCGCAGCGCCTGGGCGGCCAGCAGGTAGATGATCGACAGCAGCAGGATCCCGGCGATCAGGAACATCCCGCCGTACAGCAGCGTGAGCCGTATGCGGATGGTCGGCCTCAGCCAAGGGAAGGGACCCTCGGGCTGGCCGGGGTCCCACGTGGGTTTCGGTGGCGCAGCCGGTGGCGCCGGAGTAGCGGCCACGCGGTCAGATCCGGTATCCGGAGCCGGGCACGGTCACGATGACGGGCGGCTCCCCCAGCTTGCGGCGCAGGGTCATCACGGTCACCCGGACCACGTTGGTGAACGGGTCGGTGTTCTCGTCCCAGGCCTTTTCCAGCAGCTGCTCGGCGGAGACCACGGTCCCCTCGCTGCGCATCAGCACCTCCAGCACCGCGAACTCCTTGGGTGCGAGCTGCACCTCCTTGCCCTCCCGGAACACCTCGCGCCGGTTCGGGTCCAGCTTGATCCCGGCCCGCTCCAGTACGGGGGGCAGCGCCACGGTGGTGCGCCGGCCCAGCGCCCGGACGCGGGCGATCAGCTCGGTGAAGGCGAAGGGCTTGGGCAGGTAGTCGTCCGCCCCCAGCTCCAGGCCCTCGACGCGGTCGCTGACGTCACCGGAGGCGGTCAGCATCAGGACACGGGTCGGCATGCCGAGTTCGATGATCTTCCGGCAGACGTCGTCACCGTGCACCAGCGGAAGGTCGCGGTCGAGCACGACCACGTCGTAGTCGTTCACCCCGACGCGCTCCAGGGCGGCGGCGCCGTCGTACACGACGTCCACGGCCATGGCTTCCCGGCGCAGGCCGGTGGCCACCGCATCGGCGAGCAGCTGCTCGTCCTCGACGACGAGTACGCGCACGTCGTTTCCTTCCTTCGAGCCCAGAAGGGCACACGTGTATGGCGCGTCCATCCTGCCGGTTTCGGCCGTAAACCGGCTGTAAGGCGACCTGCGGGGCCTGCCGGACAGGTGTACGGCGAGGGGCGGCCGGGACAGAAGTGAGGATTCCCTCGCCTTACGAGGTTTCTGTGCCCGGGGTGCCGGGGAAGACGACAGCACACCCCAACCACTCCCTGACGGCGGGCTCCTCCGTGCTCGCCCGCCGCCGACCCATGAAGAGGGGGCGCACCCACCATGGACGCATTCACCGCGGGACTCCTGCAGCGCATCCAAGCCACGCAGTCGGACCTCAGCAAGGCCCGTGAGACGGGCGACGACTACCTCGCGGACGTGGAACAGGCCGAGCTGGAGGACCTCCAGCGACTCGCGGCGGAACACGGCGTGGCGGTGGCGGTCCCGGCCGCCTGACCCACCCCCACCGACGCGGGCGCCACCCGGCCCACCGACCCGACGACCCACCACCGCAGCACCCTCACCGGAGTACCGCAGCACGCCACGGGACCCCGGCCGCCGGACAGGGCGGCCGGGGTCCCGTGGCGTGTGCGCGGCCTCAGTCGTGCCAGGCCCCGGCCTCCTCCAGCAGCGGCAGGAGCGAGGCGTACACCGCCGGGGTGGCCGCCACCGTCAGCTCCCCGGAGGCCGGCTCGCCGCTCCGGCCGCCGGTCAGGGCCCCCGCCTCGCGGGCGATCAGCTCGCCCGCCGCGAGGTCCCAGGGGTTCAGCCCGCGCTCGTAGTACCCGTCGAGGCGCCCGGCGGCGACGTCGCACAGGTCCAGCGCCGCCGAGCCTCCGCGCCGGATGTCCCGTACGAGCGGGATCACGCGGGCGACGACCTCGGCCTGGTGCGCCCGCCGGGTCTGGAGGTAGCCGAAGCCGGTGGCGATCAGCGCCTGCTCCAGCGGCGCGGCCGGCCTGCACTCCAGCCGGGTGGTGCCCATCAGGGCCCCACCGCCCAGGACGGCCCGGTACGTCTCCCCGCGCATCGGGGCCTCGACCACCCCGACGACCGTCTCGCCCCGGTACTCGGCGGCGATCGACACCCCCCAGCCGGGCAGGCCGTAGAGGTAGTTGACGGTGCCGTCGAGCGGGTCGACGATCCACCGCACCCCGCTCGTGCCCGCGATGTCGGCGCCCTCCTCGCCCAGCAGCCCGTCCGCGGGCCGCCGCTCGGCGAGGACGCCGGCGATCAGCTTCTCGGCCGCGATGTCCATCTCGGTGACCACGTCGATCGGGCTGGACTTGGTCGCGGCCACCGCCAGGTCCGCAGGTCGGCCGTCCCGCAGCAGTTCGCCGGCCCGCCGGGCGGCCTCCAGCGCCACGTCCAGCAGTTCGGCCTTCAGCTCTTCTGAGATCACTCTCTCGCTCCCTACGCGTACGGACTGTCGGCGCCCGCGGCCGCCGGCCGGGGCGTCCGCGCCGGGCAGCAGCCCACGGCGCAGAGGTCGTGACCGGGCCCGAGCAGCCCGAGGGCGCGGCGCCGGACTTCCTCGCCGCGTTCGCCGGCGGCCCGCTCCAGCAGGAGTTCGCGCACCGCCGCGGCGAAGCGGGGGTCGGCGCCGACGGTGGCGGAGCGGGCGACGGGCAGGCCCAGCTCGGCGGCCTTCGCGGTGGCCTCGGTGTCGAGGTCGTACAGGACCTCCATGTGGTCCGAGACGAACCCGATGGGCACCATGACCGCCGCAGGGGCGCCTGAGGCGTGCAGCGCCTCCAGGTGGTCGCAGATGTCCGGTTCCAGCCAGGGGATCTGGGGGGCGCCGCTGCGCGACTGGTAGACCAGCTCCCACGGCCGCTCGGTGCCCGTCTCGGCGTGGACCGCGTCGGCGATCACCTTCGCCACGTCCAGGTGCTGGCGGACGTAGGCCCCGCCCTCGCCGTGCCCCTCCACTGGGCCGGAGGTGTCCGCGCCGGCGGTCGGGATGGAGTGGGTGGTGAAGACCAGGTGGGCGCCGTCGCGCACCTCGTCGGGGAGCCCGGCCAGGGCGGCGAGGACCCCGTCGATCATGGGCTGTACGAAGCCGGGGTGGTTGAAGTAGTGCCGCAGCTTGTCCACCCGGGGCAGCTCGGCCACGCCCTCCGCGGCCAGGGCGGCGAGCGAGTCGGCGAGGTTCTCGCGGTACTGGCGGCAGCCCGAGTAGGAGGCGTAGGCGCTGGTGGCCAGCACCGCGATGCGGCGGCGGCCGTCGGCGGCCATCTCGCGCAGCACGTCGGTCAGGTACGGGGCCCAGTTGCGGTTGCCCCAGTACACCGGCAGGTCCAGCCCGTGGGCGGCGAAGTCCTCGCGCAGCGCGTCGAGCAGTTCCCGGTTCTGCCCGTTGATCGGGCTGACCCCGCCGAAGCCGAAGTAGTGCTGCCCGACCTCCTTCAGCCTCTCGCGCGGGATCCCGCGCCCGCGCGTGACGTTCTCCAGGAACGGCACGACGTCGTCGGGGCCCTCGGGGCCGCCGAAGGACAGCAGCAGGAGGGCGTCGTAGGGGGCGGCGAGGCCGTCGGCCACGGGCGCTTCGGGGGTACGGAGCTGGTCTGACATGCCTCGAATCCTGCCACTCGGGCCTCGCGCGGGAGAATTCGACCGGTCCGCATCGCGGACGCGTCGATGCGAGGTCACCCTGGGATGGAGACCCGGCCGCACGTTCCCGTGCCCGAAACCCGTACGGATGTCCGGTGGGCGGTCGTAATCTGTACGGGCCACAGACGTCCCTTACGGAGACACCTTGCCCAGTCCCTACCGCGCGATCTTCGCGGCCCCCGGCACCAGGGGCTTCAGTGCCGCCGGCCTCATAGGCCGGCTGCCACTCTCGATGGTGGGCGTCGGCGTCCTGACGATGATCTCCGAGATCACCGGCCGCTACGCGATGGCCAGCGCGCTCACCGGCACCCTGGCCCTCGCCGCCGCGGTGATCGGCCCCCAGGTCTCCCGGCTGGTGGACCAGTACGGCCAGCGCCGCGTCCTGCGCCCCGCCACCCTGGTCTCCGTCACCGCGGTCGCCGGACTGCTCCTGGCCGCCGCCAACGGCCTCCCGGACTGGACCCTCTTCGTCTGCGCGGCGGTCGCGGGCTGCGTACCGAGCGTCGGCTCGATGGTCCGCGCGCGCTGGACCGTGCTCTACCGCGACTCCCCCCGCTCACTGCACACGGCCTACTCCTTCGAGTCGGTCGTGGACGAGGTCTGCTTCATCTTCGGCCCGATCCTCTCCATCGGGCTGTCCACCGTCTGGTTCCCCGAGGCGGGTCCGCTGTTCGCAGCCGTCTTCCTGGCCGTCGGCGTGTGGCTGCTCACCGCCCAGCGCTCCACCGAGCCCGCCCCGCACCCCCGCGACGCACACACCGACCGGGCCTCGGCCCTGCGCTCCCCCGGCCTCCAGGTGCTGACGGCCACCTTCGTCTCGACCGGCGCGATCTTCGGCTCGATCGACGTGTCCACGCTCGCCTTCGCCGACGAGCAGGGGAGCAAGTCCTCCGCCAGCCTCGTCCTGGCCATCTGGGCGCTGGGGTCCTGTATCGCCGGAATCGTCTTCGGCCTGTTGCACCTCAAGGGCAGTGCCGAACGCAGGTGGGTACTGGGCATATGTGCGATGGCCGTGAGTATGATCCCCCTCCTACTGGCCGGGAACCTTCCGTTTCTGGCCGTGGCGCTCTTCGTCTCGGGCCTCGCCATCGCTCCCACGATGATCACCACGATGGCCCTGATCGAGGCGCACGTCCCGCGCACGAAACTCACGGAGGGCATGACCTGGATCAGCACCGGCCTCGCGGTCGGTGTCGCGCTCGGGTCCTCCGTGACCGGCCTGGTCATCGACGCGGCCGGAGCGCAGCGCGGGTACGTCGTCTCCATCTCGTCGGGGGTCGTCGCGGCGGCGGTGGCGTTCGCGGGTTACCGCCGGCTGAGGAAGCCGGCGCAAGGGGAGGAGCCTGCCAGCGATGGCGCAGACAGCGAAAGCACGGGCAGCGGGGACGAGCGGGCCGACCGCGTGGCGTAACTGGGCGGGGAACGTCACCGCCACCCCCGCCCGCGTGGTCACCCCGGCCTCGGTCGGGGAACTCCGCGAGACGGTCCGCCGGGCCGCCGAGGAGGGGCTGCGGGTGAAGGCGGTCGGCACCGGCCACTCCTTCACGGCGGCCGCCGCGACGGACGGGGTCCTCGTACGGCCCCAGGCGCTGACCGGGATCCTCTCGGTCGACCGGGCGGCCGGGACCGTGACGGTGGCCGCCGGCACGGTCCTGGAGGACCTGAACCGGGCCTTGGCGGAGCAAGGCCTGTCGCTCACCAACATGGGCGACATCATGGAGCAGACGATCTCCGGGGCGACGAGCACGGGCACCCACGGCACCGGCCGCGACTCGGCCTCCATAGCCGCCCAGATCCGGGGCCTGGAACTGGTCACGGCGGACGGCGGGCTGCTGGCCTGCTCGGAGAAGGTCGAGCCGGAGGTCTTCGCGGCCGCCCGGCTGGGCATCGGGGCGCTCGGCATCGTCACCTCGATCACCCTCGCGGTGGAGCCGCTGTTCTTCCTGACCGCCCGTGAGGAGCCGATGCCCTTCGACCGGGTGACGGCCGAGTTCGACCAGCACGTCGCGGAGAACGAGCACTTCGAGTTCTACTGGTTCCCGCACACCGGCAACTGCAACACCAAGCGCAACAACCGCAGCCAGGGTCCCGCCGCCCCGCCCGGCGCCGTCAGCGCCTGGGTCGAGGACGAGCTGCTGTCGAACGGCATCTTCCAGGCCGTCAACTCCCTGGGCCGCGCGGTCCCGGCGGCCATCCCGGCCATCGCCCGCGTCGCCAGCCGCGCGTTGTCCGCGCGGACCTACACGGACATCCCGTACAAGGTGTTCACCAGTCCGCGCCGGGTGCGGTTCGTGGAGATGGAGTACGCCGTCCCGCGCGAGCGGCTGGTCGAGGCGCTGCGGGAGCTCAAGGCGATGGTCGACCGCTCGCCGCTACGGGTCAGCTTCCCCGTCGAGGTGCGCACCGCCCCGGCGGACGACATCACCCTGTCGACGGCCTCGGGCCGGGAGAGCGCCTACATCGCGGTCCACATGTACCGGGGCACCCCGTACCAGGCCTACTTCACGGCGGCCGAGCGGATCTTCACCGCGCACGGCGGCCGGCCGCACTGGGGCAAGGTGCACACCCGGGACGCGGAGTACCTGGCCGGGGCCTACCCGCGCTTCGGGGAGTTCACCGCGCTGCGCGACCGGCTGGACCCGGACCGGCGGTTCGGCAACGACTATCTGCGGCGGGTGCTGGGCGACTGAGCCGGGCGGCGGGGCGCCGGGGCTCCCGGGCGGAGTTCAGGGGGTGGCCCCCGACGGGCCGCCGGCTCCCTGGCCGCCGGCGCTTGGGCCGCCCGCTCCCTGCCCGGAACCGCCTCCGCCGGTGGCCCCGCCGGTCCCGGGCGTGGGGCCGGGCGGAGTGGGCTTCACGGGATCGGGCTGCGGGCTCGGGTCCACGGGCGCGCTCTTCTGCGGCGAGGGGCTGGTGCCCGGGTCCGGACTCCGCTCCCCGCCGGTGCCGCCCCCCTGGTGGGACCGGGAGGGGGTCGGCGAGGTGCCGGTGTGCGGAGTGCCGCCGTCCTTTCCGCCCTTCTCCCCCTCGCCCCCGCCGTCCGGGTCGTTCTTCGTCGGGGAGGGCCGGTGGTCGGCGGCCTTCTTGACCCCGCCGGTCAGGAGGGTCCCGCCGTCGCTGCTGATGGAGGTGCCCGCGACGGCCTCGTACGTCCCGAGGCCGCCGATGGCCAGGGCGAAGGCGAGCCCGGAGGCCACGGCCGTGCGCTTGACCCCGCGCCGGCGGGTGCCGTGCACCGTCGCCTCGCCGAACTCCCCGTCGGACGGGGCCCCGGCGGCGAGGACGGCGGTCTTGTCCCCGGCCGGCCGCTCCCCCTCGAAGGGGGGCACCTGACGGCTCCTGGGACGGGCGTTCTCGCGGATCTGGTCGCCGGTGCGCCGGAAGAAGTGCTGGATGACCGGTCCGCCCGCGGTGGCGACCACGCTCACCACGCCCGCCCCGAGGATCGTCCCGTAGACGCCCATCTGCGAGGCGAGCAGGGCCGCGGCGACGGTGGCGAGCGAACTGCCGGCCACCTGAGCCGCGCTCAGATCGAGCTTCTTCTTCTCCGGTTCGACATCCGACGCCGTCTTCTGACCCATCGCCATCCCCTGCGTGTCCCGCCTCTCGCGCTTCTCCTCTTTCAGGAGTTACTGACCGCTGAGCGAAACGGATAGTTCCGGATCTGGGGATTCTGTGAAGCAAGACACCCGAAATCGGACGCGCACGCTGGTCGGCCCGCCAGTGGGCCCGATTTCGGGCAGCCCAACTCCCGCCGCCCGAGACAACTTCGGCGGCGCGGCGGTCCACCCGGGTGGCCCGAATGGAGTACTGTGGCGAGCCCTGGGACCGTCCTTCCTCACGGATGTCCGGACTCGGGAGAGGGGGCCGGGCGATGGAAAATCGGCACTCGAGACCGGCGATGCCGCGGTATTGCACGGAGGCCTGATGCGCACAGTAATCAAACGGTCACTGTCCGTACCCAACGGGTAACCGTGCCATAACGTCGATCAAGGGCGCATGCCCGACACGCCGGTTTAACTCGGCAAGGTTGTGGCAGGCTGCACCCGGGCAGGCCACACTCGACTAGCGGAAGCAGCGACGCACGTGACGTCGGCAGGCACCACCCGGGAGGTCCCCATGCCCGAACTGCGTGTCGTGGCCGTCTCCAATGACGGCACACGACTGGTGCTCAAGGCTGCGGACAGCACGGAGTACACGCTTCCGATCGACGAGCGGTTGCGGGCTGCCGTGCGCAATGACCGCGCACGCCTGAATCAGATCGAGATCGAGGTGGAGAGCCACCTCCGCCCCCGCGACATCCAGGCCCGTATACGAGCGGGTGCCTCCGCGGAGGAGGTCGCCCAGCTCGCCGGCATCCCCGTCGACCGGGTCCGCCGCTTCGAGGGTCCCGTGCTCGCCGAGCGCGCGTTCATGGCCGAGCGCGCCCGGAAGACCCCCGTGCGCCGTCCCGGCGAGAACACCGGCCCGCAGCTCGGCGAGGCCGTCCAGGAACGGCTGACGCTGCGCGGGGCCGACAAGGACTCCGTCCAGTGGGACTCCTGGCGCCGCGACGACGGCACCTGGGAAGTCCTGCTCGTCTACCGGGTTGCGGCCGAACCGCACTCGGCGAGCTGGACGTACGACCCGCCGCGCCGGCTGGTCGTCGCCGTGGACGACGAGGCCCGCTCGCTGATCGGCGAGGCCGACGACCTGCCCTCGACCCCCGAGCCGAGCTTCCCCTTCGTCCCGAGGATCGCCCGGCTGCCCCGGGACCGGCCGCTCGACCGCGCCCTGGACCGGCAGATGGAACGCCCCCTCGCGCCGGCCCCGCCGGAACCCGAGGAGGAACGGGACACGCTGACCAGCCTGCTGGAGGCCGTCCCGAGCTTCCGCGGCGACCTGGTCGTCCCGGACCGGGCCGATCCGCCCGAGCCGGAACCGGAGATCGAGGAGCCCCCGGCTCCGGCCGCGGCCGCCTCGTCGGGAGCCGGCTCGGCGTACGCGGACGTCCTGATGCCGCGGACAGTGGCGGGCCACCGCGACCGGCTCACCGGCACGACCGACCGTCAGGCCGAGGCCGACGGGGTCCGACCCGGCCGCCGCGCGGCGGTGCCCAGCTGGGACGAGATCGTCTTCGGGACGCGGCGCAAGAAGCAGGAGTAGCAGGAGGAGCGGGAGCGGGAGCGGCGGGAACGCGACGGGCCCACCGGGCGACCGGAGCAACGGCCGTCACGGCCCGGCGGTGCCTTGACGGGCGCCGCCGGGCCGGTCTGCCGCCGCTCGACGGACCTAGGGGTTCGGGCCCGTGGCCACCGGGCGCTCCGGGTCCGAGGACCACTGTGACCAGCTGCCCGCGTACAGGGCAGCCGGGATTCCGGCCACTTCCAGGGCCAGCACCTCGTGCGCCCCGGACACCCCCGAACCGCAGTACACGCCGACCGGGGTGTCCCCCGCCGCGCCCAGTTCCCCGAAGCGGGCGCGCAGTCGCTCCGCCGGCAGGAACCGCCCGTCGGGGCCGACGTTCTCCGTGGTCGGCGCCGAAACCGCGCCCGGGATGTGACCCCCGACCCGGTCGATCGGCTCGACCTCGCCCCGGTAGCGCTCCCCCGCCCGCGCGTCGAGCAGGAGCCCCGTGCCGGCGAGCGCGGCCGCCGCGTCGGCGTCCAGCAGGCCCAGAGCCCCCGGGTTTGGCTTGAAATCGCCCTCCGCAGGCGTCGGCGTGTCGGCGGTGGTCTCCCCTCCCGCCTCCGTCCAGGCGGCCAGTCCCCCGTCCAGGACGCGCACCGCCGTGTGACCCGTCCAGCGCAACAGCCACCAGGCGCGCGCGGCGGCCCACCCCTGGCCCCCGTCGTACACGACCACCGGCCGGTCGGAGTCGACTCCGGCGCGGCGGGCGACCGCCCCGAAGGCCTCCGGGTCCGGCAGCGGGTGGCGTCCGCCCGACCCGGGCGGACCTGCCAGTTCGCGGTCGAGGTCGACGTACACGGCGCCGGGCAGGTGGCCGGCTTCGTAGGCGGGACGCTGGTCGGGGCCGCCCAGCTGCCAGCGGACGTCCAGGAGGACGGGCGGGCGCGCGCCGGACAGCTCGTCCATGAGTTCGGAGGCCGAGAGAATCGCAGTCATGGGGTCATCTTCCTCCCCGCCCGGAAACCCCCGTAACAAGCCGGACACCCGTTGGCCGCCCGGATCCGGTCATCTCTGCCCGCACCCCCACGACCCGGCCCGGTCGGGGCGCGCCGCGCCGCGCGGGGTGCAAGCATCAGCGGGGGATCCGGTTCCGGACACGGTAGAGGAGACGGCTGACATGACGCAGGCAGAGGGGGCTTCGCGGCACCTGCCCGGCACACCGTGCTGGGTGAGCCTGATGGCGCACGGCCTCGGGGACACCGAGGACTTCTACGCGGACCTCTTCGGCTGGGAGTACGAGCCGGGGCCCCAGCACCTCGGCCCGTACGTGCGGGCCTTCCTCGACGGTGAGGAGGTGGCGGGCATCGGCGAGCTGCCGCCCGACCGGCACCTGCCGGTCGCCTGGACCACGTACTTCGCCACCGACGACGCCGACGCCACCGCCGAGGCGATCCGCTCGTGCGGCGGGACGGTCGCGGTGGGCCCGCTGGACACCGGTCCGGCCGGTCGGATGGCGATCTGCTCCGACCCGCTGGGGGCGATCTTCGGGATCTGGCAGGCCGGGGACCACCCGGGGGCGCGGACCTTCGGGGCGCCGGGCACGCCGGTCTGGAACGAGCTGGTCACTCAGGACACCTCGACGGTCGGCAAGTTCTACGCGCACGTCTTCGGTCACGAGGCCGAGGAGTACGCGGGGCCCGACGCGGCCCTGTACACCGAGGAGTCCGGTGACCTGGACTACCTCACCCTGCGTCTGGCCGGCCGGCCGGTGGCCGCGGTCCACGGGGTCGGTCGGGCGCTGCCGCACGACCGGGGCCCGCACTGGATGACGTACTTCGAGGTGGCCGATCCCGACGCGGCGGCGGTGCGGGTGGTGGACCTCGGCGGACGTGTCGTCAGCCCGCCGCGCGACCGGATCCGGGGCCGGCTGGCCACGGTGGCGGACCGCGAGGGGGCCGTCTTCACCATGGTCCGCACCTACGGCGCCGCCCCCGCCTGAGGGGCCGGCCGCGACGGGTACCCCTCACCCGATCAGCAGCACGATCGCCGAACCCCACACCGTGAGCAGGACGTTGCCCAGGGCGTAGGGGACGGTGCAGCCCAGGCCCGGGATCTGGCTGCGCGCGCGCTCGTTGAGAGCGCCGATGGCGGCGGTGGTGGTCTGGGCACCCGCCAGTGCGCCGAGCAGGGTCGGGAGCGGGATGCGCAGCAGGAAGTGGCCGAAGACGAATCCGGCGAGCAGGGGCAGGACGGTGACCACGGCCCCGCCGACGAGCAGCGGCCAGCCCGCCTCTACGAGACCGCTCGCGAAGCTGGGTCCGGCGTTCAGGCCGACGATGGTGACGAACATGCACAGGCCGAGGGTGCCCAGCAGCCACTGGGCGGCCGAGGGCAGGTTGCCGTAGGTGGGGTGCTTGCTGCGGATGTGGCCGAAGACCAGGCCCATCAGCAGGGCCCCGGTCGAGGTGGACAGGGAGAGCGGGGCACCGGCCGCGTGCAGGGCGGGGATGCCGATGCAGCCGCCGACGAAGAGACCGCTGGCGATCCACACCATGTCGGTGGCGAAGGTCGTCGGCACCGCCTTGCCCAACTCCTCGGCGGCGGCGTCCACCAGCAGCCGGGGGCCGGTGAGGACCAGGGTGTCGCCGCGCTGGAGGGAGTTGGCGCGGCCCATCGGCAGTTCCGCGCCGGACCGGAGCTGGCTGACGATGAACACCCCGGTCATGAAGTCCTCGTGGCGCAGGGTCTTGATGGTGGCGCCGTCGAGCCGGTGGCCCGTCAGCACGATGCTGAGGGTCTCGGTGCGGTAGCCGAGGAGCTCCATGTCGTCGGACTCCATGCCGATGTGGGTGCGCGCGTCGAAGGCGACGAGGTCCCCGCGGACGGCGCTGACCGCGACGGTGTCGCCGAGGCGCAGCCGGGTGTCGGTGTCGTGCTCGACGATCTCCCCCGCGCGGCGGACGCGGGTGATGTAGATCCGGCGGTCCAGCTCGCGCTGCTCCGCCTCGAACTCGCCGATGCCGCGGCCGGCGAATCCTTCGACGTCCACGTCGTAGGCGCGCAGGACGTGTTGGTAGTAGCCCTGGCCCGCGTCCGGGTCGGGGTCGGGGACGGCGCTGTCGAGGTCGGCGGCGAGGACGGCGCTGTCGGCGGCGAGGTCGCGGCGCAGCAGCCGGGGCAGGACGGTGGGCAGCAGGATCGCGGGCAGGACGGTGCCGAGGGGGTAGGTGACGGCGTAGGCGATGGCGACGAGGTGGGCCTCGTCCTTGCCCTGGGCCGGGTCGAGGCCGGGCAGGTGGACGATGGTGTCGGCGGCGACGCCGATCACGGAGGACTGGGTGAGGGCGCCGCCGAGGAGGCCCGCGGCGAGTCCGGGTCCGTAGCCCAGGAGGGACGCGAGCAGCCAGGCGGCGGCGAGTCCGCCGCCGCAGACGACCAGGGTGAGCAGGACCTGGGGGACGGCGTCCTTGCGCAAGGAGCGGAAGAACTTGGGTCCGACGTCGTAGCCGAGGGCGAAGAGGAACATCAGGAAGAAGACGGACTTGATGGGTCCGGTGATCTCCACGTGTGCCTGGGAGCCGATGACCAGTCCGGCGACGAGGCAGCCGGTGACCGCGCCGACGGCGAAGGTCTTGTAGCGGATGCGGCCGATCTGGAAGCCGACGGCGACCGTCAGGAAGATGAGCAGTTCGGGGTACGGCTGGAAGACGTGCTCCCGAAGCCAGTCCATGTACGTTCTCCCCCTGATCGGGCCGGTTCCCGATCCCTGCCCGCCCGGGGGGACCGGGGCAACCCGGGCCCCGGACCGTTCCCCCTATCGGCCGACGGGGTCCAGGGGCATCAGGGTGGGCCGTTTGGCGGTGCGGCCGTCGCCGGAGGAGGCGCCGCGCAGTCGGCGGCCGAGCCAGGGGCCGAGGAACGCGGCCAGCCAGCTCAGTTCCGCTGCGGCGGTCCGGACGGCGTTGGAGGCGGGCAGCGGGGGCAGGGGGTGCTTCCAGGTGCCGTCGCTGCCGGGCAGGCGGACGGCCTCGGCCAGGGCGGCGGCGATGCGGGCGTGGCCCAGGGAGCTGGCGTGGAGCCGGTCTGCGGCCCACATCCTGCGGTCGGTGGCGGCGGCCTCGCGGCCGGTCTCGGCGACGAGGACCCCGTGGCGGGCGGCCGCGGCCCGGATGTGGGCGTTGAGCGCCAGGAGACGGGGGCGCACGGGCCGGACCAGGGGGGCGATGCTCGTGATGTCGGGGAAGGTCACGGTGACCACCCGGGCTCCGGCGGCGGTGAGCGCGGCGAACATCGCCTCCAGCTCTCCGGCCACCTCGGCGGCGTCGAACCGGGGCCGCAGGAGGTCGTTCACGCCGGCGACGACGGTGGCGAGGTCGGGGCGCAGGGCGAGGGCGGGGGCGAGCTGTTCGGCGCGGACCTGGCCGGCGAGTCGGCCGCGCAGCCCCAGGTTGGCGTACAGCAGGTCGGGGGTGTCCGCCGCGAGGTGTTCGGCGAAGCGGTCGGCGAAGCCGCGCAGGCCGGTGGTGTCGTCGCCGTCGCCGAGGCCTTCGGTCTGGCTGTCGCCGAGGGCCACGTAGCGCAGGGGTTCAGTGTTCGGCACGGTCGTCCTGTCTCTGTTCGAGTACGGCGGCGGTGCGCAGGCACCAGTCCCGGTGGCCCTCTTCGAAGGCGAGGCCGCGCAGGCAGGTGAGATAGCCGCCGATCCGCTCGCCCCGCAGGAGGTACGTGTCCTCGTCCGTGTCCCCGCGCATGTTGCGCAGGATCTTGGCGAGGAGCGCGATCTTGGCCTCGGCGGCGGCGGCGCGTTCCTTCAGCTGTCCGATCACCGGGCCGGTGCCGACGCGGTCGGCGTTCTGGACCTTGACGAGGAGGTCGTCGCGGATGGAGGTGGGCTTGGACGGGGCCTCGGCGAAGCGTTCCAGCTCGGTCCGACCGGCGTCGGTGACCCGGAACAGCCTCTTGTTGGGCCGGGTCTCCTGGACCACTTGGCGTCCCTCGACCAGTCCGTCCTTCTCCAGCTTGGTCAGCTCGGCGTAGAGCTGCTGGGGCAGGGCGTGCCAGAAGTTGGCGACACCGATGTCGAACGACTTCGCCAGTTCGTAGCCGCTGTACTCGCCGTCGAGCAGTGCCGCCAGCACCGCGTGCCTCAAGGCCATGTCGGGCTCCCTCCCCTTCCTTTTCCTCGTGCGCCCCGGCATCATACTCAAAAATGTGACTAGTCAGATTCTTGACTATGAGGAGGGCTCATGGAGAACGGATCCGTGTCCACGCCGGGACTCGACGGGGGTTCCGAGACCGCCGATCGCTTCCGGGCGGCCGTGGAGAAGCGCGACCTCGCCGCACTGGAGGAGTTGTTCACCGAGGACGTCCGGCTGTACAGCCCGGTGAAGTTCACGCCCTTCGAGGGCCGGCCCCTGGTGATGGGCCTCTTCGGCGTCCTGCTGCGCGTCTTCGGCGACCTCCGCTACCTCGGCAGGCTGGAGGGCGCGGCCGAGACCAGCGCGGACGGCGAGGAGGCACCGTCGGTGATCCTGCCGTTCCGGGCGCTGGTGGAGGGCCGACAGATCCACGGCATCGATCTGCTGCAGTTCGACGGGGAGGGCCGGATCAAGGAGTTCACGGTGATGGTCCGCCCACAGTCCGCCGTCCAGGCCCTGGGGGCCGCGGTGTTGGCGGGCCTGGTCGAGGACGGCCTGGCGCCGGCAGCCCCGTAGAACCCGGAGCGGGGGCGCCGGCACGGAGGCGCCGGCCGAGCGCTCAGCGGCCGAGCGCCCCGCGCAGGGTGACGCCGTACCGCACCCGCAGCCGGCGCAGCTCCCACACGGACAGCGCGGTGACCGAGAGCGGCGGCGCGGCCAGGAAGAGCAGCCGTACGCCGAGGGGCGCGGCCACCGACGGAGCGTCGAAGAGCTGGACGGCGGACATGGCCCACACCAGCACGGGCGAGACCAGCGGCGGAAGCACCTCGTGGACGTCGGCGGTGCGGAAGGAGTGGTGGACGCAGAGCACGGCGGAGGCCAGCCCGAAGGGCAGCGCGAAGAGGTAGAGCACGCCGATCAACAGCTGTGCCACGTACCAGAACTCGCCCCATGCGCTCCAGTGCGCGAGGTCCGCCGTCGGCCCGGCGAGCACCAGGAGCAGCGCGGTCCCGAAGAGTCCGCCCAGGGCGACGAGCGGGCCGCGCATCCGCGCCCGGTAGAAGGCGGGGCCGGGCGGGCGGGCGGCGTACACGAAGACGGCCAGCGCGATGGGGACCAGCACCAGCAACAGGCCCGCGCTGATGAGCAGTTCGATGAACTTGCCCCCGAGTATGGTGACCGCCGACTCGCGCAGCGGGTAGGCGAAGAGCAGCCAGGCGGTGGCGACGAAGCCGATGGCGGTGCGGGCGACTTGTGCCCGCTCGATCCCCTCGTCCGTCAACCGACCGGCCCGCGCGGGCCGGCAGACGCGTGCGGCGAGCGAGAACGGCAGCAGCAGGAAGCCCGCACAGCCCCCTCTGCGCTGCGCCGACCCGCTCCCCGACCTGGTCCCCCGTGTGCACGTGCTCACCGCGTCGCCCCCCTACGATCAAGATCACCGCATCATAGGAGGCGCCTCGGCCCCGCGGTCAGTCGGCCGTGGTCGACGGTCGGCCGAGGTGGCGGGCCGTGGGCGCGAGAGCGGCGGCCGCCGGTACGAGGAAGCAGGCGGCGGCGCAGACGGCGAGTACCGGCGTGACGCCGAAGACGGTGATGGCGGGGGCGATCAGGGCCAGGCCTACGGGGGCCAGGCCGTAGGAGACGAGGAAGTCGAGCGAGGAGACCCGGGCCAGCTTGTCGGGGGCGACCTCGCGCTGGGCGGCGGTGAACCAGGGGACGTTGAACAGCTCGATCCCGATCCCGGCGACGACGTAGGCGGCGACGACCACGACGGGGTGCACCGGCAGCATCAGGCTCAGCGGCGCGAAGCCGTAGGCGCCGAGTCCGGCGAAGGCGACCCACCCCGGGGCCCGGGGCCGCAGCCGCGCGGTGACCAGGGCGCCGGCGAGCGCGCCGACCGTGTAGGCGGTCAGAGCCGCGGCCAGGACCCACTCGGAGCCGTAGCGGTCGCGGCTGATCAGGGGCAGGGCGACGCTGGTCGCCGAGTACCCCAGCGCTATCACGGCGGTCAGGGCGCCCAGCCCGGCGAGGAACCAGGGGTGGCGGCGGGCCTCGCGCACGCCGTCCACGAACTCGGCACGGAACGAGGCGCGCCGCGCGGGCCTGGCGGACGGGTGCGGGGACGGTCCGGCGCAGGGGCGGGCGGACGGGCTCGCCGGCGCGCCGACGGCCACCCCCCGGCCGGGCATGAGGGCGGCGGCCAGCCAGAGAAGGCCGATCCCCAGGAGCAGGGTCGAGACGCCGACGAAGGCGGCGAGCAGCGCGGTCAGCGTCGGACCGGCCAACGTGGAGGTGCGGACCGCCAGGGTCATCGCGGCGTTGGCCCGCTGCCGCCGGTCGGGGTCCACGACCTCTGCGGTGAGGGCCTGGAAGGCGGGGCGGCAGGCACCCTGGCCGGCGCCGGCGAGGACGGCGGCGCCGGTCATCAGCGCGAGGGACCGGCCGAGTCCGGCGGCGAGAAGCGGGGCGGCGAGCGCGGCCGCGGAGGCGGACCAGAGCACGACCGCCCGCCGTGAGTGCCGGTCGGCCAAGACCCCGCCGACGAGGACGGCGACGAGGAATCCGGCGGTGCGTGCCGCGAGGACCAGGCCCAGGCCCGCGGCGCCGAGCCGGTGGTCCAGGACGGCCAGGCCCAGCACGAAGGGCAGGGCCCAGGTGGCGAGCCCGGAGGCCGTGGCGGCGATCCACAGGCGCAGGAAGGACGGGTCGCGCAGGATCGAACGCCCGGGCGGTGGAGCGGTCTTGGGGGGCGCGGGCAGGGGCATGGTCGTCACGGTGTGGTGCTCCTCATCGGTCGGCAGGGGCGGGCGCATCGCGTCGCGGGCGACGGCGACCCGGGGTCGTTAATGAAAACGATAACCATTACGATACTCTTCGAACGTGGCACTCCTGCCCGGTGCACGACCACACCCACGCCCTCCCCAGACCGGAGACCCATGCGCCAGCACCACCGCGCCCGACTCGGAACCGCCCTCGCCCTCACCCTCGCCATGGCCTGCGCGGGCTGTTCGACCGCCCCCGAAGGCCGCTCCCCGGAGAATCCCGGCGCCGCCGCCGACTCCGCGACGACCGTCACCAGTTGCGGACGTACGCTCGCATTCGCCCGCCCCCCGGAGCGGGCCGTCACCCTGGACCAGACCTCGACCGAGACCCTGCTGGAACTCGGCCTCCAGGGCCGGATGGTCGGAACGGCCAACCTGAAGACGAAGGTCCCCGACCTCTACCGGGACGCATACGCCACGGTCCCGGTCATCGCCCCCAAAATCGCCACTGCCGAGCAACTGCGCTCCGCGACACCCGACTTCGTCGTCGCCGGCTCCGCCGACCTCTACACCGGCGACCGGGCGGGCACGCGCGAGGAGCTGGGCGCCCTCAAGGTCCCCTCCTTCGTCAGCGCCGTGGACTGCCCGGAGCGCGACGGGGCCGGGAAGAGCCCCTTCGAGCTGCTCTTCTCCGACTACGAGCGGTTGGGCGCGGTCTTCGGTGTCGGGGAACGGGCCCGCGCGCTCGCCGAGGAGCAGCGCGCCGTCGTCGCGAAGGCCGGTGCGAACGTCGCCGGGGCCGCACGGGACGGAAGGCCGCCCTCCGTGGTCTACCTCTACTCCGTCTTCAACGGCATGCCCTACGTCGCGGGGAGGACCGGCCTGCCGCACGAGATGAGCCGGATCGTCGGCGCCCGCAACGCCTTCGACGACGTGAACGAGGACTGGCCGGAGGTCTCGTGGGAGGAAGTCGCCCGACGTGACCCGGACTTCATCGTCGTAGGAGACCTGTCCGAGCGCGGCCGGCCCGGCGACAGCGCCGTCGAGAAGCGGGCCGCCATGGCCGCGGACCCCTTGGTCTCCAAGCTGCCCGCGGTGCGCGACAACCGGATCATCGTGGTCCCCGGCATCGAACTGGACCCCTCCGTGCGCTCCGTGCACGCGCTGGAGCTGCTGGCGCGGGGCATGAAGGACCTCGGGCATGTCCGCTGACCTCGCCGGCCCGCCGGCGCCGGTGGACCTGCTGCATCCCGCGGCCCGTGGAGCGCGGCCGCCGGCCGTCGCCGCGCGGGCGCCCGCGCCGGAGGGCCGGTCCACGCCGGTCCGGGTGGGGCTGGTGCTCGCCGCCGCCCTGGTGACGGTCGCCTCCGTCGCGGTCGCCCTGCGCGTCGGCACCGCACCCGTGGGGTGGACCGACCTCGCCCGGGTCCTCGGCGCCCGTCTCGGCCTGGGCGTCGAGCCGTTGCCGCCCCTGACGGACTCGCTCGTCTGGGACCTGCGCCTGCCGCGGGTCCTGATGGCGGCCCTGGTCGGGGCCTCCCTGGCCGTCTGCGGGACGGTGCTCCAGGCCGTCACCCGCAACGCGCTCGCCGACCCGTACCTCCTCGGCGTGTCCTCGGGCGCCTCGACCGGGGCCGTCGTCGTGGTCGTCCTTCCCCTGGGCGGGGCCGGCCTCGGCGCCCTCGGGGTCACCGGCGGCGCGCTGATCGGCGCGCTGCTCTCCTTCGCCCTGCTCATGGCCCTGCTGCGGCGGACCGGGCTGGACTCCGTACGCATCGTCTTGACGGGCGTGGTCGTCGGACAGCTCTTCACCGCCCTGACCTCGCTCGTCCTGATGTCCTCGGCCGACGCCGACACCACCCGGGCCGTCACCCACTGGCTGCTGGGTTCGATGGCCCCCGCCCGCTGGGACGCCGTCACGATCTGCGCGATCGTCACGCCGCTCGGGCTGATCGCCGCCCGGCTGTGCGCGAACGCCCTCGACGGATTCGCGTTCGGCGCGGACACCGCCGCTTCCCTGGGGATCGACGTGCGCCGCACCCGCCTGCTGCTGCTCGTGGTGACGGCCGTGCTGACCTCGGTGGCGGTGGCCACCGTCGGCGCCATCGGCTTCGTCGGGCTGATCGTCCCCCACGGGGTGCGCTTCCTCGTCGGCCCGTCCCACCGGGTGTTGCTCCCCTGCGCGGCCCTGGCCGGCGCGGTGTTCCTGGTGTGGACCGACGCGCTGGCTCGGATCGCCTTCGCCCCCCGCGAGGTGCCGGTGGGCGTGATCACCGCGCTGATCGGCGTACCGCTCTTCCTCCTCGTCCTGCGCAGGCGGGGTGACCTGTGAGGATCACCGCCGAGGGGCTGAGCTGGTCGGCGGCGGGCACCCCCGTCGTACGGGGCGTCGACCTGGACGTGGCCCCGGGCGAGACGGTCGCGCTGCTCGGCCCCAACGGGTCGGGCAAGTCCTCCCTGCTGCGCTGCCTGGCCGGGCTGCGCGTGCCCGACACCGGCACGGTGCGCTACGACGGCCTGTCCGTACAGGGCTGGAGCGCCCGGCGGATCGCACGCCGGGTCGCCTTCGTCGAGCAGGACTGCGCGCTCGATACCGAGCTGCGCGTCGCCGACGTCGTGGAGCTGGGACGGACCCCCTTCCGGGACCGCTGGCGCGGCCCGAACGACACCGACCGGGCCGTCGTGGCCGCCGCGTTGGACCGCGTGGGGCTCGGGGCGCTCGCCGAACGCCCCTGGAAGTCCCTGTCCGGCGGCGAACGCCGGCGCGCCCACCTGGCCCGCGCCCTCGCCCAACAGCCGTACGCACTGCTGCTGGACGAGCCCACCAACCACCTGGACGTGAAGCACCGCCTGGAGCTGATGGAGCTGCTGTCCGGCACCGACCGAACCGTCCTGGTGGCCCTCCACGACCTCTCGCTGGCCGCGCGCTACTGCGAC
Source organism: Streptomyces sp. NPDC088097 (assembly GCF_044741845.1). NCBI lineage: Bacteria > Bacillati > Actinomycetota > Actinomycetes > Kitasatosporales > Streptomycetaceae > Streptomyces > Streptomyces sp. NPDC088097. The sequence continues at coordinate 658,274 of NZ_JBIUTJ010000004.1, forward strand.
CGCCTGCTGCTCATGCGCCACGGACGCCTGGTCGCCTCCGGCAGCCCGGCCGAGGTCCTCACCCCCGAGCACCTGGCCGAGACCTTCGAGGTGGACGGCGAACTGACCACCGACCGGCTGGGCCGCCCCGCGCTCACCTACCGCGGCCCCCTCCCCACCACCACCTCCCGACCCACCCCATGACGAGGAACTCCATGACCGTCCTGCCTTCCCCGACCACCGCCATCACGCCGACCCCTGCTTCGCCGCCGACCGTCGACGCCCTCGTCGAGGCCGTGCTGAACGGCGAACACGGCCCCCTGCCCGGCGACCTCGTCACCGGGGTCTTCTGGCTCCACCACGGCACCCGGCTGGCCGGCGGCGACACCACCTACCTCAACCAGTACGTTCTGGTGCGCCTCGGCGGGTCCTTCGGCGCCTGCGCCTTCGAGGCCGGGGAGGTCGACCCGGCGGTCTGCCGCGACTCCTCGGGCGTGGCCCTCGACGTCCTGTTGCGCGGGGCGTCACGCCCGCTACGGATCGCCGCCCTCGACGCCTACCTCGCCGAGCGACGCCCGCACCGCGACGCGGCGGACGCCGACGGTACGGGCGCCACCGGTACGGACGCCACCGGTGCGGGCGCCGGACCGCGGGCCGAGCGGGTGGTCCTGCCCGCCGGCACCCCCGAGGTCCGCGCCAGGGCCCGCGACGCGGCGATCGCCGGACTCCTCGACATCGAGGAGGGCGCCACGGTCGGCCTCATCGGGGTGGTCAACCCTCTGGTCGCGGCGATCCGCGAGCGCGGCGGCCACCCCCTGCCCTGCGACTTCAACCTGCGGACCACCCAGTGGGGCGACCCCGTCACCACGGACATGCACGAGGTGCTGGATCGCGCGGACGCCGTCGTCGCCACCGGAATGACCCTGAGCAACGGCTCGTTCGACACCATCCTCGACCGCTGCCGCGCCCGGGGCGTCCCGCTGGTCGTGTACGCCCAGAGCGGCAGCGCGGTGGCCCGCGCGTTCCTGGGCTCCGGGGTGAGCGCCCTGTCGGCGGAGCCCTTCCCCTTCTCCCAGTTCAGCGCCGAGCCGACCGCCCTGTACCGCTACCGGACGGCGGGCGGCGCGTGATCCCGACCGCCCGCCGGAGCGCGCCCGGCGCCGCCCGGCGCGGGGCCGGGCGCGCCTCCTGCCACCACGGCGAGATCCTCCAGGGCGTCTTCCTCGACTCCGCCGGGCGCGGGTGCGCCGCGCTGGTGACGCTGCCGATGGCGGGGCCGGGCAGCCGCGCCGAGTTCACCCGCCGCCCCGGCACCCCCGCGCACCGGCTCACCGTCCTGCCGACCGACCGTACGAAGGCGGCCCGGGCCGCGGCACTGGCCGTCGCGGAGTGCGCGCGCCGGCGCCGGGAGCCGCCCTGCGGAGGGGAGTTGAGGATCACCGGCGACATACCGGTGGGCCTCGGCATGGGCAGTTCCACGAGCGACGTCATCGCCGGGGTGCGGGCGGTCGCGGACTCGTACGGGACGCGCCTGGCACCCGGAACGATCGCCGGGCTGGCCGTACGGGCCGAGACGGCCTGCGATCCGTTGATGCTCGACGAGCGCCCGGTGCTCTTCGCCCAGCGCGAGGGCCGGGTCCTGGAGGTGCTCGGCGCCGCCCTGCCGCCCCTCGTCGTCGTGGGGTGCGTCCTGGGCGGGGGCGCGCCCGTGGACACCCTCTCCCTACCGGTCCGTGGCCGCGATCACCCCGACGCGCGCGACGACCACGACGTACGCGCCTGCGAGCGGTTGCGCTCCCTCCTTCGACGGGCCGTGGCCACGGGCGACGCGGCGCTGCTCGGCGAGGTCGCGACCGCGAGCGCCCGGCGCGGACAACGGGTCCTGCGGCACGCGGAGTTCGACACGCTCACCGAAGTCGCCCGCGGTCTCGGCGCCCTCGGCGTGCAGATCGCGCACAGCGGATCCGTGGCCGGGGTGCTCTTCGATCCGGCGGTCCCACACCTGCGGAACCGGGTCCGGGAGTGCGTGGGGGCCCTGACCGACCGCGCGATGCCCCACACCCGCACCTTCACCACCTTCCCGACCACCAAGGAGTTCCCGAGTGGACCAGCACATCGCTGAGTCGATCGGCCGACCGGACCTGGTCCGCCTCGACGACCGTCTCCTCTGCCTGCGCTTCGAGACGATGAAGGTCGTCTCGGCCCTGGCCGCGGTACGCCACCTGCTCGACACCGGCGCGGTGCGGCGCGGGGACACGCTGCTGGACAGCTCCAGCGGCATCTACGCCCACGCCCTCGCCCTGGCCTGCCACCGCTACGGGATGCGCTGCCACATCGTCGGGTCGACCACCGTCGACCACACCCTGAGCACCCAACTCGCCGTGCTCGGCGCGACGCTGGAGCGGATGGAGCCCTGCGACGACCTCAAGCTGGACCAGAGGCGCCGGGTGGAGCGCGTCCACGAGATCCTCGCCGAACACCCCGAATACCACTGGATGCGCCAGTACCACGACGACATCCACTACCTGGGGTACCGGGCCGTGGCCGACCTGATCCGGAGATCGACCGGCACGGAGGAACTCACCCTCGTCGGTGGGGTGGGATCGGGCGTGTCCACCGGGGCGCTCGCCCGCTATCTGCGCGCGGACGCGCCCGGCGTCGAACTCGTCGGCGTCCAACCCTTCGGCAGCGTCACCTTCGGCTGCGAGCACGTCGCCGACCCCGAGATCATCATCGCGGGGATCGGCAGCTCGATCCCCTTCGGGAACGTCAGCCACGCCTCGTACGACGTCCTGCACTGGATCTCGTTCGACGCGGCCCTGGCCGGCAGCGTCGACCTGCTGCGACGGCACGCGGTGTTCGCCGGGCTGTCCACCGGGGCCGGCTACCTCGCCGCCCGTTGGGAGCGGGCCCGGTCCCCGCGCAGGACGGTCCTCTTCCTCGCGGCCGACACCGGCCACCGCTACGTGGACACGGTGTTCGCCCGCCACCGCGAGGCGGCCGCCCTGGAATCCCTCGCCCCCCGGCCCGCCACGACCCGCTCCGAGCTGGCCCTCCCCTGGTCCCGAGCCCACTGGAACCGCGCCCCGGCCGAGCAGTTCACGAGCCTCGTACCCGCACCCGCACCCGCCCCCCTCGCCCGAGCACGGCGGCCCACCGGCGGCTCCGTCAGGCGTGGTTGACGGGGAGGATGTCCGGGGAGAGGGCGCCGGGACGAAGCGCGGTGTGCGCGGCGCGGCGCACGTGAAGCAGCCTCCCGTGCGGCTCCTCGCCGCCACCCGGGTGCGGCGTCGCTCCGTGGGTTGGCCGGCTGGGATCAGCCGGGGCCGGTCCGATCGGCTCAGCGGCTCCAGCTGACGCTCCAGACGTCCCCGTGGCCCGGCCAGTCGTCCCGTTCGTCCTCCCCCTCCACGACCATCACGGACACCTTGGTGAGTGGATTGCGGTACTCCAGAAAGCCCCCCTGTTCGGTACGGTCCATGGCCGCGCCGAGGCCCGGGGCGGCCGCTGCGAGGACCCGGAGCACCTCGTCCCACTCCGTGTAGGGCGCGAAGTCGACACCCATCGCCTCACGCCACTCCCCGGCGACGTCGGGATCGCCGGGAATCCGGTGCAGTTCCAGTGATCCACTCGTCAGGAACCAGTCCGGACCGCCCGAAAAGCACAGCTCCACGAGGCCGTAGTCCCTCCGCAGCGACCCGCCGGCACCGTCCTCCTCGGCGATGAAGCCGACGCCGATCACACGGTCGGCCTCGTCCCGGGAAGCACCGGGGCGCAGCCCGTGAAACCCTCCGGTCAGCAGCTGTGCGATGAACTCGGATCCGGTCACGACCCATTCTCCAGCTTGTCGATGAGGGCCCGCATCTCGCCCTCGCGATTCTGCGCGTTGCCCCAGTGGTGATCTTCCATGTGCTGCTGGGCCGATTTGGCCTTGGCCGGCAGATCGGCCCTCGGTTCGGGATCGTTCTCCACTGCCTCGACCGCGGTCCTGCCGCTCTTGTCACCGGACCAGCCGGTGACCTTCAGCCAGATCGGCGCGCCCACCGGCTCCCCGTCCTTGTTCACATGTGCCGTCCCCTGTGAAGAGGACCTCCTCGGCGACCGCGCCGTCGGTGGAGAGCCCCTGCTTGGACATCCGGCGGCTCGGTGGGTCGTAGGCGTACCGCCAGGTCGTCCCGTCGGGGGCGACCACCTGGGTCAGGCGCGGGACTTCCTGCGTCACAGACCGGTCACAGCACCCACACAGCCACCCGAACCGCGCCAACATGGCGCGATGCGCCCACACCACGCCATCACCCTCCTTGCTGCCGCGAGCGTCCTCGCCCTCACCGCGTGCGACCCGCAGGTCGCCGACAGCGGGAAGCCCTCGACGCCCGGCACCCCGGCGGCGTCCAGCACCGCCCCCTCCACCAAGACGGCCACCCTGCCCGACCTCGTCGGCAAGGGCCTCCAGACGGCCCAGGACGAAGCGCAGCGGGCCGGCTTCTTCGTCCTCACGTCACATGACGCCCTCGGCAGCGAGCGGCTCCAGGCTCTCGACCGGAACTGGAAGGTGTGCAGCCAGACCCCTGGGGCGAGTGCGCGACTCGACACCAAGACCGCCGTCGACTTCGGCGCGGTCAAGCTCGAGGAAACCTGCCCCGCCACGGACGCGCCCGCCCCGAAGCCCGCGGGCGACGTCATGCCGAACTTCGTCGGCCAGGGCATGAAGGCCGTCCGCTCCGCACTCCCTGGCAATGCGAGCATCACCGTGAAAGACGCGGTGCAGAGCCGCATGGTCCTCCAGGAATCGAACTGGAAGGTCTGCACGCAGGACCCGAAGGCCGGCGCCGCACTCTCCGGCCGGCCCGTGACCTTCACCGTCGCCAAGACCGAGGAGTCCTGCCCCTAGCTCCCTGCCCGGGCCCGCCAAGATCCGAAAGTGGCGGCCTAGCCCCCACGCGTGCCCTCGCCTCGGCTCCCGGGGAGGGCTGGACGCCGGCCCTAGCCAACGCCCTCGCCGAACTGGCACGCAGGCGAGAAGGCCGGCGACCCCAAGGGAGCCGAAACCCTCTGCCAACGAGCCGCCGACCGTGGTGGTGCCTGGCGTCCCTGCGCGGCGACCCTTGGCCGTACGGTCTGGATCCAGATGGCGAACCGAGCGACCCCCGGCACCAGGACCGTCGGTCGGAGCAGGAAGCCGGCCTCAGGCGTGGTTGACCGGGAGGACGTCCGGGGAGAGGGCGCCGGCGTTCGCCGCCGCGCTCGTCATGCGGCGGCGGTGGTGGCGGCGGCAGAGGACCTCGTATCCGATCTCCTCCGCCGGGCGGTTCACGTCACCGACGACGACCTGGGCTCCCTCGACGACCATCTCGCCGTCCACCGTGCGGGCGTTGTGCGTGGCGCGGGCACCGCACCAGCACAGGGCCTCGACCTGGAGCTGCTCCAGGCGGTCCGCCAGCTCGATCAGGCGCTGGGAGCCGGGGAAGAGCTTCGTACGGAAATCGGTGGTGATACCGAAGGCGAACACGTCCAGGCCGAGGTCGTCCACGATCCGAGCCAGCTGGTCGATCTGGTCGGGAGCCAGGAACTGGGCCTCGTCGACGATGACGTAGTCCGCCTTGCCACCCTTGGAGAGTTGGGCCACCAGGTACGCGTAGAGGTCCATGCCCTCGCCGGCCTCGACCGCCTCCGTCACCAGACCCAGCCGGGAGGAGAGCTTGCCCTCGCCCGCACGGTCGTCACGGGTGAAGATCACGCCCTGGAGCCCGCGCGCCGAGCGGTTGTGGCCGATCTGGAGCGCCAGCGTGCTCTTTCCGCAGTCCATCGTTCCGGAGAAGAACACCAGCTCGGGCATGGGAAGTACGGGACCTTTCAGGGCGTGGAGGGAGGGGAAGAGGGGTGGCCGGGGTCAGGAGCGGATTTCGAGCAGCGGGACCAGCTGCTCGGCCGGGGTCATTGAGCCGTGCATGCCGACGAGGGCCGACTCGTTGGGCTCGTTGCGGGAGGCGGTGATCGCGACATCGGCCTGGGCCGCCGCGATGACGTCGCCAATCCGGCCCAGGACGCGCTCGTCGCACTCTCCCGGCGTCCCGAACCAGCCCAGTTCCAGGGCCTCTTCGCGGCTGGCCACCCAGAAGCGGTCACCGAGGACCTCGCGCCACACGGTCAGGACGTCGGCCTCGGCGCCCGGTACGGCGTACACGTGCCGGGCTCGACCCTCGCCGCCCAACAGGGCCACGCCCGCGCCCAGTTCCCAGTCGTCGTCGAAGTCGATCCGCGCGTCCTCGTCGAAGGGGACGTCCACCATGCCGTGGTCGGCGGTCACGTACAGCGCGGTGCGCGGCGGGAGTTGCTCCGCGAGGCGCTGCACGAGCCGGTCCACGTACATGAGTTGGCCCCGCCAGGCGTCGGAGTCCACGCCGTGCCGGTGGCCGGCCCCGTCGAGTTCGCTGTAGTACGTGTAGACCAGCGAGCGCTCGCCGGCCCCGAGCTGGATCGCCGCGAGGTCCATCCGTTCCTCGCCGCTCATCCGGCCGTGGAAGGTCCCGCCGCTGAGGGCGATCTTCGTGAGCGGGGTGGTCCGGAAGGCGGGCGAGGACACCTGTGCGGTGTGCACCCCGGCCGCGTCCGCGAGCTGGAAGACCGTCGGGTACGGCTGCCAGGGCTTGGGCTGGGTCCAGGGGTGCCAGCGGAGCTGGTTCATCAGTTCGCCGGAGGCCGGGTTGCGCACGGCGTAGCCGGGCAGGCCGTGCCGGGAGGGCGGCAGGCCGGTGCCGACCGAGGCCAGCGAGGTGGCGGTGGTCGCCGGGAAGCCGGCGGTGATCGGCCGGCCGGTGCCGCCGCGCGAGCCCGCGAGCAGCGAGGTCAGGTACGGAGCCTCGGCCGGGTGCGCCTTGATCTGCTCCCACCCCATGCCGTCGACCAGGAACACGCAGTTCCGGTCGGCGGGGGTCAGCTCGGCGATCCCGGCGGTGAGGCCGGGTACGCCCTGGCCGGCCGCGAGGGTGGGCAGCAGGTCGGCGAGGGAGCCGGTCCCGTAGTGCGGGACCGGGGCGCCGGCGAGGTCGAGGAGTTCCGGTTCGTCCTGCCAGTTCGGCGGCGCGGAGTACGGCATCAGCGGGCGGGGGTGGAGGTCGCCGCCGTGGCCTCGGAGAGGGCCTGGGCGAAGACCAGGGTCTGGCGGACGGTCTCGGGACCGTCGCCCGCCTCGCTGACCCGCAGGCTGAGGTCGTCGGCGGTGGAGTTGCCGGTGTAGCCGTGGTCGGCGTCGCAGTTCTGGTCGCCGCAGGCGGCGGGCTCCAGGTCGATGCGGGAGACCGCGCCCCAGCCGATGGTCAGCACGACCTCGCGGGGCAGCTGGCCGGGGGTGTAGGACTCCGGGTTCGCCACGACCCGGCTGAGCACCACGGAGGCGATGCCGGACAGCTTGACCGACTCGGTGGAGGTGGTCGCGTACGGGGAGGGGGACCCGGCGTCGGCGGCCTGCTCGTCGGTGTGGCTGACGATGAAGCGGTTGCCGGTCAGGACCAGCACCGTGACGTGCCGGCGCACCTCGTTGGAGTCGAAGGTGGTCTCCTGGTGCACCAGGTACGACGAGATGGGCTCGCCGCCGACGGCGGCCTCCACCGCCTCGGCCACGAGGGCCGGGTAGTAGCCGCTGCGCTCGATCGCCGCGCGCAGCCCCTGGGTCGTCGTACCGGATTTCGCCATGAGGTCCATCCTAAGGCCCCTCCGGGGTCCCCCTACCTGCCCGGCGCTCAGTAGCTGGGCAGAGTCCGCGGTCCGAGGTCGGTCCGGACCGGCGGGTGCCCGATGCGCACGGTGGCGCTGAGCACGGAGAGGCCTTCCGTGGCGACGACGACCGGCTCCAGCGAGACTCCGGTCACCTCGGGATGGTCGTCCACCAGACGGGACAGGCGCAGGAGGAGTTCCTCCAGGGCGGGGGTGTCCACGGGGTCGCTCCCGCGCCAGCCGAAGAGGAGGGGCGCGGTGCGGATGGACCGGATCAGTCCGGCGGCCTCCCGGTCGGTGGCGGGGACCAGGCGGTGCGCGGTGTCCCCGAGCAGCTCGGAGGCCACCCCGGCCAACCCGAAGGTGAGGACGGCGCCGGCGGCCGGGTCGACGACGGCCCGGACCACGGTGTCCACCCCGCGCGGCACCATCGCCTGGACCACGGGGAGCAGCTCGGCCGGCTTGCCGAGGGCCTCGGTGAGTTCCTCGTAGGAGCGCCGCAGCTCGGCCTCGGTGGTGAGGTCCAGGCGTACGCCGCCCAGGTCGGCGCGGTGGCGCAGGTGCGGGGCGGTGGTCTTGAGGGCGACCGGGTAGCCGAGGATCCGGGCCGCCCGGACGGCCGCGTCGGCGCCGGGGGCGGGCAGGGTGGGCAGCACCCGGATCCCGTAGCGGCCCAGCAGCTCCCGCGCGTCCTCCTCGTCCAGGGTCAGGACGGCGCCCTCGCCGACCCCGGCGAGGAGGGCGGCGACCTGCGCGGCGGCGCCGGTCTCGTCGATGTCCTCGTACTCGGGGACCTTGCCGCCGACCTCGGCCTGCGAGCGGCGCCAGCGGGCGTAGCGGAAGGCTTCGGCGAGGGCCTTCACGGCGCGCTCGGCGGCGGGGTAGGCGGGGATCCGGCTCGGCCGGGGGCGCGGGGCGGGCCCCTCCCCCGCGTCGGGGCGGCCTTCGGGGGCGATCCCGGCCTGCGGCGGCGTCCCCGGGAGGGACACGGCCGGGGCCCGCCCGGCGGGCGGGGTTCCGGGGGCGGCGGTCGGGGGGCGCTCGGCGGGTGTGGCGCCCGGGGCGGCGGTCGGCGGCTGCGCGGCGGGGGCCGTGGCGCGGGCGGCGGACAGCGCCTCGACCAGCTCCCCCAGCTCCACGTGCACCACCGCGACGGGCTTGCCCGGCACCTCGTCGGCGGCCTCCCGCAGGGCTCCCGCGAGGTCGTCGGCGAGGTTCAGCTCGCCGACCCAGGGGATCGCGGTGACGACGACGGCGTCGCAGTCCTCGGAGGCGAGGGCCGCAGACAGGGCGGCCCGGAAGTCGGCCGGACCGGCGGCGGTCGTCAGGTCGAGGGGGCGCAGCGGACGCAGCCCCTCGGTCAGGCAGGCGTCGTAGGTGAGCACCCCGAGGGACTCGGAGTTGCCGAGGATGGCCACGCGCGGTCCGGCCGGGAGCGGCTGTCCGGCCAGCAGCAGGCCGACGTCGACCAGCTCGGTCACGGTGTCGACCCGGATGACCCCGGCCTGGCTGAGCAGTTCGGAGACCGTGGCGTCGGGGAGCCGGGTGCCGGGGACCACGTGCCCGGCCGGGGTGTGGCGGCCGCCGCGGGCGACGACCACGGGTTTGACGGCGGAGGTGCGGCGGGCGAGCCGGGTGAACTTGCGCGGGTTGCCGAGGGTTTCCAGGTACATGAGGGCGACGTCGGTGTTCTCGTCGTCGTACCAGTACTGGAGGATGTCGTTGCCCGAGACGTCGGCCCTGTTCCCCGCCGAGACGAAGGACGAGAGCCCCTCGCCGCGCCGCAGCAGCCCGGAGAGCAGGGCGATGCCGATGGCGCCGGACTGGGTGAACAGGCCGATCCGGCCGCGCGCGGTGGCGGGCGCCGGGGCCAGTGAGGCGTTCAACTCGACGTCCGGGGCGGTGTTGATCACGCCGAAGGCGTTGGGTCCGATCAGCCGCATCCCGTACGAGCGGACCTGGCGGACCAGTTCGCGCTGCCGGGCCGTCCCGGCGGGTCCGCTCTCGCCGTATCCGGCGGACAGGACGACGAGGCCCTGGACCCCGTGGTCCCCGCAGGCGGCGACGGCGTCGGGGACCCGCTCGGCGGGGACGGCGACGACGGCGAGGTCGACGGGGGCGCCGATGTCGGCGACGGTGCGGTAGGCCCGTACGCCGTCGAGGAGGTCGCCCTCCATGCCGGGGGCGCGGGCCTCGTTGACGGCGTAGAGGTGTCCGTGGAAGCCGCCGTCGCGCAGGTTGCGCAGGGCGGCGGCGCCGACTCCGGCGCCCGAGCGGCTGACGCCGATCACGGCGACCGATCCCGGGGCGAGGAGGCGCTGGACGGAACGGGCCTCGGCGCGTTGTTCGCGGGCTCGCTGGACGGCGAGGGACTCGGCGGTGGGTTCGAGGTCGAGCGTGAGGTGGACGGCGCCGTCCTCGAAGCTGCGCTTCTGCTGGTAGCCGACGTCCGTGAACACCTTGATCATCTTGGTGTTGGCGGGCAGCACCTCGGCGGCGAACCGGCGGATGCCCCGCTCGCGGGCCACCGCGCCGATGTGTTCGAGGAGGGCCGAGGCCACCCCGCGGCCCTGGTGGGCGTCCTGGACGAGGAAGGCCACCTCGGCCTCGTCGGCCGGGGCCGAGGCGGGCCGGCCGTTGGGGCCGATGCGGTCGAAGCGGACGGTGGCGATGAACTCCCCGCCGATGGTCGCGGCGAGACCGACCCGGTCCACGTAGTCGTGGTGGGTGAAGCGGTGGACGTCGCGGTCCGAGAGACGGGGGTGGGGGGCGAAGAACCGGTAGTACTTCGACTCGTCCGAGACCTGCGCGTAGAAGCTGACCAGGCGGTCCGCGTCGGCGGTGGTGATGGGACGGATCCGGGCCGTGCCGCCGTCGCGCAGCACGACGTCCGCCTCCCAGTGGGCTGGGTACGAAGGGTCCGACGCCGAGGTCATGGGGCCACCCTAAGGGGCGATCCGACCCTGTGTGCGAGTGCCACGGCGGCCTCCTCGCCGCGCGCGCGGCGAATGCGGGGACCGGGGGCAAACCAAGGCAAGCTGGGGAGGGTCGAACGGCGGCACGATCGGGCCGAAAGTCGGTCCTGGCATTCCGGACGCCGTGAGAGACTGGTCTAGACAACCGTAAGAACCTGAAGGGCATCACCATGGCAGAGCGCCGCGTCAACGTCGGGTGGGCCGAGGGCCTGCACGCTCGTCCCGCCTCGATCTTCGTCCGCGCGACGACCGCTTCCGGCGTCCCGGTGACCATCGCGAAGGCGGGCGGCGACCCCGTCAACGCCGCGTCGATGCTGGCGGTCCTGGGCCTGGGCGCCCAGGGCGGCGAGGAGATCGTCCTGGCCTCCGAGGCCGAGGGCGCGGACGCCGCGCTGGACCGCCTCGCGAAGCTGGTCGCCGAGGGTCTCGAAGAGCTCCCCGAGACCGTCTGACCCTTCGGGTCCGGTTCACCACCGACAGACCGCCGAAGCCGCGGCCGCCGTCACCACGGGGCCGCGGCTTCGTCGTTGCCGGCACCGGTCGGGTTGCCGGGACCGGTCGGTCCATGCCGGGACCGGTCGGTCGTTGCCGGGACCGGTCGGTCGATGTCGCCGGGGCCCGTCGATCGATGTCGCCGGGGCCGGTCGATCGGGGCCGCGCGCAGGCGACCCCGCCTCCGGTGAAGGCGGCGCAATTCCGGCAGGGCGAATTCCGGGGAGATAAATATCCTGGTTCCGGGCAGACGAATGTCCGGGTAGGCAGTCTGGATTCCCGGAATGCCTCGGCTACGAGAATTCGGGCCGCATGGCGCCATCACAAGCCATCACAATGGCGCCCGGCATCGCCCGAAATCATGCGCGAATACCACCCGGATCCTTTTGTATACGGGCCGTGTTAATGCGGACCTCCCGCCGTGTTTACGGCAGGTTGCGAACTCCTCACCGAGGCACCGGGGCACGCGACTCGCTCGCCGCCTCGACCGGCGCCGGGGGCCGCGGCCGGAGCCGGTAGGCCCCGGTGGCCCGCTCCGCGTGCTGCGCGGCCAGCGCCCTGGCCCGCTCCGCGTCGCCGCGCGCCACCGCGTCCACGATCGCCCCGTACTCCGTCCAGGAGTCCATCGGCCGCGCCGGCGCGTCCACCAGGTACATCCACGCGATCTTGTGCCGGGTCTGGGTCAGCAGGGCGATCAGCCCGGGACTGTCGGAGGCCTGGGCCAGGGTCTCGTGGAACCAGCCCCCCAGGGCCCTCAGATCCTCCCCCTGCCCCCTCCGGGCCCGCTCCTGGCCCAGCCTGACCAGTCCGCGCAGCACCTTCAGGTGGGCCTCGCCGCGCCGGTGGGCGGCGCGGGCGGCGGCGAGGGGCTCCAGCAGCATCCTCAGTTCCAGTAGGTCGGCGGCCTCCTGGGCGCTCGGTTCGGCCACACAGGCGCCCGCGTGCCGCCGGGTCGTGACGAACCCCTCGGACTCCAGCGTGCGCAGCGCCTCGCGGACCGGGACGCGCGAGACTCCGTACCGGCGGGCGAGCACCTCCTCGGTGAGCCGGCCTCCGGGGCCGAAGAACCCGGAAACGATGTCGTCGCGGATCGCTGTGCATACCGCGTGCGCAGGAATTCGCAAGGCCGGACCTCCGCTTGATTTCGACGGCCGGCGTCATCGCCGGGATCGTGACCGTGCTGCGACTCTATTGCAACACACGATAATTTCCGAGGACGGCCTGAATTACGAAACATTCCGCACGTGCGGGAAACGAAGAAGACCCCGGCTCGGAGAGCCGGGGTCTTCTTCGTCGATGTGCGTGCGGATCAGACGTCGACGCCGTGGCTGCGCAGGTACGCCAGCGGGTTGATGTCGGTGCCGTACGTGGCGCCGGAGCGGGCCTCGAAGTGCAGGTGGGCACCGCTGGAGTTGCCGGTGTTGCCGGACAGGCCGATCTGCTCGCCGGCGCCGACGGTCTGGCCGACGGAGACGCTCAGCGAGGACATGTGTCCGTACTGGGTGTAGGTGCCGTCGTTGTGGCGGATGACGACGTTGTTGCCGTACGCGCCACCCCAGCCGGCCTCGACGATCGTGCCCGCGCCCACGGCGTGGACCGTGGTGCCGGAGTCGGCGTGGAAGTCGATGCCGGTGTGGCTGCCGGAGGCCCACATGCCACCACCGGCGCCGTAGTTCGTGCTGACGTACGAGCCCGTGATCGGGGCGACGTAGGCGTTGAGGCGCTTGCGCTCCTCGTCGCGGGCGGCGCGCTCGGCGGCATCGCGCTCGGACTTCGCCTTGGCCTCGGCGGCCTCGGCGGTGCGCTTGGCCTCGGCGGCCCGCTGCTTGGCGTCGGCCTCGGCCTGGGCCTGGACCGCGATCGCCTCAGCGGCGCGCTGCTGGGAGTCGACCTGGTCCTGGAGGTCGGCCTGGAGGCCGTCGGCCACGACGATCGAGTTCTGGCCGGTGTCCTCGGCGGAGTGACCGTTGTTGTCGGCCGCGAAGGCCGGGGCCGCGATGGTGGCGACCACGCCCGTGGTGGCGAGGGCGGCTATGCCGGCGTAGCCGGCGGTCTTACGGCTCAAACGGCTGGAACCACGGTGCTTGCCGGGAGCTGCGGTACGACTGCCAAACGCCATGAAGGGGCTGATCCTTTCCTTCCCTCTCGCCTACCGGGTTAGCTGACGGGTTCGGAGCAGGAAGGTCTCCTACGGGCCCCCTCTTGCGAGGCGGTCCGATTCACCCCAGGGACGCATGTGGGTCCCCGGCTCCCCAGGCTCGCGCCTGACGGGGACTCGGCGATCGCTGTCCGGTGCCGCGGGTGCGGCGGGCACAACTGACGGACAGCAAGAGCGACGCTAGGCGGACCGCCAGTCGATCACCAAACAGACGAGCTATTTTGTTGCGTACGCCACACCGCATACGCGCAACCTCCGCAGTAAAGCGGACAAAAAGGGGTTCCGGCGGTGAATCCGCCGGAACCCCTTGTCAGAGCCCGGTGTTAGGGGTCGGCGGTGGAGCCGCGGTCGGAGCCCGGTCGGGACTCCTTCCCCCCGACGTCAGTTGGTGACGACGGTGACCTCGCCGATCCCGAGGGCCCGTACGGGCTCCTCGATCAGGGCGGCGTCGCCCACCAGGACGGTGACCAGTCGGTCCACCGGGAAAGCGCTCACGACCGCCGAAGTGGCCTCGGCCGTACCGGTTTCCGCGAGGCGCGCGTACAACCGCGCCTGGTAGTCGTCCGGCAGCTCCTGCTCCACCTGGTCGGCGAGGGTGCCGGCGACGGAGGCGGCCGTCTCGAACTTGAGCGGGGCCACGCCCACCAGGTTCTGCACCGCCACGTCCCGTTCGGCGTCGGTCAGTCCGCCCTGGGCGAGGGTGCGCAGCACCTTCCAGAGGTCGTCCAGCGCCGGACCGGTGTTGGGGGTGTCCACGGAGCCGCTGATGGCGAGCATCGAGGCGCCCTTGCCGTCGGCGGTGGAGCGCAGCACCTGGCCGAAGGCGCGTACCCCGTAGGTGTAGCCCTTCTCCTCGCGCAGCACCTTGTCCAGGCGGGAGGTGAGGGTCCCGCCGAGGCAGTAGGTGCCGAGCACCTGCGGGGCCCAGACGATGTCGTGCCGGTCCGGTCCGATCCGGCCGATGAGCAGCTGGGTCTGCACCGCCCCGGGCCGGTCCACGATGACCACGCGGCCCGTGTCGTCGGCCGTCACCGGCGGGACCGGGAGCGGCGCGGCGGTGTCGCCGGTCCAGGTGCCGAGGGTGTCCGCCAGCACGGCGTCCAGATCGATGCCGGTCAGGTCGCCGACGACCACCGCGGTGGAGGTGGCGGGGCGCACGTGGGCCGTGTAGAAGGCGCGTACGGCCGCCGCGTCGATCCGCGCGACCGTCTCCTCGGTGCCCTGGCGCGGGCGGGACATGCGCAGGGTCGCCGGGAACAGCTCCTTGGAGAGCTGCTTGGCGGCGCGGCGCTGCGGGTTGGCCAGCTCGTGCGGGATCTCGTCGAGCCGGTTGCGGACCAGGCGGTCGACCTCGTTGTCCGCGAAGGCGGGCGCGCGCAGCGCCTCGGCGAGCAGTCCGAGCGCCTTGTGCAGGCGGGAGGCCGGCACCTCCAGGGAGACCCGCAGACCGGGGTGGTCGGCGTGCGCGTCGAGGGTGGCGCCGCAGCGCTCCAGCTCGGCGGCGAACTCCTCGGCGGAGTGCTTGTCGGTGCCCTCCGACAGGGCGCGGGCCATGATGGTCGCCACCCCGTCGAGGCCCTGCGGCTCGGCGTCCAGCGGGGCCGCGAGGTTGATCTCCACGGCGACGACCTGTTGGCCGGGGCGGTGGCAGCGCAGCAGGGTCAGGCCGTTGGACAGCGTGCCGCGCTCGGGGGCGGGGAACGCCCACGGCTGGGGCTCGCCGGCCTCGGGGCGCGGGTGGAAGGTCATCGTGACGGCTGCGGTGTCGCTCACTGCTCCGCCCCTTCGTTCTCGTCGGATCCGGTCTCGTCGGAGTCCGTGTCCGTGTCTTCGGCAGCGACCGGTTCGTACACCAGGACCGCGCGGTTGTCAGGGCGCAGTCGGGCCGCGGCCACGGCCTGCACCTCCTCGGCGGTGACGTCCAGGACGCGCCCGACGGCCGTCAGCGCCAGCTGCGGGTCGCCGAACAGGACCGCGAAGCGGCACAGTTCGTCGGCGCGGCCGGCGACGGTGCTGAGGCGGTCCAGCCATTCGCGTTCCAGCTGGGCCTGCGCGCGCTCCATCTCCTCGGCGGTGGGGCCCTCGGCGGCGAACCGGGCGAGTTCCTCGTCGACGGCGGCCTCGATGGCGGGGACCTCGACGCCGCTGGAGGTCTTGACGTCCAGCCAGCCCAGCGAGGGCGCGCCGGCCAGGCGCAGCATGCCGAATCCGGCCGCCACGGCGCTCTGGTCGCGGCGCACCAGGCGGTTGTGGAGGCGGGAGGACTCCCCTCCGCCGAGCACGGTGAGGGCCACGTCGGCGGCGTCGCACTCGCGGGTGCCGTCGTGCGGGAGGCGGTAGGCGGCCATCAGCGCGCGGGCCGGGACCTCCTCGACGATCTCCTCGCGCAGCTGCGCGCCCATGACCTCGGGCAGGGAGCCGTCGCGGGGCGGCTGCTTGCCGTCGTGCGCGGGGATGGTGCCGAAGTACTTCTCGACCCAGGCGAGCGTGCGCACGGGGTCGATGTCGCCCACGACCGACAGGACGGCGTTGTTGGGCGCGTAGTACGTACGGAAGAAGTGGCGCGCGTCCTCCAGGGACGCGGCGTCCAGGTCGGCCATGGAGCCGATCGGGGTGTGGTGGTAGGGGTGGCCCTCCGGGTAGGCGAGGGCGGTCAGCTTCTCGAACGCCGTGCCGTAGGGGACGTTGTCGTAGCGCTGACGACGCTCGTTCTTGACGACGTCGCGCTGGTTCTCCATGGACTCCTCGTCCAGGGCGGCCAGCAGCGAGCCCATCCGGTCCGCCTCCAGCCACAGGGCGAGTTCCAGCTGGTGGGCCGGCATCGTCTCGAAGTAGTTGGTGCGCTCGAAGCTGGTGGTGCCGTTGAGGGAACCGCCGGCGCCCTGGACCAGCTCGAAGTGCCCGTTGCCCGGAACGCTGGACGAGCCCTGGAACATCAGGTGCTCGAAGAGGTGAGCCAGACCCGTCCGCCCCTTGACTTCGTGGCGCGAGCCGACGTCGTACCAGAGGCAGACGGCGGCGACCGGGGTGAGGTGGTCCTCGGACAGCACCACGCGCAGGCCGTTGGCCAGCCGGTGCTCGGTCGCTGTCAGGCCGCCGGAGCCCGCCTGAGCTGTGGCCGTGTGACCCATGGGCATGTGGTCCCTTCGATCGCGATGCAGAGAATTCGGTCAGACCTGCCACTGTATGCAAGCGTGTCGGCCGCCGGAGAAGTTCCCGGGCCCCGCCCCTGACTCCGTCCGGGGGGGAGCCCCGGGGTCGGAGTCGGCGTTGTCGGTGCCTCGGGCGACAATGGTCGACGTCGACCCCGGTCGGACCGCCGAGCGCGACCCGCCCGAACGTCCGGCCCGGCCGGAACCCCGCACCACCCCCGTACACCCCGAACCTTGGTTAAGGAGCCGCGCAGCGATGGCCCGCCGCAGCACGAAGACCCCGCCGCCGGAGGACTTCGAGGAGAAGATCCTCGACATCGACGTCGTCGATGAAATGCAGGGCTCCTTCCTTGAGTACGCGTACTCGGTGATCTACTCCCGGGCCCTGCCCGACGCCCGGGACGGCATGAAGCCGGTGCACCGGCGCATCGTCTACCAGATGAACGAGATGGGCCTGCGCCCCGACCGGGGGTACGTCAAGTGCGCCCGCGTCGTCGGCGAGGTGATGGGCAAGCTGCACCCGCACGGCGACTCGTCGATCTACGACGCCCTCGTGCGCATGGCCCAGCCCTTCTCGATGCGGCTGCCGCTGGTCGATGGCCACGGCAACTTCGGCTCGCTCGGCAACGACGACCCGCCGGCCGCCATGCGTTACACCGAGTGCAAGATGGCGGACGCCACCTCGCTGATGACGGAGTCGATCGACGAGGACACCGTCGACTTCACCGCCAACTACGACGGCCAGGAGCGGGAGCCGGTGGCACTGCCCGCCGCCTACCCGAACCTGCTGGTCAACGGCGCCTCCGGGATCGCCGTCGGCATGGCCACCAACATGGCACCGCACAACCTGGGCGAGGTCATCGCCGCGGCCCGCCACCTGATCCGCTACCCGGAGGCGGACCTGGAGGCGCTGATGCGCTTCGTGCCGGGTCCCGACCTGCCGACCGGCGGTCGGATCGTGGGCCTGTCCGGCATCAAGGACGCCTACGAGAACGGCCGGGGCACCTTCAAGATCCGCGCGACGGTGGCCGTCGAGGACGTGACCCCGCGCCGCAAGGGCCTGGTCGTCACGGAACTGCCCTTCACGGTCGGACCCGAGAAGGTCATCGCGAAGATCAAGGACCTGGTCGGTTCGAAGAAGCTCCAGGGCATCGCCGACGTCAAGGACCTCACCGACCGTTCGCACGGCCTGCGTCTGGTCATCGAGATCAAGAACGGCTTCCACCCGGAAGCGGTACTGGAGCAGCTCTACAAGCTGACGCCGATGGAGGAGTCCTTCGGCATCAACAACGTGGCGCTCGTCGACGGTCAGCCGTTGACGCTGGGCCTCAAGGAGCTGCTGGAGGTCTACCTCGACCACCGCTTCGAGGTCGTCCGGCGCCGCAGCGAGTTCCGCCGCCGCAAGCGGAGCGACCGGCTGCACCTGGTCGAGGGCCTCCTGGTGGCGCTGCTCGACATCGACGAGGTCATCCGCCTCATCCGGGACAGCGACAACTCCGCCCAGGCCAAGGAGCGCCTGATGGAGCGCTTCTCGCTGAGCGAGATCCAGACCCAGTACATCCTGGACACCCCCCTGCGGCGCCTCACCCGCTTCGACCGGATCGAGCTGGAGGGCGAGCGCGACCGGCTGACGGGCGAGATCGACGAGCTGACCGGGATCCTGGACTCGGACGGCGAGCTGCGCAAGCTGGTCTCCTCGGAACTGGCGGCCGTCGCCAAGAAGTTCGGCACCGAGCGTCGGACAGTGCTGCTGGAGTCGGCGGGGACGGCCATCGCGGCGGTTCCGCTGGAGGTCGCGGACGACCCCTGCCGGGTGCTGCTGTCCTCCACCGGCCTGCTGGCCCGGACCGCGAACGCCGATCCGCTGCCGCGCGAGGAGGACGGCGCCCGCGCCAAGCACGACGTGATCGTCTCCCAGGTGGCGGCGACCGCCCGGGCCGACGTGGGCGTGGTGACCTCCTACGGTCGCCTGCTGCGGCTCTCGGTGATCGACCTGCCGCAGCTGCCCGACACGCACGCCGCGCCGAACCTGGCGGGAGGGGCCCCGGTCTCGGAGTTCGTCTCCGGGCTGGAGGCCGACGAGAGCGTGATCTGCCTGACCTCGCTCGACGAGTCCTCCCAGGGCCTGGCCCTGGGCACCGAACAGGGCGTGGTCAAGCGCGTGGTGCCGGACTATCCGGCGAACAAGGACGAGCTGGAGGTCATCACCCTCAAGGACGGTGACCGGATCGTCGGCGCGGTCGAGCTGCGCACCGGCGAGGAGGACCTGGTCTTCATCACCGACGACGCCCAGTTGCTGCGCTACCCGGCGTCCCAGGTCCGCCCGCAGGGCCGGCCGGCCGGTGGCATGGCCGGCGTCAAGCTGTCCGACAACGCCAAGGTGATCCACTTCTCGGCGGTGGACCCGGCCGTGGACGGCGTGGTGTTCACGGTGGCCGGCTCGCTCGGGACCCTGGACGACTCCGTCCACTCCGGCAAGCTGACGCCCTTCGACCAGTACCCGCGCAAGGGTCGGGCCACGGGCGGCGTGCGCTGCCAGCGGTTCCTGAAGGGCGAGGACGTGCTGGTGCTGGCCTGGGCGGGCAACGCCCCGGTCCGCGCGGCCGCTGCGAACGGCGCCCCGGCGGCCCTGCCCGCACCCGACCCGCGCCGCGACGGCTCGGGCACGGCCCTGCCGGCCACGGTCGTATCACTGGCGGGCGGCGCCCTGTAGGGCGCGCCCCGGGCGTACGGGACGAGGGGCGCGGAGTCCGCTTTCGGCGGTCGCGCCCCCCTCGTCCCGACTACTGTTTTCCCCGTACACGCGGGTGGGGGGAGAGCAGAACTGATGAGTCGTCGGTCCAGCGGTTCGATCGGGGTGTGGGCCGAGGCCCAGCGCCAACAGCAGCGGGCGCAGCTGATACAGCAGCGTGAGGCGGAGCGCAGGCAGCGGGCCTGGGAACGGGACGTGGCCCGGGGGCAGCGGGAGCAGCAGGCCGCCTACAAACAGCGCCGCGAGGCCGAGGCCCGGCGCCTGACCGAGCGGATCGACGCCGAGGTGGCCGCCCTCCAGGGGCTGCTGACCACGGGGTGCCGGGCGCCGGCGTTCCGGATGGGTTCCCTGGTCCGGTCCGAGCGGATCGAGGCGTTCGACCCGGGCGCGCTCGGGCAGCCGGTCCCGATGCCGCACCTCCAGCAGTTCCAGCAGCAGAGCAGCGGCTGGACCCTGGGCTCGGGCCGCCGGGCCCAGGCCGAGCGGGAGGCCCACGACCGGTACACCCAGGCCTGGCAGGCCGCGCACGCCGCCGATCAGGACCGGCTGCGCCGGCTGGCGGCGTACCGCGACCAGTACGACCGTTGGGCGACCGGGCAACTGGCCGGGATACGCCGCCACAACAGCGGTCTCGGCGCACTGGCCGAAGCCCTGCGCCGGGGCGACCCCGAGTCGGCGGTGGAGTACTTCTCGGCAGCCCTGTACGCCTCGGGCGCCTGGCCCGAGGAGCTGCCGCGCCAGGTGTCGGCGGCCTACGACCCGGGCCCGCGGCAGTTGGTGTTGGACTGGGAACTCCCCCGCTACGAGGTGGTGCCCGAGGCCAAGTCCGTCCGCTACGTGCCGAGCACGGACCAGGACAAGGAGATGGCCCGGCCGGCCACGCAGCGCCGCGCCCTGTACCGGGACCTGCTGGCGCAGTGCGTGCTGCTGGTGCTGCGCGAGCTGTACGCGGCGGACGAGTTCGACGCGCTGGACTCGGTGGTGGTCAACGGGTTCGTGGACGACCACGATCCGGTGACGGGCCGGGCGGCGCAGATCGTCCTGGTGACCGTGCAGGCGGCACGTTCCGCCTTCTCCGGCCTGCGGCTGGAGCAGGTCAGCGCGGTGGACTGCCTGGTGGACGGCCTGCGCGGACAGCTGTCGGCGCGTCCGGACCAGTTGACGGCCGTACGGGCGGGGCGTGCTCCGGGCGACGTCGGCGGGGCGGGCGCCGTGGTGAGTCACGGCGGGCACGCCGACGGTGGGGAGGAGGAGCCCGACCTCTTCGCGATGGACCCGATCGCCTTCGAGAACCTGGTCGCGGAGCTGTTCCGGGCCATGGGCATGGAGGCGGTGACCACGCAGCGGTCGGGCGACGGCGGCGTGGACGTCGAGGCGTTGGACCCGGCCCCGATCCGGGGCGGGCGGATCGTGGTGCAGGTCAAGCGCTACCGCAACACCGTGCCGCCGACGGCGGTACGTGACCTGTACGGCACGGTCCAGGACGCGGGGGCGAACAAGGGGGTGCTGGTCACCACCTCGTCCTTCGGGCCCGGGTCGTACACCTTTGCCAACGGCAAGCCGCTGGAGTTGGTTCCCGGGGTGGAGCTGGTCGACCTCCTGCACCGGTACGGGCTGCGGGGCCGGCTGGGCGACCGCACGGGCGGGGACGGCGGCCGCGCGGGCGGGGCGACCATCCCGGACCAGCGCACCGCGGCCGGGCCCGCCGCCCCCTCCCCCGCTCCCGGACCGCTCGCCGCGGACCGCAACGTGCTGGGCATGTCCTGGTCGGGGGCGGTCGCGCTCGACGTGTGCGCCCTGGTCTGCGAGGGCGGTCGGGTGCTGAGCGAGGACCACTTCGTGTTCTTCAACAACCCCGCCACTCCCGACGGGTCGGTGCGCTCGCGCCCCCACACGGCCCCCGACAAGGCGGCCGTCGAGGTGGGCTTCGACGACCTGCCCGGCCGGGCCGACCGGCTGGTGCTCGTGGCCGCGATCGACCCGGAGGTCAATCCGGACGCCGACCTGGCGGGCTTCACCGACGCCCGGATCCGGCTGCTGGGTGCGGGCGGCGAGGAGTTGGACCGCCTGGAGGTCTCGGACGGCCGGGCGGGCGAAACCGCCCTGGTGCTCGGCTCGTTCCGGCGGCGCGCGAACGGCGACTGGAAGTTCGTCATCGGCGGCAAGGGCTACCGGGGCGGCCTGGAGGACCTCCTGCGGGAGTACGGCGTGGACGTGGCCTAAGGCCCGACCTCCTCCGGCTCGCCGACCTCCTCCGGTTCCTGCGGCCCGAGAGCCGGTGGTCCGTCGCGCCGTACGTACCGCAGGACGGCCCACATGCTCTCGGGGCGCGCCTCGTGCGGTGCCTCCTCCCGGCAGGCCTCCAGTTCCCGGAGCAGGCCGGGGCCGTCGGTGCCGGAGCCGATCAGGACCAGTTGGGTCCGGCGGGGCTCGCCCCGCCCCCAGGGGCCGGGGGTGAAACTCAGGTGGCGGCCGACCGCGTGGACCTCGTAGCGCTCCCCGTGGCCGGGCACTCCGAAGCGGACGTAGCCCTTGATCCGGTAGAGGCCGGGCGGGCGGCGGTCGAGGAAGTCGATGAACCGGCGCGGGGACAGGCCCTGCTCGGAGGTGAACTCGACGCTCTCGTAGGCCGCGTGGAGGTGACCGTCGTGGCCGGCGCGGTCCCCGTGCCCGGCGTGGTCGGCATCCGAGCCCTCCGTCAGCAGGTCCTCGAAGGAGAGCTGACCACGGGTCTCGGTCCACGGCCGGCGGTCGAAGAGCAGCTCGGGATCGACCCGGCCGTGCTCGACGGCGAGCATCGGGGTCCCGGGGGCGCAGAGGGCCGCGAGTTCCCGTTCGACCCGGGCCCGTTCGGCGGGCTCGACCCGGTCGGTCTTGTTGAGGACGACGAGATCGGCCACGGCCAGGTGGCGGTCGGTCTCGGGGTGCGCGGCG
Source organism: Streptomyces sp. NPDC088097 (assembly GCF_044741845.1). Lineage (NCBI taxonomy): Bacteria > Bacillati > Actinomycetota > Actinomycetes > Kitasatosporales > Streptomycetaceae > Streptomyces > Streptomyces sp. NPDC088097. Next base: position 680,429 of record NZ_JBIUTJ010000004.1, read on the forward strand.
CGGGTCGCCTCGAACTCCGCAGCGTCCACCACCTGCACCAGACCGCCGTAGGCCACGGCCGGGTTCTCGTTGGCGACCAGCATCCGCACCATCTCCTGCGGCTCCGCAAGCCCGCTGGCCTCGATGACGATCACGTCGATGCGGTGGGCCGGCGCGGCGAGCTTCTCCAGGTACGCGTCCAGTTCGCTGCCGTCGACGGCGCAGCACAGGCAGCCGCCGCCGAGGGAGACCATCGAGTCGCCGAGCCGTCCGGCGACCGACATGGCGTCGATCTCGATGGATCCGAAGTCGTTGACGACGACCCCGATCCGGGTGCCGCCGCGGTGGGTGAGGAGGTGGTTGAGGACCGTGGTCTTGCCGGATCCGAGGAATCCGGCGAGGACGACCACGGGGATGGGGTGGGCGGAGGGAGAGGGATCGGGCTGCCTGCTGTTCACCCGGTCGATCGTAGTCAGCGCGGCGTCGGAACCGGGTGCGGTGGGGTCGGACCGGTGTAGCGGGCGGCCGGACGGATGATCTTCGAGTCGGCGGCCTGTTCGAGGATGTTGGCGCTCCATCCGACGACCCGGGCCGCGCAGAAGGTCGGCGTGAACATCTCGCGCGGCAGTCCGCACAGCTCCATGACCACGCCCGCGTAGAACTCCACGTTGGTGTGCAGTTCGCGGCCCGGCTTCAGCTCGGCGAGGATCTCCTCCACCTGCCGTTCCACCTCGACGGCGAACTCCACGAGCGGCCCGCCGAACCCCTGGGCGATCTCGCGCAGCATGCGGGATCGGGGGTCCTCGGTGCGGTAGACGGGGTGTCCGAAGCCCATGATCCGGTCCCCGGCCAGGACGCGTTCGCGGATCCAGGGCCCGATGCGCTCGGTGGTGCCGATGGCGTCGAGGGTGTCCAGGGCGCGGCTCGGCGCTCCGCCGTGGAGGGGGCCGGAGAGCGCGCCGATCGCTCCGGTGAGGCAGGCGGCGAGGTCGGCGCCGGTGGAGGCGATCACCCGGGCGGTGAAGGTGGAGGCGTTGAAGCCGTGGTCGACGGTCGAGATCAGGTACCTCTCGACGGCGCGGGCCCTGATCGGGTCGGGCTCCTCCCCGGTCAGCATCCAGAGGTAGTTCGCGGCGTACGGGAGGTCGTCGCACGGCTCCACCGGCTCCAGCCCCCGACCGAGCCGGTGCAGGGCGGTGAGCAGGGTCGGGACGGCGGCGCAGGCGGCGAGGGCGTCCGCGGAGCGTCGCTCGGGCGTGAGGTCGTAGACCGGGCGGAAGCCGGCCGAGGCGCCGAGCAGGGAGAGGGCGGTGCGCAGCCCGGCGAGCGGTCCGGACAGGGCGCAGGCGCGGGCGAGGGCGGGCAGGGCGCCGCGGACCTCGGCGGGCAGGTGCCGCAGCGGGGCGATCTCGGCTGCGAAGGCGGCGCGGGCGGGTCCGTCGGCGGGGAGGTCGCCGCGGAACATCAGGTGCCAGACGTCCTCGAAGCTCCGGCTCTCGGCCAGCTCGACGGCCGAGTACTGGCGGTAGTGGTAGAAGCCTTCGCGGCCTCGGACGTCACCGAGTTGGGTCTCGGTGACCACGACTCCCGCGAGACCGCGGGGCACATCGACGGTGGTGTTCATGGACCGACCATCCATCCTTGAATCAATCCTTGTCAACGTTGATCCGATCAATCTATGTAGGCTGTGCGTCATGAGTGACGATCCTGCCGGGACCGGCGACGACGCCCCCTCCGCGTCCGACGAGCACCCCCGTCGACCGGCTCCCCGACTGACCACCCGGGAGGCCGCGCAGGTCCTCGGCGTGAAGCCGGCGACCGTGTACGCGTACGTCAGCCGGGGGCAACTCGGCAGTCGTCGGGACCCGACCGGGCGGGGCAGCAGTTTCGACGCGGGCGAGGTGGAGGCCCTGGCCCGGCGCAGCAGGCGCGAGGCGGCCGTCCCGGCCGGGGAGCTGTCCGTACGCACCTCGCTGACCCTCATCGAGGCCGACCGGTACTACTTCCGCGGGGTGGACGCCGTCGAGCTGGCCTCCCGCCACTGCTACGAGGAGGTCGCCGAGTGGCTCTGGACGGGGACCCTGTCGCCCGGTGCCCGGTTCGACGCTCCCCCGGAGGTGCTCGCCGCCGCCCGGCGGGCGGTGGCCGCGCTGCCCGAGCACGGCGGGCCGATCGACCGGCTCCGGGTGGCGGTCGCCGCCGCGGCGGTGGCGGACCCGCTGCGCTTCGACCTGTCGGAGGCGGCCGTACTGGGCTCCGCGCGCTGCCTGATCCCGACCCTGGTCGACGCGCTGCCCCCGGTCGGCGCCCCGGCACGGGACGGGGACGGACGGCTCGCGCGGCGGTTGTGGTCCCGGCTGACCGCGACGGATCCGGACCCGGCGGCCCTGGACGTGCTGGACCTGGCGCTGGGACTGCTGGCCGACCACGACCTGGCCGCCTCCACCTTGGCCGTACGGGTGGCGGCCTCGGCGCGGGCACATCCGTACGCCGCCGTCTCGGCCGGGCTCGGCGCCCTGGAGGGGCCGCTGCACGGGGCGGCCGGGCGACTCGCGCACGGGATGCTGACGCAGGTGCGGGCGCGCGGCGGGGCGGCGCCCGTGGTGGCGGAGTACCTGCGCGCCGGGCAGCGGGTCCCCGGATTCGGCCACCGCCTCTACCGGGGGGAGGACCCGAGGGCCCGGGCGCTGTTCGGGCGGCTGACGGAGCTGCCCGGGGCCGCTCCGGCGCTGGGTGCGGCGCGGGACGTGGCGGCGGTGATGTCCCGCCACGGGCTGCACCCCAACGTGGACCTGGCTCTGGCGGTGCTCACCGTCTCCTGCGGGATGCGGGCGGAGGCCGGGGAGACGGTGTTCGCGGTGTCGCGGACGGCGGGTTGGGTGGCGCACGCCCTGGAGGAGTACCAGGAGCGGCCGCTGCGGATGCGGCCGAGCGGGCACTACGACGGCCCCCGACCGCCCCGGCCGCTGCCGTGACGGGAGGGGGCCGCCGCAGGGGGCGGTCCGGCGGCGGCGTCAGGTCCGCAGCCAGACCGCCGTGTCCCGCGGCAGCAGCCCCGCCCCCTCCAGCGGGGAACTGCTCAGCAGGACGTTCGTGTGGCCCGGGATCGGAACCGGGCCGTCCGACAGGTTGACCACGCACGACAGCCCGTCGGGGCGGGTGAAGGCCAGCACCCCGGGCGGCGCCTCCAGCCACTCCAGCGAGCCGCCTCCGAACCCGCCCGCCACCCGGCGCAGCCGCAGGGCCGTCCGGTACAGGGTGAGCATGGAGTCCGGGTCGCGGTCCTGGAGGTCGGCCGCGTACGCCGCGAAGTGCGCGGGCTGGGGCAGCCAGGGCTCGTTCCAGGGCTCGGCGGTCCAGGGCAGCGGGACCCGGCAGCCGTCCCGGCCGGGGTCGGTGCCGCCGGAGCGGAAGTGCATGGGGTCCTGGATGCGGTCGAGCGGGACGTCGGCTTCGGGCAGCCCCAGTTCCTCGCCCTGGTACACGTAGACGGAGCCGGGCAGGGCCAGCGTCAGCAGGGCGGCGGCCCGGGCCCGTCGGGTGCCGAGCTCCAGGTCGGTGGGGGTGCCGAAGGCCTTGGCGGCGAAGTCGAAGCCGGTCTCGGTCCGGCCGTAGCGGGTGACGGTACGGGTGACGTCGTGGTTGCACAGCACCCAGGTGGCGGGGGCCCCGACGGGCGCGTGCTCGGCGAGGGTCTCCTCGATGGAGGTGCGCAGCCGCCCGGCGTCCCAGGGACAGCTGAGGAAGGAGAAGTTGAAGGCGGTGTGCAGTTCGTCGGGGCGCAGGTAGCGGGCGAAGCGCTCGGTATCGGGCAGCCAGACCTCGCCGACGAACACGGCGCCGTACTCGTCGGCGACGGCCCGCCAGGAGCGGTACACGTCGTGGAGGTCGTCCCGGTCGATGTACGGGTGGCCCCCGCCGGGCCATGGGTCCGGCGAGCGGCCGGCGAGGTCGGGCAGGGCGGGGTCCTTCGCGAGCAGCGCGGCGGAGTCGATCCGTACGCCCGCGACCCCGCGTTCGAACCAGAACCGCAGCACCTCCTCGTGCTCCCGGCGGACCTCGGGGTGGTCCCAGTTGAGGTCGGGCTGCTGCGGGGTGAAGAGGTGCAGGTACCACTCGCCGTCGGGGACCCGGGTCCAGGTGGCGGCGCCGTTGAACTGGGAGGGCCAGTCGCCGGGCGGGAGTTCGCCGTGCTCCCCGCGGCCGGCCCGGAAGTGGAACAGCTCCCGCTCCGGGCTGCCGGGGCCGGCGGCGAGGGCGGCCCGGAACCAGGCGTGCTGGTCGGACACGTGGTTCGGGACCACGTCGACGAGGGTGCGGATGCCGAGCGCGCGGGCCTCCGCGATGAGCTTCTCGGCCTCGTCGAGGGTGCCGAAGGCGGGGTCGATGCGGCGGTAGTCGGCGACGTCGTAGCCGCCGTCGGCGAGCGGGGAGAGGTACCAGGGGGTGAACCAGAGCGCGTCGACGCCCAGCTCCGCCAGGTACGGGAGTCGGGCCCGGACGCCTGCGAGGTCGCCGGTGCCGTCCCCGTCGCCGTCGGCGAAGCTGCGTACGTACACCTGGTAGATGGCGGCCGAGCGCCACCAGTCGGCGTCGCTCGCGGGCAGGGGAAAGTCGGCCACGAGGGGTCCTTTCACTGCGGGTCCGGTGACGGGGGAAGAGGGCGGCTCCGGGCGCTCAGCCCTTGAGGGAGCCTGCCGTCAGGCCGCTCATGATGTTGCGCTGGAAGATGAGGAAGACGATGAGCGTGGGCGCGGAGGCCATCGCGAGTGCGGCGATGAGGTGGTTCTCCGGGACGCCGGTGGAGAGCGAGTAGATGCCCACGTTGAGGGTCTGCAGGGCCGGGTCGGGGAGGGTGAGCATCGGCCAGAGGAAGTCCTTCCAGACCCCGACGATCGCGAAGATCGACACGACTCCGAGGATGGGCCGGGACATCGGCAGGACGATCGAGCGCAGGGTGCGGACGGCGCTCGCCCCGTCGATGGCGGAGGCGTCGAGGATCTCCTGGGGTATGGAGTCGAAGAACCGCTTCAGCAGGAAGATGTTGAAGGCGTTGGTGACGGACGGCAGCCAGATCACCCAGGGCGAGTTGAGCAGGTTCCGCTCGATGAGCGGCATGTCGAGGACCGTGAGGTACTGCGGGACCACGAGGACGGCCGCCGGGATCATCAGTGTCGCCAGCATCATCCCGAGGACGACCTTGCCGAAGACGGGCCGGAGCTTGGACAGCGAGTAGGCGGCGCCCACGTCCAGGACGAGCTGGAAGGCGAGCGCGCCGAAGGCGTAGTAGAGGGTGTTGAAGAGCAGCTTGGCGAGGTCCATGACCTTCCAGGCCGCCGTGAAGTTGTCGGTGTGCAGGGAGTCGGGGACCAGGGTGGGCGGGACCTGGGCGAACTCCTGCGTGCTCTTGAGGCCGTTGGCGACCATCCAGTAGAGGGGGCCGAGGAAGACCAGGGTGAAGGCGATCACGACGAGGGCGAGGACGGTCCAGTAGACGGCCTTGCCCCGGGTGCGGCCGAGTTGGGCCGGGGAGATCAGCGTGCGCTCTGCCATGTGAGGGTCTCCTGTCAGCTCTCGTTGTCGCGGCTGAGGCGGACGTAAAGCGCGGAGAATCCCGCGAGCAGGACGAGCAGGCACAGGCCCAGGGCCGCGGCGGGGCCGTACTGGTTGAAGTTGAAGGCGTACTGGTAGATCTGGACGACCACGGTGGTGGTCGATCCCTCGGGGCCGGCCCCGCCGGTGAGCATGAACGGCTCCACGAAGACCTGCATCGTCGCGATGATCTGCATCAGCAGCATGAGCGAGAGGATGAGCTTGGTCTGCGGGATGGTGACGTGCCAGACCTTGCGCAGGACGCCGGCGCCGTCGAGGTCGGCCGCCTCGTACAACTCGCCCGGGATCCCCTGGAGCGCGGCCAGGTAGATCAGGGTGGCCCCGCCCATGTTCATCCACGTGGAAGCGATGACCACGGAGAGCATCGCGGTATCGGTGGACTGCAACCAATCCTGCGCGGGAAGGTGCAGGAATTGCAGGATCCTGTTGAAGAGGCCGAAACCGGGGTCGTAGAAGTACTTGAAGAGCAGGATCGAGGCCACCGGCGGCATCATCACCGGCAGGTAGACCAGGAGGCGCAGGTACCCCTGTGCGTGGCGGAACTCGTTGAGCACCAGCGCCACGACGAAGGGAACGACAAATCCGAGGATCAGGGCCAGGCCGGTGAACAGGAGCGTGTTGCGCCAGGCCTGCCAGAAGCCGGGGTCGGCGAAGACGTAGGCGAAGTTGTCCCAGCCGACCCAGCGGGTGGCGCCGCTCTCGGTCTTCTGGAAGGCCAGCAGGAACTCCCGGACCATCGGGTACCAGGAGAAGAAGGCGAAGCACAGGACGGCGCCGATCAGGAAGCCGTGGGCCGTGAGGTTGCGCTTGAGCGCCCGGAGGAACTCTGCGCGGGAGTCGCGGGGCAGGGTGGGAGCCGACATCGCCGCTCGCTCCTTGTGGGTCGTCGCCGTCGGTGAACGGATGCTCTGGGGCGGGTGGGGCCCGGGGGGCCGGCGGGGAAGCGGAGAGGCGCACCGCCGGGCCCACCCGGGTCTTTACTGGTTCCCCAGCACCTGGTTGACGGCCTTCTCGGCGTCACCGAGGAGTTGTCCGGCGTCGGCGTTCTTGTTGGTGAGGACACCCGACATCACCTTGTCGAGGACCTTGTAGACCTCTTGCGCCTTCAGCGGCTCCGGCTTGCCGGGGACCGGGTTGTCCAGGAAGGACTTGAAGTTCGCGACGGGCATGGTCGCGCTCGCGGCCTTCAGCTCGTCGTCCTTGGCCTTGCTCGCGCCGGTGAAGAAGGCCGGCTGCGGCAGGCCCACGGGCAGGCCGTCGGTCTTGCTGCGGTCGTACTGGAACTGGCCCTTGCCGACGGCGAGGGTCTTGAAGTTGAGCCAGGCCACGGCGGCCTTGACCTTGTCCGGGGAGCTGCCCTTCTTGATCAGGTAGCCGTTGCCACCCGCCAAGGTGGACGCTCCGCCGGGAATCGGGCCCATGCCGAAGTTCTCGTACTTCGCGCCGAGCTGCTGGACCATGTACGTGATGTCGTCGGGCGCGGCGAGGAACATGCCGAGCTTGTCCGAGGCCATCTGCTTCTGCAGGTCGCCCCACTTGAGCAGCTGGGTCTTGCCCATGCTGTCGTCCTCCCAGCGCATGGCGTGGAGGTTCTCGACGATCTTCCGGCCGGTGTCGTTGTTGAAGGCGGCCTCGCCGTCGGCGCCCACGACGTCGCCGCCGAGTCCGTACATGGCGGCGGTGTAGTGCCATCCGCCGGTGTTCTCGACGCTGTACTCGCCGTAGCCGGAAGTGCCGTTGCCCAGGGCGGCGATCTTCTTGGCGGCGGCCCGGACCTCTTCCCAGGTGCGCGGCGGGGCGTCGGGGTCGAGGCCCGCGTCCTTGAAGAGCTTGCGGTTGATCAGCAGGCCCATCGTGTAGTTGCTGGTGGGCACCCCGTAGAGCTTGCCGTCCTGCTTGAGGACGTTCAGCACGTTCTTGTCGATGTCGTCGAGGGCGGGCACGGACTTGGGGGTGACGTAGGCGGAGATGTCCTCGGCCCCGTCGTTGTCGAGGACCTGCTTGAGGTCGGTGAAGTAGGCGTAGAAGACGTCCGGCTGCGACTTGGCCTTGAGCATGGCGGTGAAGCGCGGGGGCTCCAGGCACTGGCCGGGGGTGGACCGGCCCTCGATCGTGACGTTCGGGTAGGTCTTGTTGAACTCCGCCACGTCCTCCTTCCACTCCTTGAGCTCGGCTGCCTTGGCCGCGGGCGGCATGCAGTCGATGGAGAGGGTGACCTTGGTCTTCGGGTCGAGCGGGGACGAGGCGTCGGCGCCGCCCGTGGAGGGCTGCTCCTTCGGGTCGTCGCCGCCGCTGCTGCTGGTGCCACAGGCCGCGAGGGCGGTGACGGCCAGCGCGGAGACAAGGGCGGCCGCGACGTTGCGGCGGACGTTGGTTCTCATCGGTGGACCCCTTCGAGCTTCGAGCAGGAGGCGTGGGGGCGAGCGGGGCACACTCAACCACCACCGACAGATGAACGCAATATCTCGCGCAGATTTCGTAAGCCATTGACATCAGGAGGTCACAGCGGTGTCTCTGGAACGCAAAAAAGGCCCGGAAACGTCGACATGACGTTTCCGGACCCGGTATCCCTGTCGTACGGGGCTACCCGCGCGGCGCCTGCGCGGTGGAGCCCCGCACCACCAGCTCGGGCTCGAACAGCAGCTCCCCGGGCTGCACCGCGGCGCCCTGGATCTGCGAGGTGAGGAGCTCGACGGCGGCCCGACCCATGGCCTCGATGGGCTGGCGGACGGTGGTCAGCGGGGGCTCGGTGCAGTTCATGAAGGCCGAGTCGTCGTAGCCGACCACTGAGACCTCCCGGGGCACGTCGAGACCGCGCCGGCGGGCGGCCCGTACGGCGCCCAGGGCGAGGGGGTCGCTCGCGCAGATGATGCCGGTGATCCCGCGGTCCAGCAGCCGGGAGGCGGCCGCGTGGCCACCCTCCAGGGAGAACAGGGTCCGCTCCACGTGAGCGGCGGGCAGCTCCGCCCCGGCCGCCGCGACGACGGCCTGTGCGGCCACCAGCTTGCGCAGCGAGGGGATGTGGTCCGCCGGTCCGAGGACCAGTCCGATCCTCTCGTGCCCGAGGGAGGCCAGGTGCCGCCAGGCCTGTTCGACCGCCACGGCGTCGTCACAGGAGACGCACGGGAAACCCAGATCCTCTATCGAGGCGTTGATCAGCACCACCGGAACCTTGCGCTCCGACAACAGACGGTAGTGGTCGTGGGGGGCGTCCGCCTGAGCGAACAGTCCGCCGGCGAAGACCACCCCGGACACCTGCTGCTGAAGCAGCAGTTCCACGTAGTCGGCCTCCGAGACGCCGCCGGTGGTCTGCGTGCACAACACCGGGGTCAGCCCCTGTTGCGCGAGGGCCCCGCCGATGACCTCGGCAAAGGCGGGGAAGATCGGATTCTGGAGTTCCGGCAGGACCAGCCCGACCAACCTGGCCCGCTCGCCCCGTAGCTGGGTCGGGCGTTCGTAGCCGAGAACGTCGAGGGCGGTCAGCACGGATTGGCGGGTGGAGTCCGAGACGCCCGGCTTGCCGTTGAGCACCCGGCTGACCGTTGCCTCGCTGACTCCCACCTTCTTCGCCACTTGAGCAAGTCGTCGCGTCATGCACGCAAGCCTAGCGCAAGCGATGCAAGTCGCTTGCGGTTCGCTCGACCGCCGTGCGGGCGCCCCCACGCGGGTGCGGGAGCGCGCCCGTGACGCACCGGTGGCGAGGCGCCCCCGCACCGGGGGCGCCCCGCTCTGGTCGGTGCCGCAAGACCCCGCAGGGGCTACGGCAGCTGGTTGATCCGGAACGTCGAGGTCGTGTTCCGGATGTCCACGGCGTTGTCGCCCGTCCGCAGGTTCTGGATGGTCACCTCGCCGACCGCCGGTCCCTGACCCGCCTCGGGCATCTCGTTCGCCCAGAGCCCGAAGCCCGACTTGGCGTCGAAGGCGTCACCGCTCTTGCGCGCCCCGGTGATCGTGATGTCCTTCAGGATGGTGTCCTTGATGGGGTTGACGGGCTGGCCGCCGACGTACTGCGTCTGGAACATGATTCCGCTGTACGTCGGGTCGACGATGTCGACGTTGTTGATCCGGATGCCCTGGAACACCTTCGACGCCGAGAAGATCCAGATTCCGGGGAAGGTCTGCCCTCCCCAGAAGTGACCGCCGGAGCGGACGATCGAGATGTTCTCGAAGGTCGTCGGATCGGTCCCGAACCCGTTCATCGGGTACCCGAAGTCCAGCGAGCTGATGGTGATGCCGGAGTAGACGAGGGTGTCGGCGATGTGGATGTTGCGGAAGGTGTTGTTGAAGCCCCCGTAGACGGCCACACCGGCCGCGCGCCAGGTGAGGATCGTGGTCAGGTTCTCGTAGACGTTGTTCTTCATGTCCGCGCCGCCCGCGTCGATCGCGGAGAACAGCGCGAAGCTGTCGTCGCCGGTGGCCCGTGCCTCGTTGTTCGTGACGAGGTTGTCCGTGCTCCCGTTCGTCATGTTGATGCCGTCCGCGAACATGTCGCGGATCCGCGAGTTCTTGATGGTGATCCGGTCCGTGTTGGCGCCCCAGTAGAGGCAGACCATGTGTTCGTTCCAGATGTTGTCGATGGTGATGTCGCTGACGTTGGCGAAGTCGAAGACCTTGCCGGGGCCGTCGATCCGTGACGTGTAGTTGCCGAAGTAGGCGAATCCGGAGAAGGACGATCCCTTCGCGGTGCCCTCGGCGCGCCAGCCGATGTCGGTGTTGTCCTGGGCGGACGGGGCGTGGAAGCGGGTGAACCAAGGTCCCGCGCCGACGACCTGGACGGCCTTGCCGTAGACCTGGAACTTGCTCGACGTGTCGTAGTCGCCGGCCGGCAGGTAGACGCCGACGAGCTTGCCGGTGGTGTCCATGCGGACCTTGTCCAGGGCGTTCTGTACGTCCTGGTGGGAGAAGCCGGTGGGCACCGTGAAGGTCGCCGGGTCCGGGTTGGGCGTCTGCGCGGCCTGCTCAAGGCTCACGAAGTCGATGGCGTAGGCGGAGGTGTTGGCCGCGTCCTTCTGGAGGCGGATCTTGCTGCCCTGCGGGATGGTCTCACCCAGCAGGATGTTGGCCTCGTCGTAGATGTGGCGGGGCGCTCCGGCGCTCGGGGAGTTGCCCGGGGAGGCCTCGGCCCCGTAGAGCCAGGCGTACTTGGAGGTCAGCGGCAGGGCCTTCTTCAGGGTGCCGTTGACGTAGAGGTTCAGCGTGGAGTCGATGCCCCCGCCGCCCGGTGCGTCCGGGATGGAGAAGCGCGTGACCAGGGTGTTGGTCGCGGCCCGGGTGGTGAACTCCACGTACTCGCCGGTCGCGTCGAGGTTCACGGCCTTGCGACCGGAAGCCTCGCCCGCGATGTCGCCGATGGTGCGGTTGGGCCCGACGACCTGGGCTCCGCCGCCGACGGACGCGTCCTCCGCCTCGTACATGTCGAAGGGCATGTTCGCCCCGCGGCCCACGAAGAAGGACCGGGTGGAGGTGTTGTTGGCACGCTTGACCGGAAGCTCGTTCGCGTCGTCGGCGAGCACCACCTTGACGCCGTACCTGCCGTTGGCGGCGGGCCAGCTGCCGAGCGCGATCGGGGCCGAGGAGGCTCCGGCCGCGAGGGCCCCGCTGAAGGAACCCGTCAGCGTACGGATGGTCGCGCCGCCCGCGTCCTGGAGGGTGAGGGTGACCTGGTGCGCGCCGGAGGCGGCGGCGACGGAGCCCTGGTTCTTGACGGTGACGGTGAAGTTCACCGTCTGTCCCGCCGAGGGGGCGCTCGGCGACCAGCTGACGGCCGAGGCGACCAGGTCGGAGCTGTCCACGGGACGGACCACCAGCGGGGTGCCCGTGAAGGAGTTGTTGCTGTCGTTCTGCTCCACGACGGTGTTCGCCTCGTCGACGATCGCGCCGAGCGGGTACGTCCCGGCGTCGCGCGCGCCGATCTGCGCCGTGACGGTGGCGCTCGCGCCCGCCGCCAGCGCGGGAACGGCGGCGGTACCGACCTTCGTACCGCCGAGCTGGAAGGTGACGTTGGTGGCGGCGGCGGGGGCCGGACCGCTGTTCTTGACGGTGGCGGAGAGCGTGACCGGGTCCGACTCCACCGGCGCGGACGGCGCCGCGCTCAGGGCCGTGACCACGAGGTCCGGGTTGGGCGCCGGAACGCCGATGACCTGGAACTCGGCGATCTGCCCGTTCGAGGAGCCGGTGTTGGCGGTGAAGCGCAGCTGTACGTCCGCGACGCGGGCGGTCAGCGGGATGGTGACGGTGTTGCCGGACGCCGGGTCGAAGACGTAGTCCTTGGCGGCGATCAGACCGGTCGCGCCCGGGGCTCCCTGCTCCCGACCCAGGACCTGGATGCTCTGGGTGCGCCTGCCCCAGGAACTGTCGGGGTTGACCTTGAGGACCAGGCTGCTGACGTCGGCGTTCGCGCCGAGCTTGACCGTCAGGGTGCTGGGGTAGGCCCCGCCGGCGCCCTCCCAGTAGGTGGCGGTGTTGTTGTCGTTGGCGTTCTCCGCGACGAAGGTGTGGATGACGGAGCTGGCCTCGACGGGCTTGCCCACGGCCAGGTTGGAACCGCCGCCCCCGGTGCCGTTGCGGGTCACCTGGTTGCTGTCGCCGGAGCGGTTGCCGGCCGCATCCTTGGCCCGGACGAAGTAGGTCACGGTGGCGGTGGCCGGCTGGGTGTCGGTGAAGGTGGTCGTGTTGCCGGCGACGGTGGTGCGCAGCACGTTGTTCGCGTAGACCTCGTAGCCACTGACCCCGACGTTGTCGGTGGAGGCCTGCCAGGTCAGCTTGACCTGGTCGGCGGCCGGAGCGGTGAGCGCGAGGGAGCCGGGCGCGGTCGGCGCCTGGGTGTCACCGGTGTCGCCGGCTCGGGTCACGCTGTTGCTGTTGGGCGACTGGTTGCCGGCGGCGTCCTTGGCGCGGACGAAGTAGGTGACGCTCGTGCCGGTGGGCTGGGTGTCGGTGAAGGTGGTGACGTTCCCGGCGACGGTGCTGCGCAGTTGGTTGTTGGCGTAGACGTCGTAGCCGGTGACGGCCGTGTTGTCGGTCGCGTCCTTCCAGGTCAGCTTGACCTGGCCGGTGGCGGGCTCGGTGTAGGCCAGCTCGGAGGGGGCGGTCGGCGCCTGGGTGTCGCCGGTCTGGGGCCCGTAGATCTCCAGCTCCGAGAGCTGTCCGGCGGACTGCACGCTGTTGGCGGTGATCAGGACGCGCAGGTAGCGGGTGGTGGCCGCGTCGAAGGAGACGGTCACCGCGTTGCCGACGGCCTGGTTGAACTCGTAGCCCTTGGAGGCGCTGAGGTCGGTGAAGTCCGTGCCGTTGGCGCTGCCCTGGATCTTGAGCGTCTGGGTACGGGTGCCCCAGCCGTCGGGCAGGCGCAGGACCACTCGGTCGACGCGGACGGAGGCGCCGAGGTCGGCCTGGAGCCACTGCGGCAGGGCGTTGTTCGCGCTCTCCCAGTAGCTCGCGTTGTTGCCGTCGTTGGCGTTGGGGGCGGCGTAGACCTGCGTGGAGCTGCTCGCGGTCAGGGTCTTGCCGAGGGCCAGGTTGGTGGTGGACTCGCCGGCGGCGCGGACCTCCAGCTCGGACAGCTGCGCGGCCTGCCAGCCGGTGTTGGCGGTGATCTCCACGCGGACGAAGCGGGTCTGGGTCGCGGGGAAGGTGATCGTCACCGTGTTGGCGCCGCCCTGGGTGAAGGCGTAGGAGGCGGAGGCGACCAGGGTGGTGAAGGCGGTGCCGTCGGCGCTGCCCTGGACCGAGAGGGTCTGGTTCCGGCTCTCCCAGGCCGCGGGCAGTTTCAGCACCACCTGATCGACGCGGGCCGTGGCACCGAGGTCGGCCTGCACCCACTGCGGGAGGGCGCTCCCCGCGCTCTCCCAGTAGGTGGACTGGTTGCTGTCGGTGGCATTGCCGGCGGTGTAGGCGCCGTTGCTGCTGCTGGCGGCCGCGGGGCGGCCCGCCGCGACGCTCGGTCCACCGGCGGCCGCGGCGGTCAGGGCGGGCATGCCCAACAACAGCAGGGTCGTACTGACGGCGGCGGCCACGACCCGCCACCTCCAGAAGTGCCTTCTCATATGTCCTCGTCCCTCGACATGAGCTTTCCGAACCAGTTGAGACAGGAATTTGCGGCGTTCGGTGCGAGAATTGCAGAGCGATGCTCAGGCGTCCACACTCCTGACCACAGATTCCGGGCTGTATTCCTTGCGCAAGCTGGGCGCAAATAACGCAAGTGATTTGCGTAGACAGGAGAAATTCCGCTTATGCCCGAACCGACCTACGGTTGCTGGTCATGCGGTTCCTCTCCACGAGCGCTCGGCGCCTCGGGCTGCCCCGACGGGCCGTCTCCCAGATCCTGCTCACCCAGCTCGCCATCGCCGCCGGGGTCCTCACGCTGGCCACGGGCCTCTTCCTGGCACCCCTCGGGGCCCAGCTCGACGACCAGGCCATGCGGCGCGCGCTGGCGATTGCCCAGAGCGCGGCAGCCGACCCGTCACTCGCCGCCGACCTCCTGCGCACCCGCCCCGAGGCGGACACCCCGGTCCAATCGGCGGCCGAACGCGTCCGCCGGGCGACGGGCGCCGAGTACGTGGTCGTCATCGACCTGGAGGGCATCCGCCGCTCCCACCCCAGCCCCGCCCTGATCGGACGGCCCGTCTCCACCGACCCGAGCGAGGCCCTCGCGGGCCACGAGGTGATGGAGATCGACGTGGGCACCCTGGGCAGGTCCGCGCGCGGCAAGGTCCCGCTCCTGGCCGGCGACGGGGAGATCGTCGGAGCGGTGTCCGTCGGCATCGCCTACGAGGGGGTGCGCGACCGCCTGCTGGGAGCCATCCCCGGACTGCTCGCCTACGCGGGAGGAGCCCTGGCGGTCGGCGCCCTCGCCGCCTACCTGCTGTCGCGCAGGATCCAGCGACAGACCCGGGACCTTGCCTTCTCGGACATCGCAGGCCTGCTCGCGGAACGCGAGGCGATGCTCCACTCCATCCGCGAGGGCGTGATCGCCCTCGACCGCGAGGACCGGGTGCGCCTGGTCAACGACGAAGCCGCCCGCCTCCTGGGACTCACCCCGGAGACGGCCGCCCTGGCCACCGGACGCCCCCTGGACGAGGTGATCGGCACCGGCCGCACCGGTGACGTCCTGGCCGGCCGCGTCACCGGCAAGGACCTGCTCACCGTCCAGGGCCCGCGCGTCCTGGTCGCCAACCGGATGCCCACCGTCGACGGCGGCGCCGTCGCCACCCTGCGCGACCGCACCGAGGTGGAGCACCTCGGCCGCGAACTCGACTCCACCAAGGGCCTGATCGACGCCCTGCGCGCCCAGGACCACGAGCACGCCAACCGCCTGCACACCGTGCTCGGCCTGCTCGAACTCGGCCTGCACGAGGAGGCGGTCGAGTTCGTCAACGAGGTCGTCGGGGGCCACCGCACCACGGCCGAGCAGGTGACCGAGAAGGTCCACGACCCCCTGCTCGCCGCCCTCCTGGTCGGCAAGGCCACCGTCGCGGCGGAGCGCGGTGTCCCGCTGCGCCTGGCCCCGGCCACGCTCCTCCCCGACCGCCTGGTGGACCCGGGCGGCCTCGTGACGA
This sequence comes from Streptomyces sp. NPDC088097, assembly GCF_044741845.1. Taxonomy (NCBI): domain Bacteria; kingdom Bacillati; phylum Actinomycetota; class Actinomycetes; order Kitasatosporales; family Streptomycetaceae; genus Streptomyces; species Streptomyces sp. NPDC088097. The sequence continues at coordinate 695,578 of NZ_JBIUTJ010000004.1, forward strand.
TCCTCGGCAACCTCGTCGACAACGCCCTGGACGCGGCGGTGGGCTCGGCCGCGCCCCTGGTGGAGGTCGACATCCGGGCCCAAGGGCGCACCGCCGTGCTCAGGGTGCGCGACAGCGGCCCGGGGATCCCCGCCGCACGGCGCGAGGAGATCTTCACGGAGGGCTGGTCGACCAAGCAGCCCAAGGCCCACCGCGAGCGTGGGCTGGGGCTCGCCCTCGTACGCCGCCTCGCGGAACGGCAGGGCGGCAGCGCCCGGGCCGGGGAGGCAGCGGACGGAGGGGCGGAGTTCTCCGTCGTACTCCCGGAGGCCCTGCGATGAACGAGACCCCGATGCACGTATTGGTCGTCGACGACGACATGCGTGTTGCCCGGATCAACGCGGCGTACGTGGCGAAGGTTCCCGGCTTCGAGGTGTCCGGCCAGGCCCATTGCGCGGCGGACGCCCTGCGGTTCCTCACCGCCCACCCGGTCGACCTCGTCCTCCTCGACCACTACCTCCCGGACGAGAACGGCCTCGACCTCGTGCGCCGCCTGCGCCAGCTCGGCCGGCACACCGACGTGATCATGGTCACCGCCGCCCGGGACCTGGCCACCGTGCAGGCGGCGATGCGTCTGGGCGCCCTGCAGTACCTGGTCAAACCGTTCACCTTCGCCGGCCTGCGCGCCAAGCTGGAGGCCTACGCCGACCTACGCCGTTCCCTCTCCGTAGGAGGCGAGGCCGAACAGGCGGAGGTCGACCGCATCTTCGGCGCCCTCGCCGCCGCCGGCACTCCGAACGAGCTGCCCAAGGGTCACTCCCCCACCACCGCGGAACTGGTCCGCCAGGTGCTCATGACCGCCGAGGGCCCGCTCTCGACCGCGCAGATCGCCGAACGCTCCGGCATCAGCCGGCAGACCGCGCAGCGCTACCTCAAGCTCCTGGACCGCGCGGGGCGGGTCAGCCTCGCCCTGCGCTACGGCGAGACCGGCCGCCCCGAACACCGCTACACCTGGACCCCGAGCGGCCGGACCGCCGGCGGTTGAGAGCCGGGTGGCTCACACCGCCCCGGCGCCCGTCAGCGAACGGACCTCGATCTCGGCGTGCTTGCGCTCGTCCGGCTCCTCGGCGGACGTCACCGTCCCCAGCCAGCCCGCCAGGAATCCGAGCGGGATCGAGATGATCCCCGGGTTCTGCAGCGGGAAGTACTGGAAGTCCACTCCGGGGAAGAGCGATCCGGGGCTCCCGGACATCACGGGCGACAGCACGACGAGCAGCACGGCCGGGATCAGTCCCCCGTAGACCGACCAGACGGCCCCCCGGGTGGTGAACCCCCGCCAGAACAGCGAGTACAGCAACACCGGCAGGTTCGCCGAGGCCGCCACCGCGAAGGCCAGCCCCACCAGGAAGGCCACGTTGAGGTCTTGGGCCAGCAGCCCGAGTCCGATCGCCGTGGCCCCGATCCCGACGGCGGCCACGCGGGCCACGGCCACCTCGCTGCGCTGGCGTGCGTGCCGGCGCTTGAGGGAGGCGTACAGGTCGTGCGCGACGGAGGCCGACGAGGCCAGCGTGATCCCGGCGACCACCGCGAGGATGGTCGCGAAGGCGATGGCGGCGGTGAACGCGAACAGCACGGCGCCACCCGTGGATTGGGCGCCCCCGCCGAGGTAGGCCGCGAGCAGCGGCACGGCCGTGTTGCCCGAGGCGTTGGAGGCGCGCACCTCGGCCGGCCCGAGCAGCGCGGCCGCGCCGAACCCGAGCACGATCGTCATCAGGTAGAAGGCACCGATGAGCCCAATCGCCCAGACGACCGAACGACGGGCGGCCCGGGCGGTCGGCACGGTGTAGAAGCGGGACAGGATGTGCGGCAGTCCGGCCGTGCCCAGGACGAGCGCCAGACCGAGGCTCATGAAGTCGAACCGGGCCGTCCAGTCACCGCCGTACTTGAGCCCGGGGCCCAGGAACCGCATCCCCTTGCCGCTCCGCTCGGCGGCGCCGGTGAGCAGGGCGTTGAAGTCGCCGTGGAAACGTAGCAGGACGAGCACGGTCAGCGTGATCGCGCCGCCCATGAGCAGTACGGCCTTCACGATCTGGATCCAGGTGGTGGCCCGCATCCCGCCGAAGGACACGTAGACCACCATCAGGGCGCCGACCCCGATCACGGTCAGGGTCCGGGCAGCGGGTCCGGAGTCCCCGAGCAACAGGCCGATCAGGCTGCCCGCGCCGACCATCTGCGCGACCAGGTAGAGCACCGAGACCACCACCGAGGAGGTACCGGCGGCGATCCGCACGGGCCGCTCGCTCATCCGGGCGGCGACGACGTCGGCGAGGGTGAAGCGCCCGCAGTTGCGGACCAGTTCGGCCACCAGGAACAGCACCACCAACCAGGCCACGAGGAAGCCGACCGAGTACAGCAGGCCGTCGTATCCGAAGAGGGCGATCAGGCCGGAGATGCCGAGGAAGGAGGCGGCGGACATGTAGTCGCCCGCGATGGCGAAGCCGTTCTCCATGGGCGAGAACAGTCGCCCGCCGGCGTAGAACTCCTCCGGCGAGCCGTGCCGGTTGCGGCTGACCCAGGTGGTGATGCCGAGGGTGACGGCGATGAAGACGCTGAACAGGATCAGCGCCAGCGTCTGGTGCTCGGTGGTCACCGGCCCTCCCCGAAGGCCCGGTTGCGCTCCTGGTCGCGCTCCTGCTCGAAGACCGTCCAGCGCAGGTCGAGCGCGGCCCGGTCCCGGCGCAGCCGCGCGTGCCGGGCGTAGGCCCAGGTGAGGAGGAAGGTGGTCAGGAACTGCCCGAGGCCCGCCACCAGCGCCACATTGACCGCGCCGGCCACGGGCCGGGCCATCAACTCGGGGGCCGCGGTGGCGGCGACCACGTAGGCGACGTACCAGAGGAAGAATCCGACGGTCGCGGGGACGACGAACCTCCGGTAGCGCCCCCGGACTTCCTGGAAGGCGGCGCTGCGCTGCACTTCCAGATAGATGTCCGACGCGACGGGCGCGGCCCGACCGCCACCGGCCGCGGGCTGCGGGACCGTTTCCCCGCCCTCGCCCCAGCCCACGGCCAGTGCGTCGTACCAGGGGTCGTCGAGCCGGATCGTTCCGGCATCGCGACCATCGAGCTTGTCCACCGAACTCTCCTTGTCCGCCGCCGCATTGGCCGCGTGTCCCAAGGATGTACTCAGTGGGCGATTTCGGAATGGTTGTCCCGGTGCTCTTCACTCATACAGGTGAGGAAATGACGGACATCCGTGTTTGAGGGGCGAGAACGGGCTCTCGCGGTACCGACCGCCTCCGGCCGGTACCGCGCTCGCGTCGGGCCCCGCCGGATCAGGCGTCGATGCGCGAACGGTCCAAGGTCGCCGCCGAGCTGGTGATGAACTCCTTGCGGGGAGCCACCTCGTTGCCCATGAGCAGGTCGAAAACCTGCTCGGCCGAGTCCAGGTCGCCGATGTTGATCCGGCGCAGGGTGCGGAAGCGGGGATCCATGGTGGTCTCCGCGAGCTGGTCCGCGTCCATCTCGCCGAGGCCCTTGTAGCGCTGGATGGCGTCCTTGTAGCGGACGTTCTTGCGCTGGTACTCCAGCAGGGTCTGGCGCAGCTCGTTGTCCGAGTACGTGTAGACGTACTTGTCCTGGCCCTTCTTCGGCTGGACCAGCTCGATCCGGTGCAGCGGCGGCACCGCGGCGAACACCCGGCCGGCCTCGACCATCGGGCGCATGTAGCGCTGGAAGAGCGTCAGCAGCAGGCAGCGGATGTGCGCGCCGTCCACGTCGGCGTCGACGAGCAGGACGATCTTGCCGTAGCGGGCGGCGTCGAGGTCGAAGGTGCGACCGGAACCGGCTCCTATGACCTGGATGATCGCGCCGCACTCGGTGTTCTTGAGCATGTCCGAGACCGAGGACTTCTGGACGTTGAGGATCTTGCCGCGGATCGGCAGGAGCGCCTGGAACTCCGAGTTCCGCGCAAGCTTGGCCGTACCGAGGGCCGAGTCCCCCTCGACGATGAAGAGCTCGCTGCGCTCCACGTCGTCACTGCGGCAGTCCGCCAGCTTGGCCGGCAGCGAGGAGGATTCCAGCGCGGTCTTGCGACGCTGGGCATCCTTGTGCTGACGCGCCGCGATCCGGGTCCGGGCGGCCGCGACGACCTTCTCCATCACCGCGCGGGCCTGCTGCTTGTCGTCGCGCTTCGTCGAGGTCAGGAAGGCCTTCAGCTCCTTGGCCACGACCGCCGAGACGATCCGGGTCGCCGCCGAGGTGCCGAGCACCTCCTTGGTCTGGCCTTCGAACTGAGGTTCGGCCAAGCGGACCGTGACGACGGCCGTCATGCCCTCCATCGCGTCGTCCTTGACCACGTCGTCCTCGGCCACGCGCAGCATCTTCGCCGAGCGGAGCACTTCGTTCACCGTCTTGGCGACCGAACGCTCGAAGCCGGAGACGTGCGTGCCTCCCTTGGGGGTGGCGATGATGTTGACGAAGGACTTGAGGTTGGTCTCGTACCCCGTGCCCCAGCGCAGGGCGATGTCCACGCCCAGCTCGCGGGTGACCTCGGTGGGCGTCATGTGGCCGCGGTCGTCGAGGACCGGGACGGTCTCCTTGAAGGTGCCGGAGCCGGTCAGGCGCAGGACGTCGCAGACGGCCTTGTCCTGGGCGAGGTAGTCGCAGAACTCGCCGATGCCCCCGTCGAAGCGGAAGGTCTCCTCGGTCTTGCCGGCCCCCTCCAGGGCCCGCTCGTCGCGGACCACGATGGTCAGACCGGGTACGAGGAAGGCGGTCTGGCGGGCCCGCTGGTAGAGGGTGTCCAGGTTCAGCCGGGCTTCCTTGAGGAAGATCTGGCGGTCGGCCCAGTAGCGGATCCGGGTGCCGGTCTTGCCCTTGGCGATCCGCTTGACCTTGCGCAGGCCGCCGGCGGGGTCGAAGGGGCTCTCGTCGCCCTGCTCGGTGAAGTGTCCCGGGACGCCGCGGCGGAAGCTGACGGCGTGCGTGGAGCTGTTCCGGTCGACCTCGACGTCGAGGCGGGCGGACAGGGCGTTCACCACGGAGGCGCCGACGCCGTGGAGGCCGCCGGAGGCGGCGTAGGAGCCACCGCCGAACTTGCCGCCGGCGTGCAGCTTGGTCATGACGACCTCGACCCCGGACATGCCGGTCTTGGGCTCCACGTCCACGGGGATGCCGCGGCCGTTGTCCCGAACCTCCACGGAGGCGTCCTCGTGGAGGATCACCTCGATGTGGTCGCAGTAGCCGCCCAGGGCCTCGTCGACGGAATTGTCGATGATCTCCCACAGGCAGTGCTGCAGGCCCCGGCTGTCGGTGGACCCGATATACATGCCGGGGCGCTTGCGAACGGCCTCTAGGCCTTCGAGGACGAGCAGGTGCCGCGCGGTGTAGTTGGACCCGTCCCGGTCTGCTCCGGACAGCAGCGCGCTGGAAGGCACGGACTTGTCGGCGGTCACGCAGTTCGCTCCTCGCTGAATTTCTTTTCTGGCCCGGTCGGGCTCAGGGGTGGCTCGGTTGCCGGTCCGAGGGTACCGAGGCCTGGTAGAGCCGATGCAACGCCACCCTCGCGCGCTCCTCAGCCTAGTCCAGGTCCGCACGGATGTTCGATCCCCCGTCAGGGTGAAGCAAACATCACGTTCCCTTCGACGCATGAACCATTTAGTGTTCGGGCACGTCCTCATGAACAACCGGCACTCACGCCGGGGGGATGCGAACTGCTACAAGCGCAACGACTGACAACGCGAAACCGTAAAGCAACGCAATACGGCTCCTTCGCCGCCAACCGGCAGCAGCCGGCCAGCTTCGGAAGGAAGTTTCGAGGAAAAGCCGCGAGCGGGAACGTTTTCGGCCTGGTTGGATGTTGACCCTGGTACGACAGCTCGTCGAGCTAGAGAAGAGGCGACGTGACTACTGTTCTGACACCCGCGACCCCGCTGACGGCCGCTGACCGATGCGACCGCTGCGGCGCCCAGGCATATCTGCGCGTCGTCCTCCTGAGCGGTGGTGAACTGCTCTTCTGCGCCCACCACGGGCGTAAGTTCGAGCCGGAACTCAAGAAGATCGCCGCGGAAATACAGGATGAGACCGAGCGGCTTACGTCCGCTCCGGCCGCGAGCGCGGCCGATACCGAGGACCGCTGACACAAGGCCTGCACCTCGCATCCGACGAGCCAGGACCGGCCAGGCCGGTCGACGGGCGGTATCCCTGAGACCCAGGGACGCCGCCCGTCCTCATGCCCGGAACCGTTATGAGCGCCCCGCACCGGCGCGGCCCTGCTGCACAGGGGCGGGCGGAGCCGTTCAAGCCGCTCCCCCACCCCCCCTCCATCCCCCGCCACCCTTACCGGGCCGTACGGGGTGCCTGGAGCCCCTCCGGGCACCCCGCGTGACGTCCTAGACCCCGCCCCCGCGCGAGGCCGTCTGGGAGCCGCTCACGAAGTCGATGAGCGGAGCGACCCGGGTGTACACGCCCGGGCTGTCGGCGCGGCCGCAGCCGCGCCCCCAGGACACCAGCCCGATGAGCCTGCCCCGGGCCACCAGCGGGCCTCCGCTGTCGCCCTGGCAGGCGTCCTTCCCGCCGTCCCGGTCGCCCGCGCACACCATGGAGTCCGCCAGGTAGCGGCCGTCCGAGTCCCCCGGGTACGCCCGCCGGCAGGAGTCGTCGTCCAGAACCGTCACGCGCGCGGCCCGCAGCCCGTACGCGTAGTCACCGAACCCGCTCGTATCGCCCCAGCCGTACACGGTCGCCTCGCCGCCCGCGGCGTAGGCCGAGTCCGCGGCGCCCGCCATGGGGAGCACATGGTCCGCGGGTACGGCCTCGGCCAGCGTGAGCACGGCCAGGTCCCCGGCGTTGGTGCCGGGGTCGTAGTCGGGGTTCACCCGGGCCGCGCGCACCGCGATCTCCCTACCGTCGGTCGCGCGGAGTTCCGTACGGCCCGTGATCACCCGGAAGTCGGCGACGGATTCGACGGGGCCGCCGAGGACCTGGCGGCCCAGGCAGTGGGCCGCCGTGACCACCGTGGTCGGGGCGACGAGGACGCCGCCGCAGAACTGGCCGTCGCGGGTACCTCCGAACCGGTCACGGCTGGCGAGGGCCACGACCCACGGGCTGTCGCCCACCTTCGCCGGCTGCCCGCCTATGACGATGCTGTCCGCGGCCGCCTTGGGGGCTTGGGCCAGCGGCGCCGCAGCCGCTCCCGCCACCAGGGTGAGCGCGCCCGCCAGGGCGCGGGCAAGGGGACGACGCATGAGGCCTCCTGACTCCGGGTGTACATGACTCCACCCAGAGTGGGATGCCCGGTGGCCGTGCGCACCCGCGCGACCACCGGCGTACGTCGTCGGGAGAGCCGGTCCGGGCCCGGACCGGCCGACCTCGATCGGCCCTGGTCGGGCCCGTTCGGCGCAGGTCAGTCGAGGTAGTCGCGCAGAACCTGGGACCGCGAGGGGTGGCGCAGCTTCGACATGGTCTTGGACTCGATCTGGCGGATGCGCTCACGGGTGACCCCGTAGACCTTGCCGATCTCGTCCAGCGTCTTGGGCTGGCCGTCCGTGAGGCCGAACCGCATCGATACCACGCCCGCCTCGCGCTCACTGAGGGTGTCGAGCACGGAGTGCAGCTGCTCCTGCAGGAGCGTGAAGCTGACGGCGTCGGCCGGGACGACCGCCTCGGAGTCCTCGATGAGGTCGCCGAACTCGCTGTCGCCGTCCTCGCCGAGCGGGGTGTGCAGGGAGATCGGTTCGCGACCGTACTTCTGGACCTCGATGACCTTCTCGGGGGTCATGTCGAGTTCCTTGGCCAGCTCCTCCGGGGTGGGCTCGCGGCCCAGGTCCTGGAGCATCTGGCGCTGCACGCGGGCGAGCTTGTTGATCACTTCGACCATGTGCACCGGGATGCGGATGGTGCGGGCCTGGTCGGCCATGGCGCGGGTGATCGCCTGCCGGATCCACCAGGTGGCGTACGTGGAGAACTTGTAGCCCTTGGTGTAGTCGAACTTCTCGACCGCGCGGATCAGACCCAGGTTGCCCTCCTGGATCAGGTCCAGGAAGAGCATGCCGCGGCCGGTGTAGCGCTTGGCCAGGGAGACCACGAGGCGGAGGTTGGCCTCCAGGAGGTGGTTCTTGGCGCGGCGCCCGTCCTCGGCGATGATCTCCAGCTCGCGCTTGAGCTTGGGTGCCAGCTTGTCGGAGTTCGCCAGCTTGTCCTCGGCGAACAGGCCCGCCTCGATGCGCTTGGCGAGCTCGACCTCCTGCTCGGCGTTGAGGAGCGGCACCTTGCCGATCTGCTTGAGGTAGTCCTTGACGGGGTCGGCGGTGGCGCCGGCCACCACGACCTGCTGGGCGGGAGCGTCGTCCTCGTCGTCGGAGATGACGAAGCCCTTGTTCTCCCCGCCCTCCTCTTCCTCGTCGGCCTCGGCCTTCGCCGCCTCGGGGGCCTCGTCGGAGGCTTCCTCGCCGCCGTCCGCGTCCTTCTTGGCGGCGGTCTTCTTGGCCGCCGTCTTCTTCCCGGCCGTCTTCTTGGCGGGGGCGGCCTTCTTCGCCGTGGCTTTCTTCGCGGCCGCCTTCTTCGCGGGCGGTTCGGACGCGGTCTCCGCGCCGAGGGCGACGGTGGACTCGGGGTCGATGGCCGCGGCATCGGCGGTGGCACCGGTCACGGCCGGAGGCGCCGTCGTCGCCGCGACGGTCTTGGTCGCCGTCCGCTTGGCGGGGCTCTTCGCCGCGACGCTCTTGCGGGGGGCGGTGCGCTTGGGCGACTCCGCGGCACTGACCATCAGCGTCACACCCTCTTCCTCGAGGATCTGGTTGAGGCTGCGCAGAACATTCTTCCACTGGGTCGCAGGAATCTGGTCAGCCTCGAAGGCCCGACGCACGTCATCGCCGGCGATCTGCCCCTCGGCCTTTCCCCGCTCGATGAGCGCCATCACAGACTCGGAATCGGCGATCTCCGACGGGAGCGTACGGGATGTGCTGGCCGACACGAACAACCTCTCGGAACGATGGGAAGGGCTTCCGACCCCGGCCTGGTGCTGGACCGGAGCCGACGACCACCGACTGGGAATGGGCCGGGGGCGCGGGCAGGGGCCGGGGAGCTGCACAGCATCCCCAAGGGCTGCTGTCTTCCCTCCGTCGGCCATCACCTCTTAGGTCATCGCGTGACGTCGCGGAGCGTTACGCCCAATCTTCGTGGCCCGAGTCACACCCGATTCGCACCCATGCCCGCCTTGCGGTCGTACGTGCGGATTCGGGGGTCGCGAAAAGCCCCCGGACGCCGGTGTCGCCGGACCCGAAACGGGCCCGGCGACCGGTGGTGCACCCCCGCGCGCCCGCGCGTGGACCCGTCAGTGCTCGCGCGGGGCGGGGACCACGCGCTCGACCTCCGGATGCACCGTCAGAAGCTGGCGCATGGCGTTCTCGGCGCCGACAGCGTCGCCGGCGGCCAGCGCCTCGACCATCCGTGCGTGGTGGGCGACACAGGTTTCGCTCGGACGGTCGCAGGCGGTGACGGGATGACCCGAGACCTGGAGGGCGGAGGAGACGATGCCGGAGAGGTGCTCCAGCATCCGGTTGGCGGCGACCTGGATCAGGAGGGCGTGGAACTCGTTGTCCGCGCGCGCGAAGGTGATCGCGTCTCCCTGCCCGAGGGCGTGCCCCATGATCTCGACCATGTCGGAGAGCCGCTGCTGGACGTCGGGACGGCCGTGGCCCGCGGCGAGACGGGCGGCGAGCGGCTCGATGGTCCAGCGGAGCTCGTTGAGCTCGCGGCGCTGGTCGTCGCGCTGCGGACCGAACGCGCGCCACTCGATGATGTCGGGGTCGAGCAGGTTCCAGTCGGCGACCGGACGGACCCGGGTGCCCACATTGGGGCGGGCGCTGACGAGGCCCTTGGCCTCCAGCACGCGCAGCGATTCGCGGACGACGGTGCGGGAGACCTCGAAACGCTGGCCGATCTCCTCGGGCACCAGCGGCCGGTCCGCGCCGAGGTCACCGGAAACGATCATCTGGCCGAGCTGCTGGACGAGTTGGCCGTGCAGACCGCGGCCGCGGCTGCCGGCGGCGCGGCGGCCGACGCGGCTCAACTCGACGTCGGCGCCGTTCCAGTGGGGCGGTCCGACGCGCTCGGCCCCGGGGGAATCCGCGTAGGGGTAACGGTCGAGTTCGCCCGGGCCGGCGAGGCCGGTGTCGGCATGGCGGGCGGCGGTCATCATGGTGTGCGCAAGGGTACTCACGAATCCTTTGTCGGCCGTGCCTCCACGACCCTTGAGGTCTTTGGTGAAAAGCACACGAAAGGGTGATCGGTGCCACCTACGCAATTGACGACTTATCGTAAAGAACCGGGCGTTTTGCGGGGAGTTGCGATCCGCGTCGTGTGATTTCGCCTGATGCGGACGTCTACGGACTTCCGTGATCCCTGCAGTGTCGTCTCCCGCACCTCAACGATCACCAACGGACTCGGGTGCGCAGTCCTGTGAACCCATAGGCGCACAACAGGACCATCAGCGACAACAGCAGGGCGACGCCGACGGGTTGGGCAACCGTCCGGAGGGCGCCCAACACCACTCGGTCCGCCACCGGAGGCCACTGCGCCCATGCCAGTGCGCGCAGCCGGTCGACGAATCCGTCCACCGGATACGCGGACGGCCCCTCCGACACCTTGCGGACCAGCGGTACGACCATCACCGGTACGGCGAGCACCGCCGCCAGGCCGGCCGAGGTCGAGCGGAAGATCCCGGAGGCGAGCACTCCGGCCCAGGCCGAGCCGACGAGGAGACCGGCCCAACTCGCGGCCGGGGACAACCATTCCTCGGGGGTACTCGGCACGGCGGGACCGAACACCGTCCTCAGGGCGGCGGCGTCGACGACGACGGCGACGGCTCCGAGAGCCAGGGCGAGGGCGGCGCACACCCCGAGCTTGGCGGCGAGGAGCCCCAACCGGCGCGGGACGGTACCCCGGTCGGCGGCGAGCGCGGGGTAGCGGTACTCCTCCCCGAAGGCCAGGGCTCCGAGCAGGCCGGCGCCGAGGGCGGCGGGCGGCAGGGGCAGCAGCTCGGGCCAGGCGGCGAGGATCCGGTTCTGCGGGGTGTGCCCGAACCGGGCGAGGAGCAGGGCGGTGACGGCGGAGACGACGGCGACGACGGCGGCCGTGAGCAGGGGGGTGAGCGTGCCGAAGACGCGGCGCAGTTCGTACCTCAGCGGGCGCAGCGGTCCGGTGGGGCGGCGCACCGACGAGACGAGCCGGCCCGACCGGGCATGTCGGGGCGTGCGGCCGGCGCCGTCGCGCGCACCGGTCTCCGGCACGTCACCCGGGGTTGCGTCGACCGGAGCGGTGGCGGGGACGGGGGCGGGGGCCGCGGCGAGGGCGGCGCAGGCCGTGGCCATCGGCGGCAGACCCGAAGCCGGGCCCCGGGCGGGGCCGGGGAAGGCTTCGCTCCCCACTTCGGGCCGGGTCACGGCCGATGGCGCGGAGTCGATGACCGACTGCGGGGCGGTGTGCGTCCCGTTGTCCGCAGGGCGGCGACCTCCTCCGGCTCCGCCGCGCACCTGGGCTCCGGCCTCGATCCGCAGTTCCGCGCGCGCGGCCCCGGTGGCGCCGGTCCGGGCCCCCGGCACGGGCGGCACCGGGGCTCCGGCATCGCCGGTCTCGTCGGCGAGCTGGTGGACCAGTACCCCGTTGCGGAAGGCGGCTTCCCCGACCTCGGCGCAGCTACTGCCGTACACCGACAGGCGGCTGCCGCTCTCCTCGACGACCTCGACGGTGCGCCGGTCGGCCCGGGCCTCGCGGCCGAGAACGTCTGCCAGCCGGGCTGCGTGCGGGGTGCGCACGGCGACGCGCGGTCGCAGGCGGGTACGGGCGAAGTCGGCGGCATCCTGGTCGGCGAGGAGCCGGCCCGCCGCGAGGGAGACGACCCGGTCCGCGCTGCGGGCAGCCTCCTTGGCATCGTCGGTGGTGAACAGCACCGCGCCGCCGAGGGACGCGTGGCCGCGCAGCAGTGCGTGCATCCAGGCGCGTTCACGGGGGGCGAGGCCCGAGGTGGGCTGGTCGAGGATCAGCGTGCAGGGATCGGCGAGGAGGGCCGCGGCCAGCCCGACCCGGCGGTCCATGCCGGCGGAAAGCGAACCGAGCCTCTGGTCGCGCAGGCCGCCGATGCCGACGATCTCCAACATGGTGTCCGCGCGGGAGGCCGGTACCCCGGCGGCGGCGCAGAGCATCCGCAGTTGGCTGCGGACGGTACGGGAGGGGTGCCCCGGGACGTCCCCGAGAAGGACGCCGACCTCTCGACCCGGATGGGGGATCCGGTGCAGCGGCCGGCCGCGGAAGTAGGTGACGCCGCGGCCCGGTTCGAGTTCGAGCATGAGCCGCAGCGCGGTGGTCTTGCCCGATCCCGGCTCGCCGAGCAGGGCGGTCACGCAGCCCTGACGTGCCTCGAAGGTGAGGTCGTCCACGAAGGGCGGGAGACCTCGACGGGGTGTGCTGGTGAGTCCGATGGCCTGGAGCATCGCTTCTCTCGCGGGGAGTGAGACCGCTCTGCGGCAAAATGAGTACCGCAAGAAAGATAACGCGATATGTCCGATTTTCTGCGTAACCGACTCGGGGTGGCGCCCCTCCCGTTTCACGAGGCCGGAACAGGAACGGCCCCGCGCCCGGCCGCTCCGCCGCCCCGCGCCGCTCAGACTTCGGGCCGCAGCATCGGCGGGTTGAGGAGGGTCGCCCCGCCGGCACGGAACAGCTGGGCGGGCCTGCCGCCCTGACGGGTCGTCGTGCCACCGGCGGGCACCAGGAATCCGGGAGTCCCGGTGACCTTGCGGTGGAAGTTGCGCGGATCGAGCGCCACGCCCCAGAGGGCCTCGTACACCCGGCGCAGCTCGCCGACCGTGAATTCCGGCGGGCAGAAGGCGGTGGCCAGGGAGGAGTACTCGATCTTCGAGCGGGCCCGCTCGACTCCGTCGGCCAGGATCCGCTCGTGGTCGAAGGCCAAGCCGACCGAGGTTTGGTCGGGCCCGTCGAGCAGTTCGTCGACGGGAGCCCAGCGGGCGCCGTTCGCATCACCGCCCGCGCGGGGGGCCGGCAGGTCCGGGGCGAGGACCAGGTGGGCCACGCTGACCACCCGCATCCGGGGATCCCGCTGCGGATCCCCGTAGGTGGCGAGCTGTTCGAGGTGTGCGCCGTTGTCCACGCCGGGGGCGGCCGGGTCGAGCGCGCACAGCCCGGTCTCCTCGGAGAGTTCCCGGGCCGCGGCTCCCGCCAGGTCCTCGTCCTCGCGTACGAAGCCACCGGGCAGGGCCCAGCGTCCCTGGAAGGGCTGCTCCCCTCGGCGTACGACCAGCGCGCAGAGCGCGTGACGCCGCACGGTGAGCACGACCAGGTCGACGGTGACGGCGAAGGGCGGGAAGGCCGACGGGTCGTAGGGCGACATGCCGCGATCATAGTCGTCTGCCTGACGATAAACAGGGCTTTGGTGATCCCGCCGACGGTGATCTGGAACCCAGTCACCATCTTCGCCGCCGCCCGGGCCCGAACCGTCGGACGTCCCCCGTCAGCCCAGTTGGAGCGCATCGCCGGCCTCCTCCACCATTCCGATGCCGAGGCGGCTGATCCGGACGGTGAACGGCTCCTCGGCGACCCTCAGCCCCGAGAGTCGCAGGGCCCCCAGCGGAGTGCCCGCAGGCGGGTTCACCGCGACAGTGCCCGCCGGGGCGTCCGGGCGGATGCCGGCGAGGGCGGTGAGCGCGTGGATCCCCGCGGCAGCGGCGACGGCAGCCGGGCGGCAGGCCGCCGGATGCGGCAGAGGGGCGCTCCCGGCGGTGCGCTGCTCGGCCGCGTACATCTCCGGCAGCCGGTATCCGAAGGTCTCGGCGGCGTCGAGCAGGCCCCGCAGCAGGCCCGTGGCCTCCTTCTCGAAACCGGCTTGGGCCAGGCCGGCCACCGCGACGGCGCTCTCGTGGGCTCGGACCGCCCCCGAACGGTGCCCGAAGGGGTTGTGTCCCGGTTCCCGGGCCGCCATGCTCCGCAGGCCCCACCCGGAGTCCATCGCCGGGGCTCCCAAGAGCCGGGCCAGCTGTTCGGTGTGGATGCGGTCGAGCAGGCCCGGCGCGAGCCGGCCCGCACCGAGGAGGCCGGTGTCGAGGAGGTGCGCGGCGGCTCCCGTCAGCCGGGTCAACGGCCGGCCGTCCGGGTGCAGGGCGGCGGCGGGACGACCCCCGTCCGGTCCGTCGATCCAGAAGCGTGCCCGGAACCGCTCGCGCAGCGCGGCCGCCCACTCCCGCCACTCCTCGGCTCCGGGGCGCCCGCATCCGGCGAGCAGGTCGGCGCCGAGCAGCGCGGCCCGATGGGCGTGGGCCTGGGTCTCGCAGCGGCGGGGCCCCGGATCGGGATCGGCCAGGAAGCCGTCCTGCCCCAGGGCCCCGCGCAGCCAGTCCAGGCAACGTTCCGCGGCGGGCAGCAGTCGGGCCACCTCCTCCTGGGGCAGCCCCCACCGCCGGGCCTCGGCCAGCACCGCCGGAAAGCCGAGGGTGGCTTCGGTGCCGGTGCAACCGGGCGGCAGCTGGGGTCCGGCGGCGCGCAGCGGCCCGGGGATCATCCCCGCGTCGGGCCCGCCTCCGGGAAGCTGGCTGCGGGCCAGGGTCCGCAGCGTGGCGGCGGCCAGCCCGGTGCCGAGCGGAAGCGCCATCCGCGCGGCCCACAGGGACTCCGCCGGGGCCAGGCCGAGCCTCCACGGCACTCCGGCCGCCGCGAAGGCATCGCCGGGCTGCACGGGGTCCCGCAGGAGCAGGGCCCGGAGGTCGTCGAGGCTGGTTCGGAACCATGCCTCGGCCCTGGGGTCGTCGCCCTCGGCGCGGGCGGGGGCGAGGGGGCTGGCGACCTGCCCTACGGGGGCCCGTGCGGCGCGGTCCCGCGTGGTCCGCAGCTCGATGGTGCGGGACTCCCCCGGGCCCAGTTCGAGTTCCCAGCGCAGTAGTCCGGCCGAGGCGAGGGCGTCGTCGGGGGACGGCTCGGCCGTGGTGACGGCCTGGGCGTCCCCCGTGGTCCACCGCAGCCCGCCCGCGTGTACTCCGGCGGCGAGTTCGGGCCCGGCGCGGCCCGCGGCGACCGCTGCCAGCTCGGCCAGGTCGGTGCCGAGGAAGAGCTCCACCGGCAGGCGCAGGGGGCGGGGAGCGAAGTTGCGCAGGGTGATGCGTTCGGTGCCGTCGGCGTGGCGGGTCCGCTCCACGCCGACGTCGGGATCGGGTCCGGGATCGGCGCCGGTGCGGACGGTGGCGGTGAAGACGGCGAGGTCCGCGCCGAGGCTGCGGCCCTGCACGGAGACCGGGTCTCGTCCGGCGACCCTCAGGACACAGCGCGCCAGGAGTCGCCGCCCCGCGCGGTAGATCCCTTCGATCCCCCGGCCGGTCAGTTGGCCGTGCTCGGGCGAGATGGCCAGACAGGGCGCGGCCACGCAGATGACGGCGCCGTGTACCGGGGGCAGTTCGGCCCGGCGCACCTGGTCGGGCGCGGGGCGGGCCGCCCGTGTACGGCTGCCCGGTCCCGTGGGCCCGCCTGCGGCGCCCGGTCCGCGGGCCGCGGCCACCGCCGGTCCGGGCCCCTGCCCCGGCGGCGGCCCGGGTGCCGTGCGCGAACCCGCCCAGGGTTCCGGCGCCGACGTCGCCCCGGCCCACAGTTCGGCGAGGGCGACGGACTCTGGGTCGGCTCCCCCTGGCGGGTGCGGCGGGAGTCCTCCGGGTGGCTGACCGGGTGCCTCGTGGAGCGGTCCCGAGGCAACACGGAAGACGGTCGCGGTCTGTTCGGTGTCGGGTACGGAGGAAGCCATGTGCCGCCTTGTCTGCGCTCCGGCCGGTTCGGCTGGGCGGCGGCGCGGCCGGGCTCCTGCCACCCCCCAGCTGAACGCCCGCGCCCCCGCTCGGGTCACGGGCCCGATGGGTGGCTGCCCGCAGCGGCCGCCGCCCGGACGGCGTCGGACCGCGTCCGCCGCACCGCGCAGCCGCCGCACCACCGCGCATCCGCGGGAGTTCCGGTGCGGGGCCGTGCGGGGACTCATCGACCGCTCCCGTCGGCGCGGCGGCGCGTGCGACCGCGCGGCCCGGAGCGGCGGCCGGGCGGGCGGGTAGGAGCGGCGGACCGCTTCCTGCGAGGTGCGCGGGGTTCCCGGCGCTTGCGTTCCTCACGGAGGCACTCCCTCAGCCCCTCGGGGCCGATGCCCTCGTTGCAGGCCTGGTGGAGCAGCTGGGCGAAGCGGTAGTCGGCGTCGGCCCGCAGGGCCAACCCGAGGGCGATCCTGGCGGTCGGTTCGTCCCCGGCGGACCACGAGACCCAGCCGGCGAGGGTGAGGGGAGCCGCGGCGTGCTCCCCGTACGCCCCGACGCAGCGCCGGGCCAGTGCCCTCCAGAGCCGTAGGGCCGGGGCGACCTCCTCGTCCTCCATCCATTCGGCGGCGACGTCCCGGATCTCCCGGTCCTGGAGCCCGAGGATCACGGCGGCGGCCTCGTCGTGACCGAGCAGGGAGTCGTCCAGGTCGTCGGCTCGGAGCCCGCCCTCGACGGGGTGGGCGAGGGTCAGGCGTCGCATGAGGGTCCTCGCCAGGCCCAGGGTCTCGGCGCCCACCTCCTGACGGGTCGCCCCGTCGAGGATCTTCGGGACCAGCGCCACCGCCGCCCGGTCCAGGGCCTCTTCCTGCTCGACCGCCCGGTCATCGCGCAACGGGGTCAGTCGGTTCTCGATCTCCTTCAGGGATCCCCGGACCTGAAGGCCCGCGAAGGTGGCCGTCGCGGCCATCACCGACGTGCCGGGACGGGTGAGCGGCCTGCCCTCGGCCGGGCAGCAGTCCGCGTCGTTGCAGGTGTAGGACCACCACCGGCCGCCCGAAAGGCACAGGGCCTCCAGCACGGGTACGTCCAGGGACCCGCAGGCGAGCCGCAGCCGTTGGGCGAACGGCCGCAGGCGGGTCATGACCCGCTGCGCGCTGTCGCCTTCACCCGGGTCCTGGCAGAGGAAGACGACGATGCCCTCGGGCTTGCCTCCGCGCCGTTCGCTGCCGCGGACCAGGCAGGCGGCCACCTGACTGGCGGTGTCCTCCCATTCGGCGGGGGCGGAGGGAATGCCGACCCTCAGGCGGCCCCCGAAGCGACCGCCCTCGCCGTGGACGGCGACCATGACGAGGGAGTCGGTCGGGTGGAAGCCGAGCATGTAGGGCAGCGCGTCGGCCAGTTCGGCCGGGCTGCGCAGGGTGATCCGAGGTTGTTCGTCGCAGGCTCCGGAGGGGCTGACGGACGGTCGCTCGGACGGAGTGCGTGGTTCGTGGTTCGTCGTCATGCCACGACGGTCCCGTGATCCCTCCGATACCGAAACCCCTGTGGATAACTCGGGCGAAGTCCGTGCATATCATCCGACAGGAGTTATCCACAGGTTCGGACCGTCAGTGGCCAAATGTCAGAGCCGTCAGGTCACATGGAGGCATGGACGCACACCTGAGGTCATCGATCGTCTCCACACCCGCCCGACGCACGGGCGATCCAGCCGACACACTCCCCGCCCCCACTCCCGACGCATGGTCAGGCGGCCCCACGGTGAGGTTCCGTGGGGCGGGCCACGACGAACGGAGCCTCGCGGCGCGTGCCACACGGCCCACCGGGAGGCTCCGACGACGCGCGCTATCCGCCCAGGGCGAGGACCAACGGGAGTACCCGGTCGGCTCCGCTCCGCCGCAACAGGCGTGCGCCCACGGCCAGGGTCCAACCGGACTCGGTGTAGTCGTCGACGAGCAGGACCGGGCCCGGGTTGGCGGCCAGGGCGGCGGCCAGCTCGTCGGACACGGTGAACGAGGCGGCCAGAGCGCGCAGCCGCTGCGCGGAGTTGCTGCGGTGCGCCGCGTACTCGCCTGCCTGTTCGGTGTAGGCCAGGGCGCCCAGCAACGGGAGCCTGCCGACCCGGGCCACGCCCTCGGCCAAGGAGCCCACCAAGCGCGGGCGCGTACGGGAGGGCATGGCGACGATCCCCACCGGCCGCGCCACCGCTTCGGGGCCGGCGGAGGCCCAGCCACCCGGCGAGCGCGCCCAGTCGGCCACCACCGTCACGACCGCCGCCAGCACGTCGTCGGGGACCGGCCCGTCCCCGGCCTGCTCCGCCAGCAGCGGACGCAGGCGGTTGCCCCAGCCGATGTCCGACAACCTTCCCAGCGCGCGCCCGGTGGCCGCCTGCTGCCCGTCCGGGATCCGACCCTTGAGGTCGACCCCGACCGCGGGCATCCCCGTGGGCCACATCTTGCGCGGCTCCACCTCGACGCCCGGGCGCTCCAGCTCACCCGCCGCACCCGCGAGGGCGGCGTCCGAGACGGCGGGGTCCCACCAAGGCCCGACGCAGGAGTCACAGCGGCCGCAAGGGACCGCCTTCTCGTCGTCGAGCTGGCGCTGCAGGAACTCCATCCGGCACCCCGTGGTCGCCACGTAGTCCCGCATCGCCTGCTGCTCGGCCTGTCGCTGCCGGGCCACCCACGCGTACCGCTCCGCGTCGTAGGCCCACGGCTCGCCCGTGGCGGTCCAGCCCCCCTTGACGCGCTTGACCGCCCCATCCACGTCCAGGACCTTCAGCATCGTCTCCAGCCGCGAGCGCCGAAGGTCCACCAAAGGTTCCAGGGCGGGCAGCGACAGCGGGCGGCCGGCCTGTTCCAGAGCGGCCAGCGTGCGCCGCACCTGCTCCTCGGGCGGGAAGCCCACCGAAGCGAAATAGGCCCAGATCGCCTCGTCCTCGGGCCCCGGCAGCAACAGCACGTCCGCGTGGTCCACACCGCGGCCCGCACGTCCCACCTGCTGGTAGTAGGCGATCGGCGACGAGGGCGATCCCATGTGGACCACGAAGCCCAGGTCCGGCTTGTCGAAACCCATCCCCAGTGCCGAGGTCGCCACCAGCGCCTTCACCCGGTTCGCCAGCAGGTCCTCCTCCGCCCGCAACCGGTCGGCGTTCTCCGTCTTGCCCGTGTAGGAGGCCACCGGGTACCCACGCTGTCGCAGGTACGCCGCGACCTCCTCCGCCGCCGCCACCGTCAGGGTGTAGATGATCCCCGATCCCTGCAGATCCCCGAGGCGCTCCCCCAGCCACGCCAGGCGGTGCGCCGCGTCCGGCAGCCGCAACACACCCAGACGCAGGCTCTCCCGGTCCAGCGGCCCCCGTAGGACCAGAGCGCCCCCACCGCCCGTGCCCAGCTGGTCGGCGACGTCTGCGGTGACGCGCGCGTTGGCGGTCGCGGTGGTCGCCAGTACCGGCACACCGGGGGCGAGCTCGGCGAGCATCGCCCGCAGTCGGCGGTAGTCGGGCCGGAAGTCGTGACCCCAGTCGGAGATGCAATGCGCCTCGTCGACCACCAGCAGGCCGGTCGTGGCCGCCAGCTTGGGCAGCATCTGCTCACGGAAATCGACGGAATTGAGGCGTTCCGGGCTGACGAGGAGAACGTCGGTCTCGCCGCGCTCGACCTCCTCGTAGATGGCGTCCCACTCCTCGGGGTTGGCCGAGTTGATGGTGCGCGCCCTGATCCCGGCCCGCGCCGCCGCCTCGACCTGGTTGCGCATCAGCGCCAGCAGCGGCGAGACGATCACGGTGGGGCCGGAGCCCCGTCGGCGCAGCAGCGCGGTCGCGACGAAGTACACCGCCGACTTGCCCCAGCCGGTGCGCTGCACCACCAGGGCGCGGCGGCGCTCCTCCACCAGAGCCGACACCGCCTGCCACTGGTCCTCCCGCAGCCGCGCCGAACCCCCCGGGTCGCCGACGAGCTCGGCGAGGATGGCGTCGGCTTCGGTGCGGAGCTCCAGGTTGTCCATCCCCCCATGCAACCCGATGCCAAGGACAATCGGCCAATCCACCCCGCGTGACACTTCACTCGCGAAGCGTCCACCGGCCCCGCACGGCCGACGGCGACCCCGACGGAGACCCGGGCCCTGCCCCTGGCTCCCCACGCATCCACCACGCGCCGGACGGAGCGCGGGGGCTCCACCAGGCCTTGTCCGTGCCACCAGCCGCGACGGCGAACCTGGGGCGCGATCCGAGGGGCCTCTGCACAGCGCGCCCGGCCGAGATCGTGAAAGGCCTCTCGGCCCCGTGCCGGACGGCGCCGGAAACGGGCGGGCATCCGCGCCGCCCCGGGCAGGCAGGCGTCGGCGCATCACCCGAACGCGAAGGGGTGTGTTTCCGCTGCTACTCGCGCTCCGGCGAACGCCGATGCGTCATCTCCGTCGGGAAGGGGCAAGGATATGAACGGCATACCGGCGAATTCCGGTCCGCGGCTTCAAATGCTCATTGCCCCACCCGCGCGGGCCACGCGAGAATCTGAAGAGTTCCCACTCGGCTCGTCGGCACCCTCCAGGGCCGTGCTGCGGCGCGCCCACATCCCAGCCGTGCCCGCCAGCGGGCGCGTACCCGAAGGGAGGACCGTGACCTTCGGATTCGCCCCGGCCCCGACCACGTCCCTGACCATGGCCACCGGCGCCGCCAGCCGGCACGGCCGACTGCTCGAACCGGCCGAGTGGACGGCGGCCGGCATCCCCCTGCTGCGCAACCCGCGCGAGGTGGTGAGCGGCCTGCACTCCCGACACGCACCGGTGATCTCCACCGCGGTGGTCGCCGTCCTCGGTCCGGAGGAACGCCTGGTCGCCAGCGCTTCCTTCGTGCAACGGTCGCCCACGGCCGACGGCTGGGACTACCGCAACGCCCTCCTGTCTGCGCTGCGCCGGATCATCCCGCACGACCTGCGCCGACGCACTCCCGTCCGCACCGCGGTGCTGTTGTACTGCCGCGACGGGGACGAGCGGTGGACGGAGGAGGACGGTGCCTGGATGTGGGGACTGCGCGACGCCTGCACCCTGCACGGCCTGCGGTGCGGCGCCTACATCACCCTGACCCGGAGCGGCTGGCAGGTCCTCGGTGAGGGACGCGGGGGCCGGCGGCCCGATGCGACCTCCCGGCCCGAACCGCTGGGCGCGACAGCGACCGAACTCTCACCGCTGACCCTGCGCACCGGCGGCAGCGGAACCGAGGCGTGGCGCCGTACGGCGGCGCGCTGATCCGGTCGAACACCCGGAACGCATACAGCTCGCCAGGGCACGGGCTTCGGCGGGGCCGGATCCCGGCCCCGCCCCGGCCCGCGCCGCGTGGTCGACGGAACGTCAGACGTTCGCGCCCAGCACGGAGTTGATCTCTTCCGCGTCACCGCACACGATCAGCAACGCACCGGCACGCGTGAGCGCGACCGGCAGCGCGGTCGCGGTGGTGCCCGCCGGTCCGCCGTTGGCCGCGAAGACCACGACGGGGCGAGTGGCGGCACGCTGCACCTGCGCCGCGTCCGCGTAGAAGACGTCGTCCCCGGCCTCGTGCTGGGCCCAGTAGGAGGCCTCGCCGAAGGACAGCTCGTGGGCGGCCCACGGGTGCGGGTCGCCGGTGGTGAGCACCAGGATCTCGCCGGGCGTGCGCCCGGTGTCGAGCAGCAGGTCCACGGCCTCTTCGGCCGCGTCCAGCGCGCCCTCGGCGGACGCGGGGATCAGCTGGACCTTGGGTACCGCCGCCGAGACGGACGGCGTGGTGGGAGTTGCGGGAACGGGTCCGGGGGCGGGCTGCGCCGCGCGCTGCGCGGGCGGAACGGGCCGGGGACCGGGGCGTCCGGGCCGGGGTACGGCGGCGGAACGCGGACCAGGTACGGGGCGGGGGGTCTGCGCGGTGCGGCTCGCGGCCGGCGTGACGCGGGGACCCTGGGCACTCTCGTGAATCTGAGGCTCCTCGATGGCGGGGGTGAGAGGCGTGAGTTGACATCTATCAAACACCGGTACGAAACGTACCGGTGGGTGGCACGTGGGTGCGATCAGAAATCGAAGCCGAGTTGGCCTCCGTTTTCCAGTTCCGTCGCTTCCTCGCTGCGGCGCACTTTCTTCAAGTGGCGCCACCTGGGCAGCGCGTCGAGGTACGACCACGAGAGCCGGTGGTACGCCGTGGGCCCCCGCTCCTCCAGCGCCGCCCGGTGTACGGGCGAGGGGTAGCCGGCGTTGGCGGCGAAGGCGAACGGCTGCAGGCCCTCGTCGGGGTGGCCCAGTTCGGCCATCATCCGGTCGCGCCGGACCTTGGCGATCACCGAGGCGGCGGCGACGGCGACGCAGGACTGGTCTCCCTTGATCACCGTACGAACCCGCCAGGGCGAGCCGAGGTAGTCGTGCTTGCCGTCGAGGATCACCGCGTCGGGCCGGACCGGAAGGGCCTCCAGCGCCCGCCCCGCCGCGAGCCGCAGGGCCGCCGTCATCCCGAGCTCGTCGATCTCCTCCGGGGACGCGTGCCCGAGGGCGTGCGCGGTCACCCAGTCCTCAAGGACGTCGAGCAGTGCGTCGCGTCGCTTCGGGGTGAGCAGTTTGGAGTCGGTGAGTCCCGGGGGCGGTCGGCGCAGACCGGTGACGGCCGCGCACACGGTGACGGGACCGGCCCAGGCTCCTCGGCCGACTTCGTCGACCCCGGCGATGATCTTGGCGCCGGTGGTGGCGCGGAGGGAGCGCTCGACGGCGTGAGTGGGTGCTTCGTACGGCATGGCGCCAGCAAGGGTACGCCGCCGCGGGCCGCCTGCACACCCCGGGCCGGGACCGGGCACCCGCACCGGCCGTTCACATCCGGAGCATCGGCACCATCAGGCTGTCGATCATCTCGGCGATCTCACCGTCGAGCCATTCGCTGCCGCACACCTTCGCTCGGTACATGAACAGGGCCGGTATCACGTCCGTGATCATCTCGTTCGTGGCATCCGGGCGGACGTCACCCCGTTCCATCCCACGGTCCACCAAGGTCCGGATCAGCAGCTGCGCGGGCCCGTGCAGCCCGTCCCGGATGACCTCGCGGAACCGGTACGCGTGCGTCGGATCGCATTCGTGAAGGACCGCACTCAGGGCCTCGCCGGCCGGTGAGCGCATCACGTCCCGCATCCGGACGCACAGCCGGTAGAGGTCCTCGCGTACCGATCCGTGATCCGCGATCTCACCCAGTGGCGGAAGCCCCTCGCTCAGCACCTCCGCGACAAGGTCCGCCTTGGACGACCAGCGCCGGTAGAGCGCGGCCTTCCCCGTCCGCGCGCCCGCCGCGACACCCTCCATCGTCAGGGCGTTCCAGCCGACGGTGCCGAGCTGCTCCAGAGCCGCGTCCAAAATCGCCCGTTCGAGCGCGGGCCCCCGTCTGCGCACCGGAGCCGCCCCCTGCGGCCAGCGAGAACCCGTCATGCCGCCACCTCCGACCGGCCCGCACGTACCCAGCACATATTTTCAGCCCCCAGTGAACGCTTGCGTCCCCTCGGCGGGTGCTCCTACCTTGGTCCCGCAGTGAACGATTGCGTTCACTATTTCACTTCGGGGGGATCCACAGTGACAAGCGTCCAAATCGCCGCTCCTCGGATATCGGGAGCCGCCCGACGGCCCGGTCGCCCGGGTGTGGCGCTCGCCGTCATCGCCGCCTGCCAGTTGATGGTCGTCCTCGACGCCACCATCGTGAACATCGCGCTCCCGCACATCCAGACCGCGCTCTCCTTCTCCACGACCGACCTCTCCTGGGTGCTCAGCGCCTACACCCTCACCTTCGGCGGCCTGCTGCTGCTCGGCGGTCGGGCGGGCGACATCCTGGGCCGGCGCCGCGTCTTCATGGCCGGCATCCTGCTCTTCACCCTGGCGTCCCTCCTCGGCGGTTTCGCCCAGGAGCCCTGGCATTTGATGGCGGCGCGTGCGCTCCAGGGCGTCGGCGGCGCGATCGCCTCGCCCACCTCGCTCGCCCTGATCACGACCACCTTCCCCGAAGGCCCCGAACGCAACAAGGCGTTCGGGGTGTTCGCCGCCGTCTCGGCGGGCGGCGGTGCCATCGGCCTGCTGGCCGGAGGCATGCTGACCGAGTGGCTCGACTGGCGCTGGGTCCTCTTCGTGAACGTGCCGATCGGCCTGCTGATCGCCTTCCTCGCCCCGCTCTACATCAACGAGTCCGAACGCCACCCCGGCCGCTTCGACGTCGCGGGCGCGCTCACCTCCACGGGTGGCATGGCCACCCTGGTGTACGGGTTCATCCGCGCCTCCGAGGACGGCTGGCGGGACGCGCTGACCATTGGCTCGTTCGTCGCCGCCGTCCTGTTGCTCGCCCTCTTCGTGCTGATCGAGTCGCGGGCCTCGGAACCGATCATCCCGCTGCGGATGTTCGCGGACCGCAACCGTGCGGGCACCTACGTGATCATGCTCGGGCTGGCCGCCGCCATGTTCGGGATGTTCTTCTTCATCGTCCAGTTCGTGCAGAACGTCCTGGGCTTCTCGCCGATCCAGTCCGGCCTCGGCTTCCTGCCCGTGACCGTCGCCATCATCACCGCCGCCGGACTCTCCCAGCGGTTCCTGCCCCGCTTCGGCCCGAAGCCGTTCATGGTGGTCGGCTCCGCGCTCACCGGTACAGGTCTGACCTGGCTGACCTTCATCCACACCGACAGCTCGTACGCCTCCGGGGTGCTCGGGCCGATGCTGCTGTTCGGCTTCGGCATGGGGCTGAACTTCGTGACCCTCACCCTCACCGCCGTCTCCGGCGTGGCTCCCCGGGAAGCGGGCGCGGCCTCCGGGCTGCTCAACGCCAGCCAGCAGGTCGGCGGCTCGCTCGGCCTGTCCATCCTGGTCACCGTCTTCGGCACGGCCGCCCGCACCGAGGCCGGCAAGCAGGTGCCCGAGTTCATGGCGCAGGCCGACCCCGGGCAGCTGGCGACCTTCAAGGCCACCGGGCAGTTGCCCGACCCCTGGGGGGACCTCGTCCTCACCCAGGGCATCTCCACGGCCTTCATCGCCGCCGTGGCCATGGCCGGCCTCTCGCTGGCCACCGCCCTGCTGGTGATCCGGGTGCGCAAGAGCGACCTGGAGGCCCTCAACGGAGCCGCCGCGCAGGCGGGCCCGGCGGCCTGAGCCACCGCCCGGCGGCGCCTGCGCCGAGGCCCGGGCCCGCGGGTTCAGCCCCGCAGGCCCGGGCCCCGTACGTCTCGTGACCCCGTACGCCTGGCGCCCCGTACGTTTGGCGCCCCGGCTACGCCCGTCCTGCCTCGGTCAGCCACGCCGGGAAGGGCTCGGTCCGCGCCACCCACTCCGGCGGCAGCACCTGGTCGCCGCGCGCTCCCAACACCCCGCCGACGATCGCGCAGGTGGTGTCCACGTCGCCGCCCACCTGGGCGGTGGTCCAGAAGGCCCGCTCGTAGTCGTCCAGGGACCGCGCCGCCGACCACAGGGCGAAGGGGACCGTGTCGTGGGCGCTCGTGCGCCGACCACAGCCCAGTACGGCGGCCACGGTGGTCGCGTCGCCGTAGTCGAGCATGTCGCGCGCCCGGCGCACGCCCGCGCCCACGGCGCTGCGCGGCACCAGGGCGATGACCCCGTCCAGGAGTTCGGTGGCGGTCGGCGGTCCGGCCGGAGCCGCCGCCAGCGCGGCCGCGGCGGCGACGGCCATCGCCCCGCACACCGCCTCGCGGTGCTGGTGGGTGGTGTAGGAGGAGATCTCCGCCTGGTGGGTGGCCTGCTCGGGGTCGTCCGCGTACCAGGCGCCGAGCGGGGCGATCCGCATGGCGGCGCCGTTGCCCCAGGAGCCCTGCCCGTTGAAGAGTTCGGCGGCCAGCGTGCGCCAGTCCTCACCCTCGCGGACGAGCCTCAGCATCCGGTTGACGGCGGGACCGTAGCCGCGGTCGAAGTCGTGGTGGACGGCGAAGGACTGCGCCAACGCGTCCTGGTCGACACGGCCGTGGGCGGCGAGCACGGCCACCACGGAGCAGGCCATCTCGGTGTCGTCGGTCCACTGCCACGGCTCGCTGCCGGCGGGCAGCTCGCGCCGCTTCAGCAGCGGGTAGTTCACGGGGACGAAGAACTGGGAACCCAGGGCGTCACCCAGAGCCAGCCCTCTGAGGCTGGACATGGCGCGTGCGCGGCGCCTTTCGGGAGCGGAGTCAGCGGTCATCCCGCGCCACTCTAGCCGTCCAGGTCATAAGGCTCGGGTGTGGTCCACCGCTCAAACGGGCGGTCCATCCGGTACCGGCCGTCCGGACCCAGCATGAGGACCCGGAATTCGCCGTTCCCGGGGTTGGACAGGGCCTCGAACTCCGACACCGACCAGTGGAACCAGCGCATGCAGAACAGCCGCATCGTCAGCCCGTGCGTGACAAGAAGGACGTTCTCGGGGTGGTCCGGGGCCTCGAAACTGCGGTAGAGGCTCTCCAAGAATGAGCCGACCCGGTCGTAGACGTCGGCGCCCGACTCTCCCTGGGCGAAGCGGTAGAAGAAGTGCCCGTAGGCGTCCCGGTACGCCTTCTGCAGCCGTACGTCGTCCCGGTCCTGCCAGTTGCCCCAGTCCTGCTCGCGCAGCCGCGGCTCCTCGCGCATCCGCACCCGCGCCGGGTCCAGCTTCAGCTCGCGGAAGGTCTGCAGGGTGCGCCGGTAGGGCGAGACGTACGCGCTGATGTGCTCGTCGCCGAACAGCTCACGCAGCCCCTCGCCGGCGGTCGCGGCCTGGGTCCTGCCGGCGGAGGTCAGCCGGAGGCCGTGGTCGGGCTCGCGCTCGTACACCGTGTCGTCGACGTTTCCTTCCGATTCCCCGTGCCGGACAAGGACGATGCGCCGTGGTCGTACCATTCCACGACCCTATTCGGCCATCCGCGCGGCCAGGTCACGGGCACGCCGTTGCGGGCGGCGGGTCGTCGTACGGTCATACCGTCCAGCCGGGTTCGAGGTCCACGACGTCCCCCGTGAGGGCCTCCACATCGGCCTCGGTCTGGGCGCGCAGGGAGAGTCGCTCCACGCGTTCCTGCCGGTACTTGCCGTGCTCGGCGGCCGCCCGCCACATGGACAGCACCAGGAACTCCCGGCCCGGGGCCTCGCCGAACAGCCCCCGGATCATCCCCGGGGAGCCGGCCATCGCCGGGTTCCACACCTTCTCCTGCATGAGGGCGAAGTGGTCCACGCGCCCCTCGCGCACGCGGGTGTGCGCCACCCGGACCACGTCGGCGTCGGTGAACCTCGGCTCGAAGCCGGTCTTCACGTCGAAGCGGTGGTCGAAGAGCGTGACGCGCGCGTCGGTGAAGGTGCCGTGTTGGGAGGCGGCCAACCGGTCGTGGGAGCGCGCCATGAAGGAGTCGTAGAAGGAACGGCTCTCCCAGAACGCGAAGACGTGCGCGACCCCCTGCCGACCCCTGCTCCAGCCGCCGCCCTGCCCTCGGAATCCGGGTTCTCCGGGCAGCCCCGCCCATTTTCGCTGCCCGCGCTCGAACCCGCGTCGGTCCGTCACCGTGCAGCGAATCCACTTGACCAGCACCGCGCCATCGTACGGGCCGGGCAGGGTCGGGGTCAGTCCCCGGAGCGGTGGATCCGCACCAGTTCCGCGGCGTCCCGCTCCGACAGGCGAAGACCGAACTCCCGGTCGAGCAGGCCGGTCAGGTCTTCAACGGCCACGGGCTCCTGCTCGGTGCGGCCGTCGGAATGCGCCCGCGTGAGCTCCAGCCCGACGAGCGCCAGGCGTACGCCGTCACCCGGAAGCTGCACGGTGGTCCGCCCCACGAAGGCCGAGCGGGGGTGCGAGGAGCTGTAGTGGTTGAGCACGACGTAGTCAACGGGGTGGTAGGGCTGCGGGGAGAAGGCGTACAGGTCCCGCCACACGCCTCCGCGCAGCTGCCGCAGGGCCAGGACTCCCCCCGCCTCCTCTCGGACGGCGTACGTCCACGCTCCTTGCCGCACCTCGACACCGGGCCGCCCGAGCGGAACGGGCTCGCACGGGCCCAGGTGACCGAATCCGGCGTCGCAGAGCCACGACTCCCCGTCGAGGGTGACGACGAGGACGGCGTGCGTCACCGGCAGCAGGGCATCACCCCGGGTGCGGTTGCGGGCACCGCGCCCCGACACCTCGAAGCCGATCCGCTCCAAGGCGGCGGCCAGGAGCGAGTTCTGCTCGTAGCAGTAACCGCCTCGGCGGCCGTGCACGAGCTTGCCCTCGATGGCCTTGACCTCCAGGTCGACGGGGCGGCCGAACAGGACGTCCAGGCTCTCGAAGGGGATCGAGGCTGTGTGGGCCCGGTGCACTTCGTACAACGTGCGCAGGTCGGGGCGGAGTTCCCCGTCCTCGGCCACCGGTCCCGCGTATCCGATCCGCTCCAGATACGCACCGAGGTCCAGCTCGTCACCGCTCCACATGGCTCTCCCGCTCCCCACCGTGAAATGCCCGGGGCGCCCCGTGTCCTCGCCCCGCACAATGATCGCCATGACCGCCCTGCACACCAACCCGCTCTTCGCCCGCCTGGCCAACGTCGAACGGATCCTCGTGGCCGGCGCGGGGGGCGGGTTCGACGTCTACTCCGGACTGCCCATCGCCCTCTCCCTCCTCCACCAGGGCAAGGAGGTCCACCTCGCGAACCTGTCCTTCAGCGCCCTCGCCGGCCTCCCCTCGCAGGACTGGGTGGCCCGGACCTGGCCGCCGTCACCCCCGGGTCCGCGCCGCACCAGTCGTACGAGGAACTGACCAGCGTGGCGGCGCTGGCCGCCCTGGACGACGTGGCGGAGCGGTTCGTGGTGTCGGTGGGGTTCGGCGTGGACGCCTACCACGGGGTCAGTCACGCCCTGGTGTTGGAGAACATCGCGGCGCTGGAACGGGACGGGGCCTACCTCGGCGCGTTCTCCCTCTCCCGCTCGACCCGTGAGGGCGCCCTCTTCCTCGACGCCGTCGCCCACGCCCAGGCCCACACCGCGGACCGTCCGACATCGTGGCGGGCTCGATCGCCGCGGCCTGGACCGGATCGAGGACACCCACCTGATGCGCCAGGTCGGCTCGATGATCGCCGAGTTCCGTGACGGGGTCGTCACCCGCCCGGCCCGGCGGATCCCGCACTGACGATCACCCGTCCGTGGTTCCGGGGCGCGGGCACGACGAAGGGGACCGGCCTGTGGCCGGTCCCCTTCGTGGACCGCGGGTCAGCCGCTCGGGCGAGCCGCGCAGGACGATGTCCTACGCGGCTCAGCCCGAGGTCAGCTGCAGCCGCTGGTCGAGCCGCAGCCCTCGCAGATGTAGCAGGAGCCGGCGCGCTGCATCTTCGTACCGCACGAGAAGCAGAGCGGGGCGTCGGCGGAGACGCCGAGCTGCATCTCGACCAGTTCGGCGTTGGAGTGCGCCGTCTTGGGGGCCGGGACCTGGACGGCTTCCGGCTTCGGGGTCGGGACCGCCGTGAGCGGAGCCGACTGGGCCAGGGTCTCCGTGTCGAGCTGCTCGCCGTCGAGCGGCTCGTAGGAGCCGGTGTCGAGGTGGCGCTGACGCTCCTCGGCGGAGTGGATGCCGAGCGCCGAGCGGGTCTCGAAGGGCAGGAAGTCGAGCGCCACGCGACGGAAGATGTAGTCGACGATCGACTGCGCCATCCGCACGTCCGGGTCGTCCGTCATACCGGCCGGCTCGAAGCGCATGTTCGTGAACTTCGCGACGTAGGTCTCCAGCGGGACCCCGTACTGCAGACCGACGGAGACGGCGATGGAGAAGGCGTCCATCATGCCCGCGAGGGTCGAGCCCTGCTTGGACATCTTCAGGAAGACCTCGCCCAGACCGTCGTCCGGGTAGGAGTTCGCGGTCATGTAGCCCTCGGCGCCACCGACCGTGAAGGAGGTGGTGATCCCCGGGCGGCCCTTGGGGAGGCGCTTGCGGACCGGACGGTACTCGATGACCTTCTCGACGGCCGTACGGATCGTCTCTTCGGCCTTCGCGGTGACCTCGGTCTTCGCCTCCTCCTTCTTCTTGGCGGAGAGGGGCTGACCGACCTTGCAGTTGTCGCGGTAGATCGCGAGCGCCTTGACGCCCAGCTTCCACGCCTCGAAGTAGATCTCCTCGATCTCCTCGACGGTCGCCGTCTCCGGCATGTTGACCGTCTTCGAGATCGCGCCGGAGATCCAGGGCTGGATCGCCGCCATCATGCGGACGTGGCCCATCGCGGAGATGGAACGCTCGCCCATGGCGCAGTCGAACACCGAGTAGTGCTCGGTCTTCAGGCCCGGGGCGTCGACGACGACACCGTGCTCGGCGATGTGCTCGACGATCGCCTCGATCTGCTCCTCCTGGTAACCCAGGCGGCGCAGGGCCTGCGGAACGGTGCCGTTGACGATCTGCATCGAGCCGCCGCCGACGAGCTTCTTGAACTTGACCAGGGCCAGGTCCGGCTCGACACCGGTGGTGTCGCAGGACATCGCGAGACCGATGGTGCCGGTCGGCGCGAGGACGGAGGCCTGGGAGTTGCGGAAGCCGTTCTTCTCGCCGAGGCGCAGGACGTCCTGCCAGGCCTCGGTGGCCGCGGCCCAGATCACGTTGTCGAGGTCCGCGGTGCGCGGGGCGACGGTGTTGGCGTCCGCGTGCTGCTTCATGACGCGCTTGTGGGCGTCGGCGTTGCGGGCGTAGCCGTCGTACGGGCCGACGATGGCGGCCAGCTCGGCGGAACGCTTGTAGGCGGTGCCGGTCATCAGCGAGGTGATCGAGGCGGCGAGGGTGCGGCCGCCGTCCGAGTCGTACGCGTGGCCGGTGGCCATGAGCAGGGCGCCGAGGTTGGCGTAGCCGATGCCCAGCTGGCGGAAGGCGCGGGTGTTCTCGCCGATCTTCTGCGTCGGGAAGTCGGCGAAGCAGATGGAGATGTCCATCGCGGTGATGACCAGCTCGACGACCTTGGAGAAGCGCTCGGCGTCGAAGGACTGGTTGCCCTTGGAGTCGTCGTTGAGGAACTTCATCAGGTTCAGCGAGGCGAGGTTGCAGGACGTGTTGTCCAGGTGCATGTACTCGCTGCACGGGTTCGACGCGGTGATGCGGCCGGACTCGGGGCAGGTGTGCCAGTTGTTGATCACACCGTCGTACTGGATGCCCGGGTCGGCGCAGGCCCACGCGGCCTCGGCGAGCTTGCGGAAGAGCGC
The DNA here is from genome assembly GCF_044741845.1 of Streptomyces sp. NPDC088097. NCBI lineage: Bacteria > Bacillati > Actinomycetota > Actinomycetes > Kitasatosporales > Streptomycetaceae > Streptomyces > Streptomyces sp. NPDC088097. Next base: position 726,461 of record NZ_JBIUTJ010000004.1, read on the forward strand.
CTTGGCGTCGACCTTCTCGATGACCTCACCGGTCATGCGGGCACGCAGACCGAACTCGGTGCCGTTCTCGACGGCCGTCATGAACTCGTCGTTCACGCGGACGGAGTTGTTGGCGTTCTGGTACTGGACGGACGTGATGTCGTCGCCGCCCAGGTCCATGTCGAAGCCCGCGTCGCGCAGGGCGCGGATCTTCTCCTCTTCCTTCACCTTGGTGGCGATGAAGTCCTCGACGTCCGGGTGGTCCACGTCCAGGACGACCATCTTGGCCGCGCGGCGGGTGGCGCCACCCGACTTGATCGTTCCCGCGGACGCGTCGGCGCCGCGCATGAAGGAGACCGGACCGGAGGCGTTGCCGCCGGAGGAGAGGAGCTCCTTGGAGGAGCGGATGCGGGAGAGGTTCAGGCCGGCGCCGGAGCCGCCCTTGAAGATCATGCCCTCTTCCTTGTACCAGTCGAGGATCGACTCCATGGAGTCGTCGACGGCCAGGATGAAGCAGGCGGAGACCTGCTGCGGCTGCGGGGTGCCGACGTTGAACCAGACCGGCGAGTTGAAGCTGAAGATCTGGTGCAGGAGCGCGTACGTCAGCTCGTGCTCGAAGATCTCGGAGTCGGCCGGGGAGGCGAAGTAACCGTGGTCGTCGCCGGCCTTGGTGTAGGTCTTCACGATCCGGTCGATGAGCTGCTTCAGACCGGTCTCGCGCTGCGGGCTGCCGACCGCTCCGCGGAAGTACTTGCTGGTGACGATGTTGACCGCGTTCACCGACCAGAAGTCGGGGAACTCGACGCCACGCTGCTCGAAGTTGACCGAGCCGTCGCGCCAGTTGGTCATGACGACGTCACGGAGCTCCCAGCTCACCTCGTCGTACGGGTGCACGCCCGGAGTCGTGTGGATGCGCTCGATCCGCAGGCCGCCCTTGGCGGCCTTGATCCCCTTGGTGCGGGAACCTCGCGCCGAGCTGCTCGCCGTCTCTGTCATGGCCGCCTCCCATATGCGGGCAAAAACGCCCTAAAGTGCCATCGCTATTCCGCGGCACGGTGCTGTGTGTCTTGTAACTACGAATCTCGCCCTGCCGACCCGGGCCGAACGCGCCGCACCGAGGTGCGGCCGTCCGGTCAGTCGGTGGCGGAGGCGGGCACGGGGACCGCCTGGGGGGTCCCACCGGGCTCGCGCTCGTTGGGATGAGGCCGCCGATCGCGCAGTTCCGCGATGGCGGTCTCGAAGTCTTCGAGGGTGTCGAACGCTTTGTAGACGGATGCGAACCGCAGGTAGGCGACGAGGTCGAGTTCCTGCAAGGGGCCGAGTATGGCCAGACCCACGTCGTGGGTGGTCAGCTCGGCGCTCCCGGTGGCGCGCAGCGCTTCCTCGACCCGCTGGCCGAGCTTGGCGAGGGCGTCCTCGGTGACCGGTCGACCCTGGCACGCCTTGCGGACGCCAGAGATGACCTTGGTGCGACTGAAGGGTTCGGTGACACCGCTGCGCTTGATCACCATCAGCGAGGCCGTCTCCACCGTCGTGAAGCGACGGGAGCAGTCGGGGCACTGACGGCGCCTGCGGATCGACGTCCCGTCATCCGTGGTGCGGCTGTCGACCACGCGGCTGTCGGGGTGCCTGCAGAAGGGGCAGTGCATGGTTCCCTCACCCTTCCTTTTTGGCACGAACGAATCACCCCACGGAGCCCCTCAGCGGCAGGATCGGGACCCTGCCGGGGGCTCGTGAAGCAGCCACAAGCATATGCGATGTCGGGACCGCCGGTAGACCGGGGACCACAACCTCTGGGTGGCGACGCTCATCCAACCACTAGATCTTGGGTTGCGGCGGATTTTCTCCACTCCGCGTGTCGCGGCGTCCGATACCCGGAGCGACACGTTCCCGATGCCACACTGGGGATGATCCCGGAGCGGGCGACCCAACGGGGAAGGGTACCGTAAGGAGCGCACGCCGAGCCGAACCCACGTTCGGAACCCGGCGCCCGAACGGACCCCTGGACGCGAGTCCCGGGCGCTGTCGCGGCGCGGGGGCAAACGCGCCGGTCAGCCCCTTTCGGGCACGTCCGCGAAGGGCGCATCGATCACCCATACACCCACCGATCTAGCCCAGGTGGGGGATCCTCGATTTTTCACTCGAACGTGTGTTTGGCGCAACCTTTCGAAAGCTACTACCGTTGTCCAGCTAGGGAGAACATTTCGAGAGGGGCCGACGTGACCACCACCGCAGACAGTGCCGCCACCATCACTGCCCAGAACCGCTCCCAGAGCCGACTTGAGCCGGTGCATGCCATGAATGACGCAAGTCAGAACCCGGAGGCGGAGCCCGCGCGCCCCGCACGCTCGCTGCCCGGGCGACCTCCAGGCATCCGCGCCGACAGTTCCGGGCTCACGGACCGGCAGCGGAGGGTCATCGAAGTCATCCGGGACTCGGTGCAGCGCCGCGGCTACCCGCCGTCGATGCGCGAGATCGGCCAGGCGGTCGGCCTCTCCAGCACCTCGTCCGTGGCGCACCAGCTGATGGCGCTGGAGCGCAAGGGCTTCCTCCGCCGGGACCCGCACCGGCCCCGCGCCTACGAAGTGCGCGGCTCGGACCAGCCCAGCTCGCAGCCCACCGACACCACGGGCAAGCCCGCCGCCTCCTACGTGCCCCTGGTCGGTCGGATCGCGGCCGGTGGCCCGATCCTCGCCGAGGAGTCGGTGGAGGACGTGTTCCCCCTCCCCCGCCAGCTCGTCGGCGACGGTGAACTCTTCGTTCTGAAGGTCGTCGGCGACTCGATGATCGAGGCCGCCATCTGTGACGGCGACTGGGTCACCGTGCGCCGTCAGCCGGTGGCGGAGAACGGCGACGTCGTCGCCGCGATGCTGGACGGTGAGGCCACCGTCAAGCGGTTCAAGCGCGAGGACGGCCACGTCTGGCTGCTCCCGCACAACGCCGCCTACCAGCCGATCCCCGGCGACGAGGCCACCATCCTCGGCAAGGTCGTCGCCGTCCTCCGCCGGCTCTGACGGCCCCCGGCCCTCGTACCAGCTCCGGGATCCACTGCGCCGGTCCCGGAGCTGTTCGTTCTCCGCGCCGACTGCGGTGCGGCTCGCGCGCAAGCCCCTGCCCGCTCGACGGCAGGGGCTATGTGCCGTCCGCCTGCGCGGTGGCGTCGATCGCGGCCAGCGAGCGGCGGACCTGGTTGCGGTCGGTGGTGTACCAGAAGTCGGGCAGCGTGGCGCGCAGGAAGCTGCCGTAGCGGGCGGTGGCCAGGCGCGGGTCCAGGACGGCGACCACACCCCGGTCCCCGGAGGCACGGACAAGCCTTCCCGCGCCCTGGGCCATCAGCAGGGCCGCGTGCGTGGCGGCGACCGCCATGAACCCGTTGCCCCCGTGTTCCTCCACCGACTTCTGCCGTGCGCTCATCAGCGGGTCGTCGGGCCGGGGGAACGGGATCCGGTCCATGATCACGAGCTGGCAGCTGGGGCCGGGTACGTCCACGCCCTGCCACAGCGAGAGCGTGCCGAACAGGCACGTCTTCGGGTCGGCGGAGAAGGTCTTGATCAGCTCGCCGAGGGTCTCCTCACCCTGAAGGAGGATCGGGTGGTCGAGCCGGCCACGGAGTTCCTCGGCCGCCGCCTTGGCTCCGCGCATGGAGGAGAAGAGGCCGAGGGTGCGGCCCCCGGCGGCTTCGATCAGCTCCGCCAGTTCGTCCATCATGTCGCCGCGGGTGCCCTCCCGGCCCGGAGTGGCCAGGTGCTTGGCGACGTAGAGGATGCCCTGCTTCGGGTAGTCGAAGGGGGATCCTACGTCCAGGCCCCGCCAGATCGGCACGTCGTCCCCCTCGATGCCCTCGGGCGAGAGGCCGAGGGACGCCGCGACCCCGTTGAAGTCGCCGCCCAGTTTCAGGGTGGCGGAGGTGAGGACCACCGAGCGGTCCTCGAAGAGCTTCTCCCGCAGCAGCCCGGAGACCGAGAGCGGGGCGACCCGGAGGGTGGCGCCGAAGCGGTCGTGGCGTTCGTACCAGACGACGTCGTACTCGGAGTGGTTGGCGATCCGCTCCGCCACGCTGTGCACGCCTTCGACCGCCGCGAGGGCCTGCTTGCGGACGGCGTCCTCGTCCTGGACGGACTTGTCGCGGGTGGCGCCCATCGCGGAGATCACGTTGCGGGCGGCGTCGCGCAGGGCCATCAGCGCGTAGAGGAGGTCCTCGGGGACCTCCTCCAGCCGGCCGGGCAGGGCCAGCTCCATGACGCGTTCGAAGGACTCGGAGGCGGTCTGCAGGGAGTCGGCGGTCTTCTCGTCCACGAGCTTGGCGGCGCGCTTCACGGCCCGGTTGACCTGGCCCGGGGTGAGTTCCCCGGTGGCCACTCCGGTGACGCGGGAGACCAGCTCGTGGGCCTCGTCCACGATCAGCACCTCGTGCTGGGGCAGCACGGGCGCACCCTGGATGGCGTCGATGGCCAGGAGGGCGTGGTTGGTGACCACCACGTCGGCGAGCTTGGCCCGCTCGCGGGCCGCCTCGGCGAAGCACTCGGCCCCGTAGGCGCACTTCGTCGCACCCAGGCACTCGCGGGAGGAGACCGAGATCTGGCTCCACGCCTTGTCCGAGACGCCGGGGGTGAGGTCGTCCCGGTCGCCGGTCTCGGTCTCGTCGGCCCAGTCGCGCAGGCGCAGCAGGTCCTTGCCGAGCTTGCTGCTCGGGGCGGCGGCCTCGAACTGGTCGAAGAGCCCCTCCTCCTCGTCCTGCGGCGCCCCCTCGTGGAGGCGGTGGAGGCAGAGGTAGTTGGAGCGTCCCTTGAGCATGGCGAACTGCGGCCGGCGGCGCAGCTGCGGGTGCAGTGCTTCGACCGTGCGGGGCAGGTCCCGCTCGACGAGCTGCCGCTGGAGCGCCAGCGTCGCCGTGGCGACCACCACGCGCTCGCCGTGCGCGAGGGCGGGCACCAGGTAGCCGAGGGACTTTCCGGTGCCGGTGCCGGCCTGGATCAGCCGGTGGGAGTTGTCATCGATCGCTTCGGCGACGGCTTCGGCCATGGCCACCTGGCCGGGCCGCTCCGTGCCGCCGACGGCGGAGACGGCGGCGTGCAGCAGGTCGGGGAGGGAGGGCTTCGTCATAGCAGTGCCAAGCCTACGGGGCGCCACCGACACCGGCCGCCCCGTTCGGACGTCACGGGTGGCAGGTCGAAGAGCTCGTACCGCTCCTTGAGCTCGGGAAGCGGGCCCGCTGGCGCAGGATCTCCGCCCGTACGAGGGACCGGAGGTCGCCCTCGGGGACGCCGAGCCGCCGGCTTGGGGGGCGAGCCCGGGCAGGCCCGCCGATCGGGAACTTTGCTGTGTGGAGCAGAGTTTTCGAAGGGAGAGGCAGTCGACCGGCCGGTCGGTTGGCCAGCCGGCCAGTCGGCGAGCGGCGGGCGGCGGGCGGCGGGCGGCGGGCGGCGGGCGGCGGGCGGCGGGCGGACGGGGTCAGAGGAGGTTGCGCAGCGCCTGCTCCCGGATCATCAGCGCGGCGCGCTTCTCGGGAAGGTCGATTTCCGTGCTGTAGCGGAAACCGGCGGTCAGGAAGGCGGAGACGGAAGGGGTGTTGCGGATGTCCGGTTCGGCGATCACGCGGGTGCACGGGGGCCGGTTGTCGAGGACCAGGTCGGCGACGGTGCGCAGCAGGGTGGCGCCAAGTCCCCTGCCACGGTTCGTGCCCTCTCCGATGAGCAGGTGGATACCCATGTCGTGGGGGCGCGACGGGTAGTGGTGGGCGATCGGGTCGAGATCGGCCCGGTAGATCTCCCAATAGCTCATGGGGGCGCCGTTCAGGATGCCCAGGCAGGGAAGGCTGCGGCCGTCGCCGTCGAGCTGGGCGCGGAGGTGGGCCGCCGTGAGGGTGGAGGGGCCGCCAAGTTCCCAGTACGCGGCCACCTCGGGGTCGTTCATCCACCGGGTGAGCAGTTCGAGGTCACGGGCCGGTCGTACGGGTTCGAGGTGGAAACTGCCGGCGGCGGTGGTGACGGAGCCCCAGCCGGCGGGTGAGTCCAGCAGGTCCGCCTCGGCGAGCAGGGGCAACATCCGTGCCGTGAGGCGGGGTTCGACGGGGGTGGCGGTGGCGGGCATCGGGCTCTTCTCCGTGTCGGTGGGAGCGCGTCAGGCGTGGAGGGGGTTGGCGATGGTGACGTAGACGGACTGGGTATCGACGGGGCCCACGAGTTCGTCGAGTCCACCCAGGCGGGTCAGCAGGTTCGCCTTGCAGCGCAGGGTGGGTGAGTCGAGCAGGTGGGTGGGCAGCGGTCCCAGGTCGGCGGCCTTGCCGAGGAAGCGGCGGAACGCGGCGAGGAGCACGCGTTCGTCGGCGAGGTGCTGGGAGCCGAAGGCGCCGATGAGCCCGAGCACGTTGTTGATGCCGAGGTAGTAGGCGAAGCGTTCGTCGGTGACGGCGTCGGGGACGAAGGTGTCGCTGGCCTCGCCGATGCCGGGGAGACGTCGTTCCAGTTCCGTGCGACGGGACTCGCGGAAGTAGTAGCCCTGGTTGTCGCGGAAGCGGCCGCCCACGGGCCATCCGGAGGGGTCGAGGAGCACCAGGGTGTTCTGCTGGTGGGCTTCGAGGGCGATGCCCGCGAGTGCGTCGAAGGCGAGGACCGGCAGGACCACGTGTTCGAGGTAGCGCAGGAACCACTCGGCGGCCACGGCGGAGGTGGAGCGGCCGGTGGTGGTGGCGAGCCGGGCGACGGTCTCGGCGAGCCGGGAGGACATCGTGGCCCGACCGGGCCAGGGACGCGGGGCCGTGAGCGCGGCGACGCAGACGGCGTCGTCGCCCGGTCGGAAGGGGTTGTGGCGCAGGAGGGCGTCGAACCCTCGGACGGGAGTGCCGTCGAGGGCGTCGACGGCGACCCAGGCGGGGTCGCGGACGATGTCGAAGCCGGGGTGGCCCGTCTGCCATTGCTCGGCGAGGCCGGTGCGGAGCAGTCGGTGCGCTTCGACTCCGCGGTGGAGTTCCTTGCGGAGGTTCTCCCGGCGGGAGTTGGTGATGCGCAGGCCCAGGGAGAGCTTGAGCATCGCGGGGGCGCCGGGGCGGTGGACGGTCCGGACGGAGGAGGTGGGGTACCAGGGGGCACCGTACGGGCCCAGGTCGATCAGGAGTCCGGCCTCGCGGAGAGCGGTGACGGCGGGGCGCTGGAGGAGGTCGCGGGCCTGCCACGGGTGCAGGGGAAGAGGGGTGGTGCCGGCGGGCAGCGGGAGTTCCGGTGCGAGCCGGGTGAGCAGTTGGGACGCGGAGACCGGGCGGCCCCGTTCGGTCCAGGCGGAGTCGGTGGCGAGGGCGGCCGGTGCGACGGCGACCCAGTGCAGGGGGAAGGAGCCGTGGAGTTCGGGTGAGTACCGGCGGATCTCGGCCTCGGAGAGTCCTTCGCGGCTCTTCGGGTCCGGTTGGAGGGGGTGTCCGAGGAGGAGGGACTGTTCGGCGGTCAGGAAGCGGTCCGCGAGGACGGGAGCGGGGGCGGTGGGACGTCGGCGCCGGTCGGCGACGAATTCGGAGGTGCGGCGTACGGAGTCGGCGACCCTGCCGACGAGGTCGGCTCCGCCACGGCCGTCGCCCTCGCGGGCGAGCAGGGCGGCGAGGGTCACAGCGTCCAGGGCGGGGGCGTGGGTCGGGGAGCCTGCGAGGCGGGCGGGGCCGAAGCGGTGCCAGCCCGCGAGGGACCAGTGTCGGACGGGCACCAGGAGTTCGACGCCGGACGCGGGGAGGGGGATGCGCAGGAGCGTTCCGGCGGGCCCGTCGGGGCGGAGGATGCCGCTTTCCCGGACCCAGCACCGCAGCAGGTTCTCCACCGTCGCGGCCTCGGCGGCGAGGGCGGGGTCGTGGTGGTCCAACGGGTCGGGCGCGGCGGCCGGTTCGAGGCCGCCGGTGCCGGACCCGCCCGGGCGGGAGCGGGGGGCGCCGTCCTTCTGCCGGGGCACCGTGCTCGGCGCGATCGCCTCGGCGGGGCGGGCGTGGGCGGCCGTGCCCGGCTCCGCCTCGGGCGGGGCCACGCCGGTATCGGGCCCGCCGGCCAGGCCCGCCGGGGCTCGGACCTCACCGTCCGGGCCTGCCGAGGTAGGCCCGGCGGCGCCTCGGGCCGGCGGCGCCGAGCGCTCGGCGTCCGAGGGGCGGGCGCCGGACGGACCGGAGCCGGAGGGGCGGATGCCCGAGGGGCGGGTGTCGGCGGGGCCGGTGTCCGAGGGGCCGGTGCCGGCTGGGCCGGTGCCGGCGGGGCCGGTGCCGGCGGGGCGGATGCCCGAGAGGCCGGTGCCGGCTGAGCCGGTGCCGGAGGGGCGGGTCTCGGCGGGGCGGGTGTCCGAGAGGCCGGTGCCGGCTGGGCGGATGCCCAAGGGACGGGTGTCCGAGATGCCGGTCTCCACGGGGCCGGTCACCACGCCGCCCATCTCCTCACGGCCGGTGTCCACAGGATTCGGGCCGGTGGGTTCGGAACGCGGAGGGGCGGCCGTCGTTTCCGAGAGGGCCCGGAAGGCCGGGGCGACCCACAGGGTTGCCCCGTCGACCGGGACCGGAGGGGCGGGGAGTGCAGGGGTGGGGGGCGCCAGGCCAGCGGTCTGACCGGGCCGGGTTCGGGTCGTGGCCTGTGCGCCGCTCGATGTCGCCTCGGCAGCCGCCCGCGCCCGGGCCGCCTCCACCGACCCGTGCTCCCGAGCGGGGTACACCGGGCTCGGGTCGGTGCTGGTTGCCAGCTGGGGGCGGCTCACGGGTGATGCCTCGGAGAGGCGGGCCTCGGCCGGGGAGAAGGGAGTTGTCGGGCGTGAGTGGGCCACGGAGGACTCCGGAGAGAACCGGACCGCGAGCCGTTCAGCAGCGGCCTCCGGTTGCGGGACGGCCTCGGTCGGCACCGAGACGGGGGGTACCAGGGCCGGGGCGGCAGCAGATTCCGGCTGCCGAGCGGCTTCAACAGACCCCGGGGTGGAGGGCGCCTGGTGCGGGGCGGCGGGAGCAGTCGGCTGCGGGTGGGGCGACTTGGGCTCGGGGGCGAGGCGCACCAAGGCCGGGGTGGCAGCGGTCTGCGGGTGTAGGGCGGTCTCGGCCGACCCCGGGGTGGTGTGCACCGTTGCCGGGGCGGGCGGAGGGCCCGGGCGGGGACGCGGCGGCGTGCCGCCGACCGGCTGAGCTGAGGCCGAGGTGAGCCGGTCGTCGCGGGGTGGTTCCGTCGAGGACGCAGCCGGGTCCACCGGGCCCGAGGCGAACCAAGCATCGTGGGGCGGCGCAGTCGAGGACCCAGCCGGCTCCGTGGAGGCCGGGGTCGATGCGCGGTGCGGCGCCGTCGAGGACGGAGCCGGGTCCACCGGGGCCGAGGCGAACCAAGCGTCGCGGTGCGGCGCCGTCGAGGCCTGGGCGGGCTCCGTGGAGGCCGAGGGGGGACCGGCATCCCCGTGCGACGCCTTCGAGGGATGGGCCGGGTTCAGCGAGGCCGAGGGGGGCCGGGCCTCGCGGAGTGGAAGGGGCCGGGGCGGGGCGGGTTCTGTGAGGGCCTGGAGGAACGGGGTGGGGTCGGGCATCGGGGGTCCTTCGCGTGCGGGTCAGTGGAGGCGGCGGACAGCGGCCGGGAGGGCGTCGGCCAGGCGGTCCAGGACGGCGGCGGCCTGCTCGTCGGTGAGGATGAGCGGGGGCAACAGACGGACCACGCTGGAATGTCGGCCGCCGAGTTCGACGATCAGGCCCCGGTCCAGGCACTCCTGGCGGACGGCGGTCGCCAGGGCCGGGGCGGACTCCCCGGTGTCGGGGTCGGCGAGTTCGAGGCCGATCATCAGGCCGCGGCCCCGGACGTCCCCGATGCAGGGCTGGTCGGCCGCCAGGCCGCGCAGGGCGGTCGTCATCCGCTCCCCCAGTACCGCGGCGCGTTCGGCGAGCCCGTTGCGGCGCACGTAGGCGAGGGTGGCCGTCCCGGCGGCCATGGCGAGTTGGTTGCCCCGGAAGGTGCCGGCGTGCGCCCCCGGGCCCCAGACGTCCAGTTCGGCCCGGTACACGATCACCGCGAGCGGCAGGCTCCCTCCGATCGCCTTGGACAGGACCATCACGTCGGGGACCACACCGGCGTGGTCGACGCCCCAGAAGGCCCCGGTACGCCCGACCCCGGTCTGGACCTCGTCCGCGATCAGCGGGATCCCCCGCGCGGCCGTGATCTCCCGCATCCGCCGCAGCCAGGCGTCCGGGGCGGGGTGGACGCCGCCCTCGCCCTGGACGGGTTCGACGATCATCCCGGCGGGTGCGGGCACTCCGCCCTTGGGGTCGTCGAGGAGGCTCTCGGTCCAGTGGGCGGCGAGCCTCTCGCCCTCGGGGCCGCCGACGCCGAAGGGGCAGCGGTGGTCCTGCGGGTACGGCAGCCGGGTGACCCGTACCTCGGGGGCGCCGCCGGAGGCGTCCAGGGCGCCGGCGGTCATGCCGTGGTAGGCCCCCGTGAAGGCGAGGAGCCCGGAGCGGCCGGTGGCGGCCCGGACCAGTTTCAGCGCGGCCTCCACGGCGTCCGTCCCGGCGGGGCCGCAGAACTGCACGCGGGCATCGTCGGCGAGCCCGGCCGGGAGGTTGGCGAACAGTTCCGTGGTGAAGGCGTCCTTGACGGGGGTCGCCATGTCGAGCACGTGCAGCGGGGCTCCCGAGTCGAGGACGCCGCGGATGGCTTCGAGGACGACGGGGTGGTTGTGCCCGAGGGCGAGGGTGCCCGCGCCGGAGAGGCAGTCGAGGTAGCGCCGCCCGTCGGCTCCCTCGATGGTCAGCCCGCGCGCGCGGACGGGGACGATGGGCAGCGAGCGCGCGTACGTCCGGGCGGCGGACTCGCGCAGCGCCTGCCGGCGCAGGATCGCCTCGGCGACGACGGGCCCCCGGCTCCCTTGCGACGGCACGGACGAGGACCCGGACGAGGACCCGGACGTGGACCGGGATGTGGACCCGGACGAGGACCCGGACGCCGCCCCGGCCACGGCCCCCGATGCGACACCGGCACCGGATCCGGAATCAGCCCCGGCCAACGCCCCGTACGTCGGCGCGCAGGACGGCGCCCCCGGCGTGGCGGGCGGCGCGCAGGCGTGCGGCGCCTCGTGGTGCGGGATCTGCGCCGCGACGGCGGCGGGCTCGGTCAAGGCCACGACAGTAGGTCCTCCCGCACGGATTGCTCTTCCCGATGGCGCCTCGAACATGAACGCTGCGCACCATCCCCCGTACGTACCAACGACGGTGACGGCGGCGGATCACGGGTCGCTCGAAGATCCTTGCCCTCCGGGGGCGCCGCGAGGCGGTTCGCGGAGGCAGGAACCGCGGCCCCGGGGGCCGCCGTCCTATCCGACGGCGGCATAGTGGGGGCCTGCACTTCCGCCCCGAACGGAACCGCCCAACACCTCGAAACACCAGGGGGACTTACGACATGCGACCCAACCGACCGAACCGCCCGGTCACCGCGATCCTGTGCGTGGCCGCGCTCGCGCTGACCGCCGCGGCCTGCGGACCCGGCGACGGTGAGGCCGGCGGCGACGCCAAGCCGACCGTGGCCGCGAGCCTGCCGTCCGGCGACGTGGGCGAGATCCAGATACCGGATCAGCTCAAGGACAAGCTCAAGGAGCACGGCTTCGACCTGGAGAAGTGGAAGGGGGGTGCGTGGAAGAACTGGAAGCGGGAGGACTGGCTCCGCGAGGCGGGCGACTACGTCAACCCGATCATCGACGGCCTGTGGGACCCGGAGCGGATGCGTGACGCCGAGCAGCCGCAGCGTCCGTCCGTCGACCCGGACGCGGGCACCGACCAGGGCGTCAGCGACCCGACCCCGGTCGCCGTGGCGGCGAAGCCCGCGGCCGCGCCCTACCACACGAGCGTACCGGCGTCCGGCAAGGTCTTCTTCGACGGTCCCGAGGGCTCGATGGTCTGCTCGGCGACCGTAGTGAAGGACCCCGCCCACCCGGGCAAGTCCAACATGGTCTGGACGGCGGGCCATTGCGTGCACGCGGGCAAGGCCGGCGGCTGGTACCGCAACATCGCCTTCGTCCCGTCCTACAACAACGCGGGCAAGCCCGCCGCCGCGCTCAAGGGCGCACCGCGCGAGCAGGTGGCCCCATACGGCGTCTGGTGGAGCGACTGGGCGCAGACCTCGGACCAGTGGATCGCGACGGGCGGCCCGACGGGCGGCGCGGGGGCCCCGTACGACTTCGCGGTGTTGCACGTGACCCCGGAGAAGGGGAGCGGCGGCAAGTCGCTGGAGGAGACGGTCGGTTCGGCGCTTCCGGTGGAGTTCAACGCTCCGACGGCGGCGAAGGTCGCGAGCATCACGGCGACGGGTTACCCGGCGGCCGCTCCTTTCGACGGCCAGAAGGCCTTCCAGTGCGCGGACAAGCCCGGCCGGCTGGCGCTGAGCCAGGCCGACCCGGTGATGTACCGCATCGGTTGCACCATGACGGGCGGCGCCTCGGGCGGCGGCTGGGTCGCGGCGGGCGCCGACGGCAAGCCCGCGCTGGTGTCGAACACCTCGATCGGCCCCGTCAAGGCCGGCTGGTTGGCGGGGCCCCATCTGGGCCCGGAGGCCAAGGGGATCTACGCCGCGGTGAGCGCCAAGTTCAAGTAGGCCCCGCCCCGGACGTACGACGACCGGAACGCGAGAGGGCCCCCGCACACCGCGGGGGCCCTCTTTCGTGTCGCGCCGTTCCTACCGCTTGGCGGGAACGTACGGAGCCAGGTCGGCCGCCAGTTCCGCGTGGACCCTGGCCTTGAGCACGGTGCCCTCCGGGGTGTGCTCCTCGGAGAGGACCTCGCCCTCGGCGTGCGCGCGGGCGATCAGCGAGCCGCGGGTGTAGGGCACCAGCGCCTCCACCTCGACCGCCGGTCGCGGCAGCTCGGAATCGATGAGCGCGAGGAGTTCCTCGATGCCCAGGCCCGTGCGCGCCGACACGGCGATGGAGTGCCGTTCGATGCGCAGCAGCCGCTGCAGGACGAGCGGGTCGGCCGCGTCGGCCTTGTTGATCACCACGATTTCGGGCACGTTGACGGCGCCCACCTCGCGGATGACCTCGCGGACCGCCGCCAGCTGCTCCTCCGGCGCCGGGTGCGAGCCGTCCACGATGTGCAGGATGAGGTCGGAGTCGCCGACCTCCTCCATCGTGGAGCGGAACGCCTCGACGAGGTGGTGGGGCAGGTGCCGGACGAAGCCCACGGTGTCGGCCAGGGTGTAGACCCGGCCGGAGGGGGTCTCGGCTCGGCGCACGGTCGGGTCGAGGGTGGCGAACAGCGAGTTCTCCACCAGGACGCCCGCGCCCGTGAGGCGGTTGAGCAGCGAGGACTTTCCGGCGTTGGTGTAGCCGGCGATGGCGACCGAGGGCACCTTGTTCCGGCGACGTTCCTGCCGCTTGATGTCGCGGCCGGTCTTCATGTCCGCGATCTCCCGGCGCATCTTCGCCATCTTCTCGCGGATGCGGCGCCGGTCGGTCTCGATCTTGGTTTCACCGGGGCCACGGGTGGCCATGCCGCCACCGCCGCCGCCACCCATCTGGCGGGACAGCGAGGCACCCCAACCGCGCAGGCGCGGGAGCATGTACTGCATCTGCGCGAGCGCGACCTGTGCCTTGCCCTCTCGGGACTTGGCGTGCTGGGCGAAGATGTCGAGGATCAGGGCGGTCCGGTCGACCACCTTGACCTTGACGACGTCTTCGAGGGCGATGAGCTGGCCGGGGCTGAGCTCTCCGTCGCAGACGACGGTGTCCGCGCCGCTCTCCATGACGATGTCGCGCAGCTCGCGGGCCTTGCCGGAACCGATGAAGGTGGCCGGGTCGGGCTTGTCGCGGCGCTGCATGACGCCGTCGAGGACGAGGGCGCCCGCCGTCTCGGCGAGGGCGGCGAGCTCCGCGAGGGAGTTCTCCGCGTCCTGCACGGTGCCCGAGGTCCAGACGCCGACGAGGACCACGCGCTCCAGGCGGAGCTGTCGGTACTCGACCTCGGTGACGTCTTCGAGTTCGGTCGAGAGACCGGCCACGCGGCGCAGGGCCGCCCGCTCGGAACGGTCGAGCTGGTCGCCGTCCCGCGCTCCGTCGATCTCGTGGCTCCAGGCGACGTCCTCTTCCATCAGGGCATCGGCCCGAAGGCTCTCGGTGAAGCTCTGCGGATCCCGCGCGTCCTGCGCGTCCCGCTGTTCCTGGGAAGGGGAAGAAGAGGAGGTCATTGGATCCTTACGTCGATTCGATCGTGTCCGCGCCCGGCCGAGGCCAAAGCTACCGCTGAGCGTGACATCACACTGTCACGTCCAACGCGGCACCCCGTCCGGTGATTCCCCGAACGGCCTTGTCGATGGTGTCATGCCCGTTCCGCGCCCGTCATACCGTTTTCCCGGCGCCGGGACTCGGAACCCGTGCCCCGGGGGCAACGGGGGCGACGGGGGCCGGGGCCGCCTTGGCCGGGGCGCCGCTCCACTCCGGGTGGCCGGGCATCGGCGGGGTGGTCTGTCCGTAGAGCCAGGGCTCCAGGAACTTCGTCAGGTCGCGTCCGGCCTCCTGCGAGGCGAGGCGCACGAAGTCGGCCGTGCCCGCGACGCCGTCCTTGTGGTCTCCCACCCACCGCCGCTCGACGCGGTCGAAGGCCTCGGTGCCGATCTCCTGGCGCAGGGCGTAGAGGATCAGCGCGGCGCCGTCGTAGACCGCCGGGCGGAACAGCCCGATCTTCTCGCCCGGCGCGGCCGCCTTGGGGGCTGCCGGGGGGCCGCCGGCGGCGCGCCACTGGTCGGAGCGCTGGTACGCCTCGCGCATGCGCCGCTCCAGGGAGTACTTGCCGAGGCCGTCGGCGTACAGGGCCTCGTACCAGGTGGCGTGTCCCTCGTTGAGCCACAGATCGGACCAGGTGCGGGGGCTGACGCTGTCGCCGAACCACTGGTGGGCCAGCTCGTGGACCATGACGGACTCCACGTACCACTCGGGGTAGCCCTCCCCCGTGAAGAGGCCGTGCTCGAAGAGGGAGAGGGTCTGCGTCTCCAGCTCGAAGCCCGTGGTGGCGCGGGCGATGAGCACTCCGTAGTTCTCGAAGGGGTAGCGGCCGACCCGCCGCTCCATCCACTCGATGTGTCCGGCGGTCTTCGCCAGCCAGGGCCGGAGCTGTTCGCGGTCGACCTCGGGGACGACGTCGCGCAGCGGGAGTCCGTGCGGTCCGGTGCCGTGCAGGACGGCGGAGCGGCCGATGGAGACCTGGGCCAGCTCGGTCGCCATGGGGTGCAGGGTGCGGTACGTCCATACGGTCGCGCCGCCGGCGCGGGTCGCCGGGAGGGCTCCGGGAATCCCGTTGGCCACGGCGGTGAGCCCCTCGGGAGCGGTGATGCGGAAGGTGAAGAACGCCTTGTCGGCCGGGTGGTCGTTGCAGGGGAAGACCCGGTGGGCGGCGTCGGCCTGGTTGGCCATGGCGAGGCCGTCCTCGGTGGGGACCCAGCCCCCGTCGGCGCGACCGCGCGGATCGCTGGTGTGCCGGACGGTGATGCGCAGCGGCCCGCTCGCCGGGACCGGCCGCGCGGGGGTCAGTACGAGGTCCTCCCCGGCGCTCTCGAAACGCGCCGGTTCCCCGTTGACCTCGGCGGAAGCCACCGTTCCGTGCGTGAAGTCCAGGTTGATCCGCTCCAGCGGCCGGAGGCTGCGGGCTTCGATGACGGTGACCGCGTCGAGGGGGCTGCGGTTGTCCTTGTACGTGAGGGACAGGTCGTACGAGAGGACGTCGTAGCCCGGGTTGCCGAGCTCCGGGAACAGCCGGTCGCCGATGCCCAGGGCCGGGGGCGGGGGCAGGACGGCGGCGACGAGGGTGAGGGAGGCCGCGGCCAGCAGGGCGGCGCGCAGGCGCGGGGAGGTGAGCTGCATCCCCCACCGCTTACCAGCGCCCGACCGGGCGTCGCGCGCGACGCGCGACGGGGCCACCCGAACGGGGCCCTCCGCGCACGCCCCCGCGCCCTACGCCCGCTCCCCCACGCTCCCTGGTCCCCGACTCCCGTTCCGGCGGGGCGCCCGGCCGGCGCTACGCGCGGCTGACGTCGTACACGCCGGGTACGTCCCGCATGGCCCGCATGAGGGCGGGCAGCTGCGTCGCGTCGGGCAGCTGGAGGGTGTAGCTGTGGTGGACGCGCTGCTCGACGGGCGGCTCGACGGTCGCGGAGACCACCTCGACACCCTCCCGGGCGATGGCCTCGGTGAGGTCGGCCAGCAGGTGGGGGCGGCCGAACGATTCGGCACGGAGGGTGACCCGGCAGTCGGCGGTGGCCCGCCAGTGCACGGCGACGGAGGTGCGGCCCACGGAGCGCATCTGGGCCACGGCCGGGCAGTGGATCCGGTGCACGGTGACGGCTCCGCCGCGCACGACGAACCCGGCGACCGCGTCCGGCGGCACGGGCGTACAGCAGCCGGCGAGGCGGACGTGGGCGTCGGGCAGGTCGGCGACGGCGTTGGCCCCGCCGCCGCGGAGCCCGGTCACGGAGAGCGCGGCCCGGGGCACGGCGGCCGCGGGTCCGGCTCCGTCGGGATGGGCCTGCAGCCAGCTGCTGATGGCGATCCGGGCGGCGGGGGTCCGGGCGTGGTCCAGCCAGTCGGCGGCCGGTCCCGAGGAGGCGTCGTGGGCGAGGAGCAGCTGCACGGTGTCCCCGTCGGAGAGCCGGGAGGAGAGCGAGGTGAGGCGCCCGTTGACCCGGGCGCCGATACAGCCGTGGGCCGCTTCCCCGTACTGGGCGTAGGCGGCGTCGATACAGCTGGCCCCGGCGGGCAGGCTGATGGTGCCGGAGGCGCCGCCGTCCTCCCGGAAGACCGTGATCTCGCGGTCCTGGGCCAACTCGGCGCGCAGCACGGTCCAGAAGGTGTCGGGGTCGGGCGCGGACTGTTGCCAGTCGAGGAGGCGGGAGAGCCAGCCGGGGCGGGTGGGGTCGACGCGTTCCTCGTCGCAGTCGACCGGTTCGCCCGTGGTGTACGGATTGCCGAGGGCGACGACCCCGGCTTCGGCGACGCGGTGCATCTGCCGGGTGCGGACGATGACCTCGGCGACGAAGCCCTCGGGGACGGCGACGGCGGTGTGCAGGGACTGGTAGAGGTTGAACTTGGGCGCGGCGACGAAGTCCTTGAACTCCGAGACGACCGGGGTGAAGCAGGTGTGCAGTTCGCCGAGGACCCCGTAGCAGTCGGCGTTCTCCGCGACGAGGACGAGGATCCGGCCGAAGTCGCAGCCCCGCAGTTCGCCGCGCGTGCGGGAGATGCGGTGGACGGAGACGAAGTGCCGGGGGCGCACCTGGACCTCGGCGGCGATGCCGGCCTCGCGCAGGACGGTGCGGACGGATTCGGCGATGGCGGGGAGCGGGTCGGCCTCGCCGGTGTGGGCGGAGATCAGGGCGCGGGTGCGCTCGTACTCCTCGGGGTGGAGGATCGCGAAGACGAGGTCTTCCAGCTCGGTCTTGAGGGCCTGGACGCCGAGGCGTTCGGCGAGCGGGATCAGGACGTCGCGGGTGACCTTGGCGATGCGGGCCTGCTTCTCGGGGCGCATCACGCCGAGTGTGCGCATGTTGTGCAGGCGGTCGGCGAGCTTGATGGACATGACGCGGACGTCGTTGCCGGTGGCGACGAGCATCTTGCGGAAGGTCTCGGGCTCGGCGGCGGCGCCGTAGTCGATCTTCTCGACCTTGGTGACCCCGTCGACGATGAAGCAGACCTCCTCGCCGAACTCCTCGCGGACCTGGTCGAGTGTCACCTCGGTGTCCTCGACGGTGTCGTGCAGCAGGGAGGCGGTCAAGGTCGTTGTCTCGGCGCCGAGTTCGGCCAGGATCAGGGTCACGGCGAGCGGATGTGTGATGTACGGCTCACCGCTTTTGCGCATCTGACCGCGGTGGGAGGTCTCCGCGAGGAGGTACGCACGCCGCAGTACGGACAGATCCGCGTCCGGATGGTGGGCACGGTGCGCTTCTGCTACGTGTCCGATCGCGTCCGGGAGCCGGTCCCTGGACGTCGGCCCGAGCAGCGCAGCCCGCCCGAGCCTGCGCAGGTCGAGCCGCGATCGGCCCCGTCTGCGCAGCTCAGGGCGCACTTCGGCATGTGCTTCGGGGTTCGTGGCCTCTGCACTCATGGGCACCTCCGACGGCTTCGACCGGCGGTGGCGGGCATGGGGTGAGCCCTCAGGGCCGGTGCCTGATGTTACCGACCCCACCACGTGGCGCAGTCCACCTCTTGCTCAGCGTGAAACGGATCACTCGTGAGAGGGAATCTTCAGGCGAAAGCCGTCTCACTGAGCCAGGTCGGTTCGAACTCTCCGGCGGCCACGATGACGGCCGGTCCGGTCATGTCCACGCGCCCGTCGGGGTGTTCGGTGATGACGAGCGTGCCACCGGGCAGATCGACGGTGTACGTGGCCGGTTCGCCGGTGACGGCGGGTTCGACTCCGTCACGGCGGATGGCGGCCACGGCGACGGCGCAGGCGCCGGTGCCACAGGAGCGGGTCTCGCCGGAGCCGCGCTCGTGGACGCGCATCGCGACGTGACGGGGGCCTCGGTCGACGACGAACTCGACGTTGACCCCGGTGGGGTAGGCGGCGGCCGGGCTGAACGGCGGCGGGCTGTACAGGTCGCCGGCGTGGTCGAGGCTTTCAACGAACGCGACCGCGTGCGGGTTCCCCATGTTCACGTTCCGCGCGGGCCAGGTGCGCTCGCCCACGGAGACGGTGACGTCCCCTTCGGGGAGTTCGGCGCGGCCCATGGAGACGGTGACGTCTCCGGTCTTGTCGAGGTGGACCCGCTTGACGCCGCCCCGGGTGGCGACGGCGAGGTCGCCCGGCTCGATGTGGCCGGCGTGGTGGAGGTAGCGGGCGAACACGCGGACGCCGTTGCCGCACATCTCCGCGATGGAGCCGTCGCTGTTGCGGTAGTCCATGAACCACTCGGCCTCGGAGGCCATGGGGGCGGCCTCGGGGTGGGCGGCGGAGCGGACCACGTGGAGCACACCGTCGGCCCCGATGCCCGCGCGGCGGTCGCACAGGGCGGCCACGGCGGTCGGGGGCAGCTCGATGGCGTTGTCCGGGTCGGGAACGATCACGAAGTCGTTCTCGGTCCCGTGGCCCTTGAGGAAGGAGAGGGTGGTGTGCGTCACCCGCCCATGGTACCGAGCCGATCCGGACCGCATCGGGTGAGGTCAGCGCGGTGTCAGCCGGTCGGCGCAGGCCGGTGGCCGGGATCCGGTCGACGGGGCCCGGGCGGTCAGCGGAGCCGGGCCACCCGGTACACGGCGAGGGAGACGACGGCGAGCGCCGCGAGCGCGTACAGCGCGGCCATGCGCCAGTCGGGGCGGCGGCTGCTGCCGCGCGGCGGGAGTCCGGGCCAGGAGTAGCCGACGCGGCGGGCGGCCATCATGCCCCAGCCGCCGGCGCAGCAGCTGATGAGGAAGCCGAGCATGGCGACCACGGCTCCGCCGTCGCCGAACTCGAAGGCGAGGGGGAAGGCGAACATCAGGGATCCGGCGGCGGCCAGCAGCACGATCGGGGCGATCTGCCACAGGCGCAGGCGGCGCTGCGGCCTCAGCTCGACCTCGAAGGCGGGGCCGGAGGCGGCCTCCACCCCCGACTCCGGGACGTCGGGACCGTCCGGGGTCAACCGTGCCGGGTCGGCGGGCAGGCCGAGGCCGTCGAGGACTTCGGGAGCCCCCGCCGCACCGGGGCCGGACAAGCCGCTCGACCCGCCGGGAAGCATCGGGTCCGCTTCCTGTCTGGTGTCGTCCCGCCCGGTGTCACGAGGGCCGGCCTCCATAGCCACGCGCCCTCCCCACTCGGACTTCGTACGCCACTGTTCAGGAGTTTGATGATGGCACGGTCCCGGGCCGCGGACGGGCGTGCGGGGCGTCCCGATGCCATCACGTGATCAGGCTGTGACCGCTCGTTCGACCAACGACTGCGCGAGTCCGGCCAGTTCCCCGCGGTCGGCGGCCGCCCCGCTGAGCCAGTGCACCCGAGGGTCCCGGCGGAACCACGAATCCTGCCGGCGGGCGAACCTCTTGGTGGCGCGGACCGTCTCGGCCCGCGCCTCCTCCTCGGTGCAGGCGCCGGCGAGGGCGTCGAGCACCTGCTGGTAGCCGAGCGCCCTGGAAGCGGTGATTCCGTCGCGCAGGCCCCGGGACTCCAGGGCCCGGACCTCGTCGACGAGCCCGTCCTCCCACATCCGGTCCACGCGCAGCGCGATCCGTTCGTCGAGTTCCGGCCGCGCCACATCGACGCCGATCTGGACGGTGTCGTAGACGGACTCGTGGCCGGGGAGGTTGGCGGTGTAGGGGCGCCCCGTGATCTCGATGACCTCCAGGGCCCGCACGATGCGCCGGCCGTTGCTCGGCAGGATCGCGGCGCCGGCGGCCGGGTCGGCGGCGGCGAGGCGGGCGTGGAGGGCGCCGGGGCCGCGCAGGGTGGCCTCCTCCTCCAGTCGGGCCCGTACGACCGGGTCGGTGCCGGGGAACTCCATGGCGTCGAGCGCACCGCGCACGTAGAGCCCGGAACCGCCGACGAGGACGGGCGTGCGGCCCTCGGCGAGGAGCCTGTCGATCTCGACCCGCGCGAGCCGCTGGTACTCGGCGACGCTGGCGGTCTCGGTGATCTCCCAGACGTCGAGGAGGTGGTGCGGGACGCCTCCGCGTTCCCCGGTCGTCAGCTTGGCGGTGCCGATGTCCATCCCCCGGTAGAGCTGCATGGAGTCGGCGTTGACGACCTCGCCGTCGAAATGGCGGGCCAGGGCGACGCCCAAGTCGGACTTTCCGGCCGCGGTGGGACCGACGACGGCGATGACCCGCGGGGCGGGAGCTGCATTCCTCACCCGCACAGTCTCGCAAACCCGAAGGCATGTACCCGATCGAGTTACGTGACGGGCTGTGACGGGGGTCGTTGCCCTGAAGAGGTTCCGGCCCGGATGCGCCCGGTGCGCACCCGGCGGAGGCCGGTCCGGCCAGGGCGGAACTTCACCCGCACGAGTAGCGTTGAGGGAGTAGACATGGGCGTTTTTGACCGGCTTTTTCGCCGCAAGGAACAGGTAGTGACCGAGGCGGTCGCGGCCGAGACCGAGGCGACGGAGGAACTGGCGGCGGACACCGCTTCGGCCGACGAGACCGAGGAGGCCGGGACCGTTGCGGCGGCGACCCCCGCGGCGGAAGCCGTGGAGATCCCCAAGCAGCAGTCGGCGGAGGTGGCCGCGGACAGTGAGGCCGGCGAGGCCGCCCGCACGTAGCCACCGCCAAACGGAAGGTGTCCCATGGGCCTGCTGGACAATCTGAAGGCCAAGCTCGCTCCGGCCAAGGACAAGGTCGGTGACCTCGCGCAGCAGCACGAGGGCAAGATCGGCGACAGCCTGGACAAGGTCGCGAAGGCCGTGGACTCCAAGACCCATGGCAAGTACAGCGACAAGCTGGCGACGGGCACCGACAAGGCGAAGGGCGCCCTGGGCAAGATCGCGCACAAGGACACTCCCGGCGGGCCGACACCGCCGGCGGCCTCCTGAACCGCGCTCACACCTGTCCGAAGGGGCGCGGGATCAACTGATCCCGCGCCCCTTCGGCGCGTCCGGAGCCCGCCCGGGTGACCGGAGGGGGCCGGGGAACCTCAGGACCAGGCGGCCACGAAGTAGCCGACCCCGTAGGGAGCGTCCTCGTAGAGCAGGCGGCCGTCGAGGCCCGCGCCCTCGGCGGCGCCGGCGAGCACCTGCCAGGGGCTCCGCCCGGCGACCTGGAGTTCGGCGGCGAGCGAGGGATCGAGGGCGGCCAGCGCGGCGGTGTCGGCGGCGCCGAGGGCGCGGGCGGCCTCCGCGTCGAAGGCGGCCGCGCGGTCGTCGAGGTAGCCGGGGGCCTTGAGGGTGCGGCAGGCGCTGCCGTCGCCCATGACGAGCAGGGCGACCCGGGCCTCGCGGGCGGCGAGCTCGCGGCCCGCCTCCAGGCAGGCGGCGGTGGGCAGCGACCCGTCGAGGGCGAGCCCCTCGACGGGAGCGGCGCCCCAGCCGGCGCGGCCGAGCAGCCAGGCGCCGACGGAGAGGGCGGTGGGCAGCAGCCGTGGCCCCTCCTCGCCGTCGCCGAGCCGGACCTCGGCGGCGACGCCGAAGCCCCGGAAACTGCCCCGGGATCCTTGGGCATAGGCCCCGAGGTGGTCGGCGTCACCGGTACCGACCACCACGAGGAGGTCGGGTCGCGAGGCGGCGAGCACGGCCAGGGCGTCGGAACAGGCGGTACGGGCGTCGCCCAGTTCGGCGGCGGCGCCCGCGGCGACCTCCGGCACGAGGAGCGGCGGGGCGGGGCACACGGCGGCGGCTACGAGCATGATCGGCAGCCTAGCCGTCACCGGGCGGAGCGGGGGGCGGTGCGGAGGTCCGACCACGCGACGGGGCGCCGCGCCGGGCGGCCGGGGCCGGGGCTGCACGCGCGGGCAGCCCCGGCCCCGGCACGATCCGAGAGGGACGGCCTACGCAGGGGCCGCGCAGCCCGAGGTCGTCACGGGCAGCGGGGCCGGGACGCCGAGGGTGGGGATGCCGAGCATGACCCCGGCCGGCTGCGCCGGGGCGGCGTTGCGCTTCTCCCATGCCTCGCCCGCGCGGGTGCGGCGCACGCCGAGGGTCGGGCCCTCGGCGAGGAGGTGGTGCGGGGCCGCGTAGGTGATGTCCACGGTGACCACGTCGCCGGGGCGGACGTCCTCGGCCGGCTTGGTGAAGTGGACCAGGCGGTTGTCGGGCGCGCGGCCCGAAAGGCGGTCGGTGGCGCCGTCCTTGCGGCCCTCGCCCTCGGCGACCATGACCTCCAGGGTGCGGCCGACCTGCTTCTTGTTCTCCTCCCAGGAGATCTCCTCCTGGAGGGCGACCAGACGCATGTAGCGGTCTTGGACGACCTCCTTGGGGATCTGCCCGTCCATCTCGGCGGCCGGGGTTCCGGGGCGCTTGGAGTACTGGAAGGTGAAGGCGTTCGCGAAGCGGGCCTCGCGCACGGTGTGCATGGTCTGCTGGAAGTCCTCCTCCGTCTCACCGGGGAAGCCGATGATGATGTCGGTGGAGATCGCGGCGTGCGGGATCGCGGCGCGGACCTTCTCGATGATCCCGAGGAACCGCTCCTGCCGGTAGGACCGGCGCATCGCCTTGAGGATCGGGTCGGAGCCCGACTGCAACGGCATGTGGAGCTGCGGCATCACGTTCGGGGTCTCGGCCATGGCCGCGATCACGTCGTCGGTGAAGTCGCGCGGGTGCGGGGAGGTGAAGCGGACCCGCTCCAGGCCCTCGATCTGCCCACAGGCGCGCAGCAGCTTGGAGAAGGCCTCGCGGTCCCCGAGGTCGGAGCCGTACGCGTTGACGTTCTGGCCGAGCAGGGTGATCTCGGAGACGCCCTCGGCGACGAGCGCCTCGACCTCGGCGAGGATGTCGCCGGGACGGCGGTCCTCCTCCTTGCCGCGCAGCGCCGGAACGATGCAGAAGGTGCAGGTGTTGTTGCAGCCGACGGAGATCGAGACCCAGGCGGCGTACGCGGATTCGCGACGGGTCGGCAGCGTGGAGGGGAAGGCCTCCAGCGACTCGGCGATCTCGACCTGAGCCTCTTCCTGGACGCGGGCGCGCTCCAGCAGGACGGGCAGCTTGCCGATGTTGTGCGTACCGAAGACCACGTCGACCCAAGGGGCCCGCTTCACGATGGTGTCGCGGTCCTTCTGGGCGAGGCAGCCACCCACGGCGATCTGCATGCCGGGACGCTTGGTCTTCATCGGGGCGAGCCGACCGAGGTTGCCGTAGAGCTTGTTGTCGGCGTTCTCGCGGACGGCGCAGGTGTTGAACACGACCACGTCGGCGTCGCCGTCGGAGCCCTCGGGGGCGCGCGTGTAGCCCGCGCCCTCCAGCAGACCGGACAGCCGCTCGGAGTCGTGCACGTTCATCTGGCACCCGTAGGTGCGCACCTCGTATGTTCCCTTGACGTCCACTGCCGTGCTCCGGTCGCTGCTGCTGGTCATGCGACAAGGGTAGGCGGTACCCGGGAGACCTCCGCTCGCCCGTGGCGACCGTCCGGCCCGGGACCCGTGGTCGGACCGCCCGAGCCGCAGGTCACGGGCCCGGACCGCGTCCCGGACCCAGCGCCCCGGGCCGCCCGTCCCGTGACAGGACGGCGGGCGGGTGGCAGGATCGCCCGCATGTTCCGCGTACCTCCCCGCCTCACCCGACGCCACGCCCTGCGGGGTCTGGTCGCCGTGCTGGCGGTGCTGGGGGCGCTGCTGTGGTGGCTCAAGCCCTTCGGTGAGCCGGAGCTGAAGGGGCACCTCACCTTCAGCACCGGGGTGCGTACGGGCGTCTACCACCGCTACGGCCAGCTACTGGACCAGGAACTGGCCCGGGACATGCCCGGGGTCGAGGTCCGCCTGGAGCCCAGTGAGGGTTCGCAGCAGAACCTTCAGCGGGTGGCCGCCGGTGAGGCCGACTTCACGGTGGCGACGGCGGACGCGGTGTCCAAGTACCGGGCCGACGGCAAGCCGGGCGCGGACCGCCTGCGCGGTGTCGCGCGCCTCTACGACGACTACGTGCAGCTGGTGGTGCCGGCCGGGTCGCCGGTGCAGTCGGCGCGGGACCTGCGCGGCAAACGGGTCGCGATCGGCCAGGCCGGCTCCGGCGTACGGCTGATCTCCGAGCGGCTGCTGACCGCCGCCAAGCTGGATCCGGCGCGCGACATCACCCCGGTCGGGATCGGCATCGACACCATGCCCGCGGAGCTGGAGGCGGGCCGGATCGACGCCTTCTTCTGGTCGGGCGGGCTCCCGACGAGCGCGGTGCGCGAGCTGTCGGAGCGCTTCGACATCCGGCTCGTGCCGCTGGGCGACCTCTTGGAGCAGCTCCAGGCCACCGGGCCGCCGGCCCGCTACTACCGGGCGGCCGTGATGGCGCAGGACGCGTACGCACGGGCCCGCAACACCTCGGCGGTGGCCACGCTGGCGGTGCCGAACCTGCTCGTCACCCGGGACGACACCGGGGACGAGCTGACGGAGCAGTTCACGCGGACGGTGATCCTCAGCCGGGACCGGATCGGGCACGAGGTGCACGCCGCCCAGCTGGTGGACCTGCGGACGGCGATCTACACCGATCCACTGGCGCTGCACGAAGGCGCCCGGCGCTACTACCGCTCGGTCAAGCCGTAGCGGTCGCTCCCCCGGGCAGCAGCATCATCGCGGCGGCGGCGGCGCCGATCAGTCCGGCGTGCGTGCCCAGGGCGGCCGGGACCACCTGGAGGTCCCGGACGAAGGACAGGGTCGCGTACGAGGCCAGGTGGCGCCGGATCGGCTCGAAGAGGGTGTCCCCGGCGGCGGCGACCCCGCCGCCGATGACCGCGATGTCGGTCTCGACGAGGGTGGCGGTGGCCGCGATGGCGGCGGCCAGGGCCCGCCCGGCCCGGTCGAAGGCGGCCAGGGCGACCGGGTCGCCCTCGGCGGCGGAGGCGGCGACACCCGCGGCCGAGGGGTCGGGGCCGGTCCAGCCGTGGTCCAGGGCCCATCGGGCGATGGCCGTGCCGGAGGCGAGGGATTCCACGCAGCCCCGGCCGCCGCAGACGCAGGGCTCGCCGTCGAAGGCGACGCTGATGTGGCCGATGTGACCCGCATTGCCGGTGGGGCCGGTGTGGAGGCGGTTGTCCAGGATCAGCCCGCCCCCGACCCCGGTGGAGACCACCATGCACAGCGCGTTGGCGTGGCCCCGGGCCGCGCCGAGCCAGTGTTCGGCGGCGGTCATGGCCACCCCGTCGCCGGCGAGGACGACCGGGACGCGGGCGCCGCGGGCGCTCAGCTCGGCGGCGACGCGGGCTTGGACGGGGAAGTCCCGCCAGGCGCCGATGTTGACCGGGCTGACCGTGCCCCGGGAGGTGTCCACGGGGCCCGCGCTGCCGATGCCGCACCGTACGACCTGCGGCCACAGGGGAGCCCGGGAGAGGTCGGCGACCACCTCGCCGACGGCCGCCATGACCTCTTCGGCGTCCGCCGAGCGCGGGGTCGGCCGGCGGGTGGCGGAGGTCATCGTGCCGTCGGGGTGGACCAGCGCGCCCGCGATCTTCGTACCGCCGATGTCGATCGCCACGGTCGGACCGGCGACCGCGGCGGCGGCTCGCGGCGCGGGGAAGGCTGAGGTGGGAGTGGTCACGGGGCGCTCCTGGAAGGGGTCGGATTTCAGTATGCGTCCGACGGTGGGGCCGTACTCTCGCGGGGTTCGAGACGGGGCAGTTCGCTCTCCCGCTCCCGGGGCGGGCCGCCGGCGAGGAGGGCGAGGAGTTCCTCGGCCGCGAGCCGTCCGAATCCGGCGGTGTCGCGGACGAGGGCGGTGAGGCGGGGGTGGGTGACCCGGCAGAGCGCCGAGTCGTCCCAGGCGACGATCGAGAGCCGGCCCGGCACCGGGACGCCCAGCTCGGCGGCGACGGCGATGCCGGCCACCGCCATCACGTCGTTGTCGTAGACGAGTGCGGTGGGCGGCCTCGGCTCGGCGAGGACCCGGCGGGTGGCGGCGGCGCCCTCGGCATCGGAGTAGTCGGTGGGCACCGAGCGGACCTGGTCTGCGGGCAGGCTCAGGCGTGCGGCCTCGGCGCGGAGCGAGGCCACGCGGCGGGCGGTGTGGGCGAGGTCGGGCAGCCCGGCGATGTGGGTGACGCGGCGGTGGCCGAGGGCGTGGAGGTGGCCCAGTACGTCGGCCATGGCGCGGGCGTCGTCGGCCCGTACCGAGGAGATCCCGGACGAGGCCGGCGCGGTGGGTTCGGCGGCGGACTCCGAAGCGGATTTCCCGGCGGGCTCCGCTGCGGACTCCGCGAGGTTCCCGTCCGGCTCCGCGCCGCCTCCTATGAGGACGGCGGGCAGGCCGAGCCTGGCGAGCAGTTCGGGGCGGGGGTCGCTCGTACGGGGATCGACGACGAGGACCCCGTCGACGCGGCGCTCGGCCCACCACCGGCGGTAGACGGCGCACTCGGCATCGACGTCCTCGACCACCTGGAAGAGCAGGGCGATCCGGTCGGCGGCCAGCACTTCCTGTATGCCGGAGACCAGTTGGAGGAAGAAGGACTCGACGCCCAGGGTGCGGGCGGGGCGGGCCAGGACGAGGCCCACGGCCCCGGAGCGCTCCCCGGACAGGGCGCGGGCCGCGCTGTTGGCCTGCCAGCCGAGTTCCTCGGCGACCCGGCGGATCCGGGCGCGGGTGTCCTCGGAGACGCCCGGGCGGCCGTTCAGGGCGAAGGAGACGGCGCTCTGCGACACCCCGGCCCGGCGGGCGATGTCCTTGATGGTGGCTCTGCGGGCCATGCCTGCCTCATCCCTCGATGACGTGGACTGCGTGGGGCGGACCGTACGCGATCCGGCCCGCCGGCCGGTCGGCGAGCCCGGTCCGCGGGCCCGGCTGCGAGTTCGACCGCGAGTTCGACCGCGAGCCCCTGCGCGGGGCGCGTTCGCGAACGCGTCCGGCAATAGCGTCGGTTCATTCCGTCGAATCCCTCGGTGGGGGCGCGGAGCAGTTCACACTAAAGCGCATTAGCGCGTTCCGCCTCGACAGCCACAGTCCTTCTGTCAACTGGACTGAAGCGCATAAGTCACGTGCTCCGCAACAGAGTCAGAGGCCCTGTTGACTTCCTCCTCGGGAACGCGGCACTTTATGGGCGCCCGGTGAATTCCCCAGGACTTCAGGGACCTCCATGCGCACAGTCCGGCCCGCCTCCCGCGCCCTCCGCTTCGGCGTCAACTACACGCCGAGCCGCGGCTGGTTCCACCACTGGCTCGACTTCGACCTCGACGAGGTGCGGGCCGACCTCGACTCGGTGGCCGCGCTCGGACTCGACCACATACGGGTGTTCCCGCTGTGGCCGGTGTTCCAGCCGAACCGGACCCTGATCCGGCCGCGCGCCGTCGAGCAGCTCGTCGCCCTCGCGGACGCGGCCGCCGAACGCGGTCTCGACGTCACCGTGGACGGCCTGCAAGGGCACTTGTCCAGCTTCGACTTCCTGCCCTCCTGGACCGCGACCTGGCACCGGCGCGGCATCTTCGACGACCCGGACGTGGTGGCCGGCCAGGAGGAGTACCTGCGCACCCTGGCGTCCGCCCTCGCCGACCGGCCCAACTTCCTGGGCATGACCGTCGGCAACGAGATCAACCAGTTCTCCGACGACCCCCACCCCGACCCCGACCGGATCACCCGGGCCCAGGCCGACCGCTGGCTGGAGCGGATGCTCGCCGCCTGCGAGCGGGGCGCGCCGGGCCGGCTCCACGTGCACGCCGAGTACGACGCCGCCTGGTACCGCGACGGCCACCCCTTCACCCCGGCCCAGGCCGCCCGCCTCGGCGGGGCCACCGCCCTGCACTCGTGGGTGTTCAACGGCACCGCGCAGCGCCACGGCCGCACCGGGACGGCGACCGAGCACCACGCCGCGTACCTCGTCGAGCTGTCCAAGGCGTGGGCGGTGGATCCGGACCGCCCGGTGTGGCTGCAGGAAGTGGGGGCGCCCGCACCGCTGATCGGGCCCGAACACGCCGCCGCCTTCACCGACGCCACCCTCGCGGGCGCCCTGGACTGCACCGGCCTCTGGGGGGTGACCTGGTGGTGCTCGCACGACGTGTCACGGGAGTTGGCCGACTTCCCGGAGCTGGAGTACGGCCTCGGGCTGCTCACCAACGACCGCCGGGTCAAGCCCGCCGGCGCCGTGATCGCCCGGATCGCGAACGAGTGGCGGGGTCGCGCGCACCACCCCGACGTACGGTCGACCGCGCTCGCCCTGGACGTCGGCGGGGCGCTGGAGGCCCCCGCCCGATCGGTGTGCGCGCCGGGCGGGGCCTTCTTCGAGGCCTGGGCGGCGCTGACCGCCCGGGGGGTGCGCCCGACGGTGGTCCTCGCGGAGCACGCCGAGGACCGGGCGCACCTGTCCGCGCGCGGGATCACCGAGGTGCTGCGCGTCCCCGACGCCGTCTGAGGGGGGCCTAGGCCGGGGGCCCGGCACACCCCGCCCGCCCGTTGCACCCCGCCCGCCCGGCACACCCCGCCCGCCCGATACACCCCGCACGTCACACGCCCCGCACGCCCCTTACCCCGAGGAGCCCCGCATGGCCGTGCCCGACGACGCCGCCCCCCGCCCGCCCGCGCGGCGGCCCGCGCCTCCGACCCCGCCCGTGACCCCGCACCCGCCCGCCACCGGCCCGGCCCGCCGGTCCCTCCTCGGCGCGGCCGTCGCCGGAGCGGCAGCCCTGCCCCTGCCCGCCCTCGCCGCCCGACCGGCCACCGCCCGGACCCCGGCGGCCCCCTCCACACCCGGTCGCCGCGACCCGGCCGGGCCCCCGGCCGGCCTGGCCCCGTACGCCTCGTACTGGTTCCCGGACTCCCTCCCCCCGGGCGAGCCGGGGCCGGGCGTCGTGTGGCGCTCGCTCGCGCGGTGGAGCCCGAACGGGGATCCGGACCTGGCCCACAACACCGCGACGGTGCCGCTCGCCCCGCGCTTCACCCCGGTCCCGGCCAACGGCAGCGCCCGCGCCGGCCAGGCCCGGATCTCCGCCCTCGTCTCCTTCGGGCCGACCGCGCGGAACCCCTCCCAGGGCTCGGCGACGGCCGACCACTACGCGCTCACGCACTGGGCCTACCTCGACGAGCTGGTCTTCTGGGGCGGCTCCTCCGGCGAGGGGCTGGTGCTCGCCCCCAACGCGCCCGTGGTCGACGCGGCCCACCGCAACGGCGTCCCGGTCCTCGGGAACGTCTTCCTCCCGCCCGTGGCCTACGGCGGGGACCTGCGCTGGACCCGCGACCTGGTGCGGCGCGACGCCCTCGGCCGGTTCCCGATCGCGGAGAAGCTGGTGGAGGTGGCGCGGACGTACGGGTTCGACGGCTGGTTCGTCAACGCCGAGACGGACGGCGGCGACAGCGAACTGGCCACCCGGACCCGGGAGTTCCTACGGGCCCTGCGCGCCGCCGGCGAACCGCACGGGCTGCGGATCACCTGGTACGACGCGATGAACAGCACGGGCCGGGTCGGCTGGCAGGGCGCCCTGAACCACCTCAACCAGGAGTTCTTCGAGGACCGGGCCGGCAGGGTCGCGGACAACCTGTTCGTCGACTTCCGCTGGACGCCCGAGGGCCTCGCCTCCTCAGGGACGCTCGCCGAGAGCCTCGGCCGTTCCCGGTACGAGCTGTGGGCGGCCGTGGACCTGGAGTCCCGCGGCTGGGACACCCCCGTCCGCTGGGACGCGATCCTGCCGCGCGAACCCGACCGGGACCACGTCCTCAGCCTCGGCCTCTACCGGCCCGAGTGGACCCGGGACCACCTCGCCGACCGCTCCCCCGGCGCCTTCCACCGGGCCGACGACCGGCTCTGGACGGGCGAGTCCCTCGACCCGTCGCGGCCCGCGCCCGAGGCGCTCTGGCGGGCGCCCGCCACCACCGTCGCCGACCGTTCCACGGTGACCGCGCTGCCCTTCGCCTGCTCCTTCAACACCGGGCACGGGCTGCGCTGGTACGAGGACGGCGGCGCGGTCTCGGACACCGCGTGGAACCACCTCGGGCTCCAGGACCGCCTCCCGGGCCGCCGGTGGGTGGTGGACACCGACGGACCCCGCCCCGAGGTCGCCCTGGACTTCACGACCGCCTGGCGCGGCGGCTCCAGCCTCCTGGTCTCCGGCGCCCCCACCGCACGCACCGAACCCACCGCACGCCCCGCACCCACGCCCCCCACCGCCCCCCTCGTGATCGGCTTGCACTCCACGCGGCTGCCGCTGACCGGCTCCTCGCTCGCGGAGCTCGTCCACGCGAGCGGCGCCGGTCCGGTGACCGTGGAGCTGGGCGTGGCCGTGCGCGAGCCCGCCGGGCCGGGCGAGCCGGTCCCGTACACCTGGCTGGGCGGGCCGGACCGGGACGCGGGCCACGGTTGGCGGACCTCCCGCTTCCCCCTCGCGCGGCTGGCCGGGAAGACCGCGTACGCCCTTGCCGTACGGATCACCGCGCGCGGGGAGGAGCCCGTGTCCTGGCGGCTCGGAGCCCTGTCGGTACGCGACACCACCGCCACCCGGCACCCGTCCCCGCCCTCCCACCTGCGGGTGGACGCCTCGGCGCGGCGGGGCGAGGAGGTCGAGCTGCGCCTGTCCTGGCGGCGGGCGCCCGGCCCGGTGCGCCACTACGAGCTCCACCGCCTCCTCCCCGACGGCGCCCGCAGCTTCCTGGGCGGCACCTGCGGAACGGCCCTCCACCTGCCCGGCGTCACCCGCGCGGGTCGGGAGCGGGCGGCCTCCTTCGAGGTGCGGGCGGTCGACGAGCTGTACGCGGTCTCCGCACCGACCGTTACCCGGCTGCCCTGGTAGGGAGCGCCCGCGCCTTCAGTGGCCGAGGGGGTCGGTCCGCGGGACGGTCACCGTCACCCGGAGGCCGTGCGGCGGGTTCGTCTCGTAGGCGAGGGAGCCACCGCCGGCCGTGAGCAGGGCCCGGGAGATGGACAGGCCGAGGCCCGAGCCCTTGACGTTCTGGTGGCGGCCGCTGCGCCAGAAGCGGTCGCCGACGCGCGACAGCTCCTCCTCGGTCAGCCCGGGCCCCCGGTCGGCGACGACGACGAGCGTGCTGCGCCCGGCCGCCGACACGGAGACCTCGACCTCCTCCCCCGAAGGGGTGAACTTCAGGGCGTTGTCGATGACGGCGTCCAGCGCGCTGGACAGGGCGACGGGATCCGCCCAGCCGGTGACGGCGGCCCGGCCGGTCGCGGTGAGGCGCACGCCCTTCTCCTCCGCGTACGGCCTCCAGGCCGCCACCCGTTCGCCGGCCAGCGCGCCGATGTCGATGAGGCTGATCTCGGCGGAGGTGTGCTCGGCCAGCGCCAGGTCCAGGAGGTCGTCCAGGACCTGGGCCAGGCGCTTGCCCTCCGTACGCACGGAGGCGATCTCCTCGTTCCCCTCGGGCAGTTCGAGGGCGAGCAGCTCGATCCTCAGGAGCAGCGCGGCGAGCGGGTTGCGCAGCTGGTGGGAGGCGTCCGCGACGAACGCCCGCTGCTGCTCCAGTACCTCTTCGACGTTGTCGGCCATCTCGTTGAACGAACGGGCCAGTCGTCTGAGTTCCGGCGGCCCGCCGCCGGCGGCGACGCGGGAGTTCATCCGCCCGGTGGCGATGCCGTGGGCCGCCGCGTCCAGGGTCTGCACGGGCTTGAGCACCCAGCTGGTGAGCCGCAGCGCGGCGCCGAACGCGACCAGCATCGCGGCGGCGAGCCCGGCCGCGATGATCAGCCAACCGCGCAGGATCTTGGCCCGCATCTCGCCGGTCGGCGATTCGGTGGCGACGACGGCCACCACGTCCCCGTCGAGGACGACCGGGGAGATGACGAGCAGCCTGCCGTTGGTCTGCCAGGGCCAGACCTGGCCGGGGTCGTGGCTGCGGCGTCCGGCGAGGGCCTCCGCCAAGGCCTGCCGGCCCTCTCCCGACTGGGGGAGCTGCCACCAGCCGGGGGCCCGGACCATCGCGTTGTCGTCGCGGTAGAAGACGCCGGCGCGGATGCCGTACAGCTCCTGGTAGCGGGCGAGTTCGAGCTGGAGGGTCTCGCGCCGCTCGTCGGCGCCGATGGAGCCGGAGCCCTCGGCGTCGATGAAGAACTGGGCGAGGGCGGCGAAGCGGGCGCTGTCGTCGATCCGGTCGACGACCACCCGTTGCTGCTGGGCCGCGGCAAGGCTGACGGCGAGCGGGAAACCGAGCGCGAGCAGCACGCCCGCCATCAGGACGACGAGGAGCGGAAGCAGCCGGGCGCGCACGACGAACCCCTAAGGGGTGGGCGGGGTGACGAGCCGGTAGCCCACCCCGCGGACGGTTTCGATGAGGGCGGGCATGCCCAGTTTGGAGCGCAGGGAGGCCACGTGAACCTCCAACGTGCGCCCGGTCCCCTCCCAGCTGGTGCGCCACACCTCGCTGATGATCTGTTCCCGGCGGAAGACGACCCCGGGCCGCTGCGCCAGCAGGGCCAGCAGGTCGAACTCCTTGCGGGTCAGGGGGACGTCGTTGCCGTTCACGCTGACGCGCCGGGTGGGCAGCTCGATGGCGACGGGCCCGAGCCGGACGGGCGCGTGGGCGTCGCCGCCGGGACCGGCCTCCTCGGCGGCTCCGGTGCGCCGGGCGACGGCGTGGATCCGGGCGAGGAGCTCCCCGGTGTCGTACGGCTTGACCACGTAGTCGTCGGCGCCCATGTTCAGGCCGTGGATGCGCGAGCGGACGTCGGCGCGCGCGGTGACCATGATGACGGGGGTGGACGTGCGCTTGCGGATCTTTCCGCAGACCTCGTAGCCGTCCTGGTCGGGCAGCCCGAGGTCGAGCAGGATCACCCCGTAGGGAGGGGCGCCGGCCGGCAGGAGCGCTTGGAGGGCCTCCTCGCCGCTGCGGGCGTGGGTGACGCGGAAGCCGTGCCGGGCGAGGATCGCGGACAGGGCGGCGGCGACGTGGTCGTCGTCCTCGACGAGCAACAGTCTCATGACGTCCCCCTTTCCTGTTCGCGACGCCGGGACGAAGAATGGCCCACAAAGGGCCACCCTGCATCCACTCCCATGGAGAGTCCCACGTCAAGAGGGGTTCCGCTCCGGCGAGTCTTCCGTTATGCACCCGGTACGAGTAGAGGACGCCCGGTCGGAGGCCCGGCACGGAGCGTATCCGGGCGAGGCCCGATCGTTATCCTCAATTCTCGCTCAGATGTGATGACGCTGTGCGCGCCACGTCACTACTGTCCTCCCAACCGACGGAGGACGGAGCAAGAAGCCGATGAGCGGAGTATCAGTGACCAAGGACGCGGCGGAAGCGGCGGGGGCCGCGGACGGCCTGGTCGTACTGAGCAACGTCAACAAGCACTTCGGCGCGCTGCACGTGCTTCAGGACATCGATCTGAGCATTGCCCGCGGTGAGGTCGTCGTGGTGATCGGTCCCTCGGGATCGGGCAAGTCCACGCTGTGCAGGACGATCAACCGGTTGGAGACCATCGATTCGGGCTCGATCACGCTCGACGGCAAGGAACTGCCCGCGGAGGGCAAGGAACTTGCCCGACTGCGCGCCGATGTCGGCATGGTCTTCCAGTCGTTCAACCTGTTCGCGCACAAGACGGTCCTGCAGAACGTGATGCTGGGTCAGGTCAAGGTCCGCAAGACGGACCAGGCGGCCGCCGCCGAGAAGGCGAAGTCGCTGCTGGACCGGGTGGGCGTGGGCTCGCAGGCCGACAAGTACCCGGCGCAGCTGTCCGGAGGCCAGCAGCAGCGCGTGGCCATCGCCCGAGCCCTGGCCATGGAGCCGAAGGTCATGCTCTTCGACGAGCCGACCTCGGCCCTGGACCCCGAGATGATCAACGAGGTGCTGGAGGTCATGCAGCAGCTCGCCCGGGAGGGGATGACGATGGTGGTCGTCACGCACGAGATGGGCTTCGCCCGCTCCGCGGCCAACCGGGTCGTCTTCATGGCCGACGGAAAGATCGTCGAACAGGCCACGCCCGAGCAGTTCTTCAGCAATCCGCGCAGTGACCGCGCCAAGGACTTCCTGTCGAAGATCCTCCACCACTGACGCCCGCGTCTGGTAGTGATCCGGTCGACGGCTCGCGCCGTCGCCCCACGACGTGATTCCGCTCGTCGTCCAACAACGTCTCATCCGAGGGAAGTTCACATGAAGGTTCTCAAGGTCGGCGCAGCCGTCGCCACGGCCGTCGTTCTCGCCCTGACCGCGACCGCCTGCGGCGGTGACAGCGACAAGACCGACACCCCCGCCACGGGTGACGCGGGTGCCTCCGGCGCCGCCAAGGGCAAGATCGTCATCGGCATCAAGTTCGACCAGCCGGGTCTGGGTCTGAAGACCCCCGACGGCAAGTTCACCGGTTTCGACGTGGACGTCGCCACGTACGTGGCCAAGGAGCTGGGCTACGAGGCGAACCAGATCGACTGGAAGCAGACGGTCAGCGCCGAGCGCGAGAACATGATCCAGAACGGCGACGTCAAGTTCATCGCCGCGAGCTACTCGATCAACGACAGCCGCAAGCAGAAGGTCGACTTCGCCGGCCCCTACTTCGTGGCGCACCAGGACCTGCTGGTCCGCGCCGGGGACACCTCGTTCAAGAAGCCCGAGGACCTCAACAAGAAGAAGCTCTGTTCGGTCGCCGGATCGACTTCGGCCCAGAACGTCAAGACCAAGCTGGCCCCCGACGCGGACCTCCAGCAGTACCCCGGCTACTCGGAGTGCCTGTCGGGTCTGGAGAACAAGGCCGTCGACGCCCTGACCACGGACAACTCGATCCTCGCCGGCTACGCCGCGCAGGAGAAGAACAAGGGCAAGTTCCAGCTCGCCGGCCTGAACATGAGCAACGAGAACTACGGCATCGGCCTGAAGAAGGGCGACAAGGAGCTCCAGACCAAGATCAACGCCGCGCTCAAGAAGATGGTCTCGGACGGCGCCTGGGAGGCGGCCGTGACGAAGAACTTCGGCCCGGCCGGCTACAAGAGCGAGCCCGCGCCGCAGATCACCGAAGGCAGCTGATTTCCCGGTGAGGAGCGTCGCCGCCCGCCTGCCGCGGGCGGCGGCGCGCCCCACCGGCCATCCTGGGGAGAGCGCAGGGCAACGTGTTCGACTTTCTTGATTCCGGGCAGTACGACCTGCTCGGAGCCTTCTGGGTGACGGTTCAGCTCACCCTGTACTCAGCGATAGGTTCCCTGCTCTGGGGCACCGTCCTGGCCGGGATGCGGGTCAGCCCGGTCCCGCTGCTGCGGGGCTTCGGCACCGCGTATGTCAACGTGGTGCGCAACACCCCGCTGACCCTGCTGATCATCGGGTGCTCGCTGGGGCTCAACCAGACCTTGGGCGTCACGCTGGCCGGCAGCACCTTCAAGGAGATCGGCTTCCGACTGGCCGTCCTCGCACTGACCGCCTACACCGGCACCTTCGTCTGCGAGGCCATTCGCTCCGGCATCAACACCGTCCCCGTCGGACAGGCTGAAGCGGCCCGCGCGCTGGGGCTGAGCTTCACTCAGGTGCTCACCCTGATCGTGCTGCCCCAGGCCTTCCGCGCGGTCGTCGCACCGCTCGCCAACGTGCTGATCGCCCTCACCAAGAACACCACGGTGGCAGCGGCGATCGGCGTGGCCGAGGCGGCCCTGCTGATGAAGGAAATGGTCGAGAACGAGGCCGACGCGCTCTTCGCCGTCTTCGGCGTGTTCGCCCTCGGCTTCTGTCTGCTGACCCTGCCCACCGGCCTGCTGCTCGGCTGGGTGTCCAAGCGAGTGGCGGTGAAGCGATGAGTTCGGTCCTGTACGACACGCCCGGCCCCAAGGCCAAGGTCCGCAACCGGATCTACACCGCGGTCTTCGTCGTCGGCCTCGGGCTCGCACTCTGGTGGGTGCTGTCCGTCATGGCGGACAAGAACCAGCTCGACGCCGACAAGTGGACCCCCTTCGTCACCGACAGCCAGGTCTGGACGACCTTCCTGCTCCCCGGCCTGCTGGAGACCCTCAAGGCCGGCGCCATCGCCATGGTGATCGCCCTCCCCTTGGGCGCCCTCCTTGGCATCGGTCGACTCTCCGACCACGCCTGGGTGCGCGTTCCGGTGGGCACGGTCGTGGAGTTCTTCCGCGCCATCCCGGTACTGATCCTGATGGTCTTCGGCTCGGCCTTCTTCGTGAAGTTCGTTCCGGTCGCTTCCGAGATCCGTCCGCTGTACGCGGTGGTGACGGGCCTGGTCCTGTACAACGCCGCGGTCATCGCCGAAATCGTCCGGGCCGGCGTGCAGTCGCTGCCCCGCGGCCAGAGCGACGCGGCCCAGGCGATCGGCATGCGCAAGGGCCAGACCATGGCCTACGTGCTGATCCCGCAGGCCGTCACCGCGATGCTTCCGGCGCTCGTCAGCCAGCTCGTGGTGATCCTCAAGGACACCGCGCTCGGCGGCTCGTTGCTGGGCCTGACCGAACTGCTGTCGATGAACCGACAGATCTCGGCGAACTACAGCAACACCATCCCCGCGATCGTGGTGATCGGCCTGATCTACATCGCGGTGAACTTCGCCCTCACCACCTTCGCCTCCCGGCTGGAGGGTCGGCTGCGGAAGTCCACCAAGGGCACCGGCACGGTGCTGGGCGCGACCAAGGTCGACGAGCTGACCGGCGGCCAAGGCGTCTGACATCCGGTCAGTAGTAGCGCGTAGCCTGTGTGGTGCGGCGGAGTCCTTCCGCCGCACCACACCGCGTCGCACGCGCGGGTGTCACTTGACGCGGGCACCTCTAGTCGGTTGCATACGTTCTGTGATCACATACCGGACATCGGGAGCCGCGTCATGGACCCGGTGATCGTCGTAGGCTCGGGCCCCGTCGGACTGTCCCTGTCCCTCGCCCTGGCCGGCCACGGCGTGCCCTCCGTCCTCCTCGACGAAGGGCCCGGCAAGGAGGAACCCCGGCCCGCCCGTTCCGTCGTCCTGCACGCCGACACCGCGGCGATGGCGCACCGGCTGGGCTGTACGACCCTGCGCGACGAGGGCGTCCCCTTCGCCGCCTGGCGGACCATGAGGCGCCGTCAGGAGACCCGGCGGATCACCTTCGAGGACCGCCCCGCCCCCCTGCACCTCCCCCAGCACGCCCTCACCCGAGGACTGCGCGACGCCGCCCACGCGCACCCCCTGGTCCAGGTCGTCACCGACGCCAAGCTCGACGCCCTGGAGCAGGACGCCCACGGGGTCACCGCCCACACCCGGGGCTCCTCGACCACCTGGTGGCGCGGCAGCCACTTGGTCGGCTGCGACGGGGCCCGCTCCACGGTGCGCAAGCTCCTCGACATCCGCTTCCCCGGCCGGACCGCCGTCGAGCGGTACGCCGTCGCCGCCCTGCGCGCCGAACTGCCCTGGCCCGGCGAGGCGTTGCTCCACCGCAACCCGCCCTCGGGGCCCGAGGAGATCACCGCCCGCCCGCTGCCCGACGGGGTGTGGCGGCTGGACTGGCTGCTGCCCTCGCGCGGCGACCTGGTCACCCCGGACGCGCTGGTGAAGCTGATCCGGGACTCCCTGGCCCTGTGGTGCGGGGGCAAGACCCCTCCGTACGACCTCATCGACACCGGGGTGCACACCCTCCACCACCGCCTCGCGCGGCGCTGGCGCGACGGGCGGGCCTTCCTCGCGGGGGACGCCGCCCACCTGCTGGGGGCGGTCGGCACCCAGGGGGTCGAGGAGGGGCTGCGCGACGCGGAGAACCTCGCCTGGAAGCTCGCCCTGGCCTGGCACCAGGGGGCCTCCGAGGCCCTCCTCGACAGCTACGGGGGCGAACGGCGCACCGCCGTCGCCGCCCGGCTGCGCGCGGCCGACCAGGCCATGTCCGCCCTTCGGGGCGGCGGCGGGCTGCGCACCCTGGTCCCGGGGGCCACCCGATCCGCCGAGGCCCTGCTCACCGACGGGCACCTGGGGCGGGGTCCGCTGGGCTCCGAGCCCGTGTACGCGCCGCCGGTGGCCGTCCGCGAGGTCCCGACGGCGACGGAGCCGGGCGGACCCGTGGCCGACGTCCCGGTGACCGCGCCCGACGGGTCGACGGTCCCGCTGCGCGACCTGCTCGGGCGGGGCCGACTCCTGGTGCTGCTCGTCGCCCCGGGCACCGGGGTCTGGGACCGGCGCCACTGGGTCGGCGCCGGGCTGATGCCCCGCCTCGCCGCCGCCGTCGACGCCCTGCCGGTCCGCGCCGACCTGCTGGTCGCCGACGCCTATCCGGGGGCCCCGGCCCACACCGTGCTCCTCGTACGGCCCGACGGGCACCTCGCGGCGACCTTCGCGGGCGTGCTCCCGGCGGAGCTGTACGCGGCGGCGGACGCCGTCCGGGCGGGCGCCCCGGCCGCCGAGGACGGCGGCCAAGGCAGCGGCAAGGGGAGCGGCAAGGTGGCGGGGGCCGGCGTCCCGGCCCTCCGACCCGCTCTCGACGCGGTCACGTCCGCTCCTGTGATCGATTGACCCGTGATCGGGACTCGTGGTTCACTCGCGGACATGACCGGCAACGACGTACGCCTGTGGCGGAGGGTTCACATGGACCTGCTCCGCTACGCGGGCTGCGTGTGTCGCCCTTCCTGCTGATTCGCCTTTCCTCCGCGCGCCCCGTGCCCTTCCGGGCCCGCGCGCACCTCCGCGAACTCCAGGACGGTCATCTCCATGTCTGCGCCCACACCGACGCACGCCCCGGCTCCCGCGTCCACCTCCGCCCCCGCCGGCCCGACCTCGGCGGAGCTCCTCGCCTTCGCCCTGCGCACGGCCTCCGATCCCGCGGTCGTCGACTCCCTGCCGCTGGACCCCGAGGGCCGTACCTGGATCAGGCTCGACGGTCCCGGCGGCAGTGAGGCCTGGCTCATCGGCTGGCCGCCGGGCACCGGAACCGGCTGGCACGACCACGCCGAGTCGCGCGGCGCCTTCGTGACCGCCCGGGGCCGTCTCACCGAGCACTCCCTCGCCGTACGCCTGCCCTCGGAGGGCTGGCGGTCCCTGGAACTCAGCGCCGACGTGGACCGCACGCGCGGCCTCGGCGCGGGCATCGGCCGGGCCTTCGGTGAGCACCACGTGCACGAGGTGCTCAACGAGTCCGACTCCGAGCACGCGATCTCCGTCCACGCCTACTACCCGCCCCTGCCGCAGATCCGCCGGTACAGCCGCACCGGCCCTGTGCTGCGGCTGGAGCACGTCGAGCGTCCGGCGGACTGGCAGTGAGCGCCGCCGGCGTCGGCATCGACGAGCTGTTGGAGCGGATCCGCGCGGGCTACGCGCGGATCGAGCCGCAGGCCGCCTACGAGGCCTCGCGGGCCGGGGCGCTGCTGGTGGACATCCGCTACCAGGCGCTGCGCGAGCGCGACGGGCTGATCCCGGGAGCGGTCGTCGTCGAGCGCAACGAGCTGGAGTGGCGCCTGGACCCGCTCGGCTCCCACCGCCTCCCCGAGGCCACCGGGCACGATCTGCGGGTGGTGGTCATCTGCAACGAGGGCTACGCCTCCTCGCTGGCCGCCGCCTCCCTGCACGCGCTGGGCCTGCGCCGGGCCACCGATCTGACGGGCGGCTTCCAGGCGTGGAAGTCGGCCGGCCTCCCGGTGACTCCTCCGGCCTGACCCGCTCCCGGCGCCGCGCGGCGCGGGAGTTGCCGGGCCCCGGCCCGGATCCACAACGAAGGGCCCGCGCGACGGCGGGCCCGGTGTGACGGCTCCGGCTCCGGCCGGTGCGGTGTCCGGCGCTCCGGTCCGCTCCGCCGGGGCGGGTAGCTCCGCTCCGGCGGACAGGAGCCGCCCCGGGCAGGGTCGGAGTTCCCCCGCATCCCCGACCCGGGCCACGGTCCCGCGTGGCCCCGTCCGTCCTCAGTCCCCGGGGTACCCCAGGGCGTCGTCGGCGTCCTCGCCCTCCGCCTCCAGGGCCCGGCGGACCACCCTCAGGGCCATGCCCTCCGGGTATCCCTTGCGGGCGAGCATCCCGGCGAGGCGCCGAAGACGCTTGTCCCGCTCCAGGCCCCTGGTCGAGCGGAGCTTGCGCTCCACCAGCTCCCGGGCGGTCTCCTCCTCCTGCGCGGAGTCCAACTGCTCCAGGGCCTCCTGGACGAGGGTCGTGTGCACCCCCTTGGTCCGCAGTTCCTGCGCCAGCGCCCGACGGGCCAACCCGCGGCCCCGGTGGCGGGACTCGACCCAGGCCCCGGCGAAGGCGGCGTCGTCGATGAGGCCCACCTCCTCGTACCGGGAGAGGACCTCCTCCGACACCTCATCGGGGATGCCCCGCTTGGCCAGGGCGTCCGCGAGTTGCCGTCGCGTACGCGGCATCCCGGTGAGCAGGCGCAGACAGATCGCCCGCGCCTGCTCTTCGGGACTCTGGGGCGGCAGCTCCTGACGGCCCTCACGGCCGCCGCTCGCGCCGCCCCTTTCCTGCTCCCGCACGGGTCAGCTCTTGGCCACGGCGGCCTTGGCCGTCGTCTTGGCCTTCGACGCCGGGGCGGGCACGGCGGCGGCGTCCGCCGGAGCGGCGGCCGCGTCCGCGGTGGTCTCGGCAGCGGGCTTGCGGATGCCCACGCCCAGCTTCTCCTTGATCTTCCGCTCGATCTCGTCGGAGAGGTCGGGGTTGTCCTTGAGGAAGTTGCGGGCGTTCTCCTTGCCTTGGCCGAGCTGGTCGCCCTCGTACGTGTACCAGGCACCGGCCTTGCGCACGAAGCCGTGCTCCACGCCCATGTCGATCAGGCCGCCCTCGCGGCTGATGCCCTGGCCGTAGAGGATGTCGAACTCGGCCTGCTTGAACGGCGGCGCGACCTTGTTCTTGACGACCTTGACGCGGGTGCGGTTGCCGACCGCGTCCGTGCCGTCCTTGAGGGTCTCGATGCGGCGGATGTCCAGGCGGACGGAGGCGTAGAACTTCAGCGCGCGGCCACCGGTGGTGGTCTCCGGCGAGCCGAACATGACGCCGATCTTCTCGCGGAGCTGGTTGATGAAGATCGCGGTGGTCTTGGACTGGCTCAGCGCACCCGTGATCTTGCGGAGGGCCTGGCTCATCAGACGGGCCTGGAGACCCACGTGCGAGTCGCCCATCTCGCCCTCGATCTCCGCGCGCGGCACGAGCGCGGCGACGGAGTCGATCACGATGAGGTCGATGGCGCCGGAGCGGACCAGCATGTCCACGATCTCCAGCGCCTGCTCGCCGGTGTCCGGCTGGGACAGGATTAGGTTGTCGGTGTCGACGCCGAGGGCCTTGGCGTACTCGGGGTCGAGGGCGTGCTCGGCGTCCACGAAGGCGACGGTGCCGCCGGCCTTCTGTGCGTTGGCCACGGCGTGCAGGGTCAGGGTCGTCTTGCCGGAGGACTCGGGGCCGTACACCTCGACCACACGGCCGCGGGGCAGCCCGCCGACTCCGAGGGCGATGTCCAGCGCGGTCGACCCGGTGGGGATGACCTCGATGGGTTCGTTCGGCTTGTCGCCGAGGCGCATGACCGCACCCTTGCCGAATTGCCGTTCAATCTGTGCGAGAGCGGCGTCGAGGGCCTTCTCGCGGTCGGTGCCTGCCATGGGTTCCACCCGATTTGCTTGAGTCGATCGCTTCACGCCATTGACGCTAACGCCTGCCACTGACAATGCGCTCCCACACCCCCTGCGGCTGTGGATAACTCATCAGAATGGATGTTCGATTTCCCTGTCAAGCGCACCACGCCGCCCCCACCGAGCGGCGGGCCGTCCGGCGCCACCGGGCCCCGACCGCTCGCCACGGAAGTCGGACCGCCGCGTCGGCCCGCCCTCACTCGCACCCGGACCGCCCCTGGGCGGTTTGACGGCATGACGACACTGTTGACCCGCGCCCTCCGGGCGCTCGACCGGTTCCATGCCGCCCACCCGTGGGACCACAACGCCCACTACCACCGGTGGATCCTGCGGCAGCTGCCCCGGCGCTTCGGCAGGGCCCTGGACGTCGGGTCGGGGAGCGGCGACCTGGCGCGGCTCCTGGCCGCGCGCGCCACTTCGGTGCTGGGCTTGGACGCCGACCCCGCGATCACCGCTCGGGCGCGGGAGCTCACCCCGGCCGCCGCCCCGGTGCGGTTCGTCGTCGCGGACGCGCTGACCGGGACGCCTCCCGGTCCCTACGACGTGGTCACGTGCGTCGCCGCCGTCCATCATCTGCCGTTCTCCGACGCCCTGACCCACTTCCGCCGGAACCTCGCACCCGGCGGGACCCTGGTCGTCGTCGGGGTCGCCCGGGCGCGGTCACGCGGCGATCACCTCATCGGCGCCGCCGCCGTTCCCGCGAACGTCGCCATGGCCTGGGCCAAGAACAAGGGCCGCACGGCGCCGCGGCCGGCCTCGATGACCGCTCCCACCTTTCCCGCGGCCATGTGTTTCGCCGACGTCGTTCGTGACGCCCGCCGGGTCCTGCCCGGCGTTCGGGTGCGCCGGCGCCTGTTCTGGCGCTACACGCTGGTGTGGCGCGACGGCGGACGGGCGGTGACGACGACCGGCCCGTCATAGGCGTCGAGCACCCCGCGCGCGGGGCCCGCACAGACCCGCGGCCCCGTCGGCGGTGGTCGTCGACGG
Organism: Streptomyces sp. NPDC088097; assembly: GCF_044741845.1. NCBI lineage: Bacteria > Bacillati > Actinomycetota > Actinomycetes > Kitasatosporales > Streptomycetaceae > Streptomyces > Streptomyces sp. NPDC088097. Next base: position 769,378 of record NZ_JBIUTJ010000004.1, read on the forward strand.
GGCCGGTCGGGCGGGGGCCTCAGGCGAGGCCGGGGGTCACGGCTTCGGCAGGGCGCAGCCGGGGCGGTTCAGGTCGATCTGGTTCCCGGGGCCGATGCAGGGGACGAGGATGTACGTCTCCTGGGCGTAGTTGATGCCCTGGCGGACCGTCACGGTTCCGTTCTGGTCCACCTCGCACGGGTTGTTGTCCGTGCAGCGCTGGCCGTCCTCGTTGCCCGTGTTGTTGACCGCCACGACCTTGCCGGTCGCCGTGTCGATCACCGGGGAGCCCGAGGTGCCGCCGATGGTGTTGCAGGACGAGGTGTAGCGGACCGAGTCCTTCCAGGTCCAGGCGCCCTCCTTGAGGCGGTAGGCGAACCCGTCCACGTTGCAGCTGTAGGTCCGCTTCCAGTAGCCGGACACCACCTTGATCGCCGAACCCTGCGTCGGGCGGACGTCGTTGAGGGTCAGGGCGCTGATGCCGTACTGGCTCTGTATCTGGCTGTAGGTCTTGGTCAGCTGGTAGAGCGAGACGTCCGTGTCCGTCATCGTCCCGTACGCGATCTTGCTCGCGCGCAGGGTCGCGACCTTCGAGCCGGCGGCGTTGAGCAGAGAGAAGGAGCGGCTTGAGGCGCGGTTGACGAGTACTTCGCCGGCGGCCGGGAAGCCGGTCTCCAGGCAGTGCCCGTTGGACAGGACGAGCGCCGGGTCTCCGGGCTGGGAGCCGGGCGCGCGGACGACGGAGCCGGAACAGTTGCTGAGCGCGACCGTGCCCGCGTACGTGACGGCGACGGCCTGCGCGGTCGGGGCGCTCGCCCGGTCCGTGTCCTGGGGGGTGGCGGCCAGCGCCGGCGCCGCCGCCGCTCCGGTCAGGAGCAGCGAGAGCAGGACGCCGGCAACGGGCTTTCCGGCGCGGGGCGTGCGGGACTTGGGTGCGTGGGGCATGTGGGGGTTCCCCTCTGGATGACGAATGCGACCGAAGATCCTCCGGTTGTCATGCGCATTCTCAAACGGTCGCACCCAACTCACAAGAGGGCCATCGGCGTTGGCCGACAGGGCGAACGAGGCGCCCCGGACGATCACCGCCCCAACCTGGCAACTCCCCCGAGAGGCCCGCCGTTGCCGATACCGGGACGGATGAACCACTCCCCCGGGCCGGCCCGAAACCGCCCCCGGCCGGCCGATACTCTGCGGTGCCCCCGACGACGGGGGACGCGAATTTCCGCTCAGGAGGACCCATGGCCGTCAAGAAGGCCACGATCCAGCAGCAGGTGGCCGACGCCCTCACCCAGGCGAACCCCACCGACCGACCCCTCGTCACGATCCAGGCCGTCGCGGGCCCCAGCGTGTGGCTGATGAGCATGCTCGGCCTCATCGGCCAGGCGTTCCTCAGCTACTACTTCGTCACCGTCACCGAGCAGGCCGTGGTCCTCCACAAGGCGAGCCGGATGAGCAACCGCCCGCAGGAGATCGTGTTCGCGATACCGCCCGCGCAGGTCGCCGGCACGATCACCGAGATCAAGCGCAACGCCGTCTGGAGCTCCTTCCGGATCCAGCTGCCCGGACAGCAGAAGCCGACCCGGATGAACGTCCACCGCCTCTGGCGGAACGAGATGGACGAGCTGCTCGGCCTGCTGACCACCGCGCCGCAGCCGACCGCCTGACGGTCGCACCCCGACTGACAACCAGAGGTTGACACCCCCCAGGTGTCAACCTAGGGTTGCAGTCATGACGAACCCCGACGTGGAACCCGTTCGCATGACCAACCCGGTACGCCTCGACGACCTGATCGAGGCCATCAAGAAGGTCCACACCGACACCCTGGAGCAGCTCAGCGGCGCCGTCGTCGCCGCCGAGGCCCTCGGTGACGTGGCGGACCACCTCATCGGCCACTTCGTCGACCAGGCCCGCCGTTCCGGCGCCTCCTGGACCGACATCGGCCGGAGCATGGGCGTCACCCGTCAGGCGGCGCAGAAGCGCTTCGTCCCCAAGGCGGACAAGGAGGGCGACCCCGGCCTCGACCCGAACCAGGGCTTCGGCCGGTTCACCCCCCGCGCCCGCAACGTCGTGGTCAGCGCCCAGAACGAGGCCCGCGCGGCCGGCCACACCGAGATCCGTCCCGAGCACCTGGCGCTGGGCCTGCTCGCCGAGCCCCAGGGCGCCTGGGTCGCGGGCCTGCGCCCCGCGCGGCTCTCGGTGGACGACGTGCGCGCCGCCGTCACCGCCGCCCTGCCCGCCCCCTCCGCCGACCCCGTCCCGGACCTGGTCCCCTTCGACGCGCGCGCGAAGAAGGCCCTGGAGCTCACCTTCCGCGAGGCCCTGCGCCTGGGCCACGGCTACGTGGGCACCGAGCACGTGCTGCTGGCCCTCGTCGAGCTGGAGGACGGCAACGGCGTGTTGAGCGGAGCCGGCCTCGACAAGGCCGCCTGCGAGGAGGCGATCAGCGCCTACCTGGCCACCGTGACCATCTCGCCCGGCGCGTAGCGACCGGCGCGGGCGCCGGTTCGGAGACCTCGTAGCGCTTCACGTAGGCGCCGAGGAAGGCCTGCAGCGTGGCGACGGCCGGGATCGCGATGAGCGCCCCGACCGCGCCCAGCAGGGCGGTGCCCGCGATCACCGATCCGAAGGCGACCGCCGGATGGATGTCCACGGTCTTCGAGGTCAGCTTCGGCTGGAGCACGTAGTTCTCGAACTGCTGGTAGACGACGACGAACCCGAGCACGTACACCGCGTACCAGGGGTCGACCGTGAAGGCGATCAGCATCGGCAGGGCGCCCGCCAGGTAGGTGCCGATGGTGGGGATGAACTGGGACACCAGTCCGACCCACACCGCGAGCGCGGGCGCGTACGGGATGCCGAGCAGCGCGAAGAGGACGTAGTGCGCGACCCCGGAGATCAGCGCCATCAGCCCGCGCGAGTAGAGGTACCCGCCCGTCTTGGTGACGGCGATCTCCCAGGCGCGCAGCACCTCCGACTGCTTGGCGGGCGGCAGTACGGAGCACAGCGCGCGCCGCAGTCGCGGACCGTCCGCGGCGAAGTAGAAGGAGAACAGGCCGACCGTCAGCAGGCGGAAGAGGCCGCCCAGCACGGTGGTGGAGACGTCCAGCACCCCGCTCGCGCTGTTCTGCACGTACTTCTGGAGCCAGTCGGAGTGCAGCAGGCTGTCCTGGATCTCCAGCCGGGACAGATCGGTGTGGAAGGTGGCGTTGATCCAGTTGATCACCGAGTCGAGGTAGCCCGGGAAGCTCTCGACCATGTCGACGATCTGTCCGGCGAGCATCGAGCCGAGCAGCACGACGAAGCCGACGCCCGCGACGAACACCCCGACGAACACCAGGAACGTGGCGAGTCCGCGGCGCATGCCGCGGGCCGCCATCCTGGCGACGGCGGGCTCGACCGCGAGGGCGAGGAAGAACGCGATCAGGATGTTGACCAGCAGCCCGATGAGCTGGTGGAAGGCCCAGCTGCCGAGCTGGAAGCAGGCGATCAGGGCCAGGACGAGGATCACCGCGCGCGGCAGCCACCTCGGCATCCGCGCCTCTCCCCCGACCCGGGCGCCGGCGGGCGGACGCCCTCCGGGACCCTCGGGGTCCGGGACGCCCGCTCCGGCGGGTGCCGCGGGGCCGGTCGCCCCCGTCGCCCCGGGGCCGTCCTGGGCCGGTGTGTCCACGGTTCCGGCGGGCGAGGGGATCCTCGCGGCCCGCTCGGTCGCGGGCGGGCGGATGGTGTCGTCGTCTGTCGCTGCCACGCCGTCCAGTGTGTCCCACCTGCCGGGTTCACGGGCATACGGCCCCGGTGTCAGCGCAGCGAGGCGGGGACGTCCATCGCCGAACACACCGCGCGCCACACGTCCTTGGCCTCCCAGCCCGCGTCGAGGGCCTGGTGCACGGTGCGCCCGCCGAGTTCCGTCATCACGTGGTCCCGGGCGAAGGAGTCCGCGTAGCCCGGACCGAAGTGCTCCGCCATCCGTTCCCAGAAAATCGTCAACCGCATGACTCCAGTATCCCGCTCCGGAGAGTGCACCGGCCCCGTTCCGCCCCTGCGGCCCGCCCCCCGCGCCCTACGGTGGCACGCATGCCTGGAGACGAAGCTCCCGCGCCGGCCCCGGCCGTCGCACCGGCCGCGCTGGCCCGCGCCGAGCAGTTCATCTGGCTCACGGCCCGGGTGCTGGAGCAGCGCCGGTTCGCGTTCCACTTCCTCGGCGGGGACGCCGACCCCGTCGACGCCGCCCTCGGCGCCTACCTCGGTGCGGACGGGGGCTACGGACACGCCCTCGATCCGGATCTGCGCGGACCGCTGAGCCAGCCCCCGCACGCGGCCCACGCCCTGCGGATCCTCGACGGCCTGGGCCGCTGCGCCGGGCAGCGCATCGAGAGGCTGTGCCGTCACCTGACCCTGGTGTCCACCCCCGACGGGGCGCTCCCCCTGCTCCGGCCGGGCCCGCGCGACCATCCGACCGCGCCCTACCACCCGGTGCGCGACGATCCGCCGGGCGAGCTGCTGACCACGGGGCCCGTCGTGGGGCTGCTGCACCGCAACCGGATCTGGCACGCGTGGCTGTTCCGGGCCACGGACTTCTGCTGGGACCGGGTCGAGAACCTGCGCCAGGGCGATCCGTACGAGATCCAGAGCGCGGTGGCCTTCCTCGACGGCGTCCCCGACCGGGCCCGCGCCTCGGCGGCGGCCGACCGGCTGGGCCGGCTCGTGCGCGAGCGGCGCCTGGCCGTGCTCGACCCGGGCCGGCCCGAGGAGTACCCGCCCTTCCCCGGGCACGCGCCGGGCGAGCGGCTGTTCCCGCACGACTACGCGCGCCGGCCGGATTCCCTGGCCCGGGGCTGGTTCACCGACGAGGAGCTGGGCCGTTCGCTGGACTTCCTGGCGGCCGACCAACAGCCGGACGGCGGCTGGCCCTTACACCGCCGGGCCTGGGCGCCGGGCAGTTCCCTGGAGCGGCGGCCGATCGCCACCCTGGAGGCCCTGTTGACGCTGCGGGCCTACGGGCGGCCGCTGGGCCCGACCGTCAGCCTCCCAGGGCCCGCACGCCCGCGGTGACCACCACCGCCGCGGCGACCACGAGGAGGAACGGGGCCCGCAGCAGCAGGGCGATCCCGGCGGCCGCGAGCCCGGCGGCCCGGGCGTCGAGGACCAGCTCGTGGCCGGTGCTGAAGGTCTGCTGGGCGGTGAGGGCGGCGAGCAGCGCGACCGGCAGCAGGGCGGAGAGCCTGCGCACGACGGGCCGCTCCAGGGCCCCGGCCGGCACGAGCAGTCCGGCGAGCTTGACGGCGTAGCAACCGACGACGGTGATCCCGATGGCGGTCCAGACGTTCACGAGCGGCGTCCCTTCAGCCAGAGCACGGCGGGCGCGGCCAGCGCGGCGATCAGTACGGGCACCCCGGCGGGCAGGAAGGGCAGGAAGCCCAGGCCCAGGACGAGGGCGAGCACGGCGACGGCCCGCTCGGTGGAGGTCTTCAGCATCGGCGCGAGCAGCGCCAGGAACACGGCGGGTCCGGCGGCGTCCAGCCCCCAGGCGGCGGTGTCCCCGATGGCCTCGGCGCCGAGCGCGCCGAGCAGCGTGGTGAGGTTCCACAGCACGTAGAGGGAGAGCCCGGTGACGGTGAAGCCGAGACGGGCCGACTTCCGGTCGGGCTGGGCGAGCGCCACGGCGGTGGTCTCGTCGATGACCCAGTGCGCGGCGAGCGGCCGCAGCGGCCGGGGCAGCGCGAGGAGCTGGGACAGCCGCAGCCCGTAGAAGGCGTTGCGGGTGCCGAGGAAGAAGGCCCCGGCGGCGGCGGTGAAGGGGTTCCCGCCCGCCGCGAGCGCGCCGACCAGCGCGAACTGCGAGGCGCCGGTGAAGACCAGCAGGCTCAGCACGCAGGCCTGGAGCGTACTGATCCCGGCCCCGGCCGCGGTCACCCCGAAGGCGAACCCGGACAGCCCGACGGCCACCCCCACCCCGAGCGCGTCCCGTACGACGGCGGCCCTCGGCCGTCCGTCGGCGACCCCCTGGGGGGTCTCCTGCGTCATCATCCGTTGATCTCCCACCCCTCGAACGTACGCGGACCGACGCGGCCGGGTCTTGTACGTTCTTGCGGACGCGGAGGTACGAAGCGGCAGGCGGGACCGGGGGCGGTGACCGGGACCGGGACCGGGGCGACCGTGATCCACCAGCCCCCTAGCCCGCGGCGCGTTCCCGCCGGTACGCGCCCGGCGGCACCCCGACGATGCGGGTGAAGTGCCGGTTCAGGTGCGGCTGGTCGGTGAAGCCGACGGTGACGGCCGCCTCGGCGGGCGGCGCGCCCGCGTCGAGGAGCCGTCGGGCTCGGCGGACCCGGGCGTCGGTGAGCCAGGTGTGCGGGGGCATGCCGTAGCGCGCGCGGAAGGCCCGCAGCAGGGCGAAGGGGCTCGTGCCCAGCTCCGCCGCGAGCTGCTCCAACGAGGGCGGGTCCGCCATCCGCCCCTCCAGGACGGCCCGGGCCCGTTCGGCGTCGGCGGCGCCCGCGCCCCGCGGGGTACGGGCCGGCAGCGGGCCCGCGTGCCGGCCGAGCATCCGGGCGACCACCCCGCGCAGCAGGGTGTCGGCGGCCAGGGCGTTGCCCGCCTCGGCGGCCCGGTGGACCTCGGTGATGGCCCGGGATCCCGCCGGGTCGGCGACCATGTCGACGGTGAAGCCCGGGGTGCCTCGCAGGGCGGCCAGCTCGTCGGCGACCTCGGCGATCAGGGCCCGCGAGGGGTAGAGGGTGGCGTACGCCCAGCCTTCGGGGACCCCGGCGCGGGCGGTGTGCGCCACCTCGGGGTTGATCAGGACCACGCTGCCCGGGCCGGCCCGTACGGTGCGCGAGGGCAGGCCGATCTCCTCGATGCCGCCGGTGACGGCCGCGATGACGTACCCGTCGTGGGCGTGGCGGGGGAAGGTGTGGCGGACGTAGTGGGCGCGCAGCAGGTCCAGCCCGGGAAGCCGGTCGTACTGCCAGTGCCGGGCCCACTCGCGCCGCCCTTCGGCGGGCCCGGCGGAGACGAAAGCGCCGGAGTCGGCCGCACCGGAACCGGCCGTGCCAGAAGCGGACGCGCCGGAAGCGGGTCCGGCGGGCCCGAACGGTCCCGCCGGCCCGACGGTCTCGCCCCGCGCGTCCGTGCCCATCTCCCCATTCTGCGCCCCGCCGGCGTACGGCGTTCTCCCAGGTCCGGCCCGTTGTCGGTGCCCGGGTGCACGATGGGGGCATGGCAGGTGCTGCGCTCGACTCGTTCTCCCCCGCAACCCGCTCCTGGTTCACGGGGGCCTTCGCCACGCCGACCGCCGCGCAGGAGGGCGCCTGGCGGGCGATCGGGGAGGGCTCCGACGTCCTCGTCGTGGCGCCCACCGGCTCCGGCAAGACCCTCGCGGCCTTCCTCGCCGCGCTGGACCGGCTCGCCTCGGTGCCGCCGCCCGCCGAGCCCAAGAAGCGCTGCCGGGTGTTGTACGTGTCCCCGCTCAAGGCCCTCGCGGTGGACGTCGAGCGCAACCTGCGCAGCCCGCTGACGGGCATCCGGCAGGAGTCGGCCCGGCTGGGGCTGCCCGAACCGGACATCCGGGTGGGGATCCGGTCCGGGGACACCCCGCCGGCGGAGCGGCGCGCGCTGGCGACCCGGCCGCCGGACATCCTGATCACCACCCCGGAGTCGCTGTTCCTGATGCTGACCTCGGCGGCCCGGGAGGCCCTCGCCGGGATCGAGACGGTGATCCTGGACGAGGTGCACGCGGTGGCCGGGACCAAGCGCGGCGCCCACCTCGCCCTGTCCCTGGAGCGGCTCGACGAGCTGCTGCCGCGGCCGGCGCGCCGGATCGGGCTGTCGGCGACGGTCCGCCCGGTGGAGGAGGTGGCCCGCTACCTCGCCCCGCGCGGGAAGGTGGACATCGTCCAGCCGCCCTCGACCAAGGAGTTCGACCTCTCGGTGGTCGTCCCGGTCGAGGACATGGGCGAACTGGGCGGCTCCCCCGCCTCCGAGGGCCGCGAGGGCGGCGACAAGCCCTCGATCTGGCCCCATGTGGAGGAGCGGATCGCCGATCTGGTCCAGGCCCACCGCTCGACCATCGTGTTCGCCAATTCCCGCCGCCTCGCGGAGCGCCTCTGCAACCGGCTCAACGAGATCGCCTACGAACGGGCCACCGGCCGGGCCCTGCCGGAGGGCGCTCCCCCGGCCGAGATCATGGCCCAGTCGGGCGCCGCCCAGGGCGCCCCGCCCCTGATGGCCCGCGCCCACCACGGTTCGGTGTCCAAGGAGCAGCGGGCGCAGGTGGAGGAGGACCTCAAGGCCGGCCGGCTGCCCGCCGTGGTGGCCACCTCCAGCCTGGAGCTGGGCATCGACATGGGCGCCGTCGACCTGGTGGTGCAGGTGGAGTCGCCGCCGTCGGTGGCCTCCGGGCTCCAGCGCGTCGGCCGCGCGGGCCACCAGGTGGGCGCGGTCTCCACCGGGGTGGTCTTCCCCAAGTACCGGGGCGACCTCGTCCAGGCGGCCGTGGTCACCGAGCGGATGCGCACCGGCTCCATCGAGGCCCTGCGCGTCCCGTCCAACCCGCTGGACGTGCTCGCCCAGCAGGTGGTCGCGATGACCGCGATGGACACCTGGCAGATGGACGAGCTGCTCGCGCTCGTGCGGCGGGCCGCGCCCTTCGCCGCGCTGCCCGAGTCGGCGTTCACCGCCGTGCTCGACATGCTGGCGGGCCGCTACCCCTCCGACGCCTTCGCCGAGTTGCGGCCCCGGGTGGTGTGGGACCGGGTCGCGGGGACGATCACCGGGCGCCCCGGCGCCCAGCGCCTCGCCGTCACCTCCGGCGGCACCATCCCCGACCGCGGCCTGTTCGGCGTCTTCCTCGCCGGCTCCGACCCGAAGAAGGGCGGCGGCCGGGTCGGCGAGCTGGACGAGGAGATGGTCTACGAGTCCCGCGTGGGCGACGTGTTCACCCTGGGCACCAGCACCTGGCGGATCGAGGACATCACCCGCGACCGGGTCCTGGTCACCCCCGCCCCCGGAGTGCCCGGCCGGCTGCCGTTCTGGAAGGGCGACCAGCTCGGCCGCCCCCTCGAACTGGGCCGTGCCCTGGGCGCTTTCCTCCGCGAACTGGGCGCGCTCGGCCCCGAGGACGCCCGGCTGCGGCTGCTCGCGGCCGGCCTGGACGCCTGGGCCGCGGAGAACGTGCTGGCCTACCTCGCGGAGCAACGCGAGGCGTGCGGCCACGTCCCGGACGACCGGACCGTCCTCGTGGAGCGGTTCCGCGACGAGTTGGGCGACTGGCGGGTCGTGATCCACTCCCCGTTCGGCGCCCAGGTGCACGCCCCGTGGGCGCTGGCCCTCGGCGCCCGCCTCGCCGAGCGGTACGGGATGGACGCCCAGGTGATGCACGCGGACGACGGGATCGTGCTGCGCCTGCCGGACGCCGACCTGCTCGGGATGGACCTGCTCGACCACGACCCGGCCCACGTGGGCTCCTTCGAGTTCGACGACGAGAAGGCCCCCCTCGGCGCCGGCGACGTCGTCTTCGACCGGGGCGAGGTCAACGGGATCGTCACGGACCAGGTCGGCGGCTCCGCGCTGTTCGCCTCCCGTTTCCGCGAGTGCGCCGCCCGCGCCCTGCTCCTGCCGCGCCGCAGCCCGGGCAAGCGCACCCCGCTGTGGCAGCAGCGCCAGCGCGCGGCGCAACTGCTCCAGGTGGCCTCCGAGTTCGGTTCCTTCCCGATCGTGCTGGAGGCCGTACGCGAATGCCTCCAGGACGTCTTCGACGTTCCCGGCCTGGTCGAGCTGATGGGGGACATCGAGGCCCGGCGGGTCCGCCTCGTCGAGGTCACCACACCCGAGCCCTCCCCCTTCGCCCGCTCCCTGCTGTTCGGCTACGTCGCCCAGTTCCTCTACGAGGGGGACTCGCCGCTGGCCGAGCGGCGCGCGGCGGCGCTCTCCCTGGACTCCCGCCTGCTGTCGGAGCTGTTGGGCCAGGCGGAGCTGCGCGAACTGCTCGACGCCGAGGTGTTGGAGGAGTTGGAGCGGGAGCTCCAGTGGCTCACCGAGGACCGGCGCGCCAAGGACGCCGAGTCGGTGGCGGACCTGCTGCGCATGCTCGGCCCGCTGACGGAGGCGGAGTTGGCGGCGCGCGGAGCCGAGCCGGACTGGGCTCCGGACCTCGCGACGGCCCGGCGCGCGATCCGGGTCCGGATCGGCGGGGCGGACCACTGGGCGGCGATCGAGGACGCGGGGCGGTTGCGCGACGCCCTGGGCACCGCCCTGCCCGTAGGTGTCCCGGAGGCCTTCACCGAACCGGTCAAGGACCCCCTCGGCGATCTCCTGGCCCGCTACGCGCGCACCCACGGCCCCTTCACCACCGCCGCCGTCGCGGCCCGCTTCGGCCTCGGCGCGGCGGTCACCGAGGGCGGCCTGCACCGGCTCGCGGGGGCCGGCCGGGTGGTCCAGGGCGAGTTCCACCCGGCGGGCATCGGTCAGGAGTGGTGCGACGCGACGGTGCTGCGCCGGCTGCGGCGCCGCTCCCTGGCGGCGCTGCGCCAGGAGCTGGAGCCGGTCCCGCCCGCCTCGCTGGCCACCTTCCTGCCCCAGTGGCAGCACCTGGGCGGCGGCCTGCGCGGGATCGACGGGCTGGCCCGCGCCGTCGAGCAGCTCCAAGGCGCCCCGGTCCCGGCCTCGGCGCTGGAGCGGCTGATCCTGCCCTCCCGGGTGACGGGGTACTCCCCCGCCCTGCTGGACGAGCTGACCACGACCGGGGAGGTGCTCTGGGCGGGCGCGGGAGCCCTGCCCGGCAAGGACGGCTGGATCTCCCTGTACCTGGCGGACGCGGCGCCCCTGCTGCTCCCCCCGCCGCACCCACTGGATCCGGGCCCCCTGCACCGGGCGGTCCTGGAGGCCCTCTCCTCCGGGCACGCCCTTTTCTTCCGGCAGCTGACCGAGGCGGTCCGCGCCGACCATCCCGAGGCCTCCGACCTGGACCTGTCCTCCGCCGTCTGGGACCTGGCCTGGTCGGGCCGGCTGACCAACGACACCCTGGCCCCGCTGCGCTCCCTGCTTGGCTCCGGCCGCACGGCGGGCGCGACCGCGCACCGGGCACGCCGTACGGTCCCCCGCGGCCGGTACGGCACCCTGAGCGCGACCGTCTCCCGCACCGGGCCGCCCACGGTCTCGGGCCGCTGGTCGCTGCTCCCCGAGCAGGCTCCGGACCCCACGCACCGCGCGCACGCCCTGGCCCGCACCCTGCTGGACCGCCACGGGGTGGTCACGCGAGGTGCGGTGGCGGCGGAGGGGATCGAGGGCGGGTTCAGCGCGATCTACCGGGTGCTGTCGGCCTTCGAGGACAGCGGCCAGGCCCGCCGGGGGTACGTGGTCGAGGGACTGGGCGCCGCCCAGTTCGCGATGGACGGGGCGGTGGACCGATTGCGGGCTGCCGAGCGGAATCCGCCCCCGCTGGCGGCGGTGGTCCTGGCCGCGGCCGACCCGGCGAACGCGTACGGGGCCGCCCTGCCCTGGCCGGAGCCTCCGGCCGGGGCCACCCACAAGCCGGGCCGCAAGGCGGGCTCCCTGGTGGTGCTGGTCGACGGCGAGCTGACCCTGTACCTGGAGCGGGGCGGCAAGACCCTCCTGGCCTGGCCGGAGGCCGGGGACCCGCGGCTGGCGGCGGCCACGGAGGCCGTGGTGGCGGGCTCGCGCGTGGGCGGCGTACCGGCCCTGACGGTGGAGCGGATCAACGCGTCGGCGGCCCTGACCTCCCCGCTGGGGGCGACCCTGGAGGCGGCCGGTTTCCACGCCACACCGAGGGGGCTGCGGCTGCGGGACTGAGGGGCTCCGCAGGCGGAGCCGGTGGCCGCCGACCGGTCTCAGCCCGGACACGTATGTCTTGGGCATGTCACGAAACCGCTGCCAGAGGCCCCTGGAGCGGTCGAAGTACTTATTCATGCTTTATCAAGGTGATCACACACGTCGCACTCGACGCTGTGCGAACGGCTTTCCTACATGGGGGAACAGAAAAGTGAGCACCTTCAGCATGCGCAAAACCACCGTGGGCGCGATCGGCCTGGCAGTCGCGGGCACCCTCGTCCTCACCGGCTGCAAGGACGGCAACGAGGAGTTGACCCCGGCGCAGCCGAGTACCCCCGCCGGCTCGGCCGCCCCGTCCTCCGCCGACCCGTACGCGAGCGGAGCACCGGGCGCCTCGGCGGCGCCCAGCGCCTCCGCGGCCTCCACCGGGGACCCGGTCGCCGGGGCCGGCGGCACCGCGAAGTCGGGCCAGACGTTCAAGATCGGTGAGGCCGCGCAGATCCCGTTCAGCTACGGCAGCAACAAGGGCGGCCAGATCGCCCTCACCGTCACCGCGATCGAGCAGGGCGCCCCGGCCGACCTGGACGCGCTCAAGCTCGGTGACAAGGTCAAGGGGATGATCCCCTACTACATCCGTTACTCGGTCAAGAACACCGGCACGACGGACCTGTCGTTCTCCTCCGTGGGCCACATCAAGGGCCTCCTCGGTGACGGCAGCGAGGCCCAGGGCGTGTCGATCATCGGCACGTTCGAGAAGTGCCCGAACGAGAGCCTGCCGAAGGGCTTCACCAACGGCCGGACGCAGACCAGTTGCGCCGTGGCCCTGGCGCCCTCGGCCCAGACGAAGATCTCCGCGGCCGAGTACTGGGGCGACCCCTACAACTCGCTGAGCAAGAACAAGGAACTCGTCTGGAAGTAACGGGCGACCGACCGGGCCCCGCCCGGCCGGAAACCCGCGGGCCCACCGGCCCCGGACCCACGGACCCACCCCCGGACCCCCTGCGGCGGCGCCCCCGCCGCAGGGGGTCCGCGCGTGACGGCGCCACCGCCCGAGACGCCCCCCACCAGGGCCACCCCGTACGAGAGCGCCGGCGCGCGCCGACACCCCAGACGCCCGCCCCGCCGCACCCCCACCCGCCCGCGGCCCCGCGCGACAATGTCCCCATGCCCGAAGGAGACAGCGTCCACCGCGCGGCGGCCCGCCTCCACGCCGCCCTCGCCGGCCGCCCCCTGACCACCTTCGACCTGCGCGTGCCCCGCTTCGCCACCGCCGACCTCACCGGCCGCACCACCCTGGAGGTCCTCCCCCGGGGCAAGCACCTCCTGACCCGCATCGAAGGCGGCCTCACCCTCCACAGCCACCTCCGGATGGACGGCGCCTGGCGCGTCTTCGCCCCCGACGAGCGGTGGCACGGCGGCCCCGTCCACGAGATCCGGGCCGTGCTGGCCACCGCCGACTCCACCGCGGTCGGGTACCGCCTCCCGGTGCTGGAGCTGCTGCGAACCTCGGAGGAGGGCCGGGCGGTCGGTCACCTCGGCCCCGACCTCCTCGGCCCCGACTGGGACCCCGACGCGGCCGCGGCGCGCCTCCTCGCCGCGCCGACGCGCCCCCTGGGCGAGGCCCTCCTGGACCAGCGCAACCTCGCGGGCATCGGCAACATCTACAAGTCGGAGCTCTGCTTCCTGGCCGGGGTCACCCCCTGGACCCCCGTCGGCGACCTCCCCGATCCACCCGTCACCCTGGTCCGCCTCGCCGGCGCCGCCCACCGCCTGCTGGCCGCCAACATCGGGGACCGCCCCGCCCGGCGCAACACCACCGGAATCCACCGCCCCGGCCGGGAGCTGTTCGTCTACGGCCGCGCCCGTCGACCCTGCCTGCGCTGCGCCACTGCGATCCGTGAGGCGGCGCAGGACGACCGCCCCACGTACTGGTGTCCGCGCTGCCAGTCCGGTCCGGTACCGCCCGCATAGTTGACGGCCCGTCAGATCCGCTCGTACGGTCCCTGCATGCCCACACCCACCGCCCCGTACGACCTCACCGGCCGCACCGCGCTCGTCACCGGAGCCGCCAGTGGCATAGGTCGCGCCACCGCCGTCCTGCTCGCCTCCTCCGGCGCGGCCGTGCACTGCGCGGACCGCGACGAGCCGGGCCTCGCCGAGACCTGCGCCCTGATCACGAAGGCCGGCGGCGCCGCGACCGCCCACCCCCTGGACGTGACGGACCGCGCCGCCCTGCGCGCCGCCGTCGCGGCGGCCGGCCCCCTGGACATCACCGCCGCGATCGCCGGCGTCATGCACACCAGCAGCGTGCTGGAGACCACCGACGAGGACCTCGACCGGATCCTGGACGTCAACTTCAAGGGGGTCCTGCGCACCTGCCAGGAGGCCGTCCGCGCCATGATCGCCGCCGGGCGCCCCGGCTCGGTGGTCACCATGGCCTCCGGCGCCGTGGACGCCGCCCAGCCCGGACTGCTCTGTTACAGCGCCGCCAAGGCGGCCGTGGTGCAACTGACGAAGACCCTGGCCACCGAGAGCGGCCCCCACGGCATCCGCGTCAACGCGGTCGCCCCCGGGTGGATCCGCACCCCGATGACCGGCCGCCACAGCCCCGAGGTCCAGGAGCAGACCGAGGCCGCCATGATCCGGATGTCCCCGCTGCGTCGGGTCGGGGAGCCCGATGACGTCGCCCGGGCGGTGCTCTACCTGGCCTCGGACGCCTCGTCCTTCATGACGGGCCAGATCCTGCGTCCGAACGGCGGAGTGTCGATGCCCTGGTAGCGTCCGCGCTCCGCGCCGCGGCCTCCCGGCTCCGCTCCGCGGCCTCCCGACGCCGACGTACGGGTCCTCGCCGCGTGCAGTGCACCGGCAGCAGACCCAGCCCCCAGCCTCCCACCGCCACCGCGCCCTCCACCGGCCCGGCCCCGCCCGGGGCCAGCGCCAGCCGCAGGACGGCCCACCACCACAGGGCCCCCATCGCCAGGGCGAGGGGTATGAGCAAGCGCCGCACGGCCACCTCCCATCGGGCCGGTTCCCGAACGGGCCCATCCTCCCGCACGGCTCCCGACCCCGCACCCAGAACGTTCCGGGCGAGGACCGCACACGACGCGGGAACCGCATACGACGCGCACGGCAGAGAGCCCCGGCCGGTGCTCACGCACCTTCCGGGGCTCTCGCCACGCTCACAAGCTCATGTGCACGCTCAAGCGGCTACGACGTTCACCGCTTCCACGGGTGCCTTGATGGTCACCCGTTCCGGACCGCCCGTGACCGAGGCCACGGAGACCGAATTGAGCATCGGGCGCACCGGTGCCGGCACCGGTTCGCTTGCGGCGGCCGACTGCGCGAGCTCCGCCAGCGACAGCTCGTCGCTGACTTCACGCATCAGCTCGGACATCCGTACGTCAAGCGCGTCGCAGATCGCGGAGAGCAGCTCGGAGGATGCCTCCTTCTGCCCCCGCTCCACCTCGGAGAGATAGCCGAGCGAAACTCGGGCGGACGAGGAGACTTCGCGCAGAGTACGGCCCTGGCGCTGGCGCTGCCGACGCAGCACGTCACCCAGCAGGCGACGGAGCAGAATCATCGGTGGCTCCCTCCTCTGACCGTGTAGCCGTAACCTTCACGCCCCACCGTACCGCCTCGCGCCGCGGCCGTGCGGGGAGCGATGTCGTGTTCACTCAGGGCTGCAAACATCAAATCCCCCCGTTCTGTTCCGTATCCTGCCCCCGCAGATTCTCGCGGAGTTCGCTCGAGAGGAGTTCGAGCACTGTCCGTGCACTCTCCCTACGAATTTCCGTCCGGGAGCCGTTCAACCTCAGCCGGACCGTTTTCCTGCCCGTCGGACCCGCGACGGCGACGAAGACGGTGCCCACCGGTCGGCCGTCCTGGGGCTCCGGACCGGCCACTCCGGTCGTCGCGATCCCCCACGAGGCGCCGGTCAGCGTTCTGACTCCGGCCGCCATCTCGGCCGCCACCTGGGCGTTCACCGCCCCTTCGGCCGCGAGCAGCTCCGCGTCCACCCCGAGGATCCGGTGCTTCAGTTCGGTGGCGTACGCCGTGACCGAGCCGAGGAAGGACCGGGAGGCCCCCGGGACGCCGGTCAGCTCGGCGGCCACCATGCCGCCGGTCAGCGATTCGGCCACCGCGAGCGTCTGCTCACGCTCCGCGAGCAGGCGCAGGACGTCCTCGGCCACCCGGGCCGTCCCCGTGGCGTCGGCGGCCCCCTGAGCGGCCTGCGACGCCTCCCCCGGCCCCTGCGTCACTGAGCGGCCCGCTCCACGGGCAGACCGGCCCGGCGCAGCACGACGGCCTGACGGACGTAGTCCAAAGCGGTGACGACGGTCAGCACGACGGCGACGGCCATCACCCAAAAGCGCAAGGTCGCGAGCGGCCCGGTCAACACGAGGACGTACATGCCCACCGCGGTGCCCTGGGCCAGGGTCTTCAGCTTGCCGCCCCGACTGGCCGGGATCACCCCGTACCGGATGACCCAGAAGCGCATCAGCGTGATGCCCAGCTCCCGCCCGAGGATCACGCCGGTCACCCACCAGGGCAGGTCCCCGAGCCAGGACAGACAGATCAGTGCCGACCCCATGATCGCCTTGTCGGCGATGGGGTCGGCGATCTTGCCGAAGTCCGTGACCAGGTTGTATGTGCGGGCGAGGTGCCCGTCGAAGATGTCCGTGATCATGGCCACGGCGAAGGCGGCCCAGGCGAGCGCCCGCCAGACGGGGTCATGGCCCCCGTCGGCGAGCAGCAGCATGACGAATCCCGGCACCAAGACGAGCCTGATCATCGTCAGGATGTTGGCGATGTTCCACAGGCTGGCCTGATTGACGGCCGCGGCCCCGAGCTTCGCGCCGGGCGCGGGCCGGCGGCCGGTCCCGCCCGCCGTCGATGCCGGGACTCCGGTCATCCGGTCGCCTCCTCGAATTCCAGTCCCAGGGGCTCGGCCACCAGGTCCACGCCCAGGGTGCCGACCACCTTTGCCGTGACGATACGCCCGGGGACCAGTCCCGCGCCGTCCGTGAAGACGACCTGACCGTCGGTCTCGGGGGCCTGGTGGGCTGCGCGCCCGTAGGCACCCTCGCCCTCCTCGGCCTCGTCGAGGGGCACGACGGTCTCGACGAGCACCTCCAGAGTCTCGCCGATCCGCTCCTCCGCGCGCTGGGAGGTCAGTTCCTCGGCGAGCCGCTGCATGTGGGCGAGGCGCTCGGCGATGGTCTCCGCGTCCAGCTTGTTCTCGTAGGTGACGGCCTCGGTGCCGTCCTCGTCCGAGTAGCCGAAGACGCCGATGGCGTCGAGGCGGGCGTGGGTGAGGAAACGCTCCAGCTCGGCGAAGTCCGACTCCTTCTCGCCGGGGAAGCCGACGATGAAGTTGGACCGGACGCCGGCCTGCGGGGCCTTGGAGCGGATGGTGTCGAGCAGTTCCAGGAAGCGGTCGGTGTCGCCGAAGCGGCGCATGGCGCGCAGCACGTCGGGGGCCGAGTGCTGGAAGGACAGGTCGAAGTACGGGACGACCTTGGGGGTCGAGGTGAGTACGTCGATCAGGCCGGGCCGCATCTCGGCGGGCTGGAGGTAGCTGACGCGGACGCGCTCGATGCCGTCCACCTCGGCCAGCTCCGGCAGCAGGGTCTCCAGCAGGCGGATGTCGCCCAGGTCCTTGCCGTAGGAGGTGTTGTTCTCGGAGACCAGCATGATCTCCTTGACGCCCTGCTCGGCGAGCCAGCGCGTCTCGCCCAGCACGTCGCTGGGGCGGCGGCTGATGAAGGAGCCGCGGAAGGACGGGATGGCGCAGAAGGAGCAGCGGCGGTCGCAGCCGGAGGCCAGCTTGACGGAGGCCACGGGGCTCTTGTCCAGGCGGCGGCGCAGGGGCGCGCGCGGCCCGGAGGCGGGGGCGAGCCCGTCCGGCAGGTCGGCCGGGGCCTCGGCGGGCTCCTGCGCGTGACCGGGCAGGGCCACGGCGGCGTCCTGGCGCTCCGCGGGGCTGATCGGCAGCAGCTTGCGCCGGTCGCGCGGGGTGTGGGAGGCGTGGATGCCCCCGTTGAGGATCGTCTGGAGGCGGTCGGAGATGTCGGCGTAGTCGTCGAAACCGAGGACCCCGTCGGCTTCGGGGAGGGCTTCGGCGAGTTCCTTGCCGTAGCGCTCGGCCATGCAGCCGACCGCGACGACGGCCTGGGTGCGCCCCTGATCCTTGAGATCGTTGGCTTCCAGGAGGGCGTCTACGGAGTCCTTCTTGGCGGCTTCGACGAAGCCACAGGTGTTGACGACGGCTACGTCCGCGTCCGCGGCGTCCTCGACGAGCTCCCAGCCATCCGCCGCCAAGCGGCCTGCGAGCTCCTCCGAGTCCACCTCGTTACGGGCGCAGCCAAGAGTGACAAGGGCGACGGTACGGCGTTCGGGCATGGACTCAAGACTACTTCGTCCCGACGGCGGCCCCCGCCGCCCGTCCCCCCAACGGAAGATCCCCGGGCCCGACGGCCGGAGCCGTACGGGATCCCGGGGATCTGGAATTTCTCGTTCCGTGCTGGTCAGCCCGCTTGGGCCTGACCCTGGCGGGGGTCGTCCTTGGTGTAGGTGAGACGTTGGACCTGTCCCGCCTGGAAGTCGTCCTTGATCTCCTTGCCGTTCACGAACAGCTTCACCACTCCCGCGTCGCCGAGGACCAGGTCCACGGACTCCTTGTCCGTGAAGGTCTTCGACTCGCCCTGCGCGAGGGTGCCGTCGAACAGCAGTCGACCGCTGTGGTCCTTGGCGGAGATCCAGCTCTCTCCGGTGTCGGCCGTCAGGACGACGGTGACGAGGTCCTTGGGAGCCGCCGCGATGGCGCTGTCGGAGGGCTCCGGCTTGGGCGCCTTCGGGGTCTGCTGCGGTGCTGCCGGCTTGCCCGCGGGCTGCTTGGGCGCGGCCTGCGGGGAGGCGGAACCTTCCGCCACCGGGTGCTTGCCCTGGTCGTCACTGCCCTTGAAGGCGGTGAAGCCGACGAAGCCGATCACGGCGACGATGGCGGCGACCATGGCGGCGGTCCAGTTGGGCCGCTGCCGTTCGGGGCGGATGCGCTCGGCTTCGAACATCGGCGCGGCCGGGGTGGGCGCCGGCCGGCCGCCGTGGGCCGCGTCGTAGGTGTCGATCAGGGGTGCCGGATCGAGGTGCACGGCGCGGGCGAGGGTACGGATGTGACCGCGGGCGTACACGTCGCCGCCGCACCGCGTGAAGTCGTCCTCTTCGATCGCGTGCACGATCGGGATGCGCACGCGGGTGGTGGAACTGACCTCGTCGACTGTGAGCCCGGCGGCGATCCGGGCCTTCTTGAGGACCGTCCCGATGGACGGCTCTTCGACGGAACGTTCGACGATGCGGTCCTCGGACCGGTCGTCGGTCGAAGGCCGCTCTTCTTCGGGGGAGTTGGCGTTGCCGATGGACACGGGGGCGCCTTTCGAGCGTGTAGCCACCTGCTGGATTCCCAGTCTAGGGGGGTGACGAAAGGGTGGGGCAACCGGAGGGTCCACTCCCTACGCCATCCGAATGGCTTCGGGTGTACCCGCCGCTTCTCCCTCAACTTGACGCACGTCCGGGGGAAACGGTTGCCCTCCGAGTCCGTACCGAGTCCATTCGGTCGAGTGAGCCCGGTGGGCGCCGTTCAGACCCCTGTCCTACGCCGGCTCCTCGCCCCGGATCACCGCGAGCACACCGTCGAGTTCGTCGGGCTTGAGCAGGACGTCGCGCGCCTTCGAACCCTCGCTCGGGCCGACCACGCCCCGGGACTCCATCAGGTCCATCAGCCGTCCGGCCTTCGCGAAACCCACGCGCAGCTTGCGCTGGAGCATCGAGGTGGATCCGAACTGGGTGGAGACCACCAGCTCCGCCGCCTGGCACAACAGGTCCAGGTCGTCGCCGATCTCCTCGTCGATCTCCTTCTTCGGCTTCTGCCCGACCGTGACGTCCTGCCGGAAGACGGGCGCCATCTGGTCCTTGCAGTGCTGCACGATCCCGGCGATCTCGTCCTCGGTCACGAAGGCGCCCTGGAGGCGGACCGGCTTGTTGGCGCCCATCGGCAGGAACAGCCCGTCGCCCTTGCCGATCAGCTTCTCGGCGCCGGGCTGGTCGAGGATGACGCGGCTGTCGGCGAGCGAGGAGGTGGCGAAGGCGAGGCGCGAGGGCACGTTCGCCTTGATCAGGCCGGTGACCACGTCCACCGAGGGCCGCTGGGTGGCGAGCACCAGGTGGATGCCGGCCGCGCGGGCCAGCTGCGTGATGCGGACGATCGAGTCCTCGACGTCCCGCGGGGCAACCATCATCAGGTCGGCCAGCTCGTCGACGATCACCAGCAGGTACGGGTACGGGGTCAGCTCCCGCTCGCTGCCCGGCGGCAGTTTGATCTTGCCCTCGCGGATCGCCCGGTTGAAGTCGTCGATGTGGCGGTAGCCGAAGGCGGCCAGGTCGTCGTAGCGCAGGTCCATCTCGCGCACCACCCACTGGAGGGCCTCGGCGGCCCGCTTGGGGTTGGTGATGATCGGGGTGATCAGGTGCGGGATGCCCTCGTAGGCGGTCAGCTCGACGCGCTTGGGGTCGACGAGCACCATCCGGACGTCCTCCGGGGTGGCCCGGACCATGACCGAGGTGATCAGGCAGTTGATGCAGGAGGACTTTCCGGAGCCGGTGGCTCCCGCGACCAGCACGTGCGGCATCTTCGCGAGGTTGGCCATGACGTAGCCGCCCTCGACGTCCTTGCCGAGCGCGACCAGCATCGGGTGGTCGTCCTCGGCGGCGTCCGCGAGGCGCAGGACGTCGCCCAGGTTGACCATCTCGCGGTCGGTGTTCGGGATCTCGATGCCCACGGCCGACTTGCCCGGGATCGGGCTGATGATGCGGACGTCCGGGGAGGCCACCGCGTAGGCGATGTTCTTGGCCAGCGCGGTGATCCGCTCGACCTTCACCGCCGCGCCGAGGGTGACCTCGTAGCGGGTGACCGTCGGCCCCCGGGTGAAGCCGGTGACCTGCGCGTCCACCTTGAACTCGGTGAACACGTTGCTCAGCGACGCCACCACCGCGTCGTTCGCGGCGCTGCGGGTCTTGCCGGGCCCGCCCTTCTCCAGCAGGTCCAGGGAGGGCAGCGCGTACGTGATGTCCCCGCGCAGTTGGAGCTGCTCGGCGCGGGGCGGCAGGGACTCGGACTCGCGCGGGGCCTTCGTCAGGTCGGGCACCGACAGGTTCCCGGAGGCGGCGGCGGTGCGCTCGTGGGGCGCCTCCTCGGCGGGGGCCGGGGCGGGGGCGGTCGCGGGAGTCGGGGCGGCGGGGGCAGGGCTCGCGGTGGCCGGGCTCGCGCCCGCCGAACCCGCGGCTGCCGGGCGTCCCTCGCGGGCCGGCGGCACCGGGGCGGTGACCTCCACGCCCTCCCGACCGGGCGAGATCCCCTGGGTGAGGTCGGCGACGAGCGGGGACGGCGGCATCCCCCCGTAGACCACCCCGTCCAGCGCGGCGGCGGCCGCCGCGGCCACGTCGACGGCGTCCATCTCCCGCTCCCCCGGACGGCCGGCGGCGCGCCGCGGTCGGCGGCGCCGGGCGAGGGCCGCCTCCGCCGCCGCACCGGCGGGGTCGGCGGGGGCGCCGTTGCGGGCCCGCCACCGCTCCGGGTCGTGACGGTCCGCCCGGTCCGACCGGTCCTGCCCGTCCACGGCGTCCCCGGGCTCCCCGTACCCCTCGTCGTACGCGTTCGGCGCGATGATCCCGAGCCGGATCCCGAGGCGCCGCATCCGCTGCGGGATCGCGTTGACCGGGGTGGCCGTGACCACGAGCAGCCCGAAGATCGTGAGCAGCACCAGCATCGGCACCGCCAGGGGCGCGCCCATGGTGAAGATCAGCGGCTTGGAGGCACCCCAGCCGATGAGCCCGCCCGCGTTCTGCATCGCGGTGGTGCCCTCGTCCCGGCCGGGCGCCCCGCAGGCGATGTGGACGAGCCCGAGGACGCCGATGACCAGCGCGGACAGGCCGATGCCGATGCGGCCGTTGGCGTCGCTCTGCTCGGGGTGGCGGATGAAGCGCGCCGCCATCACGCCGAGCAGGATCGGCACGAGCAGGTCGAGACGTCCGAAGGCGCCGGTGACCAGCATCGTGACCAGGTCCCCGACGGGCCCGCTCAGGTTCGACCAGGTCCCGGCGGCGACGATCAGGGCCAGGCCGAGCAGCAGCAGGGCCAAGCCGTCCTTGCGGTGTGCGGGATCGAGGTTCTTGGCGCCCCGACCGACGCCGCGGAAGACCGCGCCGACGGCGTGCGCGAGACCGAGCCAACAGGCGCGCACCAGCCGCAGCACGCCGCCCGTCGGGGACGGCGCCGGTTTGGCGGCGACCTTCCTGACCGGGGCGCGCCGGGCCGCCGCGGCCTTCTTGGCGGGCGGCTTGGCGGCGGGGGACGCCTTCTTGGCCGGCGCCGTCGTACGGCCGGCGCGGCTCTTCGCGGTGCCCGCGGTGCTCTGGGAACCCTTGCCGGACGTACTTGAGGCCATGGGCCCGAGGTTACCCGTGCGCACGCCGGTGCGAGTGTCTGCCCACCCCTTCACCCGTTCGTGTCGCCGCGTGCGTACGCGCTTTGACGGGCCGCCAGAACCGACGGCCGCGCGGGGCCGGGGCGTCCGGGCGGAGCGGCACCCCTTTGTCCGCCCGCCGCCCTCAGCCCTGGGCGGGGAGTACGGGGCTGACCCCGCCGGTACCGGGCTCCAAGGCGTCCAGGGCCCGGCGCAGGCCGGTCAGTTTGCGCTCCAGGTGTGCGGCCGTGGCCACCACCCCGGCGTCTGCGGAGTCCTCGCCGAGTTGCTTGGTCAGCGCCTCGGCCTGCTCCTCGAC
The DNA here is from genome assembly GCF_044741845.1 of Streptomyces sp. NPDC088097. Lineage (NCBI taxonomy): Bacteria > Bacillati > Actinomycetota > Actinomycetes > Kitasatosporales > Streptomycetaceae > Streptomyces > Streptomyces sp. NPDC088097. The sequence goes on from NZ_JBIUTJ010000004.1 coordinate 791,980, forward strand.
GGCCGCGAGCCGCGCGGACAGTTCGGCCAGCAGCCCGGCCGTCTCCTTGCTGCCCTCGCCGTTGGAACCGCCGCCCTCCAGTTGGAGGCGCAGCAGGGCCGCCTGCTCGCGCAGTTGGCAGTTCTTCGTGTAGAGCTCCACGAACACCGAGACCTTGGCGCGCAGCACCCACGGGTCGAACGGCTTCGAGATGTAGTCCACCGCGCCCGCCGCGTACCCGCGGAAGGTGTGGTGCGGACCGTGGTTGATCGCGGTCAGGAAGATGATCGGGATGTCGCGGGTCCGCTCACGGCGCTTGATGTGCGCGGCCGTCTCGAATCCGTCCATGCCCGGCATCTGGACATCCAGCAGGATGACCGCGAAATCGTCCGTCAGCAGCGCCTTGAGCGCTTCCTCCCCCGACGACGCCCGGACCAGTGTCTGATCGAGCGCGGAGAGGATGGCCTCCAGCGCCAGCAGATTTTCCGGCCTGTCGTCGACCAGGAGGATCTTGGCCTTCTGCACCATGCCCTGTCCTCCTCGCCCCGACACGGGGCCTCCCCGGCTCCTGGCTCCGGCCTGTGCGCCGGGCCCCACCCCAGAGGACGGCATCCTTGCGCCGTCCGTCCTTGTGCCGGTCATCGTAGCCCCAGTCCCGAGATCGCCACACCCTGTCACCAAGATGTCACTGTGCACGTAGCGGAAACGTGGGCGGAGGACAGATGGTTCCCCGTCCGCCCACCGACCACACCGCCCGCACCGGTCAGTTTCCCCGCATGTGCTGTTCCATGACCGTCAGCAGGTAGTCGGGCTCCACCGGCTTGGTCACGTAGTCGGAGGCCCCGGAGTCGATGGCCTTCTCCCGGTCCCCCTTCATCGCCTTCGCCGTCAGCGCGATGATCGGCAGACCCGCGAACTGCGGCATCCGCCGGATCGCCGAGGTCGTCGCGTATCCGTCCATCTCCGGCATCATGATGTCCATCAGCACCAGCGAGACGTCGTCGTGCTGCTCCAGGACCTCGATGCCCTCCCGTCCGTTCTCCGCGTAGAGCACCGCGAGCCCGTGCTGTTCCAGCACGCTCGTGAGCGCGAAGACGTTGCGCACGTCGTCGTCGACGATGAGCACCCGCTCGCCGTGGAAGTCGTACGTCCGCGGCGCCACCGGCAGCGGTTCGTCCAGCTCCCACGCCCCGGCGTCCTGCCGGCCCGGCACCTCGGTGCGCGCCGGCGCGTCGGTCGGCGGCTTGCGCCGGCGACGGAAGAGCGCCGAGGATCCCTGCGCGACGGGCTCCGCCGCGGGCAGTGCCTGCCGTACGGGGGCCGGTTCCACGGGCACGGGCGCCTGGACCACGGGGTCCGCCTCCCGGACCTCCTCGGCCGTCCTGCGGTACTCCCCGCGCGCCCCGCCCGGGGTGGGCGGCGCGTACCCCTGGGGCGGCAGCTCGCTCGGGTGCAGCGGCAGGTACAGGGTGAAGGTGGAACCCCGACCGGGCTCGCTGGCCGCGTGGACCTCGCCGCCCAGCAGGCGGGCGATCTCCCGGCTGATGGACAGGCCGAGGCCCGTGCCGCCGTACTTGCGGCTGGTGGTGCCGTCGGCCTGCTTGAACGCCTCGAAGATCACCAGCATCTTGCTCGCCGCGATGCCGATGCCCGTGTCGGTCACCGAGAAGGCGATCAGGTCCGCGTCCGCGTCGCGCAGCGACCCCGCCTCCAGCAACTGCTCCCGGATGGCCATCGGCACATCGGACCCGGCCGGCCGGATCACCAGCTCCACGGCCCCGTTGTCGGTGAACTTCACCGCGTTGGAGAGCAGGTTGCGCAGCACCTGCAAGAGGCGCTGCTCGTCGGTGTGCAGGGTGGCGGGCAGCTCCGGGGAGACCCGTACCGAGAAGTCGAGGCCCTTCTCCGCGGTGAGCGGGCGGAAGGTGGCCTCCACGTAGTCCACCAGCTGCACCAGCGCGATCCGGGTCGGGGAGACGTCCATCTTCCCGGCCTCCACCTTCGACAGGTCGAGGATGTCGTTGATCAGCTGGAGCAGGTCGGAGCCGGCGCCGTGGATGGTCTCGGCGAATTCCACCTGCTTGGGCGAGAGGTTCTCGTCCGCGTTGTCCGCGAGCAGCTTGGCGAGGATCAGCAGCGAGTTGAGCGGGGTGCGCAGCTCGTGCGACATGTTCGCCAGGAACTCGCTCTTGTACCGCATCGAGACCGCGAGTTGCTCGGCGCGCTCCTCCAGGACCTGCCGGGCCTCCTCGATCTCGGTGTTCTTCACCTCGATGTCCCGGTTCTGCTGGGCGAGCAGCTCGGCCTTCTCCTCCAGCTCCGCGTTGGCGGCCTGGAGGGCCTTCTGCCGGTTCTCCAACTCGTCGGAACGCTCCCGCAGTTGTTCGGTCATCTCCTGGGACTGCTTGAGGAGCATCTCCGTCTTGGAGTTGACGGAGATGGTGTTGACGCTCGTGCCGATCATCTCGGCGATCTGACTGAGGAAGTCCTTCTGGATCTGGGTGAACTGCGTGAAGGAGGCCAGCTCGATGACGCCGAGCACCTTCCCCTCGAAGAGCACCGGCAGCACGATCACGTGCGCCGGCGGAGCCTCGCCCAACCCCGAGGAGATCCGCAGGTAGCCGGGCGGGGTGTTCTCGACGAGGATCGTCCGCTTCTCCTCGGCGACCGTCCCGATCAGCCCCTCCCCCGGCCGGAAGGAGGTGGGCATCTGGCCGCCCGCGTACGCGTAACTCCCGCGCATCCGCAGCTCGTACGAGCCCTCGCCTGCCCCTTCCGTCCCGATCTCCGGGGCCCCGCCGGACGGCAGGGCCAGGAAGAAGGCGCCGTGCTGCGCCGAGACCACCGGGGTCAGCTCGCTCATGATCAGCGAGGCCACGTCGTCCAGCTCGCGGCGGCCCTGCATCAGGGCCGAGATGCGGGCGAGGTTGCCCTTGAGCCAGTCCTGCTCCTTGTTGGCCAGGGTGGTGTCGCGCAGGTTCACGATCATCGTGTTGATGTTGTCCTGGAGGACCTGGATCTCTCCCGCCGCGTCCACGTCGACCTTCAGGCTCAGGTCCCCGCGGGTCACAGCCGTGGCCACGGCCGCGATGGCGCGGACCTGCCGGGTGAGGTTCCCGGCCATCTCGTTCACGGACTCGGTCAGGTCCCGCCAGGTGCCGTCGACGTCGCGCACCCGAGCCTGGCCGCCGAGGATGCCCTCGGTGCCCACCTCGCGGGCGACCCGGGTCACCTGGTCGGCGAAGGAGGACAGTTGGTCCACCATCGTGTTGATGGTCGTCTTGAGTTCGAGGATCTCACCGCGCGCGTCGATGTCGATCTTCTTGGTCATGTCGCCCTTGGCGATGGCGGTCGTGACCATGGCGATCTGCCGCACCTGACCGGTGAGGTTCGAGGCCATGAAGTTCACCGAGTCGGTGAGGTCCTTCCAGGTGCCCGAGACCCCGGGGACGTGCGCCTGACCGCCGAGGCGGCCCTCCGTGCCCACCTCGCGGGCCACCCGCGTGACCTCGTCCGCGAAGGAGGACAGGGTCTTGACCATCGTGTTCACGGTGTCCGCGAGCTGCGCGACCTCGCCGCGCGCCTCGACGGTGACCTTCTTCGTCAGGTCGCCGTTGGCGACGGCCGCCGAGACCTGCGCGATCCCGCGCACCTGGGCCGTCAGGTTCCCCGCCATCGTGTTGACGTTGTCGCTGAGGTCCTTCCAGATGCCGGTGACCCCGCGCACCCGGGCCTGACCGCCGAGGATGCCCTCCGTACCCACCTCGCGGGCGACCCGGGTCACCTGCTCCGCGAAGGAGGACAGCTGGTCCACCATCGTGTTGACCGTCGTGACCAGTTCGAGGATCTCGCCCTTGGCGTCGACGGTGATCTTCTTGGAGAGGTCGCCCATGGCCACCGCGGTGGTGACCTCGGCGATGTTGCGGACCTGCGAGGTCAGGTTGTTCGCCATGAAGTTGACGGACTGGGTGAGGTCCTTCCAGGTGCCGGAGACACCCTTGACCTCGGCCTGGCCGCCGAGGATGCCCTCGGTGCCCACCTCCCGGGCCACCCGGGTCACCTGCTCCGCGAAGTTCGAGAGCTGGTCGACCATGGTGTTCAGGGTGTTCTTCAGCTCCAGGATCTCGCCCCGGGCGTCCACGTCGATCTTCTGCGACAGATCGCCGCGCGCCACCGCCGTGGCGACCTGCGCGATGTTGCGGACCTGCGAGGTCAGGTTCCCGGCCATGCCGTTCACCGAGTCGGTCAGGTCGCGCCACACCCCGGCCACGCCCGGCACCTGGGCCTGCCCACCGAGCCGTCCGTCCGTACCCACCTCGCGGGCGACGCGGGTCACCTGCTCGGCGAAGGCCGAGAGCTGGTCGACCATCGTGTTGATGGTGTTCTTCAGCTCCAGGATCTCGCCCCGGGCGTCCACGTCGATCTTCTGCGACAGGTCACCGCGCGCCACCGCCGTGGTGACCTGGGCGATCTGGCGCACCTGCGAGGTCAGGTTCCCCGCCATGAAGTTGACGGAGTCGGTCAGTTCCTTCCAGGTGCCCGACACGCCCTCCACCCGGGCCTGGCCGCCCAGCCGACCCTCCGTGCCCACGTCGCGCGCCATCCGCGTGACCTGGTCGGCGAAGGAGGACAACTGGTCCACCATCGTGTTCACGGTGTTCTTCAGCTGGAGCATCTCGCCCGAGACGTCCACCGTGACCTTCTGGGACAGGTCGCCGTTGGCGACCGCCGTGGTCACCTGCGCGATGTTGCGGACCTGCCCGGTGAGGTTGCGGAAGGCGGTGTTCACCGAGTCGGTGAGGTCCTTCCACGTACCGGCCGCCCCCGGCACCTGCGCCTGACCGCCCAGCTCGCCCTCGACGCCGACCTCGCGGGCCACACGTGTCACTTCGGCGCCGAAGGACTGGAGCTGGTCCACCATCGTGTTGACGGTGTTCTTCAGCTCCAGCATCTCGCCGGCCACGTTGACCGTGACCTTCTGCGACAGGTCGCCGTTGGCGACCGCCGTGGTCACCTGCGCGATGTCGCGGACCTGCGTCGTGAGGTTGCGGAAGACCGTGTTCACCGAGTCGGTGAGGTCCTTCCACGTACCGGCCGCCCCCGGAACCTGGGCCTGGCCGCCCAGGAGCCCCTTGGCGCCGACCTCGCTGGCCACACGCGTGACCTCGTCCGCGAAGGTCCGAAGGGTTTCGGTCATCTGATTGATCGTTTCGGCCAGTTGCGCGACCTCGCCGCGCGCGCTGACCCGTACCTTCTGCGACAGGTCGCCGTTCGCGACGGCCGTCGTGACCTGCGCGATCCCGCGCACCTGGGCCGTCAGGTTCCCCGCCATCGTGTTGACGGAGTCCGTGAGGTCCTTCCACACCCCCGCGACCCCGGGCACCTTCGCCTGGCCGCCGAGCTCGCCCTCCGTACCCACCTCGCGGGCGACGCGGGTCACCTCGGAGGAGAAGGACGACAGCTGGTCCACCATCGTGTTCACGGTGTTCTTCAGCTGGAGCATCTCGCCGGCCACGTGCACCGTGACCTTGCGCGAGAGATCGCCCTTCGCGACGGCCGTCGTGACGAGAGCAATGTCACGCACCTGGGCGGTGAGCCGGTACGCCATCGTGTTGACGGAGTCGGTCAGATCCTTCCAGGACCCGGACATCCCGCGCACCTGGGCCTGGCCGCCGAGCTTGCCCTCGGTACCGACCTCCAGCGCCACCCGCGTCACCTCGTCGGTGAACGCCGACAACTGGTCGACCAGGTTGTTGACCGTACGCCCGACCTTGAGGAACTCCCCGCGCAGCGGGTGCCCGACCCCGTCGGAGCTTTGTGTGCGCAGGTCCATCCGCTGGTCCAGGTCGCCCTCGGCCACCGCCGACAGCACCCGGCCCACCTCGGACACCGGCCGCGCCAGATCGTCCACCAGCTGGTTCGAGGCGTCGATCGCGGCCGCCCAGGAGCCCTCGCAGGCCCCCGTCTCCAGCCGCTCGCTCAACTTCCCCTCGCGCCCGACCATGCGCCGCACCCGCGACAGCTCACCGGTCAGGTGGAGGTTGCGGTCGGCGACCTCGTTGTAGACGGCGGCGACCTCCGCCATCACGCCCTCGCCGGACACCGTCAGGCGCTTGCGGAAGTTTCCGTCCCGCATGGACACCAAGGCAGTGAGCAACCGGTTCAGAGCGGCGGTATCCACCTCGGTCGTACTGCCGCGCCGAGACCGACCCCCCTTGGGGCGCGTTCCCGTACGCCGCACCGCTGCGCCAGACTCCACCGTGTCCCTCCCGAAAGGGTCGACCGCTGTTCCACCGGACATCCGAACATCCACTACCCGGCTCTCCAAGCCTGCCCAGTGTTTCACCCCGACCGAACCCGGCCATAACCTTCGGCACCATCGCACACCGTCCGCACCCCGTGGGTGGAATCCCCCACGACGGCTCCTGGGCGCCAAGAAGGTAAGTAACCTGGCACCCGATGTCCACCTCGTCGAAGGAGACTCGTGATCACGGCACGGGCGGCTGCCAGTTTCGATCCGCAAGGGCGCTCGGTCGCCGCCGCCCGCGCGTTCGTCCGCGACACTCTGCAGGGCTGGGGCTTCGCGGACATCATCGACGACGCGGTGGTCCTGACCAGCGAGCTGGTCACCAACGCCGTGGTCCACGCCGGCACCCGGGCCGAAGTCCTGTGCCTGCGCGCGGAGGAGGGCGTACGCGTCGAGGTCGCCGACCGGTACCCGGAGCGTGAGCTTCCGCTCCAGCACCCCGGCGAGCGCCCGTACGCCGATCCCGACCGCGAGAGCGGGCGCGGTCTGATGCTCTGCGCCGCCCTGGCCACCCGCTGGGGCGTCGAGTACACGGCCACCCACAAGCACGTGTGGTTCCGCCTCGACATGCCGGACCGTCCGGTCGGTACCCGTTCCGCGGGCCCTGTGGTCCCGGACACCTTCCTGCCGCTCGCCGACAGCCGGGTCCGCGTGGCCGTCCTCCAGATCGACTCCTCCGACGCCGTCTCCGCCTGGAACGACGACGCCGAGCACATCTTCGGCCACCCCGCCGAGAAGGCCGTGGGTCGCCCGCTGGCCGAGATCGCCGCCTGGCCCCAGACCCCCGGCACCGGCACCGGCATCGCCGAGGCCCTGCGCCTGTCCCGCTGGGAGGGCAGCTACGGCATCCGCGGCGCCGACGGCCGCGTCATCCCCGTCTACGCCTCCCACCTGCGCGTCCGCGACGCCCACGGGGAACCGTCCATCGTCTGCCTCCTCGTCCACGACGACGAGCGCGCGCTGCTCCAGAGCCCCGTACGGGTCCCGTCCACGGACGGCGGCCCGCACGGCGAGCCCAGGGCGGCGGACCCCTTCGAGCTGTTCATCGGCTCCCCCGCCCCCGACGACCTGGAGGGCCTCCTCCAGCGCACCGTCGAACGGGCCCGCGACATGCTCGACGCCGACGCCGCCTTCCTGCTGCTGGCCACCGACGACGAGACGGAGCTGGAGGTGCGCGCCACCACGGGCCTGCCGTCCACCCGTCAGCGCTTCGCCCGCGTCCCGGTGGAGGCAGGCACCAACCGCTACGGCTCCGCCCGCATGCCCGCCGTCCACGAGGACCTCCCCGCCGTCCCCGGAGCCGTGCCGCTCCTGGAGGCCACCGGCATGCGGTCCGCCGTCACCGTCCCGCTGAAGGTCGAGGGCCGACTGACCGGCTCCCTCGGCGTCGCCGCCGAGACTCCGGGCCGCTACGGCAACGAGGACGCCCTGCGCCTGCAGTTCGCCGCCGACCGCATCGCCCTGGCCGTCGAATCGGCTCGCCTCGGCGAGCTGGAACGCCTGCGCCGCGGCTCCCTCTCCTTCCTCGTCGAGGCCTCCGACCTACTCGCCGGCACCCTGGACCGGGATCAGACCCTGGCCCTCATGGCCCAGATGACCGTCCCCACCCTGGCCACCTGGTGCGCCGTCTACACGATCGCCGACCAGGCCTCCGACCCGTACCTCGCCTACGTCCTGCACGAGGACGAGGAGCGCATCGACGGCCTTAAGGCCCTCCTGGCCCGGGTGAACCCGCCCGAACCGGTCCGCGAGGCCGGGGCCCGCCCCTGGCCGGAGGCCGCCACGGCCGTCGGCGGCGACACGGTGGTCCTGCCGCTCCTCGCCCGCAACCGCGTGATCGGCCTGCTCACCCTCGGCCGACCCAGCGAGGAACACTTCCGCCAGGAGATCCTGGAACTGGCCGACGACCTGTCCCGACGGGCCGCCCTGGCCCTGGACAACGCCCGTCTCTACTCGGAGCGCACGGCGATCAGCCGCTCCCTCCAGCGCAGCCTGCTGCCGCCCGGCTCCCCCGCCATCCCCGGCATGGAGGTCGAGGTCATCTACCGCGCGGCCGGCGAGGGCAACGAGGTGGGAGGCGACTTCTACGACGTCTTCCCGATCCGCGCGGGCGTGTACGGCTTCGCCATCGGCGACGTCTGCGGCACGGGCCCGGAAGCGGCGGCCGTCACCGGCCTCGCCCGTCACGCCCTGCGCCTGCTGGCCCGTGAGGGCCTCGGAGGCCCGGCGGTCCTGGAGCGCCTGAACGCGGCCATCCTCGACGAGGGCGCCCGCAGCCGCTTCCTCACCCTCCTCTACGGGGAGCTCCACCCGCAGCCGGACGGCGGCGCCCTGATGAAGGTCGTCTGCGCCGGGCATCCACTGCCGCTGCGCCTGCGCCCCGACGGCGAGGTCCTGGCCGCGGCCGAGCCCCAACCCCTGCTCGGGGTGATCGAGGACCTCAGCCTGTACGAGCAGACCCTGACCCTGGACCCGGGCGACGTACTCCTCTGCGTCACGGACGGCGTGACGGAGCGCCGCGAGGGCACCCGCATGCTCGGGGACGACGGCCTGGCCGAGGTCCTCACCACGTGCACGGGCCTCACGGCCGGCGCGGTGGCCTCCCGCGTCCTACGCGCGGTGGAACGCTTCGCGGCGGAACCCGCATCGGACGACATGGCGATCCTCGCCTTCCGCGTCCCGCACCAGCGCGAGGGCGACTGACACCGAGCACGGCCCCGGCACGAGGGGTGCGGAGGGCGGGCTCCGGCCCGCTCCCCGTACCGCCCGGACCCGGAACGCAAAAAAGGCCCCCGCCATAGTGGCGGGGGCCTTCTCTGATGTGCTGAGCCCTTTAACGGAATCGAACCGTTGACCTTCTCCTTACCATGGAGACGCTCTACCGACTGAGCTAAAAGGGCGGGTTGTTCGGCGGCGTCCTACTCTCCCACAGGGTCCCCCCTGCAGTACCATCGGCGCTGAAAGGCTTAGCTTCCGGGTTCGAAATGTAACCGGGCGT